>NZ_JAUSQZ010000001.1:4800000-6000000 GCF_030811555.1 Kineosporia succinea | reverse complement strand
GAGGACTCGTGGGTGCGGGCGACCAGGGCCTCCAGGTGCGGGCGGGCCATCTCCCACAGCCCGAGGGAGCTGGCGTACGCCGTGCCCAGCCGCAGCACCTGCGGGGTGAGGGCGAAACTCCCGTTGGCCAGCAGCCGGACGTACCCCAGCTCCTGCAGCGTGACCAGCAGACGGCGGGCCGTGGGCCGGGCCAGGTCGGTCGCCGCGGCCACCTCGGCCAGGCTGAGCTCCCGCCTCGTGTCGTCGAAGCAGGTCAGCACGTCCAGGCCGCGCGCCAGGGCCTCCACGAAGTCCGGGTTCTGCCCGCGTCCCGCCATCTCCACCTCTCCTCGTCACACCGGAACCAGTCGAACCGGAACCAGGTCGAACCGGCTCAGGTGCTGATGTCCGGATAGGGCAGCGTACGGTCGGCCAGCCGTGACGCGTACTCCAGCTGGAATCCCAGCGGCATGTCGTGATCACGCTCGAACAGGGCGATGAACAGCGTCAGGGTCAGGAACGGGTGCGCGCCCAGGTCGAACAGCGCCGGGTAGTCGTGCGTGGCCAGCGCCTCGCGTTCGGTGTCGTCGAACGCCAGCCAGGTCGAGGCCTCCGCGGTGACGCAGTTCAGCAGCCGGTTCGCCTCCTGCGCCTCCCACCAGGTGACGGTCTCGCGGGGCTGCTCGCGGTAGCGCTCCACCAGCTCCGGGTCGCGGTCGACGGTGAACAGGAACTTGTTCAGCAGGTACTTGCTCACGACGAGCCCCCGTCCAGGCCGTTCGGATACCAGGTGAAGTACGCCTCCATGGTGTGGAACAGGTCGAGCGTGTCCACGTGGTCGGCGCGGTTGCCCTCCCCGGCGATGCCCATCATCAGCATGAAGTCCATGAACCCGTGGGTGGCGTTGCCCGGGAGGTGCAGGCTCTCGAGCGTCACCTCGGCCAGGGCCTTCTCCAGGTCGCCGGTGCCGATCCACTCCACCGCCCTGCGGTCGAACTCCGGGTCCGGCCCGTGCGCCCCGAACTGCCGCGGCCCGCCCAGTTCGAGCGAGAGGTGCCCGGTGCCGATGACCGCCACCCGCTGCTGCGAGGGCCAGCTCTCGATCAGCTGCCGCAGCGTCTGCCCCAGCTGCACGAAACGCCTGGGCTGCGGCAGCGGCGGCGCGAAGATGTTGGTGTAGATCGGCACGATCGGCAGATCGGCCTGCGGGCGCAGCGTGATGATCGGGCAGGTGATCGAGTGGTCGATACGCAGCTCGTTGGAGAACGCCAGGTCGAACCCGGCGTCCAGGCCCTCGCGCAGGACGTACGCCGAAAGGTCTTCCTGGCCGGGCAGAACCATCCGGGGCAGCCCGAACTCGCGTTCCTCGTTGTACCAGTTCGCGTCGTAGGTGGGGGCCTTGCCCACGAGGAACTGCGGCATGTTGTCGAGCCAGAGCTGATGGAAGTGGTCCGAGCCGACCATGACCAGCACGTCGGGACGGGCCCGGGTCAGTGTCGCGCGGAACGCCTCGATCTTCCGGACCCACTCGTCCGCGAACGGGGGGCGGTCCTGGCCGGTGGCGGTGCTGGCCCGGTAGTAGAAGGGGTGATGCGTCGAGGCGATGACCGCGACGAGCTGCGCCATGCGGATCTCCGTTGATAGCGGGCGACGTACGGCTGAAGTGCGGCTGGAGTGCGGCTGACTCAGGGCCGGTACGGATCGGGGGGCACGGGCCGGTTGTTGAGGTCGACCGACAGGAACACGTCGTTGGCCACGGGATGGCGCAGCTCCTCGGCCAGTTGCCCGATCAGCCCGGCGGTGCGGGCCAGCAGGGCGAACCCGCGCAGCAGTTCCAGCGGCAGGCCGAGGTCGGCGAGCGCGGCCCCGCACACGCCCGCGCCGTTCAGAGGCAGCTTCTTGCCGAGGATCTCGGGGTGCACGCGCCCGATCGCGGCGAACAGTTCCAGGTGCGGGCCGAACTGCCCCTCCTCCCGGGCGATCTGGAAGAGCCGAGGGGTACGAGGATCTCCTTGCTTGTGGACGTGGTGGCCCAGTCCCGGCACGAAGAGTCGCCTTTCGCGCCGGTCGCGAACGGTGGACGCGGCCAGCTCGTCCCAGCCGGCCTCGTCGGTGGGGGCCTCACCGGCGTCGGTGAGAACCTCGTGCAGGAACCGGCCGCAGTCCTCGGTGACGCCGAGGAACCGGGACCCGCCGCCGAGCAGGCCGGCCGCGAGGGCGCCCTGCACCGAGTCGGGCGCCGAGAGGTAGGTCAGGCGGGTGACGATCGCGGTCGGGGTGAAACCGTGGTCGGCCAGGGCCGCCAGCACCGCCTCGAACACCCGGGTCTGGCCCGGGGCCGGGCGCCGCTGGGTCGCGAGCCAGAACGCCAGCTCGCCGAACCCGACCTGGCCCATCACGTCCTGTGCGAGGTCCTCGCCGAGCAGGGTGATCTTCTCCGGCGACGACGCGCCCAGAGCGGTTTCGTACGTGCTCATGATTCGTTCTCCCGCAGCCATTCCCGCACCTCGTCGCCGTGTTCGTCCAGGCGTGGCGGTGGCAGCCGGTAGACCGCGGGGGTGGCCGAGAGGCGGATGGGGTGACGCGTGGTCGGCACGGCCCGCTCGCCCTCGCCGACGGTGACCACCGGGTCGAGGCCGAAGCGCTCGGCCATGGCGAAGCCGCCGTCGATGGTCTGGATCGGGCCGCTGGGCACCCCGGCGGCGGTCAGCCGGTCGAACCACTCCACGGCACCGGCGCTCTTCAGGCGCTCGACGAGGATCGGCCGCAGTTCCTCGCGCCGCTGCGTGCGGTCGGCGTTGCGGGCGAAGCGCTCGTCCTGCGCGATCTCCGGGATCCCGAGAACGTCGCAGAGCTTGCGGAACTGGGCGTCGTTGCCCGCCGCCACGATCAGGTCGTCGTCGGCGGTGGGCATCGGCTCGTAGGGGAAGACGCTGGGGTGCGCGTTGCCCATCCGGTAGGGCACGGTGCCACCGGCGACCCAGGCCGAGCTGTGGTTGACCAGGCCGGTCAGGGCCGAGGACAGCAGGTTGACCTCGACGTGCTGCCCGGCGCCGGTGGCGTCGCGGTGGTGCAGGGCGGCGAGGATCCCGATCGTGGCGTGGTTGCCGGCCATCACGTCGAACACCGAGATCCCGGCCCGGTAGGGCGAGCCGTCGGGGTCACCGGTCAGGCTCATCAGGCCGGACATGGCCTGCACCATCAGGTCGTAGCCGGGCACGTCACGCCCGGCACCGGTTCCGAAACCGCTGATGGACGCGTAGATCACGCCCGGATTGGTGGCACTGACGCTGTCGTAGCCGAGCCCGAACCTGTCCATGCCGCCGGGCCGGAGGTTCTCGATGACGACGTCGGCGCGGCGGGCCAGTTCGCGGGCGGCGGCCACGTCGTCGGCCTCGCGCAGGTCGAGCGCGATCGAGCGCTTGCCCCGGTTGATGCCGAGGAAGTAGGTGGACTCGTCGTCTCGCACCGGCGGCCGCCAGGAGCGGGTGTCGTCACCGGCCCGGCCCTCGACCTTGACCACGTCGGCGCCCAGGTCGGCCAGGAGCATGGTGGCGTAGGGGCCGGCCAGGATGCGGGAGAAGTCCGCGACCAGGAGGCCGGCCAGCGGCCCGGCGTTCCCACTCACGACGCTTCGGCCCGATGGGTGGAGGCATCGGCGAAATCGGTGTAGGTGTAGGGGTTGTCGAGCACCTTGGACTCGGGGATCCGCGGGCTCATCCCCTCCGCCCAGGCGGCCTCGCCCAGCTCTGCCCGCAGGTACTCGACGGTCTCCTCGATGGCTCGCCTCGCGCGTCCCACATTCGCCCCGACCAACCGGTGCTCGTGCTTGACCACGCGGCCGTTGACGAGCACGGTGTGCACGTCACCGCGCTGGGCCTGCATGACCACGTGCCCGTAGGGGTTGAGCAGGGGGAACATGACGGGCGAGTCGTCGTTCTTGATCAGCACCACGTCGGCCTTCTTGCCGACCTCGAGACTGCCCAGCACGTCGTCCTTCCCGAGGGCCCGGGCCCCACCACGGGTGGCCCACCCGACCACGTCCGCCGTACGGGCCCCCAGGTGGGTGACGGTCCCCCCGCCCGCGTGGGCCTCGTGGTGCTCACGGGTGCGGTCGGCGGCCAGGGTCTGGCGCATGGCGGTGAAGATGTCGGCGCTCATCCACACGCTGGTGTCCATCGACAGCGAGATCGGGATGCCGTGGCGCCGCAGCGCCCAGCTGGAGGGGTAGCCCTGCCCGCAGCTGGCCTCGCTCTCGGCCGCCACCGAGGCGCTGCCGCCGGTGGCCGCGATCCGCTGGTAGGAGTCGTCGCTGAGGGTGGTGGCGTGCACGTACACGGTTTGCGGGGTCATGAAACCGTTCTCGTGCATGAGCCGGATGCCGTTGTCGTTGGTGGCGCCCCAGACCCCGGCGTGTGTGGTGACGGCGACGCCCAGGTCACGCGCGACCTCGAACGCGGCCCGCTCGGGGAAGGCCGGGTCGCCGGTCACGTCGAAGGCGAGCTGGAGGCCGAGCAGGTCGCCGCGGTGCATCCGGCGTTCGGCGAACGCCCGGAACTCGGGGGCGGCGGTCCATTCCCAGGGCCCGGCCTGGATGTTGCCGTAGGCCAGCACGAACCGGCCCGGCACCTCTTCCAGCGCGTCGACGGCGGCCTCGGCGTGCTCGACGGTCTGCAGGTTGTGCGACCAGTCGACGGTGGTGGTCACACCGGCCTCGAGCGCCTCGAGCCCGCTGAGCAGGTTGCCCGCGTAGATGTCCTGGGGCCGGAACTTGCGGCCGTGCTCGAGGTAATTCCAGACGAAGTACTGGGTCAGGGTCCAGTCGGCGCCGTAGCCCCGCATCGCGCTCTGCCACATGTGCCGGTGGGTGTCGATCATGCCCGGCATCACGATGCCGCCGGTGGCGTCCACCTCGGCCGTGCCCTCGGGCACCTCCAGGTGCGGGCCGATCGCCTCGATCCGCTCCCCCACGACGAGCACGTCGGCGCCGGTGAGCACCGTGCGCCGGTCGTCGAGGGTGAGCACGGTGCCGCCCCGCAGCACGATGGCCGGGGCGTTCTCGAACGATGCTGCTGCGCGGGCCATGCGGTTCCTCCGACGTCATTGTCAGCGGCGCGGACAACTGTCCGCGTTTTTGAGAATGACGTTCCGCAGGCCCGGCGTCAACCCTGGGCCGGGCCCTGTTCCCGGTCAGGGGAACCGGGCCCGGCGCCCTCGGCTCACCCCTCGCCGACCTCCACGATGACCTCCACCTCGACCGGCGCGTCCTTGGGCAGGACCGCCACCCCGACGGCACTGCGCGAGTGCCGCCCGGCCGCGCCGAAGGCCAGGTTCATCACCTCGCTGGCGGCGTCGGCGACCCCGGGCTGGCCGGTGAACGACGGGTCGCTGGCCACGAACACCACCACCTTCACCACCCGCACGACCTTCGACAGGTCGCCGACCTCGGCCCGGATCGCGGCCAGGGCGTTCAGGGCCGCCTGCCGGGCGCACGCGCCGGCCTGCTCGGGCGTGACGGAGGTGCCGACCTTGCCCTCGGCCAGCATCACGCCCGCGGCCACCGGCAGCTGCCCGGCGGTGAAGAGCAGGGAGCCGGTGCGGGTCACGGCCGCGTAGTTGGCCAGAGGCGCGGCCGGCTCGGGCAGCCCGGCGCCCGCGTCGCGCAGGCGGTTCTCCGGGGTCAGGGTCGTCGTGGTCATGCGCATTTCCTCTCGTGGTCGATCAGGTCTCGAAAAGCCGCTCAGGCGTTCAGGATCGCGCGCAGCTCGTCGAGGTTGGCCGGGGTGAACTCCCGGGTGCCGGCGGACAGCTCGCCCAGCATCCGCCCGACCGCCGTGGACATCCGGGTGTCGACGCCGTGCTCGGCCGCCAGCGCGGCGTACCCGTCGTCGATCAGGCTCTTCTCGGTCGGGCGGCGGCGCACGGCGATGTCCCGGAACCCGCCGCTGCGGTCTTTCGGCTGCCCGGTCAGATAGGTGACGAGACGGTCGAGCGCGGCCTCACGCACGGCGTCGGTGGCGTCGGCGCGGAAGGCGTAGGGCTCGTAGCCGTCGAAGCTCTCCAGCACGACCCCGGCGCGCACGGCGACCTCGGTGCTCTCGCGGGCCACGGCGGCGGCCAGGTCGCGGTGGGCGTCGACGACCTGCGCCATCGGCGCGTCCACGACCGAGGTCAGGCCCAGGATCCCGCCGAAACCACGCTTGGCGAAACGGTATCCGCCGACGTTCGCGGACGCGGTCACCGGCCCGTAGGCGCGGAAGGCACGGGCCACCTCGAGGGCGTAGGCGTCCGGGGCGCTGAGCGTGGGCATCCCGACCGACAGCGCGCCGGTGCCCCCGAAGGAGACCACACCGGGCTCCAGGTAGTCGCTGAAGATGTTGACGAAGGCGCTGATCACCCGCCCGGCGCCGACGATCTCGGCGATGACCGGCTCGTTGATGCCGTTCTGCAGCGACACCACCCGCCCGTCCGGGGCCAGCCGTGAGGCGGCCCACTCCGTGGCGGTCCGGGTGTGCTGCGACTTGGTCGCGACCACGGCGAAGTCGGCCGGCGGGGCGTCGGCCGGGTAGTCCTCGGGCGTGTACGCGGGAATCCTCACGGTGTCGTCGGTGCCGTCGACGGCGCGGATGCGCAGCCCGCCGGAGCGGATGGCCTCGACGTGCGCGGCGTCGGTGTCGACGAGGACGACGTTCTCGCCCGCCGCGACCATGGCGTGCCCGACGGTCCCGCCGATCGCGCCGGCGCCGATGATGACGTAGCGGGGGTTCATGCGGTGGCCTCCTGGGTGTTCTGCCAGTCGCTCGTACCGGCCCAGTGCTGGGGAAGTTTCGTGGTGCCGACGGAGGTCGCGCCGTCGACGGGCAGGACCGCCCCGGAGATCCAGCGGGCCTTGTCGCTGAGCAGGAACTCCACGGCGTGCGCGATGTCGGACGAGCGCGCGCCGCCGGGCAGCACGTCGGCCGCGGCCATGATCGCCGCGTACTCCTCGCTGATCGGGTTGACTTCGCTGGCGACCGGGAAGAAGCCCGGGGCGACGGCGTTCACGCGGATCCCGGCCGGTCCCAACTCGATCGCCGAGGACTTGGTCAGCATCACCAGCGCGGCCTTGGAGGTGGAGTAGTGCGACGTCCCGGGCCGGGCCCGGCTGGCGGCGCCGGAGGTGATGTTGACGACCGCCGGGGTGTGCCCGGCGGGGACGGCGAGGCGGGCCAGCTGCTGGGTGGCCAGCAGCGGCGCGACCACGTTGACGGCCTGCACGTGGTTCCAGGCGGCCGCGTCGATCTCCAGGAACGGGATCGCGGGGTAGATGCCGGCGGCGTTGACGAGCCCGTCCACCGGGGCCTGGGCCCAGGCCATGGTGACCAGGTCGGTCGCGAAGGCCTCGTCGGCCAGGTCACCGACCAGCGAGCGGGTACGGACGCCGTGCTCACCGGCGATCTCGTCCATCACCTTCTCGAGGGCGGGGCGGCGCAGGTCGACCCCGGTGACGTCGTACCCGGCGGCGCCCAGCCCTCTCGCGACGGCGGCCCCCAGGCCGTTGCCGGCGCCGGTGACGACAGCGTGCTTGCTCATGATCGGTCCTTCCCGAGACACGCGTCCGCGATCTGCTGGTGCGTGGCCGTCCAGACGCCGTCGTGGCCGGCGATGTAGGACAGCAGCTCGCGCAGGATCCAGATCCGCGAGCGGTGCCCGATGATCGAGGGGTGCATGGTGAGCTGGAACAGGCCGCCGTCGGCGTAGGCGCCGTCGAACTCGCGCTTCCACAGCTCCAGCACGTCGGCCGGCGGGGTGTAGGGCCGCAGCCCGGCGTAGCGGGACATGCCGAAGTAGACGGCGTCGTCGCGGATCCACTCGACCGGGATCTCGACCAGGCCGGTCGGCTCGCCGGCGGCGAGGATCTCGTACGGCTCGTCGTCGGCCATCAGGGAGGAGTCGTAGGCGAAACCCAGTTCCCGCACGACGGTCAGGGTGCTGGGTGAGAAGTCCCAGGACGGCGTGCGGATCCCGGCCGGACGCGTGCCCGACAGGTGCTCGAGGGTGTCGAGGCTGCGGCCGATGAGGTCGAGCTCGTTCTCGTACGACAGCAGGGTGTTGCGTTCGTGGATCCAGCCGTGCACGCCGATCTCGTGCCCGGCCGCGGTGTAGGCGTCGATCTCGCCCGGGTGCAGCAGGGCCGACACCGCCGGCACGAAGAAGCTGGCCTTCACACCGCTCTCGTCGAGGAGCCGCAGCAGCCGGGGGACCGCGACGCGGGCCCCGTACTCGCCCGTGGACAGGGTGCCGGGGGTCTGCTGGTTGTCACGCAGCAGCGGGGTCTCGTGGTCGGAGTCGAACGAGATCGCCACGGCGACCTTCGCCCCGCCCGGCCAGGCGGCCGGGGTCAGCGACCGGCCGGCCCGGACCTCCTCGACGATCGTCCGCCAGACCTCCTCCGGCCACTGCCACGGCTCGAGCTCGCTCATTCCGGCGCCGCGGCCGAGATCGCCGGCATGACGTGGCGCATCCCGTGCACGAACGCCCCGCCGGCGCGCAGGGCGGCGGCGACGTGGATGGTCTCGGCGAGCTCGGCGGGCGTGGCCCCGGCGGCGACGGCGGCCGCGGAGTGCGCCTCCAGGCACCCGTCGCACTGGGTGGTCAGCGCCACGCCGATCGCGATGAGTTCCTTGGTCTTCTTGTCGATGGCGGTGTCGCCCTCGAGCACGGTCTGGTTGAAACCGCCGAATCGGCACCACATCTGCGGAGCGTGCTCGGCGAGGGCGGTGAAGGGGTCGGCGTGGCTGGACACAGGGATTTCTCCTTCGAGAGGGGTTAGACGGTTCCGAGCAGGCGCACGACGCGCTCGTAGGTGCGGGCGCACAGTTCGACGGACTGCGCGTCCACCCGCTCGTCGTCTCCGTGGAAACGGCGGCGGAAGTCGGCCAGCCCGACAGTGGGGCTGAACAGGCCGAAGCCGTAGCAGGGACGGCCCCGGGACAGGTAGTGCCGGGCGTCGTTGCCGCCCGGGGTGAGCAGGGGCAGCGGCTCCGCGCCGGGGTAGACCTCGGCGCTGGCCGCGGCGATCGCCCGGTACAGCGGGTCGGTGGCTTCGGTCACCAGAGCCGGTGCTTCCAGGCCCTTCTCGACCGTGACGCCGGGCAGCCCGTCGAGGGCGGCCTCCAGCTCGGCGTCGGTGTCGGCGCCGCTCTGGCCGGGCAGCAGGCGCACGTCGATCTCGACGCGGCCCTCCCCCGGGATCACATTGACCTTGGCCCCGGCCTGCAGCACGTTCGGGGACAGGGTCATGTGGCTGAGAGCATGCAGGACGCGGGCGTATTCGCCGGTCTCGGGCAAGGCGTCGTCAACCGTGGAGGAGTCGCACAGCCGCGCGACCAAGGCCGGGGAGAACCCGAGAGCGGCCAGCAGATCCGGCCACCATCCCTCAGCAGCGACCACCGCCGCAGGCCGGTGCCCCGCCACCCGGCGGACCACCTCGGCCGCCAGCAACGTACCGCTGTTCACCCCGTAAGGCATGGACCCGTGCCCGGACTCGCCGCGCACCACGATCTTACGCCCCGCCGCGCCCTTCTGGCCGATCGTGACGGTGACCCGACGGGCGTCCGCGGGCCCGAGCACCAGCCCGCCGCCCGACTCGGTGACCGCCAGGTCGGTGAGCACCAGGTCCGGGTGGTGTTCCACGAGCCAGCCCATGCCCCAGCGACTTCCGGCCTCCTCGTCGGCGGTGGCGGCCAGCACCAGGTCGCCGGCCGGGCGCACGCCCGACTCGGCGACCATCCGGAAGGCGACCGCCATCGAGGCGGTCAGGCTCAGCATGTCGACCGCGCCGCGCCCCCAGATCTCCCCGGCGATCAGCTCGGCCCCGAAGGGGTCGTGCGTCCAGGCCGCGGCGTCCGCGGGCACCACGTCGAGGTGCCCGACCAGGGCCAGGGACGGCGCACCGGCCACCGAACCGGGAAGGCGGAGCACGAGATTGCCCCGCCCGGGCCGGGGTTCGATCACGTGCACCTCGACGCCCAGCGACTCGAGCGTCTCCCGTCCTCCCAGGTATCCGAGCAGAAGCTCGACGTTCCGCATCTCCTGACCCGACTCGACGCGTCCGTCGTTGACGCAGGCCGCCCGAATCATGCTGCGCAGCAACGGGACGGCATCAGCCGGGACGGCGCTCACGCGGGCACCGCGTTCAGGAGCGTCCGGGTGTACTCGTGCTGCGGGTCGGTGAAGATCTGCTCGCAGTCGCCGGTCTCGACGACCTCACCCCGGCGCATCACCGCGACCCGGTCGGAGATGGCCCGCACCACGGTCAGGTCGTGGGAGATGAACAGGTAGCTGAGGCCGAACTCGTCCTGCAGCTCGGCCAGCAGGTCGAGCACCTGCGCCTGCACGGTGACGTCGAGCGCGGAGACCGGCTCGTCGCAGACGACCAGGTCGGGCCGCAGAGCCAGGGCCCGGGCGATCGCGACGCGCTGCCGCTGGCCACCCGAGAGCTCGGAGGCCCGCCGGGTCGCGTAATTGCCCGGCAGTCCCACGCGTTCGAGCAGCTCGACGGCCCGCTCCCGCCGCTCGGTCTTGGTGCCCGCCGCGAACGCCCGCATCGGTTCCTCGATGATCTCGGCCAGCGTGAACCGCGGGCTGAGCGAGGCGTAGGGGTTCTGGTGCACGATCTGGAACCGCCGCCGCAGCAGCCGCAGCTCCTTGGCCTTCAGCGCGCCGGTGTCGATGCCGTCGAACTCGACCGTGCCGCTGGTCGGCGGCTCCAGGCACATGATCATGCGCGCGGTGGTGGACTTGCCCGAGCCGGACTCCCCCACGATCGAGAGGGTCTCACCGCGCCGCACCTGCAGGTCGACACCGCCGACGGCCCGGAATTTGAGGTGCTGACCGGCCTCGTCGCGGGTGTGGAACTCCTTGACCAGGTCCTTCACCACGACCAGCGGTTCACCGGTGGTGACGGCAGGACGCGTGGACGCCCGTTGCGTGCGGCGCGTCGGCAGCGAGTCCAGGAGCTTGCGGGTGTACTCCTCCTGCGGGTTCTCCAGAACCTGCCGGCTGGGACCGGACTCGACCACGCGTCCCCCGGACATCACCACCACGTGCTGCGCCCGCTCGGCGGCGACCCCCAGGTCGTGGGTCACCAGCACGACCGAGGTGCCGGACTCGGCGGTGAGCCGGTCGATCCGGTCGAGCACCTGCTTCTGCACGGTGACGTCGAGGGCACTGGTGGGCTCGTCGGCGATGATCAGGCGCGGCTTGCAGGCCCAGGCGATGCCGATGAGCACCCGCTGGCGCATACCCCCGGAGAACTCGTGCGGGTACTGCCGGGCCCGCCGGCCCGGGTCGTCGACACCGGCCTCGGCGAGGATCTCGACCGCCCGCACCGCAGCGGTTCTGCGGGTCTCCTGGCCGTGGATGACCAGGGCCTCGGCGATCTGCGTGCCGACCCGCTGGGTGGGATCGAGCGAGACCGTCGGGTCCTGCGGGACCAGGCCGATGCTCGCACCCCGCAACGAACGCATCGCGCGCTCGCCCAGGTGGTCGATGCGGCGCCCGTCGAACTCGATGGTGCCGTGATCGATCCCGGCGCCCGGCGGCAGCAGGCCCATGACCGACAGCGCGGTCGTGGACTTGCCCGAGCCGGACTCCCCGACGATGGCGAGCATCTCACCGGCGCCGAGCTCGAAGCTGACGTCACGCACGGCGGGGATCTCGCCGCCGCGGTAGGAGACGGCCAGGTTGCTGACCTTCAGCAGGGGCTTGTCGCTCAACGGGACCTCCGGGTGGTGCCGAACTCGCGGGCGATCCGGTTGACGGACAGGACGATGGTCACGACCAGCAGACCCGGGATGGTGGTGAGCCACCAGGCGGTCGCCAGGTAGTCACGCCCCTCGGAGATCATGGCGCCCCACTCCGGGGTGGGCGGGGTGGCGCCGTAACCGAGGAAGCTCAGGGCGGCGATGGCCAGCAGCGCGGTGCCGAACTCCACGGTGGTCAGGACGATGACCGGGCCCAGGGAGTTGGGCAGGACGTGCCGGCCGAGGATGCCCCACCACCGCACGCCACTGGCGCGGGCGGCGTCGACGTACCCGGCGGTGCGCACCCGCAGCACCTCGCTGCGCATGGTGCGGGCGACCGAGGCGATGCTGGCGATACCGACCGCGATGGCCACCTTGATCGTGCCGCCGCCCAGGGCCGTGATCACGGCCATCGACAGCAGGATCGCGGGGATGGCGAGCATGACGTCGCAGATCCGCATGATCACGTCGTCCACGCGTCCCCCGACGAAACCCGCCAGCAGGCCGAGCAGGGAACCGATCACCAGGGCCAGCGCCACCGCGACGACCACACCGCTGACGGACAGCCAGGCGCCGTCGACGATCCGGGCGAACACGTCGCGGCCGAACTGGTCGGTGCCGAAGAGGTGATCGCCGGACGGGGGCAGGAAGCGGTCCTTGCCGTCACCCACGAGGGGATCGGCGTCGGTGAACAGGCCCGGGACGACCGCCCACAGGAGAACCAGGAGCAGCACGAGGCTGGAGAGCACCAGACCGCCGTGACGCAGGACGCCTCCGAGCAGGGAACGGCGCTTCTTCAGGGGCTTGTCGGGGAGGCCGGGGTTGAGCGCGACCTCGGTCGGCTGGGGGCCCTGGATGTTCACGGTCATGACATCGCCGCATTCAGTCGGATCCGGGGGTCGATCAGGGGGTAGATCAGGTCGACGACCAGGCTGGAGACCACGAAGATCGCGGCGGTCACCAGCACCACGCCCTGCACCACGGGGATGTCCTGGTTGGACACCGCGGTGGCGGCGGTCTGGCCCAGCCCGTTGCGGGCGAAAACGGTCTCCACGAGCACCGATCCGCCGAACATGGTGGCGACCAGGACGCCGGTGACGGTCAGCGCCGGGATGGCCGCGTTGCGCAGGGCGTGACCGAAGTGGATGCGGGCCCGCCCGGCGCCCTTGGCCCGGATCACCTCGACGTAGGGCTCGGCCAGCGTGGTCTCCAGGCTCCGGGCCAGGACCTGCGCGATGACCGCGGAGGTGGGGACGGCCAGGGTCACGGCCGGCAGGATCAGGCCCTGGATGCCCTCACCGCCCACGGCCGGCAGCAGACCGGCACGGAACGAGACGAACTGCAGCAGCATCAGGCCGACCCAGAAGGTGGGCATGGAGACCGCGATCGGGGGCAGGCTCAGCAGCAGCGCCTTCAGCCAGGGCCGGCGGGTGAAGTTCGCGGCCACGGCCACCGAGATGCCCAGGATCAGGGCGAGGACCAGGGCGGAGGACGCGAGGACGAGCGTCGAGGGGATCGCGTCACCGATCATCTGGGCGACGGGCTGGCCGGTGCGGAACGACTGGCCCAGGTTGAACTGCACCAGGTGCAGCAGCTGCACCCCGTACTGCACGACGACCGGCTTGTCGGTGCCGAACTCGGCCCGGAGAGCGTCCAGCTGTTCCGGGGTGGTGGAGGCCAGGGCCTCCGGGCCGAGCATGGCGCTGACCGGGTCGCCCGGCACGATGAAGAGGATCAGGAACGAGACCGTGAACGCGGCCCACATGACCAGGACGGCGTGCAGGGCCCGCCGGCCGAGATATCGGATCATCTGCTGCTCCAGGATTTCCTGTGCTGGGTGGTCTTCATCTGCCGGGCCGCTCGTCAGCTCGTCATCGAGGCGTCGTACAGGACGAAGCGGGAGGCCGCGTCGTAGCGCACGCCCTGCACCGCGTCGGAGACCCCGATCACCTGGGTGAGCTGGCTCATCGGGTAGACCCAGTTGTTCTCCAGCAGGATCTTCTGCACCTCGGCGGCCGCGGCAGCCCGCTTGTCGGTGTCGGTGGTCGAGCCGATCTCCGTGAACAGCGGCGCCAGCTCCTTCTGCACCGGGTCACTGGCCTCGGTGAAGGTGAAGTTCGTGGCCTCCGAGGAGTACATCGCCCGCAGGATGTCCGGGTCGGGCCGCGACACCGAGGTCGAGATGAAGTCGTACTTGCCCGTGAGGTACTCGGAGGCGTACTGCGCGGCGGTCATCTCCTTGAGCACCAGGTCCACGCCCACCTTGCGCAGCAGCTGCTGCGTGTACTCCACCACGTTGGTCTGGTAGAAGTACGCCACCGTGAGACTGAGCTTCTTGCCGTCCTTCTCGCGAATGCCGTCCGAGCCCTTGACCCAGCCCGCCGCGTCCAGGATCGAATTGGCCTGCGCCTCGTCGAAGGTCAGCAGCGACGACTCGTCGGTGAAACCCGGTGTGGTCTCGCCGAGCAGGCTCTTGGCCACGCCGTACGAGGGCGTGAGCACCGACTCGGTGATGCCCTTGCGGTCGATCGCCAGCTGGATCGCCTTGCGGACCTGCTCGTCCTTCAGGGCCGGGTTGCCCGAGGCGGACAGGTTCGGCGCGATGCCGATGACGATGCCCGGGTTGATGCGCGTGAGCAGGCTGAACCCGTTGCCGTCGAACATGGCCTCGTCCTGCGACTGGATCGTGGTGGCCATGTCGACCTGCTTGGAGCGCAGGCTGCCGGCGCGCACGCTCGGCTCGGTGGCCACCTGGTACGTCACGTCGTCCAGCAGCGCGTCACCACTGTGCTGAGCCAGACCCGAGGGCCAGGCGTAACCGGTGCGCTTGGTGATCTTGACGTTCTGGTTGGCCGTGTAGCTGTCCAGTGTGAACGGCCCGGACCCGACCAGATTCGTTCCGGCGCAGCGCTCCTCGGCGCTCGCGGCGACGGTCTTGGCCGACACGATGCCCAGGGTGGGCGTGGAGGCGGCCATCAGGAACTGCGCGTTGGGGGCCTTGAAGTCGACCTCGACCGTGGAGTCGTCGGGGGTCTCGATGGACTTCAGGCCGGCCAGGTACGAGGTGCCGTAGACCGACTTGGCGCCCAGGTCGACGACGCTCTCCAGCGAGGCCTTGACCGCGGCCGCGTCGAGCGGGGTGCCGTCCGAGAACGTCACGCCCTTCTTGAGCGTGAACGTGAACGCGGTGGCGTCGTCGTTGCTCTCGAACTTCTCGGCCAGCCAGGGGGTGAACTCGCCGGTGTCGGGGTCCTGGTCGATCAGCGAGTCGACCATCTGGCGCCCGATGACGTTGGACGCGATGAGGGTCGCCTGGGCGGGGTCGAGGCAGACCGGGTCGGCGTCGATCGCGACCTTGAGGCTGCCGCCGGTGCCGGAAGCACCGTCGCCGGAACTGCTTCCGCCGCCGCAGGCGCTCAGGGCGGCGAGGGCCGTGACGGCCAGGCCGGCCGTCACGGCGCGGCGGGCGGTCAGGCCACTGCCGATCGTGCGAAGTGTGGGAGCCACCGTGGGGTTCCTCTCGTGAGGTGCGGTGAAAGCTGGGGGACCACGCCGCTCGGATGTCCAATATCTGTGGAATCTTCGCGCTCAGTGGATCTACAAGCGGTTGATGCGGGCAGTTGAATTCAACCGCTTGTTGAGTGAGAGGAAGCTAAGGCGACGGCTGTCGTGGAGTCAATAGGGCACGTCAGAGCATTTACATCACGGACACATAGTCGGGCGTTCACCGACCGTTGACCGCTCGTTGTGTAAATTCAACGAGTCCTGGATGGACTTTCCAACATCTTGTTGAATACTGGCTCTCGCCGCCTCGGGGCGGCACCTTCGTCACCGCTTTTCCGCCGGAACGTGATGTGCCAGCGTGACCTCTGCCGATCTTGGGCAGATCAGTCACCGGATGCGGCATTCATCCCGACGGCGAACGACCCGGCACAGAAGGCGGACCCGCATGAGCATCGACGAGCACGGCCAGACCCCCCGCACCCGGCACCTGCCGCCGCGCGCCACGGTCGACGGCGAGCGGCTGATCGCCGTGTTCGCCGGGCTGGTCGAACCCCTGGGCCGGGCGCTGCCCACCTCCAGCGAGGTGGTGCTGCACGACCTGAGCAAGCTGCCCGACTCGATCGTGGCGGTGCACGGCGACGTGACCGGCCGCTCCATCGGCGACCCGGCCACCGACCTGCTGCTGGAACGCATCAGCGAGGGCGACCACGAGCACCAGCTCGGCTACGAGACCCATCTGCCCGACGGCCGCCGCATGCAGTCCTCGACGATGATCATCCGCGACGTGTCCGGGCACCCGGTCGCCGCCCTGTGCATCAACACCGACATCTCGGCCTGGCTGGAGGTGCGGCGGATCGCGGACGCGATGATCGCCTCGCCCGCCCTGGCCGCCCTGGCCGCCACCACCCCGGACCTGCCGGATCCCGCGGACCTCCCCGAACGCGCGCCCCGGCCCGACAGCCCCGAGTCCTTCCCCCGCGACATCGACGAGCTGGCGGCCCACCTGCTGCGCGCCGCCACCGACGAGGCCGGGGTCCCGGTGCCCCGGATGAAGAAGGAGCACAAGCTCCGGTTCGTCGAGACTCTGCAGTCCAAGGGCTTCTTCATGCTCCGCGACGCGGTCGAGATGGCCGCCACGGCCCTCGGCGTCACCCGCTTCACCATCTACAACTACCTGAACGAGATCGACTCCCGCGCCGGTGCCCCCTCCGGCTCCTCCCCCCACGAGACGAGCGAGACCTCTCCATGATCGACCTGGACCACCTGAACGACCTCACCCCGCAGGACCTGCACGACCTCGGCAGCCTGAAATGGTCCACCCACCCCCAGAGCCTGCCCGCCTGGGTCGCCGAGATGGACTTCGGCTGCGCCCCGCCCATCATGCAGGCCCTCCACAAGGCCGTCGACACACACCATTTCGGCTACCTGCCCCCGACCGTGACCGCAGCCCTGGCCGAGTCCTGCTCCACCTGGATGCAGCGCCGCCTGAACTGGGAGGTGCCGCCCGCGCACATCCGGCAGCTGTCCGACGTGCTCAAGGCCTTCGAGCTCACCATCGAGCACTTCACCGCCCCCGGCAGCGCCGTGATCGTGCCGACCCCCTGCTACGCGCCGTTCCTGACGATCCCGCCGGAGATGGGCCGCCAGGTCGTCCAGGTACCGATGCGCGAGTCCGGCGGCCGCTGGGTGCTCGACCCCGACGACCTCGACGCCGCGCTGGCCGGAGGCGCCGGGCTGGTCGTGATCTGCGACCCGCACAACCCGACCGGAACCGTCTACACCGCAGCCGAGCACGCGTCCGTCGCCGAGGTGGTCGAACGGCACGGGGCCCGGGTCTTCGCCGACCTGATCCACGCACCCGTCACCTACCCCGGCCACCCCGTCACCCCGTACGCCTCGGTGAGCCCGGCCGCCGCGTCCCACACCGTCTCGGCGATCTCGGCCGCCAAGGGCTGGAACCTGGCCGGTCTCAAGGCCGCCCAGATCGTCTTCAGCAACCAGGCCGACGCCGACCACTACGAAAGCCTCGGCACCCACGCGAAGTACGGCGCCAGCACCCTGGGCATGATCGCCAGCACCGCCGCGTACTCCGCCGGCGGCCGCTGGCTCGAGCAGGTCGTCGCCTACCTCGACGCCAACCGCACCCACGTCGTCTCCCGCCTGCAGGCAACCCTGCCCCAGGCCCGCCTCGCCGTCCCCGAGTCCACCTACTTCGTCTGGATCGACCTCGGGTACGCCGGTCTCGGCGCCGGCACCGCCGCCATGCTGCAAGAACGCGCGGGCGTCAGCGTCACCGACGGAGCCCTGGCCGGGGACGGCTTCGAGGGCTGGGTCCGGATCAACTTCGCCACCCCGCGCCAGATCATCGACGTCATCCTCGACCGGATCATCGCGGCCGCCGGATGATCAGCCTCGAGACCACCGGCACCCAGGCCCTTCTCACCCTGCCTCGCGCCGGCATCGACGTCCTGGCCCTGACCATGCTCACCTCCGGCGTCGGCTCCAGCCGGATCAACCTCGACCGCGGCCAGCCCGGCCAGGTCCGCCACTGGCGCTTCGAGCCGGTCGGCACCCGGATCACCCTGACCGAGCTGAACACCCATTTCGGTTCCGGCACCGGCCGTCGCGACGGGGCCGGGTCGTTCGCCCGGTCGATGCTCGCGGTGCTCGACCCGGTAGCGAGCACCGACGGCACCGTGACCGTCGACATCACCGCCCTGGCCTGCCGCGACCTGGTCGAGGTCCGCCGCTGGGCCAGCTTCTCCTCGGCCGGGGAACCCACCGTCGACCCGTCCCGCTCCCTCGTCGACCCGGGCCCCAGCCACACGCACGAACACGGCGTCGAGATCGAGTCCCTGCTCACCTTCACCGGTTTCAGCGGCGACGCCATCAGCGAGGTCGCGCCCGACCCGGGTGCTGTCACGGTGCGCCAGCGCCTGTCCCTGACCCCGCTGACCGACGATCCCTTCCCCGTCCTGCCCTTCCACCCGGCCGCCGGCGGGTACGGCAAGATGCGCACCGACACGGACACCGACCCCCGTCGTCCCCCGTTCGCCGGCGTGCACCCCCGCTTCGCGACCCGTGAGCCGATCGTCTTCTCGGTCGACCCCGACATCCCCCAGCCCTACCGGGACGCCGTGCTCGAGGGAGGACGCTGGTGGGCAACCGGTTTCGAGGCCGCCGGGCTCCCGGACACCTACCGGGTCGAGGTGCGCCCGCGCGAGAGCGACCCGGCGGCCGTCGGCACGAACGCCGTGTGGTGGGTGCACCGCACCGGCCGCGGCTGGTCGATGGGCGCAGCCCTGTGCGACCCGCGCACCGGCCGGATCGTCAAAGGCAACGTGCGCCTGGGATCTCAGCGCGTGCAGCAGCTCACCGCACTCGGCGAGGCCCTGCTCTGCCCCTACGGCCACGCCGACGAAGCCGCCCGGCGGCAGCAGATCGAGCAGATGACCCTCGCCCGGATCCGCCAGCTGGCCGCCCACGAGATCGGCCACGCCCTGGGCCTCATGCACAACTACGCCTCCCACCAGCACGAGCACCCCTCCGTCATGGACTACCCGTTCCCGGCCCTGCGGGTGACGCCCGACGGCCGGGTCGACCTGAGCTCCACCTACGCGCAGGGCCTGGGCCCCTGGGACGTCTTCACCGTCCGCTACGCCTACGGCGACGACACCCCCGAGGCCAAAGCCGCTGCGCTGCAGGCCGAACGCGACGCCGGGCGCCGCTACCTGACCGACCACGACGGCCACTCCCCCGACAGCTGCTCCCCCGACGCCGCCCCCTGGATCCACGGCGCCGACCCCTTCGAGGCCCTCGAGCGCCTGCTCACCGTCCGCGCCGCCGCCCTGCAGACGTTCGGCCCCGGCTGCCTGCCCCCGGGCCGCCCCACCGGCGAACGCGAAGACCGCTTCGCCCTGCTGCACCTGCTGCACCGCCACCAGTGCGCCGCGCTCGGGCACCTGATCGGCGGGCTCCACCACGAGTACGCACTCGCCGGTGAGGACGTCCCCGACCCGGTCCCGGTGCCCGAGGAGGTGCAGGAGCGCGCGGTGCAGACTCTGACCGGGCTGCTGCGCCCGCAGATCGTGCGCCCCCACCCCGGCGCCACGGCCTGCCTGACCCCGACCCCGATCCGGTACCCGCGACCGGCCGGGGCCTTCGGCTCGGCCGTCGGGCCGGGCTTCGATCCGGACGCCGCGACCGCGGCCGCCGCCACCGTCGTGACCGACGTGCTCTTCCAGCCCCAGCGCCTGAACCGGCAGGCGCCCGCGATCGGCCGCGTCTTCCGCCAGGCCTGGGAGGCGGCGGGCGGCGACCCGGTCACCGTCGACGTGGTGACACGGGCCGCGCTGCGCGCCGTGCACGGTGGCGAGCTGCATCCCTCGCCCCGGGCCGAACTGGTCCAGGCCCTGGAATCGGCGCCGGACGCCCCCGCGTGGCTGAGCGCGGCCGTGCCGGACGCCGCGCGGATCCCGAAGGGGCCGGACGTCGTCCTCCCACCCGGGATCCCGCTGTGATCACCGGATCAGCGCGACCGCCCGGGCGAAGTCGGCCGGCTGCTCGACGTGAGCGAAATGCCCAGCCTGCTCGAGCGTCACGGTCTGCGCGCCGGGAATGCCCGCACCCAGCGGCGCACCCCAGGCCGGGCCGGCGATGAAGTCCTGCGCCCCGACGATGACGACGGTGGGCGCGTGGATCTCCCCCAGCCGGGAGCGGACGTCGAAGACGCCGGGGTCGGGGGCCACCGCCGGCTCCCGGTACATCCTGATGCCGGCGCGGAACGGCTCGAACTCGGCCTGACGCGACCAGAAGTCGGCGAAGTAGATGGGCGACGCGGCGGCGAACTCGCGGCTGATGCTCTCGTCGTCATCGGCCGCCTGCGCCCGCCGGAAGGCGGCCGGGGCGGCCTCGGCCTCGGCGATGCCGGGGTGACGCTGCGGATAGGCGCCCACCCCGGCCGCGGCGGCCTGCCAGAACTCGGGCCCGGCGTACGGCGAGGTCGAGTACAGGATCAGCCCGGCGACCCGCTCCGGACGGGCGAGCGCGTAGGTCTGCACCACGAACCCGCCGTAGGAGTGCCCGAGCAGGAACACCTTCGGCTCGCCCAGGTGCTCGACGAGGGCGGCCAGGAAGCGCACGTAGGTCTCGAGGCGGTAGCCGGCCGGATCGTCCGGGCGCCCGGAGCGGCCGGTGCCGACCGGCTCGGGGTAGATCACGGTGTAGTGCTGCTCGAGCTCGGCCGAGCGCAGGTACGACCAGTCCAGGCCGGGTCCGCCGGGGTGGGCGACGCAGACCGGCCCCCGGCCGGCCCGGTGGTAGGTCAGGCGGACGCCGTCGGCGGTGAAGTCATGGGTGCTGAGCGATGCGGTTGACACGGCGTCCAGCCAAGCAACCGCGCGCGTGCCCGGCCATGCTGCACTCGGCGCACCGCATACGAGTTTGTCCGGCCCCACCCGTACGATCACCCGCGTGGACCTGATCAGCGACGCCGTCGCCGGCACCCGGGCGGGCCGGGCCGTGGGCTCGCGCCACCGCCACACCGGGTCCTGGTCGAGCCGCTTCCCCGCCGTCAACGGTTCCGGCCTGCACATCGTGCGGCGCGGGGCACCGTACTTCGTGCACGAGCACGGGCAGCCGTTCCGCACCCGCGCCGGCGACGTCGTCTTCGTCCCGCACGGCGGGCGCCACGGCTTCAGCGACGCCCCGCTGCCCTTCGGCGACCTGTCGAGCGAGCGCCCGGCACCCGTCACCGGCCCCTTCGACACCGAGTTCGTCTCCTGCTGCTACCACCTCGACCACGGCCAGGTCTCCGCCTGGTTCGACGGCCTGCCCGAGGTCCTCACGGTGAACACGGACGACGCGGCGGCCGGCCCGATGCTGGGTCACCTCGCCGGTCTGCTCGAGGAGCACGCCGCCGACGACGGCGAGGGCAGCGACATCGCCCTCGCCGCCATCGTCGACCTCCTGCTGGTGCACCTGCTGAGGGCCTGGCGCGAGCACCTCGAGCCGGCGCCCGACCCGCAGATCCTGGCGGCGCTGCGAGCGGTGCAGGAAGACCCCTCGCGGCCGTGGACCGTGCAGGACCTGTGCGACCGGGCGGGCCTGTCCCGCACCACCTTCACCCGCCGCTTCGCGGCCCTCACCCATGAGACCCCGCGCCGCTACCTCCTGCGCCGGCGCCTCGAGCACGCCGGTCACCTGCTGAGACACACCGACCTGCCCCTGGCCGCCATCGCCCGCCAGCTCGGGTACTCCTCGGAGTTCAGCTTCTCGGCCGCGTTCCGCCGGACGTTCCAGATCGCCCCCGGCCAGTACCGCCTCCAGCAAGCCCGCACCGCCGAACCCCCGGTGGGCCACCACGACGGTCAGGAAAGCCGGTCGCGTGTGCGGGATGACCGTTCCGGCGCGCCCGCCGCCGGGCCGCAAGCCCCTCCCAGAGGGCCGGGGCGATCAGCTCGGCCACATACAGAGGCCGCCGCCACACCGTGAGATAGCCCAGCGTGGCCAGGTTTTCGCGGCGCCGCGGGTCATTCGCCGGCCAGCACAGGTTGAGGATCCTGACCCCGTGCCCCGGAGCCACACCGAAGACGACCAGGAACAACCCGTACGTCCACGGGTCGCACAGCGCCTCCAGCAGCGCCGTCATGTCATTCTCGCCTCGAGCGGTGAAGCGCCGACAACAGGTCGGACCACAGGAGCACGGCGCACCACACAGGCGACGGCGACCACGACGTTCACGAGCATCAGGGACGCCCCGATGCCCGCCGTCAGCCCCAGCGGACCGTCGTACCCGACAAGCCACACGTACAGCGTCACGACCAGAGTCGCTGACAGCGACCAGGTGACGACCGGACAGAACCTCCGGACCAGCACCGCCAGAACGACGCACCCGATCACCGCCGGGGACCGCAGAGCGCTCAACGAGGACTCCCCGGGGAACAGCAACTCGGCCATGGCCCAGTACAACGCCCAGGGCGTGTGGTGAAACCTCAGCTGGATCCAGGCCGCGATGTAACAGGCGAAGGGAAAGAGGAAGAAGGTGGCCGCCACCGTCGTCCAGAGCGGTGCCACGATCCAGCGCCAGGCCCAGCGCCAGACCCAGCCCGCCCGCGCCACGACCCGCCGCGCCCGGCTCCCCGGCGGGGTCCGGCGCGGGAGCCCGTCGCTCAGAGCCGGCACGACGAGAGCCAGGGCGTACAGCGGGCGTCTCCACCGGGGCAGATAGGCCAGCGCGCCGAGATTCTCGGCCCTGCGCGCGTCACCGGCCGGCCAGCAGACATTGAGGACACGGACGACAGCACCGGGAACCAGGCCGAAGACCACCACCAGCACCCCGGGCGTGCGGGCATCGAGCAGCGCGTCCAGGATCGTGGTCATGCGCCCGCCAGACCTCTCCCGTGCGCGGTGCCGAGAGCGCGCCCACGCAGCGTCGCCGGAGCCTGGGCGGCAATCCCACCGAGCTCCGAACGCCCCTGCTCGGTGAGGGTGTACATGCGCCGGGCCGGACGACCCCGCCCCTCCACATCGGGCTGCCAGTGGTCCTCGACCCATCCTTCGTCGAGCATCCGGGTCAGCATCGGGTACAGAGCGGCCAGGCTGACGTGAGCCCGCCGCGCCAGGTCGTAGGCCCAGTAGCGGCCCCCCGGCTGCTCCATCATGACCAGGGCGACCGCGGTCAGCTTCTTCGTGACCTTCACGAGCGCCAAATTGACATATAGCAAGTTTGAAACTCAACTCGGAAACGTGGCGCCCACCACCACTCGCGGGCAGGTCCGCCGGGACGCACCGAAGGTCAACCTGGCCGGCCTCACCCACACCCCGACGAGGCCGGGCCATCGACGAAAGAAGGCCCGAAGCGCGGGGCTTCGGGCCTTCTTCGTTCTGAGCGGATGGCGAGGATCGAACACGCGACCAACACCCTGGAAGGGTGGCGCTCTACCAACTGAGCTACATCCGCTTGCACCTGCCGGACCGGGCGGGTGAATTCTCCCTGTCCTTCGGTGTTCTGAAATCTAGCAGATTGTCGGACTCCTTCGCACATCCGCCGGTTCCGGCGCCACGGACCGGGCGCAAGCCGTCGCCCGGCCCGCCCCGAAGGGGCCCTGCACCCCGGGATGCACCAGCACCTCGTACCGCGGCGAGACACGCTCACCGCCGTCGACGGCCACGTTCACGCCCCCGAACTCCGGGCGGAGCTTGCCCGGCAGCCGCACCCGCACACCGTTTGCCCGGACCAGTTCGGTGCGCGCCGCGTACAGGCGCTCGCCGCCGCGCTCGCGCCCGACGACGACGGCCCGGTCGTCGGGCACCTCGCCGTCCTGGTCACGCACCCAGATGCCCTCGTCCATGAGGATCTCGTAGTCCTCGATGGTGTGGGCCGAGCCGCCGAAGGCGACCACGGCGCCGCCGAACTGGGGCCCGGCCATGGCCGGGTGCACACCCCCGAACGCGCTGACCCGGGCGACCCAGACCGGGCTGCCCGACTCGTCCCGCCCGTGCGGGTGCGCCCCCTCGGGCACGTCCCCGCCGGTCGCGGCCAGCCAGCGGTACCCGGCCGGCGGGGCGGCGTCCTCGTCGTCATCCAGGTCCTCGGGATCCTCCCCCTCCGTCCCGGAGGTGATGAGTCGTCCTCGATATCCCAGCGCCCCCTCGTGCGGATTCTGGGCGTGACCGGTGAACGTGAGCCCGTCGTCCGTCAGCGCGACCACCACCGAGCGCCCCGACGGATCGCGCCACCCGGCCCGCTCCGTCCGCTGCTCGCCGACCTCGAGGAACAGGTCCAGCTCACCCGCGTCGTGCCATTGGTGCCCCCAGTTCACCTCGGTGACGAAGCGTTCTCCCGGCGCCTCGAACGCGTCCGCGCGCTCGATGAGGTCACCGCGCCACTGCGACCAGCTCCCGTCCGCCTGCCGGTAGGCCCCCAGGAACCCGTCCAGCTCCGCGGTGAAGACGGCCGATCCCTCGCATCCGTCCTGCCCTCGCCAGGACAGGTCCGACGGCAGCACGGCCCGCCCACCCTGTTCGACCCGCAACCGCAGCGAGGGACCCGGCTGCCACCGGCCCCCGTCCTCACCCAGCCGCGTCTCGTACGTCAGCGCCGGCTCTCCCGCGTCCAGGGCCCGCAGGGCGTTCTCGGCCGCGTCCCGGTCCCACACCGACTCCAGCAGCACCTGGTAGAGCCACAGCATCGAGGTGGCGTCCGCCCCCGAGCGGATCTCCAGCACGTTCCCCGCTCCCTGCAGACAGAAGCCGGGCACCGCGAACGTCAGGGTCTGCGGCAGGTCGCCGCCGCCCGGAACACGCAGCCGGTCGGCCACGACGTGCCCGTTCACCAGCACCGTGAGCGGCGCGACCCCCACCTGCGCGCCCAGTTTCGACACCAGGACCCGCACCTTCAGGGTCAGCTCGTCGTCCTGCGCGGCCCCGGCGAAACCCAGCCGGACCACGCCGCCCGCCCCGACCTGGCAGTGTCCGCCCACCGTCGCGGCCCGCGACATCCCGACCTCCGCGTTCTGGGTGCGCGCGGCGCGGGTGGTGAAATCGGCAAAGAGCGGAGTCAAGGTCATACCCCCCTCCACGGCACAGGACCGCACCCGGGTTCGATCCTCGGCCACCGGCTCGACCGTGGGGACGTCGATCGTCGGGGCGCTGTCGTCGGTGATCACCGGCCAGGTCACGAGCAGGCCGTCCTCGGGGTTGTCGCGGGGCCGACGGATGACGACCGAGCTCTCGACGGTGGAACGCCCTCCGTTGCAGGGACTCTCGTCGCCGGAGCGAGCGCCCGGTGGCGGTCATGCGGTGCAGCAGGGCATCGGTGGTGGGGTCGGGCACGGGATTCGCGGCCCGTCGTCGTCCGGTGGACAACGTCTCTCGACGGCGCTGCGTCCCGCCCCGGAGCGCGTCTGCCGATCACCGATGCCCACCCCCTTGCGCCGGCCGGGGGCGCTGGGTCATGCTCAGAATTGTTGACAATGTTGTCGACGATTGGGAGGCGACATACATATGCCGGCGCGGCCGGGGCGGCCCTACGCCGCCACCTGTCCCCCCGGCGGGGACACCGTGCGCCGGGCCGGCTCGGCGCGAGCGCAGCACGCAACCCCGTCACCGTCGAAAGGTCCTCCCCCGTGACCGATCCCGAGAAGGTCGTCCATCCCCTTCCCACCGACCGCGCCCGTGAACTCGTCACCGGCGCCTACGACACCCACGTCCACGTCGCCCCCGACGTCATCCGCCGCCGCATCGACGACGTCACCCTGGCCCGCCGCTTCCGGGAGGTCGGTCTGGCCGGCTTCGTGCTGAAGTCGCACTACGTGCCCACCGGTGAGCGGGCCGAGGTGGTGCGCAACACCGTCCCCGGTGTCGACGTCCTGGGCGCCCTGACCCTGAATGCCGCGGTCGGGGGCCTGAATCCGGTCGCGGTCGAGCTGGCCGGCCGCAGTGGTGCCCGCGTGGTGTGGATGCCGACGGTCGACTGCCGCAACCAGCGCGAGACCCAGGCCGAGGCCCCCGGGGGCGTGGCCCCGCCGATGTGGGCGCAACTCCAGGCCGAGCTGGCCGAGGAGGGCGTCACGGCCCCGGCCATCGACGTCGTGAACACCGGCGGGGACGTGCTTCCCGCCGTCCGGCAGGTGCTGCGGGTCGTCGCGAAGTACGACATGGTGCTGGCGACCGGGCACCTGTCCGGCCCCGAGATCGTGGCCACCGTCCGCGCGGCGCACGAGGCCGGAGTGCGCCGGATCGTGGTGACGCACCCGGAGTTCACGTCCCAGCGGGTGCCGGTGCGGGCGCAGCGTCAGCTGACCCGGTACGGCGCGCTGATGGAGCGCTGCTTCACCACCCCGTACAGCGGGAAGATCAGCTGGGACCTGATGTTCCAGCACATCCGCCAGGTCGGGCCCGAGCACTCGATCCTGTCCAGCGACCTGGGGCAGCCGTTCAACCCGCCGGTGGAGGACGGTCTGGCCCTGATGGCCGATCGCCTGCTGGAGAACGGGTTCAGTGAGGACGAGGTGCGCGTCATGGCGGTCGACAACACGCGCGCGGTGGGAGGTCCGGCGTGAGAAGGCTTCTCGTGGTCGGGGCGCACAGCGCGGACTTCGTCTGGCGGGCGGCCGGTGCGCTGGCCCGCAACAGCACGGCCGGCGGCGAGTCGGTGGTGGTGGCCCTGTCGTACGGCGAGCGCGGTGAGTCCGGTGAGCTGTGGAAGCAGGAGGGCCAGACCGAGGAGAAGGTCAAGCAGATCCGTCACGCCGAGGCCGAGACGGCCGCGGCGGCGGTGGGGGCCCGGCTGGTGGCGTTCGACCTGGGTGACTACCCGCTGCGGGTGACGCCGGAGGCGGTGGACCGGCTGGCCGAGCTGATGCGTGACTTCGCGCCGCACGTGGTGCTGACGCATCCGGACAGGGACCCGTTCAATCCCGATCACCCGACGGCGCACCAGGCGGTGGCGCAGGCTCGGCTGCTGTCGTCGGGGGCGGGGGTGGACAGTGGTTTCCGCACCGCGCCGCCGACCGAGTTCCTGGTCTTCGAGCCCCATCAGCCGGAGCTGTGCGGGTTCGTGCCGAGCGTCTTCCTGGACATCACCAGCGTTTTCGAGGCGAAGAAGGAGGCGATGCGGGCGATGGCGGCGCAGAGGTACCTGCAGCGGTACTACGCCGAGCGGGCCGAGCATCGGGGCAATCACGCCCGGAAGGTGACCGGTGATGCGGATATTCGCCAGGCCGAGGCGTTCCAGCGTCTGGTCCCGAACGTGGTGGGTCAGCTGTGAGCGGCGTCTACGAGGAGCTGGCGGCACTGGGTGTGGCCACGGTCTACGAGGCGGCCGGGCGGCAGGGGCTCGTCGACGTGGAGCTGGAGCAGTTGCTGGCGGGCACGTCGGTCGCGGGGCCGGCCCGGATCGCGGCGTGCGCACAGGACGACAACTGGGCGGTGCACCAGGTGATGCCGTCGGTGCGCCCGGGTGAGGTGCTGGTGCTGGCGATGCCGGAGCCCCGGCCGGTGGCCCTGGTGGGCGATCTGCTGCTCACGCAGGCGAAGGTGGCCGGGGCGGTGGGGGTGATGGTGGACGCGTCGGTCCGGGACGTCGACGCGGTCCGGCACCTGGGGTTGCCGGTGTGGGCGCGGTGGCGCCGGGTCCGGGGGGCGGCCAAGGACTCCCCCGGTGAGGTCGACGTGGCGGTCACGGTCGGCGGGCAGCGGATCGAGCCGGGTGACGCCGTGCTGATGGACGCCGACGGCGCCTGTGTGGTGCCGGCCGCCCGCATCGACGAGGTGCTGGTGGCGGCGCGGGCCCGCGCCGCCCGGGAGGCCACGCTGCGCACGCGGTACGAGAACGGGGAGTTCAGCTACGACCTGAACGGGTTACGGGAGAAGGAGGGCCGGTCGTGAGCGCAACCGCCTGAGTCCGGCCGCCGCCCCGGCGGCCCCGGACCCGACGCGTCCATCCGCTGCGCGCACTGGGCCGTTGGAGGCATGCGGGCCGGTGCGGGGGTGTCGATCCCGTCGAGCGTGCCGATCGGGAGGGCAGGCGATCAGGAAGGGTGGTTTCCGCGATGGCGCACCGGCGTCCGAGGACTCGGCTCAGCGCGTCCCTCGTCATGCTCGTGGGCCTGTTCGTGACCGTGACGCCGTCGGCCACCGGGGCGACGGCTGCCGCCGCGGGGGTCACCGAGTACGGGACCGTGGCGTTCGTGGCGGACGGCGACACCGTGGACGTCGCGATCGACGGCGTGCCCGCGGACACCGGCCGGGAGGGCACCCGGGTGCGTCTGCTGGGGATCCAGGCGATGGAGCTGTACGAGTACCACCACGACGTCTCCCTGGATACGGGTGAGTGCCATGCGGTGGAGGCCACGGCGCGCCTGCGGTCGTTGCTGACCACGGACGACGGGCTGGGACGACGTGTGCGCCTGACCGCTCGTGAGTCCGGCAGCAGCAATCTGGGTCGCCGGGCCCGGTTCGTGGCGGTCGAGGGCCCGGACGGCCGCTGGCGCGACGTGGGGGCGACCCTGCTGGCCGAGGGCCAGGTCCTGCCCAGTTTCCAGAAGACGGAGTACACCTTCAACCGGGCGTACCGGAAGGCCGCCCAGACCGCGGCGGCCCGGGGCCTGGGGTTGTGGGACAACGACTTCTGCGGACGCGGGCCGGCCGCGGATCTGTCGGTGCGGGTGCGGTGGGACGCCCCGGGAGACGACTCGAAGAACGTCAACGGGGAGTACGTGCGGGTCACCAACCACGGGACGCGCACGGTCGATCTGAGCGGCTGGTGGGTGCGCGACTCCGCGACCCGGCCCGCGGCGACGAAGGCCGCGGCGCGGCGGGGGTACATCTTTCCCGGGGGTGCGCGGGTCGGGCCGGGGAAGTCCGTGTACGTGCACGTCGGGCACCGGCCGTCCGGGGCCCGGCCGGGTCACTACTACTACGGACGCAGCGCGCCGATCTTCGAGAACGTCACGGGCGCGCCGTCCCACCTCGGTGACGGCGCCTACCTGTTCGACCCGCGCGGGAACCTGCGCGAGTGGCAGCAGTACCCGTGCGTGGTGCGTGCCGCGTCCGCCTGCTCGACCTGAGCCCGGCCCGGCTGAACCCTGGACGGGCCGCTCGTCGTGAGCACAGCATGATGAACGCTCTCCCGATCGACCGTCACGACGAGGTGCTCGGAACCGGGCTGTGTGTGCTGGTCTTCCGGGTCCAGGCCAGTCCGGCCTGTGCGGCCTTCCAGCCCGAGCTCGAGGAGTTCGCGCGCCGCAGCCCGCAGATCCCGGTGTGGACGGTGGAGGCGATGGAGGAGCGCGAGGTGTCCGAGCGTCATCACCTGAGGGCGCTGCCCAGCATCGTGGTCTACCGCGAGGGTCTGCCCTGCCGCCGTTTCGCCGGGGCCATGTCGGCCGGCGACCTGACCGAGGCCGTCGAGGAGGTGGCCGCCGCGGACATGGCCGTCGAGTACAACGACTGGATGCTGGACCTGCTGGAGACGGGTGAAACCGGGTCGCCGCACGTCGGGGCGAGCACCCCGGCCCCGCACGAGCAGCGGGCCGAGGTGTTCCCGGCGCCTGCGCGGCCCGCCCGCGCCGCCACCGAGGTGCTCGTGCCCATGACCGCGGGCGCCCCGGCCGTCGGCGTCGCGCAGGATGCACCGACCTGGGACGAGCTGTACGAGGAGGCGAACGACGCCTGGTACGCCGGTGACGTGCCGACCGCCCTCACCGGGTTCACCGCACTGCTGGAGATGGATCCGGCGTCGCTGGAGATCCGTCTGCACCGCGGGCAGCTACTGGCCGACAACGGTGGTGGTGCCCTCGCCGTGCGGGAACTCGACCGCTACCTGGACGAGGCGCTCGACATGTTCTCGATCGCCTACGCCCGCTCGGCCCGCGCGCTGGCCCTGGCCGAGGCCGGGCGGCACGAGGCCGCGGACATGGACATGGCCGCGGCTCTCGCCGTCACTCCCGAGAGTGCCTGGGCCCATCTGCGCCTGGCCCGGATCCATCTGCTGCGGGGCGATCTGAGCGCGATGAACGGCGAGCTCGGGCAGGCCCGGCACCTGAACGACCCGCCCCTGACCGACGCGCAGCGTCAGCTGGCGACGGCCCTTCAGCGGCTGGCCTAGCGGACGTCGGGCAGCCGGATCGCCGAATGGGCCTCCACCGAACCGTTGCCGGGCAGCTCGCTGAGCCCGGCCAGCATCTGGTTGCGCCGGGCCAGAGCCTCCTCGGTGCGCGGGTGCATGGCGGATCCGCCGGCGGTCGCCAGGGCCTGGTTGGCCGTCACGAAGGCCCGGGTGTCCTGCTCGTAGGCGTCGAAGGCCTTCTCGTGGTCGGGGTTCGCGGCCAGTGACGCGGCGAGCAGGTAGGCCCCGACCAGGGCCAGGCTGGTGCCCTGCCCGGTGAGGAAGGAGGGCGCGGCCGCCGCGTCACCGACCAGGGCCACGCGGCCGGACGACCAGCGGGGCATGCGGATCTGGCTGACGACGTCGAAGAACAGGTCGTCGGCCTCGCGCATGGCCTGCACCAGGGCCGGGATCTGCCAGTCGCCGAACGCGAACCGCCCGGCCACGAGCTCGCGCTGGGCCCGCGGGTCGCGGAACGCCGCGAACGGCGGCTCGGGCTGGTGGAAGGACAGGAACCCGTGCACCGACTCGCTGTCACCGGTGGCGTAGAGGGCCGCGCTGCGGCCGGGGACGTTCCACAGGACGGCCTCGTGCGCGAGGCCCCAGGCGTTGGGCAGGGTGAACCCGGCGAAGCAGGTGCCGAGGTAGTGGTGGAACTGCTCCTCCGGGCCGAAGACGGCGGCGCGGGTGGCGGAGTGCAGGCCGTCCGCGCCGATCACCAGGTCGAAGCTGCGTTCCTGGCCGTCGGTGAGGGTGACGTCCACGCCGTCCGGTCGCTGGCGCAGCGAGGTGATGCGGTCGCCGAAGCGGAACTCCACGTCGTGCCGCACCCGGCCGTAGAGGATCGCGGTCAGGTCGCCGCGGCGGACCTCGAGGTCGCCCGGCGCGCCGCCGCCGCTGGTGGCGCCGGTCGCGAGCGCGGCGACCGGGCTGCCGTCGCGGTGCAGGAAGGTGATGGTGCGGGTGTCGACGTGTGCGGCCTGCAGGTCGGGCAGCACGCCCATGCGCCGCACGACCTCCAGGGCGCTGCCGCGGATGTCGATCGGGTACCCGCCGGCGCGCGGGTCCGGGGCCTTCTCGAGCACGGTGACCTCGAAACCGGCGCGGTGAAGCCAGAAGGCCAGGGCCGGGCCGGCGATGCTCGCACCGGAGATCAGGACGCTGGTCATGGTTGCCCTCCACAGGTAGCTACTTTAGGTATCCTTTTTTCACGCACGGCAATGCCTGCCCGTGCGGTGCGGCTGAACCGAGAATATACCTAACTTAGGTATCTAGTGGAGTGGTTGTGACAGACGAATCACCGGCGGACAGGTCGCCGGAGCACGAGACCGGCCTGGACCTGATGACGGTCCTGCCGCGCCTGGCGCAGATCAGCGGCGTGCTGAACCGCGGCCGGCTGATCGAGCGGGCGATGGCCGCCTCCGGCCTGAGCGTCGACCGCCCCGCCATGTCGGTGCTCATCACGCTGCACATGGCCGGGACCCCGCTGCGGGTCGGGGAGATCGCCACCCGCATGCAGGTGGTCGGCCCGCACGTCACCCGGCAGCTGCACGAACTGGAACGGCGCGACCTGGCCCGGCGCGTCCCCGACCCCCACGACCAGCGCGCCCGCCTGATCGAGCTCACCGAGACGGGCTCCACCGCCGTCCGGCGGTACATGGAGACCGTGCTCGGCTGGCTCTCGGGCGCCACGGACGGCTGGTCGGCCGAGGACCAGCGCACGTTCGGGACACTGCTGGAACGGTTCGTCGACGACTTCTCGGCCCGGATCGACGCCCTCGACGCCTGAGGCGCCGACCGAGAACCTCGCCGGCCGGAGAGCTTTCGCCGACCCCGCCGTCCACCATCACCCCACCCTGCGAAACCCGCCTATTCGGCGCGCAACTCGGCCGGATCGGCGCTGCGGTGCAGGAGCGGCAGCGACCCCAGCACCATGATCAGCACCACCGACAGGGTGCCGAGACTGACGACGGCCAGACCCGCCCACGGCACCCGCACGTCGACGGTCATGCCGATCTCCCCCACCGTGGTGCCCAGCGCGCCGCGGGCGGCGCAGATGCCGGCGGCGGTCGCGGCGAGAACGGCCGGCACCAGCGGCGCCAGCGTCTCCACGACGGTGGCCCGGGCCAGCACCGAACCGGGCACGCCGACCGCGGCCAGGCCGGCCAGCAGACGCCGCCGGGTCAGGACACCCTCCACGCTGCCCACCAGCAGGCTGGCCGCGGTGATCACGGCGCCCACCCCGAAGCCCAGATGCACCAGCGCCAGTGCGCCCCGGTAGAACGAGGAGTCGGTGCTGTAGACGACCTCGTCCCGCTCCACCATGGCCAGGAGATTCGCGCCGTAGCCCTGGGTGAACGCCCACAGCAGCACCACCAGCAGCAGCGCGGCGTGGGCCCGGGCACTCTGGCCCGGGGCGGCCAGCAGACGGCGCCCGGCGATCAGCAGACTGGGACGCTCGCCGTACCGCACCAGCAGCTGCCCGATCGCGGCCGACAGCGCGGTCGTGCTCATCAGCAGGCCGACACCGGTGACCAGCAGCAGGAGCACGAAGAGCAACGCCATCGCCTCGGGCGCCCGGACCCCGGCGAGGTCCACCACGGCGGAGAACCCGCTCAGCGCGACCGTGCCCCCGACGAACAGGGCCAGTGCCCCGAAGCGGCTGGGCCGATGCTGCTCGCGGCGCACCACCCCGAACGGCGAGAAGGTCGTGCGGCGCAGCGCGACGACCGCGAAAAGCGTTGCCAGCAGGGGAATCGCAATGACGACGACGGCGAACACGGGGACGCCCGGCAGCACGTCGGTCGGGAAACGCAGCGCCGGGCCGGTGTACTCGTTCTCGATGGAGGTACCGTCGGACACCCGCTGCAGCGTGTAGGTGGCGAGGACCGGGCCGCCCAGGACCACCCGCAGCGCGAAATAGGCGGCAGTGCCCGCGGCCGCTCCGGCGATCGCGGCCAGACCGGTCTCGGCAGCCGCGATGCGCACCACGTCGGACGGGGTGCCTCCCTGCATGCGGACGGCGGCCAGGCGCCGGTCGCGGGCCGGGGCGCCGATCCGCGAGCACTGACCGACGAAGGCCAGGATCGGGATGCACAGCAGCAGGAAGGCGATCACGATGCCCGGGTGCAGCCCGGTCTGGTTCAGCAGGTCGCTGGTGTACGGGCCGTCGCCCTCGCCGGTGGCCGCCACGGTGACGGCGGCCAGCAGCGACAGCGTGCCCAGCGCGGCACCGGTCGCGGTCAGCGCGATCCGGGTACCGTCCGCGCGTCCACCCTTGCCCGCCAGCCACAGCCCGGTGCGCCACGACATCCGCCCGGCCGCCCTGCTCACAGCAGGCCCCCGGACGTCGCGAGGTGCTCACCCACGAGGCGGCCGTCGGGCCCCTCGACCAGCCCGTCGCGCACCACGACCTCACGGTCGGCGTGCGCCGCGACCCTGGCGTCGTGCGAGACGATCAGCACCGTGGTGCCGGCACCCCGCGCGACGCGCACCATCTCCGCCATCACGGCCTCACCGTTCACGCTGTCCAGGGCGCCCGTGGGCTCGTCCGCGAACAGCACCTGCGGCTCGGTGACCAGGGCGCGCGCCGCGGCCACGCGCTGCGCCTGCCCACCCGACATCTGCCCCGGGCGCTTGCCGGCCAGATCGTGCACCCCGAGACGTTCCAGCCACGAGGACGCCACCCGCGTCGCCTCCCGGCGGCGGGCACCGGCCAGCAGCAGCGGCAGGCCCACGTTCTCCACCGCGGTCAGCTCCGGAACCAGCTGCCCGAACTGGAACAGCACACCGAAGTCGGTGCGCCGCAGACGGGAACGCTCCGACTCGGACGCGGTGTCCAGCCGCCGGCCCGCGAAGGTCACCTCGCCCGAGTCCGGGCGCAGGATGCCGGACAGGCACAGCAGCAGCGTGGACTTCCCGGACCCGGAGGCCCCGGTCACGGCCACGATCTCACCCTTCGCGGCGGTGAACGAGATGCCCCGCAACGCCGGGGACTCCCCGTAGCTCTTCACCACCGCCCGGCAGCTCAGCACGTCGTCGTTCATGAGGTGATCTCCTTCTCGAGAAGCTCGACCCGGGCCAGGGCGCTGCCCATCCACCGCAGGTCCGCGTCCAGGTGCTCGATGGCGTAGTCCGCTTCCAGCACCATCGCGAGGCTGCCGGCCGGATCGGTCTTGACCTGCGTGTACTCACGCATGCGGCGCATGTGCGCCTCCCGCTGGCGGCGCAGGTAACCGCGCGCCCCGTCCGCCCCAGCGGTCAGCAGGAACAGGGTGACCTTGACCGCCAGGGGGTTGGCCACGAACGGGCTCGGCGGCTCGACCTCCTGCAGCCAGGCGACGAACTCCTCCTGCCCCTGGGGCGTGAGGGCGTAACTCGTGCGGTCCGGCCCCCCGACCCGCTCGGGCTCCCCCGCCACGACCATGCCGTCGCGGGCCAGCCGGGCCAGCGTCGAGTAGACCTGGGCGCTCGCCAGCGGGCGGGCCGCCGGGAAGCGCAGGTCGTAGAGGCGTTTCAGCTCATAGCCGTGCTGCTCACCACCGGCGAGCAGGCCGAGCATGACGTGTTTCAAGGACACGCCGCCTACTATAAACACAGTTGCTAGTTGGGTGGTGCACCTGCGCTCCCGGTGCGGCCGATGAGTTCCGGCGGCGCGGGGAGTCGAACTGAATGATGGACGTTCCTGCCGGACGTCCCTTTCACGAAAGGACCTACTCGTGAGCGTGCAGGGAGTTCTGGCCCAGGCCACAGTCCGCGACCTCACCCGGGCCGAGGCCTGGTACGAGACCGTGTTCGGCGCTCCGCCCGGCGCCCGCCCGATGAACGGGCTGCTCGAATGGCATTTCGGCGCCGGCTTCGGGGTGCAGGTCTGGGCCGAGCCCGACCGGGCGGGGCACTCGACCGTCGTGCTGAGCGAGACCGATCTCGACGGGCTCAGCGCCCGGCTGACCCGGGCCGGCATCGAGCACCCGGGCCCCCAGCCGGGCGGCGGGCAGCGGGTGCTGCAGGTCTTCGACCCGGACGGCAACCGGCTCGTCTTCACCGGCGCCTGAGGGGAGGTGGGGCTCAGGGCTGCTCGCGCGCCGAACGCCACGGCAGAGCGAACCCACTCGCCATCGTGACGACGGCCGCGGCGAGCAGCGTGGGCCGCACCCCGACCAGGGCTGCGAGCGCTCCCCCAGCCGCGATGGCGATCGGCTGTGCGGTGCGGGAGGTGATGGCCCAGGCGTTCAGCACCCGGGCCAGGTAGCGGTCGTCGACGGCCCGGGCGCGGTAGGTGGCGAAGACGGGATTGAACACGCCCGCACACAGCAGCAGGGCGAAGTCCGCGACCACGATGATCAGCAGCCCGGCCGTGCCGCCGGGCAGGAACGGCAGCGGCGGTAGCCACACCGTGCGCAGTGCCCCCGCCCCGAGCAGCACGCTCCGCTGGCCGAACCGCGTGATCAGCCACGGCGTCGCCAGGGCTCCCAGCACACCCCCGAGGCAGGGCAGGCCGATCGTGAGACCGTACTGCCAGGCGGTGAAACGCAGGTCCTGCAGCATGAGCACCACGGTCAGCGGCGACGCGGCCATCACCCCCGCCCCGAAGACCTGCGCGTTCACGAACAGCGCGCGCAGATCCGCCCGGGCCAGCAGATAGCGCCATCCAGCCGTCACATCCGCACGCCACGAGGGGCTTTCACGGACGGGCGGCGACGGTTCGGGCGCCCGGATGCGCCGGACGCACACGGCGGAGGCCAGGTAACTGACGGCGTCGAGCAGCATGGTCGCGCCCGAACCGAACGCCGTGATCAGGAACCCTCCGGCCGACGACCCGACCGTGTTGATGATCCAGAACGCCTGCTCGAAGCGGCTGTTGGCCCGATGCAGCTCTGCGGGCGCGACCAGCGCCTTCAGGTGGGCGCCGCCGGCGACGTTGAACGCGATCGTGGCTGCGCCCGTCAGCACCGCAACCACACACACGTGCACGAATGTCAGCCACCCGGCCCAGAGCGTGATCGGCACCGACAGCATCACCAGGAACCGCAACGCGTCCGCGCCCATCATGACCGGCCGCTTGCGCCGGTACTCGATCACCCCACCCAACGGCACGGCGATCAGCGCGCTCGCCACTCCCGACAGCGCGGCCAGGGCCGACACCTGCCAGGCCGAGACGTGCAGCACGGTGACAGCGATCAGCGGCAGCGCGCCGGCACTGAGAGCCGTGCCCGCCACACTGATGGTGTACGCCTCGTACAGGCGCTGAAAGTCGCGGTTGCGCAGGACGATTCCTTCCTGCCGACGACCGGCCCGACCCTACTGCCCGGCGGCGGGGCCGCGTCGCCGTCAAGGCACCGCCAGTACCACCCCGGTTCTGGTCAGCGCACGGTGCCGATCTGCTTGATGTGGCGCAGCAGGGGCTCGGACTCGATCCGTTCCACGCCCTCGAGCGTGCCCAGCTTCCCGGTCAGGTAGCGGTACAGCGCCGGCATGTCCCGGCAGACCGCGAGGGCCTGCACGTTCGTCGGCCCGGTGGTGGCCGCCGCGAACATGATCTCCTCGTGCTCGCGCAGCGCCTCCCCGACCGCCGCCAGCCGGGACGGGGCCACGGTCAGCCACAGCAGCACCGGGGCGCGGAATCCGTACAGCTCGGTCTCGATCTCCACGTCGGTGTAGAGGGCCCGGGACTCGAGCAGCTCCTGCACCCGGCGGCGCGTGGTCGACTCCGGCAGGCCCGTCACCGCCGCGAGATCCGCGTAGCTGAGCCGCCCGTCCCCGGCGAGAGCCTGCAGCAGCGGCTCGTCGGCCGGCGTCAGGCTCACCGCCGACCGGGCAGCATCGACGACCGGGCGGAGCGCGGCGACCTGCCCGGCGCTCAGCGCGTCGTCGTGCAGGTCCGGCCCGACCGCCCCGCCGACGAACTGGTGCACCACGCAGTGCGCACTGACCGACGTCACCCGCGGGGACCGGGGCAGCTTCTGCAGCAGCAGGCTCTCCCGGTCGCCGGACGCCGGAACCCGCACGGTGCAGGCGACCTCGGTACCGCCCGACGCGATCGACACCCACCCGGTGTCCGGACGGCGGGCCAGCGCACCCGCGATCGGCATCGCCGCGTCCGCCGTCGTGCGCACCCGGATCAGCCACGTCTCGTGGCCCAGCTCGACCGGGTTGGGCAGCGCGACCACCCGCAGGCCGGCCTCGGCGCGCAACCGCCGGTAGCGCCGGGCGACCGTCTGGTCGGAGACGCCGAGCACCGCACCGATCTCCCGGTAACCGGCCCGGCCGTTGATCCGCAGCGCATGCGTCAGCTGCCGGTCGAGCTCGTCGATTTCCACCGCCCCAGGCTAACTGCGAGTCGAGATCCGCAAGAACGGGGACGGTGACTGGTTCGATCGGCCGGAACACCTCAATCTGCGGTGCATGCGCAAATGGTCACCACTGATCGCCGTCTGCCTCGGCACCTTCCTGCTGCTGGTCGACGTCCTCATCGTCGTCGTCGCCCTGCCCGCCATCGCCGACGACTTCCACGCCGACTACGCCGACCTGCAGTGGGTCGTCGACGGATACGCCCTGTCCCTGGCCGCCCTGGTGCTCGGCGCCGGCTCGCTCGCCGACCGCTTCGGGCGCCGCCGCACCTACCTCGTCGGCATCGTCATCTTCGCGATCTCCTCACTGCTGTGCGCCCTCGCCCCGGACGCCCAGGCCCTCGTCGCCGCGCGCATCCTCCAGGGCCTCGGCGGCGCGGCCATGTTCGCGTGCACCGCCGCCCTGCTCAACGTCACCTACGAAGGCCGCGACCGCGGCGTCGCGTTCGGCATCTGGGGCGCGGTCAACGGCGCCGCCGCCGCGGTCGGCCCGCTCGCCGGCGGCCTGCTCACCGAGCACCTGGGCTGGCGCTGGGTGTTCCTGGTCAACCTGCCGATCTGCCTGGTCGCGATCTGGTTCACGGCGCGCGGGGTCAGCGAGTCCCGGGCCCCCGGCGGCGCCCGCCTCGACCTGCCCGGCACCATCAGCTTCACCGTGGCCGCGGCCGCCGTGACCTACGGCCTGATCCGCGCCGGCGACAGCGGCTGGACCGACGGCGTCGCCCTGACCGCGTTCGCCACCGGCCTGATCGCCCTGACCCTGTTCCTGATCGCCGAAACCCGTTCCACCCACCCGATGCTCGACCTCAACCTGTTCCGCCGCACCCCGTTCACCGTACTGATCGTCGCCGCGTTCCTCACCCACGCCGCCGCGTTCGGCTACCTCCCCTACAGCACCGTCTGGCTGCAGCAGACCCTCGGCAACGGCCCCGTCAAGGCCGGCCTGTACGGCGCACTCCCGATGGCCGCCGCCGCCCTCGTCGTCGGCGCGGCCGCCGGCCGGTCCCTGCAGCGCCTCGCCGCCCGCTGGAGCGTCGGCCTCGGCCTCCTGCTCATCGCCGCCGGCAACCTGGCACAGGCCCGCATCACCGCCGACAGCACCGGCGCGATCCTGATCCCCGGCCTGATCCTCGTCGGCCTCGGCGTCGGCTGCGTCCTGCCCACCAACGCCTCCGCCGTGCTGGCCGACGTGCCCCGCGAACGCAGCGGCATGGCCGGTGGAGCCCTCAACACGTTCCGCCAGCTGGGAATCGCGCTCGGCGTGGCCATTTTCGGGACCGTCTTCACCGACCGGGTCACGGACGGGAACGGCTCACCGGCCGCGTTCGCCGACGGGCTCAACGCCACGCTGCTGCTGGCCTCGGCGACCGCCCTGGTCGCCGGGCTCCTCGTACTCGTCCTGCTCCGCGACCAGACCCCAGCACCGGCGGCACAGCCCGGTCAAACCACCCCGAAACGGACCTCTAGCCTGCCTCTGTGAAGCGAAAGTGGATACGTAGGGCCGTCGCCGTGAGCATCCTGCTGACCTGCCTGGTCAGCGCCCCCTGGGCCTGGACGGTGCTCACGGCGACCGGGCACCGGCACGACCTCGCCGACGCCCCGGCCGCTGACGTGGTGCTCGTCCTGGGCACCGCCGTTGCCCCCGACGGCCTTCCCGAGAACCGGCTGGAAGGCCGTCTCGCCACGGCCGCCGAACTGGTGAAGTCCGGCCGGGCCCGCGTCGTCCTGGTCTCCGGCGACGGCAACGGCGACTCGGGCGACGAGCCCGCGGCGATGACCTCGTACCTGACCGAGCACCTGGGAGTCGACCCGGCCCGCGTCGTCGCCGACCCGTCCGGCCTGGACACCTACGACTCGTGCATCCGCGCCCGCGACGTCTACGACGTGCGCACGGCCCTCGTCGTCACCCAGCCCTACCACCTCTCCCGAGCCGTGACCCTCTGCCGCACCCTGGGCATCGACACCGAGGGCGTCGAGGCCCGGTGCGACAACTGCGGCACGGCCCTGATGATGGTGAAGCAGGCCCGCGAGTACGTCGCCTGCTCCAAGGCGGCCTGGGACGTGATCACCCGCCGCGACCCGTACGTCGGCTCGCCCGCCTCGCCGGAGGTCACCGACGCCCTGCAGTCCTGATCATCGCGGCGCCGCCGCCAGATGCCGCAACGCCCGTTCCGTGGCACTGCCCGGGTCAGCCGTGATGAACACGACCTGCTGATCGTCTTCCGGCACCGCCAGCACATCGCAGTTCAGGCGCAGACGCCCGAGTTCCGGATGCTCGGGCGTCTTCACCTGGTGCCCGGGCAGTCTCACCGGATTGCGCTGCCACAGCTCGCGGAACTCCTCGCTCCCGTCGTGCAATTCGCTCAGCAGAGCACTCAGCGCCGCATCGTGCGGGTACCGCACGGCCGCGCCCCGCAACCGGGTCACCACGATCTCGGCGAACTCCGGCGCACTCGCGGCCGTCGCGCCTGCCTCGGTCAGGAACCGCCGCCGCGCCAGGTTGCACCCCTCCTGCGGCCCGAGAAGGGCTGCGGCCAGGGGGTTCCAGCCCACCACATCATAGTTCGCGGCCGTCACGACCGCGGCCGTTCCCGGCATACGCCCCAAAAGCCCTACCACGTGCGGACGCACGGAGCGGGTCGGTCCCGGTGGCGCCTGGGGGGCGCTGCCCGCCAGACGGAACAGGTGGATGCGCTCGGCCGGTTCCAGACGCAGGGCGCCGCCGACCGCCTCGAGCACGCCCGCCGAAGGGCGCGGTCCACGGCCCTGTTCCAGGCGCGCGTAGTAGTCGACGGACATCCCGGCCAGCTCGGCCACCTCCTCGCGCCGCAGCCCCGGCGTGCGGCGACGGCGACCGGTGGGCAGCCCGGCGTCGGCGGGGCGCAACCCCTCGCGGCGGTCACGCAGGAACCGCGCCAGTTCGGTTCTCGGCATACCTGACCGAACACCCCGGGTCCCCGGTTTATTCGGGTATCACCTGTGCCTGGCTGATGACGGACGCGCGGGGCACCATCGGGTGCATGACTTCCACCACCGCCCTGGTCACCGGGGCCAACAAGGGCATCGGCAAAGAGATCGCCCGGCAGCTGGTCTCGGCCGGCTTCACCGTGTACCTGGGTTCCCGTGACGCCGCCCGCGGCCGGGCGGCCGCCGAGGAGATCGGCGGCGACTGCCACCTGGTCGAGCTCGACGTCACCGACGAGAAGAGCATCGCCGCAGCCGCCGCCTCGATCGCCTCCCTCGACGTCCTGATCAACAACGCCGGTGTCCTCGTGGACAGCGACACCGGCCCCGACGCGTCCCTCAGCAGTTTCCGGGCCACCTACGAGACCAACGTGTTCGGCGTCGTCGCCGTCACGAACGCCTTCCTGCCCGCCCTGCGCCGCTCCCCCGCACCCCGCATCGTCAACATCTCCAGCGGCACCGCCTCACTGGGCGCCAGCACCGACGAGGCCGTACGCGCCTCCGCCACCGGCGCGCCCGCCGTGCTCTCCCCCGGCGCCGTCAGCTACCGGTCCTCGAAAGCCGCGCTGAACATGATCACCGCGCTCTACGCCCAGGCCCTGCCCGGGTTCCGGGTCAACGCGATGGCCCCCGGCCTGCGCGCCACCGACCTCAACGGCCGGGCCCGCAGTCTCGGCGACGACCCGGCCGAGGCCGCCGAGGGAGCCGTGCGCCTGGCCCGGCTCGACGACGACGGCCCGACCGGAACCTTCGTCAGCTGGGACCTTTCGGTGATGCCGTGGTGAACGTCCCGGATCCCGGCCGGTGCTCGGGCTGAGCACCGACCGGGACCCTCGGTGATCAGGCGACCGTGGCCGTTCCGCGCGGCGTGATCGTCACCGGCCCGACCAGCCCGTTCGCCTGCACCGGCCAGGTGCCCTGGGTCTTGTTCAGGGTGCGCAGCCGGTTGATCAGCGTCGTGGAGACCGTCACCTCGAGCGTGTTGGCCCCCTGCTTCAGGTGGGAGCCGATCTCGGCGCTCGCGCTGAGCTGGTTCACGAAATCGACCGTCCGGCCGTTGATCGTGACGGTGAACGAGTCGGTGACGCTGCCGAGGCTGAGGGTGGCCGACTGAACGGCCTTCCAGGTGGCGTCGAGCTGGAAGGTCGAAGTGTAGACGCCGATTCCGGACGCGTCGGTGAGCTCGGGGATCTGCGGCCAGGGTTTCAGGGCGGCCAGTCTCACGGAGACCGCCTTCTTCGTGGTCTTCGTCGCGGCCGGGCCGGTGGTGCCGTAGGCCGAGGCCGGCTGCCAGTCCTCGGCGTTCAGGGTCCACGTCGTGCCGGTCAGGTCGATCGCCCGGGGCAGGGCGCCGATCTTCGAGTGCACCACCCGGCCGTTGCTCAGCGTCGTGGAGTACGAGCCGGCGGCGGCCGCGGCGATGACGATGGCCCCGTCCTTCCCGGGCACCACGGCGTCGGCGGTGGTCGAGACCACGTGCAGCGCCCGCGATTTCTGCCCGAAGCGCGACGGGTCGGTGGTGAGCACGACGATCGCGGTGTCCTCGGGCGCGAGGTCCAGGGACACGGTCACCGTGCCCTTGCCGGTGGTGTACCGCTCGATCGGGGTGACGGATCCGTCCCAGGGGTTCAGCCGCAGCGGTGTGCCGCGGCCCGCGAGGGTGAAGGTCGCCGACACCGGGCTGCCGGTCGCCGGGTCGTAGGTGTTGGCCGGGGTCTTGGGCGAGATCACCGAGCCCTGGTTGTAGAACCAGTAGAAGTCGGCGCCGTTGTCCTTGCGGTGCACGGTGAGCACCGGGCCGGCCTCGGCCGGCTGCGCGTCGGGGCGGATGCCGAGCTTCGTCAGCAGGGCCGGGACCTCGCTCTGGCGGGCGACGACGTGCACACCACGCTGCGCCAGGAGCTGTTTCATGAGCTTCTGGACGGTCGCGTCGGCGTCGGCGTCGATGCCGGGTGAGGACGCCGGGGCGGAACCGACGACCACGACGGGCAGCCCGGCCTTCGCGAGGGCGAGCACGCGCCGGGCGGTGGCCACGTCCATGGCGGAGCGGGACGCGGCCGAGGTGGGCAGCTGCTGACCGTCGAGGATGAGAACCTTGTAGCCGGGGCCCTTCTCGGCCAGGCGCCCGTTCGTCACGATGGCGTTGGGCAGGGCCAGGAGGGTGGGGTTGAGGTAGTCCCGGGTGTAGCCGCTGCGCTCCAGCCCGGCGTCGCTCCAGTACTGCAGGTTCTCGTACAGGTAGGGCTGCGGGTACACGTAGTTCTGCATGTACACGGCCACGTCTCGCTGCGCCGTGCCCTGCGCCAGCACCTGCTGGGTGCGGGCGAAGTAGGCGTTGTAGCGGGCCGCGTCCTTCCAGTGCGGTGAACGCGGGCCCCAGCTGTTGCCGAAGGAGTCCGGGAAGAGGGAGAACCCGGGCCAGACCGAGGTGGAGCTGTCGGCGTACGGGTAGATGTGGCTGACCAGCTTGGTCACACCGCCGGCGTAGGCCTTGTTCATGTGCACGACCTGGTCCTGCCAGGTCATCGCGTAGGCCCCCTGCAGCACCGCGGACGCCTCGATGGAATACCAGGTGCGGCCGGTCATGTGCACGGCACTGGCCTCGGGCAGGTAGTTGTCCACCACGTCCCCGAACCACAGCGTCTCGGTCTCGACCTTGTCCAGCACGGCGGCGGCCTGGATCGAGTCGACGGCCGGGCCGTTCTGCCCGTACGGCTGCAGGCGGATCTTCTGGTTGTACTTCTTCGCCCACTCCTGCAGCGCCAGCACCTGGGTGCGCAGCCACACATCCGTGCGGGTCTGGGCGAAGTCGTTGGTGAACTTGGCCGTGATCGTCGCACCGAACGTGAATCCGGGCAGCGCGGCCCCGAAACCGGAGGTCGGCAGCGTGGTCAGGGCCGGCAGATAGGGGACGAGGCTGTAGCCGTTGGCTTTTCGGAAGTCCGCGGCGAGGGTGTTGCTCCAGGTGTCGTTCGGTGAGCCGCGGTCGCCGGTGTGCGAGTCGTAGAACAGGTCACCGGCGTTCTTGCGCAGCAGGCTCTTGATCGGGGCGAACTCCTGGTCCATGACCTGGGTCAGCACCCGGCGGCCGGCGACGGTGAGAAGGTCCGGCTGGGCGATCGTCCCGACGCCGTACACGGCGATCAGCGCCCAGTCGCCGCCGGTGGGGGCGGTCCAGGTGAGCCGGCCCGAGCTGGTGCCGCCCTGCACGCCCCTGGTGTCGCGGTCGGTGACCTTGCCGGTGAGGTCGGTGGCCGAGTCCAGGTCGAGGGTGGTCGTGGCCGTGGTCGACCAGGTGCCGGTGATCCGGTACGCGATCACGGCGATGAGGGTGAGCCGGTTCTCGGTCGACGGCGCGGGCAGCACCCCGGAGAACGAGGTGCCGCCGGCGAGCTTGACCGCGCCGTGAACGACGCTCTTGCGGGCGTTCTCGTCGTCGACGGTGAAGCCCTCAGGGGCAGCGACCGGGCCGTGGCTCAGGCTGATGGTGATGCCGAGCTCGTTGGCCTTGCGCAGGATGGTGGCCACCTGGGCGATCGGCGGGAACGTGCCCTGGCCGATCTCGGCACCGAAGATGCCGGCCCGGGCCATCTCGGTCAGCTCGGTCTCGAGTTCGGCGTCGGTGACGGCGGGGGCCAGGGGCCAGCGCACCCAGGGCGCGTCCGCGCGGGGCGGGGTGGCGAAAGTCCTGAACGTCAGCCGGGCCCCGAGCAGTGGGGCCGACGCTGCCTGCTGCCCGGAGGCGAACGCGGGCGCGGCCAGGCCGGCGCCGGCGACCGCCACCACACCGCCCATGAACCCTCGGCGGGACATGCTCGCCACAAACGTCTTCTCTGACGCCATGAGCTCTCCTCATTGAGAACATGAATCGTTTCAATCGGTGCGCTCATGAATCTACGAGGCCCGGACGGGCGGCGTCAATCCTCCGGACCTCACCGACCGCGCCGCTCGCCGCAGCGCGAGACCGCCGCCTGGTCGCACGAGAATCACTGAGGTGGGACAGCTTTCAGCTCCCCGAACGCACCACCTGTGGTTTGGCTGTGAGTTCCGCTCAGGGGCGCAGCATCGCCGCGGCCGACCGGCACAGGGGCCGCAGCCAGGCCTCCAGATCCGCGATGAATCCCTCCGGGTCGTCCTGCCGGACGCCCGGCCGGCGGAAACTCTCGACGTAGGCCTCGGTCACGGCCCCGGCGAACGCGGCGTTGCGCAGTGAGGCGTCGGCGCGCTCCGGATCCAGCCGATGATCCAGGTAGGCCCGGATCTGCGCGGTCCAGCTCGCCCAGTGCTCGGCCGTTCCCGCGCGCAGGCCGGGCGCGGTGTCGAGCAGGACGAACCGGTCGAGCCAGACGGGATTGGCCAGCGCCCGGCGCGTCGACTCGATGACGCAGTCGGCGACCACCTGGTTCGGCGGGCGCCGGGCCGGCGCCTGCCCCAGGCCCTCGCGCATGGTCTCGAGCACCGCGTCGAAGGCGAAGAAGACGACGTCGGCCTTGGTGGCGAAGTAGCGGAAGAAGGTGGCCCGCCCGACGCCGCACTCGGCCGCGATGCGCTCGACGGTCACCGCGTCGTAACCGTGCGCCAGGAACAGCCGGATCGCCATATGTTCCATTTCGTCCCGGGACGTGACGGGTGGACGGCCGGGGCGGCGCGATTCGGGGGCGGACACCTGTTGATGCTAGAGGACCAGGGTCCCTATATTTTGAGACGCGGTATCAGAACTGATGCCGGGCACCACCCATGATCGAGCGGGGGCGATCGGACACGTGCCGACGCCGAACCAGAACGAAGGAGTTCATCTCATGGGAAAGCTCGACGGCAAGGTCGCTTTCATCACCGGCGCGGCCCGGGGACAGGGCCGTAGCCACGCGATCCGCCTGGCCCAGGAGGGCGCGGACATCATCGCGATCGACATCCTCGAGCAGCTCGACACCATCGACTACCCGGGGGCGACTCCCGCCGACATGGAGGAGACCGTCAAGGCGGTGGAGGCCCTCGACCGCCGGATCGTGTTCAAGCAGGGCGACGTCCGTGACATCGAGACGGTCAAGGCGGTGTACCAGGCCGGCGTCGCGGACCTCGGGCCGGTCGACATCGTGCTGGCCAACCACGGCATCGCCCAGCTCGGCAGCGCCGAGCCGGACCCGGTCAAGACCTTCCGCGAGGTCGTCGACATCAACCTCGTCGGGGTCTGGAACACGGTCTGGGTGTGCGCCCACGACATGATCGAGCGGGGCCAGGGCGGCTCGATCGTGCTCACCAGCTCCACCCAGGGCCTGACCGGCCGTGGTTCCGACGGCTCGGCCGGGGCCCTCGGCTACGCGGCGGCGAAGCACGGGGTGGTCGGCCTCATGCGCAGTTTCGCGAACTGGCTCGGCCCGCACAACATCCGGGTCAACACCGTGCACCCCACCGGCGTCGAGACCCCGATGGTGATGAACGAGGTCATCGGCAAGTACATCGCCGACAACCCCGAGGCCGCGAAGATGACGGCCAACCTGATGCCCGTCGACCTGATTCAGCCCGTCGACATCAGCAACGCCGTCCTCTTCCTGGTGAGCGACGACGGCCGCTACGTCTCCGGCGTGACCCTGCCCGTGGACGCCGGTTTCCTGGTGCGCTGAGAAGGCCCGGCCTTGGCCGCCTCACGGCGGCCAAGGCCGATCAGCGAGTATGGCTGTGCCGGAACGTTTTTGAGGCGCCCGCCATCAGCTGCTCAGGGCCTCGCCGAGGAACTCAGGGCCTTGCCGAAGAACTCGGCCATCCGCGCGACCGCCCGGGTGACGTCCGCGTCCTGGTCGTAAAGGCTGTAGTGCGTGGCACCCTCGATCACGAACAGCTCCTTGGGCTCACCCGCCCGCTCGATCGCCAGCCGGCTCAGATAGCCCGTGTGCGCGTCCGACCCGATGATCATCAGCAGCGGACGGGGCGAGATCAGCGAGATCAGGTCCCAGGAGCTGTACTGGATCAGCTGGTCCAAGTTCCGCAGCGGCCAGGGCTGCACCGCGCGCGGGTGGAAACCGCGCGGAGTGCGGTAGAACTCGAAGACCTCCTGCAGATCCTGAGGGGCGTCCGCGGGCAGCTCATGCGGCAGCCACTCGGTGCGCACCACGTCCGCACCCCGCGCCTCGGCCGTGCGCGCGGCGTTGGCCGCGCGCAGCAGGTCCCGCAGTTCCTCGGGCGTCTGCGTGCCGCCGATCCCCTCGCGCCGGGCCAGGCCCATGTCCGTGGCGCTGACCGTGGCCACGGCCTGGATCCGCAGATCGGTCTGCGCGGCGAAGGACACATAGCCACCCGAGGCGCAGATACCCAGCGCCCCGATCCGCCCGGGATCGATGTCGTCGCGGGTGCTCAGGTAGCTGACGGCGTTCTTGACGTCCTCGGCCCGCTGGAACGGATCCTCCAGGCTGCGCGGCTCCCCCTCGCTCTCGCCCTGGTAGGCGGCGTCGAAGACCAGGGCGGCGAAACCCTCCCGGGCCAGGCGCTCGGCGTAGATGCTGGGCGACTGCTCCTTCACGCCCCCGCCCGGATGACCGATGACGATGCCCGGCCATGGGGTGCTGGTCGGCTCCTCGGGGGTGAACAGGACGGCCGCGAGCTTGAGGCCGCTGCTGGTGAACGTCACGTTCGTCTTCATGGCCACCAGGCTGACGCATGCAGGACGCGCGGATAAGGGGACAGTCTTGTCCCCGTCTCGGCATCAAGTCCCGGCAGCCAGTCCCGGCATCGATACTGGGACGGTGAACGAACTGGGCGACTTCCTGCGGGCCCGGCGTCAGGGGCTGGACCCGGCGACGGCCGGCCTGCCGGCCTCCGGTGGGCGGCGCCGGGTGAACGGGCTGCGGCGTGAGGAGGTCGCACAGCTGGCCTCGATCAGCCCGGACTTCTACGCCCGCCTGGAGCAGGGCCGCCGTCAGGCCTCGGGTGCGGTGCTGAAGGCGCTGGCGCAGGTGCTGCACCTGAACGACGACGAGCGCCGCTACCTGTTCGACCTGGCCGGCAAGGACGACGACCGGGCCGTGGCGCACGGGCAGGCGGTGAGGCCCGAGTTACAGCGTCTGCTGGACGATTTCAGCTACGTCCCGGCGGTCGTCCTGGGTCACTTCACCGACATCCTGGGCTGGAACCCACTGGCCGCCGCGCTGTTCGTGGACTTCGGCCGGTATCCGCCCGCACAGCGCAACTTCCTGTGGCTGCTCATGCGCGAACCCCACTTCCGCAGCCTCTACGTGCACTGGGAGGACATGGCCCGGGGATGCGTGGAGCAGGTACGGATGGAGGCGGCCCACCGTCCCGGCCATCCGCGGCTGACCGGGCTCGTGAACGAGCTCTCCGACGGTGACGAGGACTTCCGGCGCTGGTGGCGCGATCACGGCGTGGCCGCCCATGCCCTGGGCACGAAGGCGTTCCGGCATCCGGTCGTCGGTGAACTGTCCCTCCAGTGGTCGAACCTGGTCAGCGCCTTCGAGCCCGACCAGCAGCTGGTGACCCTGACCGCGGAGGCGGGCACGTCGTCCCACCTGGCCCTGCGGCGCCTGGCGGCCCGGATCGCCTGAGGGCCCTGAGAGCCTCCTGCCCCGGTTGCCGGGTCAGGCCTCCACGGTCTCGCCCGGGGCGGGCGAGAGCATGGGCGTTCCGGTGAGGCCCTTCTCACCGAGGAACCGGCTGAACGACGTGCGCCCCACCGCGCTCAGCATGACGTCGTGGATCTGCACGGTGCGCCGCGGAGCGACGGCCGTGATGAAGTCGATGGCCTCCCCCGCCTTGCTCCACGGACCGCTGGTCGGCACGAGCAGCGTCTCGACCTCGACGTCCGGCACCGCGTAGGAGTCGCCGGGGTGAAAGATGCTCCCACCGAACAGGTACCCGATGTTGTGCGGAACCTCGATACCGTCGTGGATCGGCGCGTGCGCCCCTCCGAACGCCCGCACCGGCAGCCCGTCGATGTCGAACAGCTCACCGCCGGTCACGGTGTTCAGCTGGTGCGGGGACACCTCACCGCCCGACCCCAGGGCCGCCGTCACGGCCGCCGGACCCCACAGGCGCAGGCCGGGGCGGGCCGCGAGAGCCGCGCGCACCTCGTCCTGAGCGAAGTGGTCGACGTGCTCGTGGGTGATGACGACGGCGCTCGCCTCCGCCAGGAGCTGCGGGGCGTTCGGGGTGAACGCGCCCGGGTCGACGAGGACACCTTCAAGGGTCACGGTGGCATGAGCGTGCTTGGTCAGGTTCATGGTGTGCCTTCACGGAATCTATACAACATGGCTGCGCAAACCATACAACTATGCTGTGCACCATGGAAGCGAGCGACCTCAGCCAGGCATTGCGCCTCTCGATCAGCACCTTCGTGCGAGCCACCCGTGCCCAGGCCGACGCCCTCCCTGCGTCCCGGTCCGAAACCCTGCGTGAGCTCGCCCGGTCGGGGCCCCAGCCGATGGCCGCACTGGCCGCCGGGCGGGGCGTCAGCCACCAGACCGTCAGCCGCATGGTCGGGGAACTCGAGCAGCTCGGTCTCGTCACCCGCGCCCCCAACCCCACCGACGCCCGGGGATTCCTGATCGCGATCAGCCCGCACGGGCAGGCCGCACTCGACGCCGATCAGCAGGCCCGTCACCATCGGATCAGCGCCGCGATCACCACCGCGCTGACCCCCTCCGAGCGGCAGACCCTGGCGCAACTCCCCGGCCTGCTCGATCGGCTCACCGAGGCCATGACCGGCTGATCCCTCCCCGGCCGGGGAGGGGACGGCCCTCGCTCAGGCAGTGCCCTCCGGCGAGGGCCCTCCGGTCACGTCACCGATGTGCACGTGCGGCTCCGCGCAGTCGCCGGCCGCGGCGCCGAGAAGGCGCTGCAGCCGCTCCTTCGTCTCGGCCCGGACCCGGTCGGCGGCGGGCCGCACCACGGTGCCGAAGGCGACGGCCACCTCCACGCGCACCGCGGTCAGGGTGTCGTCGTCATCGATGTCCAGGTGTATCCCGACGACCGTGACCCCCTCGACGGCCGGGGCGGCGGCCAGGTGCGCGGACACGACGTGCTCACGGATGCCCACCGGCCCGGACGGAGCCTGCGCCCGCACCAGCCGGGACCGGCGCGGCACGCTCAGCGAACGGCGCAGGACGCGGGGGGACGCCGCGGCCCACCGGGCGTCCGCGACCTCCCGGAAGGCCTGCACGGCGGCGCGCATCTCTCGCGATCGGGAGGGGCTGACCTCGCGGGGGATCATCTCCACTTCTCCATTCTGGCGGCGAGGCTGGTGCGGGCCCGGTGCAACTGGCCCCGCACGACGGTGGGCGTGGTGCCGAGGATCCCCGCGATGTCGTCGTACGAGAGCCCTTCCATCTCCCGCAGGATCCAGCTCTCCCGCTGACGCCACGGCAGTTCGGTCAGTGCCAGGGTAAGTGCCTGACGCAACTGTTCATGGTCCAGGTGTGCCTCCGGCTCCTGGTCGAGCGGGGCCGCGACGGCGATCAGCAGGTCGTCCCCGACGGGCACGGGCCGCCGTCTTCGGCGCTGGTTCAGCACCTCGCGCGCGGCGATGGCGAACAGCCAGGTCCGCAGCCGGGCCTCACCCCGAAAGGTCCCGATCCGCAGCCAGACCCGGGTCCAGGCGTTCTGCACCGCATCCTCGGCGTCGGCCGCGTTCCCCTCGAGCATCCCCAGGGCGTAACGGAACAGCGCCGGCCCGTGGCGCCGGAAGATCTCGGCGAACGCCTCCCGATCCCCCAGCCCGGCCCGCCGGGCCAGCTCGGCGTCGTCCGCCCGCTCCTCGAAAGAGACTGCCGCCCGGGAGTTCCGGATCCGCCCGGAGGTCCCGGGAGGTAGGTCGGGCGACGAGCCGTCCATGTCCTGCACGTGCATTGCGGGTCCTTCGCGACAAGGCCTATCGCTGGCCCTGGCGCCCCGTTTTCCCAGCCCCATCAGGGGTACCCGGCCCGGCGGGGTGCCGCAACAGCACTCACGCCCAGAGGTGAATGTGACACCCGTCACATCGTTGCGGGCGTGACGATCCGGCGCCCGGGGCGTCCAACCGTTCAGCACCGTCACAGTGCGACCGGCTACCCACTCACCGGTCGATCCGGCGTCCAGAAAGGACTTTCGTGATGGCTCAGACCCTTGAGAGCAGCTCGAACAACAGCCCGTCCAGCACCTCCGGCACCACGCCCGGTGTGTCCACCGAGACCGCGCTGGTGACCAAGCAGGGCCGGACCTCCATCGCCGACACGGTGGTCGCCAAGATCGCCGGCATCGCCGCCCGCGAGGTCTCGGGCGTGCACTCCCTCGGCGGCGGGGCCGCCCGGGCCGTCGGCGCCCTGCGCGAGCGCATCCCCGGCAGCCGTACCAACCACTCGCAGGGCGTCTCCGTGGAGGTCGGCGAACGGGAGGCCGCCGTCGACATCCAGCTGGTCGCGGAGTACGGCGTGTCCATCGCGGACCTCGCCGGTGGTATCCGCCGCAACGTCATCGGCTCCCTCGAGGGAATGACCGGCCTGCACGTCACCGAGGTCAACATCGAGGTGCAGGACATCTACCTCCCGCAGGACGACGACGACCAGGACACTCCCGCCGTCTCCCGGGTGCAGTGACCCGGTGACCGAGGCCAGCGAGCTCCTCGCCGACGTGGTCCGGGCCGTGCCCGGGGTGGCCGGCCTGCACCCCGGGCCCGGCCCCGGCGAGATCGCCACGTACCTGCCCGGGCGCCGGGTGCTCGGGATCCAGGTCCGGCCGGAGGTCACCCGGGTCCACGTCGTGCTCCTGGCCTCGGCGCCGATCCTGGCCACCGCCGACGCGGTCCGCGCCGCGGCGGCCGGGGTCCCGGGGATCGGGAGCACCCGGGTGGACGTCGTGGTCGAGGACGTCGTGGTCGAGGACGTCGTGGTCGAGGACGTCGTCACGTCCACCCCCGGCTCGGAGGGGACAGGGGGCGGACGTGACGGACGGCTCCCGTGACCGCGACCCCGGGTGGGCCCGCGAGGGCAACGGGAACCGCAACCGTGCCGGGCCCCGCAAAGACGGGAATGACCGGGACGACGGCCGGGACCGGCGCCGCCGGGAACGGCGTCTGGCCTGGCAGCACCATCCCGACCGGGGCGGTGACCCGCAGACGTACCTGCGTCTGCGGGCCGAGCTCGCCCGGCACGACGGCGAGCCGCCCCGGACGGCCCTCGTCCTGCACACGACCTTCCGGGCCCGGGTCACCGCCCGGGCCCGCCGGGCCGGCCGGCGTCTGAGAACCGTCCTGCCAAGGCGCCTGCCGGGCTCCCGGCGCTACTTCGAGCTGTGACAGCACGTCCTGACAAGGAGAAGACATGGCTACCTCGACGATCGGTCTGCTCGCCGGCCTGCTGCTCGGAGTGGCAGCGGCCACGGGCGGCTTCTGGGGATTCCTCATCGCGGTGGTCCTCGGTGTCGCCGGCTACCTGGTCGGCGGGCAGTACGACCGCGAATTCGACCTGAACCAGCTCCTGCCGGGGCGTCGTCGTGACTGAGACGACGCTGCAGCGGCCGGTCACCCCGGCCGCACCCCGGCCGGATTCCGCCGGGCGCGGTCACCTCACCATCGCCGACCGGGTGATCGAGAAGACCGCCGCTCGCGCCGCCGCGGACATCGCGTCGGTGATCTCGTCCCGCTCGTCCCTCCGGCACCCGGTCGCGGGCGCTCTGCCCCGGGCCGACGTGCGCAGGAACGGGCGCCGGGTCCGCGTCCGGGTGCTCATCGCCGTCGCCTGGCCCGCCTCGCTGCCCGAGGTCGCCCGCGCCGTGCGCAATCACGTGAGCCGCCAGGTGCAGACCCTGCTCGATCTGCCCGTCGAGGCGGTGGACGTCATCGTCTCCCGCGTCGTGTTCGAGTCCGGGACCCCGGACGACGAGGACCGGAGGGTCCGATGACCGCATCGACGAACCGGGCCCCGGCCGCGACCGGCGCCCTGGAGGCCACCGCGACCTTGCTTGCGCTGCTCCTCGGGGCCGTCGGCGTGGTCGCGGTCCGCGACAGCCTGGTCCAGGCCGGCGTCCTGACCGGCACCACCTGGACCGGCACTGTGCTCGAGGGGCTCGACGGTCTGGGCCCGCAGACCTGGGCGGTACCGGCCGGAGCGGCCGTGGTCGTGGCCGGTCTGGTGCTCCTCGTCGTGGCGTTGCGTCCCCGTCCTCGGGCCGGGCTCGCCCTCGCCCGCGCCGAGGGCGTCTTCCTGCGCCGCCGGGACGTCGGGCGGCTGGCCGCCCGGTCGGCACGGGACGTCGCCGGGGTGACGGCCGCCCGGGCCCGCCACCGCCGTTCCGCGCTCAGGCTCACCGTCGTCGTGGACCCCGGGCAGCCCCGGGAGCCCGTCGAGACGGCCGTCCGCTCGGCGGTCGAGGAGCGTCTGCGGGTGCTCGCCTCGCCGCCCCGGCTGCGGATCTCGACCCGGGCCGGTGGTTCCCGATGACCCGCTCCGCGCTCGACCGGGTCGTGACCGCCGTCGTGGCCCTCGTCCTGGTGGCCGGGGGCGTCACCATCGCTGCCTGGGGCACCCGGCGCGTGCCGGACCTGCGGGGAACGATCGACCTCGGCCGGCTGCGCGAGACCACCGCCGAGACCTGGTGGCCCTGGGCCCTCGGCGCGGCCGGGGTCCTGCTCCTCCTGCTCGCCCTGCGCGGGGTGTTCGCCCACCGCCCGGCCCCGGGCGCCGGGCGGATCCCGCTGGCCGGCAGCGGCCCGTCCGGGCGGCTCTGCGCCGAGACCGGTCCCCTGGCCCGGGCCGGAGCCCAGGCCCTGGCCGCCCGCACCGGCGCCCACTCGGCCCACGGCCGGCTCTTCCGCGAGCGAGGGCGCTTCACGGCCCGCATCCGGGCCTCGGTCGGGGCCGACGCGGACCTGGAGGCCGTCGCTGCCGGGTGTGCCGAGGTCAGCCGGGCGCTGCGGGGTGCCGGAGGCCGTGACGACCTGGACTGCCAGGTGGTGCTGCGCCTGTCGGGCGACCGGGAGCGCCGCCCCCGGGTGCGGTAGGCGCCGCTCTGGCGGTCCGGCAACGGGCGGCCCCGGACCCTCGAGGACCCGGGACCGCCCCGGCGTACGGTCACACCGGCTTCAGCAGGTCACCGAACCCGAGGTTGCGGTAGAAGTCGCGCCGCACCCGGTCGCCGATACGGAAGATCTCCTCGGCCCCGTCCTGCGCCGGGTCGACGTACAGCCGGAACGGCCTCTGTCCCTTGGGAAGACCCACCACGCGGACGATCTCGCGGGCCACCTCGCCCGGGTCGGCGTCGGCCGGCGACTCCTGCGCCTGACGGGCCAGCAGCTTCTGGACGTCCTCGCCGTACTCCGCCTCGTACACCCCGGCCACCTCGGCGTCGTCGGGCGTGCCGGCGTGGGCGTAGTGGTTCGTGCCGGAGGTGAAGGAGCCCGGCACCACGATCACCGAGTCGATCCCGAACCGCGAGACCTCAGCCGCGATACTCACGGCCAGTGCATCTTCCGCCGCCTTGGCCGCGAAGTACGGCCCCAGGTAGGGCGGCGTGCCCCCGCGCGCACTCGTCGAGCCGACCCAGACCAGCAGACCGTCACGCTGACCGCGGAACACCGGCAGCACGGCCCGGTTCAGGCGGTGTGTTGACAGCACGTTCGTGTCGTAGATCGAGGCCACCTGCTCGACCGTGAACGCCTCGGCCGGGCCCAGCGTCATGTGCCCGGCGTTGTGCACCACCACGTCGACCCGGCCCGCCTCCGACATCACCCGGGCCACCGCCGCGTCGACCGACTCCTGTGACGACACGTCCAGCTCGACCGCCCGCGCGCCTTGCGCCAGCTTCTCGAAATCGGCTGCCGACGTGACGTTACGACCGGAGAGGCCACGCATCCCGGCGTAGACCGTGTGCCCGGCCTCCACCAGCGCTTGCGCGGTCATGGCCCCGAAACCGCTCGAGGCCCCGGTCACGATGACGACACCCATCAGACGATCCCTCCGTTCACGTAGACGACCTGCCCGTTGACCCACCGCGCCGGTCCGGCCAGGAACGACACGGCCTCGGCGATGTCCTTCGGCTCCCCCAGGCGCTCCAGCGGCGCCTGGGCGGCCAGGTGCTCGACCACCTCCGTCGGCTTGCCGTCGAGGAACAGCGGGGTGGCCGTCGGGCCCGGCGCCACCGCGTTCACGGTGATGTCGCGGCCCCGGACCTCCTGCGCCAGGATCCGCGTGATCCCGTCCACCGCGGCCTTGCCCGCCACGTACGCCGAGTACGTCGGCAGGGCCAGCTTCACCACCGACGACGAGAAGTTGATCAGTGCCCCACCGCTCCGGAGACGCTGCACCGCAGCCTGACTCACCACGAACGTGCCCCGGACGTTGACCCGGTACATGGCGTCCAGGTCATCGAGCGACAGCTGTGCCAGCGGCGACAGCCGCATGATCCCCGCGGTGTTCACCACCACGTCCACACCACCGAACTCGGCCTCGGCAACATCGAGAAGCGCGTTCACCTCGGCCGGCTCGGCCACGTCCGCCCGGGCCGCCACGGCGCGCCCGCCCGCGTCCGTGATCGCCGTGACCACGTCGTCCGCACGCTGTGAACCGCCGGAAAAGGTCACCAGCACACTGATTCCGTCGGCGGCCAGGCGCTCGCTCACCGCCCGCCCGATGCCACCGGAACCCCCGGTGACGATCGCGACCCGATCCGTCATCCTGCCCACCACTCCTCAGACGATCCGTCATCCCTTGCGTTCACGAGACAATCGGGGACGTGGTGGTCCCGCAATCCGAAGACGTCCGGATCCCCTGAGGTTGCGGTCAGATCCCCCGGGATTGCTGCCGGTAGGCCCGTGGGGTGCAGCCGTACTCGCGACGGAAGGCCGCCGCGAACTGACCGGCACTGCGGTAGCCGCACCGGATCGCCACCGCCGCGACGCTCTCCGGGGTCATGCTCAAAGACCGTGCCCCCTGCCGCAGGCGCACTTTCGCCAGGAAGCGGGCCGGGGTCTCGCCGGTGGCCGAGCGGAACAGGCGCAGGAAGTGGAACTTGCTCAGCCCGACCAGCGCCGACAACTGTTCCAGCGTGACGTCTTCGGACAGATGCTCGTGCATGAAGTCGACGACGAGCCTCACCTCACCGGCGCTGAGAGCACCGGCGCGCACCGGGCTCACCGCTCGAGCGCCGACCCGGTGCACCAGGTGCGCCACCAGGGCTGCCGCCACCGCGTCCGCGTACAGGGCCGGCGCCTCGTCGTCGAGGGCCGTCGCCAGGGCCTGCACCGATGCCGTCACGTAGGGATCGTCCAGGCTCAGGGCGTCGGGGGACGCGGCCCCCGCGGGCACGAGCGCGGGGTCGAGGTGAACGTGCTGCGAGCGCATCACCACCGGGGCGGAAGCCCGCCAGCGCAGGACGTTCTCGTGACCGGGAGCCGTCACGCCGACCGAGCCGGGCCGGTAGTCGTCAGCGCGCCAGCGGCCACCGGCCCGGCTCTCGATCCGGTAGCGGCCGGTGGTCACGCGCACCAGGGTCAGGGATTCGCCGCGGGTGTGGAAGGCCTCGGTGACGAAAGGGTCTTCGTACTCCTCCAGCCTGACCCCGTTCCAGCCCAGGTGCGAGCTGGAACGCAGAAGGCGGGACGGCAGACCGGGTCGGCTCATGCGTCCATGATCGGCGATTTCCCGGGGGCGCGCATCAGCCTGGTGCGATGCCTGGTGCGACCGTTTCGCACACCACCCGTGCACGTCAATTTCCGCCCCTGTGAACCCTCCACCGCAGCCGGTGCGTAGCCCTGACATGACCAGTCACGAACCCGCGCCGGCGCGGGCCGAGGACCTCGAGAGCCGGGCCCTGTCCGGCGTCTTCTCCCGCGAGATGCTCGGCTGGAAGGACGACCTCAGCCTCCGGCAGCAGTGGCCCGACCCGGGCCGGGCCCCCGCTCCGTCGCGGGAACACCAGGAGGATCAGGCCTTCCTCTTCCGCACCGATTTCAGCGACGACGAGGCCTGGGCCGCCATGATCGACCACATCGACCGGGCTTGGGAGGACACGGGCGGCACGAGCGTCAACCTGGTGGACGACCCCGCGCACCAGGACGCGGATCCGGCCGCTCTGCCGGGGATCGGCTACTACTTCGTCTTCGACGCACACGCCTGCCGGGGCGAGGGTTTCCCGCTGCTCGTCGTCAGCACCGATCCCGAGGACGACCCGTCGTCGTTCCGGGCCACGGCCGACAGCATCCCCACGCTCGACGCCAATCTCAGCATCGGCAACGTGCTGTTCGAGGAACTGATCGACACGACCGACGACGACGGCGTCTACCGCTAGCCGCACGACTGGCGGCCAACCTGGTCAGCGCCTGCCCAGGTTCGGCCGGACCTGGCCCGCCGGCCCCGGGTCCGGTTGCCTGGTGGCACCCGTCACCACAACCGAAGGACGTCATGAACCAGGTCATCCGCGTGGGGATCATCGGAGCCGACACCCGGGCCAGCTGGGCGCAGCTGTCCCACGTGCCCGCCGTGCAGGCTCTCGACGGCTTCGAGCTGGCCGCCGTCGCCACCCGTCACGAGGACAGCGCCCGCGCCGCGGCCGAGGCGTTCGGGGCCGGGCGCTGGTACGCCGATCCCCTGGCCCTCATCCACGACGAGAACATCGACATCGTCACCGTCGCCGTACGGGTCCCCGCGCACCGCGCCCTCGTCGAGGCCGCCCTGAAGGCCGGCAAGGCCGTCTACTGCGAGGCCCCGCTCGGCATCGACCCGGCCGAGTCCCGGGCGCTCTCGGCGGCGGCCGGGAACCTGCCCACCGCCATCGGGCTGCAGGGCCGGCTCAACCCGTCCGCCCGCCGCGCCGCCCGGATGATCACCGAGGGCGCCCTCGGGCGTCCCCTGACCGCCCGGATCGTCTCGACCACCAGCGCCTGGGCACCCGCCACCCTCTCGGCCTACCGCTACTTCGAGGAAGCCTCCTCCGGCGCCAGCCTCCTGACCATCACCGCCGGGCACACCCTCGACCTGATGGAGACGGTGCTGGGCCCGGTGACCGAGGTCCAGGCCCACACCCCCACCCTCTTCCCGACGGTCACGGCCGTCGACACCTCCGACCCCATCGAGCGCGAAGTTCCCGACCACGCCGACATTCTCGGCTCGGCCGGTAACGGCGTGGCGTTCACCGCGTCCGTGCTCGCGGGCGTGGCCGCCGACGACGCCGAGTTCGACTTCGTGGTGCGGGGGACGCAGGGATGGTTGCGTCTGCGCGGCGGCACGCTGTTCGGCGTGCAGGGTGGCGACCTCACCCTCACCGCCAGTGTCCCGTTCGAGACCCCGGACTCCCCCGCCGTCCCGGACTCCGGCCCGGCCCTGAACGTGGCCGAGGTCTACACCCGCCTGGCCGCCGACCTGCGCACCGGCTCCCGCACCGCGCCCGGTTTCGCCCTCGCCGCGCGCAATTCCGCGCTCATCGAGGCCGTGGCCGAGGCCGGGCGCACCGGGAACCGTCAGATCGTCCCGGTGTAGAACCCTGGCCGGACGCGCGGCCGGACGCACGGCCGGACACTGGTGAACGCACGCTGCCCGCTCACGGTGCGTCGGCGCTCTCGGTCCCCCAGGACCGGAGCATCGGCAGCATCCCGGCCGTGGCCGAGTCCGGCTCGACCGTGTAGACGATCAGGCGCTGGTCGCGGTCGTGAGGCGTCGAGACCGCCTCGATCCCGAAGGTGAGCAGCCCGGCCCGGGGATGGGCGATGCGCTTGCGCAGCGAGGTCTGGTCGGCGACGGTCTGCTCGTCCCACCACCGGCGCAGCCGGGGGTCGGCGTCGGCGCGCACATCGTCGACCAGGGCGAGCGTCTCGAGGTCGGGGGTGTGCCGGCCGAGCTGGTGGCGCAGCGTCCCGACGGCCCCGCGGGCGAACTCGTCCCAGTTCTCGATGCGGGTCCGCGCGGCCGGGTCCAGCAGCAGCCAGCGCCCGAACGAGAAGCCGGGCTCCAGGGTCAGACCGAGCACGGCCTCCAGCGGGCCGCCCCAGGCCAGCACGCGCGAGAACCGGTCGAGCAGGAGCGTGGGCACGTGGTCGAGGTTGGCCATGAGGCGCAGCAGTCCCGGGTCGGGCTGCTGCGGGGCCGGACGCGGTGGGCGGCGCCGGGCCGGGACCGCGAGCTCCCGCAGGTGTGCGTGCTCGGTGGCGTCCAGGCGCAGGGCCCGGGCGAGCGCGTCGCAGATGTCGTCGCTGAGGGCGCTCTGGCGGCCCTGCTCGATCCGGCTGTAGTAGTCGGCGCTCAGCCCGGCCAGGAACGCCACTTCCTCCTTGCGCAGACCGGGCACGCGCCGCGGTCCGGGGAACGCGGTCATACCGGCCTGCGACGGCGTGATCCGGTCACGGCGTGAGCGCAGGAACGCGCCGAGCTCGCTGCTCCTGTCCATGGGCCTCACGATACGGCGGGACCGCGAGGGCCGGCCCGGTCCGGCCAGGCCCAGGTTCGCTACCGCCGGATCGGCAGTACGGTGCTGGTCAGCCGCCGATCCGGACGGCCCGGACCGAACCAGAAGCAGGTGCCCGATGATTGTCTCGACCAAGCCCGGGGTGTCGCGGTGAAGATGCCCGGCGGCGCGATCAAGAGCCTGGCCCTGCAACTGGTGGGCTGGGTCCTCGTGCTCGTCGGCATCGCCGCGCTGGTGCTGCCCGGCCCCGGGCTGCTGGCCCTGTTCGCCGGCCTGGCCGTGCTCGCCACCCAGTACGAGTGGGCCGAACGCCGCCTGGAACCGGTGCGCAAGGCCGCGCTGCGCACCGCCGCCGACGGCGTCTCCAGCCCGCTGCGGATCGGCGCGTCCGTGCTCGGCATCGCCGCCCTGATCGCGATCGGCGTCGTCTGGGGCCTGCGCCCGCCGGTGCCGGGCTGGTGGCCCCTGGCCGAGCGCTGGTGGCTGCCCGGCGGCTGGGGCGCCGGTGCGTCACTGATCTTCTCCGGCCTGATCGCCGCGGCCACGGTCGTCTACTCGTACCTCAACTTCCGCGAGATCCAGGACGACGAGGCGCGCGAGAACGCCGCGGACCTCAGCGGTTGAGGTAGGCGGCCAGCCCGTCGGTCTGCTCCTCGGCGATGTACGCGGTGCGCACGTTGAACAGCGCTTCCTCCGCGTGGATGAAACACCCCCAGGCCGCGTCGCCCCACGAGTCGGTGATCTTCAGCTCGACCGGGGCGGTGCATCCCACCCGGGCCCCGAGCTGACAGCTCCCGGGACGCGAGAGGCCCGCCTGGGCCGCCGCCGCGTCCCGCATCTGACCCCCCAGAGCCGCGGCCGCCGATGCACGTTCCTCGGCCTCGGCCCGCAGCTTCTGCTCCGCCTCCACCGCCTCGGTCAGGGCCCGGTGCGCCGCGGCCGCCGACGCCTCGGCCACCGCCTTGCCCAGCTCGATCCGGTGCCGCTCGATCGCCAGCGCGGCGGTGCCGGTGAACACCCGGGCCAGTGCCAGGTCGCTGTCCTGCGGCGCCCGGGGGACGCGGTGGTACATGGCGAACGTGCCCAGCAGACTCCCGTCGCGGGCCAGGATCGGGGTCGACCAGCACGCGGCCAGCCCGGCCCGCCCGGCCACGTCGCGGAAGTCCACCCAGAACGGGTCGTTCGCGATGTCGGTGACCACGACCGGTTCCCGCCGGTGCGCGGCCGTCCCGCACGAGCCGATGCCCTCCCCGGTGGCGATGCCGTCGATGGCCTCGTTGTAGAAGGCGGGCAGGCTCGGGGCCGTCCCGTGCCGCAGGTGCGTGCCGTCCGGATCGGCCAGCAGCACCGACACGAGCACCCCCTGCGCGGTGAGACCCTCGATGCAGCGCGCCATCCCGTCGAGGACCTCGGTCAGCGGCGCCTGCCGGGCGATCTGCTCCAGCAGCGACTGGTGCTCGAGCATCAGCTGCTGAGCGTGCCGCACCTGGGTGGTCTCCACCCCGATCAGCTGGATCCCGATGACGGCGCCGTCCAGGCCGCGACGCGGCTCGTAGGTGAAGTCGAAGAACGCCTCCTGCGCCCGCACCCCCGCTCCCAGCACCACCCGCACGTCCCGCCCGGTGTACGCCTGCCCGGTGCGGTACACCTCGTCCATCAGCGCGACGAACCCCTGCTCGGCCAGCTCGGGCAGGCACTGCGCGACCGGCAGCCCGGTGCGCGCCCGCTCGTGACCGGTCGTGGCGAAGAACGCCGCGTTCGCGCTCTCCAGCACGTGCTCGGCGCCCAGCATCGAGGCGAACACCGCGCTGGACGAGCCGAACAGCTCGCGCAGGTTCTGCCCGGCGCTCGCCGGGCCCGCCGTCGTCGCGTGCGCGGCCCTGGGCTCCTGGGGATTCGCCGTCATGGCTTCGGTTCCTCTTCTGCGCACACCAGTCAAGAACGCCGGTTTTGCCCCTCCCAGTACGTTTTGGTGCTGGTCGGGCCCGGCGGGTCGGTCGGGTAAAGGTAAAGGATGGACGCCTCGGTAGCCACAGGACCGTCCCCGCCCCTTCCGGTCGGGTTCCCTGCGCCACGAGGCTCGGGCCGGAATGCCGGACACCGACCCGACCCGCCCCGCCCCGCCCCAGCCGGTACCGCCGTCGCGACCGGGCGCGCCCGCACCGGACAGCCCAGCCGAGGCCGTCGTGCACGAGACCACTCGCTAGAGCCCGAACAACCGCCGCGCGTTGCCCGAGGTGAAGGCCTCCCGGTCGGCGTCCCGCTCGAACTCCCGCACGAAGTCGGCGATCTCGGCGCGGGTCGGGCGCTGGAACGGGTAGTCGGTGGAGAAGAGCAGGCGGTCGGGCGTGGTCACCTCGAGGGTCTGGCGCAGCAGGGCCGGGCTCAGCATGCCGGAGGCGGTGATGAAGAAGTTCGAGCGGATGTACTCCGACAGGGTGCGTTCCAGCTTCGCGGCCCGGGCCAGGCTGTTGGTGCGCTCGCTCCAGAACGGCAGCAGTTCGCCCCAGTGGCCGAGCACGATCCGCAGGTCCGGGTGCCGGTCGAGGGTGCCTCGGGCCACGAGACGCAGTGCGGCCAGGGCGGCTTCGAGGTGCCAGCCCCAGCCGAACGTGGCCAGCGCCAGGTCGGGCAGCTCACCCAGACCGCTGTAACTGGCGTCGCGCACCGCCGGGGGCGGGATCTGCGGGTGGATGAAGACGGGCTGCCCCAGCGCGGCGGCGGTGGCGAAAAGGTCGTCGTAACAAGGGTCGTCGAGCGGGACGTCACCCGTGCGCCCGTAGACCATCGCCCCGACGAGCCCCAGGCCGGCCGCCCGTTCCAGTTCGCCCGCCACGGCGGCGGGCTCGGCCATCGGCAGCGTGGCGAGTGCGCGCAGGCGGGTGGGGTGGCGGCTGACGGCCTCGGCGGCGGTGTCGTTGAGGACGCGGCTGAACGAGAGGGCGTCGGCGGGGTCGAGGGGTCCGGTGGCCGGGGGCGCCAGTCCGAGGATCGAGATGTCGATGCCCTGCTCGTCCATGGTGGCGATGCGGCCGTCGGAGAGGTCCTCGAGCCGGTCCAGGTTGTCGTGCATCTCGTTGAAGGCGAGGCTGGCGTCGCGGCGCCCGGCGGGCAGGGCCTTGAGGGCGGCGGTGAGTTCAGGGGTGGTCCAGTGTTCTTCGATCGCGATGAGGGGCACGGTGACAGCCTTCTTTCGCTAAACAGGTGTTGAGCGAAAGGTAGCACGCTCGCTGAACGCTTGTAGAGTGAGCCGTATGGCTGGCACGAGCAGGGACGCGGCCCGCGCCCGCACGGCGCAACGGATCCTCGACGCCGCCCGCGAGGAGTTCGCCGCCCACGGCTACAAGGGCGCGACCGTCCGCGCCATCGCCGAGAAGGCCGGCGTGCACCCGTCCCTGGTCATGCAGCACCACGGCACCAAGGAGCGTCTCTTCGCCTCGGCCGCCCGCCTGCCGGCCGACGACGAGCAGGCGGCCGCCGAGCACGTGAGCGACGTGCTCGGCGCCCGCCTCGACGACCTGCCGCCACAGACCCGCGCCCTGATGCGCTCGATGCTCACCTCTCCCGAGGCCGAACGCGCGATGCGTGACCACCTCGACCGGCGCGTCCTCAATCTGAGCGCATCCCTCGAGGGCGACGACGCCGAGACCCGCGCCCTGCTGGCCGTGTGCGGCATACTGGGCCTGACGGTGGCCCGGCACTTTCTCAAACTCGAGGCCTTCGAGCGGATTTCGGACGACGACCTCGCCGCGGCCGCCTCGGCGCGGTTCCTGACCGGAAAGGCTGGGGACTGATCGTGCCCATGGAGTTCTTCTGCCTGCACCGAGACCGCCCCGGGAGCCTGCCCCTGCGGGAGGCGCTGCTGCAGGAACACTGGTCTTTCATGGACCGTTTCGCGGAGACCATGATCGCTCGCGGCCCGGTCTTCGATCCCGCCGCGCACCCCGGGAGCCCTCCGGTCGGCAGTGTGCACATCCTCGGGCTGCCCGGCCCGGCCGCCGCCCGGTCCTTCGCCTTCGACGAGCCGACCTACCAGGCGGGCGCCTACCGCGACGTCCTGCTGCGCCGCTGGCGAAACCGGCTGGGCCGCACCATGTGGGAGTTTCCCGGCCGCCGCGAGGCCGGTGAGCGCTTCCTCGTGCTGGGCCTGGGGCCCTCCACCGAGGCCAGCCCCGAGACCAGCCCCGAGACCAGCCCCGCGCCGGATCGGGTTCCCGACGTCGACGGCCTGATCGCGTACGGGCCCCTGCTGTCGGACGACGCCCGGACCTGGCTGGGCACCGCCGCCCTGGTTCAGGCGAGCGACGCCGGGCAGGCGGCCGGCCTGCTGGCGCCCGACCGATACGCGTCGGTGGAGACGTACACGTGGAGGTTCGGCGGCCGTCCGGAAGCCTGAGCGCTCACCGCGCGCGGGTGCTGAGCCTCCAGACGAGAAGGGCCGCGAGACAGAGCATTCCCGCACTGAGCGCCAGTGAGGTGTGCACGCCGACCACGGCCCCTGCGGCCCCGACGGTGAAGCCGCTGCCCAGGCGCAGCCCGCTCGACGACATGCCGTACAGGCCCAGTACCCGGCCGCGTTGGGCCCGCGGGGCCCGCAGCTGCACGACGGTCTGGGCGGTGGACGTGGCGACCAGGTTCGCGACCCCGCTCACCACGAGCATGACCAGGGCGAGGGCGTAGAAATCGGTGACCGCGAAGACCACGGTGCTGGCGCCGTACAGCACGGTGGCGAGCACGGCCGCGGGCACGCTGGCGCCGATCCAGCCGGTGGCCTCCAGCACCAGACCGCCCACCACTCCCCCGGCGCCGGCCGCGAACAGCAGCACACCGTAGGTCGTCCCGGCGTTCCCGGCGCCCAGGTCCTGCGCGAAGACCGGCATCGTGGACTGCAGCGACGCCCCGACGAAGAACGCGCCCAGCCCGGCCAGCAGGATCATGCCGACCAGCAGCCGGTCGTCCCGCACCTCGCCCAGAACCCGCACGGTGTCCCGGAATCCGAACCGCGCAGGGCTCAGGTCGCGCCGGTGCCCGGTGTACCGCGTGCGGAACAGGAAGATCGTCAGGGGCAGGTAGATCGCGATGTTCGCGAAAATGCCGCCGGTGGGCCCGAGCCCGAGCAGCAGGAGCGAGCCCACCGCGGGGCCGCACAGCACGCCCAGGCTCTTGAAGGTCGCGTTCAGGCGCACCGCGCTGGGCAGGGCCTCGCGGCCGACGAAGTCGTGCAGCATCATCTGCTCGGCCGGCCCCCACAGCACCCCGGCGCAGCCGTGCAGCACCAGCAGCACGCAGGCGTGCCAGATCTGCAGCGAGCCGGTCAGGAACAGCACGCCCCAGGCCGCCGAGACCAGCATGAACAGCACCTGCCCGGCCTGGATCACGCGCCGGCAGTCGTAGCGGTCGGCGAGCGCCCCGGAGGCCAGCGAGAAGAGCAGGAACGGCAGCCAGTGACTGACGACCTGGAACCCGGCCAGGGCCGGGGAGTGGAACTTCTCCCACAGGATCCAGTAGGTGATGACGTGCTCGATGTTGTCGGCCATCATCGGAAACCCCAGGTCAGGGCACTTGCGGCAGCGCTGAGGGCACGGACAGGGCACGCTGCGCCACGTGTCCCCTCCAAGCCCCGTCCACGGCATCCCGCACCGCTTCGTCCACGACCTTCATCAGATGCCCGTACGTCTTCTCGATCTGACCGATCGTCGAGTGCCCCAGGCGCCGAGCGATCGCGAGAAGCGGCACATTCATGCCGATCAGGACGGACGCATGGTGGTGCCGGAAAGCATGGCTCCGGATCTCGCCCAGCTCGTCGAGCCGCGCGAGCCTCGACAACTCCCAGCCCGAGTCTTCCTCCCCGCGCGCGACCCGCTCTCGCTGGGCTGCCTCCATCTCCAGAGCGGCATCCCTGGCGGCCTTCTCCAGTGCCGGCTTGTACTGGTCGTACTTCACGGCCTCGCCGTCCAGAAGGCAGAGCCAGCCGTCTCCAGGATGGTCAGCAAGCCAGGACTCAAGCTCTCCGGCGAGAACCGCGCCGATGACGACGTCTCGTCGCGACGCCCCGGTCTTGAGCTTGGCCCTGGCGCCCGGCGTTCGGCTCTTCGCCTGCTTGCGGAACCGGATCGCGCGCTGCTTCAAATCGATGTCCGACTTCAGCAGGCCTAGGACCTCGTGTACTCGCGCTCCGGTGTGCGCCTGGATCGTGGCAATCAGCCGCATCACGCCTTCGAGGTGCGCCAGGATGCACGCCACCTCAGGCACTTCCAGCACCACGATCGCGTCTGCCTGATCATCTTCGGGAGGCTCGTCGCCTGCGATATAGATCCTGTGCGCTGCGGGCGATGACGGGATCCGCTTGTCCCGCACTGCGATTTCCATACCGCGGCGGATCAACCCAAGGCACGCCTCTACGGCGCCCTTCGAGTTCCCCTCACGCATCTCGTTGGCCCAGGTTTGCACCTGGGTCCATTGGACGTCGAAGGCTGGCGTGCGTCCGAGCTGTGTCGGCACGATGTGATTGCGCCACCTGCTGCGCATACACAAGATCGTGTTCTCGGCTAGCTGCGGGACGCGCAGCGTGATGCTCTCACCCGCGAGCTCGGCGACGGTGACCGTCCTGTCCCACAGGTCTTCTGGCGTCGGCGGCGGTTCAGGGATGCGCTTCTTGCGCTCCTCGTCCTCGGCGTGTTTCTCGGCGTCCTTCTTTCTGAGGCCGTCCTTGAGCAGGAACGTCTTCTTTCTCCCCTGGTCATCCTCGTCACGCCAGCGCGCCAGGTAGCCGCGCACCTTGCCCTTGCCGTCGTACAGCGTCTCGACCGATCCCATGACACACCCCTCACGCGTCGGCGCAGTTGACCGTCCCAACGGTAGCCCGTACCGTCCCGACAGGAGCCCAAACGAGCGAAAGACGGGTGTGAGACATGGCCAGACCGAAGCCCAAGGGACTCTGGGACATCACCGACCTCTGCGAGAGGTATGCCGTCCGGAAGGAAGAGACCGTGCGCGACCGGATCCGCGCCGGCCAGGTCCACCCGGGATTCCTCATCGGCCGCTACCGGTACTGGCACCCCGACGAGGTCATCGCTTTCGAGGTCGCACTAGGGCGAAGGCAGGCCAGTCAGACCCTGCGCAAGGCGGGCTAACACAGAAGCCCTTTTGACTGCCATAGACTGCCGACACTCGTCAGTGCACACCCAGGGAGCCCGCATGCCGTACCTCGCTGCGCCGAAGCTGATGTCAGACCTGCTGGCGTGGGCGAGTCATAGAGAGGTCGGCTGACCGCCTTGACCACCCTAAAGCGCCGCCTGGCCCGACAAGAACGCTTCCCCCTGCGCTCGGTCATCCCTCAGTCACTCGCTGGCGAAATCCACTGGGGCGACGTCTTCCGCAGCGACCCGGGCATTCTCTGGGCCACGCCAGTACCCGTCCGCATCAGTCGCCGGCCACCCATTCCCATGACCCGCGCACAGTCCCGGGCCTACAAGCGGATCCAGCGGGTGAGGCGCATCGAGGGCCAAGAGCAGAGACTCCGCGAACTGCGAGGAGCTCGTCGCCAGAAGGCGCACGAAACGGAACTGAAGGCGATGCTCACCGATGCGTTCGCCCGTCATCCCATGTTGCCTGCACCGGAGGGCCAGTGAAGACAAAGGATCTCGGCCCCACGGCCCGGATGATCGGTCGGTCACGCTGGCCCGGATGCGGATGCCGGCGTCACTGCGCTGACCGTGATCGTCGATCCGGACCAGTGCGGGCGTGGGAGAAAGCGGCCACAAGGAAACTCGGCCAGGAGAACGAGCAGGAGAAGCGATGAGCGCGACGCACACCCGGACCCACGTCACCGTGGTCTTCGGCGACCCGTTCCTGGCCTGCGACCAGTGCGGGCGACGAGCACGAGGCTTCCACGACCCCGAACGTTGCGGTTGTGAAGAGGGTTTCGAGAACGACCCCTGCGGCCACCACGCCGAGGTCACGTCCGTCTGTCCGTCTTGGACGCCCGTCGGGGGAGACGATGGACACGGCGCCTGCCAATGCCTCGAATTCCTCGGGCGCGTTGACCACCCGGCGGTCCTCGCTTGAGCCTCCACTGCATCCGCGGCTGCGTCGTCCCCCGCCGGCACCTGCAGCGCACCTGCTCGTGCGACTGTCACCAGGGCGCTGACGGCGTGTACGCATGCTCAGTTGAGGGCGGCTGCTACGAGCAGCACCAGCACGACGATGAATGCACAGGCTGCTCGCCGCGTCTCGCTCACGTCGGGCAGCTCTGCATCCACTGCCACGGCCGGCTCACCGAGGCCGTCGGGAAGATCCCCGACCTGATCGAGTGGCTCCGGGCATGCGTCGAACCAGGGGCAGTCCGACGAGACGACATGCCGCGGGCTGCGGGCAAGCACTCTCCGGCACCGCTCAACCTTGACGCAGTCGACACCGCGGACCGCCTGTACGCGTCGCTCGCCGACTGGCACGAGACCGTCACCGACGAGCTCGACCTGTCGCCCTACATGCCGACCGCGTACGTCGCCGGGAAACGCCTGCAGGGCATCTCGACCCAGCATGCCCACTCCGCCGCGACGATGGCCGGCAGGATCTCGACGCACCTCGACCGGGCGTGCATCTATGAGTGGTCCGGCGAGATGGTCACCGAACTCTGCGACGTCGTACGCGCCGCACTCAAGCGGTACCCCGACGAGGAACGCCCGCTCTATCTGCCGACCCCGTGCCCGGCCTGCGACATGCTCTCGCTCGTACGCACTGCACCGCAGGCATTCATGGGACGGGCTGTCATCTCGTGCCGCACATGCAAGGAAACCATCGCCGAAGACCTCTACGCCTGGCACGCGCGGAGAGTCCTCGAAGAGATGGCCGAACGCGAAGAAGACGAGGTGCCCGCATGATCTGCTACACGATCGACCAGGCCGCTCAGCGGGTCCATCGCACGCCCGAGACGATCCGGCGGTGGATTCGGCAGGAGATGCTCGTGGCAACGTTCGAACCCATCACCGGGATGCGGTACGTCCAGGAGGAACACCTGCTCGTGGCTGAACGCGAAAGCCGCCTAGGGAAGCGCAAAGGCCGCTGGACGAGTGAACGTCAGCCCGAACGCGTCGCCAGCTGACCGGACGACGTGACAGGTGGCAACGGAGTGTGTACTGTCACCTTCAACATGCGACTCGTGTAGGTGAACACCCCCCGCGAGCAATCAAACTCGGAACCCCCTCGTTAACCCCCGTGGCGAGGGGGTTCCGTCATGTCCGGGTAGAGCAGCTAGGTCAGCTCGTCCGCCCCATAAGCCGAAGGTCGCAGGTTCGAATCCTGTCCCGGCCCCCCATGCCCAACACGTAGGAGGGCCAAAATGGCGACGTCCTACAACGGATGGACCGTCCGAGACCGCGGCCAGCTCATCTGGTTCACGGCAGCCGGCGGGTCCTTCGCCGCAGCCAACCGGGACGTCGCCGTCATCGGCGAATACCTCATCACCCGCTTCGATCGCGAGGTCGAGAAGGTTCACGGCCCCGTCCTCGACGACTGGTCCTACGCCGTCCGCAACGTCCGCGGCTCGACCACCTCAATCTCCTGCCATGCGAGCGCGACCGCCTGGGACCTCAACGCCCTCAGGCACGTCCGAGGCAAGCGAGGCACCTTCACCGCCAAGCAGGTCCGCGCGCTCCGCCGAATCCTCGCCGACATCACCGACGACCGAGGCGACCGAGTCATCCGCTGGGGCGGCGACTTCTCCACCGTCGTCGACGACATGCACTTCGAGGTCGTCGCTGGCGAGCGTTCCGTCCGTCAGGCGGCAGACAAGATCCGGCGACTCACCCAGGAGGACGACGTGACCCCCGAAGACCGCAAGGCCATCGCTGAGCAGTCCGCCAAGCTCGTCCTGGCCGGCATCCGCGACATGCTCCTCACCGACCGGATGGTGCCCAACCAGAAGGTCAACGATGACGACGCCCCCGCGCGCGACATGACCATCGTCGGTGCGCTGTCGAACGTCGAGCTCAACCAGGACCAGCAGATCCAGAACGACGGCGCACGGCACAAGCTCGTCACCGCTGGCATCAACGACATCAAAGCCGCGCTCGCCAAGGCCACGGGTAACCCGCCCGGCGCCAAGCAGTAGCCATGCCCCAGCGTCTCGCCCTCGGCTGGATCGTGCAGGGAGTCGCCGGCGTCCTCGGACTTGGCGGCCTCCTGCTCGGGGCGGGACTCGTCCTCGGCGGCAAGGAACGGTTCGGCGGGCCTAGCTTCAACACAGCCCGCGCGCTGCCCGGAGAGCAGGACACGTGGGGCGGCGCTCTCGTCGTCCTCGGGCTCATCGTGCTGTGGGCGACATTCGGCAAGGCGCACTACCGGACCCTGAGTGCGACCCTCTTCGCGGAGGGCGTCTGGTTCATGTTCTTCGCGCTCTCCCTGGCCCAGGCGGCTATGCAGATCCCTACCGCCGCAGCCACCGGACCATTCGCGTACGGGATGCTCGCCGGCTCCTGCATCGTCCTCGCGGTAGGCCTGCGCAGGCTCCCCCAGTGAGACGGTTCGCGAAGACCCTCGCGCCGCGACCCGCAGGCCCCGTCAACGCTTTCGAGGCGACCGTCCTGCTGTCCACGTCAGCGCTCGGCATCAGCATCCTCACCGGCCTCGGATCGTCCTCGAGCATCCGGCAGAGCCTATCCCCGACTCTGGCGTGCATCTGGGCGACGCTCTACGCGCTCGGCGGTGCAGTCGCATTCGCCGGGCTCATGTGGCGCAACCCGTTCACTGGCGTCGAGATCAAACGCGTCGGGCTCGTCGCGCTCTTCTTCGGCGGCGCCATCTACGCCCTCGCGGCCTTCGAACTCGGCAGGCGCGGCGTACCCACCGCGATCCTCCATGGGGGAATCGCAGGAGCCGCAATGACGCGGCTCGTGCAAGTCACACGGAAGCTGAGGGCCGCACGCCGGCACTTTGGGGGCTCTGGCGAAAGCGGGACCTGATGCACCTGTCGGATCTTGCCTACCTCGCCGCAGACGCTCCGCCCGCCGAAACCGGCAGCCTCTCAGACCTGATCATCCGACTCCTCGTTGCTGCCGGAGCCACTGGCGTCCTCGCCACCATCCTCGGCGCCTGGTTCTCCCGCCGTAAAACCGCCGCCGACGCCCGCGCCTCCCAAGCCAGCGGAGACGGCGCCTGGGCCAACGCGGCGGCAACGCTCACCGGATCCGCGCTGTCGCTCATCGAGCCGTACAGGGCGCAGATCGAGCGGCAAGAACAACAGATCGACCGGCAGGCGCAGCAACTCGGGCGCCAAGACCACTCCCTCGAAGAAGCCCGCCGGCAGATCGACTCGCTCGCGCTCAGGATCGACCGCCTCGAAGCAGACCGCGAACGATCCCAGCAACGCGAAACCGAACTCACCGACCAGCTCGCCGACACCCGCTCCGAACTCACCGAGCTCCGTACGTGGGCCCAGGCCGCATGGGCGCTCATCGCCAAGGCGGGCCTCGAAATGCACGAGCCGCCAGCACGCAGGCCGCCACGACAGCGGCCACCCGCCGACTAGCCAGGAGAACATCGTGGCCACCTTCACCCGCACCTTCTGGCGAGACGCCGCCGAGCGATCCGCCAAGACCGCCGCCCAGTCGACCATCCTCGCGCTCGGAGCCGGCGCCATCGACGTCTGGTCCGTGCCCTGGGTCGACGCTCTCGGCTTCGGCCTCGGTGGTGCCGTCCTGTCGCTCCTCACGTCCGTCGCGTCCGCCGGAGCCGCATCCAACGGCACTGCATCGCTCGTGCCCGAAGTCACCGTCGCCGAGCCCACCGACGACCCCGACGCCGGTACGCACATCCTCTAGTGGACGCCGATCCGCGGTCTCGCGAGCCGCGGTTCTTCCGTGGCCTCGTGCTGGGACTGCTGATCTCCGCGCCCATCTGGGCTGTCGCCATCATCGGCGCGTACTACACGTGGAAGGCCTGATGGAACGCGGGCAAGCATTCGTCGTCTGTTGCCTGCTCTCGATCGCCATGCTCACTGTCGGGCTGCTGCTGTTTCAGCACTCGCAGCCAGCCGTCTGACCATGGCCCGCTGGTCCGTCTGCTCCAAGCCCGGCTGCCCCAACGTCTTCCAAGGATCCGGCCGCTGCCCCGACTGCAAGGCCGCAGCAGACATGGCCCGCGGCAACGCCACACAACGCGGCTACGGACGCAGACACCGCAACGATTTCCGCGCCGCCGTGCTGAAGAAGAACGGCGGCATGTGCGCCTGCGAAGGCTGCACCGCACCAACCAACAGGCACGTCGGACCCTGCACCCTAAAGGCCACCGTCGCCGACCACTGGCCGCTCTCCCGCCGCGAACTCGTCGACTCCAAGCTCAACCCCGACGACCCGCGACACGGACGGCCGCTCTGCCACCCATGCCACTCATCCCACACCGGGCACGCACAACCCGGCGGATGGAACGCCGCATAACACTCAGACTCCTCGGGCGCCGGACTGAACCCGCGCTCCCTGGTCGCCAACGCAGACCGGCGCCCGAGGAACCCAGGGGGGATGTCCCCACTCCCCCCACCCCTCGGGGCACCGTCGGCTAGGTAGCTCGCGGTCCAGAGCACCTGAAATGTTTCCTGTTCAACTGTCTGCCTGGTGGGCGCGATGCCTGTCGGGTCTCGTTCGTGGCGCGATGCCGCGGAGGGGGTTGTGATGACTGAAGCTCCTGCTGGCTTCCTGATGGATGTGCCGGCTCGTCTGGGCCGTCGTGGTGCCGCGCTGTGGGTGGCGGTTACGGGTGGCGTGGACATGCGCGGCAAGCCGGCCGAGGTTGAGATTCTGCTTGAGGCATGCCGTTGCGCGGATCGCCTGGAGAAGCTCGACGAGCTGCTTTCGGGCGATGTGGAGACGTGGGCGCGCGTGGAGCTTCCGCGTGATGACGGTGACGCGTTGCTGTTGGTGGTGTCGAGCGCGTTGGGTGAGGCGCGGCAGCAGCAGAACTTGCTGAAGCAGTTGCTGGCGGCGTTGAGGCTGCCGGATGAGGTTGGGAATGTGCCTCAGCGTCGCGGTACGCCTCGGGGCGCGCATCAGCCGAAGGGTGCCGGGTCTGGGCGTGCGACGGTGACTGCACTGGATCGCGCTCGCGCTCGCGGCGCTTGAGTCTCGGGTAGGTCCGGGTGCCTTGGGCTGGGCCGCAGTTCGAGGGGCATGCCTGCTCGGTCGGTTACGAGGTCATCGACGCCATTGAGGCGTTCATGTGCCACGGCGAGGGCGATATTCAGGGCCGGCCTGCGCAGGTCGACGACGAGATGGCTGACCATATCGTCGAGTGCTACCGGATTGACCCGTTCACGGGGCGTCGGGTGTTCAACGAGGCTGTCTTGTCTCGGCCTAAGGGTCGGGCGAAGTCGGAGATCGCCGCGTGGGTTGCGGTCGCTGAGGCGTTTTTCCCGGTGCGGTTCGACGGATGGAACGCTGAGGGGCAGCCGGTAGCCCGGCCCGTGGTCTCGCCGCTGATCAAGTGCATGGCCACGGAAGAAGGCCAGGCCGGGAACACTTTCAAGACGATCGCTTTCATCGCGGGCGAGTGGGGTAAGGACAACTTCCCCGAGATCTATGCCGGCGCGACGGGCACCCGGCAGTACCAGTCAGCTTCGGCGATCTACTTGCCGCACGGTGGTGAGATCAGGGCCTCGACCTCGGGTGCGGCGTCGAAGGACGGCGGCCTCGAGTCGCACGTGGTGTTCGATGAGACGCACCTGTACGTCACGGCTGAGCTCCGCGAGATGTACGCGACGATCGCCCGTAACCTCGGGAAGCGCTTCGACGCGGACCCGTGGATTCACCAGACGTCGACCGCTTACAAGCCTGGTGAGCAGTCGGTTTTCGAGGCGACCCTGACGGCCTGGCGGAAGAAGACGCTCTCGCCGGCGGTGTTCGTGAATCACCGTGAGGCGAAGGGCCGCATCGACCTCAAGGACGAGAAGCACACGAAGGCCCAGCTGCGGCAGGTTTATGGTGCTGCGGCGTCGCGGATCGACATGGACCGCAAGTTCCGGGACATGCACGACACGCGGATCTGCCCGGATGTCGCGACTGCAGTCCGCTACTTCCTGAACCGGCCAATGTCGGGGAAGGACGTGTGGCTGGGCACGGACATCATCGAGCGGCAGGCGCTCGCGTTGTGGGTGTCGCCGTCGGCCGACCTGCTAGAGCCGAAGCCTGGTTTCGAGGCGCTAGAACCGGGCACCGCGCTCACGGTGGGGTTTGACGGCAGCCTGAACGACGACTCGACGGTCCTGATCGGGTCGCGCATGTCGGACGGGTTCATCTTTCCGATCGGGATCTGGGAGAAGCCCGAAGGCCTTGAGGGTGCCTGGTGGGAGGTTCCTCGGTCCGAGGTGCTCGGCGCGATGCGCGCGGCCTTTGGTCGCTACGAGATCGTCCGCATGTACGGAGACCCGCACGAATGGCGCACCGACTTGGAGTCGATCGCCTCGGAGTTCGGCGAGAAGCGGGTCATTCTCTGGGCGACCTCGCGAGATGTGCAGATGGCCGCGGCGCTTGAGCGCCTGCGCACTGATCTGGTCAAGGAAGAAGTTCTGCACTCGGGTGACTCGCTGATGAGTGAGCACTTCGGGAACACGTACGTGCGGATGCGGGGCAAGCTGCGGCTGGTCCGTAAGGAGAACGAGCACTCGGACCGGAAGATCGACTCGACGGTCGGTGCCGCGCTCGCTTATGAGGCCCGGGCCGATGCGCTCGCTGCCGGCTGGAAACCGACGCAGCTGGTTCGGAAGTCGAAGACCATCGTGATGTGACCGGAGGTGCCTGTTGTCGCTGGTCACTCTCCCGGTCGAGTCTCGAATTCTTGACGATGCGATGCCTCTGGTGCGTCAGCTCGACGCGGCTCACTTGGATGAGCTGCTCGAGTTGGCTCTGCTGGATGACCATTACAACGGCGAACAGCCGCTGTCGTACATGGCCCCCGAGCTGATCATGGAGCTGGGTGACCGTCTGCAGCAGGTGGTGCTGCATTGGCCGGACCTGGTGACGAGCAGCGTCGAGGACCGCCTGAATGTCGACGGGTTCCAGCTGGGCGACGGCGCGTACAGCGAGGATCTGTGGAGCATCTGGCAGGGCAACGGCCTGGACCTGAGCTCTCATCAGGCCCAGGTTGATGCGTTGGTGATGCGCCGCAGCTTCATGATCGTGGGGCAGCGGACCGCGGCTGACCTGGATCCGTCGTCCGGGGTCGGTGTTGAGGTTCCGCTGATCACGGTGGAGTCGCCGCTGGCGATGCACTGCATCCTGGATCCTCGTACGCGACGGGTGTCTTCGGCGGCGAAGTGGTGGACGGGCGTCGGGGATCAGGGCCAGGACGAGAGTCACGTGACCCTGTACACGCGCAACGCGACGACGTACCTCGTACACCGCGCGGCGACGAACTCACGTCCGGGTGGCTGGGTGATCGACGATCACAACTCGCCGGGCTACGACGAGCACAAGCTCGGCGTGGTGAACGTCGTTCCTCTGATCAACCGACCCCGTACTGGCTCTGGCCGCCGCGAACCGAGTCTGCGGGGTTCGGTCGCATCGAAGACTTTGGGCATGTCGGAGCTGTCTCCGATCCTTCCGTTGTCGGATGCGGCGTGCAAGATCGCCACGGACATGATGTCGGGCGCCGAGTTTCATGCTCTGCCTCGCCGTTGGGCTACGGGCGTGGATGCATCTGACTTCGTTGACCGCTCCGGCAATCAGAAATCGGCCCTGTCTCGGATCATCGGCCGACTGTGGGCGAACAGCGACAAGGACGTGAAGTTCGGCCAGTTCCCCGAGGCGCAGCTCAGCAACTTTCACGAGACGATCCGGCTGCTGGCGGATCTGACGGCGTCGATCGCTGGACTGCCCGCGCACTACATGGGATCCCGGGCCGACAATCCAAGCTCTGCTGACGCGATTCGCTCCGGTGAGTCCCGGCTGGTGACGCGGGTTGAGCGGAAGCAGCGGATGTTCGGTGAGTCCTACGAGCAGGTGCTGAGGATCGCGCTGCTCATCCGCGACGGGCGTCTGCCTGAGGGTGCGTCGGCCATGGAAACGAAGTGGCGGGACGCTGGCACTCCGACCGTGGCTCAGGCCGCGGACGCCGTGGTCAAGAAGCGCGCCGACCGGACGATTTCGCAGCGGCAGGCGTGGGATGACCTCGGCTACTCGGCGGCGCAGCAGGCCCGAATGAAGGCTGAGCTCGCGCAGGAGGCCGAAGAGGATGCCCGGCGAGCCCGGCTCGCGGCAACCCCTGCTGCCCCTGAGGCGCCCAATTCCGGGCTGATCCTGCCCGCTGCCTGATTCCCCTGCCTGCACGCGATGTGCGGGCGGGTGCACCACCTCACCGAACCGGGTGCGCGCGATGCGGCCCGGTGTTCACCATGCGAGGAGAGCCGCGATGGCCCCCACCGCCCTGATCCACCTCAAGAGCCGCGCGCTGAGGTCGCATCCGATCCGGATGCAGCTGACCGCACACGACACCGACTCCGCCCCGGAGACCACCGGAGATCCCGAATCGACACCGGTCCCCAATCCCGCCGGGTCGAAGCTGGCGGCCCCAGCTCCCGCGAAGGAGCCGGAAAGCAAGCCGGTCCCGGAGCCCCGAAAGCCTGCCGATGACGGCAACCTCGGGGACGCCGGCCAGAAGGCTCTGACCACCGAGCGGGAGGCCCGCAAGGCCGCCGAGCGGGAGGCCCGAGAGGCCAAGGCCGCTCGCGAGGCAGCAGAGAAGAAGGTTCAAGAGTTCGAGGACGCGAAGAAATCTGAGCTCGAGAAGGCTCAGGCCGCGGCAGAGCGTGCGGCGGAGCGCGAGCTGAAGGCCAATCGCCGCGCAGTGTCTTCGGATCTGCGGTCGGCTGCGATTCAGGCCGAGGCTGCGGACCCCAGCATCGTCGTCGACCTGCTGTCCCGGAACCTCGACGTGTACCTGACGGACGGCGGCGTCGACACGGACGCCATCGAGAAGGCGGTCGCCGATCTGCTCGAGGCGAAGCCGCTGCTGAAGAAGGCCGCCCCGGCGCCTGCTACACCGCCTGCCCCGCCGAAGCCCGCCCCGGATCCCAGTCAAGGCAATCAGCCGGGGCCGCGCCCGAAGGACTTCATGAAGGCGTCGGACGACGAGGTGAACGACGAGCTTGCCTCGATGGGTATCCGCCGCCGCCGATGATCGCGATTCATGCGCTTCTCCGCGAAGGGGTTACGCACATCGAGGTCACCGGCCACGAACGCGGGCCGGGCCAGGTCGGTGATGAGGGGCGCGTCTGCGCTGCTGTCACCGCGATCACCCGCACCGCAACCCTCGGTCTCCTTGCGGTGGCTGAGGAGTACCCGGACCTCGTGTCCATCAACCTCACTGAGGAGTGACATGACCACCATGACCGCCCGGACGGGCCGCCACACCGGGCGGCACGGTTCGATCAAGCTTCGCGATGTCGCGCGCGACGGCAAGGTGCAGATGCGCCTGAACGCGCACGACATCGCGTCGGCCCTGCCTGCCGCGATCCAGGGCATCGTTCAGAAGGGGCTGCTGCAGCGTGTTTTCCGTGACGCACTGACCCCTGAGTGGATCTTCCCGACGATCGCGGACACTGAGCCGTGGGTCGGGAACATCGGCGACGAGAAGATCTGGACCCGTAAGGGTCTGATGACGCCGACGCCGACGCCGATCACCCCCGGGTCGGACGTCACCGCCGCGTCGTACAGCCTCGAGCAGTGGACCGCGACCCTGGATCAGTGGGGCCGCTCGATCGACACGAACATGCTGGCCTCGGCGGTCGCGCTGGGCTCCAAGTATGTCGAGGACGTCGAGCAGCTCGGTGTGCACGCGGCGCAGTCGATGTCGCAGGCCGCCCGGAACGCGCTGTGGGCACCGTACTCCGGTGGACGCACTCACGTGACGGCGGGCGCTACGTCGACCACCATCGCCGTCGCCAACACCCAGGGCTTCGGCTTCACTTCGGTGAACGGCCGGCTGACCGCGGTCAGCGCGGGCAACCCGCTGACCGTCACGGTGAACGGCGTCGCAAACACCGTCACCGGCACGTCCACCGCGTCGGGACCGGGCACTCTGACTCTCGGCACGTCGGTGACTGTGACGAACGGCCAGGCCGTGATCGCCGCGAACGCCCCTCAGGTCGTTCAGCCCACGGGCACGAACGCCTACGACCTGGGCGCGAACAACATCGCGACCCTGACCCTGTTCCGGGCCGCTGCGACCAGGCTCGCGAAGATGAACGTCCCCCGGATCAACGGTGGCTACACCGCCTTCGTCACCGAGGACACCATCAATGAGCTGTGGCTCGACCCGGACTGGAAGCAGGCAACGCAGGGCCTGGCCGAGTCCCCGGTCTGGCGTGAGCGGTCTTTCGGCCGGGTCAACGGCATCGATTTCGTCGTGAACAACGAGACCCCGATGACGCTGGGCGGCTCGGGCGGGACGCTGCCCGTGAACAACTGCCTGATGGTCGGTGGCGGCGCGCTGGTCTGGTCGCCGCTGCAGGGCCTCGCGGAGCTGCTGCGCGGTACGGGCGTCGAGTCCGTGCCGAGCATCAGCATGGTGCAGCCGTCCCCCGGCGTGGAGGTGGCCCTGATCGTGCGCCCGCCGCAGGACCGTCTGCAGCAGCAGGTCTCGACATCGTGGACCACTGTGGGTGGCTTCGGCGTCCCGACGGACCTGCTGAACGCCTCGGGCGACACCTCGCTCTACAAGCGAGCCGTCCTGATCCGTCACGCGTAGGGCGTCATCTCAGCCCCCTGGCTCGCCGTTTCTCCCTGGTCCGGCGAGCCAGGGTCCGCACTTTCGTCTTGCATCCTTGAAGGAGGCCCATCGTGGCCGTTCGTGTGAAGCGCGACGCGCGCATCTACCATTCTCCGTCCTGCACGTTCCACGACCTCGAAGCTGGCCAGATCGTTGAGGGCGACCTCGCGAACTACCTCGAACAGAACGCCGGCGAGATCGTCGAGCCGCATGGTGACGGCCCGACGCTGGCCGAGGGGGAGACCGGCCCGGGCCACCAGACCGGGATCGGAACCGATCCCGTCCTGACCGCGGACGCTTACACGTCCCCGCTGTCGTACGAGAACGCCCTGCAGCGGGCCGGCGCCGCGACTTTCTCCCCTGACGAGTCCCTGCCGCCGGGCACTCCGGACCCGGTGCAGCTCGCCCAGGACGGCCGGTCGGCGATGGCCACGACGGTTCCCGTGACGGTCGAGGTTGACCCGAATGCTGTCGGCGTCCCGGGCGCCGGGAATCCGGTCCGGGCTCGCACGCAGGTCGAGGGCCGTCAGCCGTCCGGGTCGAACATCGTCTCGGAGAACGGCTCGTCCGACGGCGCCGGCGTGGTTGTGGTGCCGATGGAGGCGCAGAGCTCGGTGCTGGTCGAGCCCGTCACGGGCGCGACGGTCTCCCAGTCGGCTCCGCTGATCGAGGGAGCCGCGACGCCTGCCACCGCCGTTGACGGCGAGCAGACTGGCGGGGCTGAGTCCGCGGGTGTCGAGGTCGACTCCCCGGCCGCGTTCGACCCGGCTGAGCATTCGGGCCCTCAGGTGATCCAGTACGCGAAGGACCATCCGGAGCAGCGCGAGCGTCTGCTGCAGGCCGAGCGTGACGGCAAGTCCCGCTCGACGGTCCTGTCCGCGCTGGCGGACTGACTCCCATGCCTCCCCTCGTCCTGGCGACGGTCGATGACGTGCGTGCCGCACTGCAGGACCCGGGCCTGGACGAGGCGGAGGCGCGGGCCGCTATCGACCGGGTCACGGACCGGATCGCCGGACTGTTGCCTCCGGGAGTGCTCGACTTCGTTGAGCACGACACGATCGAGCTGCGTGGTGGCGGATCTCGAGAGTTACGCCTGCCCGGACCCGTTTTCGTGGACGACGATCATCCGATCACCGTGCAAGAGATCGGGTGGGGCGGCCTGCCGTACGGGGTGAGCCCGGACAACGGCTGGTTCCGCCGCGGTGACGTGCTGATGCGCTCGTCGATGGCGGGTTCCTCGTCCTGGGGTGCCGGCTGGTCGGGTCTGCCGTTCTGGGGTGAGCGGGTGTTGGTCACCTATTCACACGGGTATCGCGAGGTGCCGGCCGGGCTGAAGGGCGTCCTTCTGGATGCCGTCCAGTCCATCATGATCAACCCGCAGGGGCTGCGGTCGGAGACGGTCGGGCAGATGACGTCCGTGTGGGCGATCGAGTCCGTCGGGTCGGGCGCCGCAAGCACGACGGCGCTGAAAGCCGCACTCAGGGACCTCGGTCTCCTGCAGTCAGGTGCCTTCTCGATCGTGCCAGGCCCGGGCTGATGTTTCGGCAGTCGATCGTCGTCGTACGCGCCCCCGCGCTCGTCGAAGAGTCCGGAAGCGCCGCAGCCCAACGCGACTGGGGAAACGCCGTCCGCACTCCCTACGGCCAGTGCAACGTGCAGCCGCGCGTCACCGCCGAGACCGAAGGTGCGACTGGCATCTCCACAGCAGCCGAGTGGGTTCTGCACCGGCGGGGCATCCTGGACCTCCTGCCCACTGACCGGGTCGAGTACGACGGGATGACCCTTGAGGTCATCGGGGTCGCGAAGAAGTGGCCCCGCTCTTCGGGCGGATGGCATCACACGGAGGCCATCCTTTCGGTCCAATCACTGTTCGCCGGGTCGTCCGGTGTCGACGCGATCACTGCGGCCCGTAACGCGGCTTCGGGCGGCGCCTCTCGCAAGTGGAGTCCCGTATGACGCTCGAGCTGCGGATGGGCGTCGATGGCGTCGGTCGAGTCGAGGCGCGCTTCGATGACCTTGGAGACAAGGCCGCGAACCCTGGCCCGCTGTGGGAGCGCCTCTATGCTGGGTTCCTCGGGGCTGAGCGATCCCGTTTCGACACGCGCGGTTACGGTCACTGGCGGCCGATCCTCCCAGCCACCTCGCGGCGGAAGATCGCGCGCGGGCAGGATCCGCGCACTCTCCGGGCCACGGGCGCGCTGTATCGCTCGCTGACCAGCCGCGGTGCTCCCGGGTCGGTCTACCGGACAACCTCATCCTCGGTCATTTTCGGGTCGAGTCTCGACCAGGCCATCTACCAGCAGGGCGGCGAAGGTCGACGTGACCGGCCGGTGATCGTGCTGTCGCGGCGCATGAAGAAGCAGTTCGCGCAGACGATCGATGAGTGGATGAAGAGCTGACATGGCACTCCCCCAGCAGGGACCGTTCGGGCAGGTCATCACTGCGGGCATCGTGTGCAACGCACTGAAGGCCGTGCTGCTCGAGCACCTCGGGCAGGTCGTCGAGGTGCTCGCGGTCCGATCCGGTTTCGCCCCGGCGACGGTTCTCCCGCCGCTCGGGTACGGCGCGACCGTCGACCCCGAGGACATGGGCGATCGGCCGCTGGGTGTCGCGGTCGTCCCGGGGATCCAGGGGCAGCCGGTCAAGCATTCGGACGGCCTCTACGAGATGTCCTGGGACGCAGCCGCCGGCGTTGCTGTGTCCGCTCGCTCCGCCGACGAGGCGAAGGCCCTGGCTGAGGTCTACGCGGCGGCCGTCCGCGCATGCGTCTTGCAGCACGCGGGACTGAATGGGCTGGCGTCGTCGACTCGATGGGTTGACGAGCGCATTGAGGAGATCAACTGGAACCCGGGCGTTTCCGTCTGGGCAGCCACCGTGCAGTTCGTGATCGCGGTCGACGCCGCCGTAGACGGCTACGCCACAGCGAGCCCCAGCCCCGTCGTGGAGCGCTACCAGATCACCGTGCAGAACCGGGATTTTGAGGAGAGCTAGTGGCATCACCGAGAGGCCCGGTCCTGACCGAGGTCATCAACGTCAGCACGGTCCCGAGGGACCTTTCCACGGGCCGCGTGATCGCGCCCGGGGAGAAGGCAACGATCATCCTGACCGAGCACGAGCAGGCCCTTGTCGACTCCGGGGCGCTCGCGATGGTCCCGGCGAAGGAGGCGTGACATGGCCGCACCGGGTACATCCGTCACGTCGTCCGCGATCTCCGGGATCGGAGACGATGGGCAGGATCTCGGCACGTGGTTTGTCGCCGGGATCACCGAGCTCGGGCCGACCACGGTCAGCACTGGACGGCCGATCTACAGCCTCTCCGATTTCGTCGCGCAGTATGGTGCGCGTGTCCCGTACGGCACCCTGTACGACGCCGTGGATGCGTTCTTCCGGGTGGGCGGCGCACAGCTGCGCGTGGCCCGCGTGGTCGGTCCTGCGGCGACGTTCTCCAGCCTGACCCTGAATGACCGTGCGGGCAGTCCGCTGCCGACGCTGACCGTGAAGCCGAAGGGGCCCGGGTCGTACGGGTCGCGCATCACCGTGCAGGTCCTCGCCGGGTCGGTGTCGGGCACCTACGTCCTGGTCATCTATCTCGACGGCGCCCCGGTCGAGCAGTCCCCCGACCTGTCGTCCCCCACTGCCGCCGTCGAGTGGTCGCAGAACACGTCGATGTGGGTGACCATCACCGACGCCGGTTCGACGTCGACCGCGCCGTCCAACTTGCCTGCCCTGGCCTCCGCCACGGCCCTGTCGGGCGGCTCGGATGACCGGGCCAGCATCACCGACGCCGAGTGGTCCGCGGCGCTGGCTCGTTTCGGGCAGGCGTTCGGGCCGGGACTGGTGTCGATGCCTGGCCGGACAACCAGCGGCGCCCACGTCCAGGCCGTCAACCATGCCGCCGCTTTCAACCGTCAGGCGCTGCTCGACGGGCCTGCGGACGCCACACAGCTCACCCTGTCCGGCCTCGCGGCGACCGACCGCGCGAACGCCACTTTCGACGAGTACGGGGCCACTTTCGCTCCGTGGCTGAAGGTCCCCGGCGTCGCGACGGGCACGACGCGGGTGGTCCCACCGTCCAGCGTCGCCGCGGGCATCATCTCGCGGCAGGTCAAGACAGGCCTGGCGAACGTGCCCGCGGCCGGCGCGAACGGTGTCGCGACCTGGGTCATCGACGTCGCCCAGCAGGCGTTCACCGACATCGAGCGCGGCCTGCTCAACGACTCCGGCGTCAACATTTTCCGGCGCGTGACCGCGAACGGAGACGTCTCCCTGTACGGGTACAGGTCGCTCGACGGCACACCGGCCTGGCGGATGCTCAGTAATCAGCTCCTGCGGCTGAAGCTGACCGACGAGGCCGGCGCGATCGGCGAGCAGTTCGTTTTCGATCAGCTCGACGGGCGCGGTCACACGATCGCCGCTTTCAATGCCGCGCTCGCCGCCATGCTGCAGCTGCACTGGAGTGCCGGGGAGCTGTTCGGTGAGACCGCTGAGGAGGCGTTCCGGGTCGACACCGGGCCGGGTGTCAACACTCCGGAATCGCTCGCGGCGGGTGTTCTCCGGGCGACCCTGAGCTTGCGCATGAGCCCGTTCGCCGAGTTCGTCGAGATCCAGATCGTCAAGTACCCGATCACCGACTCCCTGGTGAACTGAGGAAGGTGCGGCCATGAGCAGGCAGGATCAGTGGCTCATCAGCGTGTACGTCGAGAGCGCCATCGGGTCGGGGAAACTCGTGAAGATCCCCGACCCGTTCGACAAGTGCTCCGGCGGCGATGTGACCGCGTCTGAGACGAAGTACCGCGAGGGCGGCATGCGCAGCGAGAGGGCTTACGGCGGGCCTGTCTCGGTCGGGAATGTCACTGTCGGGCGACGTTACGACTACGAGCGTGACCACGACTATGCACGCAAGCTCGCGTCACTGTGTGGGCGGGCGCGCATGTCGATCACCAAGCAGCCCCTGGGCGTCTCGGGTGATGCGGTAGGGAAGCCGCACGTGTACTCGGGGATCCTCATGACGGTCAACTACCCGGACGCGGATTCGTCGTCCACATCGATCAACATGCTAGAGCTCGTGTGCTCGACGGACGGAGTGCTGGGCTGATGCCTTCCCTTTTCGATGGGCTCAAGGCCCGACGTGAGCAGCTGCTCGCTGAGGCTGCGAGCGAGGATGTGCTGCTCCCGGGCTGGTCTTCGCCTCGGTTGGCGCTGCGCATGCATCCGCTGGAGCACGAGTTCCTGCGCAAGCAGAGCACCAAGATCTCCGTCGCGACGAAGGGTGCGAAAGCGCGCGTCGAGCTGGCGACATCGGCCGCGATCATCGCCGATGCGACCGACGCGGTGGTGATCGGTGAAGATGACGACGGCAGTGGCGTCCCGGCCGGGGAGATTGGCCTGAAGGACCCTGACTTCCTCGCCGGCCTGGACCTGGAGCCGGACGCGACGAACCTGTCCATCCTGCGGGCCCTCACCCTCGGGAAGGACGGTGTCATCCTGCAGCTGGCCGGGAAGGTCCACAAGCTCTCGGGGTACGCGGAGCTCGAGGCCGACGAGGACTTCGCGGGGGAATAGCCGGCGCCGCCGAGGTCGCGAATGCCGCGACGGCGCTACTGCTGGGCTGGGATCCGATGAGGTACCTCCGCGCCGATGGCGTGGATCGGATCATCGTTGATGCGGTGCTCGCCAAGGCCGTCGAGGCTGACGCTGAGCGTCGAAATCATGAGCTGACGGTGTTGGCGCACAACATTGGCACGCACGTCGCGAACAACCTCGCGAAGATCCTCGCTTGATCCTGCGGCGCCGGAGGTGATTCGTGGCTGACGACGTCACAATCGAAATTCGCCTCGCGCAGGTTGAGGCGTTCATCCGGGACTCGAAGCGCTCCGGGGCGGCGATCCGCGAGGTCGGCGAGGAAGTCGAGAAGGCCGACCGTCGCTCGCGTCTCGCTTCTGTGGCTGCCGGCGGTTTCGGTCTTCTGCGCCGAGCGCTGACGGACATCACTCGCGTGGCCACGGCGACAACGATCGCTGCCGGTGCTACTGCGGTGATCCTCGGGACGCAGGCTGTGAGTGCGGCCTCGGATCTCGGGGAGACGCTGCAGAAGACTGATCAGGTCTTCGGCAAGACGTCGGAATCGATGAAGAACTGGGGCAAGACGACCGCCGCGAGTCTCGGCATGTCGAAAAACGACGCCCTCAGCGCTGCCTCGAACTACGGCAACCTCTTCCTGAACTTGGGCGCGACCTCACGTGAGGCCGCGCTGATGAGCAAGCAGCTCGTCGTCACCGCCGCCGACCTGGCCAGCTTCAACAACGCCTCGCCGCAGGAGATGCTCGACGCGATGTCGTCGGCGCTGGCTGGCGAGTATGACCCGCTGCAGCGGTACGGTTTCGCCATTTCGGCTGCTGCCGTCGAGCAGAAGGCGATGGCGCTCGGGCTGGCGGACTCGAAGGAGAAGCTCTCGGCGGCCGACAAGGCGCAGGCGTCGTACAAGCTGATCCTCGAGCAGACAGGCAAGGCGCAGGGCGACTTCACCCGTAACGGTGAGGGTCTCGCGAACATGCAACGCAAGCTGGCCGCCCAGTGGGAGGACTTGAAGGGGCGTCTCGGCAAAGCGCTTCTGCCGGCCGTTCTTGCGGTCGTCAGGGCGCTGAATGATGAACTTCTGCCCTCTTTCAACGACTGGGTGAGCGACCATGGTCCTGCGGTCACCCGCTGGATCACGGGTTTCGTCACCGGGTCGGCGATACCGTTCGCTCGCTGGATCCTGGACACGGCGACGAAGAACGGGCCCAAGTTCATTTCGTGGCTCGGCGACATGCGCGACAAGGGCGTGGCCTTCCTCGGTTGGGTGGACCAGCTCACCGAGAAGTACGGGCCGAAGGTGGATGAGTTCTTCACCAACTTCGACGCTTCGATGGGCAGCGCGGGCGAGGGTTCCAGTTTTTCCGGCCTCGGCGCTTCACTCGAGAAGCTCGCCGAGTCGCTGGGTGCACTGGGGTCGGGTGCCGGCCAGGGCGTCGCCGACACGCTCAACGTGGCCGGCGTAGCTATGGGCTGGCTCGCCGACCACACGGGCCTGCTGGCGAAGATGATGCCCTATCTTGTCGTCGCGCTCATCGCATACAAGGGCGCGCAGGCTGCCAGTAACGCCATGAGCGTGTTCGCCGTGCCGCTGAAGATCGCCGAGATCATAGCCAACTCGCGGTTGGCAGCTTCTCAGCGCGCTCTCGCGACGAGCCTCAAGGCGAACACGACTGCGCTTAAGGCTTCGGCCGGCGCAACGGCCACTGACACGGCAGCGAAGAACACGGGCGTGGTTGCCTCGGTGCGTCACCGGGTCGCTACTGTCGCCAGTACGGTCGCGACGCGCGCTGCCGCCATCGCCACGCGCACCTGGGCGATAGCCATGCGGGTGCTGAACACTGTGATGCGGCTCAATCCGGTGGGCCTCATCGTCACCGGCGTCATCCTGCTGATCGGCGCCTTCGTGCTCGCCTACCGCCGCGTTGGCTGGTTCCGGGCTGGCGTGCAGGCATCCTTCAAGCTGGTGCTGGGCGCCGTGCGTGGCGTGTGGAACTGGATTCAGCGGACCTGGACGCGTATCGGCGATGTGCTCGCCAACCCGATCGACGCCGCCGTAGGCCTGGTTCAGACCTCCCTCGACGCCATCGGCTCCGGCTTTCGCAATCTGATCAACTTCGTCATTGGCCTGTGGAACGGCCTCGACCTCACCATCAAGATCCCTGGCTGGATGGGCAAGGTCCCGGGGTTCCCGGACGGCATCGCCGGGCAAAGCGTTGACCTGATCCCCGATATCCCCCTGCTCGCCAAGGGTGGGCGCGCTGTCGCCCCGGGTGTCGCGGTGATCGGCGAAGAAGGCCCCGAGTTGATCCAGATGCCTACTGGCGCTCAGGTCGTACCCCTGGATCCGTCCGTCAAGCGCGACTTGCGGCTGACGGACGACCGGCCGATCACGGTCCAGTTCGTGGTGGACAGGCGAGTTCTGGCTGAGCAGACGATCCGCGGGCGTGATGATCTGGCGGCCCGTCGTTGACGAGAGGGCGGTGACGCGATGCCTCTGGCTACCCCGAAGACGACGTCGCCGCTGTGCACGCTCGTGCGTGTCTCTGACAAGCGGATCGCGATGCGTGCGCGGTTTGGTCCGTCTCTGCCGAAAGTTCAGGACGGCTACGGCGGTTGGAAGATCATCGACCGGCCCCGTAAGAGGTCGATGACGGAGTGGCAGGGCCCGCAGCCGATGCGCGCGTCACTGCAGATGCTGTTCGACGGGTTCGCTGCGTCCCGGCTGGGGCAGTCTCAGGCCCAGTCGATCGCATACCTGGAGAGGCATTTCGCGCCGACGAACGGGGCTTTGGTTCCTCCCGCATTCCGGGTGCTGGGGGCTTGGCCGTTGGATGAGGCCATGCACTGGGTATGTGATGGCCTGCAGGTCGATGACGATACGGCGATGACGATCGTGCGCCGTTCGGATCGGGTGCCGCTGCGGACGCTGGTGACACTGAGTCTGCTGCAGTACGTCCCGGGCGACGTGATCATCAAGACGTCGGCGGCGAAACGGTCCAAGGAGAAGCAGGGTTCGGGGAGCAAGACCAAGATCTATGTCGTGAAGCAGGGCGACACGCTGGGGAAGATCGCGGCGAAGCAGCTCGGGTCCGCGAAGAGGGCGGCCGACATCAAGAAGCTGAACCCGAGCATCCGCGACCCGAAGCATCTCAAGGTCGGCCTGCGCCTGAAACTTCCGGCGTCCTGATGGCGAAGAAGACGCCTGTGGGCGCACTGGACCTCGGCCGGCTTGAGCTGAACGGGACGGACGCGAAGAAGACCCACGCATCGCTGGTGGGTGCACTGACAGCCCTGACGATGACCGAGACGATCACGGGTGCTTCGACGGTCGATCTCACTCTTGAGGATCCGGATCGGACGCTTCTGCGGTCGGGCCTGCTGACGCAACGATCGACGCTGGTGATCGACCGTGCCGCGTTCGAGCTCGCCGCGGTCCGCAAGACCGGCTCCACCGTCAGCATCGTGTTCGAGGATCTCGCGGTTGCGAAGCTGCGCCGGCAGGACAGTTTCAGGAAGGTCGCTCCCGGAGCGATGTCGAGGGCAGCGTTCATCGAGTCGCTCGTCCGCGCGGACGCCTCCTGGATCAAGGTCAGGACGACGCAGGGCCCGACCGCGAAGGTCGAACTGTCCCGTGGCACGGCGAAAAGCAACGATCAGGCGGGCGAGCCTGAGGACACGTGGACCGCAGCCGGGCGGATCATGGGCGAGATCCAGTGGCGGGTGTGGGCGTACCGGTCGACGCTGAATCTGTTGCCGGACACGTTCCTGAAGGCGCAGAGTCCGTACGTCCTGACGGAGGACTCGCAGGGCGTCGACGACATCGATATCGACTACGACGTGGGCAAGCCGACGGCGACTGCTTCCCTGACCGGCCGCGCGGGTTTCCGGAGCCTGGTGCCGGGCACTGCCGTGCAGCTCGAGGGCATGGGCCCGGGCGACCGCGTGTGGCTGGTCGAGTCGATCACGCGAAGTGCTTTCTCGCAGCAGGTCGGCGTGAACCTGATCCTGCCGCTGCCGACGCTTCCGGAGCCGATCGAGGTGCAGCGGGAAGAGGCGGCGACCAGCGGCGGCGGGGGCGGCGACGGTGAAGCCGGCGAAGACGGCTGGGATTCGATCAACCTGCCCGACGATCCCGACCTGTCCACGGGCACGAAATCGGCGGACCCGAAGGTCGAGAAGTTCGTTCAGACCGCCCTCGACCAGCGCGGCAAGCCTTACGACTGGGGCGCGTCCGGGCCTGGGAAGTTCGACTGCTCAGGCCTGGTGCAGTACTGCGCCGCGCGAGCTGGTTTCAGCGGGATCAGCAAGCCGACGTCGCACATGTACGACCTGTGCAAGGACCGGGGTCAGCTGATCTCCATCGAGGAGGCGTCGCGTACCCGGGGCGCCGTGCTGATCCGGGTCGGTGTCGGGCAGACGAATCACATCGCGATCAGCCTGGGGAACGGGAAGACGATGGAAGCGATGGGGTCCGCCTATGGCTGCAAGATCGGGAACATCGGTGACCGGTTCACGAACGGCGGCTTGTTGCCGGGCATGTTCAACGCCAGGACCGAGCCGCGCCGGTACCCGAAGCGTCCCGACGACGGCAACATCCCGATCGGATCCTGATGGGGCGCGGCGGGTTTGATCCTCTCGGGCCGGGCGTCATTCCCGGATCGACCACGGGCGACGGCTTCGATTCGGTCGAGGTCGGCCGCGTGAAGAAGACCACGGCGGCGGGCGCAACATTCGTGCTGCCCGGGTCGCCTGCGCACGCGTGGGGCCCGGCACGCTGGAGCCTGGGCGGGTACGACACCGCGCAGGACGCTCTCGATGACGGCTACGGGCCACGCGTCGGGGACACCTGCCTGGTCGCATACGCCGGATCGGACCATGAGCCGTGGATTCTCGCGTGGTGGAGGTGAGTCGTGGCTGACATCCCACATCTGGCGATCCCGCTGCGGCTTTCTCCTGCGGGCGCGTTCGCGGTGAACGAGGACGGCGACATCGACGACGTGACCCAGTGTGTGGCCGTGCTTCTGGACACGCCGGTTGGATCGAGGCTTGAGGTGCCCGAGTACGGGGTCGGCGATCTGACGTTCGTGATGAGCCGGGACGGTGCGCTGGAAACGGCGGGCGTCGAGACGGCGGTCGCGGAGTGGGAGCCTCGCGCTGAGGTCGACCTGGAATCGGTCGTGGGTGTTGCCGGTGACCGTGACGACGCGGAGACCCGCGCGGTGATCCTGGCGGGCGTGAGGCTGACATGAGCTTCGTGAACATTGATTTCACGGCCGACGCCGATCAGCTCGCCGACGATGCGGTCGCGTACCTGCAGTCCGTGATCCCGGGCTGGGAGCCCTCGGACGGTCACCTTGAGGTGTGGCTGATCGAAGCTCTGGCGCGCATGAACTCCGAGCTGGCCTACGCGGTGCGCGAGGTGCCGCCGCAGGTCTTCCGCGCTTTCGGGACGCAGATGCTCGGCATCAACCAGTCTGTCGGTCAGCGCGCGGCGGGTCTGTCGACGTGGGTGGTGGAATCCGACCAGGGATGGACGATCCCTGCGGGCACGCTGGTCGGGTATCGCACGTCCGGGGACTCGATGATCCTTCTCGAGACGGTGACTCAGGTCGATGTCCCGGCCGGCTCGACGAGCGCTTCGGGGGTCGCGGTCCGCGCGGTCGACGTGGGCCGGGCAGCGAATGGCATTGCCCCCGGTACGTCGCTGGAGCTGGTCGATTCGCTGAGCTACGTGACGTCGGCGACGGTGTCATCAGCAACGGACGGTGGCATCGACCCGGAGTCTGACGCCTCCTACCTTGACCGGCTGTCGGCCGAGGTGAAGCTGCTGGCGCCCCGACCGATCCTGGCGTCTGACTTCGCGGTTCTCGCTGCCCGGATCCCAGGGGTTCACAGAGGGCTGGGGATCAGCGGGTACGACCCGGAGGACGGCGCCGACACGCACGAGCGGATGGTGACAGTCGCGCTGGTCGCTGCTGACGGGACGCCCGTCGAGACGGCCACTCACCTCGCGGTCGTCGAATACCTGGACAGCCTGCGCGAGGTGAACTTTCAGGTCCACACGATAGACCCGACGTACGTCGTCGTGAACGTGGCGTACAGCGTGCACATCGCCAACGGGTATGTCGCGGAGGAAGTCATCGCTCGCGTCGACGACGCCCTGGCGGCCGTTCTGTCGCCGAGCGTCTGGGGCGGCGGCGACCTGTCTCCCGCGATCTGGTCCGCCGAAGCGAAGGTGGTCCGGTACTTCTCGCTGTCGAACGTGATCGCAGCCGAGAACGGCGTCGCCTGGGTCGGATCACTGACCTTGAATGGTGCCGCGGCGGACCTGACGTTGACGGGTATCGCTCCCCTGCCTCAGCCGGGGACGATGACAGGAACGGTGGCCTGACATGGCGCCTCCTCGCCCGGTCGTCTCGGACGTCGCCGAGGAACTGTACGAGGCCCTGGGCGCGCAGACTGTCGGCGACGAGCAGCGATGGATCCTGCTGCACCTGTGCCACGCGGTGACGCTCTCCCTGCAAGCCACGCAGGATCTCGCCGCGGATGTCGTCGACGAGGCCGGCGACATCGTCAGGCACGGCTGGTCGCCGCTGCTGGACGTGGACGCCGTGCCGTTGCCGTACCTGGGTTTCCTTGCGCAGCTCGTCGGCGTCGAGCTCGCCCCTGGCCTCGACGACGCCTCGCAGCGGCTGCGTGTCCGTTCGGCGCTCGGCTGGCAGCGCGGCACTCCGGCGTCGATTGTCGCGGCGGCGCAGCAGTGGCTGACGGGCGGCCGGCAGGTGCAGCTCACCGAGCGGCACCTGGGCTCGGCCTACCGGGTGCGCGTGCGCGTCTACGAGGCTGAGGCCACGGACGTCGCGCAGCTCAACCGGTCCATCCGGGCAGCCATCCCGGCGGGCGTGATCCCGACGGTTGATGTGCTGGCGGGCTGGACGATCGACGAGATGGAGACCGCGCTTTCGGGTCAGACCATCGCCGGGCTCGAGGCGGACACGACGTGGCCTACCGTCCGCGACTTCGAGTACCAGCTTCCGTGAGTCCAGTGGGCACTAGCGAGGGAGTCACGTGGACACGCTGACCCGTACCGGAATCGTCATCCCCGCGAATGACGGCACTGACAGTGTGACCGCGTACAGGCTGTCGCAGCGCTCGATCGGCAACAAGTTCGATTCTGCGGGAGTCCTTTACGGCCAAGGCCTGCTCTCGGCTCGACCTGCACCGGGTACGGCTGGTCGGATCTTCAAGCCGACCGATGCCGGGCTGCAGGGTGTCAGCTACTGGGATGACGGCACGGCGTGGGTCACGCACGGCGGCACGGAGCTACTGACCTGGGCGGCCCCCGGTGTGGAGGTGCCTGGTCTGACGGGTGTCCCCGTGTCAACGTCCGGGTCGGCGACTCTCGTGTCCGGGCCGACCTCCGGGCGGCGCATCGTGAAAAGCCTGACCGTGTCCGGGCCAGCGGGTTCGTCGCTGACGTTGACGCTGGCGGGCGTGACGGTCGCGAAGTTCTCGTTCACGGCATCGGCTCGGGGCAGTGAGTTCCCGGTGCTGATCCCGGTCGCGCCCGGGGAGACGCTGGCTGCTGTCGCTTCGGGCGGAACGGTCGGGGTGCTGGCCAGCTACGGCTACCGCAGTGATGCCGTTGTGACGCGCCTCGGCCTGGCTTCGGTGACGTCGAGCGCGACGCTGGTCGCGGCAACAGGCGCTGATCGGGTCGTGAATCAGCTGTGGGTGGCGAATTCCGGGACGGCGACAGCAACAGCATCGGTGACCTTCGCGGGGGTCGCCGTGCTGGCGTCGACTCCAATCCCGCCCGGTGGACTACTCACGCTGGATTTGCCGTACGGCCTGCCTTCTGGCCAGTCAGTGACGGCGGCCGGCTCATCCGCGCTCACGTTCATGGCTGCAGGCCACTGATTACCGGAGGTTGATGATGGGTTCTTGGCCCCCTGGTGGTGGTGGCGCTTTGACCGCTCGAGCCGACACCGTGTCGCAGCAGCTCGCCACCACGAACCTGAGCACGACGGGTAGCACGTTCACGCCGTGGGTGGCGCTGATTCCGTCGGTCGGCGCAGACCTCCTCCTGACGAGCGTCAGTGCCCTGTGTGCCGATTACGGCACGGCAGGCGACGCTGCACGGGATCGGAACGTATTCGTCGACGTCGGCGTGGGCGTTGCGGGCGCGGAGACGGCTGTCGCCTCTGTGGTGCTGAAGGCCGAGGTTCCGCCGTCCTTTCTGGGCCTGTTCATCCGTGAGGGTGTGAACCTGTCAATACCTCAGCGAGTTTCGGCCGGGCGCCGACTGTCGGTGCGGCTCCAATGTCCACCTCTCACCGCTCTCACCGGGTTCTCGATCACGGTCGGTTACGTGCCGACTTCGGCGATCGAAGGCCTGTAGGGCATGCTCATGGACGGCACGAAGAGCAGGGCCTGCATAGCGTGACGCCCGCCCCTGGCCCTCGCGTTGGCGGCACCGGCATCACGGATCCGGGCCTGTATGTGGATGTGACTCGGTCGGCGCTGGTTGATCAGCTTGGGCGTTTGCCGTCGATGGCTGATGTGCAGCGTGCGACCGCGATGATGGCTGCGCAGGTTGCGCAGCAGCTGGGCGAGGTCACTGAGGCGGTCATTGAGCGGCTTGCTGCCGATGTGGCCGCGCAGCTGATCCAGATCCGCCATGAGATCGCGGACGACGAGTCCGCGGTGACGATCGTGACCGGCCCGCGTGGTCCTCAGGGGCCGGCGGGTGACGTCGGCCCGCAGGGTGCGCAGGGCAGTCCAGGGGTCGACGGGCGAGACGGCGTCGGAATCCCCGGACCGCAGGGTGATCCCGGGCCGGCAGGAACTCCCGGCGCGGATGGCGCACACGGGGTCGCGGGGCCGACAGGTGAACGCGGCCTGCAGGGCGTCCAGGGTGAGACCGGCCCGGCGGGTCCCGCCGGAGTGGCTGGTCCCGTCGGTCCGCCAGGCCCCCAGGGCGACAAGGGCGCTACAGGCGCGACCGGTTCGGCCGGCCCTCAGGGCGTCCCGGGGCCAGCGGGTCCCGCCGGAACGAAGGGCGATACGGGCTCCCAGGGAATACCCGGCGCCACCGGAGCCACGGGGCCAGCAGGGCCAACCGGCGCCAAGGGCGACACGGGCCCGCAAGGTCCATCAGGGCCTGCAGGCGCGACGGGACCTGCAGGGGCCACCGGTCCCACGGGCGGGACTGGCGCCAAGGGGGACGCTGGTCCTCGCGGTGCGGCGGTACTGACCATGACGACCGGCGGCCTGACGCTGGCCCTGCTCGGCGCCCAGCTGCTCGAGGTCGGCAGCACCCGGATCCGTACGCGCCTCGACCTCACCGGGTACGTGAAGGCGCGACTTACGGCGGTCATTGCTGGTGCCGGTGTCGGCTCTCTGCTGGTGCAGCGTTCGACCGACCAGCAGGTGTGGGTGGCTCTCGATGGTGCATCCGGGCCGTCAGTGTCCCTGGGTGCAGCTGGTGGCGTCTCGTCGGCGTGGGTGACTCTGCCGGCCGCCTCGACCGGCGATCAGTGGCTGCGGCTGGCGACGGCTGGCGGCAATGGCCTCGCCTCGCCTGTCCTCGGCAACGTCTCTCTTGAACTGGCCTAGGAGGCAACATGGGTGGCATTCCTGGCTCGCGAGTGGGCTCGGCGGTCAACATGGATCCCGCGACTTTCGCGGCCGTGCAGAACGCGGCAATCGCCAATCTGCTCGCTCGTGTCGTCACGCAAGAACAGCTGGCCGAGGCGGTCGCGGAGGCTGTCGCAGAGTTCGCGACCAGCAATCTCGCGCGGGACGACCTGTCGAACGTGAACGCGCAGACGGGCCGGGTGGCGTTAGGGCTTGGCTCGTCGGCGACTCGTTCCGTCGGTCAGCTCGCGTCTGAGGACGCCTTCCGCAACACGTACGCCCGGCCAGCCGGGGACTTGGCCGGCACCGCCGAGGCGCCAACCGTGGCACGGATCCGCGGTGTGACCGTGTCCGGCACGCCGCAGGCCGGGTACGTGCTGATGGCGACTTCGGCGACGACGGCAGCGTGGACGGCACCGAGCGCGATTCCCGACCCAGGCGGTTCGGTCATCGGCCCGAACCTCGCGGTGCCCTTCGTGATCGGGGCCTGACATGTACCGGACGCTTCAACTTCAGGAGATCTCATGACCGCACCAGGCTCCCTCGTGGGCTCCGGCGTCCATCTCGACCCGGGTAACGCCTCTGTCATCCAGAACGCCGCGATTGCAGCTGCTCTGGCCCGCGTCATCTCGCAGGAACAGCTCAGCGAAAGCGTAGACGCCGCGATCCAGGGCGACACCCGCATCGCCGGGTCGGTGCAGAAGTCGTCGAACCTTGCCGACCTCCCCTCGGCCGTGGCGGCCCGTAACAACCTTGGTCTCGGTGCCGCCGCCACGATGTCGCTGCCGCAGATCGCGGCGAGCCCATCCCTGGCGTTCGCGTACACGAGCAGCGCCGCGCCGACCCGGTTGATCGCCGGGCGTGCGTGGACTTTCCTCGGGGACAGCATCACGAACGGCGCGAACGCAGACCCGGGCGTGAGTTTCCCTTACGTGGCGGTCTCAACGGCGGGCGGCACGGCACGCGTCGCGAACCTTCGGTCGCCTGCCGCTCCGGGCGCCCAGAACCCGCCCGCTGGCGGTATTTCCAGCATCTGCGGTTTCCCCGGGGAGGACTCGGGGCAGCTCCTCAACCGGTTCGACACGGATGTGATCGCGACGAAGCCCGGCGGCGTGTTCCTGCTCGCCGGGACGAATGACTTCGGCCGTAACACGCTGGCGCAGTGGCAGTCGAACATCAAGGCGATCCGCGCGAAGGTCCGCGCTCTCGGCATCCCCATGGTCATCGGAACGGTGCCGCCCGTCGGGTCCACCGTCGCGAACGCAAGCGACCGCCGGGCGTTCATCAACGCGCAGAACCTCTGGCTGAGGCAGTGGGCGCCCGCGAACGACGTGCCACTCGCCGACACGCACCGGGCGATGGTCGACCCTGCGACGGGCTGGATCCGCAGCGACCACAACGGCGACGGCATCCACCCGGTCAACACCGGTCACATCGCTATGGGCAAGGTGATCGGGCCCGCAATCGCGGCGGTCCGTCCGCCCGTCGCGCCTCTGATCGCGTCCGCTGGTGTGGGCGTGAACAGCAACCCGCTGATGGCGACTGCTGGCGGCGGCCCGACTGGCTATCAGGCGCTTTTCGGCTCGACGATGACGACGCCTGATTATGCCTGCGTGGATCCGGCCGCTGGTTCCGCTTTGGCTGCCGGGAAGTGGGCGCAACTCGACTGCACGGCCACTCAAGGAGGTTTCACGGGGCTGGCCAAGGGCATGACAGGGCTGACCGCCGGCGGCTTGTGCGCGCTGGTCGCTCAGGTTGAGCTTGAGGACATCTCCGGTGGTGTCGCAGCGTTCGGGACTGGCGCGGGCGGGTGGGGCGTCAGTGTCCTGTCCGACAACGGAAGCGTCCTATACACGGGTATTTCCGGGGCGACGAACACGTGGGACCCGACCCCCGGTCCGTTCTTGACGATGTTCCGGCTCCCGACGGGCGTGACCACATGCAAGATCGAATGGAAGGTTGGCCTACCCACCGGAGCGCACGTCAAGTTCCGCCTCGGCTGCCTTGACATCCTCGACCTGACCGCGCTCGGCGTGAACCCCGGCGACCTGTAAGGGAAACTCACATGACCTACACGAAGCCCGCACCCGCCACCGACGGGCAGACCCCGTACAACGCCGCCCGCGACCAGCACATGCAAGACGGCATCTTTGCCGCAGCCCAGGTCGCTGACGAGGCGCTCGCAGCAGCTGGTGCCGCACAGTCGACGGCGAGCGGCGCAGCCAGCGCCCTGACCGGCAAGGCGAACACCAGTGACGTGAATACGGCCTTCGGCGCACTCCCCGGCACCTACGGTCCCGGCGGGACGGCCGGAAACATCTCGGCTACAGACGCCGCCGGTACCGCCCTCATCTTTTCCCTGATCGGACTCTGAGGAGACCCCCATGCCAATCTCGCTCTCGGCCCTCGGGGTCAACCTCGACCGGCTCTATCTCGACCAGCCCGCGGTCGCTGGCGAAACCGTCTACACCGCGCCCGGAGCCACCGGTGGCGGTGCGCGCACACAGGTCACCAGCATCCGTATCGCGAACCCCACCAACAGTTCCGTGGCTGTCCAGCTTCTGCAGGTGAAGCAGGGTCAGACCGCCAACGGCAGTCAGTCGCTCGTCGGTGGGCTGGTCATCCCGGCGAACTCGACCTACGAGAGCGACGTGCCGACCACTCTGCGGCCCGGTGACACCCTGTGGGGGCAGTCGGACTCGATCCCGATGGCGCCGCAGATGTCGTCCGTCGCGTCTTCGACCGGCGGCACCCTGGCGGCCGGGAGCTACTTCTACCGGTACGCGGCCACGAACGCGAAGGGGGAGTCGCCGGCCTGCCTCGAGATCGGCCCGGTCGCGGTCACCGGCTCCACCTCGTCCGTCGCTCTGTCCTGGCCGAAGGTCGGCGGCGCCACCGGCTACAAGGTGTACCGCGGCACGAGCAGCGGCAACCTGAGCCTGCTGGCCGCGGTCACCGGCCAGAGCACCCTCAGCTACACCGACACGGGCACGGCCACTACTTCCGGCGGCCCGGCAGGCGCGGGCACCGCACCGGCGTGCACCTTCACCCTCTGCGGGGCGGAGCTGCCCGCATGACCGCCCGCATCGTGACCTCAGCGCCGCAGCAGTCGCGCTGGCCCGGGACGCCGACCCAGCCTCCGCCGCCGGGCGCGAAGCTGGTCTTCCTCGGCGACAGCATCACCCATGGCAGCACCGCCAGCGCGGGGCAGCGATTCGTGGACCAGGTCGCCAAGATGCTCGGCGGGCGGATCAGCCAGAACTGGATCGAACGCGGCTACCCGGGACAGCGGTCGGACGAGATGCTCGCCCGGTACGACATGGACGTGCGCGCGAACGGCGCCCAGGTCGTCATGCTCATGGCGGGCACGAACGATGCCGGGCAGCAGGACCTCTCAAGGTACGCAGCGGCCATCAAGGGCATCGCGGCGAAGGCGAGGCAGGACGGCATAACGCTGATCATCGGCACGACGCCGCCGCTCGGCGGATCCCGCCCGGCCGCGAATCACCTGCGGGTCGCCCAGTTCAACGCATGGTTGCGGATCTGGGCGCCAACCCAGGGCATCAAGATCGCGGACGTCTACAGCGCGTTGGTCAGCGGCGGCGGCTACGGCATGGCGGGCGGCTACGACACCGACGGCATCCACCCTGAGACGGTCGGCCACCAGAAGATCGCTGAAGCCTTCGTCAAGGCGTTTCTCGAGCTGCTGACCCCAGACGTGCCACACATCGTCGACTCAGTCGGCGGCCCGTTCAACATGATCACCAACCCGCAGTTCCTCACGAACACGACGGGTTGGTACGAGCAGCCGGGGGGCACCGGCACGGCCCCGACATACTCCGTGGTGACCGACACTTCTGGGACTTTGCGGTTCGGCAAATGGGCTCAGATGGCCTTTGATGCAACAGCTTCCGGAGGTAACCGCTACTTCGTCTACCCGGTCGGCACCGTCACGCCTGGCCAGAAGCTGCTCATCACCGCGCGGATGCAGGTCGTCGACATCGCGGGCGGCTACTACAACGCCGCCCAGGGCGCCGGCCCGACCGCGACCGTTGCTCTACGCCTGCACGACCAGGCGTTCGTGTCCCGCGCGAACTTCGGCGCCCTCATCCCGAGGGTCCCCGACTTCATCCAGAGCATCTACACCGTCCCCGCCGGAGTCACGGGACTCAACCTCGTGATGCAGGTAGGCCTGCCGACTGGTCAGAACGTACAGGCTCGGATCGGTGAGGTGGGCGTCTTCGACGTCAGTAATCTTCCGGATCTCGTTGCGGCTGCCGCCCCGTGAGCGCATTCAGCTCCGCCCGCATTACGCCGAGTGGCGGGGTGCCGAAGAGTGTTCAGCCAGGCTACTCCACGGTCGTCACGGGCGACAGCATCACCCAGGCAAACTCGTCGGCCACCAACAACAGTCACGGTGACACGTGGGCGACGTACATGGCTCTCGCGTCCGGCGGGCGGATGCGGCTGGTCCGTAACTACGCGATCGGCGGCCAGCGCACGACGGCTATCGCCGCGCGATTCCCCAACGACGTACTGAGCGAGAACTCGAGGATCATCCTGATCGCGACCGGCACGAACGACATCAACTGGACCACGGAGACTCTCGCCAGTCTCGAATCGATGATCCAGCAGGCCCGGGCCAAGGGCATAGCTGTCGGGCTCCTGACTCCCCCGCCCCGGGGCATGCCGAAATTTGTTTCTCCGTCAACGGCTTCGATCACCGCTACGACCTTCACCAGCTCCGGCACTCTCGCAGCCGGCAGCTACGAATACACCATCACGGGAAGGGTGTCCGGCGGCGCGGGCGGCCAGGAAGGGCTACCGGTCGCGACCGTGCCCGTGACTCTCTCGGCCACCGGCACCGTGAACCTGAAATGGCCGCGGCAGAACGTCGCACGCTGGCACATCTACCGGCGGACTCAGGGATCATCGACGTGGGGGTTCATCGGCGGGATCGGGGAAGGCTACGGACGCGCCGACACGTACCCCTACTTCGTCGACAACGGCCTGACCCCCACGGCCCAGCAGCCGCCCACCGCCGATGTTCTCGGGTCGGGCAACTCGACCGAGAACGTTCCCGGCAACATTCCCGGCGTCTCCCCCGCGGTGCCTCTCGCCACGCAGATCAGCTCGATCCGTCAGGTCGCGCTAGGTCTCGCGCAGAAGTACGGCCTGCCCCTCGTCGACCAGTACCTCATCCTGACCGACGCGGCCACCGGGCTTTTCAAGGCGGGCATGACGCAAGACGGCGTCCACCCTGACGCCCTCACGCAGCGAGACATGGGCGTCAATGCGTGGTCGAAACTGCAAGACATGTTCCCCCGCGCCGCACTCGGGTGGATGTCGATCGACCCTAGATACACCGGCACGATGCTCGGCGCCCGCCAGAACCAGACCGGAGGCACCTCGAACGGCGCGCTCCTGCCCGCCGTCAATGGGGCCACCGCGCCCACCGGTTGGGGGTTCTACGGCGAGCCGACCTCCACGGGCAGCATCACCACGGAGACCGGGATCGCGGGGAACATCTTCACCATCACGGGAGGCGCATACGCGATCCGCATCGGCGAGGGACCCGCCCTTGCCGTCGGCACCGACTTCGTTGCCGGAGACCGCATCCGGGTCGGGTTCATGCTCAAAGTGTCCGGCCTGGACATCAATTCGGGAGCCGTCCGCCTGCAAGTCTTCTACGGCGGCGGCGTCACGCCCGGCAACCTCACCGACCTGCAACTGACAGCCGACGTGCCGTCCTGGTCGGTCTGGACCGCAGAGGAGACCGTGCCGGCTGGCGCGACGACGATGCAGTTCCGAATGTCGGTCACGGGCGCGGGGGTGGCACTGTCTGTCGCGCAGCTCACCATGGAGAACCTCACGAGACGCGGCCTGGTCTCGTAAGGCATGCCCGGCTTGCTCGATACGGCCCACCCTCGCGCCGGGGGTGGGCCGTTTCGCTAGTTTGGCGCCAGCGTTGCGAGATCGTCAGCGATGCCCCTTAAGCGAACCAGCCATTCGCGCACTGCATTCGCGGCCTTGTCAGGAACGCGACCTATCGGGTCGCGGGTGACCGCGTGCTGCGATTTCTCCATCAGGGTCAGCGCCTCGTCGACAAGCGGGACCCCCCGGTCGGGGCCGAACCTCAGCAACTCAAAACGAAGTGTCCGAACGTTCGCGTACACCCGCACGTTGCGCTCCAGGAGGTGCTGACGCTCTTGGTGGGCTTGTTTCCACAGTAGCGAACCCAGCGTGAGCCGATCGTCAGACACGATCGGAATCATGTTCGCCACGAACGTCGACAGCTCCACCGAGACGGCCACAAGCCTCTGATCGCGACCACGCCTAACCTCAGCCCGGTCCGCCCGACGGTTCCTGTAAGTCGCAGACACGGCTCCTCCGGTCATGCTCAAGAGCACACCCCCAAGAGCGAACACGCCAGGAATCACTGGCTCCCAGGACATCGCTACCGGTCGCCGGCGAGCGGAAAGGCCCAGAACTCCACGGACGCCTCCCTGTCCACCCATCGGATGAAGTCATGGGAAGGATCGTTCTGCAGGCTTCGGCCAATGCGCTGCTCGCGAGACCGCTCAACGGCGGTGACTCGCATTTCCACTGTCGCCTGATGCCACCTGCGAGCCTGGACCACAAGCGGCCAACGCTCGTCAGGAAACTCGCCGTCATCCAAGCCCCCACCACTAGCGATCCCCCGACGCTCGGTCTCCCGCAGTTCGTCGCGCCACCAATCGATCGGTCTCATCATGCGGCCGACCTCGGCACGACTCGTTCGTAACCTGAATCGCCAGGTCGTTTTAGCTTCGGGAGCTGGGGTAGGCCCGGCATAATGCGCGCCATGGGCGCATTGGGGACATGGGTTGACTGGGCGGACATCATCGGAGGGTTCAGCACTGCAGGGGCGCTGATCGCAGCCAGTGTCGCCGCGGTTTACGCGAAGCGAGCTGCGGCGAGTAGCCACAACCTGCTGCAGGTTGAGCGGGGCCGCGACGCAGCGAATGAGATGCAAAGTATTAGGGAGCAGGCTCGACTGATCGGCGCCTGGTTTGAGGTGAAGCCCGACCCCGACTACACGCCGCAATCGATGGCCGAGATGGGCCAGCCCGGCCCGTCACTTGCGCGCCTGCACATCTCCAACCTCTCAAATCAGCCGGTCTATGAGGTTCGGGTCCGCGCTCTCGACGGCAACGCCGAGCCAATAAATTTTGAGGTCTTGCCGCCGCAAGCGACCGACATTCGCGATGTCTCGATGAGCCTGGTCAAACCCAATGACTCCTACTCGGCCGCACTGATCCTCGAGTTCCGGGACGCGGCAGGCAAGGAGTGGGTCCGTCATCGAGGTCGGCTCGCCCAAGTCCTAAAGGTCGGGGGTTCCATTAAGCCCGGGGACCAGGACTAGCCTGCCCCCATGCTCGACTGGACCCCGCAGGAACTCGCGACCCTCGCCCGCTGGCACTTCGCGCACGCCTGGCAGCTCGACGAGGGCGACTGGGAGATCCAGATCACCGCGCAAGACACCACCTGCGACCGCGCCTCACTCGGCCAGCCAGAGATGATCCAGATCGGCCGGCAGATGATGCTGCAGTCGTGGCGGCTAGAAGATCACGGCGAGTGGCCCTGGAAAGGCGTGCTGCTCGTTCACCGTGGTTGGAGCAGGTACGAGCCCGACGCGTAAAGCGGCCCCGCACTCCTCGATCCTGAGTGCGGGGCCTGCACGCATTTTGTCAGCCCTCTTGCCGGACCCGCTTCGGCTGAACCGCCGGATCCCAGCTCGAGCACGCGGGTACGTCCATCACGGGCACCCGATGCTGGTCACCGCGCCAGCCACATTCGGGGCACTTCGGTCCCATCAGCTCCGTGAGCGTCGCATCGTCCATCCCTGGTTGCACACCCGTGACCGTAACCCTCGGCCGCTCGACGTCAGGTCCCGGGGTCCAGAAGCCACTCACGCCACCCTGACCACATCACGCACGTACCAGCCCTCTTTCCCCGGCCGGACCACGTCATACCGGGCGTCGATCGAGTCCCGATCCACGTCGTAACGCTCACGGGCGGCCTCGTTCGCACGCTCGTACCGACGCCACTCCTGCAGCACGTCCGGGCTCACAACGCACCCACGCACACGATCACGATGACCAGCACCGACAAGGCGGCGAGCACCAGGCCGAGGCCGCGACGCTCGGACACGAAACTGATCGGATCCAGGTCCGGCCACGAGTCGTAGACAAGGTCGTCGTCGCGTTCCGGCTCGCTCACGACAGTCCCTGCATCGCCGGCCACCGGTAAGGCGACTCGAGCACCCCGCCAGTACCCAGCTGAAGCGCCAGACGATCACGCCCAGGGCCGAAATAATCCGGCAGGTAAGCGGTCACGACGAACCCCTCCCGCATCAGCACCGACAACATCACCACATTCAGGGGCGACGTCACCGTCACCAGCTCAAGCCCGGCCGCCCGAACCTCCGCGCACATGCGCCCCAGCAGGCGCCGCCCCAACCCCCGACCCTGAAAATCCGGGATCACACCCATCCCATTCAGGAGCTCGACCCCAGCCGCGACAGGCTCACGCTGCGCGTACGCGACCACCCGCCCGTCAACCTCAGCCACCAACACCTCGCCCGCCACCACGGACGCCTCGACGCCACCCGGATCCGACCGGTGACTGACCACGCCGGCCGCGGGGAACGCCAGCGTGTCGACCTCCCGCGCGGCAGACGCATCCTCCGCCGTCGCACGACGTATCCGGGCGCTCACTCGACCACCACCCCGACCCGCAGCCGGCCCACCCGGACCACGACACGACCAGACCACCGCTGCTCCGACGACACCTGCACCCACCGGGACGCGAGAGCCAGCAGAGCATCCGACGTCGAGCGGGGCGCGTGGACGCTGAAGCGGATCTCGTCGGCCTCAGTGACCCCCGCCGCGCTCACGACGCCCACCCATCCGTCACGTGCGCGATCTCCCGCTCCACAGCCAGAGCCGCCAGATCGGCCGCATACGCCTTCACGCGGGCAGTGTCCGCCTGATCCAGCAGCCGGTTCCGTTCCCTCCTCAGCTTCGCCAGGTACTCGCGCAGGGCGTGATCGGACGTCGGCGCCGGAGCCTGCACCTGACGACACTGGCGAGGAACCGCGAGCATCCCCGCGCCCATCAGACCTCCACCCCCTGCTCGGCCAGCGCCCGACGGTGGAACCCCACCGGGTCCGCGAGCAGCGCCTCCATCGCGGGCGGAGCCTTCTCCACGTCGATCACGAAACTCCCGGGCCGACCACCCTGCAACTCGTCGATCTGAGCGTCCAGCGCGGACAGCTCAGCCTCGACCTGCTCCCGCCGCTGGCGAGCGATCACCAGCAGGTGTTCGGTGCGCGCGGTCATGCTGCCTCCTCGATCGAGTACAGGTCCGCGGCCAGCAGGTCAGCCTTCGCGTCGACCTGCATCAACTGCCCGTGAAGCCATTCGGCCAAGTCCTGCTCGGCGAACGTCCGATCCCCACGAGCCGGCAGACGCAGCAGGTCACGCATCCACCGGTCGCGGCGCCCCTGCACGATCCGCAGCTTGCGCCGCTGGCAGGTCAGGGCCTTCCGGTGCTCACGGTCGCCAGAGATGCTCACGACGCCTCCTTCAGACTGTGCTCGATCCACGCATCGAGAGCCGCCGCGAGACTGGGGTCGACGTCGAGGGACGGGGCGTCGGCCTGCACGGGCCGGATCTGGTACGTCTGCCCGAGGAACGCGTCGATGTTGATGCGCAGGGCCCGGAACGTGATGGTGCCCTTCTCGTCGGTCAGGTTGATGACGATCTGCCCGTCATCCGGGTACACCCGGTGCTTCAGGTCGCCCGCGGCCACGCCCGATCCGTTGGCCAGGAGTTCCCGTGACACATTGAACTTCGCGAAGATTCCCTCCACTGACGTCTGGACTTCCAGCCGGACGACGAACGGCTCGGCCGCATCGAACGAGAACATCACCGGCTGCATGTGCCGCGCCGGAGCCTGCCTGAGTTTCACCGTGCACGGGATCGTCATGACCCGCCGGTTCCGCCTCACTGGGTCACCCCCGTCATCGCGGTCTCGACCCGCGCGGCGTGCACCTGCGACAGCTTCGGCGCCGGATGCCCGTCGGGAACGTGGTTGAGGATCTGCATGAGCCCGTACTGCGCCTGGTGGAGCTTTTCGGGGTCGACGGCGTATCCGGTGCGGCCGAGAGTGTCGATCAGGAGCCGGGATTCACCGAGCGCGCCGATCGCGAGGGACAGCATCGCCTGGATCTGCTCGTGGTCCATCGGGAGCTCGAGCATGGTCGTGGTACTGGACATGATGCGCCTGCTTTCGGAAAGTCTGATGGGGGAGGAAAGCCCGGCGCAGGACTTGGAATTTAAGACTGGAATCCCAAGTCCCGACGCCGAGACTTGGAATTAACGGAAGCTGATCGGGAAGGACCGGGAGCGGCCGTCGACGAGATCCGTGGCGATACCCCGGATCGGACCGTGCCCGCCCTGGACCTTGCTGGGCGTGATGCAGAACGTCACCGGCACGACCCGGCTCGTACGGCTCGCGGTGCCGGCGATCGTCGCCCGGCCGCCGTGGCGGTACTGGATCGACACCTGCGCCCAGTGCTTGCCGTGCTCGCGGCGGGTCGTCGGGACGAAAGCGGTCGCGTGCCACTCCCCCGGCCCCGTGCACCGGACACGACCGGACGGCGTGCGCACCGGGCCCTGCTCGGCGTGCACGGTCGGCATCGTGTCGACGGCGGCCTGAGCCTGCCCGACACCAGCGAACACCATGGTCCCCGCAGCGAGAGCCGCAGCGGCACCCAGGGTCGCGAGGATCGTGCGCTTCCGGCTGGCCGTCCGGACGATGGGCGGCTGGGCCTCGTAGCCGCGGCCGGGTCGGGTGTTCGTGGTGCGGGTCGCTCCCGGTGTGGTCACGGGAGGGGTGACAAAGTCACTCATGCTGAGCTCCTGTTAACGGCAGGTGCTTGGCAGCTCGTCCCTGGCCTCGATCCGCTCGGTGCGCTAACACCTTGTGGGGAGTCGGGGGCGAGCCCTTGACACCATGAACATCGGCCGGGGGGACCAGATGTTGAGTCGATTCCGCACGCCCATCCGAACGGCTCAACGCTTAGGTTTGGCCGTAACGCTCTGTGCGGCAGGGGCTTTGACCGCCACCCCTGCGCGCGCCGACAGTGGCGACGTGTACGGCGGACGCGTCTACATGCCCGAAGTCGTCATCACGACCAGCTCGTGCATCAACATCCCCATCCACTACGACCTGTCACGGATGCCAGCCGACTACAACTGGACCATCGACGTCCAATCCGACTTTTACAGCGGCGGATTCGACTACGACACCGGCCCGGCGAAGGGCACCACGGGCATCCAGTGGTGCGAGCAAGACCTACCCGGCCGGTACACGGCGACCGTCATCGTCGACGTCAAAGACGAGAACTACGGGGACGTCACCACCGATGAGTCCCTCCTGACCTTCACCATCCGCAAGGCAACCACCCGCGCCACCGTCAAGGTCGGCGACGCCACGCTGAAGACCAACCAGACCACCAACATTCGCGGATGCGTCACCGCCCACAGCAAGCGCCAGGCCTACCGCCAGGTCGCGATCGAGTACCACTGGAAGGGTCGGCCCTGGAAGCGCCTGATGTATGCCTACACCGACGGCACCGGTTGCTACCGCGAACCGTTCTACTCGAAGTACGCGGGTGCTCTCGAGATGCGCGTCAGGGTCCCCGGTGACGGAATCTCCAAGGTCGGCTACTCGAAGGCAGTGAAGGTCAAGGTCCGGATGTGACCCAGCCGGCCGATGACGCGCAATCACAGGCCGAGATCCAGGCGCACCTTGACGAGGCCTACCGACAAGCGTCGTCCGCGAACCGATGGTCGAGGGTGGCGTACATCCTGGCGACCATCCAGTTCGTGTTCCAGATCCTGCCTTACATCATCGCGGCGCTGATCTTCGTGGCGATCGTCGTTCTACTGCTGCTCGGGTAGTGGGATCTTTCAGCGGCGATGGAACACGGGCCACGCCACGTACCGATTGAACTCCGGCTCGAACACCACCGACCAGTGCGTGAGCACCCAGCCGGCCGACTCCACTGCGGCGATCTCGTCAGCCCAGCCGTCCGGATCCGCGACGCCCAACTTGGCCGCCAGCTTGATCACATGAACGAAGTTGCCCTTCTCCGCCGCCGCAGCAGCATGACGATGGATTCCTTCGAGCCCGCCGGTCCCCCACTTCATGTACGGAGTGTGCCCACCGATCCCGATTCGGTGACCTAGGCGCGCGGGCAGAGGTACCGTATCCAGGGTGACCAGGGGAGGAAGCATGGACCAGATCCAGACGTGGCAGCAGACCGGACGGTTCCTGACGCCGGCTCAGCTCGACCAGCTCACCGCCGACGAGCGCGCCGCCTACTTCGCCGACTCTGCCGTGCGGTCCGTCGAAGAGATCGACCGCATGCCCGAACCCCACCGGTCGATCTTCCAGCACCAGGCCCAGGCCCTCCGCAACCGCCGTCAGGACCGCGCCGCGTCGTGAAGTCCCGGGTCGTCACCACCCCCGCCTTCTGGGAAGCCCTCGAACGCGCCCTCCCCGCCACGCAGGAACCGAACTGGCACCAGTTCGCGGCGTACGAGCTCGGCGACATCCTCAAGGCCGTCGCGCTCGCCTGGGGGCACATGGCGAACCTGTACTCGGAGCTCCCCGAGTACCGTTTCCTCCCCGGCGCCGGCTCACTCGGCGCGTGGTCCGTTGTCGGCCAGTGGTCCGAGGAGCACGGCGAGGTGCAGCTCATCGACATCGTCGTGGACGTGTGGCCGCCGGATATGTTCGCGCCGTCGGTCGACAGTTAGCTCCACGACGGGTCGCACCCTGCCTAGCCGTCGGCTTTCAAGGTCGGCGGAGCGAGCGAGAGAGCGCCCAACCGCTCCGAACCTCCCCGGGAGTCGGTAGAGGTAGGGCGCGGTCGACGTTGCCTGGTTCCAGGCTTCGAGACCGTGAACCCCAACGCACGGCGCATCCGGAAATACTCGTTCGTCTTGTGGTGCTGACAAACCGAGGCCCTGGGCTCGCCGTCGACGAGAATGCGGAACTCGGCCGGCTCGTCGCAGCGGAAGCATGTAAGGCCCGGTGGCACCTTGATGATGCGCACGGGATTATCCCGCCGCTTGCCCCTTTGTGCCGGGACCGCGCGGGTCGCCGTTGGCATGGGGTTCGGTGCGTCTTCGGCAAGGGGCGAGGGCAGAGCTTCCGCGAGCCGCAGTGTGGGCGCGGAGGGTAGGTGTCGATCTTCGGTCATCCTGCGGTCCTCCTAGGCGTACATGTCGAAGTCTGGATCCTCATCCTCGGTGTACAGGCCGAGGTCGAGGCCGTTGGAGCCGAGGAAGCCGCTGATGCTGATGCCGAGGCTCTGGGCGAACTTGCCTGGCCAGTCGAAGCGGTTGCGCCAGTGGGCGTAGATCTCGTCGAGGTCTTCGGAGTTGTAGTTCCCCGACGAGGACAAGGGATGGGAGACAGCTCCCACCCCCGGTGGCGACCAGCGTGTTTGGTACATCACCGAACCCGGCTTCTATCGGGTACTTGGTCAGAGGCAGAGCAACCGAGTGAAGGATCTAAACACTCGCGCCACCGTCGAGGGCTTTCAGAAGTGGGTCTTTGGCGAGGTCCTTCCCAGCCTCCGTCGCGGCCAGATCCCGACCCAACGCCAGCCGGCCGAGGTCGACGTGACGCAGGTCGACCGCAAGGCCCTCGCCCTCATGGTGATCGCCGAAGCAGAAGCCCGGGAGGCCGCTGAGCTCCGAGCCGATGTCGCCGAGACGAAGGCGATCGAGGCCACCGCGAAAGTCGCGGCGCTCGAGCCCCTCGCGGTGATCGCTCAGCGGATGATCGCAGCCGGCTCCGACCTGGCTCTAGGCGACGCAGCGAAGGCTCTGAACCGTGGCGGTGTCATCACCGGCCGGAACCGGTTGATGGCGTACCTGCGGCAGATCAAGTGGGTCGACCGGACCGGCCACCCGTACCAGCGGGAGATCGAAAATGGTCGGCTCGCGGCGAAGGTCGGCGTGTTCGACCACCCGAAGACCGGCGAGCCTGAGCTGTCGACCACGGCCCGTGTCACCGGGAAGGGACTGGCGGAGCTCCACAAGCGACTCATGCGCGAACAGCAGGGAACGCTCGCCGTCCGCTAGCCCAGAACGTACTGAAGCCCCCACCTCGCGGGTCGAGGTGGGGGCTTCACTGTGTTGCGGTCACGCCGCGGACCATCGGGCCCCCTCGTATCGGACGCGCTCACCCTTCCGGAAGATCACGCGAGCGATCGGTGGGGCGCCGAACTGGGCCGGATGCAGGTGCTCCCCCACATTCCCTGAACCACAGGCACTCCCGTCGCAGTCGACCTCGAAATAGCTCAGACTGATGTCGGCATAGTCCATCAGCTTTCCTCCTCCGCCAGTTCTTCGACTTGAGCGGCCAATCGGCGGCGCCCGTCGACCCAGCCCTGCTGGTAACCCGCATTATCCCCTGGCGCAACGAGAACCACTGGGCCGCGGGCGACGACGTCATCCCAGACGGGATGGTTCTTGGCAGGGGTGCGGTGGAACTCGTTCCCGAGCGGGTACCAGTTTCCCACGTTCGCGCCGCTGGCCACCCATACTTCCTGGCGGCGGTAGTCGCCCCAGTGCACGACAGCGAGAGCGCCCGCAGCGACGGCGGGTGCAGGGTCGGCGGGGGTGTAGACCTTCACGAGCTGCACCGGTGATGATCCGGCACCAGCTCGCCGCACGACGGGCACCACGTGTACCCCTTTGCCTTGTGCTCGGCGGCGTTCACGCCCTCACCAGACGCCCGTCGGGGTGACGCCCTCGATCCATTCAGTGCGGACGCCGACAGCGAGCATCTTGAGGGCCTCGGCGGCCGTGCCATCACCGGAGAGTTCCTGCTCTTCGGTCCAGATGACTTCCGGTGTCGTGTCCTTCACCGCGCCTCCTCGACTGCCGGCCGCGCGTCCACCATTCCGGCGTCCGCGTACTGCCGTAGGACGGAAGCAATCACTTCGTCGGGGATCTCGATGTCGATGTAGCCGTAGTGGACCTGCTCGTAGTCGTCGCGGGCGAAGTCCAGCATCGTCCGAAGATGGCCGGGGATACGTCGTTGCTTCCCCTCGTCGGCGATTGCCAGCGCCTCGGTCCACTCGTTGCCGGTGTCGTCTACCACCTGGGCGACCAGGATTAGCGCCTTCATGCCAGCTCCCTCTCCGCGTCCCCGATGAACGAGAGCGCAATTTCGATCCCTTTGGTCACACGGTTCAGCCGCGTGTTCTCGACGTAATCACACAGCTCCGTCTCCAGTCGCTCCCGCAGCTCGGCCAGCACCTCACGCTTGGCGGCGGCCACCAGGTGCGGGTAGGCGGCCTCAAGGCTTGCACGGGCGTTCTCGCGCTCCCTAGTTCCGGCCAAGCCCTTGATGTGTGGGAAGGCCGCTTCGACTGCGGCGTCCGGGATCTCGGTCACGACTGCTCCTCGTAGTAGTTGGCAGCCAGAACGGCCAGCTCTTTCATGTCCGGGTGTGCCCACATGGATTCCGGGGCGGGAACGCTCATGCCGACCGTTAGCGCACGGAACTCATCGGCTTCGTATATGTAGCGCGGGCGGTCGTCGACCGTCCCGTGTGTGCACATCGCCTCGCAGCCATCCACCAGTTCGGGTCCCCGATCGTCGCACCCGAGGCAGTAGTCCGGGATGCCTGGCGAGCAGGACCAGTTCAGCGGGTCACGCGTTCCACAATCGGGGCAATGGATGCCGAGAATCTCGACCGTCACTTCTGCTCCTGCTTCACGTCGAGGGCCAGCGCCTTGTCCAGGTTGTCGCGGAGCTCTTCGGCCTCCTCCTTGGAGAAGGAGGCAGGGGCATAGGCGCCAAAGCCGTTCGGGTCGTACAGGCGAAACTCAATCCGGCCGTTGCCTGTGGCTCTGACGAGTGTGCTGTCGGTCTTGAGGTCGTCAATGCGAGTGTCGTTCCACCGAGACATGTCTTCCTCCTGCTGGCTTCTCGTGCAGTCAGTAGTCGCGTACCTGCTGGATGGCCCACAGCCCGGCGTGCAGACGGATGTCGTAGACGGCATCGCCGTATCCGCGTCCAGTGGAAGCGGTGACTCTGTAGACCGTGGCGCCGTCCATGTGCGGTTCGGTCCAGGTGCCAATGACTTCCCGGACGATGTAGAGCCGGCCGCGCCAGAGGAACGCGAACGGTTCCGGCGCTTCGGTCTTCGCGGCCTCGCCCATCGTCCGGACGTCGATCTGCTCCCACGGGCGGGTCTTCGTGCTCATCGGTTTCTCCTAAGCCTGGTTGTACATGGACTGCTCGGCGCACTTGCGGCACGTGTGGTCGTTGAACACGTTCTCGGCGTTTACTTCTCCGGCAACATCCCAGCCGTTCGGCCAGGTGCGCCCACAGAGAGTCGGGCCCTTCACGCCACCCCCGATCTTGAGTCCCTCCGGGCCCACGACGCGGATGTGCTCGACGGCTTGCGGTCCGGCGTACACGGACTCACAGAACGCGTACTGCGGGATGCTGCTCATCGGTTTCTCCTGTGCGGTCGGCGTTCCGGGGTGGTCAGTAGTTGTTGTAGTAGCTCGTGATGTGCCAGCCACCTCCGGCCGGGCACATGCCTTTCAGCGCGTCACCGGCCTGATTCGAGCACCAGCCGACGTTCGTTCCGTCGGACTTCTGCCACATGAAGACCGCGTAGTGCGGGACGCCGTTCTCGTCCACTCGCGACAGCTCGGCCTTCACGATCATCTGCGCCATGTCTCCCCCTCAGGATCAGTCTTCGATGGCCGGCAGTGTCGCCGGAAGCACCTGCTGGTAGGGCAGACCGAGCATGGACTCGACCAGGTGGTAGAACGCTTCGGCGTCACGGAGCAGGTCGTGGGCCTCGCGGGCGGACACGGTGTCGGTGCGGCCAGCTTCGACAGCGGCGCGGCGTTGCCCCGTGGACGCGAAGTAGGCCGCCCATTTGGCCAGACTGGGAACGTAGCTGGACAAGCTCTCCCAGACGCTGACTCCCCGCTGGCCGGGATTGCTCACCCCTGCGAGAACCGCGACCCCGGCACGCAGTGCCGCGAGGTGGGCCTGGACGTACCGCTCGGCCGTGACTCGTGAACTGCAGGCCTGTGTGAGGCTTCCGCGTGAACGGTCGAGCAGCATGCGGGCTGCGGGCGTGACGGTCGGCTGGGTGCTGGTCTCGCTCATGACTCCCCCTCGGTGCGCTGGTCAGTCTTCGGTGGAAAGTTCGGCGGCGGCGTTGTCGATCGCCGAGATCGCCATCCGCATGCCCTCGGCCTTGGCGTAGTAGCGCTTACGCTCGTCGCCCGTCGAGTGGTCCTTCCCGGCGACGTGCATGCCGGAAGCCAGCTCGCCCAGTCTGGCTCGCAGGTCGGCGTAGATCGCCCCCGCGATGAAAGGCAGCGCCTCGTACAACGCCTCTTCCAGGTTGCTCGACGGGATCTGCCCGCCCCACAGGTCGGCGGCCTTAACGGCCTGGTCCGGAATCTCGATGCTCATGACTTCCCCTCGGATGCTTGGCTTCTGGCGGTCAGCGTTTACGGAACGCATCGGCGATGGCGGTCGCGAGAGCCGACACGCGCTCGGCAAGGTCGAGCAGGTCCGAGTCCACTGAATCCAAGTCCCTGCGGCTTTCGCCGTACGTTCCCCAGTGCGCGCGCTGGCCTCGTCGGACCGATTCATCAATACCTTCGAGCTCTTCGGCCGCCGAGAGGATCGCGGCCCGCTGCGTCTCGTTCAGGTTGGTCATTGCGAGTCTCGCTCTCCCCTAGCGGCTTACGGTGGTCAATTCGTCCCGACGATCTCGTAGCTGCCGGGCTCAAGCTCGTCGATCTCGGCGGCGGTCATGGTCTGCGGCGGGAAGTCGTCGCCCTCGATGTGGAGACGGACTCGGTAGGTGGTCTCGCTCATGTCGGCTCCCTGGCTACTAAGTAGCGCCCCTCGGTTGCGCTCTGCGTCCAGAGTAGACCGACCCCTTGGCGTTGCGCAACCCGGTAGCGCTACACTGAACGCATGAACCCGGACGACATCCGCCGAGACCTCGCCGCCAGGGCGAAGTCGAAGGCGCGACACGACCAAGCCAGCGCCAAGGACGGCGAAGCCATGCGCGAACTCGTCGCCGCAGGACTCAAAGCAGGCATCGGCCCCACGGAGCTCGTCCACCTCTCCGGCTGGTCACCCGCATACGTCCGACGCGTCGCCCGGGAATCAGGGATCGAAGCAACTGGTCGCTACAAAGACCATGCCGAACGACTCAAGCGCGACTAGCCAAAACAAAGCGGCCCCCAACCAATCCGGTCGGGGGCCGCTCGCATGCTCAGGTCACCGCGTCCACGGCGTCAGCACTCCCCCGCCGAGCCGCTTCCCCGCCGAGTCAAGCGCGTCGTACGTGACCCGCGCGCCGGCGAGCTGAGCCATCGGCACCTGGAAGTCGACCGCCGCGCTGCCACTAATCCGCTTCGTCTCGCCGCCGTAGGTCACGTCGTAGGTGCGGGGTCCACCGGGCGCCTGGATGTGGAGGGCGACCATGCCGTGCCCCCCACAGTCACACGTGCCCGTGATGCTGAACAGCGGCACGGCCGGGCACACGACGTCGAACGTCCTGCTGACCGTGCGCCACCCGGACCACTTCCCGCCGACCTGCACCTGGTAGCGGAAGGCCACCCGCTGGCCGTCGACACCCGTGAACGTGCCGGCCGCCGTCTTCCCGGCACTGACCTCGAGCGTCTTCACGACCTTGCCCCCGACGAGAGCCTGCCAGCGCATCGGCGACCCCGACGACTTCGCGGCGAGCGTCACTGGCGGGCGGCCCTTGCAGTCCGGGACACACTTCGTCGACGCCGTGATCCCGGGGAACGAGTCGAACCTCCCGGTGATCGTCGTCTTCACCGTGACCCCACCGCGAATCAGGTGCTGCTTCTTCCCCGACGTCGGCCGCGACCACATCGACGTGCGCCACTCCGGAGACGTCACCACCGCCGCGAAACTCACCGGGCCCGACCCGCGCGTGAAGTCGAGTACGGCCTGCCCCTTCGCCGTGGTGGTCTTAGAGAACGTGAGGACCTTGCCACCGGACACCTTCCATGAAACCTGGGCACCCGTCAGCGCCTTCCCGTTGCCCGTTGCCGTGATGCTGATCCGGCCCTTCCCGCCCGGCAGCGGCTTGGACGTGAGCCCTCCCGTCACCTTCACGGGGCCAGCGTTCCTCTCGGCGTCGGCGAGCCACGCGTCGGCGAGCTTGATGACCTGCGGGTCGAGGCTGCGGAACTTGGGCTTGTACGTGGACTCCCAGTCCGAGCGGAAGCCTTTGCTGACGGCCCGGTTGATCGCCGACTTGTACGCCGCGGACGTCGTCTTCGAGTCGGTCATCGCGGTCGGGTGCGCGTTGGCGATGTACTGCTCGACCTGCGTCGCCCGATCGCTCCCGGGCCGGCGCTTCGCAGGCTTGTCGATCCACTGGCCGTCCGGTGCGGACAGGCCGTAGTCGTCGCAGATCCCCGCGCGTCCGTCGACGCACAGGTTGCCGATCCACTCGGTCCGGAACCCTGCCGCGGCCTTCAGCTTGGGGCCGGCGTCGAGCTGATAGCCGAGCTCCCGGCACGCAGCCGCCTGGATCGGAGCCTCAGCAGCCTGCGCCGGACCGGGGACCAGGATCGCCCCAGCCACCGCCAGACAACCGAGTGAAGCTCCGGCGAACACCCGACGCACGCCTCCACGACGCACGAACCCGGGCATGGAAAGGTAGGACATGTCGCTCGATCTCCTTGGGATCGGGTGGACAGCTCGCCCTTGGCGTCGAAGCTCACGCGGGTGCAACCGTGCGAGTGGAGCCGGGGCGAGCCCTTACACGACCATCGACCGTCGATGGCCAGTCTTGAGTGAAACCCGCCTCTGCTTGCGGGTTTACAACGCGAACGGGCTCCCGAACAGGCCACAATCAGCAGCCAGCTCGAACGACTGCCACACGACCAGGCACAGCACGGGGAACCGGATGAAGTGCCGCTCGAACGCAGACGCAGTGCGGATCCGGAAGTCCCTCGGCAGCAGGTGCAGGCGCCGCTCGCGAGTCTTCACTAGCGTCACACCCCGCACCTCCCGCTCGACCTCCTCCACCCCGAACGGGACACCCGAGATCGTGCACGCGTCCTGCAGGATCGCCGTCGTCGCACCCAGCGCCATGCCCCCGGCGGCCATCGCGACAACCTGCCACGGAAGACCCGCCGGGTACCAGTGCGTCACCCACAGCGCCGTAATCCACGACGCGACCAGATTGCCGGCACCCGAACCCTCCCAGCGCCCCGGGATCAGAGCGGCAAGAGCAACGAAACACAGGCCCGCGATCAACGCGACGACACCCATCCCCGTCAGCCTGGCGACCAGCCGAGCCCAGTCCCCCACCGGTGAAGGCTCAGGCGACACAGCGAACTCGACCAGCCGAGGCGCCAGCAGGCCGACCGCGAACACCGCGGCGAACAGGACCGGCGCACCCTTACTCAGGTCATGACTGCCGGCCCGGTGCCCCGCCAACCATCCGCCCGAACCAGCGCGCCGGAATCGACGTGAGCGGACCCCACACCTTCGCCGTCGAGGACGCGTGATGGTCGGCGTCGGGGAGCATGCCGCCCGCCGTCGCGCCGGCGACGTGCCAGATGGCGAGGGCGGGGTCGGCAGGCGCCGCACCGAAAGCGATCCCGGCCCGCATGGCGAGGATTCCGGCCAGCGAGCCTGTAGGTCCGTGTGTCGAATTGAGCACTATGCGTTCACCGCCTCTGGCTGATCGCTCTTCAGCTCCCGGACGGCGCGCCGGATGATGCTCGGGTCGCAACCAATTCGCTCCGCGGCTTCGCGCGGCGAGATTCGCCCGGCGACGACTTCAGGAGCCAGCCCGCGAGCCTGCTCTGACGCCGACTTCGGCTTGCCCTTCGGCGCCGGCACTGCCCGAAGGCCAGCAGACTGCTCAACTCGCTCCGTCGCGGTCTTCGGCTTCGCTGCTCGAGCTGCCGACGCCTCGGCCTTCGCCCGCTCCGCCGCCTCCCGCTCGGCCGCAGCCTTCGCCTCAGCCTCACGAGCTCGAGCCTCCGCAGCCAGGCGCTCACGCTCAACCCGGGCGGCCTCGGCCTGCTCGCGCTCCCGTTGCGACTTCAGCCGGCGCTCCTCCTGCTCCGCGGCGAGACGCGCCGTGTGCTCACGGGTCTCGCGGGCGATCCGGGCGTCGGCCTCCTTGCGGTCCAGCTCTGCCTGCACGCGGGCACGACGGGCAGCCTCCTCACGCTCGATGCGCTCAGCCTCGAGCCGGGCAGCGTGCTCAGCGTCATCGCGGGCAATCTGGGCCAGACGCGCACGCTCGGCAATCTCCGCGCCACGGGCCTTCTGCTCCTCGGCAGCAACGGCCGCAGCGGCGGTTTCCCGTCGCTCCTTCCGCTTTTCCATCAGCGTGTGGACCCGCCACAAAACCACGGTCAGCAGGATCCCGATCGCTGCCGCCGCAGCGCCGTACTCAACGCCCTTCTTCATGCCGATCAAGAAGTGCCCGCCGCCAACACTGACGCCCATGACGGCGAATGCCTGGCCCACGTCGAGGCGAGTCATCACGGAGGCGATCACATACGAGTCGATCGCGAAAGGCAGCGCGTACGCGAAGTCGCCCAGCCCGACGAACTTACCGGCCTCGATCTCCGCGTGAATACTCGCGGTGAAGATCGCAATGAGGGCGACGGCGATGACCAGCCGGCCCCAGTCGAAACGCTCCTTGGTCACGACGATTCACCTCGCAGCTCGAACCGGGCCGAGTCGTCCACGATGAGTGTCTGCTGCTTGCCCTCCGCGTCGACGTGGGTGATCTCCACTTCGTCCTCACCGATGACCTCGACGACCTTTAGGCGCTCGCCGTCCAGCCAGCACTCCACGACGTCCTCGTCCTTCAGCCGGGCCGCCAGGTCCCACACGTCGATGGTCGGGGTCTGCTCGAGTGGAAGGGTTCGCTGCCGAGCCGGCTTCGTCGGCTCGATCTCACGGAACCGAGGATCCGGGCGCATGTCGATGGACCCGCCAGCCGGGGCGACCCGCTTCACCTTCGCCTGCGCCGCCTCCACGAGCGGCATGAGCTTCGCGAAGAACGTCTCATGCTCAGGGGCGATCGCGCCGGAAGGCTTGGGGCGCGGCGTGAAGTACGTCTGTACCTCGACCCCGGGCTCCTGGGGTGACACCTTCAGCGTCCCGCGGCCCTTCGTGTCCTCGGGGATGTCTCGGCCCAGGGTCGAGCGCCCGAACATCATGAGCGCTGACTGCTGTTCGGTCGGGCCAAGGAAGAACCGCCCTGCAAGGTTGGCCTTCGTCTCCGTCGACCCGAACGTGTTGTCAGAGGCGTTGGGTTGCTGTGTAGCCACCAGCAGGTGCACTCCACCCTCGCGACCCTTCCGGGCCACCGAAGCCCACGCCCCGATCGCCGGGCACTCCCGAGGCAGCTCCTTCTCCTTCGAACGCAGCTCCTTCCACCACTCCGCGACGTTCTCGTTAGCCTCGGTCAGCTCATCGATCAGGACCATCAGGCGGGGGAAACTCGCCGGGTCGACGTCGTGATCGATGGCCTGGTCATACCGCTCCTCGGTGATGTACTTGCCCTGCTCCATCCAGTGCGCCATTGACTCAGGCGCGTTCGCGAGGCCGTAGCCCACAACGCCGGGCCACCGCCGGAACGGCGCGAAGGTGGTCCCCTTGCCGTCGATCAGGATGAGCTGCCACCCGCGGATGAGGAGCTGGTAGATCAGCTCGGCGAGCGTGTATGACTTCCCGGCCCCGGTCGCCCCGGCGAAGATCATGTGCGGGTGAACGCGAAGGTTCCAGGCCCGCTCGCGCTGCGTCTCATCGATCCCCAGCGGAATGACCATCGGGTCCAGCCGCTCCCCCGGGGCCGGGAACCGGAACGGCACCTCGGCTGGCAGCTCGGGCCGACGAGTCAGGGTCAGCCGCTTCTTCTCGGCCCGGCGATCCCACTGAGCGACGAACCGGATCCCGTCGAGCTGGGCACTGATCCGCTCCTGGACCAGGTAGCACGCCTCCTCGGACCCGTCCTGGAATCCGGCCGGGTAGTCCAGCGTGCACACGAGCGGGCCCTCGGCGTCACGCTCGACGATCGTGAAGGTCAGCTTCTGCTTCTCCTTCAACTTCATCGTCTTGTGAAGGTCCTCCTCGATCGTGGTGCGGATCTTCTCGCGGGTCTCCTCCTGCGGCTCGGCCTCGACGGCCACCGGTCCGCGACCCGGCCCGGCATCCACGGGCACGACTCGGACATCGAAGTGCGGGTGGAGCGCATGAGCCGGCCAATCGATGCGGGCATGGAGCGCGACCCAGAAGTCTTTCTCGACTCGGGCCCGCGTGCCGGGGTCGGTCATGTACTCGACACCGGGGAAGAAGATCCGGCACCGGACGATGTCCGCCTTCATGCCCGCCTGCCACCGCCACCGGGGCCGGTCGACACGCACCATCCGCGGGTCGGCCTTGATCGACCGGACAGCGAGCGAGTGGACTTCGGCAAGGTCCCGGGCGCGGGTCCAGCGGACGTTCAAGTAGTAGGCCAGCGCCGCCCCGTAGACCGCGGTGCACGAGCCGAGGAGGATGGCCTCCCCGGACATGTCCGCCATCCACAGGACGGCACCGATCATGAGGACGGCGCCAGCGGCGAGTAGGTGACGGCGCACCCAGGCGGGCTGGCTGTCCGCTCCGTTGTCCGGGTTCTGTCCGCCCGGTTGTCCGCCCTTCGATGGGCGTCGTTGTCCGCCTCGACTCGTCGGGGTCTGTCCGCCGACGGGCTTGCCTGCCCGGGCGGCCTTGTTCGCGTTGGTCATGATCTGGTGATGCCTCCTGCATGCGGGGACCGTGACCTTCGCGTTGTCTTTGCCCCGGTTGTCGGCGAGCTCCTTGACGTGGTGCCGTTCGTTCGCGATCTGACCGTGCTCCTCGTTCTTCACCTTCCCTTCGCAGTGCCCGAGGTCCAGGCGTGCGAGGTAGTGGCACGGCTCGTCGCCGTCGGGATAGATCTCCGACATGCGGCGGTCGTGATCCCGGGCGTAATCGACGCCCAGCCTGCGGTGATGCTCGGACATGACTTCACATTACCAATCCGCTAGCAATTAGCAGAGCGACACGAGCGACCAGGCTCAGCGGCGGGCCCGCGAATCGCAAGTGACAGCAGGATGAGTCAGCGAGGATGCTTCCTCGCAGGTTGCTAGTTGCCAGCCAGCTAGCAACTAGTTGACAGCATGGGTAAGCTCAGCTTGAGGCCGACGAGGTTTACCGAGGAGGTCTCAAGCTGCAGTGCACCCAGAGCTGGGAAATGGTGGATCAGCTTGCGGGGCAAGCTTCCTCACCGAAGAGAGAGCAAGCTCAGCGCGATCAATCCGGGAAGTCCCGAGAGGTGAAGTGGGCGGCTCAGCGGCCGGCCGGAACCGCGCACCACCAGACCGGACAACCTCAACCCCGGCGGCCGGACATCGGAAGGCCGGACAATCACCCGGTCAGTCGCCGGACACTCGCTTCCGCCGACCGGACGTCACGGCCTTCTCCTGCTCCCGGCGCCAGGACCGGATGTCCGCATCGATCGTCGCCCTGGACACGCCGAGCGAACGAAGCTGGGAGTCGGACAAGTTCAGCGCCTCGAGCTGCGCCTTCAGCTCGTCCGAGATTCGCTGGGCTGGCCATCCGAGCTCGTGGAGGTCGCCGGCCGCGGTCTCGCGGACGTCCCGAAGTCGGTCCCTGAGCTCGACGTACTGGATCATCACGCTGAGCAGCTCAGTGAACGAGGCGGGCAGCTTCTCCATGGGGGCAGGGTAGCGACTTGCTGATCGGCTGGTAACAAGCGGCTGGCTGCCAGCGAGTTGGTAATTAGTAGGCGCCCGGGTCCAGGCGGGGTTGATCGTCATGTGTCGAACTCCCAGTGCCAAAACTCGAGGGGCCCTGAGCCGCCGGGTTCAGCCCAGGCGGGATGTACCCAGCCGTACGTCGGGGCGTTCGTCTTCATCCACCGGTATGTCTCCGCGGAGGGCCCCGTGTTGATCCCGTCGCAGAGGTCGAGCGCCTGGCCCCACCCGTGGTTACTTGTCCCCGGGGTCGCCGCAAGGGCCCCCTTTTCCCGCTTCAGGCGAACTTGGGTAGCTAGGTCACGGTAAGAGTCGGTGATGCAGATGTCCCGGCGGAAGTGCTCGCGATAGGCGACATTGAGGCGCTCGAGCCCCAGTGCGGCGTCAGACCGCAGTCGATGCTCAGGTGCGAACGCGATCTTGCACAGTGCGGATGACGGGATCTCGCCGTTCGGGTAGCCGGACAGGTCCGTCGAGGCGGGACATGCGCCCGGCGTCTGCTCGGGCGTGCACTCCTGAGCCGGCCCGGACCCGAGGACCTGCTGCACGACGGTGGTCGCCATCCCCTCCCACTGTGCGTACGCCGCCGGGTAAGCAGAGCGCTGGACTGCCTGCGCCGCCCGGGCGACCGACATGCCCTCCCAGCCGGGCGTGTCGAGGAGCCCGGTGGTCCCGGCCTCGGTTCCGCCGGTGAAGAACTTCCGGGCCGAGGTCGGCGGATCCATGCGCTCAGCGAGAGTGCCCCAGCCGGCCCGCTGCTGGAACAGGCCGACCGAGTCACGGTCGCCGTACGGCAGGTTCTCGATCCGACTTTCCTGCCGGGCCACGGCGATTGCGATGATCAGGCCCTTGGTTGGCACGCCCAGCTCGACACCGACCGAGATGATCGTCTTCGCGTTCGCCCGCTGCTCCGCCGACGTGAGGCTGATCGCCTCACCGGCGGGCTGCCCACACGACACAGGCTGCGTGCCGCTGGGCGGCACCTCCCCGTCGGTCGAGATGCCGGTGACCATGACCATCCCGACGACCGGCACGATCAGCGACAGCGGCGCGGCGAGAGCCAAGAGGCCTGCGATAACCCATCCCTTGCGCATCAGTCGCCGTCGATCCCGGCGAAGCTGCCGACCGCATATCCAGGCCCGTAAATGACGACCTCGCACGCAATCTCCGAGCCGTCCTCCAGGGTCACGACGACCGTCGCCGATCGCGTCGACACCGCTCGCACGTCCGGCGGCGTCGCCTTCGACAGGCCGAGACGCGGCAGGTTGCCAAGGTCGGTGACCTGCAGCCCGCGCCCGAGGTCGTGGGTGACGAGCCCATCGAGCCGCTCCTCCCACGTTTCGGTCGTGTCGCCAGGCAGGGGCAATGCCCACAGGCGCACGAAATTCTGCGCGGCTTCGGCGGCCCGGCTGACCGACAGGAGACTGTCGACCGTATACGCACCGGCCGGCGCCGTAGACGTCGGGGCGGGCGGCGCCAGGTCGCGCCCGCCGAAACGACCGGACACTACGATCGCGATCGCTGCGATGACCGCCACGGTCACGGCCCACTTGTGCTGCAACAGGAGCTTCATCACGCGTCCTCCATCTCGTAGCGGACCGGCGGCATCCACGACGGCGGGATGACGACGCCTTCCAGGGGCTGTCCGTCGTCGCCGGGGCGGGTCACGATCTTCCTGACCGGGGCGGGAGAGTCCGGCGGCTCGGGCGCCGCGGCCGGAGGGAGTGCGGGCGGGGTCGGCCCGGGCCCCATGGGCGACGGATTCCCGCTCGGCGGACCGGGCAGCTGCGGCTTCGGCGGCGCCTCGATCGCCCGGCGGCGGGGCGGTGGCGGGGATGCCGGCAGGTCCCGGACCTCAACGGTGACGTCGGGGTCGGCCTCTGCGCGCTTCTTCGGCTCCGACTTCAGGTCACCGACGGCAGCGTCGAGCCGAGCCCCGGCGAACACCCCGGCAGCTGTGGTCGCGATCTTCCCGACGGTCTTCGCGCCCTTCTTCGCCTCGGCCAGAGGTGAGCCTGCGGCGTCCCGGAACGTGCTCTGCAGGCTGGATGCCGACACCATTCGCGTCAACTTCCGGAAAGGCCGCAGAGCCACCCAGAACACCACGGTCAGCAAGAGCATGAGGATGATCCGCAGCCAGCCGGGGATGCCATCGGAGACCATGAGCTGTCCCATTGCGAGGATGAAGACGCTCGACATGGACCCGAAGACGAGGCTGTTGACCATCGCGGCGGCCATGGTGCTGCCGATCCCGATGAGGATTCCCCGGGCCTGGTGGAAGAGGGCGAGGGTCGCGAGGCCGGGTGTGACCATGACGCCGACGCGGATGATGATCAGCGCCCCGATGACGAGGAGCGCGGCCATGAAGAGGAACGGGACAAGGCAGAACGCGGCGGCCAGCGCGAGAAATGTGAACCCGACCCGGGTGTCGGATCGCTTCCCGGAGAGGTTCGCGTACGCGTCGGGGTCTTCTTCCTTCAGCCGGTCGGCGAGCTCCTTGAAGGCTTCCTTCTTCTCCTCGATGATCTTCTTGCCCTCATCAGGGTCCTGCTCGAGAACCGCAGCCTCACGCCACGTCAGCGCAGTCGCCGCGAAGATCTTCGGCCCATACTCCCTAGCGGTCTTCGAGTCGCTGCTGCCGAAAGTGCCAGACAGCCAAGAGTCATACAGCACCGACTCGTGCATCAGCGAAGCGCCAGACTCACCCGGGCTCGACGCCATCGCAGGGTCGGTGCCCGTGATCCCGGACGACACGGACGTGAGCACCGCAGCCGACGTCTTGTCCGCAGCTTCACCCGCCGCGAGCGGCCAGCGGAGCACGGCGGACACCACGATCATGACCAGGAGCACCCAGCCGACCATGCCTGCCGACGACGAGAGTGCCTGCTTCCGCGAGTTGTAGATCAGCATGCCGCCGGTGAGAGCGACCGCGATCCACCCCCACTTCAAGAACAGTGCCGCGTGCAGCGCGTCCACGACATTCTGAACGAGCGGGTTGAACGCGGTCAGGAACTCCGGCTGCAACGCGGCGCCGGCCAGCGCCGCGGTCGCCGAGATCACCGACTTAGGAACCTGGAAAATCCAGTTCGCTATGGCGTTACCAACCACGGCGTCGGGGTTACGAACGATGTCGCCACCGCAGCCCAGGTCGTACGTGTTGAACCGCAGGCCTGCGTACCCGTACACCTGGTAGATCGACACGCGGGCACCATCAGCGAACGGGTCTTCGTCCGCTGGGAGCTTGTCGGGCTTGTGGGTGAAGAAGCCCGTGATGCCTCGGCCGGGCACCTCGGGGTCCGGGGCGTCCTTGCAGTCCGCGACGTCCGAGACCAGGTTGTCGGTCGTGCCGGAGCAGTCGGGCTTGGGAGACAGCCAGCAGTTCGGGTTCGTCGGGTCCGGGACGTCTGGGCCATCTTTCGCCGCCGCCGAGCCAGCAAGACCGACCAGCGCAACGACCGCCAGCAGAAGGGCCGCCAGTACCCGCCGCATCACTGGCCACCGCCCAGCCCGGCGGTGACGTTATCCACTGCGGCTGGCATCGCCCGGCGCGTCCGCGCCGGCTGTGGCAGCCGAATGGTCCGCTCCTCAAAGCTTTCGATCGTGGCCGCATGGTGGTCGGCTGCCGGCTCCGGTCGCGGCAAACTTGGCGCCGCAGTTGTGTCGAGCGCAGCCAGCAGACTCGGCAGGTGATCCAGGTCGACGCGCATCTTGTCCACGCGCCCATCGACGTCACGCATCACGAACTCGCGCACACCCGACCGCTGACCCGACATCGACCGGGGCGACAACCGAGCAAGCGCACCCTCGTACCCGTCACCGACCGGGACGTTCAGCAGCCGCAGAGCATCCTCCGCGACCTTCTCGTCCTGGATCCGACCCACGAACGCTGCCGACACGAAGTTCGACACCTCCATGCCCAGCACGTCCGCCGGGTTCTGCGACGCGGCCAGAACGCACGTGTTCCACTTCCGGGAGTCACGGCCGAGTCGGTTGAACAGCGCCCGGCCCGCACCCCATTCGCCGAGGAAGTGGGTCTCGTCGAGGGCCACGAGCTTGCGTTCGTCCCGGGGCCGGCCGTAGATCGTGCGAGTCGCGTACCAGGACGCGAGGTGCAGCAGCGGCACCGCGAGCTGCTCGGTCGTCGACCAGTGCTCGCGCGGGACCGAGCTCGGCGGGAGAACCAGACCCGCCATCGTGAGGACCGTCAGCTTCGCCTCGTCCGAGTCGTCGTTCTGCGCCTGGCCGTCTCCCTCATTGGGGAAGAACAGGCGGGCCATCGGCATCTCGGCCATGTCCCGCATGTACGCGGCAATGTCCTTGCCGTCGCTCTCCTGCTCGAGGTACTTCACGACCTGCCACAGCGACGCCGTCGGCAGGCCCCGAGTCGAGCGCACCGCCTCGGTGATCAGGAGCCGGGCGCGGCCCTGTGTCGCCAGGTCGGCGGGCAGCAGCATGGTCGCCACGTCGATCGCGAGGAGCTTGCGGTCCTGCGCCGCGAGCGTCCGGGCCTCCTCCAGCTCGTCGGGCCGGCCGAAGTAGTCGACCGACCGCGGCTGCGCGACGACCGCGTACGGGTTCAGTGTGCCCGCCGGGGCGGCCATCAGGTCGATGTGCCGCGAGTGTTCCTGCAGCTCGGGGAGCTTCGTCAGTGCCGCGAGAGGCCCGGACGGGTCGAGCATCACGGACGTAACACCGCGACGCACGGCCTCATAGGTGATGAGCCCCGCGAGGACCGACTTGCCGGCCCCGAGGCCACCGACGATCGGTACGAGACCTGAGGTCTCCCGGACCTCCGTGGAGAAGTGCGTGTCGAAGTTGACGGCCTGGTGGCCGGCGCCCGTCGTGTGACCGATGTACGGGCCGCGGCCGTCACCGAGAGCCGACGCGGTCTGCGGGACCCCGGCGGCGAAGTACAGGGCCGGGAGCCGCCGCTGGTACGCGGCGTCCGACAGCGGCTCACCCGGGATGAACTCACGCAGCAGCCCCCACTGGCCCTTCGGCCGCGCGATCGTGACCTGACGCTTGCGGTACCGGTCGATCAGGATCCGGGCGCGCTCACGGCACTCCTCTCGGGTCTCACCCCACACGGCCACCCGGTACCAGCCGTGCACGCGGGTCGCCTGAACGTCGCGGCCCGTCGTCATCTCGTCCTCGACCTGCCGGGCCTGCTCGACCTGCCGCTCAAGGGCGAGCGGCTCGTCCAGGCCGTGCTCCGCGTAGTGCTTCTGCATGTCCCGGATGACGAGGAGCTTGCGCTGCACGGCCTTCTTCGCCTGATCGCCGTCCAGGACGGTCAGGTTCATCGACCACTCGACGGGGAAGGGGAGCCGGTCGGTCTCGGCGAGCCACGGCACGTGCGCCGGGTCCGGGATCTCGATCTGATCGACCCGCCCCACCGTCAGCACGGACACCCACCGCTCGAGACCGGCGAGCCGGCCACGCCCGATCACCTTCACCTCGTCGGACAGCATGCCCGCCTCGTGGGAGACGTTCTCGGTCAGCTCGTGCAGGTCCCCGGAGTCCCAGCGCCCCTCGGCCTCGCTCGGAGAGAGTTCCTGCGGGGCGGGCATACCCAGCTCGATAGAGCGACGCATCAGCCACTCCATCGAAGCCGCGCTCGCCGGCTCAGCCTCGATACCCACCCCGGCCAGGGTTTCCGCGACGATGGCCGCGTCGTCGCGGACCTTCTTCTCGAGGCCCTGCGATGCCCGGCCCATCACCTTGTCGAACGCCGCGTTCACCGGCCCGCCGCCCTGGCGGGCCGTGAGCCGAACGCCGATGTAGGCGCGCTTGAGCGCACCGACCCCCTCGGAGAGGTGGTCGCGGACCGTGGCGAGATGCTCGCCGTACCCAGGCAGCGGGGCCGGTGTCAGTTCCCCGCCGAGAGTGTCGGCCCACCGTGCGGCGTCGAGGGGCTGAGCTGTGACCCGCATGCGGATCTGCCGTCCCTGCAATGCGGCGGTCCGGGAGGCGATGTCGAGGATCAGGTTCAGGCGCTCACCGTCGGCACGGAACGCCCACCGCTGGGTGGGGATCTCGTGCCACGCCCACACGTCGGATCCGGTGTAGACGATGTGACCGTCGATCATGGAAGCGGCGAGCGGCGACTTGGGCATCACCTCGCCTGCGGGTTTGTTCTTGCGGAACATCAGGGTGCCTTCCGGACGATTTTCAGGGAGCGGTCCACGGGGCGGGACCGGCGTACACGCTGCGCTCGAGGGGTTTTCACCTCCGCGAGCAGGACGCGCCACAGGCTCGACAGGGGGCGTTCGTGGGTGACGAGGCTCATCACGGCGTACGTGGCGAGGATCGAGATGCACAGCTCCCAGACGGGAGGGATACCGACCTTCAAGGGGGTGATGGCCTCGACGAGGAGGATCCCGAGGAAGGTCAGGAGCCAGACGCCGTACGCCTTGTAGCGAGCCACCCAGGGCCACGTCATGCCTTGGGGCCCGAGCCAGACCGTGTCCGCCTGGTAAATCAGGTCATCGGGGCGGGACCTCATCAGGCGGAGAACATCAGGTCAGTAAGCTGGCCAGCGAACCCGTAGAGCACGGCTGCTCCGGCGATGACACAGAGCCCAATGATCACGTTCGTCACCGTGTTCGCGTTGTCCTTCATCGCCCCCTTGCGGGCGCTGGCAATGATGCCGATACCGATGACAAGCAGAACCAGAGGGATGATGTTCTGGACGCCCCACTCGACGAGGCCGTTCGAGTTGAAGGACGGACCGTCGGTCTCGCTGGCGAGCCAGACTGCGCCCTGGTGAACTGCGTGCATTACGGACTCCTCTGCTAATTGCCAGCGGTCTGGCAACTCGGATGACACTGAACGCCTCCTTCTTGCCGGAGGACTACTTGAAGAGACTTTCGATCGCGTCCGCCAGGTGCGCCACGACCACCCCGACGTGGGACGGGATCCACAGCGGATCACCGGTGACGATGGCCGACAGAGTCAGCACCCCGACTGCGGCAAGCACGTAGATCAGGACGTTCACGACGCCCCCAGATCCTTCGCGCACCCACCGCACAGCAGCGCATCTCGCACGGCCGGCCACCCACCCTTGGCAGGCACGTTCCTGGGCTGCACGTCGGACTTGCGATGTCCGCAGGCCTGACAGCATCGGTCGTCACTCACGGCCGCTTCTCCCACATCAGCGAGCCAAGGCCCACTGCAGCAATTCCCGCGATCTGGCGCACCGCGAAGGTCGTCGGGTCAGGAGCAGAGACGGGAAGACCCGCTCCACTTGAGAGGACATCGAGGAATCCGGTCATCACGAACCACATGCCGGGAAGGAAGATCCCCCACCCGAGCCAGTGGACGGCCCGGCGCCACGGGAACTGGCGCCGTTCACGGATGCTGGGGATGTCGTTGTCGCCCGTCATCGCGGTGACGTGTTCGCTGAGATTCGCCATCAGGCCGCCTCCGCCGAGTAACAGTCGTCGATCTGGTTGAGGTCCCGCAGGAGGTCGTTGACCTGTTCGCGGGTCATGTGTTCGGTGCGGACTTCATTGCCGGAGCGCAGGATCCGCCATTCGCGGGCGACTCCGGTGTAGGTCTCTCGTACGGCGAGCATCATCGTTTCCCCCGTGGATGCTGTGGTTTCGGTTAGCGAACGCCGTGGTGCATGCCCCGATGGACGCCAATGAAGAAGTCCCGTTCCCGTCGGGTCTTTCCCTTGATGGGGAGGTGACAGTCGGGGCATCCGATCGGGCACTTGGGATGGCCTGCGACGCGGGGCTTCCGGCGGGTGGCGGTGGCGGTCATGACGGTTCCTTCCGTGGGTCGTCGTGCTGGATCGCCGCGGCGGGAATGCGCCATTGGCCGGTGGGTCCGGCGGGACGGTCGGCGCCCTTGTAGTCGCCTGCCTCGCACTTGCGGCGGATGGTCCAGCGGGAGAGCCCCAGGAGGTCGGCGACCTGACCTGTCGTCAGGAACCTGCTCCCATTGCTCCGTTCCTTCATGGAACCTAAGTAGAGACCTAGGCAAGACCTAGGTCAAGTCGAACGGGGAGGTAACTTCAGTTGCCTGCTCCGAGCGAGTGATGGTCGGGCATCATGAGCACGTGCCAGCCCAGTGGAGAGAGATCGCCGACGACCTCAGGCGCCGCATCGCAGCAGGCGAAATCAAGCCGGGCGAGCAACTGCCCAGCCAGAGCCAATGGGCCAAGCAGGGCGTCGGCGTACAGGTCATCAAGGACGCAATGGAGGCACTCGCCGTCGAGGGCGTCATTGAGAGGCGTCGCGGGGCAGGCTACTTCGCGCTCCCTATCCCGCCCGATCCTGTCGGATGGCAGGCCTGGCGGGATCAGGTCACCGAGCAGCTCGCTGAGATCCCGGAGCTGAAGCGCCGCATCGCCGAGCTCGAGCAGCGCGGCGAGTAGCCTCACTGACAGGCCCCGCCGTTCGCTCGCCGACCTCGCTGATCACGGGGTAGAGCCGATGGCGGGGCCTACTGCGTTCAGCCCGACTAGCGCCACGGGCTTCGCTCCCCGAGAGCCCGCCACACTCCCCGCCGCTGCGGCACGTACATCGTCCACTGCACCTCAGGGTCGGTGACGAGCATCCCGGGCCACCGCTGCGCATCGAGCAGCGCAAGGGCCACGCCACGGTCGACGGTGATCCACACGCACGGCCATCCCCAGGGGATCCCACCACAGCACAGTCCGTCCGCGAGACCGCCGTGCAACTCGACCATGATGATGCCTCCAAGAGGGTGAGGGCCCCTGACCGTCTCGCCGCAGCGGTCAGGGGCCCTCGTCGCACCCGGTCCCGCAGTGCACCGGGTGCGGCACCCCACCCCAGGCGAGGGGACGTCAGGGGTGGGGTCGACTAGTGGGTGATGAAGATGGTGCGCTGGTCCGGGCCGATGATCTGGGCGGACGCGATGCCTGGGTCCCGGGTGAGCCGAGCATGTACGCGGCGCGCGTCACTGGCGGTCCTGGTGAACACATGCAGCGCGTCGGGCCGGCGAGGGTGGGGCTGCATCTTCACGGCCACCCCGTGGTAGTCCACCTCGCCGTCTTTGAGTGCGGGCCTGTAGCGGCGGCAGAGGTATCTGACGGTCAGCACGCAGACGACTGCCGCGACGACGATGATCCCGATCACTGCTGCCATGGCGTCTCCCCCGACGGCCGGTGACTGCTCTGTGACGATCTGCCTCGTACGCTAGACCATAAGCGTCTACCGCAGACAGCGAATGGGACAAGATGTCCCGGCCGCTGTGAATGTCGGTGCGTGACGAGCACGAGCGGGCGCCTAGCCATCCGCCGTGCCGTGAAGATGTGGCGAGTCGCGGCCGGCCTATCTCAGGCCGAACTCGCCGAACGTGTCGAGGGCTGGGACCAGAAGCACGTGTCCCGCGTCGAGATGGGCGAGGCCTCGATCAGGCTCGAAGAGGCCGCGGGTGTCTGCAGGGCGCTCGGCCGGCCGCTGCGTCAGCTACTGCAGCTCTTGGACCCGGACGATCGTGAGGCTGTCGGCCTCCCCCCGTACGAGGACACGTCTCTTTAGTCGCGGATTCCTAGCGCGCGACGCTGTTCGGGGTTTGCGTCTTCCAGGAGCTGCCGAAGTGTGCAGCCGAGCTGCTCGCAGAGCCTGACCAGTTCGTCACCGAGTGGGATCGGACGAACCGCGGCTTCGATACGTGAGATGACGGCCTGGTCGACTCCCATGGCGCCGGCGAGCTGGCCCTGCGTGAGGCCGGCAAGGGTTCGCCTGGCGCGTACTGCGCTGGCGACCGCCGAGCGCAGGTCGTCGGCCATGCATCCGAGCTTTGAGTGCGACCTCCTCTGGCGTCTCCCCCTGGCGCATTGGCGGACCATGAGGGCCTGTCTGATGCGCAATCCGCATACTGAGTGGCCGATCAGCTCATAACCCCATCGGCCACATGAATACCGATTCACCATCCATTTGACTGATGGGTAGCACCTCCGAGTGGCACCCGCCGGTAGGCCGAGTGTTCAAATGTTGGATCGTTCCCGCAATGAGGGGGTAACCACCCGTGCATCCCCTCGTGTATCGGGTCAGGATGTCTCACTCACCGAGTGACAATGGCGGGCATGCGGGCACCAGCGGGCACCGAGAAGGGTCGACGACACAAGGGGCCGGGACCACGGCCGACGAGGGGGCTGCTACCCATGACAGCGACGTCAGACATCGACGACAGAGAGACCACGCACACCGAGCCCTGGTGCGACACCAAGCTCCACACCCTCCCGGTCCCGCCCGGCGTAGAAGACCCAGGCTGCCACCGCATCATCCAGGCCGGATCGCTCTACGCGCTCATCACCCGCCACCACACGGGCGTCGTTGTCGCCGCTCTCGGCCGCAACGTCGTCCCCATCGAGACCTTCCGCGAGTACGTCGCCCAGGCCGGCACTCAGCTCGCCTACATTCCCCTGCAGCGCACCGCCTGAACGCACACAGACGGACGCCCCGGCAACCCTCCTGCCGGGGCGTCACTGCGCTTACTACACGTAGAGGTGCCAGCCGTAGCTGTCGTCTCCGTCGTGGGTCCACCCAAGTTCGCGGAGTCGGCCCTGGTCCTCGTTGCTGATGGGCCCGTACCCTTCGGCAGGGCCAGCCCAGATTTCGTCGTGCTCGGCGGAAACGTTCGATCCTTGCGGCTGATACTTGGCGAAGATCGCGAACGCTTCGGCGTACTCGGTGAAGGTGGTCACCGATCGTCGTCCTCAACCGACACCTCAGGGATCAGCGAGTCCGGCCGGACGACGAACCGGTACGCGCTGGTGGACGTGTTGGTCGCTTCGAGTTGCTCGACGAACCAGAACACGTTGTCGGACTTGCCGAGTGAGTGCCGGACGTACTTGCCGTCGGAGTCCTTGCACGTGACGAACATTCTGTTGCCGTCGCCGGGGTCGACCGAGCAGAGGCCCTGCGCTTCGAGGATGACCTTGTCGGTGATCCCGTTCACGAACGTGATCTTGCGGGCGACCTTGAAGTTGTCCGCGTCCTTGCTGAGGTTGTCGTTGACGCTCTCGGCCTCGGTGGTACAGGCGGACAGGCCGAACGCGGCGACCCCGGCCATGATGGCGGCGGCAACGGCGGTACGTCTCTTGCTCTTCACTCGGATCTCTCTTCCTCAGTGGGTGATTCGATGCTCAGACGCTTCTCGCGCCCAGAGTGTTGCCCCGCCCGACCCGAGCTTCCCCACTCAGGCCGGGCGGGAGTTCGATGGGGTTACAGCTGCCCGGCCTCAATGTCCGCGTACATCAGCGCAGACACCCCCGGCTCGACATCCCCCAAGACCAGCCGATGCAGGCGCGCGACATGCTGCGGGTCGAGGTCGCCGGCGCACTGCTCGAGCTTCCACTGCACAGTCACGATCCCCGAGGTGCGGCGAGCGACGAGACGGACCGCGTCATGGCGGTTCACGTCGACCGCCCACGTGCAGTCGAGGGCGCCGAGATGAGGCGTGGGAGACGGCTTGCGGAGCGGGGTCACGTTGCTCATGCCCTTCCTCCCGTCCCCGTTTCGGAGGCGCGCAATGACTTCCCGGATACCAAGAGCCTCCCCCGGTCGAGAACGTCTCCGGGCGTCCACTTCCGACGCCGATGGTGCGGCTCCATCTTCCGGAACTCCTCCCGGGCGGTGTCGTCTTCGGGCTCGATCACGTACTGACCAGCGGCGGCCGACGTGACCCGCCACGCGCCCCAGATGTACTGGACCTGCTGGCCGACGGTGAACTTCACGACGAGACCACCAGCTTGTGCCCCAGGTCCTTAACTCGCCCAGGAGCCTTCGCCTCACGCCGTTTACGCGGCGGTCGACGCTTCCACGCCAGGTAGGCGTACCAGCCAGCGATCCCGAAGTTGCAGGCCGCAGCGACCAGTTCATCGGCGCGTGAGAACCCGGAGATGACATATACGAGGCAGGCTACGACGCAGGTCGTCCAGTCGAATCGAATCACAGAGTCCAGCAGTCTGAGGATCAGCCAACAGGTAGCGAAGAGAGCGACGATGAGGACGGGGTTCACCACGCCACCTCCAGCCGCTCGCGCCAGTCAGCCGGCGCGTACTGAAAGGCTTGCGGGCCGCGGGTGAGGCCCAATGTCTGCCCCGCCTGAAGCCAGGTAGTCCTACCTCGACGTATCGCCGTTACTTGACCTTCTGGCTTTCCTGCATACTCGACGAGTTCCGCCAAGCTCAGCCCGGCCCAGTAGGAGTGAAGATGACACCACGCCTTCACGGCTTCGGCGGTGCCGGAGACCTGCTCGCTCACCTCGAACCATCCGTCAAGGTATCCGGGGCATTTTGGGGTTGCGGTCCGCCACATGATGACGTTCTTAACCGCGCCCGGCAGCATCCGGCGTCGCCACTCAACGTCTTTCAGGTCGGCCTGCATCAGATTGATGTGGCGGCCGTGGATCGACAGGATCACGGTCGTGCGGTCGAGGTCAGGCATTAGAACCAGTCCCCGTCCGAGTCGACGAGGAACACCCAGACGCCGCCGATCGCAAGGAAGATGACCCCCACGATCAGCGCGACCGTCGATGGGACGCTTAGGCCGATGATGACGAGGGCGATGCCGATAAGGATGCAGATCAGCTCAAGCATCCGACTCCCCCGCCTTCCGCGCCGCAGCCTCGGCCCGCTTCACGCACGTCTTGCAGGTGGGCGTCTCGGCGGCGGCGATCCACGACCGGCTTCGCTCACCAGGTGATCCAATGAGACCCCAGAGGATGACTTCCTTGCAGAGCACACGACCGCCGTCGCCGATCGCGATGTGAGCTCTGCGGAGACCTTCGCAGATGGCCCGGTCGCCGGCCTTCAGGAGCTCACTCACCCTGACCACCCGCCCGGTTCAGCGCCTCGGCAACCAGTTCGGCGTCGGCGAAGTCGAAGAAAGCGGCAAGCCGGATCTCGTTGGCGTACAGGTCGGCCGACCCGCCCTGCTCGAACCCGACCGATAGTGGCCCGAACGACGACTGCCCGAAGTTCAGGCCGCCGACGATTTCGATCGCGTCCGTGGGGCGCATCGTCACACCGATGACCTGTCCGTCACGCTCGATCACGTGGCCGTTGGTGCGGTAGGTGGGGCTGATGGTTTCACTCACCGGGCACCTCCTCTTCGTCCGGCTCGGGCTCCTCGACCTTCCAGGTCCGCCGAGCAATGTCGGGCAGGTCGTTGCCGTAGTTGGTCCAGGCTCGTGCGGTCGGCTCGGTCCAGAGGTAGCCGTTGCCGGCCGCCATCCCGAGATCCATGACCGCGACGGCCCGGCAGCTCATGTCGTGGTCCTTGAACCGCTCTTCACTGGCGTACGGGTTCGGCAGGTCGACGGGCACGGGTTTCGTGAAACCGTCGGTCAGCGCCGACCGGATGGCCTGCACGGCACCCGCAGTCGCATCCACGTAGTCAACGCCCCGGACGTCCGCGAACACGACAACCGCCACCCGGTAGCGCATCCGGTCGTCACTCACCGTCGCCCACCTCCTTCTCGTCGCCGTCGAGGTTTTCGAGTGCTTCCTTGAATGCCTCGCCTCGATGCCGCCAGGTCCCGTCGTGGTCCTCCGGGTACGGGCTCTTCGCTGCACCCGCGTCCTGCAGAGCCTCATCTCGGATGGCCTGAACCAGGAATGCGCGGTGGGCGTCCAGTACGCGCTGCGTGTCATTGCGCTGGCCAACGGCCACCTCGAACTCCGGGATGTGTTTGGCGTGGACGAGCCCCCATGGGCGCAGAGTTCGCAGCGTCAGATCGTCACCCCTGAAAGGCTCGCCGCAGAGACGGCACTGGCCGCTCGTTGAGAACGTGACCGTGCTCATCGCTCGCTCCCCTCGTCACCGTCGAACGCCCGGAGAGCGGACTCGAGCGCCTGTCGCCGCGCGTCAGCCACCCGTCGGAAGTCGTCGGCGGGCCACGTCTCAACGCCACCAGTCGAGTCGGCGATAGCCTTCTCCCACTGGATCGCCGCGACCAGGAACGCCCGGTGCGCGACGTGTTTCCCGGCGAGCCGCCGCACCCTGATACCGGCGCGCATCCTCGTTCGCTTCCCTCCGGATAGCTTCCGTGGTCGCGACCTGCCGCTCCATCCCCGACCGCAGGGCCTCCTGCATCTCCTGCTCGAGACGCTCGTTCTTGGCGTACAGGGCGTCGGTGCAGGCCTTCGACTCCTCGAGCTGCCGTTCCAGAGCACGGATGTAGGCGTGTGCCTTCGTGTTCGGGTCGTCTGCCTGGTAGGTGGCAGCCTCGTAGGCGTCGAGTTCGTCCATCTCGGCGACCGTCGCCAGATCGCCCTCAGCGGCGGCCTGCTTGCGGATCAGACGGCGGTTCACGCGGACCGCCTCACGGATTGCGTCAGTCACTCGACCCACCGCCTTCTTTCGCCACGATGTCGGCGTAGATTTCCCTACCGCGATTGATTGCGTGTGCAGGCAGGCGTCCAGCAGCGCGCACCAGAGAACCGATCGCGTGACGACGCGGCCCCTCATCGAGCGCAGCATTGTTCGCCCTGCGAACGGCAGCCAAAAGCGACAGTAGCCGGGCGTTCTCCCGCACCAGCGGGTGCTCTTCGCCGACAGGGAGCCACTCGGCAGACTCGACCCAGGCCCGGGCGATGTCCGGCTCCGCTGCCAACTGATCGCGGTCAGCATAGGCCGCATCGATGGTCGCGTGGGGCTGGCAGACAGGGGCACGCCCGCCGACGTATGACCAGACGGTGCGGTATGAGACGTCAGCCACGGTCACTCCCCTCGTCCCCGTGCGGGTACTCACGCATGGCATCAAGCGCGTCGCTAAGCGCCAGCTTTCGATAGCGGTGCTCAGCACCGCCCGAAGAGTCAGCGGCATCGGACGCGTCGCCCCACATGCCGAGCAAGAGCCGCCGGAATCCCTCCCAGCGCGCTTCCAGGCTCGCGGCGGTGGCGCGGGCACGGTCACGCTCGGCCAGCAGTTTCGGGACCTCCGACAGCATCGCTACGGGTTCCCAGCCGCAATGCGCCTGATGGCCCATGCCCATTTCCGGATCGTGATCACAGTTGCAGCCGGCCACGGGAACACAGACATGTTCAGCGATCACGCACACTTCAGCGAAGATCGCGCCTTCCGCCGGCTGATCAGGGATAGCGGGCGGGGTGGCAACGGCCGCCTCGCCCACGTCGGCGAGAACGGGCTCATGATCCCGGGGCCATGCAGCGACAACCCCGGCTCCGACGGCGATGTGCCGCCAAGCCTTGTGCTGCGGTGCGCGCGTGCAGACGTAAACCTCACCGTCCGGGGAAGGCTCGGACTCGTTGCCGCAGATCGGCGACGACATCCGGCCGCCCGACTCAGCATTCACCGCCGCCATGATCTCCGGGAGGTAGCGGCCAGACGTGTTGAACCAGGCCATCACCAGCCCTCCTCATCTCGGAGCTGAACCCCGGCCGCGGTCAGCTCTTCTCGCAGGTGCCGTTCGACCTGCTCGCGGATGCTGGCCATGGTTTCTTCGACCTTCGTGAGAGACGTCTCCTCCATCACGATCCGCTCGGCCTCGCGGTGCGCGAAGAGACGCATGTTCGCGTGCACGCCGCGAAGGAAGGCAAGGGCGTCCATCTCGATGCCGTTCGCCGTGATCCGCAGGTCGACGGACTTGAAGTCGTCGCTGGCCTTGGCGAGCTCCTCGAATGCCTCACCTCGCGGCAGGACGACCGGCAGCATCCAGTACAGGAACGAATCAGGCTGCAACTGGTGCCAGTTGAACGGCTGGCATTCGGGCCACTCGGGCTTGTCGCTCACTTCTCCCCCTTAATTCGCTGCCACACGCTCGTGATCCCCCACCACGCGAGGAATCCCACCGTCACGACCGCCGCATACGCAGCCACGAAAGGCTTCACGACGACGCTCATCCGTGGCGCTCCAAATCCGCGTACAGCAGGTCGGTTCGGGTCCGGTCGTAGTCGGTGATGTCGTCGTACTCTTCGTCGTCCCAGTCCTCGTCGAAGTAGTCCGGGATCGGCGTGCTCATGTCACTCACCCGCCAGACGGCGTTCGACGTCGTGGAAGTACGACTCGACGAGCTTCACGCCCTCGACCTTGCCCGACAGGCGGTACTTCTCGGCCGGACTCTCAGCCTTGGCCGCCGCAGCGGACAGCTTGGCCGCAGCCCCCTGAGCCCGATCACGCAGCTCGGCGAGTACCTCGGTGACGTCGGGGACGGCGAGGCTGAACCTCTCCTGCGCCTCCCACCCGTAGCCCTCCGTGAACCAGACCTCCACCCACGGGCTCTTGAAATCCCCGCCCTGCCAGGCGGCCCGGACCGTCTTGATCCCGTCGCGCAGGCCCTGCTTGTCGGTGTAGACCTCGGAGTCGTCTTCGCTCCAGGCCAGTCGCCACTTCTTCATGTCTTCTCCCGTGTGTGGGCGTGCTTAGTGGACGCACCCACTCGGGCGCGTGAAGGATGGGGGTGGTTCAGATCTCGCTGGTGGCGACTTCGGCCACCTGACGGGGACTCTCACTGTCAGCGCCAGTGAAAGTCATGACCCCGTGGCGCGTCACAACATCGACGCGACGCTCATCGACAACTGTGACTTCTGCGCCACTAGCACGGAAGACGGGCCACTCGGCGAGCACCGCAGCGAACTGCTCAGCCGTGCACCGGGCCGTCGACTTCAACAGGTCACCATTCGACGACCACCAGAAGGCGCTCACGGCTCGACCACCTCGACCGTCGCCCATAGTCGGCGTCCCGACGAGTCATGCTGAAACTTCAGACGCCCGGCCCGCTCGAGCTTCTCGCCGTGATAGTCCACGCCGGTACGCCCCAAGCCGAGAGCTAGCTGCAACGTCGCCACGTGCGGGTCGCGATTGAGCCCGCGCAGACGCCGGATCTCAGCCACCAGCCGGTCACCCGTCGGCAGCGTCACGTCACTCACGGTCGCTCCTCTGCTGCGGCACCTGCTCGAGCGCCCGACGTTGACGGGCCGCCTTCTGTTCGGCCGCGAAATCCGCCGCGTCCTCAGCGAGATCCCTGGGGTCCGGCAGGTCATCCGGGTCCATGCCCGGCGGCAGATACACGCGCTGGCGACGCATCAGACGCCCTCCCTCAGGGCAACATCCGGGCCGACGGTCGCGACCAAGAGACGCCCCTCACGGAGAGGAACGTCGGCCACCTGCGCGTCGTCGGCGACCTGCGCCAGCAGCTCTTCCAGCGCACGGTTAGCGGGAGTCGCAGGCAGCCAGGCGAAGTGGTTGGCGACGTCATCGCAGGTTACATCCGACGGCAGGCACGAAACGCCGTAGTAGCTGGCGGTACTGCCGTCCGTGTACCGAATGTCGACCCGGTCACCGAGACGGAGATCGGCACGAACCACGTCGGGCATCTCCAACAGGCGCTGTGCTGCGTCGTTCACGGTCCCTCGGCCGTTCACGCCGAGTTCCAGCGGCTCCGAGTAGAAGTCACCCTCGCGGTGCCAGATCAGGGACGGCTGGATGGCGGTGCGCTGGGTCGGGATGCTCACCGTCCAGCTCCAATCCACGCGAGCCGACGGGACTTTGCCCGCATGCGACCGTGACGGCTGATGCAAGCATTGAGGGCTGCAATGAGTTCCTCGAACGAGTCAGGCTTGGTCCGCATGACGCCCTCCCTGGGCTACCGGGCCGGACCGATGGTCCTGCCGACTGGACTGATGCCAGCATTGCACGGCGAGGGGCCCTACGCAAGCCCTGCGGGATCGCGTAGTAGCCCTGTCGGATCAATGTCGGATCACCACGGGGCCCCGTCGTCACCCACCCACACACCCCTCTCCATGTGAACCGTCGTCGTACCCGACACCTCATGCGCACGCGCCACCACCTCCGACGGGTGCTCGATCACCGTGTCCGCAGCAGACGCCCAACGCACCGGGCCGGGGATCGCCCACCACATGCCGGCGGCCAGAAGGCCGGCGCACGCGAGAGCCGCCAAATACAGCCAGCTTCCGGAGATCGCCAGCGCCAGGGCGACGAACGCTCCGGCACCAGCAGCCAATGGCAGCCACGGGAACGGATCCACGGCAGCGCGCCGGCCGCGGCGACCAGGAGGCTGGGCGGGATGACGCGGGCTACGGCCCGTTATCGGGCGGGTCACGATGCCTCCGCCCAGCAGCGCTTAACGGCCTCGTAGGTGAACCAGTTCAAATCCGTACCGGCAGACCACATCTTGTCCGCCACATGGAAATGGAACTCGAGCAGCCCGGGCAGCGTCCGCAAACGCTCAACCGCCCACGCGTACCCCTGGTCCTCATCGTCCTTGAAACAGGCGAGGTGGGCGGCCTGCCAACGCGCCTCCTCCTCGTTCAGGATCTCCGACAAGCGCCGTGATCCCTGATCTCCGGAACGCGCCTTCCACTCGTGGCAGTAGACGACACCCTCACCGTCGGCGATCTCGAAACGGCGACGGTGGCAATGCCACTTCAGAGCGGACATCAGAACCCCCTCGCCATCGAGGCAACCCGCGAGAAGTGCGGCGCCCACGCGAGAGCTACCGTCCCGGTTCGTCCGTGGCGGTTCTTCTCGACGATGAACTCGATTTCCCCCGGCGACTCCTTGTCATCCCGATGGAGCAGGACGATCTCGTCTGCGTCAGCCTCAATCGACCCTGACTCGCGAAGATCGGACATGGCTGGTCGCTTGTCCGTGCGATTCATCGGACCACGGTTCACCTGCGCCAGCGCCACCACCGGAACCTGCATCTCCTTGGCCAACAACTTCAGGCCTCGCGAGATGCTCGCCACCTGCTCCTGGCGGGGAGCCTTGCTGTCGGAGGGCTTCATCAACTGCAGGTAGTCAACGACCACGAGCCCCAGGCCGCCCTTACGGCGACTAACGTCGCGCGCGCGGGCCCTGACCCCGGAGACCGTCTGATCGGCCCTGTCGACCACCTTCAGGGGCCAGCCTGAAGCTGAAGCCTGAGCAGTCTTAAGCCGCTCCCAGTCCTCGGGGCGCAGTTCCCGTCGAGTCAAGCGGCCCACGTCCACGCTGGCAATGTCTGCGGCAACCCGGTCGGTCACCTCGTCCCGGGACATCTCAAGCGAACAGAACAACGTTCCGACTCCGCGGCGGGCCACTGCGTGGGCGATCACCGACGCCACAACGGACTTCCCGACAGCCGGGCGCGCACCAACGATCAGCAGATGCCCCGGTCGCAGGCCGCCGGCCAGCATGTCATCGAAGTCCAGCAGCCCAGTCGGCAGGATCCCCGTCTCAGGCGACTGCCATCGCTGCATCGCCGTCGACAGAAGTTCGCCCAGTGAGCTGATCTCGCCCGTGCTCGAGTTGTCGCCCGCCGAGTCGATCTCCGCACGAGCCTGCTCCACAACCTCGTCGACAGCCGAGATGTCGCACGATCCCGTCATCTGCGCGATCCGCATCGAGGCCGCCTGCAGTCGCCGCAGCCTGCCCAGCTGACGCACGGTCTGCGCATAGTAGCTCGCGTTCGCCGCGGTAACGCAGGACGAGAACATGTCGACCAGCTGCGGCAGGCCAATGCCACGAATGGGGGATCCGACGAGTCGTTGCGCGACCGCCTGGACCTCTACGACGTCACCGCGCCCGTGCATGCCGTGCATGAGTGCGAACAGCTGCTCATGCTCGGGGCGAAAGAAGTCCGCAGGGGCGAGCTGGCCGATCTCGAAGAGCGCTCGGCCCGAGGTCGCCAGGATCGCGCCGAGCACGTAACGCTCAGCCTCGAGGTCATATCGGCCGATGTGGATGGCCTCAACGTCATGCAGTTCGGCGGTCATGCGGTCCTCCTCGCGAGAGCAGATTCGGCCTGCCGTCGGCGGTCGCGGTGATGTTCGGCCCATATGTCTCGGTTCCACTGGCGGAACGCTGCGGATCCTGGCTGGAGGTCTTCGGGCGGGGTTGGCGGCATCCAGGTGTCACGGCCGAGAACCGCGACGATCGTGTCCTCGTCGAGTTCGCCGTCGGCGCCGCGGTGGCCGGGAGCTTCCTGGTCGGCGGGGTACGGGTCGTCGTCCCACCGCTTCTGGTTCAGCCACGTGGCCGGGAGGGGCAGCTTCGCCCGGTTCCTGGGGAGGTTGGGGTCATCGACGAGCCTCTGAACGGCGGCGAGGAGTTCCTCAATCGAGATCAGCTTCCGGGCGCGATCCCATGAGTCGCGCGCGGCGCCCTTGGCCTGCTTGCGCGGGTAGAGCTTCCACCAGGCCTCGAAATGATCATCAAGGGTCAGGCGCTTCTTTGGCTCCGTGGCCCCGCTGCGCTGAGCCGGTACGGCAACCAACAGCACGCCCTGTTCACCGGCCCGGACAGGTTCATCGTCAGATGAACGAGTAGTTGTTCCCCTGTTCCCCTGTTCCCCTGTTCCAGGCGCGAGTTCATCGCGAGACTCTCGCGAATGAACTTCATCGTCTGGCGGATCCGGCACTTCCTGCAGGTCAGGGCGGGGGTAGCGAATCTTGCCGGGTCGATCGATCCTCTGGTGCCTGTCCCACTGCCGAATGAACATGAACCTCCGGCCGCCGATTTCGTACCGCGCGATCTGCCCCCCTGATTCGAGGATCTGCAACCCTCGCGACACTCTCGCGAGAGCCTCGCGAGGGTCATCCTCCAAGGGGAAAAGGTCGGCGACGATCAGCTTCTCGTTATCGCGACCCACCCCGTTGTCATCCACGTAAGACCAGAGGCCCAGGAACACCAGGCGGGTTTCCCAGTCCATGGACGCCACGTCTTCGGATGTCCAGAACTCGGGCTTGATGGTTCGGATGCGCATCAGATCCGCGCCCCCTTGCTGGCATTGCAGGACGTGCAGAGCGTCTGGAAATTTTCGGGACCATCCACGCCGCCCTTGGACTTTGGAAAGACGTGATCCACTTCAAGGCCGCGATGCATGGGCCGCCCGGTAGGCGCCAGCGGCACGGCATCACCGGGTCCCCATCCGCACGCAACGCAACGCCAGCCGTCGCGCTCGAAGACGAACGCACGCCCCTTGCTTAGCGGCCGGCTCTCGCCCGCACCGGCCGCAACCTCGGCCATGAGTGCGTCTTGGGCCAGCTCCTTGATGACTGCCCCGCGAGTTAGGGATTGATCCCAGGCGGCGGCCACCCGGCGCGGCTGCCTACCGATTCGCTCCCAGGCAAAGAATCGCCGATGGAAGATCTCCCCCTTCCCGTGATCCATTGCCACAAGGGACGCCTGCTCCAACTCCGCGAGCCCCGCCTGAACCTCAGCAATGCAGGGCTGGGCGGCCCAGCGGTTGCCCCACCTGATGATCATCAGAGGCGCGCATCCGTCAGCCTTGAGGTCATTGGAGAGCGTGAGGCGCATGAGGGTCCACTGGGCAACGATGCTCAGACCTTCGAGGTCCGACTCTTCCGTCGGCAGGGGTGCCGGCATTGAGCGCCACTTCATTCGGGGACCTCCTGTGTTTCCGCCGCCTGGAACAGTTCGCGGGCCATCAGGCAGCCCCTCTCGTCGCGCCCATGAAGGCGAGGTTGGTGAATCCGGCGGCCAGGTACGCGAGGTCAGCCGCTTCCTGGTCCCCACCGCTCCCCCGTTCGACGCCGGCCTGCCATGCATCCGCGGTGTCTGGTTCCGGCGGCAGGGTGTGGGCGTGCGGGTAGGCGGCCGAGCAGAAGCCCTCGACTTCGGCGCGTTCGGGGCTCACGCGGCGGCTCGCTCGATCTGCTCGCCGGAGATGCACTCGACGAGCGCGGAGACGAGCACCTCGGCGACCGGCGGCGTGACGGCGTTACCAAGCTGACGGACCTTGTCCCGCTTGCTGCCGAGGACGATGTACCCGGGCACGAAGGCCATTCCGGCGTGGATCTCGTGGGGCTCGAGCATGCGGAACAGGCAGTCCTCGACGGCGGGCAGCCCGCTGCCGGTGAGTACGCCGTCGCCCTGGACGGTGGTCTGCGTCGGCAGTGGGTTGCGCAAGTGGTCGCGGAGTTCGCCGCTGTCGTAGCCGTACAGGGACGCCCAGGCCTGCATGGTGACGAGCCCGTGATGGTTTCCGGATGCCGTGATCGTGGCGAGAGATTCGCTGAGGGGCCGGTGGTCAGAGCCGCCACCGCGGAGCTCGGTGATGAACGGCGGGATCAGTAGGCCTGTCTCGTTGCGAGTCGTCATGGTCCGCAGGTGCTCCTGGCTCGAGGCCGCTTGCTTGCCTTCACGGCCTTCGACGGGGATCAGGAGAGGCGGGACGAGAATGCCTTCGGTCTCGCGGGTAGTCCGGGCCCGCATAGGCAGCGAGACGGGCTGCCCGGTCTCATTCCAGGTGCCCCCGGCGGGTACGAGCATCGGCGGGACAGCGATCGACTGGTGGCCCGCCGTGGTGAGAGCGCCCATCGCCCGCTGCACGGGCACCGACAGGTGTGCGGCGCTCTCGCCCGCCCGGACGCTGTTGTTCCGCACGACGACCGGGCGGGCGTACTTCTCGATGCCGGCTCGGATCCGGGCCAGGGTCTTGTCGGCGAGAGGCTTGGCGCGGTCGCCGATTCGGGTTCCTGGGAGTGTCCAGTCGATCGCAGCGGCGGCTGGGACGAACACGGGCTCGACGACCTGGCCGCGGCATGAGGTGGTCGGGCACCGGTAGACGTACTGGGACCGGTATCGGCCCATGTCGACGCCGGGCTTCTTCCACGACTGCACGGCGGCGATGTCACGGTCGCAGGTCGGGCAGTGCGCGGACGGGCGCAGCCAGCGGTCCCAGTCCGGGTCGCGGCCGATCTTTGTGTGCCAGTAGGCCAGGTACAGGCGGTCGCGGGACTGCGGCGCCCGGGGAGCCCGAGTGGACTCGGCGTGCATTGAGTTCAGCGCGATGAGACGTGTCCGGTAGCCGATCTTCTCGATCCGGGACCGCCAGGCGTGCCAGTGCTCCCACTTGCGGATGTCGGTGACGTTCTCGACGACCCCGGCGAGGACTGGTTGCTGCCGGAGGTCCATGCCTTCGAGGTAGCGGATGACGTCCTGCATGAGCGCCCGGGAACGCATGACGTCGTCCTCGATCTCGACGTCACCGAACAGGCCGAGTTGAGCGTTGCTGCCGTCGTAGTCGACCTTCTTCCCCTTGGCCACCGACCAGTTCGTGCACTCGGGCGAAGCCCAGAAGATCTCCGCGTACGGGTGGCCGGCCACGTCGAGGTCCTTGATGTCGCCTCGGAAGTGCTCGACGTCCGGGAAGTTCGCCGAGTGCGTGGCGATGGCCTGTTCGTTGTGGTTCGCGGCCAGGATGGGCTCTACACCCGGGACCGTGTGAGCACCCTGGGTCGCGCCGCCCGCCCCGCAGAACCAGTCGTTCAGTCGCAGCATCATGCCGCCACCTCCCGCCGCGCCTGGTCCTGCTCGGCCCGCTGCGCACGCTTCTCGTCGATGCGCCGTTGCTCGTTGGGCCGGCGGACGATGGTGCCGCCGCGCTGCATGGCGGGGTCGAGGGGGGCGGGGCGGAGACGTTCGAGGAGTGCGGTCTGCCCCATGGCTTTGAGGCGGTCGGCGAGGGTGTCGGGCGCGTAGCCGAGTCGGCGTGCGAGGTTGTTGAACGTGTCGCCGGTGTGGCACATGTGGACTTCGATGAGGAGTTCCTCGTCGGTCCAGAGGTATTGGCCCCCACGGGGCTTGGTAGCCTGCTTCGTAGGCATTCGATGACCTCCTAGCGGTCGTCGTGCTTATTCGGTTGAGCTGGTCTCCCGGAGCTCTCCCCCTTGCCGCCAAGCTCAGGGGGAGCAGTGTGCCCGCAGGACGTCCACACCCTACCTCAGGGATACCTTGCAAGCCCACGATGGGCGCGGCTCCGTGTTGGAGTCCGCGCCCATCCGGGTTAGAGCAGTGGTCCGTGTGTGCGTGCTGTGTACGTGCGTGCCGAGGGGTCGATGATCGCTCCGGATCTCAGTGCTGCGAGGCCGGCGGCTCGTCCGAGCATGCGTAGTCCGTCGCCGCAGTAGGGGCAGGGCCAGGTGAGTGCGAGGCCTTGATGGATGGCGGCGACTGTGAAGGCTTGCGGCTGGTCGTCGGCGGGGAGCCCGCAGTTCTGGCAGTCCGCCTTGAGGCGCACGATCATGGCTGCCACCTGATCTGGTCGGCGAGTTCGCGGCCCATGTCGTAGGCGCAAACCTGGTTACGCCCGACTGGCCGCATGGCCCGGTATCCGTTGAGTCCGGCATGGTAGGCGGCGAGGGTGTCCTCGTAGCCGTAGTGGTCGGCGAACGGGTTCCACTTCTGGATGTCGGTACAGAGGGTCCGGACGAGGGTGAACTCGGTGCCAGCAAAAGTTTTCAAGAGTGTGCGCTCTTGGCATGAGTCACCACAGGGGCTTTCGAGGTCGACCTCGGCTCCCTCGCCGTTTCCTTCCGGGTCGAGCCAGACCACGTCTCCGAATGCTTCGACGAGCACGTGCTCGAAAAGGTCAGGCTGCTGGTCGAGTACGGCGTCGATGGCCGCGAGGATGTCAGTCATGTCGCCGTCCCCTTCGCGTACGCGGCCGGCCCCCACGGGTCGTCCACCTCAAGCCCGGAGCTCACCTCGTCGTCGAGCGCGTCGCCGTACCCTCCGCGGCGCAAAGCGTTGACGGCGTCGATGAGGAACAGTTCGACAGGCCTGTGCGCAAGCCCGGTCTTCGGTTCGTACCCAAACAGCGAAACCCACTGCCCGATCGGCATGATGGCCCGCCAGAACCCTGCACGGTCGGGCGAGTACCCGCGGCGCTGCACGACGAGGAGACCAATGTTGGCGCCCGCGTTCAAGCGTTCCTGTTCGGTCTCGCCGAGCCAGTCCGAGACGCGCTCCACGGAAGCATTCTTCGCCGCTGCACCCGACTTCACCTCGACGACGAGCCCGGGAACCGTGACCAGGTCGCCCCCGTCTAGGTTCCCGCGCAGACGTCGCCGCTCGGCCAGCGGAAATCCGTTCGCGGCGAGGTACTTACACACGCCCGACTCGCCCGCCGTGCCGATCCGACCAGACTTGTTGACCATCAGGCGCTCGCCTTCCTCTTCGCCCGTCGCCGGGCGATCCTCGTCCCTGCCGTTTCGCCACCCCACACGCCCTGGACTTTCCCGTCAGCCCGCCCCTCGCTGACGTCGGCCTCGATCCGGCACTGCTGCATGACGGGGCACCGCGAACAGACTTTCAGTGCGGGCATCGGATCCCAGTTGCGGGCTTCGTCATCGCCCGGGAAGAACTGGATCTCCTCCAGGTCGACGTCGCGGCACGCCGCTTCGTGCCGCCAGTCGTCGCCCTTGCTGGACGCGACGACACTCCCCCGCCGCATCGGCCACTTCACGCTGGTCATGCCACCTCCTCATGCGTGTTCGCCGCTGCGATCGCGGTCATCAGACGGTTGACGTCGGCCGTGGACAGGTCCGAGAACGTGGTCACGTCGCGACCCAGGACGCCCGTCGCATACTCGTGGCGGTCCGCGTTACGGACGCCGGCCCGGGTGAGAGCGCCGAAAAGGGCTGCCATGTGCTTCTGGGAGGCCTTCACTGGACGCCGCCGTTGGGCATCTCGCCATTGACGGTCGGGTCCGGCTCGCCCTGGATCGCCGGAGGCTTGGGTGCGCCCGCGAAGTCGACAACCTTGGGGGCCTCCGGGGGGAACGCTTCATCCTTGCTGATCTCGTTCCGATTGAGCGACCCGTAGAGAACTTCCAGGCTCGCGATGTCCTGGGCTGACCACTGATTGACGGACCTGCCGACGTTCTTCTCGAGCTGCGCCCGGGTGACCTTCATGTTCCGGGCGAAGGCATCGACTGCCGCCGTGGCGCGCTCCGGGATGGACTTCCCGTTCTCGCCGCGCTCCAAGGTCTCGCGGCACAACCGCTTGGCTTCCTCGACGTACCCGGAATCCATTATGCCGAAGAGCATTTCCCGTTCGGCGCGGGCCGCAACAGAGTTGTTGTTCTGGTCAATCTCGCGGGCGCCTTCGAGGGTCTTCTGACCCTTGCCGCCCGTGTACTGGACGTGTGGGATGATGATCGACCGGGACTTGCGGGAGTTCGTTTCCTGATCCCAGGCCCACGCCTGCACCTCGGACTGGCCGGCCGAACGCTCGAGTTCCTTGGTGCCCCAGTCGATGTTGCCGTACACGGCGGCCAGGGTCCGGGCCAGGTACACGGTGGCACCTTCGACGAGGCCGCCCTGCCGGTAGCTGTAGAAAGCGCGCTGGGCGAGGCTGTAGTTCGAGCATGCGCGTCGCATCTGCTCCTTGGCGTACTCCAGGTCGCGCGGGACCATGCGGGCGGCCTGGACGGCGGCGGCAACCTCGGCCGCGGCACGGGTGTGCTCGACGCCAGCGGCCTGCGAGGCGATCTGTCGGCCCCGGTCGATCTGGCTCGGGATGCGGGAAAGGTCTGCGGTCATGGTCAGTCCACCTCGGGGTACTGGTAGGAGATGTAGCCGGGCGTCTCAGCGGTAACGAGTTCTTCGGGGTAGCCAGGCCACTGCTGGTCCCAGCCGTATCGGGACATGCATTCGGCGTACGTGTTGAGCGCCTTCGCTCGTACGTAGTCGCCGATGGCGATGCCCTTCGCGTCGAGCCTGATCTGGTTGACCAGGTAGGGCTTGCGCTTTTCCTGGATGAGGAAGACGAACTCGACCTCTTCTGCAAGGTTGAGCATCCGCGCCCCGGCCGCGTACTGGCTCCGCTGAATGTGGTAGCCCCAGTCGAATGCTTTACGGATCCACTTGCTGGGCGCGGCCGAGTCGGCGGTCTTGAAGTCCACGAGCCATAGCCGGCCGTCTTGCTCTGGCTTGCGAAGGAAGTCCACGAGGCTGCGGCACCAGACGCCGGTACCCTCGTCCCGCCAGATCATCGTCTGCTCGGGTTTGCCGAACTCGTGATTGAGGAGGGTTGTTGCCCACTGGCTACGCTGGATGGCGTCGCGCATGCCGGCGATGACTTCGGCCTCCTCCTCCGTGACGACGATCTTCCCTTCGCCGCGTGCCGCATCCGCGTCGGCCTTGATGGCCTTGCCCTCTTTGGTTCGGCCGTCCGCCCTGGGGAAGGCGACCACTTCGGGGCCGCGTCCGAGAACGGCAGTGTGCGTTGCTGAGCCGAAGTTCTGGGACTCGGACGGTTCGCGGTTGCCCTCCTTCATCCACGCCTGAAAGTGGGCGGGAGTCCAACCGTCCTCATCGACAAGCTTCTTCATGCCCGTGGCCGAGAGGGACCCGCCGGCTACCGGATCGCGGTGATAGTCCTCCTCCGGGAGGTCGTAAACCCCCGGCTCGTCAATCAGCAGCTTTCCGCCTGCGCGCTGCTCCGGGATCCGCACGTCGGTGGGCGCGCTCACTGGGCACCACCGAGCAGCTGGGATTCGATCAGGTCGGCGATCTCGGCGAAGGATCGACCCTCATCGTTCAGGTCGGCGAGAGAAGTTCGAGAGTCGACATCGGGCTCATCCTCGTCCGGGATGAACACCGTGGGGTTATCCTCGGCCAATGCAGCCCAAGCCTGGACCTTGTCGGAAAGGACGCCCTCTTCCCAGGCGCGGCCCTTGGTCGGGTCTTCGCGGTAGCCCAACAGGTCTCCGTCGCTGGTGACTCGGACCATCACGTCTTCGGGCCCGAAGACGCCTGCTGCTTGGGCGCACTCCTGAAGGACACCTAGGCAACACCGCTGATTGGTGTTGGCGAGCCCGAGCTTGCCCTTGGTCTGCACCCACTTCCCTGACCGGAGCTCGGCGACCCACAGGCGGCCGACTTCTTCGTTCATCCGCGCGCTCATGCTCGCTCCCCCTCTGGCTTGAAGCCGTACTGCTCGTCGATGCCCTGCTCCATCCGCTCCCGGTGGCGGGTGAGGTCTTCGAGCGATGCTGTCTGCTGCCACTCGCGGAGTTTCAGGTCGAGGTCGGCTTCTCGGCGGGCCTTGTCGAGAGCGATCTGGTTGCGGGCTTTGCGGATTCGGATTCGCTCGGCGTACCCGTCTGTCTCGGTCCACATGAGTAGACCAAGACCACCGACAGTGAAGAAGGTGGAGCCCAAGAAGCCGATCGTTCCGAGGATGTCGCTCACAGCCACTCCTTCGCGTACTGGTCGACGAGCTTGTCTGCCTGGGCTTCGATTTCGCGGGACAGGTCGTCGTCGGTCACGGCAGGATCCGCTCAGGGAAGGCGATCCACTGCCCGGCGCGCTTCAGCATGATTCGCTGCTTGCGTTCACGGCCGGACCGATAGTCGTTCCAGGCGTGCAGGAGAGCGCAGATCTGTCCGCTGGCAGCCTCTTTCTTGTATTCGCCGGGGTTGAGCCGGGCGAGGCGGAGGATGGCGTTGCTGCTCGTGGCGTGTTCCGGGTTCAGCCACTCGTCCCAGAAGGATTCGACCTCCGGCTTGGAAGTGGCCCGGGTGATGAGGAACGCCGTAGACATGAGAGCTGCTTCGCCGAATGCAGTCTTGGCGATGCCGTACGTCAGGACCAGGTCGATGGCCCAGAGGATGTCCTCCTCATGCTTCTTCTGGAACTCGATAATCGCGGGCAGGCCTGGGTATCGGCCGCCGCCCCGGTTTCCCGGGCTTGCCTGCATGACGCCCGTGTCGTAGGCGAGGACGTGCTTGGCGACGGTCGACTGTCGAGAGGCGTGCCGGGAGCCCATCATGGCCATCTGCTGCGGCGGCGTACGGACCCCGGTCAGGTCCATGTACATCTGGTCTTCGGGGTCGTGGCCGCGACTCACGATGAACTCTTGAGTGGAACCGGAAAGGATGACGGCGGTCAGGCGGTGCTGCCCGTCGATGAGGTGCCCGTCGCGATCCACGCTGATCACGGACTTGGTGCGGCGCCAGCGTCCTGCTTCCATGTCGCCTGCGTACTGGTCGACGCGGGCCCTGTTCAGGGGCCTGTTGCGCACCTGCGTGCCGAGGAGTGAGGCCGCCTCTTTCGGGGAGATGTTCTCAACGGTGACCTGGTCCTGGGCGATGCTCGCAAAGATCGTCATGCCTTAACTCCGTCCGCGTGGTCGATGATTGCCGCGAGCCCGGGATACTGGGCCCGCCAGCGTCGTCTGGTGTAGTTGGGGTCGCCGCCCGCGATCTCGCTTTCGCGCATGACGTCGGCGAGGCACTGGCGGGCGTCACGGATCGCGTCGGCCATGAGCGAGTGGCGGCCGGCTGCCGTGGTCGGCTTGAGGGGTGAGCGGCGGGAGGTCACGAGTCCTCACCGTCGAGAAGTGGCTCGTAGTCGGTGATGTCCTCGCTGGTGTGCCAGAGCAATCCGTCGCACTTGACGGACGAAACCCAGAGCAAGGGATCGGGGCCCATTACCCGCACCACCCGAACTCCCGGCACCCTGCGCACGGTGGCGACGCCGACGCTGCCGGGCTTGATGGGCAGGGGCTTGGTCTCGCGGGTGATAGTGAACCGCGCGTTCGTCAACTGCCCCAGCCCTGATTCCGTAAGGCCAAGTGCCTCAGCGGTCTCGTAGCTCAATACGTCGCCCAGCGGAAGACCGCCCTTGGCCTGCATGTCGTAGGTGAAAACGATCGTGACCGTGTCTCCGTCACGCAGGTAATTCAGCGGCACCTCGCGGGTCTGCGGCTGCGTGGCGGGCTCACCGACCACTCGAACGGAAACGCTGTCCCGCTGGATGGCGGACCATGCGCGCGGGACTCGTTCCCCCGTGGCCCAGCGTTCAAGGCTGTCGGTGTCGATTCGGGTGAGGCGGACCCGGTTGTGGGAGTACTGGACCTCGACAACCGTTCCCACGCCCTCGGGTTCGGGCATGTTGAGCGGCTTGGGCTCCCACTGCGAGTCGAAATGGACGCACCCCGGCGCATGGCCGAGCTCACTGTCATCACAGGCGCGCACGCGCTGAGATTCGGGCTCACCGGTCTGGGCGTCCGGGAGGGAGACGAGGACGACCGAGACTTTAGAAGTCTCTGCCCGCAGCAACACTTGATCCCATGAGAGGTGGTCGCCCGTCGCGGTCATCCATGCCGACGGCACCCGAGAAGTCCTGTGGCGGTCCAGCTCAGCCCCGTCGACGTTGACAACCGAACCCACGGGCGGCTCACCCATCTCGGGAGTGATCGACTGGCCGACCGCGAAGACGGGGGCGACCTCGGCAGCGATGCAGAAGACGTCTTCGCGCATCTCGACCACGAAGGCCGGACCCTCCGGATAGGCGAACTCGCCGACGCTGTCGTTGTGAACCCCGCTGTTGGTGCAACGGGCCACACGGACACGGTCACCGGGCTTCGGAATGTACGTCACAGCTTCCCTCCGATCGTCTCGATGGCCACCAGTCGTACCGGAAGGCCGTGACTGCACTTGGTTTCGGACGTGAGCGCCATGTCGGCGTGGAGCTGGCACAGGAGGCGGTCGGCGATCGTGCCGCAGTGTGCTTTCAGGATCGCGCTGTGGGTGGCTGCTTCGGGGCAGCGAACCCACTCCGCGCTCGGTCGGCGACGAGAACGCGCACCGCACGTCGACTTCCCGGCCAGGAGATCCACCGCCTCGAACGCTGTAGTCGTCACGCCGTCACCGCCGACGGGGACGGGAGGGGCTCGGGGAAGGTGAAGCGGGCGAGGAGAGCGTTCTTCAGGTCGGGGTAGCTGTCAATGTCCATGTCCTGGAACACGTCATCGAGCGCTTGCGACGTCTCGTCCTCCCACCTCTCGTGGTAGTCGTCGAAGATGTCCGGAAGCCCCAGAGCCCGCATGACCGTAAAGGAGGTGACGTGAACAGTGCTCGGGTCATGGATGAGGGCGATACGACCCCCGAGGCACGCGATGGTCCCGCACGCCCCAGGAGGCGGCAACTGCGCCGGGAGCCAACAAGAGTCGACGCCCCTCAGTTCCTTCACGTACTCAGGGGAGGTGGTGAATTGCTGCATCCAGAATTCCTCCGGATGGTCCGCGATGTGTTGCAGGGCAGCGCGGAGCAGCGGCCAGGCGTGGGCGGGGAACGGGATGGTCACCGGGTCCTCCCGGAGGTCGGCATCCGCACCAGGGCATACGCAAGGTGAGCCGTTCGGTCATTCCACGCCTGCCAGGACAACCCCTGGGTCTCCGTGTTCACATGCGCCCGCGACCAGGACTTCGCCACACCTCGTATGGCCCGCGCCTGCCGACGCTGGGCCCTCACCTGCTTGGCGGTCATCAGGCGGCCCCCTGCCCGTCGAACACGGCGTTCATGACGGCGTCGCGGTCGGCCTCGGCCTCGGCCGGCGTCAGCGTCTTGATCTCGCGGCGGTCAGCGAGACGCTCGAACGGGTCGGCGCCCGCTGCGTCGGCGGCCGGCACGTGGTCGGGGTGGTGGCGACCGATGTAGCGGCTGAAGATGCTCATCGAAGGCTCGCCACCTTCGACAGAAGGTCGGCCGCGTCGATCAGTGACCCACCTGAGTAGGTCTCACGTTCGGCGGCCACGTCGGCGATGTGTTTGAGGATCTCGTGCCGAGTGGCCTTCGTGAGGTCGGCGATCCCCTTGTAGTCCTCGAATGGGGACGGGCATGAGCAGCCCGAGTCGTCGGCGTAGAAGAGATCGCCGCTCTCCTTGTGTCGCCAGACCACGGTCAGGTCGAAGCTGTAGTCCGCCTCGCCCCACTGGGCCTCGCCGATCATTTCGAGCCCGAGCTTCTCGGGGGACGAGTAAGCGTTGTCGAACATCGGTTACCTTTCGTTCGTTCGGGTCGCGGCCTCGGGCTTGCAGGCGGTGGGGCCGCGATCTGGATGGGTGCGGCGTGTCGGCCGCAACTTTTCGACCGTGGATCGGGCTTGCATGAGTGCCTTATGGACTTGCGTACTAGTCCACTTCAGGCGCAGGTGTCCCGTCGATGAAAACGTCGGCCAGGGCTAGATACGGCGGTCCAAGTACGTCCAGGAGCCGCACCGCGAAACTCTCGGAGCAATCCCGGTGGCCGCCCAGCACCTGCGTCACCGATGACGTGGCCACGCCAAGGCGCTCGGCGATGTCCTGGTGGCGCAAGGGACCCAGAGGCCTGCCCTTCGCGCGCTCGTTGATGAGGGCTTTCGGGTCGACGTCTTCCCGGATTCGGTATCCCACTCTCACCTCCCCATTGGGCTTGTGCGGTGTCCCTACCGTAGCCCAGGGCAGCCCGTAGGGCAATACGGCGGGAAGGGTCGGCGCGTCGAGTGTGCGCAGGTCAGCGGCGGAATTGGCGATCGGCGGCGGAATTCCGCGCTACTTTGCGGGCGGGACGGCGTGGTGATCCGCAGGGTTTGCGGCACTTGCCTTCGGATGATGTCGACAGGGAAGATTCGGGCATGGCGGACAGGGCGAAGAAAACCGATCAACTCGGGCCGGGCGTGTTTGGTACATGGCTACAGACCGAACTCGACGCCCTCAACCGCCCCGGCCCCGGCCAAAAGCTCCCCGGCGACCGCGGCGTCATGTGGCTCGTCCGCACCCTCACCGACCCCGTTACCGGCGGCCACCCTGCCAAAGCCACCGTCTCCGGCTGGCTGGCCAGCAAGCCCTCCGACCCTCTCAAACCCCCGAGCGTCCGAGCCATTGCCGCGCTGTTTAACGTCCCGCGTCGCTTCGTGCGGGAGCTCGTGGCCCAGGACCTCGGTGATGCTGACGACGATGAGGTCCGCGAGTGGCCCCACTTCCTTCCCGTCGAGGCGCGCCGGCTCTCGGCGGACGGACGCGCGTTCGTCCGGGATGCCGCCCGGTTCGCATGCACCGCAGAAGGCCTGATCGCGAAGAGCTAAAGTAGGATCAGAGCAGTAGCGGGGCCCGGTAGGACATCTACCGGGCCCTTCGCGTATTCAGGGCACGGGCAGGGCGCAACCGAGTCGGTCCCGGGTGGGCTACAGCGGGGGTCTAGCGGGTGTCAAACGTGCTGGTGACACCGGCGCTTGTGGCACCAGTGCAGGTCAGGAGCGCAGCTCGATGTTGTCGGCCATCATCGCGAGCGCGCCGCCGACGAGGTAGGTGCGCACGTCCGGAACCCTGAGGGCGGCGAACCTCGGCGCCGGGGCCGACGGTGGTGCGGGTGGCAGCGCGGGCGGTACCGCGGGTGTTTCGCCGCTGCACATCAGGTCTCGTTCCTCGATTCGGTTCGGTTCGGTACGGCCCGTCGGCTCAGCCCCGGGCCCGCACCCCGTCCAGGGCCATGGCCAGTACCCGCTCCCGCTGGGCCTCCTCCACGTAGTCGGCGCCGCTGATGCCCCGGATCAGGAACAGGACGTCGTCGAACGTGGCGTCACCGCGGGCCTGGCCGGCATCCTGGGCCCGCTGCAGCAGGGGGCGGCCCGCGTCGTGGATCAGCTGCCGGGCGGCGACGAACATCGGGTCCTGGTGGTTGAGGGCGTCGAAGATCGCCTTCTTGGTGGTGGCGTAGCGCACGAACTGCCGGAGCCAGGCGGCCAGGGCCTCCCACGGTTCCTGGTCGTGCAGGTCGGCCGCCGCCCGGGCGAGCGCCTCGACCTCGTCGAGGTAGACGGTCTCGAACAGGTCCTGGCGGGTGGGGAAGTTGCGGTAGAGCGTGGCGATGTTGACACCGGCCCGCCGGGCGATCTGCTCCAGGGACGCCGCGGCACCGTCCCGGGCGAACACCTCGCGGGCGGCGTCCACCAGCGCGTCGAAGTTCCTGCGGGCGTCCGCCCGCTGGGGGCGTCGCACCGCCACGCGCGGCCCGGGGGTGCTCGTGGGCGTCTGCGGGTCGGCCGGTGTCATCTCACGTCCCGTCCGGTCGCCGGCGTCGTCGGTTGACAAGCGCAGGGACCCCTTCGTTAAAGTCAAGGCATGCCTGCGGATATTCGCAGGTTCCCCTTCACTTTAACCGGAGGGGCCGGTTCCCCCATCGCCAGGAGCTCCCTGTGACCACTCTCGGATTCATCGGCACGGGCAAGGTCGGCGCCGCACTGGCCCGCCTGGCCGTCGGCGCCGGCCACGACGTCGTCCTCGCCAACCGCCGCGGCCCCGCCACCCTCCAGGACCTGGTGGAGGAGCTCGGTCCCCGGGCCCGTGCCGCCACGGTGCCGGAGGCCGCCCGGGCCGGCGAGATCGTCGTCGTGGCCGTCCCTCTCACCTCCTACCCGGAGCTCCCGGTCGAGGCGCTGCGGGGCAAGGTCGTCATCGACACGTCCAACCACAAGCCCGGCGAGCACACCGGCCACCTGCCCGCCGTCGATCAGGGACTGACCACACCGTACGAGGTCATGCAGCACCACCTGCCGCAGTCCTTCGTGGTGAAGGCCTTCAGCAACATGTTCTTCCGGCACCTGGCCGCGCTCGCCCGTCCCGCCGGGGCCGCGGACCGCAGCGCACTGCCCGTCGCCGGTGACGACCCCTCGGCCCGGGCCAGGGTCGGCGAGCTGCTGAACACCCTGGGCTACGACCCGCTCGACGCCGGGCCCCTCGTGGAGAGCCGCCGGTTCGCCGCCTTCGGCACCCCGGCGAACCAGGCCTACCTCGACCCGGAGGGCCTGTTCGCGGCACCCGGCCGCCCCGCCCCGGCGACGCGGGTCGCCGAACTGCTCCGGCGCGTCCCCTGATCTCCGGTCTTTCCCGCCGGGGCCGCCGTCAGACCCGCGACCACTCGAAGAAGCGCCAGTGCTGCTGCAGCGGGCCCGGGATCTCCGAGCCCTGGTAGGCGTCGCGCTCGACGAAACCGCGCCGCCGGTACAGACGCTGGGCCTCCACCATGAAGTTGCAGCTGTCCAGGCGCACGGTGTGCGCCCCCAGCTGGTCCTGCGCCTCCAGCAGCAGACGGTCGAGCAGCGCCGAGCCCAGCCGCCGCCCCTGCAACGACGCCCGGACGTACATGCGCTTCACCTCCACGACCCCCGGCTCGAGGGTGCGCAGCGCGCCCGTGCCGACCAGCTCGTCCCCCTGCTCGAGAACCAGGAGAACCCCGCCGGGCGCCGCGAACTTGGCCACGGTGGAGGCCGATTCGGCGGCGTCCGGGACCGGGAGGACGACCTCGAACTCGTCCCACAGCCGCCCCGTGGCCCAGGTCAGGTACTCGATGTTGAGCCGCGTCAGCTGCTCGAGGTCTTCGGGCAGGCGGGCCGGGCGGAGCGTGGGGGCGATCGTTTCCATGCCGGACATTCTGACGAACGGCCCCGCCCGCGCCCTACAGTGGGGGCATGACCCGCCCGTGCCGGATCGGCGTGCAGCTGCCCGAGGTCGAACGAGCCGTCGCCTGGCCGGAGCTGTTCGCCATGGCCCGCGCGGTCGAGGCGGTCGGCCTGGACTCGCTCTGGCTGGGCGACCACCTCCTCTACGACGACCTGCCCGGCGGCGTCACCCGCGGCCCCTGGGAGGTCTGGACGTCACTGGCCGCGATCGCCGCCGTCACCGAGCGGGTCGAGATCGGGCCACTGGTGGCCTCGACCAGCTTTCACGCCCCGGCGATGCTGGCCAAGCAGGCCGCCACCGTCGACGCGATCTCCGGCGGCCGGCTCGTGCTGGGGCTGGGCGCCGGCTGGAACGAGCGCGAGTACCGGGCCTTCGGCTTCCCGTTCGACCGGCGCGTCTCCCGCTTCGCCGAGGCGTTCACCATCATCCGCACCCTGCTCAGCGAGGGGCGCGTCGACTTCCACGGCGAGTTCTACGACGTCGACGACTGCGTGCTCGACCCGGGCCCGGTGCGGCCCGGCGGCGTGCCGCTCATGCTCGGCTCCACCGGCCCGCGCATGCTCGGGATCGGACTGCCGCACGTGGCGTCGTGGAACGCCTGGTGGAGCCAGTACGGCAACACCCCCGAGGGTTTCGCCACCCTGAAGCGACGCGTCGACGCGCTGGGGCACCCGGCCGAGGCCACCGCGGCGGTGCTCGTGGCGTTCCCCGGCGGGCAGGGCCGGGTGATGGGCGACAGCGACTACCGTTCCCCCGTGCGGCCGGTGCAGGGAACGCCGGAGCAGATCGCCGGGCACCTCGCGGCGATGGCCGGGGCCGGGGCCACCCACCTGCAGCTGGTGCTCGACCCGATCACCCAGGAGAGCATCGAGAAACTCGGCGACGTGCTCGCGATCCTCGACCGCTGAAATCGAGAAACTCGGCGACGTCCTCGCGATCCTCGACCGCTGAATTCGCCCGGGTGGGTGCGCCACGGCCTCCCACCCGGCCTGCTCGGTGCCTACGGTCGAAGACATGAGCGACGCTGACGAGATCGCAGAGCTGCACACCCGCTGGGTCTTCGGGTGGGAACGCAACCCCGGTGACGACCCCTTCGACTTTCCCGGTACTTTCGGCGACCTCTACGACTTCGCCGGCCAGAACGTCCGCCTGTACGACGACTTCGATCCCCGGCGCCGGGTGGCGACGACGGCCGCGGAGTACGGCGCCAACTTCACCCCGGCCTTCGACGCGATGACCTCCGCTCACCACCTGGTCGAGAGCGGCCCGGACGTCCTCACCGGAACCGGCCTGGCCGCGTCCACCCTGGTCTTCCTCGCCCGGATCACCACGCCGCAGGCGGTGACCGACATCCGGACCACGTCGTCGCTGGTGTGGCGGCGCACCGAGGTGGGCTGGCGGATCGTGCGGGAGCACAACTCCACCGACGTGCTCGAGGCGGGGACGCTGGACGGGCGGGTCGGCTCGCGGGGTGCCTGACCACGGGCAACGGCCCGGCCTCCCCACGAGGCCGGGCCGTTGCGTCACCCGGTCAGCCGCAGAACGACGCGCTCGTGTACGACGCCTTGTACGAGGAGCTTCCGAGCTCGTAGTAGCCCGAGCTGTCGCGCGAGAGATTCTGGACGTCCCGCACGCTGCCGTCGTAACGGATCTCGGTGCCGGACCAGAACAGGTAGTTGTCGGCCTTGCCAAAGGTCAGAGGACCCACCTCGCCGTCGTTGTCCAGGCCGTGATCGTTCTGCCACCGCTGCGTCGCCGCCTTGGTGGTGGCCCCGAACCAGCAGTCGATCTGGCTGGTCGAGGTCAGGTACCCGTCTGCGTAAAGCACCGCCTGCCAGAGCCCTACGGCATTGCTGTGGTTGCGTAGCGTCGAGGAGATCGTTCCCTCGTCACCCCAGTCGTCGGTGATCACCCCGGCCCCGGCGATGTAGCCCTGCGCCACCGACGCCTGGGCCGGCGACCCCACGCCCACCACCCCCGCGGCCAGCGCCAGTGCGGCGCCACTCACGACGACGCGTCGCATCCATGCGCCCAGCACGATCTTTCCCACGCTTCCTCCACTGCTCGGGTGGAACACCGCTAGTGCACGAAAAGGAACATAAAGTAAGAATCGGGCCGAGTCCAGGTTGCCAGGTCATCCGGCCGGAGCGACCCGCCGCGCGACGGCGAACCCGCGTCGTGCACCGCAAAAGCATTCGTGGGGAGACGAACTCCTGCCATATCCCTCGTCACCGAGCGCCGGGGACACCGCACCCGGGCCACCTCCGGCCAGGAGCGACAGAACTGGCCCGAAAATTATGGACGTTGGCTCGCCGTTCGTGGCGGCCTCACCGTCCCGGCTTCCAGACTGGGGACATGAACACCGACAACGCCACGATGCTCGCCGCCACCCAGACCGCCCTCGGCGATCCCGACGTGCTCAGGATCGCCGAGCACCCGCGCCCCGAGCCCGGTTTCAGCGAGATCGTCGTCCGCGTGCACGCCGCCGGCGTGAACCCCACCGACTGGAAGCACCGCGCCGGCGCGGCCGGCCGCCTCGTGCCGGTCCTGGGCTGGGACGTCTCCGGCGTCGTGGAACAGGTGGCCCCGGGCGTGACCCTGTTCGCGCCCGGCGACGAGGTTTTCGGCATGCTCCCCTACCCGCACGGGGCCGGCGCGTACGCCCAGTTCGCCAGGGCCACCGCCCGCGCCTTCACCCACAAGCCCGCGAACCTCGACCACGTGCAGGCCGCCGCGCTGCCCCTGGCCGGGCTCACCGCGTACCAGGCCCTCGTCGACACCGCCGACGTGCAGCCCGGCCAGCGGGTGCTGATCCACGCGGCCGCCGGCGGAGTCGGTCATCTCGCCGTCCAGATCGCCAAGGCCCGCGGCGCCCACGTCATCGGGACGGCCAGCACCCCCAAGCACGACCTGCTGCGCGAACTCGGCGCGGACGAGCTGATCGACTACCGCACCACCGATTTCACCGAGGTGGTCAAGGACGTCGACGTGGTCGTGGACACCCTGGCCGGCCCGGTCCGCACCCGGTCGCTGCAGGTGATGCGTCCCGGCGGGACGCTGGTCTCGATCCTGTCGTGGGGTGACGAGGGCGACGCGGCCCTGGCGGCCGAGCGGGGCATCCGGATCCGGCCGCTGCTGGTCGAGGCCGACCAGGGCGGCATGCGGGCACTGGCGGACCTGGCCGCCCGGGGCGAGCTGCGCGCGCACATCGACGCGACGTTCCCGCTGTCCGAGGTGGCCAAGGCCCACGCGCACGGCGAGACCGACCGGACGACGGGCAAGATCGTGCTCGTCGTGCCCTGACCGGCCGGGGCGCACGATGCCGGCTCCGCCCCGCGCAACGGGGCAGAGCCGGCTCCGATCAGCGCGAGGACGTACCGGACTCCACCGGTTCCGCCGACTCGTCACCGGCGGTGCACTCGGCTGTGTCGCCCGGACCGGCCTCGGGCAGCTCCACGGCCTCTTCCCCGAGCACGAGATCACCTGACTCGAGGGAGCTTTCGACCGGGGCCCCGGCCCGGGTACCGGCCGGGACCGACAGCTCACCGGGGATCAGGACGGCCGCCGGGTCACAGCCGGCCTCCGCCGGCGCGTCGCCCGGCACCGAATCGCCCAGCACCGAATCGCCCAGCACCGAATCGCCCAGCACCGCCGTGGCCGGCACCGACTCGGCCGAGGCCGCCGCCAGACGCTGCGGTCCCGAATCCGCCGGCCCGGAACCGGAGCTCGCGACCGCGACGCCCGCCGCGGCCAGCACCAGCCCGGCGGCGGTGACGATCGCCGCGCCGGCAACCCTGCTGCGTGACATGTGTCCTCCTGAGGTGACCGCCCGGGGAGCCGGGGGTTCCGGCCCACTCGTTCCGCGCGTCCCTCTCTTGACACCTCGAGACCCCCCTCAGGTTGTGCGTCACGGTTCCTCGCAACCCGCGGAAGCGCTCAGGGCCTCGGGAGCATCGGGGATCTCGGTGAACGGGACGGTGTCGGCCGGGACCCCCTCCTCACCCAGCACCATGCTCCCGGTCGGGCACGGCTGACCGGCCGGGCTCACGCCGGACCCGGGCGACCGGAACACCAGCGGGACCGCGAGCACCAGCACCACGATGGCCACGGCCACCGCGATCGGGACCCCGACCGCCGACCAGGAGCGACGCGTCCTCGTGCGTTCCATGCCCCGGTACAACCGTCCCTCACCCCCCGGACGCGGCACGATGCCGGACAGATCCGTCTCCAGAGCCGCCCGCAGGCGGTCCTCGTCGTCACTCATGAGCTCTCCTGAACGGTCGGGCGCAGGACCGCGCGCAACTTCGCCAGCCCTCGCGAGGCATAGCCCTTGATCGACCCCGCCCGCAGGCCCAGCGCCTCGGCCGTCTCCTTCTCCGACAGGTCGAGGTAGTAACGCAGCAGCACCGTCTCGCGCTCGCGGCGGGGCAGACCGGAGATCGCCACCAGCAGCGGCGTGGCCAGCTGTTCGTGCAGGGCGGTGTCCTCGGCGCTGGCCTCGTGGGAGTGACGCAGCGCCGCAAGACGTTCCACCACCGACCGCCGGCGCAGCCGGTTGCGGGCCGTGTTCACCACGCTGCGCCGCAGATAGCGCACGGCCTCGTCCTTGTCGCGGATCTGCTGCCAGTTCGCGTAGACGGCCAGGAACGCGTCCTGGACCACGTCCTCGGCGGTGGCGGTGTCCCGGACGAGCACGGCGGCGACCCGCACCATCTGCAGCTGGTGCTGCTGGAAGAGCGCGCCGACGGCGGCCCGGCGGTCGGCCGGCGACAGGGACGCCGGCCCCGCCCAGCGAGGGGGGTCCGGCGAGTCGGACAAGAGGGTCACACCGCTATGACACCCGAGGGGCCGGAAAGGTTGTGCGGTCGGAGCTGGCAGACTGGGCGCGCCGCGAACGGCCCCACGAATCGAGGAACTTGGTGTCAGACGACCTGCGAGCCCCACTCCGCTGGATTCTCGGCGTCGAGGGAGCTCCCGAGCCCGGGCCGGGCGACCGCGAGCCGGAGGCGCTCGCCCGGCTCAGCGCGGCCGCCTTCGCCGTGGCGGTCGAGCTGCGCTTCGGTGAGCAGGTCACGCCCGAGCAGGCCCGGGAGTTCGTGGCCCACATCAGCGAGATCTACCTCAAACCCGGCTCCCTCGACCCGGAGCTGGCCGAGCAGATCATCCTCAACGTGTACGACGAGGTCGAGGCGCTGGACGAGGTGCCCCTCGAGAAGACCGTCGAGGCGCAGAACCTGATCGCCTCCGCCACGGTGCAGGACATGGGTTTCACCGAGGACGCCCTCGACCGGTTCATGGACGACGTGGTGGACCTGATCGTCAGTCTCGAGGACGAGGACTTCTGACGTTCGGCGTCATCGGCAGGCGCCGCTCACCAGGGCGCGCGGCGCATCGGGCGTTTCGCCGGTACCGTCGCGGGGCGGAGCAGGCGCGGCGGTTCGCAGGAGCAGAACGGCGGACGCGCTGATCGCCAACCCGAGCAGGGTCACCGGCCGCAAGGGCTGGCCGAACATCGGCACCGCCCACAGCGCGGTCGCGGCGGGCGTCAGGTAGAGCAGGGTGCTGGCCCGGGCGCTGCCGTCGCGCTCGGTCACGAGGTAGTAGAACCCGAAGCCGCCGATACCGACGGCCGCGGCCCACGCCACCGCCACCCAGAAGCCCGGTGTCGACGGCGGCGCGAGTGTGCCCGAGACCCCGGTGAACAGGCCGAAAGTGCTTGCGGTGAAGAGGGACTGCATGCCCAGGGTCTGCAGCACCGGCGGTGAGGGCCAGCGTTGCTGCAGCAGGGTGCCGGCCGTCAGCGAGAGCATCGCGAACAGCGGCAGCAGCAGGGCCACGGCGCTGACGCCCGAGCGCAGGTCGCCCGCGGCGGTGATGGCCACGCCCGTCGTGCCCAGCGCCAGCCCGGCCGCGTGACTCGCCCGAAGACGCTGCCCGCTCAGTCCGACGGCGACCGCCAGCACCAGGGCCGGTTGCAGCGAGGCGATGAGCGCGGAGGTTCCGGCCGGGATCCCGGCGGCCGCGCCCCAGAACACGCCACCGAGGTAGACGCACTGGCACAGCACCGCGATCACGGCCTGCCGCAACCATTCCCGGCGCCCCTGAACCCGCACCGCCCGCAGCGTCCAGGGCGCCAGCACCAGCGCGTTGACGATGAACCGCCAGGCCAGCACCGTGTCCGGGCCGGCGTGACGGGCCCCGAGCTCGGCCCCGATGAATCCCGCGCTCCAGACCACGACCAGGGCGGTGCCCCGCAGCTGACTGTTCATCCCGCCATGGAAACACACCGGTCGGTATACTCGCAGTGCACTTGACCCCACCCGGCCGGCGCCGAGGCACGAACGGGCGACGGGCGATCGTCGGGCACCGACGCGTCCACCATGAAAACCGGCAGAACACAACGTGGAACACCCGAGGTGCCCCGCGCGCAACCCCCGTTGATCAAAACGTTGCCGGTGACAACTGGTGGCAGATCATGACGAATGGGTACAGTTGCCGCCACATCGCCGGGGGGCATGGGGACAGGGGAATCATGGATCGTGACGACGACACGGCTGCGCCTGACAAGACGGCTGCGCCCGACGAGCGGCGCGAGCCCGGGGGCACTGATCCGCAACGGCTCGTGCTCATCGGCGGGGGCATCGGCGCGGGTCTGTTCGTGCTGTCGCTGCTGGTCGGGTTCGCCTGGTACACCCAGCCCGAACTCCCCGACCTGCCGGTCCCGAGTCTGCCCACCGGGCTCCCGACGGAGCTGCCGACCGGACTGCCGACCGGGCTGCCGACGGAACTGCCCAGCGGCCTTCCGAGCAACCTGCCGACAGAGCTCCCCACCGACATTCCCACCGAGCTCCCGACCGACCTCCCGACAGACTTCCCCACGGACTTCCCGACCGACTTCTCCACCGAGCTCCCGACCGGCTTCCCGGAACTCCCGGACATGCCTGAGCTACCTGACCTTTCGAACCTGTCCGGGGGTGACTCATGAGCGTCGCGGAGCAGGTCGACCGCGCGCAGCTGCGCGCACTGTTCATCGCCCGCCTGATGGTCGGGTTCTACCTGCTGGAGATCCTGCTCAACCTGGTGCGCCCGCGCCTGGTCGACCACGAGCCCTCGCTGACCGTGCTGGCCCCGGTGCCCGAGGGCGGTTCCGGCGACGCCCAGCGCCTGTTCCACCTTCCGCAGCTGGTGTTCTGGGCCGTGCTCGTCGCGCTCGGCATCGGGCTGGTGCTGCAGTTCGTCGCGATGCGCCACCCGGCCGGCAGCCGTCAGGCGATCGTGCTGACCCGCGCCGCCCTGGTCGCGCTGCTCGGGCCGTTCGCGCTGATCCCCCTGACGATCGTGGGCCAGTGGCTGCCGATCGCCCTGCTCTGCGTGCCCACCACCGTCGCGGCGCTGCTGCTGATCAACGGCCTGCAGCAGTACACACGTCTGCCGTGGCCGGTGCTGGTCTCCGCGTTCGCCTGGGGTGCGCTCGTGGTCTGGGGTTTCGCGCGGGCCTGCAGCTCCATGGCCTACGGCACCGTGACCGCCTACCTGGGGCAGGATCTCGCCGAGCAGACCGCCAACCTCGACCTGGCCGGGCTGGTCAGTGACCAGTTCACGGTGCTGAACGTCGTGATCCTGCACCTGACCGTGCTCACGCCGCTGGCCGCGGCCGGGGGCGTGGCCGTGCTGCTGATCCTGCTGCGCCGCCAGGTGATCGACGTGGTCACCGGGCTGGCGATCGGCGCGGCCACGGGGCTGGGCGTCACGCTGGTCGAGAGTGTGCTGTTCATCAAGCTGTGGGGTTCGCTGTCGAGCTTCTTCACCGGGGCCACGGGCGGTTTCGAGTTCTGGGTGCGGCAGGTCGTCACCCTGCTGACCGGTCCGGTGACGTTCTTCGCGCTGCTCGGGGCCGGGCTGGCGGTGGCGTTCGAGCTCGAGGACCGGCGGCGGGCACGGCTTCTCGCGGCCGCCTCGATCATGGCGGCCGTGGGCGCGAACGTGGCCAACGAGCTCGTCACCGGCTGGCTCTCGCACCTGCTGCGCCCGCATCTGGCCGTCGGCGGCGCCTTCGACACCCTGATCGTCTCCCCCGGCATCCTGCTGCTGGTCGAGGCCCCGTTCGTGGTGCTGGTCGGGTTGCTGCTGCGGTCGGGACTGAGGACGCGGGCGGTCCGGGCCCGCGCGGCCCTCACCACCGAGATGGGCAGCGGTTCGGGGGCGGTCACCCCGGCGGACGTCGTGGTGCTCACCGACCCCGCGACCCGGGCCTGGGTGACTGTGGGCGCGGCCCGTCGTCAGGGCCCGGCCGGTGTGCGGGCGCTGCGCCGTCTGCACCGGGCGCAGCTCGATCTGGGTACGTGGCACTGGGTTTCGGGATCCCGGAACCCGGAGCCCGAAGACGTGGCGGAACGGGAGCGGTTGCGGGCCCGGGTGCTCGCGCTGCGCAGCGGGACGGTGGAGGCCCAGTCATGACGTCGATCCTCTTCGGCCGCCGGGGTGCGGTCACCGCGATCCGGGCCGCCGGGATCCTCGCGATCATCGTGGTCGGCCAGCTGCTCTCGGCGCACCCGGCCTCGGCGTGCGACGTCGGCATCGGGTACAAGCCGACGATCAGTTTCAGTCTCGCGGACGGTCTGGGCAGCCCGGGCGTCTGTTCCACCGGCACGTCACTGACCGGGGTGGCGATCCTGGCCGTGCTCGCCGTGGCGCTGGCCGCGGCCGTGCTGAAGAAACTGGTGGACCGCGGGGCCCGCACCGAGCTGGCGGCGGACGAGTACCTGGACTCGGTCGGGATCCCGCCGACCGGGAAGCCGTGACCCACCGCGCGCTGCTCGGGCTGGTCGCCGGGGTGCTCGGGGCTGCGCTCCTGGCCCCACCCGCGCAGGCCGCGCCGTTCGCCCAGGCCCCGCACGTCCTCCCGGCCGGTGCGCCCGCCCCTTCACCCACCAGCCCCGGCCTGTCGGCCGACGAGCTGGCCGAGGTCGAGGACATGATGAAAAGCCCGCTGTGGCAGGCCGTCATCGATCAGTGGGCCCGCTTCGGCGACTTCAGCTCGTCGATGAACCCGGCCACCGCCGTCTTCGAGGTGCCGCTGGTCGCCGGTGCCGGGTCGGGCACCTCCCTCTCCCCCGAGGCACTGGCCAATCTCCTCGACGACGACCGGGGGGCCCGGTTGCGCACCGAGCGCAACCTGAACGCCTGGACCCACGTCTACGACGCCGGCAGCAACCCGGCGCTCTTCGCGGAGGTCTACGGGGCGAACCCGCCCACCGACCGCAGGCTGGTGCTGGTCTCGGCGATGAACTTCACCAAACCGAGCTCCGCCGCGGGTGAGACGCCCAACCTGCACGGTGAGCAGGCGGTCCGGTACCGCATCCAGCTGGCCGTGCTCGAGGGCCTGCTCGCCCGGGAGAAGGCGACGAAGGTGCAGCAGGACCTGGGCCGGGCCGACGCGATCGCCCAGGACGTCTGGGACGACCAGCTCGCCGTCGCCACGCCCCGGGAGCCCTGCCCGAGCCGCTGCCGCAAGATCATCCCGAAGAAGGTCTACGCCCAGAACCGGGTGCTGTCGTTCGCGCCCTACGAGACGAAGACCAACAAGAAGGAATCGGCCCAGATCGTCGCCCGCAAGAAGGGCAAGATGGTCGCGATCCGCAAGGTGCAGCGGGCGACGGCCTCGGCGCAGGGCAAGCAGGCGGCAGCCCAGCACACCGGCGCCCTGACGACCGCGACCGGGCAGAGCCCGCCCGCCTGCCAGACCCCGGCGGGTGCGCTGTCGGGCGGCGGCGGCGTGCTGGCGCTGGCCCTGACGGCCGGCTGCGGCGAGAGCCCGCTGATGGACGCCCTGGCCTCACCGTCCGAATCCGCGCTCGGAGGCATCGATTTCACCAGCCTGCAGATGCGCTACCTGTCCGACAGCCCGGGCTCGGGCGGGCTGCGGTACTCGTTCTCCGGGCAGGAGCTCACGTCCGGCTACCAGAGCGACGACCTGGCCACCGGGGCCGTCGCCACCGCGGCCGACGACCTGCGCACCTGGATCGCGCTGACCCCCGAGAAATTCTGGGTGAACCTGAACCCGAACGAGCCCGAGCGCATCGTGGACGCCGACCTGGGCCGCACCAACGCCGGAAAGGTCATGCTGGAGGCGGACTTCGAGATGAAGCGCACCGAGGGCGCGCTGCTCGACCCGGACACCCGCACCGGCGCGGCGTACTGGCGGGAGCTGGAGCGCATCGGCAGCACCTGCTCGACCTCACGGGCCTGGATCACGCCGGGCAGGGTCGAGGTGCGGGCCGACGGCGACTCGCTGTACGTGCTGCGCGCCGAGCTCGACGTGAAGACGGCCCCGGTCGACCTGCCCGACTCCGACGTCGACGCCTGCCCGAACGAGTCCGACGCCGTGGTCAAGGCCAAGGACGACCTCGAACGCCGGCTGATCCTGCCCGAGATCGTCAAGGCGGTGAACACCGCGCCCCAGTACGCGGCCGTGCGGCGGCTGTTCGTCACGCGGGTGATCGCGCAGTGGATCCGCGACCGGCACGCCGAGGGCAGGCCCACCTCGTTCGACGACGTGCTCGACTCCGGCGACCTCGGGCTGGCCCCGCTGACCTCGGGCTGGAAGCCGCTGGACGTGTTCGACGACTACGTGAAGGCCTTCCGCAGCAAGGAGTTCACGTACACGACGACCACGACCGAGGGCGGTGAGCGTTACCGGCACACCTACGTCACCGGCGGAGTCGACCTGACCACGCTGAAGCTGACCGGCATCAGCGCCGAGCAGATGGCCCAGGAGCACGCCGACCTGCCCGGCGCCGTGGCCTCGTCGCTCGAGCGGCTGACCACCTCGGCCGACGGCAGCACCTGGCTGGGTGGTTCGGTGCCGCTGCCCGAGCGGAACCTGACGCAACGGCTGTCGGACGCGTTCAGGGGCGTCACCGGCAGCCGCCTGGGCACGCTGCTGCTGGTGCTGGGCGGGCTGGCCGTGCTGGTGCTGGGCTTCCGGGGCGGGTCCCGGCGGCGCGGCCGTCCCGCCACCTGAGGTAGACAGGTCGGTATACTGACGGTCCGGCCATCGCCCAGGGAGAACCGCCGTGCTGTCCATCGCCACACTGTCCGACACCACCCCGGCCCCTCTCCTGCCCGCGATGCAGCCGCTGCCACCCCTGACCAACGCCGGCACCCGGCTGCTGGACGCGGCGAGCGACCTGTTCTACGAGCGCGGGGTGCGGGCGGTGGGTGTCGACCTGATCGCCGAGACCGCGGGCACGACGAAGAAGACCCTGTACGACCGCTTCGGCTCCAAGGACGCCCTCGTCGCCCTGTACCTCCTGCAACGGGCCCACCGGTGGCGCGCGTTCCTGCTCGAGCGCCTCGACGACGAGAACCCGGGTGCCCTGCAGGTCTTCGACGTGCTCGAGGCCTGGATGGGCACGCAGCGCCGGGGGTGCGCGTTCGTCAACGCGCACGCCGAACTGGGCAACACCGACCACCCGGCGCTGCCCGTGATCCACGCCGAGAAGGCCTGGATGCGAGCGCTCTTCGACCACCTCACCGGTGATCCGGCCCGCGGCGCCCACCTGCACCTGCTCTACGAGGGCACCCTGGTGCTGCACACGGCCGGGGCGAGCACGACGGCGATCGATGACGCGCGGCACGCCGCCCGCACGCTGCTCACCTCGGGGGATGCGCCGGGCGCCGGGCGATAGTGCCACCCGCGAACCCCGCAGCCTCCGGCCCCCTCGTCAACCGTGACGAGCGGGGTCATTTCCTGCGGCGGCGTCATGAGCACTCCTCCCCCGAGCGGGCCGGCATCCCGGTGTTCACCCCGGGTCTGCGGCGCGACGAGATGACCGAGCGGGCGCACCTGGCCGGCCTGGTCGCCCGCCGCGCCGTGCGCTACCCGGTCGCCGGTCCGAAGGTGACACGCATCAGCCGGCTTCCGGCCCAGTCCTCCAGGCGGGTGGGCCGGATGGTGCCGGGGTCGTGCGGCTGGTTCAGGTCGGCCACGATGTGGGTGAGCACGGCCTGGCGCTCGTGCGGATCGGTCACGGTCTCGGCGCGGGCGGGCAGGTCCGCGTGCACCCCGTTCTTCAGGTGGACGACGAAGTCCGGGTGCGCGAGGAGGTTCGCGTGCCAGTCCGTCGCTCCCCCACCGGCACCGCTGCACAGGTAGGTGTTACCCAGCGCGCGGTAGAAGAAGATCTCGATCCGGCGGGGGCGGCCCGTGCGGCGGCCGGTGGTGGTGATGTCGATGATCCGCTCCCGGGTGCCGGCGGCGGGGGTGATCTCGATGGCCCGCCGCACCGGTTCGGGCAGGTCGGCCGGCAACGGGGTGCTCACTGGTGCTGCAGGGCCGGCCCCAGCTGCAGCCCGCCGTCGATCACGTATTCCGCACCGGTGATGAAGGACGCGTCGGCGGACGCCAGGAACAACAGGAGCCGCGTGACGTCGGCCGGCTCCCCCAGCCTCGGGACGGCGAACGGGGCGGGCGAGAAGAAGTCGGCGATCGGGGCGGCGGCACCCGCGGCCGGCTCGTTGATGAAGGCCGTCGCGATCACCCCGGGGTGAATCGCGTTGACCCGGATGCGGTCTCGGCCCAGTTCGAGCGCGGCCGTCCGCGTCAGCCCGCGTACCGCCCACTTGCTCGCGACGTAGGGCGCGTACAGGGCCGTGCCTCCCAGGCCCATGGTCGAGGCGATGTTGACGACCGCCCCACCGCCGGCCCGGCGCAGCGCCGGGGTCGCCGCCTTGATGCCGAGGAAGGTCCCCGTCAGGTTGATGTCGAGGATCCGCGCCCAGGTGGAGGCGTCCGTGTTCTCGATGGGCACCGGCGGGTTCTGCACCCCGGCGTTGTTCACCAGGACGCCGAGAGAGCCGAACGACTCCTCGGCCACCGAAACCGCCGATTCCCAGGACTTCTCGTCGGTGACGTCGAGCCGCACGAACCGGGCCCGGTCGCCTAGTTCGTCGGCCAGCGCCGCACCGCGCACGGCGTCGACGTCGCCGATCACCACGTTCGCCCCCTCGGCGTGGAAAGCGCGCACGTGGCTGGCCCCCTGCCCGCCACTGCCTCCGGTGACGAGCACGGTCTGTCGGATGAAGCGGGTCATGAAGGGTCCTCCGGTCGGGATGTTCCAAGTGGCGAGTCGGACGACTCACCACTGACTGGGACGCTAGACCACCCCGCAGAGGCGAGTCAAGCCACTCACCTCGCTACCATGAGGGGATGAGCCCCGACCTGCCCAGCTACCACCAGCGCGTCGCCGAGGAGAAGCGCTCGCAGATCCTGGAGGCGGCCACCGCGCTGTTCCTGGAACTGGGCTACGACCGCACGTCGCTGGCGCGCATCGCCGAGCGCTCCGGGGTCTCGCGGGCCACGCTCTTCAAGCAGTTCCCCACCAAGGCGGCCCTGTTCGACGCCATGATCACCACGTCCTGGTCACCGGCCGACGAGAGCGCGCCCCCGCCCGCGGGCGACCTGAGCGGCGGCCTCACCACGATCGGCGTCCGCTACGCCGAGCTGCTCGGCCGCCGCGAGCTGGCCGACCTGTTCCGCATTGTCATCGCCGAGCTGCCGCGCTTCCCCGAACTGGCGGGCGCGCAGTTCTCGCACGGCAAGCTGCCCTACTTCGCGGCCGTCCGCGACTACTTCCTCGCCGAGCACGCCGCCGGCACGGCCCGGGTCGACGACGCCGACCTGGCCGCCACCCAGTTCCTGGGCATGATCTCGAACTACCTGTTCTGGCCCCGGCTCCTGATCCCCGGCTGGAGTGTCACTCCCGAACGGGTGACGGAGGTGGTGGACGAGGCGGTGCGCACGGCCACCGCGCGGTACGCGGCCGGCGGCCGGCGAGAAACCTGAGGGCGGACGCGCGGTCTCACCTCTGGTCGCGGCCCGGCGGGTTCCGGGTGGCCGGGCGGGTGTGGTCGTGACCCGGCCCCCGAGGCCGGCGATCGTGGCGTGGTCAGGCCGGGCCGGGCGGACCGGGCCGCCGGAGCACAGAGGTGGCCGGGCTCAGCGGCGCACCGGGTACCGCAGGTGGAGCACACGCTGCCCCTGGATCACCGCGTCCGGGTCGCCCAGCCGGTGCTGCGCGTCGACCGCCCCGAAGAAGTGCTTGCCCGAACCGAACACGACGGGGACGACATCCATGCGCACCTCGTCGACCAGGCCCGCGGCCAGCACCTGACCCCCGACGTCACCGGCCGAGACCTCGACGATGCGCTCACCCGCCAGTTCCTGCGCCCGGGCCACGGCCGCCCGAACGCCGTCGACGAAGTGGAACGGCGCCCCGGGGTCCCAGCCACCGGGCGGCGGCCGGTGCGTCACGACGACCACGTGATCGATGCCGCTGGGGGGCTTGCCGTCCCAGCCGCCGGTCAGGTCGAAGACGTGGCGCCCGGCGATCGTCACCCCGATCCGGTCCCAGTACGGACGGGTCCAGTCGTAGGACGCCTGCGACACCTTCAGCTGGCCGCTCGCGTCGAGCGGGACGTCACCACTGACCAGCCACTCGAACAGGGGCCCGGGCTGGTCGTTCTCGTCGGCGACGAAACCGTCGACCGACACCGACGCGTACAGGACGACCTTGCCCACGGGTTCTCCTTCGCGTCGAGTGCCCCCAACCTAGCGGGACACGCACCGCCGTTCCGGGGAAACTCGCCAAAGGCCGAGGGCCTTCCTCCCGGTCGGGGAAGGAAGGCCCTCGGTCGTGCCAGGCCGGCTGTGCAGTGCAGACGGCCCGTTCTGGGGGATGGAGCGGATCAGCCGCCGATCAGCGGTGGATGTGGTCCAGGTGCAGCATCTGCTTGAGCACGTTGTCCAGCTCGGTGTCGTCGAAGATGCTCTTCCAGTCGTCCTTGATGAGCTTCTCACGACCGTAGTCCATCGCGATGAGGCACGCGTCGGAGAACGGGTTGTCGCCCCGCAGGCCGTTGGCCAGGGCGACCTGCACGTGACCCATGAGCATGGCGCGGGCGGCGGGCTCGGGCACACCGACCTTGTTGACGGTCTCGAGCAGCGCCTCGTTGAGCAGGTCACCGATCATGCAGGCGACGACCTCGACCAGGGTGGGCTCGAGGTAGGCCAGCTGCTTGACGGTCACCCAGTGCACGTCCAGCACCGGGGCGTACATGAGCTTGATGACCTCTTCGGCGATGGCCTGCTTCTCGGCGTCGCCGGACTCGATCGCGGCGACGACGTCCTGGGCGGCGGCGATGCCACCGAAGGTGTCGTCGAGCTCGGCCTGGGTCTTGCGCTGCAGGAACACCGACGGGTGGCACGGGTGGGCCACGACGTACTCGATGTCGTCACGGCGGAAGAGCAGGTTCGCGTACGCGGCGGCCGGGTCGAGCGTCAGCACGACGGTGCCCGGGTTGACCTGCGGCACGATCTCGGCCGAGACCGGGCCGAGCGCGATGTCGGGGACCGACAGGATGACGACGTCGGCGTTCTTGACGGCGTCCGCGGCCTCGGACAGCTCACGGCCGGCCTCGAGGGTGCGCGCCTTACCGGCCTCGCCGTTCTCGACGTAGAACACGGTGTGGCTGCTGCGCTGCAGGTTGTTGGAGACCCGCATGCCCATCTTGCCACCGGCGCCGATGACGGCGATGGTCAGCTGCTTGTCGCTCATTTCGCGTAACTCCTCAGGGTTTCCAGATTTTTAGAGGTCCAGGCGTCTTCGAGCGCGATGGTCGTGGCGCTGTCTCCCTGCCACGGCACCCAGTGCTCGATGATCTGGTTGATGTTCTTCTCGGCCGGGCCGACGGCGGCGATCATGCCGTGGTAGTCCAGCTGCCCCTCACCCAGCGGGCAGGAGGCCAGGGTGAAGCCGACCCAGCCGTCACGACGGCTGAACGAGAAGTCCTTCACGTGAATGTTCTTCACCAGGGGCGCGGTGCGGCGCACCACGTCGGCCGGGTGCTCGAGGGCGGCCACGCAGTTGGCCGGGTCCAGGCAGATGCCGAGGTTCGGCGAGCCGACCGCGGTCACGATGTCGACGAGGACAGAGGAGGACACCTGCTCGTACGTCTCCAGAGCGAGAGTGACACCCACCGCCTCGTACCCGACCACCGCGTCCTTAAGCATCTGTTCCGCTTCGGAAGCAGTGGGACGCGAGGTGGCCGTGTAGAGCATGCTGCGCACCAGGGTCACGTCCAGCGCCTGCGCCAGGCGCAGGTACAGCGCCAGGTGCTCGGGGGTGACCCCGCGGGTGCCGAGCTCGAACGTGACACCCTTCGAGTCACCGTACGCCTTGAGGATTCTCAGTTCCTCGTCGGTGTACGACTCGATCAGCGGGTAGTCGCAGATCTGCAGCAGGGTGGCACCCAGCGCGGCGGTCTTGTCGATCATGCCGGTGAGCGTGATCGGCTCGGCCACGGTCTCCGCGTGCCACTGCCAGAAGAACGAGTAGGTGCTCAGGCCGATCGTCGTGCTCATGCTGCCAGCCCTTCGTCCAGTACGGCCTTCAGTGCCTGCGGGTCGTGCGCGAAACGGCCCAGGAACACGCCGTCCACGCTGCCGCCGAGCCGCGAGTACAGACCCGGGCCGGCGCTGCCGCCGTAGATCACGTTGCTGTCGGGGTGCCCGGGACGCTTGGCGATCGCCTCGCGCAGGGCCGCGCAGACGGCCGAGATGTGCCCGTCCCCGGCCGGTTCCGCGGCGCCGATCGCCCAGATCGGCTCGTAGGCCACGACGACGTTGCCGCCCAGACCCCGCCGGTCGCTGGTCTGCAGGGCGCTGACCAGCTGACGCACGCACTCGGCGGCGGCCTCCTCGGCCGAAACCGGCTCGGGCTCACCGATGCACAGCACCGGCACCAGGCCGTTGCGCAGCGCGGCCGCGGTCTTCGCGGCGACGACGTTCTCGTCCTCACCGTACAGACGGCGCCGTTCGGCGTGACCCACCTCGACGTACAGGGCTCCGGCCTCGCGCAGCACCGGACCGCCGACCTCGCCGGTGAACGCACCGGAGTCGGCCTCGGCCAGGTTCTGCGCGCCGACCGCGATCGGCGTGCCGCGGAAGATCTCCCGCGCCGCCGGCACCGCCGGGAAGGTCGGGGCGATGAACAGCCGCGTCGAGCCGTCCTGCAGCACCGGGTGGTCACCGCAGGTGGCGGCCACGTCCCGGCACCAGCGCAGCGTCTGGTCGTAGCCCATGTACATCTTGAGGCTCACGCCGAAGGTCCGGCTCATTTGGCGTTGGCGTCCTCGTAGGCGCTGATCCGGCTGACCTTGCCGGCGGAGGCCGAGGAGTCGTCGAACGTGTAGGTCAGCCACTCCTTGGCGAGGCGGCGGGCCAGCTCCAGGCCGACCACGCGCTGGCCGAAGGTCAGCACCTGCGCGTTGTTGCTCAGGATCGAGCGCTCCACCGAGAAGCTGTCGTGCGCGGTGACGGCGCGGATGCCGGGAACCTTGTTGGCCGCGATGGCCACGCCCAGACCGGTGCCGCACACCAGCAGCGCGCGGTCGGCCTGGCCCGAGGCGATGAGCTGACCGGCGGCGATGGCCACGTCCGGGTACGGCTCGTCGCGGCTCTCGGCCACGTCGACGACCGAGTCGACCAGGCCGCTGGCCAGCAGATCGGCCTTCAGGGCTTCCTTGTAGTCGAAACCGGCCTCGTCGGCGCCGACCACGATGCGGAGCTTGCTCATTGCGGGATCCACCTAACTTCTTTACTGGGTGAGGGTGGTGTGAACGGTGCGGGCGACCAGGCTGAGCGAGACCGCACCGGCGTCGGGGGTGCCGAGACTGCGCTCGGCGTGGGTGCGGGCGCGACCGGCCTTGGGGATCAGGTGGCTGGTGCCCTCGGCGGCCTTCTCGCCGGCCTCGGCGGCGGCACCGGCGGCCTCCAGACCGGAAGCACCGGAAACAGCTGCCGCACTGAAGGTCTCGTCGAGCGGGATGAGCACGTCGACCAGCGTCTTGTCACCGATCTGCGCGCCCCCGGTCTCGGTGATGCCCTCGCGGGCGGCGTGCAGGGCCTCGGCCAGGGTGATCGTGTCGGGCACGTCGATGTCGCCGATGCGCATGCCGATGCGGCGCAGGGCCAGCCCCCACAGCGCCCCGGAGGTACCCCCGGCGCGGTCGGCCCAGGCGTCGGCGGCAGTGGTGAGCACCGAGCCGGCACCCGCCCCGGCCGCGTAGGCCTCGCGTCCGGCGGCCGCGGCCGCGCGGATCCCGCGCTGCATGCCGATGCCGTGGTCGCCGTCCCCGGCGATCGCGTCGATGCGGCCCAGCTCGTCGACATTGGTGTCGATGGTGTTCTCGACCGCGTTCAGGAGATCGACGAGAACCGCGGCTGCTTCGCGGGACTCGTCGGTGGTGGGGGCGATCTCCTCGACATCCTCAGAGGCCGTCACCAACGAGCGACGAGGACCCGAGACCACGGAACCCCGCCGGAACGCCGGGCTGTCGGCGGGCGCGAGCCACAGTTCCTCCAGCTCGGCGTCCAGCCAGGCGAGGGTCAGCGAGACCCCGGCCATGTCGAAACTGGTGCACAGCTCGCCCACCTCGGGGCCGACGGCGGTGATGCCGGCCTCCTCGAGCAGCTGCGCCACCTTGCGGTAGGTCACGAAGAGCTCTTCGTGCTTGACCGTGCCGAGGCCGTTGAGCAGCACCGCGGCCCGGCCACCGCGGGCCGTCACACCCTCGGGCAGCTCGGCCAGCAGCTTCTCCACCAGGATCCGGGCGAGGCCGTCGGCGCTGGGCAGCTCGACCTCTTCCAGACCCGGCTCACCGTGGATGCCCAGCCCGACCGCCATGCGGCCCTCCGGCACGGTGAACAGCGGCTCGGACGCCCCGGGCAGCGTGCACCCGGAGAACGCGACGCCGATGGTGCGGGTGAGGTCGTTGGCCCGCTGGGCCAGGGCCGTGACCTGGTCGAGGTCGTGGCCCTTCGCGGCGGCGGCCCCGGCGATCTTGAAGACCACCAGGTCGCCCGCGATGCCGCGGCGCTTGTGGCGCTCGGCGACGGGGGCGCTGGCGATGTCGTCCGTGACCCGGACCGTCCGCACGGCGATCCCGTTGCCCTGCAGGCGTTCCGTCGCCGCGTCGAAGTTCAGGCAGTCACCGGCGTAGTTGCCGTAGCTGAGCAGGATGCCCCCGCCCCGCTCGGCCGCCCGGCCGACGCTGTGCACCTGCTGCGCCGACGGTGACGCGAACACGTTGCCGAGAACGGCACCGTCGGCCAGACCCGGGCCCACCAGTCCCGCGAACGCGGGGTAGTGACCCGACCCGCCACCGATGACCACGGCGACCTGGCCGGCCGGGGCCTCGGTGGCGCGAACGACGCCCCCGGGCACGGCGCACACCCGGTCGGCGTGAGCGGCGACGAAGCCCTCGGTCATCTCGTCGGCGAAGGCCGCCGGATCGTTGACCAAGCGAGTCATGACAGTTTTCCTCCGGAGTTACAGCTGATTCAGGACGCCGGTGGCCGGCACCGGCCGTGCGTGGCGTTGCGGGCCCGGGGCCTCAGTGCCCGGCCTGGACCGGGACGCGCTCGGCGGGGTCGACCCGGCCGCTGCGGGCCAGGCCCAGCATCGTCAGGCAGGACAGGAGCATCGCGGCGCCGACGACGAACATCGCCAGCTTCAGGTCGCCGTCGTTCGCGTCCCGGATCCAGCCGGTGACGTAGGGGGCGGCGAAACCGGCCAGGTTGCCCCAGGTGTTGATCAGGGCGATACCGGCCGCGGCGGCGGCACCGGTGAGGAACTGCGTGGGCAGCGTCCAGAAGTTCGGCAGCGCCGCGAAGATCGAGCAGGCCGTGACGGCGATGCAGGCGATCGTCAGCGCCGGCGAACCGGCGAACAGGGCCAGCGGCACGCTCACGGCGCCGGTGAAGGCGGGAACCGCGATGTGGTACGTCTTCAGGCCGTTCCTGGTGACGTGCTGCGAGACCAGGTAGAGCACGATCGCGGCGGGCACGTACGGGATGGCCGTGATCAGGCCCTTCTGCACCAGGCCGAACGAGGTGTCGTACTGCTCGGCGAAGTCACCGATGATCGTCGGCAGGAAGAACGCGAGCGTGTACAGGCCGTAGATGAAGCCGAAGTAGATGACGGCCAGGGCCCACACGCGGGGCGTGGTGAACGCCGTCTTCAGGGCGGCCAGACCGTGGCCGGACTCCTTGGTCGAGTCGGCGCCGGCCTTGTCCTTGGCCTCGGCGGCGAGCTCGCTGGTCAGCCACTCGCGCTCGGCCGGGGTCAGCCACTTGACCTTGTTCGGGTCGTCGACCAGGTAGAACCAGGCCACGACACCCATGATCACCGCGGGCAGACCGACCATGAGGAACATGAAGCGCCAGCCCTCGAGGCCGAAGAAGGCCCCGTCGTGCGTCATCAGCCAGCCGGCCAGCGGGGCGCCGATGATGCTGGTGAGCGGCTGGGCCAGGTAGAACAGGCCGAGCGTGCGGGCGCGGTAACGGGCCGGCACCCACAGGCTCAGGTACAGGATCGCGCCGGGGAAGAACCCGGCCTCGGCGATACCGAGGGCGAACCGCAGCCACGAGAGCTGGGCGTAGGAGTTCACCCAGGTGAACAGCACCGCGACGATGCCCCACGTGATCATGATCCGGGCCAGCCAGACCCGGGCGCCGAACTTGTGCAGGGCCATGTTGCTGGGGACTTCCAGCAGGATGTACCCGACGAAGAAGATCCCGGACGCGAATCCGTACTGCGCGGCCGTCAGGCCCAGGTCGGCTTCCATGCCGTTGGGGCCGGCGAAGCCGATCGCGGACCGGTCCAGGTAGTTGATGAAGAACATCACGGCGACGAACGGCACGAGCCGGACCGTGACCTTCTTGATGGCCGACTTGGCCACGTCGCTTTGCGACTGATCGGAAGACGTCGTCGTCATCGAGCCTCTCCTATGAGGGCGCAGGGGGCGGGCATCTGCGGACTTGGCACATCGTGGTGCTGTCCGGTCCACCTGTCAACCGGTTGACCAATTTTGGACAACCGGTTGATAGGCTCCGTGCGTGGTTGACAACTCACGCGGACTGGATTCCGCGTTCGGGGGCACGATCAAGAGCTCCACGGCGATGGCCGAAGTCACAAGACGCCTTCTGGACTACATAGCCAGTGGTTCGCTGGCCGAGGGTGACAGGTTGCCTCCCGAGCGTCAGCTCGCCACGCACATGGGCGTGGGGCGCTCGGCGGTGCGGGAAGCCCTGGCGGCGCTGGAGATCCTGGGCATCGTCACGGTGCGCCCGGGCTCGGGAACGTACCTGTCCGGCGGAACGTCCGAGCTGCTCCCCCAGACCCTGTCCTGGGGAATCCTGCTGCACTCGGACAAGACCCGGGAGCTCATCGAGGTCCGTCAGGGCCTGGAGACGCAGGCGGCGCTGCTGGCCGCGACGCGCATCAGCGACACGTCACTGACAGCGCTGCGCGAGCACACCGAGACGATGGAGAACAGCCTCGGCGACTACCACCGTTTCGTCACCGCGGACATGCTCTTCCACCACGAACTGGCCTCCGGCGCCGACAACGTCCTGCTGCGCGACACCCTCCAGAGCGTCCGCTCCCTCATCCGGGTCTGGGTCGAGCGCGCCCTCAACGACGACGACCACGCCCGGCTCACCCTGGCCGAGCACCGCGCGATCCTGGCCGGCCTCGAGGCCCACGACCCGATCGCCGCGGCCGAGGCGATGCGCCGGCACATGACCTCCGCGACCGAGCGCCTCCTGCCCACGCTCGACGACGAATCCCGCTAGGAAAGACTGTTTCGATGGCGAACACCGAAGAACCCACCCCCTACGGAAGCACCCGGCCGGTCCCGAAGCGGGTGCGCACCCACCACCTGGGCGAGATGAAGCGCCGCGGTGAGAAGTTCACGATGCTCACCGCCTACGACATGTACACCGCGCAGATCTTCGACGAGGCCGGCATCGACGTGCTGCTCGTCGGAGACTCCGCGGGCAACAACGTCTACGGCCACCGCACCTCCCTGCCGGTCACCGTCGACGAGCTGATCCCGCTGGCCCGGGCCGTGGCCCAGAACGCGAAACGTGCGCTGGTGATGGGCGATCTGCCGTTCGGCTCCTACCAGGGCTCCCCCGAGCAGGCCTGGGACACCGCGGCCCGGTTCATGAAAGAGGCCGGGGTGGCCGCGGTCAAGCTCGAGGGCGGCGCCGCCATGGCCCCCCAGATCAAACGCCTGACCGACGGCGGCATCCCGGTCTGCGCGCACATCGGCTTCACCCCGCAGTACGAGCACGCGCTCGGCGGCTACCGGGTGCAGGGCCGCGGCGACGCGTCCGAGCGGGTGCTCGCCGACGCCCTGGCCGCCCAGCAGGCCGGTGCGTTCTGCGTGCTGATGGAGATGGTGCCGGCCGAGGTCGGCGCGAAAGTGACCGCCGAGCTGGACATCCCGACCATCGGCATCGGCGCGGGCAACGGCACCGACGGCCAGGTGCTGGTCTGGCAGGACGCGTTCGGCCTGAACACCGGCAAGCTCCCCCGCTTCGTGAAGCAGTTCGCCGACCTGCGCGGCGAGCTGCTCAAGGGGGTGGCGGCCTACACCGCCGACGTCAAGGCGGGCACGTTCCCCGCGCCCGAGCACACCTTCTGAAACCCCGATGGTGGACGTGGTGGTGCGGTGACGCCCAGGGGTGACGGTCTGTTCTCCGGTCGTTTCGGACACACAGACTGTCACCCGGCGGGCTGAAACGGCAGCCCGGACGCCACGGCGATCCGCCCACTGCGCCGCACCCCCATGTCCCTTCCGCGGGGAGCAGACCCACCCCCTATACCGATCGGGTATAGCGGGTGTCTGTGTACTCAGCCCGCAGGGGCAGGACGACGGCCGGCCTCCGCGGCCCGGCACCTCTTCGCGGCCCGGCACCTCCTCGCGGCCCGGCACCTCCTCGCGGCCCGGCACCTCCTCGCGGCCCGGCACCTCCTCGCAGCCCGGGACCACACAACGGCAAGCGCCCCTCAGCCCCGGCGTTCCGGGCTCATTCCCCTTCTCCGGGCTCGTGATGGCGCAGGGCCTGGCCGAGCAGGCGCACGAGGGTCGCCCGCTCCGCCGCGGACAGGGGCCCGAGCAGTTCGTCCTGCACCCGGTCGACGACGGGATCCAGACGCCGCAGCTGAGCCGCGCCCGCTGCGGTCAGCATCACCCGGTTGCGCCGGCCGTGGTCGGGATCGGGGGTCTTGTGCACAAAACCCAGCTCTTCGAGGGCGTTCACGGCGGCGACGACATCACTGCGGTCCATCCGGGAACGCCGCCCGAGCTGCGCCTGACTCGCCGGGCCGAACTCCTCGAGGGTCGCCAGCAGGCGGTAGTGGTACCCCTTCACCCCGGCCTCGGCCCACCCCTCGGCCAGCAGGCGCCGGCCGTGCAGGGTCAGCTGCCCGATCAGCCAGGTCGGCCGGCTCGCCAGGCGGTCGGGGATCTCGTCCATGTCGCCAGCCTATAGGTGTTGGCACGACCAACATCATGACCTAATGTTGGTCGCACCAACACTCGATGCGAGGAGTCGCTCATGACCCAGGCCCTCCAGGACCGGCTCGACGTCGGCGACCTGTTCGCGCGTCTGTCCGACCTGCTCGACGAACGCCGCTTCGAGGACGCCGGCACCGTGTATCACCCGTCCGTGGAGGTACATTCACCCCGCGGCGACCTGCACGGCCTCGAGACCGTGATCACCCGCCTGTCCGCGACCTCCCCGGCCGACGTCCGCACCCAGCACGTGCACGGCGACATCCAGGTCCGGGTCGACGGCGACCGGGCCGAGGCCACCGCCAACCAGCTCGTGTACTTCTACCGTGACGGCGAACCCCCGCACACGTCCGCCGGTCTGCGCTCCTCGTCGATCGCCGTGCGCACCGCCGACGGCTGGCGCATCACCCGCATGACCATCACCCGCCGATGGCAGCGGGAGCACTGATCAGCGGAAGCTGAACAGCCGGCGGCCCGGTTCCAGCGGGCCGGGTTCGCCGGTGAAGCGGTGGGCCCCGACGACGTAGCCGGGCTCCCGGAGCACCGAGAGACGTTCGAACGAGCCACCTTCCAGGTGCTCGATCACCGCGTCGGCATCCTCCAGCGAGGCACCGTACGTGCTCCACACCACCGTCGCCCCGGCCGCGCAGAGCATGGGCAGGGCGTCGAGGAGCGTGAATGCGTCGGCCGGGGCGACATTCGCCAGGACACCGCAGAGCAGGAGCAGGTCCGCCGGAACCCTACCCTCGTAGGAGTCGGTGGTCCCCGCGTCGGCGACCACCACGTCCACCGTCGAGAGGCGGGTGGAACCGAGGGCACCGTGCAGGAACGAGGCGTTGAGCGGATCGAGCTCGAGCATCGTGGCCCGCACCTGCGCCCCGCGCGGGTGCGCGATGAGAATCGGCAGCAGGTCGCGGGACTGGCCCGAGCAGACGCTCAGCGCCCGCAGCTCCCCCGGCCGGGCACCGTCGAGAAAGGCGACCAGCTGGTCCTGGACCGCCCCGAGCCGGTCGGTCTGCTCCGACTCCAGGTCGTCGTACGGGGCGTGCCAGGAGTACCAGCCCTGCTCGGTGAGGGTGGCACCGCTCGTACGGCCGGGAACACTGTGCCGGTCGTACTCCTCGTCGTGCTCGTGCTCGTCCTCCTCGAGCAGGTCCTCGATCACGCCGGCAGGCCCAGCCGCTGCAGCTGGTCGAGCGCGGTGCCCGGGATCGTGCACTCCAGCTGCTCGGCGTTGAGAGCGGCCATGCCCTCGATCTTCTTGGTGGCCAGGTGCTCGGCCTCGAACGCGGCCATCGACTCGAACGACGCCTCGAGCACCATGTGGTGCAGGCCCCCGAAGGCCGGCGCGTACACCGCGTACGGGGTCAGGCCGGCCGCGACGAGCAGCTCGTTCTTGGTGCGCTGGGCCGCCATGAACGTGGGCAGGGTGCCGAACTTCAGGTTGCGCAGCACCTGGTGGCGGTAGGTCTTCACAGCAGTGCTCCTAAGGCGTTTTCATGTGGGGGACCTTCACCCATCCCTGATCGAACGGGGTGGTGAAGAAGTTGTGCACACGCATGTACGACAGCAGCCAGCGGCCCTCGACCCGGCGGAAGTCGTTGAAGTACTTGCCCGCGATCCACAGCGGCTGGTCTCCACGGTAGGTGCAGGCCTGGAAGTACATGAACTGCCCGGTGGCCGTGTCGCCGGTGACCTCGACGGCCGCGTTGGTGACGAAGTGCGCCGAGAACGGCATCCGCTCGACGTTGCGGTCGAACTTCGTGATCAAGGCCGCGTGCCCCTGGGCGGCCCAGCCCGGATTGCCGTTCGGGCCGATGGACTCCCACTGGCCGTCGTCGGTGAACAGGGCCGCGACCTTCTCCCCCTTGCCGGTCTCGGCGTCGGTGGCGGCCATGTAACTCGTCATCAGGCCCAGGCAGGCCTCACGGGACTCGAGCAGGTCGAGACGGGCCATCAGGGCATCGATCTCAGACATCGACGGTGACCGCCTTCCGGTAACGCTCGATCAGCCACTGGTTGAGCTGCGGGATGTTCGACTCCATCCACGACAGCGGACCCCGGGGCGCGTACCGCGAGCCCAGCCCCTGCTGCAGGGCCGCGGTGGTGACGGCGTCCTGGTGGATCGCGAGAGCCTTGCGTTCCATGAACTTCTCGTAGGCCTCGTGGAATCCGGGCTCCTCCACCGCCGACTTCGGGTAGAGGTTCACCCGGCGCAGGTCGAAAGCGCCCGGTCCCTTGGGGTAGATGAAGGCCAGCTGAACGAACGTCGGTTGCAGGATGGAGAACAGCATCGGCGGGATGGACGCGAACATGACCCGCCTGCGCTGCTCGTCGGTCAGGCCCGGGATGATCGCGGTGGTCCGCTTGCCGTCCGTCGAGGCCAGGCCCGCGTTCTCGTCGACCAGGTAGGTCGGGTGCATGACCTGGTTGTCGCCGGGCTCGAACGGGTAGAACCGCGCGTTCTTGGCCGGGGCCGCCTCGTGAACGCCCCGGTGCACGTAACTGGTGTGGTACGGCTCAAGGGCGTTGTCGTGGTGGATCTTCCAGTTCCACTGCTGGTTCTCGAACACGAACGCGGGCATCGGCACCAGCTCGTCGAGGCCGAACGTGGACAGCTCCTCGTCGATCCGGCTGACCCCCAGGCCCAGGGGCTCGGCGTTGTCGTCGAAGTTGATGAGGACCATGCCGTGGAAGATCTCGTGCCGGATCTGGGGCAGGCGGATGGTCTCGCGCAGCCGGTTCACCGGCACCGTCTCGGTCATCGAGGGGGCGGCGGCGAGCCGGCCCTCGAGGTCGAACGTCCAGTTGTGGTAGGGGCATTTCATCACCTTGCCGTTGAGGCAGGGTGAGGCCATGTCGCGTCCCTCCCCGGCCAGGCCGCCGAACAGCGGCTGGCCACGGTGCTGGCACACGGCCGACATCACGCGCACGTCACCGGCCTGGTCACGCAGCATCACGATCGGCTCGTCGAGCACGGTCAGCGGCAGCTGGTCACCCGGTTCGGGGATCTCGTTGACGTGGCCGATGCACAGCCACTCCCGCCCGAAGATCGCCTCCTTCTCGAACTCCCAGAAGTCCTGCCCGGTGTACACCTCCGGCGGCAGCAGCCGCGCGGTGGCCACCGGATCGGTACAGCCCTCGACGTCGGCGAGCACGCGGCGGGCCGCTTCCAGGGCCTGCCGGCTCAGCGGTCGTTTACTCATGTCACTCCTTCACAGACTCGAAGATCAGGGCAGGACCGGCGAATCCGGCTGGTAGTCCTGGGAGCTGAAGTCCGTGACCGGCACCTGCGTGGCCAGACCCGCGTCCACCAGCACCTTCTGGGTGTCGGTGAGGCCCTGCTCGGTGAAGCTGCCGTAGCCGCCGGTGGACTCCTTCCAGTTCGCCACGTACGCGTCGAGGCTGAACTCCAGGGCCTCCGGGTCGACCTCGGCGCACTTGGCCTGCAGCGTCTTCAGCGCCTCGGCCTGGTTGTCGACGACCCACTTGGTCGACTCCGCGAACGCCGTCATGAAACCCTTGGCCGCGGTCTTGTTCTCGCCCAGCCACTGGTTGTTCGCCACGATGGTGTGCCCGTAGGTCGGCACATACTTCTGCATCGGGATCACCTCGAGATCGGGCAGCGTGTCGAGGATCTCCTTGGTCGAGGCGGTGTTGTAGAAGATCACCATCGCGTCGATCTTGCCGCCGAGGAACTCGGTGGTGGTCGCGTCGTCGGAGGGGATGACGTCGACCTTGCTCTCGTCGATGCCGGTGGCCTTGACGAACGCGTCCCACACGCCGCCCTCGAACTGGTCGGTCTGCACCGCCAGCGAGTGACCCTCCAGGTCCTTCGGCTCGGTGATGCCCTCCTTGGCCAGGATGGTGACCGGGCCGACCGTGGACGCGGCGCCGATCACGGTGAGCGGGAGTTCCTCGCCGGCACCGATGATCACCGGCGGGGCGGACAGCTCGGCGACGTCGAACTCACCGGTGGCCACGAGCGGCACGGTGTCCGAGCCGCCCTGGCCGCGGTCGTAACTCAGCTCGACCCCGTTCTTCTCGAAGATGCCCTGCTCGATACCGGAGTACACGGGCGCCCAGGTGCCCTCGCACGTCCACTCGAAGGCCATGTTGACGGGGGTGAGGCCGCCGCTCTCGACGGCTCCCTCGGAGCCGGAACCGCAGGCGGACAGGGCGAGGGCGGTGCTGAGACCTAAGACGGCAAAGGCTCGGGTACGCATGACGGTGTGACCTTCCGACGGGGTGACGTTGTTTCCCGTCCGGTACTTCCGGGGCAGGGGTACCGGACGGGCAGATTCAGGGGGGCGCGGTCAGCGCACGACGGTCTTCCAGGGCACGAGGATCTTCTCGAGCCAGACGCAGACGTTGAAGAAGACCAGGCCGACCAGACAGGACAGCAGCGCCAGCACGAACACGGCAGCGGTGTTGAGCTGGGCGCTGTAGACGGTGATGAGGTAGCCGAGACCCTCGCGGGAGCCGATGTACTCGCCGAGCAGGGCCCCGACGACGGCGCCGGGGGCGGCGACCCGGAACGAGGAGAACAGGTAGGGCAGGGCGTTCGGGATACGCACCCGCAGCAGGATCGAGAGCTCGCTGGCGTTGGCCAGTTTCATCATGTTGACCAGATCCTCGTCGACCGAGGTGAGGCCGTGGGCGACATCGACGATGATCGGGAACACCGCGATCAGGCACGAGCAGATCACGATCGGCACGCCCCCGCGGCCGAACCAGATGATGAGCAGCGGGGCGATCGCGACGGTGGGCATGACCCGGATGATGTTGAGGAACGGGAAGGCCAGCTCCTCGAACAGGGCGCTGCGGCCCATCGCCACCCCCAGCACCACGCCGATGACGATCGCGGCGGCCAGCCCGTACAGCGACATGCGGGTGGTGGCCCACAGACCGTTCAGGAACAGCTCGTGGTGCTCGGTGAACTGCTCGATCATGGCGGTGGGCGCGGGCAGCACGTACTTCGGGGTGTCGAGCGCCCGCACCAGCCCTTCCCACAGCAGCACGGCGACGGTCAGGGCCAGCCAGGCCCGGGTGGCGCGGAAGCTCTTGAGCAGGACGCCGGCGCGGCTCTCGGGCGGGATGACGGCGCGAACCGGCTGCTTGACGTCGGTACCGGCCTCGGTGGTCGTCATCGGTTCTCCTCCAGGGCGGCGCGGATCCGGTGGGCGATACGGGCGAACTCGGGGGTGTCCTTGAGGTCGTTGCCGCGGGGACGGGGGAAGTCGACGTCGATGACGTCGGCGATCCGGCCCGGGTGGGCGGCCATCACCACGATCCGGTCGGACAGGAACACCGCCTCCGGGATCGAGTGCGTGACCACCACGATGGACGCGTCGGTCGTGCCCCAGATGCGCAGCAGCTCGGTGTGCATCTCGTCGCGGGTGATCTCGTCGAGCGCGCCGAACGGCTCGTCCATGAGCAGCACGCGCGGTTCCATCATCAGGGCCCGGGCCAGCGAGACCCGCTGCCGCTGACCGCCGGACAGCTGCTTGGGGTAGCGCTTCTCGTAGCCGCCGAGCCCGACCACCTCGAGCTGCTCGCTGACCGTCTTGGCGGGCTTACGGGTGCGGCCCCGGGCGACCTGCAGCGGCAGCCGGATGTTGCCCTCGACCGTGCGCCAGGGGGCGAGCACCGCGTCCTGGAAGACCATGCTGAGAAGTCCCGACCGGCGGGCCTCCTCCGGGGTGCGGCCCAGGATCGAAAGGCCGCCCTGCACCGAGGCGTGCGGCAGGAGCCCGGCCAGGGCCCGCAGCAGGGTGGACTTGCCGCAGCCGGAATGCCCCACGATGGAGACGATCTCGCGGGGACGCACGGTCAGGTCGACGCCCTCGACGGCGACCACCGCGTCGCGGCCGCGCCCGTGGACGATGCAGACGTCCTGGAGGCGGACGCGGTCGGTCTCGGGTTCCGCGCTCGGTGTGCTGGTGATGGGTTCAGCGGTCACGATGTGCGTCCTGTCCTCATCCGGGGGCCGATCTGTGAATGTTGTATCCAGCGCACTTTTCACGGGCCGGACGGTCTCGTTTCAATGGTGTTTCGTTGTCGAGGTTTTCGACGTGGCGCACGGATCTCTCAGGAATCCGGAGGGGATTCTGTATCCCAGGTGACCCTCAGCCGTTCCCGGAGCACCGCCAGCGCCCCCGCCAGGCCCACGGCGACCGCTCCGGTGGGATGCGGGGCGAAACGGGCGTCGTGGTTGCGGGGCGCGTCGCGCCGGGCCGGGTCGTGCACCCCGAAGTTCCAGATCACCCCGGGGACGCCCAGGCGCTCGGCGTAACGGCTGAAGTCGTCGCTGGCGGGCAGCGGATCGGCCGGGGGCCCTGGCCGCCGCGTCCCCGAACACGGCGGCCAGGGCCCTCGCGGCCCGGGCGTTCTCGGCCGGGTCGTTCCACACCGCGGGCAGGTGCGAGATCTCCTCGACCCGCGCGTCCACTCCCCCGGCGGCGGCCTCACCGTGCACGATCCGCAGCATCGCGGTGCGCAGGTGCTCGGCGACCTCCGGTTCGTAGGCACGCGCGGAGACGGTGAAGACGGCCTCGGCGGGAATCACGTTCTCCTTGGTGCCGGCATGGAAGGTGGCGACGGTCAGCACGGCCATCCGGAACGGGTCGATCTCCCGCGAGACCACGCTCTGCAGGCGGGAGACCATGGCGACGGCGGTGACCAGCGGGTCCCGGGCCAGGTGCGGGCGGCTGGCGTGCCCGCCGGTGCCGGTCACGGTGATCCGCCACGAGCGCTGGGCCGACAGGAACCAGCCGGGCCGCACCAGCAGACGGCCCAGCGGGGCCGACGTGACGTGCTGGCCGAGCATGACGTCGGGCTTGCCGGTGGCCTCGAACAGGCCGTCGTCGAGCATGGCGAGGGCGCCCGCGCCGGTCTCCTCGGCGGGCTGGAAGACGCCGACGAGGGTGCCCCGCCAGGTGTCACGGTGCCGGTCGAGCCACCGCATCGCACCGGTGAGGGCGGCGGTGTGCACGTCGTGGCCGCAGGCGTGCATGACCCCGGGGACGGTACTGGCGTAGGGCAGGCCGGTGTTCTCGTGCAGGGGCAGGGCGTCGAGGTCGGCGCGGAAGGCGACGGTGGGGCCCTCGCCGTTGCGCAGCACGGCTTCGAGACCGGTGCCGCCGCAGTCGCGGATCCGGGCCGCGGTCGGTTCGAGGGCGGCGCGAACCGTGGCCTGGGTGCGGTGTTCGCGGCCGGACAGTTCGGGGTGGGCGTGCAGGTCGCGGTAGAGATCGAGGATCTCGGCGGGCGCCTCGGGAACGTTCACGAGACACCGTCCAGCACGACGACGCCGGGCCCGACACCGCGGTGCAGGCCGGCCAGGAGATCGACGACCGACCAGGCGGTGATGGCCGAGGTGCGCCCGCCGGAGGCCGGGTCGACGGCGTTCTCGAACGCGAGGCGGTAGGTGCCGAGGGACGACGTGCACACCACCTCGTGCCGGGTCACGGTCGCGGCGGGGTCGGCGATGACGACGACCTCGACCTCGTCGAGCCCGGTGGTGGCCAGGGCCAGGGCGACCGAGGAGTTGGAGGTCCGGGGGTAGCGGCGGGCCGCTTCGCGGGCGGTGCCGCGGAACACCTCGAGCGGATGGAGGACGTCGTGGTCGACGCCCAGCGCGGCCGGCCTCTTGGTGGTGGTGTGGCGGACGTGCGCCCGGCCGAGCCCGGCGCGGGCCGCGGCGGCGAGGACGTCGAAGCCGCCGATGGCGCCGGCGGGGAGCAGGACGCGACCCTGGCGGGGCCGGGACGGCGCGGCGGTGCCGGTGGACGCGGGCGGGTTCGGGACGGCGTCCCGGTCGGGGTCGGGGAGGGTCAGCGCGCCGGGTTCGGCGAGGATGCCGCAGGAGCAGACGACCACGTCGGTGCCCAGGGCGAGGGCGGTGGGGACGAGGTGGCGGGCGGCCTCGACGGTGGTGGCCTCGACCAGGACGTCGGACGCGGCGACCGCCTGCCGCACCTCGTCTTTCGGGGTGGACGAGTCGATCACGGTCAGCAGGGTGCAGCCCGGGAGGTCGCCGCGGGTGACGGCCTCGGCGACCGTGCGGCCGATGCTGCCGGTGCCGGCCACCGTCACGACGGTCCGGCGCCCGGGCCGGGAGGTTTCCGGGGTGCTCACGGCCGCGGCCGGCGTCCCGGTCATGCGGACACCGCCGCGCCGTCCCAGCGGGGGTCCGCGGCGGCGGTGGCCCGGTCGGTGCCCGTGCGCACGAGCACGTGGGAGCTGCGGGCGCCGAAGGCCGGGAGTTCGGTGCCCTCCGTGCGCGCGGTGCCGTCGGGGCCGATCTGCCAGCGCGGCGTGACCAGGGCCTGTCCCAGGTCGTTCTCGGTGCGGTCGGTGGGGAGCAGACCGTTCAGCAGCGCCACGTTCCAGGGCACCTGCTGCTCGCCGCCCGGGGTGGCGCCGAGCACCCAGCCCCCGGTGTGGCGGGTGGCCCAGGCGTGCAGGGTGGTGAGGGGGCGGCGTCCGGCGACGGGGGCGTTGGGATGGCCCGGCTCGAAGGCGAAGCCCCGGCCGGCCCGGTTGTTCAGCACGAGATCGTAGTCCTCCACCACCAGGCCGCTGCCGAACTGCGGGAACGAGTTGGAATGCACCACCACGACGGCGTTGCCCTCCCGGTCGACGGCGGCGACGGTCGAGGTTCCTTCCCCGGCGAGCGCCAGGGCACCTCGGGCCTGCCGCGCCAGCACCTCTCTCACCCGGTCGGGGCCGGCCGGCGACGCCTCGCCGTCGGCGAAGACCTCGGTCAGGGCCCGTCCGTAGGTCGGGGCGTTCGTGGCCCACAGCGGGCCGTGGGCGGTGTCGACGCGGTGGGCCGGGGCCTCGTCGACGGTGACCGTGGTGAGGTCTTCGAGGGTGAGGCAACCACCCGCGGCGGTGACGCGGCGCACGATGGCCTCACCGACGCGTCCCCCGTTCAGTTGTGCTCCCCGCTCGGCGAATTCATCGAGCAGACGGGCCATACCGGGCAGGGGGACGACGGCACCCGGCTCGATCGGGCCGGTTGCCGGGGCGAAAACGCTACCGCCGGGCTGGTGTTCGGCGAGCAGGTCACGAGCCTCGTGCGCCAGTAACGCGCTCAGGGGTGACCACACGATGCCCCGGGAGGCCAGCGCCCGGGCCGGAGCCGTGAGGCGGGGGCGGCCGAGGCGTCCCAGATCACCGAGCCGGTCGTAACCGGCCGGTGCGCCCGGGATCCCGACCGACAGCCCGCCCGTCGCCGGGACGTCCCAGCCCCGCGCGGCGGCCGCGTCGTGCAGGCCCGCAGCCGCCCCGCCGAGGGCGATCAGTGACGTGGGCGTGCTGTCACCGGCCCTCGTGTAGATCGCGACGACGTCACCGGCCAGGCCGCACTTCGACGGCAGGGCGACGGTTTCGGCGAGACCGGCGGCCACCACGGCGTCGAAGGCGTTGCCCCCCTCGAGCAGGGCGGACAGGCCGATGCCGGCGGCGACACGGGACCCGGCGGCCACGGCACCGAGGGTGCCGGTGGCCACCGAGCGACGGGCGAGGAGGGTTCTCACGCCTGCGGCTCGACCTGCGAGGGGCCGTAGTGGCGCAGTTCGATGGTGTTGCCGTCGGGGTCGTCGACGTAGACCAGGTCGGCGGGCCCCAGCGCACCCCAGCGGCGGAACGGGCCGCCGATGGTCTCGAACACGCCGGACTCCTTGAGCGCGACCAGGTCGGTCGGTTCGATCACGATGCAGAAGTGGCTGACGTTCTTGCCGGTGGCCTCGGCGCGGGCGTCCAGGTCGAGGATCTGGCCGGGGCACACCTCGACCGACGGGAAGGGCACCGTGCCGGCCCGGAACTCCTCCAGGCGGTGCACCAGGAAGCCGAACTTCTCGACGTACCAGCGCACCGAGGCCTCGGGATCCTTGACCCGCAGAACGATGTGGTCGATCTGCTGGACGCTGACGACGCCCGCCGTCGGGGCGGGGGTGTGCGAGTAGGTGATGGTCATGCAGGATTTTGTATCCAGAATGATTTCCACGTCAGTCCCGCCCCGTGAACGTCACGTTTCGATCGGCGCTGTGACGTAAATGCCCGTCACCCGGCTTGAACCCGGCTTTGCCGTCGGGCACGCTGTGAAGATCAGCTGACGACCGGCTGATGATCAGCGAGGGTGCCCGCGATCCGGGCGCGTGCCTCGTCTGCGGTATCCAGTAGCCAGGACGGTCTCCACGATGAACACGATCGGCTCGCGTCACCGTTCGCTCCGCGACGAGACGGTGGACGAGTTGCGCCGCCTCATCCTCAGCGGCGAGGTCGGGCCCGGCGAGCGCCTGAGCGAGCTGAGCATCTCGCAGCGGCTGGGCGTGTCCCGGCTGCCGGTGCGCGAGGCCTTCCGCCGGCTCGAGGCCGAGGGCCTCCTGGTGTCGATCCCGCGGCGGGGCGTGCGGGTGGCCGAGCTCGACAGCAACGAGCTCGCGACCGTGCGCGAGATCCGCATGGCGCTCGAGGTGATCGCGGTGAACAAGACCGTGGAACGCAACGACCCCACGGTGATGCAGGCGCTGCGTGACTCGCTGGAGAGGGGCCGGTCAGCGGCCGAGACCGACGACCGCGCGGCCCTGTCGGCGCTGAACGAGCAGTTCCACGAGCTCCTGGCCGAGGGCGCCGGTTCGCACTTCCTGACCGAGACCCTGCGGGCGGTGCGCAACCAGGCACATCACCTGGTGGGCGGCATGAGCGCGGCGGTGGGCCCCTCGTGGGACGAGCACGCCGCGATCATCCGGGCCACGGTCGAGGGCGACGCCGAGCTGGCGGCGATGCTGATGCGGCGTCACCTGACCGACCGGCACGCGAATCAGGGCGGGGCGACGCCAGTCTGACTCAAAAGCCCGAGCTCCACGGTGTGATTCTTTCAGCAAACTCCCACGAGTCACCTTCTAGGAATCGCCCCCCGCACAGCGGCGAGCAAGAATTCTATCGGGTAGGACCCGTGATGGAATGCGCAAGATCAATCACCGAGCTGGCAGCTGCCGAAATCTCCTGCACTCCACCCGCATTGCTGTGAACGCCGTGCCAGAGATTGGCCAATCTTTCCAAGAAGGACTTCTTGCGAATCTCCGGGTATGCAATTGCCCCGCCAATGAGTCGGTCCACCGTCGACTGAACGAATGTAACACCTAGTAGGTCGATGCGCAGCAGAGCTCTTTCTACCTCTTGCAGGCGTTCCAAGAGGTACAAGCGACCCGCAGCCGGAATCGACGTATCTCCCTTGACTTCCTCAATCAAGGTGTGAATCAGCTTGAGGAGGCGATCGGTGGTTCCCGACTCAAGCTTCTCATCGACAATGCCGTGCTCACTGAATAATGCGGAGCACAACTCTAGAGAGAACAGCACCTCGGTAGACACTTGTTCATGGGGTATACGGCGGTTCACGGCAAACGCAACTCGAGTAATGTATTCGTCGACCTGAGTGAGGTGCCGCCCCAGGAGGCTCTGAATACCCGACGGGGGCAAGAGATCAATACTTGTCCGAACCTCATTGGTTGTCGCAATCACTTGCAAAGCAAACTCTCTGATGGCCGACTGATCAGTCGGATCAATGCCCTGCTTCGTGAGCCACTCGTCACGGCTGAGACTCTCGGTTTTCTTGACAGCACGCGTCAGGAAGTCGTGAAGACGCGACGCTGGATTCGTGGGCTGCTCGGCGCCCCCGTCCAGGTTGTCGGAAGTTTCGGCCTGCTCCCCCGGGCCTGGCAACATTTCCATCCTCCTAGGTAGAGATGTCGCCTCGACCCTAAACCTCCACTCACGCGATCGGAACCGTCTGCAGCTCACCGCCGCGCAGATCGACCGCCGTGGCCGCCGTCTCGCGGCGCATGTGGTGCCGCCGGCAGAGCACCTCGTAGGCCACGGCGCCGGTCGCGCCCGAGGCCACGTCGCCGACGACGACCTGCTCCCCCGCCACCACCATGACGCCGTCGAGGGTGCGGGCGTTGTGGGTGGCGCGGGCGCCGCACCAGCACAGGGCCTCGGCCTGGGAGCCGGCGATGCGGTCGGCCAGCTCGATGAAGCGCGCCGACGAGGGGAACAGGCGGGTGCGGAAGTCGGACAGCAGGCCGAAGGCGAACACGTCGATGTCGTGGTCGTCGACCAGGCGGGCCAGCTGCTCGACGTGGGCCGGGGTGTAGAAGTGCACCTCGTCGCAGACCAGGTAGTCCACCGTCTCACCGGCGGCGATACGGCCGGAGACGAAGGCCAGGAGGTCGGTGTCGTCGTGGACCTCGATCGCGGGACGGGACAGACCGATACGGCTCGAGATCACGGCTTCGCCGGAGCGGTCGAACCGGGAGAACAGCAGACCCCGGCGGCCACGGATGCGATGGTTGTGATCGGTCTGCAGGGCTACGGTCGATTTGCCGCAGTCCATCGTCCCGGAAAAGAAAACGAGTTCGGACACCGGGACATCTTGCCAGGCCCTCAGACCCTTCCCGTCCCGGAACGCACCGCGAGCGCGGATCATCCCCCGGGATGACGCGCCTGGTACCTGAGACCGACGCGTCCCGTCACCCTGCGCGTCCACCATGGACACCATGACCGACCTGACCGCGCCCGGCTCCGCCCCCGACCGCTTCCGTGAAACCCCCGGTGTGCCCCGTCAGCACCGGTTCGGCGCCGTGGCCGAGGTCACGGCCCTGAGTTTCCTGATCGGGGGGTTCACCGCCTACGCCCAGGGCTTCCTGCCCGAGGCCATCGGTCCGGTGGCCAACTCCGCCAGCGGCTGGACCATCGTCACCGTCGCCCTGCTCTGGTCGGTGCGGGCGCGTCCCCCGGCGGCCATGGTGCTCGGCGCCGTCAGCTTCGTGCTCCTCACGCTCGGCTACACGATGGCCTCCGGGCTGCGCGGTCACACCTACGACCCGACCCTCTTCGGCCTGGTCGGTGTCGTCGCCGGCCCGGTCGTCGGCCTAGCCACCGCGTGGCTGCGCGAGCAGGGCCTGCGCGCGGCCCTGGCCACCGCCGTGCTGTCGGGCATCGGGATCGGCGAGGCGCTCTACGGCCTGACCGTGATCGCCGACAGCACCAGCCCGGTCTACTGGAGCATCGTCGGTCTGGGCGGTGCAGGTCTGGTGGGCTGGACGGTGCTCAGGCGGCTGCACGACTCGGTCTCGATCACGCTGGCCCTGGGCCTCACGGCCGTGTTCGCGGCCACGTTCCTGGTCGCCTACCAGCGGCTGGGCGGTTTCTGAGGTCAATGGCGGACGTGGCGGTGCGTCGGTCTCCTTCGTCCGGGTCGCGCCGCAGCCGGCTCCCGCACCGGGACGGAAGTGCCCGCATTACCTGACGGGACGTGTCATGTTCGCGCGGCAGGCTGCGGGGGACAGCCGATGAGAAGGAGAACCGATCGTGAAGCCGAACCTGTTCCTCGTCTACGTCACCGACGTCGAGAGGGCCACCGCCTTCTACCGTGACCTCTTCGACCTGGAGCCGGCCATGCTGACGCCGCGCTACGTGCCGTTCGAGGTCGCCCCCGGCGTGTTGTTCGCCCTCTGGAGCGGACGTGCCGAGCAGGTCACCCCGCAGGTCCCGCGCACGTCCGAGGTCGGGCTCATGGTGCCGGGGTCGGGGTCGGCCGTTGACCGGATCTTCGCCGAGTGGAGCGCCAAGGGCGTCACCGTGGTCGAGGAACCCTTCGACGACGTGTTCGGCCGCACCTTCGTGATCGCCGACCCGGACGGCAACCTGATCCGGGTGTCACCGCTCGACTGAGCGCAGCCGGTCAGGCCGCCAGATGCCCGGCTCAGGCCGCCAGATGCCCGGCCAGGAAACGGAACTGGGCCGGGATCTGGCTGCGCCAGTAGTCCATCGTGTGCGCGCCGTCACCGATCGAGCCCTCCGGCATCGGAACACACGCGCCCCGGTAGCGTTCCGTCTCCGCGCGGAACGGGTCGTCCACGCCGCACGACACACTCAGCGGAAACCCCTCGGCCACACCCGGTTCCCGTGACAGCGCCCCGTAACGCCCGAAGTCCCCGGCGTCGTCGAACGACCCGGCCGACGTCGCTCCCGCGCTCGCGAACAGGGCCGGGCTCGACGCGGCCGCCGCCACGACCTGCCCGGCGGCCCCGAACCGCCCGTGCGAGGCCTCGCGGGCCAGCAGCAGCGCCCCGAGACCACCCATCGAGTAGCCGAGCACGCCCACCCGCGCCGTCGAGAAGCCGAGGGCACCCACCCGGGCGAGCAGCTCGTCCTCGATCATCGCCATCGGATCATCGCCGGAAGCCCTGGGATGCCAGTAGGTCTCGCCGCCGTCGACCGACACGACCCCGAACGGGGCACCACCGTCACGCACGTGCTGGGCCAGGAACTGGTGCAGGCCCAGGGCCTCGAACGACGAGTGCGCGTCGTCGCCCCGCCCGTGCAGCGACAGCACCACCGGCAGGCCGTCCGGGTCGAGGTCCGGCGGTGTCACCCAGCCCCAGGTCACGTCGGTGCCGCGGGCCCTCGACGCGAACGTGGCGTAGGTGGGTTCGTCGCCGCCCGCCTCCGGGGCCCCGGCCACCACCTGCCCGATGTCCAGCGTGCGGCGCAGGTGCGCACGCCCGGGCAGCACGCCGGCCAGGGAACCACCGACCGCGGCGCCGGACAGCGCGACGCCCGCGGCCCCGGCCAGCAGGACGCGGCGGGTGATCTGCCCGGAAGAAACCATGCGCCGGATTATGTCGGCCGGATGACGCCGGTGGAGGCCCGCGGTGCCGTGATTGGCGTAACTTCGTTCTCGTGCAACGGGTTCTCGTGGTGGAAGACGATCTGGTGATCGCGGACGCGGTGGCGCGCCGCCTCCAGAAGGAGGGGTACGCCGTCGACGTGGCGCACGACGGGCACGCCGCCGTGAACGCGTTCGGCGAGCAGACCGACCTGCTCGTGCTCGACGTCATGCTGCCCGGCCTGGACGGGCTCGAGGTCTGCCGGCGGGTGCAGGCCGTGCGTCCCGTGCCGGTGCTCATGCTGACCGCCCGCGCCGACGAGGCCGACCGGATCATCGGGCTCGGCGTCGGCGCGGACGACTACCTGACCAAGCCGTTCAGCCCGCGCGAGCTCGTCGCCCGGGTGAAAGCCCTGCTGCGGCGGGTGGAACGGGCCGAGGAGCTGGCCCGGCGCCGGGTGCGCGCGGCCGGTCCGCTGGACCTCGGGCACGGGCTCACCCTCGATGTGGGCACCCGTCGCGTCGAGCTCGCCGGGCACGAGGTGCACCTGACCCGCACCGAGTTCGACCTGCTGCACACCCTGGCCCGCCGCCCGGGTGAGGTCGTGCCGCGCGAGGAACTGCTCGCCGAGGTCTGGGAGTGGCCCGACGCCGCGGCCCGCGCCTCCCGCGCCGTCGACACCCACGTCAAGGCTCTGCGCCGTAAGCTCGGGCCCGACCGGATCCGCACCGTGCACGGCGTCGGCTACGCCCTGGGCTCCTCGTGAGCCGGGCCGCCCGGGCGTGGGACGCGGTGGTGCGCTTCTGGGACCGCTGGCGTCCCCTCGACCCGGTGCCCTCGATCAAGCTCAAGTTCGCGATGCTGGTGACGCTGAACCTGGTGCTGACGGCCGGGGTCACCTGGTACGCGAACTACGTCCTGGGCTGGCGGGTGCGCTACGGGATGATCATCGCCAGCCTGATCGTGCTCGCCGTGAGCCAGATCATCGGGCACGGCATGACCCTTCCGCTGCGCCAGATGACCGCCGCCGTGCGGGAACTCGCGGCCGGCCGGCCCGCCCCCCGCCTGCAGACCAACAGCCGTGACGAGGTCGGTGAGCTGGCGCGGGCGTTCACGGCGATGGCCGCGGAGCTCGCGGTGGCCGACCAGCAGAGACGGCAACTGCTGGCGGACGTGGGGCACGAGTTGAGGACGCCCGTCGCGGCGTTGCGGGCCCAGGTCGAGAACCTGGTGGACGGGGTGCGCACCCCGGACGAGCAGGCCCTCGGGGAGGTGCTGGCCCAGGTCGAGAGGCTGGGTGACCGGCTCACCCACTTCCTGCAGCTGGCCAGTGCCGACGGCGGGGCGCAGCGGCTGGAGCGCCGGCGCGTGGACGTGCGCGCGCTCGTCGACCCGGTGGTGGCCGAGATCCGCGCCGCCCGGCCGGGTGCCACGATCACGGTCGACGTTCCGCCCGGGCTCATCGTGGACGCCGACCCCGACCGGCTCGCGCAGGTGCTCACGAACCTGCTCGACAACGCGGCCCGGCACGCGGTGCTCTCCCCCGCCGGGGACGCCCCTGCGGTGACACTGACCGCGGAGGTGCCCGACGCGTCCTCAAGCCTGGTGCTGGAGGTGACCGACAACGGGCCGGGCATCCCGCCCGACCGCTGGACCAGCGTGTTCGAGCGCTTCGCCTCCGGCCCGGACGCCGCTGTCCCGGGCGGCACCCGGCTCGACGGCGGCACCGGGCTCGGGCTCGCGATCGCCCGCTGGGCCGTCGTGCTACACGGCGGCCGGATCGCGGTGGTGCCGGCCGAGGGCGGCGGGTGCCGGATCCGGGTGGAGATCCCCGCCCGCGGCGATCTTCACGAAACCTCCACACCCTGACCACAGAACACTCCGGGCCGGGCTCCTACCTTCACGGGTATGAGCGAGCTGACACCGCCCGAGGGCCCGACCTCGCCCGAGGGCCCCACCGCCTCTGAGGGCCCGACCGCCTCTCAGGGCCCGACCGCCTCTCAGGGCCCGACCACCTCTCAGGGCCCGACCGCCCCTCAGGGCCCGACCACCCCTCAGGGCCCGACCACCTCCCAGGGCCCGACCGCGCCCGCGGGGACGCCGGTCGGCCGGCCGGAGGGGACGCCCGGCGAGACGTCCGCGGGGGCAGTGCCGGCCTCGGGGACGGTCGCGGGGACGAGGGCGGGGACCGCCGCGGGGACGGGGACGAAAGCCGCGCCGTCCTGGGGGTCCCGGGAACGGGAACCGGTCGGTGCGGGGGTGGCCCCGGGAGCCCTCGCGACCACGCCCGCACCGCGCGAACCGGAACTGCTCTGGCCGGTGCGGGTGACGTGGACGCCGGCCGCGCCACCCCGGTTGCGGTTGCTGCTGGCCGCGGTCGTGAGCGGGGTGGTGGCCGCTGTGCTGCTGCCCGGGCTGCACCTCGGCGTGAACGTGACGGTGGTGGCCTGGGTGATCGCGGCGAGCGTGGTGCTGTCGGTGCGGGCCCGGGCCCGCGGCCGTGCCGACACCGGTGCTCGCGTCAACACCGGTGCTCGCGCCAACACCGGTGCTCGCGCCAACACCGGCTCCCGGCCGGACCACGGCGCCCGCGACGACCGGCCCGGCCGCGACTCCGTCGCCCTGACGGTGATCGCGCTGCTGCTCAGCACCGTGGCGGCGGTGCGGGCCAGCGAATGGCTCGTCGTCGGCTGTCTTCTGGCCGCGATCATGCTCGGCGCGGCCACGGCCCTGGGCGCCCGGCGCTGGAGCACGCTGCTGTCGACCGTTCCGCTCCTGCCGGCGTCGCTGGCGAGAGCCCTGCCCTGGGCCGCCACCACCGCGCGGCGCCGCCGGCCGCGCCGCCGCCCGGCCGTGCTCTCGGCGCCGGCGCTGACCGGGCTGGGCTCGGGACTGGTCTGCACGGTGGTCGTCGGCGCGCTGCTGGCCAGCGCCGATGCCACGTTCGCCGACGTCCTCGGCCACGTGTTCGGCTGGATCACGCTCGACGTGCCCGCGACCGACGAGGTGATCGCCCGGCTCGTCCTGTTCGCCGCCGCAACCGGTTTCGTGCTCGCTCTCGGGTTCGCGGCGTCCTCACGCCTGAACCGGCCCGACGCCCCGCCCCGCGAACGTCACCCCGCCGAGTGGCTCACCCCGCTGGTGCTCGTGGCTGCGACGATCGGGGCGTTCCTGGCCGTCGACCTCGGCGCGGCCACCACGAGCCACGCCTCCCGCGCGCGTGAGGGTTTCGGCCAGCTGATCGCGGTGACCGTGCTCGTGCTGCTGCTCATCGGCTGGGCCGGACGCTCCGCGGGCCCGGCCCACCGCCGGCTCCTCGCGGGCGGCGGCGGCACCCTGCTCGCCCTCACGCTGCTGCTGGCACTCTCGGCCCTGCAGCGGCTGTGGCTCTACATGAACGAGTTCGGCTGGACCGTGGCCCGTTTCGGCGCCGGGGCGTTCGAGCTGTGGGTGATGGTGCTGCTGGCGGCGGTGGCTGCCGCGTGGCGCCTTGGGCGCACCGCGCTGCTGCCCCGCTTCGCGGCGGGCTCGGCCGGCCTGGGCCTGCTCGTCGTGGCGCTCGCCGGGCCCGACGCGGTGGTGGCCTCCGCGAACGTGCAGCGCTACGAGGACACCGGCGAGATCGACACCTTCTACCTGTCGCAGCTCTCGGCCGATGCGGTGCCCGCCCTGACCCGCCTGCCCGACGACGTGCGGGCGTGCGCGATGCCGGGCACGCACGACGAGCACCCCTGGTACGCCTGGAATCTCAGCCGGGCCCGGGCCGGGCACCAGCCACGACCCGACTGGTGCCCGTGACCCGGCCGCCGCTCACGAGGCGGGGATCGCCGACGCGTCCATCCACATGACCTGCCAGCCGTGCCCGTCCAGGTCGAAGAAGCTGCGCGAGCACATGAACCCGTGGTCCTGCATCTTGTCGACCTCCTCGGCACCCGCCGCGAGCGCGGCGTCGGTGACGGAGTCGACCTCCTCGCGGGAGGCCACGCTGAAGCAGTACAGCGCGAGCGCGTGGGTGCGGGCGTCGGCCCGGGGCAGCGGGGAGAACTCGGCGAACTTCTCGTGGGTGAGCAGCATGACGCTGGCCCCCTCGCCGATCAGCATGCAGGCGGCCGTGTCGTCGGTGAACGCCGGGTTGAAGGTGAAGCCCAGCTTCGCGAAGAACGCCGTGCTGCGCCCGAGGTCGGCGACGGGGAGGTTCACGAACAGGGTGCGGCCGGGGTGCGAGGGCGTGGTCACGGTGAGCTCCAGGGGGTAGGTCGTCGGCTTACGTCGTCATGGACCGGGACCGGGGCGAGAACTCATCGGTCGAGCCCGGCCCGGAAGGCGAACGAGACGAGCTGCGCCCGGTCGCGGGCCCCGATCTTGGTCATCGCGCGCACCACGTGGGTCTTGACGGTGAACGGGGACACGAACATCTGGGCGGCGATCTCGTCGTTGCTCAGGCCCCGGGCCACCAGGATGCTCATCTCCCGCTCCCGGGGCGTGAGCACGGCGAAGCGGTCGAGCAGCTCCCGGTCGATCGCCGGGGGCGGGTTGTGCGCCATGTGGCCGATCAGCGCGGCGGCCGCCCGCGCGGACAGGGCACCGCCGCCGTTGACCACCTCCGCGATCCCGGCGACGAGCTCGCCCGGGCTGACGGTCTTGCTCAGGAACCCGTCGGCCCCGGCCCGCAGGGCGGCGAGCACGTTCTCGTCCTGGTCGAAGGTGGTCAGCACGATGATCCGGACCTGCTCACCGGCGTGCCCGGCCCGGATCCGGCGGGTGGCCTCCACCCCGTCGATGCCGGGCATCCGGATGTCCATGAGCACCAGGTCGACCGGGTGCTCGCGCAGGAACGGCACGACCTGGAGCCCGTCGGACAGGTCACCGACCACGACCAGGGCCGGGTCGAGCGCGAGCAGGGCGCGGATGCCGGCACGGACCTCATCCTGGTCGTCGACGATCAGGATCCGCGTCACACGATCACCTCCCCGGCCGGGACGAACTCCGCGCGCACCCGGAACCACCCGTCGGCGCGGTCGATGCTCAGCTGCCCGTTGGAGGACTCGACCCGCTCTCGCATCCCGATCAGCCCCAGACCACCGCCCGTGTCCGAACCCGGCGTGGCCCGGTTCTCGACACTCACCCGCAGGCGCCGGTCGTGCTCGCGCACCACGACCCGCACCGATCCGTCACCGTGGCGATGGGCGTTCGTCAGGGCCTCCTGCACCACCCGGAAGACCGTCACCCCGACGCCGGGCTCGACCCGCCCGGCCGGGACGCCGATGTCGGGATCGACCTTCAGCCCGATGCTCTCGAACGACGCGATCAGCCCGCCCAGACCGCTCAGTGACGGTGTCGGCCGCCGGGTCTCGTCCAGGGCGGTGTCATCGCCGCGACGCAGCAGCACCAGGATCCGCTGGGTCTCGGTGATCACCGTGCGCGCGCTCGAGCGGGCCGAGTCCAGCGCCCGGCGGGAGGCCGCGGCATCGTCCGGCAGCCCGATCTCGGCGGCCCCGAGGTGCATGCTCAGCATCGCCACCTGGTGCCCGATCACGTCGTGCAGGTCGCGGGCGATACGCAGGCGTTCCTCGCTCACCCGCCGGGTGGCCTCGGCCTCGCGGGTGGCCAGGGCCCGGGCCGCGCGTTCCGCGAGCATCCACCACTGCTCGCCCTGGATGCGGGCGGCGGCTCCGCCGGCTCCCCCGGCGATCGCCGAGAACAGCGCGGCCGCCCCGACGACCGCACCCCCGCGGAACCCGCCCACCGTCATGAACGCCCCGAGGAAGAACACCGCCACGAGCGCCGTGGCCGCCGGTGCGGGCAGACCGCGAAAGACGACGGAGAAGAGCACGAGGACCGCCGTCATCCAGACCGACAGCGGGTCGTTGCCGACGGCCGTGACCGCGAACGACGCCGCGCTCGTGACCGCCAGCCCGGCCCACGGCCTCCACCACGACAGCACCGTGCCCGCCCCGGCCAGCAGCACCGACAGCACGACCCGCCGGTCCGCGTCCCGCCCCACCAGCGCCACGACCTGCCCGGCGAACACCAGCCCGGCCGCCGCGTAGGCCAGCCGGTTCACCAGCTCCGGGCGGCGGATCCACCAGGGCGCGCGGGGCCCGTCGTCCAGGTGCGTTGCCATGCCCCAATCCTCGGGCACGCGCACCCGGGACAAGTACTTCGCTCGAAGTACACGCCCCGCCCGGCCCGCTCCCAGACTCGAACGACCATCCCCTGCGATTCGAGAGGACTCACATGTCCGCCCTGGCAACGCCTATCACCCCCGAGACCACCCTCACCGGGCGGCTCTACCTGGCCCGCGCCGTTCTGGCCCTGCTGTGGGCCGGTCTGCTGGCCGCCACCCTGTCGTCGGCCCAGTCACCGGCGGGGCCCCTGAACGCCGCGTCCGACCTGCCCGTGCTCGCGGTCGTCCTGCTGATCCTCTACCCCGTGCTCGACGTGGCCGCCTCGCTGGCCGACGCCCGCACCCAGCACCGCGCCGGGCGCCCGGGCACCGTGCGCGGACAGCTGACCAACGCCGCGATCAGCACGGTCACCGCCGTCGCGGTGACGATCGCGGCCCTCGACGGACCGGCCCCGGTGCTGCGTGTCTACGGGGCCTGGGCCGTGCTGACCGGCGTGATCCAGCTGGCCCTGGCGGTCGGCCGGTCGCGGCGGGGGCTGCGTGGGCAGTGGCCGATGATCCTCAGCGGCGGCCTGTCGAGCGTCATCGGGCTCACGTTCCTCGCCCAGGCCGGCCGCGAGGACATCGCTCTCACCGGCCTGGCCGGGTACGCGGTCGGCGGCGCGGTCCTGTACCTGGTCTCGGCGTTCCGTCTGAGCCGCGACGCCTGACACCAGGCCCTTTCCTAGGCCCGTTCGGCGGCGCTGCGCTCCACGCAGAACTCGTTGCCCTCCGGGTCGCGCATCGTCACCCAGCCGGTGCCGTCGGGGCGGCGGTGGTCCTCGAACACACTGGCGCCCAGGGTGAGCAGGCGCTCGACCTCCTCGTCGCGGGTGCGGTCGTCGGGGGCGATGTCCAGGTGCAGGCGGTTCTTCCCGGACTTGCCCTCGGGCACCGGGATGAACAGCAGGCCGAGGCCCCCGGCGGGCGGCACGATCAGGTACTCGTCGTCACCGGGCTCGTTGGGGTTGGCCGGGTCCCCGGTGTAACCGGTGACCTGCCGCCAGAACTCGCCCAGGGCCCAGGCGTCGGCGCAGTCGATCGTGAGGTGGCGCAGCGCAGAAGTCATCCCCCCACCCAACCGGTACCGCAGGCCTCCTGTCGCGCGGGTTTCCGGCCCCCCGCGCAACCCTCACCCCGCCGAACCCTCACCCCGCCGAAGCCGTCACCCCGCCGAAGCCGTCAGCCTGCCGAAGCCGTCAGCCTGCCGAAGCCGTCAGCCTGCCGAAGCCGTCAGCCTGCCGAAGCCGTCAGCCTGCCGAAGCCGTCAGCCTGCCGAAGCCGTCAGCCTGCCGAAGCCGCTCCCGCGGCCGCCGCCGCCCCGGCCGCCGCCGCGATCGACGCCATGGCCGCCCGCACCGCGTCGCTGACCACGCTCGCGCCCCAGTTGCCCTCCTGGACCTCTTTCGCCCGCTTCCGGATGTCCGAGGACATCTTCAGCGGCGGGTCCATGTCCTTCAGCGCGGCCTTGAGCACCTGCCCGGCCGACAGCAGGGCGATGACGGACGCGGTGCGCGGGTCGGGCGTGAGCCCGTCGGCGAGGACGCCCCGCACCTTCTGACGGACCCCGGCCTCGTAGGTGGTGTCCACCGCGGGATGAACCGTGCGCGGGATGACGCCCAGCAGGTGCTTCTTCTCCTGGCGCACGAGTCCCTGTTCGACCAGCCGGGCCGGGACCTTCTTGTTCAGCCCGCTGCCGATCCGCGACAGGGCCGACGCCGCGCTGCGGGGCTTGTCGGACAGCTTGTCGAACGCCTCCTGCAGCAGCGGGTCGGGCAGCGGCCCCTCGCCCACCGTGATCACCCGGTGCCCGGTGAAGACCGACTTCTTCTCCTCCTGGGCCACCCGCTCCAGCAGCGCCAGCTCGACCAGCACGGCACCACCCAGCGTGTACTGCAGCATGCTCTCGCCCGCCGGCACCCCCTTCTCGTCGTTGAGCAGGAGCAGCATCAGGTCCTCGACGATCAGCAGGTCGCCGTGCGGTGAGAACTCCGGTGAGGTCGTCATGCCGGTATCGTCCCAGCGCTCCCGGCGCCCGGCACGGCGACACCGAGCGCCATCACGCTGGGTGACACCGGCGGGTCCCTGATGATCCGAACCGGTTCCCCTGGAGTTCCGGTGTGAAACGAACCGTGTGCCCCGGCCGATGGCCTGGAGGTGACCGGGCAGCCCCACCGCACACGCCGCGCTGCCGTGCGCCTGCTCGCGGCCGCCGCCCTGGTCACCGCCGTCGCGAACGTGCTGCCCCGCCCGGTCAGCCCGGCCCAGGCCGTCGTGCACGTGACCTCGGTCGTGCTGTCGGTGCTGTTCATGGGCCTGGCCCTGCCCGACGTGCCGCCCCGCAGCCGCCGCCCGTTCCGGCTCGTCTTCGGCGCCACGCTGATCTTCCTGGCCGGCGAGTTCGTCTTCACGTACTACCGCACCTGGCAGCCGGGGGTGAACCCGAACCCCTCCGACGCGTTCCTCGTCGCGGGGTATCTGCCCCTCGCCGTCGGCGTGTACCTGCTCGACCGGCAACGGCGCGCGGCGTTCGGCGGGTTGCTCGACGCCCTCATCGTCACCTCCAGCGCCGGCGTGCTGGCCATGGTCTTCCTGGTGCTGCCGGTGGCCACGGCCGACGACCTGAGCCTGACCGCCAAGGCCGTGGCGAGCGCCTATCCCCTGGTCGACGTGCTCCTGGTGTTCCTGGTGGCGCGGATGCTCATCGCGCCGGGCGGGCGCGGGGAGTCACTGTGGTGGCTGATCGCGGCGCTGTCGTGCACCCTCGTCGGCGACACCGTGAACAACGTGCTGCTGCTGGGCGGTGACACCACGGTGCCGCGCTGGCTCTACCTGCTCTGGACGCTGCTCTACGTCTGCCTGGGCCTGGCCGTGGTCCGGGCGGTGCGCGACCCCACGTCCGAGGAACCGGTCGTGAGGGGCGCGGCCGAGGAGGCCGGCACCGACGACGCCTCGAGCGGTCTGGCCGGTGGGCGCCTGGCCGTGCTGGCGGTCGCCGCGATGATCCCGTCGGTGCTGCTCGTGACCCTGGTGTCGTTCGGCGACCGCAACCGCACGCTCTCGCTGGGCGTGGGCTCGCTGGTGCTGCTGTCGATGCTGATGGCCCGGATCTGGGACCTGCTGCGCGCCCTGAACCGGCAGGCCGACCAGCTCGCCGAGGTCGCCCGCACCGACCCGCTGACCGGCGTCGCCAACCGTCGCTCGTGGGACTTCGAGATGGACCGGAGCCTGGCCGCCGCACGCCAGAACGCCGGCGTGCTGCTGGTCGGGCTGCTCGACCTGGACCACTTCAAGAAGTACAACGACACCCACGGGCACCAGGCCGGTGACGACCTGCTGCGCGAGGCCGCGCAGGCCTGGAGCCTGGGCATCGGCGCCGGTGGCCGGGTCGCCCGCTGGGGCGGCGAGGAGTTCGCGGTGGCGCTGCACTGCACCGACGTCGGGTCCGGGCTCACCGTTCTGGACGCGTTGCGCACCCAGGTGCCGTTCGGCCAGTCCTGCTCGATCGGGGTCGCGCGGTGGGACGGTACCGAGACCCCGGCGGCCGTGCTGCACCGCGCCGACGACGCCCTCTACGAGGCGAAGCGAACGGGCCGCGACCGCACGGTGTTCCAGTCGTCCGCCGACCCGGTGACCTATACCGTGCCCTGATGCTCGTCGCCGGTGACGAAGAACCGCTCGACGTAGTCGTCGGCCGCCCGGTCACTCGTGCGCATCAGCGAGAACACCTCGGAGCCGTGCTCGGGCGCGCTGAACAGGGCGTACGACTGGGCCAGACCGACGTAACCGCCGCCGACGGTCTCGGCGTACTCGCGCGCCTCTTCCTCGGCCGCGGCGATCGCCGCGTCGGAGGAGTCGCAGTTCCAGACCGTGACGCGTTCCTCGTAGACGGACAGGTCGGGCAGCCGGAACAGGCAGCGCACCCCGAACCAGGTGTCACTCATGGTTTTTCCTCTTCGGTGTCGCCGCGGGCGTAGGCCCGCAGCAGGTCGAGCACGGCGTCGCGGTACGGCAGCACGCCCTTGTAGTCGAGGTCGGCGTCGGGCATGACCTCGATGGTGGACGCGAGGTCCCCGGCTACCGGCGGACGGTCGGCGAGCGCCGACAGGGGTTCGTGGGCCGTGCGGATCGTGAACAGCACGCTGTCGCGGGCGGGTTCGGGCAGCAGGCGCAGCGTCTGGTACTCGACGCGCACGTACAGAGCGTCCGCCGCCGTGCCGTTCCGGGCCCCCGGCCGGGCGCGGGAGTCGGCCGCGGGCTGGAACAGTCGGGAGTCGTCGGTGATCGCCCAGTTCGCGCGGGTCATGATGCGGTGCCCGCGCAGGCCTTTCAGGAACCGGTCGACGGTGCCGGACAGCTGATGCGCGTAGCCCGGCACCGGACCGTGGATGTCGAGCATCGGCCGGCCCAGCTTCTCGGCCAGCAGCCACCGGTTCGGCATCGCCAGGCTGGCCCCGACCAGGTGCGGACCACTCGCGGGCGAGATGTCCACCAGGCAGAGGTCTTCCGCGACCGTTCGCCCGGCCCGGTCCAGCGGATGGCCCAGCGGATGCCCACCCGGCGCCGCCTCCAGGCCGTGCTCCGCCCGCAGCAGGTCGAGCACCACCTGCCCGGCCGTCTCGGTTCCGGGCAGCGCGTCGAACGCCGCCGCGCCCTGCTCGTCGAGCAGCGCCCGGCGCCAGGCGATCAGCGGCCCGTCGTGCGGACGCGGCCTCAGCCACTCCCCCGGCGCCAGCGTGCGCGCACCGACCACGTGCCGGAACGGGCGCGGCGCGGGCCTGGGCCACCAGGAGTCGTCGGCGCGCAGCGCGGCGGCCGGGACGAGGGCCTCCCACCGGGCCGACGGCGACGTCATCGCACCAGCATGCCAGGCACCGGAGCGGTGGTGACCACCGCGGGAGGGGACGCCGTCCCGGCGGGCGGGACGGCGTCCACCGTCTCAGCCCTTGTTCTCGACGTTCTCGATCTTCGCGACCAGCGCCTGCACCTCGCGGCGCAGCACCTTGCCCATCTGGTTCACCGGCAGTTCCTCGACCGGCACGAACCGGCGCGGCACCTTGTACCGCGTGAGCTGCTCGCGCAGGAACGTGGACAGCTTCTCGTGGTCGACCCGCTGACCGTCGGCGGGGACCACCGCGGCCACCACCTCGTCACCGTCGTCGCTCGGAAGTCCCACCACCGCAGCGTCCTTCACGCTCGGGTGGCGGCGCAGCACCTCCTCCACCTCGGAGGGGTACACGTTGAAGCCGCCGACGATGACGACCTCCTTGATCCGGTCGACCACCGTGATGAAACCGTCGGGCGCCATCGTCACGATGTCGCCGGTGCGGAACCAGCCCTCGGCGTCGAGCACCTCGGCGGTCTCCTCGGGCCGGTCGCGGTACCCGCCGAACACCTGCGGGCCCCTGACCACGAGCTCACCGCGCTCGCCGAGCGGGACCTCCTGCGACGGCTTCTCGGGGTCGACGACGCGCACCTGGGTGTCGGGGAACGGCACGCCGATCGAGCCCGGGCGCCGGGCCTCGCTCATCGGGTTGCCCACGACGATCGGCGAGGTCTCGGTCAGCCCGTACCCCTCGACCAGGTGACCGCCGGTGGCCTTCTCCCAGCGCTCGATCAGGGCGCCGGACAGGGCCATCGCCCCGGACAGCGAGTACTTCATGCCCTGGACCGACACGTTGCGGCGCTCGGCCTCGTCGAGGATGCGCTTGTAGATCGGCGGTACCCCCGGCACGAACGTCGGCCCGCAGCGCTCCACCGCGTCGACCAGCAGCGTGGTGTCGGGCTTGGGCAGCAGCACCAGCAGGGCTCCCACCCGGATGCCGCACAGGATGCCGACGGTCAGGCCGTAGGCGTGGAACAGCGGCAGCGACGACAGCCAGACCTCCTGGCCGAGCTTGACGCCCGGCACCCAGTCCACGCCCATCATGCAGTTCGCGACCACGTTGCGGTGGGTCAGCGGCACGCCCTTCGGGGTGCCGCTGGTGCCCGAGGTGTAGAGCAGCAGGGCGACCTCGTCGGCCGAGGGACGCGGGTGGTCCGGGTCGAGCCTCGGCGCGGAGGTGAGGTCGGCGAACCGGGGGACGCCGGCGTCGACGGACGCGGTCATCTCGGCGCGCGTCGTGCGGGCCTTCGCGATCGGCAGCCGCAGCGCCAGGCGCTTGCCCAGGGGCAGGTCGCGGGTCATGTCGACGGCGATGACCGTGCGCAGCGCGATCGCCGGGTCGGCGCGCAGCGGCTCGACGGTGCCGACGGCCTTGTCCCAGACGATGGCCACCTCGGCGCCGTGGTCGGCGAACGGGGCCCGCAGCTCGCCGGTGGTGTAGAGCGGGTTGTGCTCGACCACGGTGACGCCCAGGCGCAGCAGGGCGTGGAACGCGACGATGTGCTGGGGGCAGGTCGGCAGCAGCAGCGCCACGTGGTCGCCCGCCTTCACGCCGAGCCGGCGCAGGCCCTCGGCGACCCGGGCGACCTGCTCCCCGAACTGCGCGTAGGAGGTGCGGCGGCCCAGGAACTCCAGCGCGGGCCGGTCACCGAACCTCGCGGCGGTGGCCTCGAACTGGTCGACCAGCGTCTCGTCGCCGTACTCGAGATGGAGCCGAACGCCCGGGCCATATGATCCCGCCCAGATCGATTCGTCGGGCACAGCGGACTCCTCTTCGCGACATCATGAACCTACGGAAACGTAGGTTACGCGGTCGGGGATGCGCGCCGCACCCAAGGTCGCCCAAGTCGTCCTCAACGGGTGTGAAAACGGGTGCGAGAACGGGGCGGTATCCGGGTGACCGCGCCGCCGGAAGATACTGCCTCTCGTGATTCTTCTGCTGCCCTCCGACCCGCTGCGGCCCCGGCGGCCCGACGAGCACTTCGCGCCCGAGGCGGCCGCGGCGCGCCAGGCCGGGTTCGAGGTGGCGCTCGTGGAGCACACGGGCGACGGGGCCGTGGTGGGGCGGGTTCCGGCCGGGCTCGCCGTGTATCGCGGCTGGATGCTCACCGCGCCCGGGTACGCGCGGTTCGCCGAGGACCTGGCGGGCCGGGGCGTCGCGCTGGTGACGTCGGCCGCGCAGTACCGGCAGGCGCACGAGCTGCCCGGGTGGTATGCGGCGCTCGAGTCGATCACGCCGGCCACCTTCTGGTCGTCCGACGACGGACGTGCCGGTTTCGATCGCGCTCGTCTCGCCCTGGGTGCGGGGCCGGCGGTGCTGAGGGACTGGACCAAGTCGATGAAGCACTACTGGCACGAGGCCGCGTTCATCCCCTCGCTGGAGGACGCCGGGGCGGCCTGGGCGGTGGCGGCGCGGTTCCGGGAACTGCGCGACGACAGTTTCGCCGGCGGGTTCGTGCTGCGGCGGTTCGAGGAGTTCGGGCCGGCCGAGGTGCGCACCTGGTGGATCGACGGCGCGTGCGCCGTGGCCGGACCGCATCCGGACTCCCCCGAGGCGTTACCGGAGGTCCCGTTCGATCCTGCGCCCTACGCGTCCCTCATCGGGGGTCTGGGGCTGCCGTTCGTGACCGTGGACTTCGCCCTGCGCGCCGACGGCGTGTGGCGGGTGGTGGAGCTGGGGGACGGGCAGGTCAGTGACTGCCCGTCCGCGCTACGCGACGAACTGGTGCGAAAACTGTTGCGGTGAGCTAGACCTGAGCCTGGGAATGCAGCGCCCAGAGGTTCTGGAACAGCCCGACCGCATGGGCGGTCTGCGCGTCGAGATCGTCGGGCACCGCCCGCTGACCGTGCACGTACTGCTCGAACAGGTGCCACTCGTGCCGCTGCACACGGCGGTTCCGCTGCCGGGCCTGGTACTCACCCAGCGGGAGATCCGCTGCCTTGCGCCAGGTCTCACGGGTGTGGGCGAGCAGCCGCTGCTCCGCGCGGTCGCGGATCTCCTCGTCGCCGTGCAGCGCCACGCTCAGGTGGTGCCGCTCGACGCGCCGGTTGACCCGGTTCACCCGCCGCTTGTTCGCGGGGATGCACCGGCGTGAGGCTTTGTCGTTCTCTCCGTAGGCGTTACGCCGGTCCCGGGTGAGACTCAGCGTCTTCTTCTCCTGTGGCGTCCGGCGCCTGGTGGTGTGTGTCATTGCGGAGGATCATGACGCGTCCGCACGGCTCGGCGGAACCCATTTTTGACCTGGGCGTCTACGCCCCCGGCCGGAGACCGGCGCAGGCCTCGCACACGTCGTCGGGGATCACCCCCAGGCGCATGAGCACGGCGAAGATCCGGCAGCCGACACAGAACCCGAGCGCGGACTCCAGGGTCGCGAACACGATCATCATCCCGAGCAGGCCCTGCGCCACGCCGGTCACGCCGAAGGCCGTCAGCACCACGACCGCGGTGGTGACGGTCGCACCGATGGCCTGGGCGAAACGCTTGGGCGGCCCGGCCGTCGGGCGGGCCGGCCCCAGGCGCGGCGCGATGTGGTCACTGGCGAGGCGGCCGAGCGGGCTGAAGGTCGGGCCGGCCGCGACCCGCGCGACGAAACCGTAGGCCAGGGGCACACTCAGCCACAGCCAGCCCTCGCCCGCCGTGAGGCTGAGCAGGAGCGTCAGGGCGCTGAGCGCGACGACCCCGGCCGCGACCGTGCGGGCCGCCAGCTCGTTGACCGGGTGGGGGAACGAGAACACGCCCCGGCGCACCTGAACCACCGGGACCGGGGTGATCTGACCTGACATCGCTGACCCACTTCACACAGATGACGAGGCCAGCATTATGACTACCTCGCCTGTAGAAAAGAAGGGGGCCGGGTCGCCGCCCGGACGGGGACTTGCGCCCCTCGCCGCCGGAGGGCACCGGGCGGGAGGCTGGGGCCGTCCGAAAAGCTCGATCGAGGTGGGACTGTCATGAGGGCACTGCTGGTCTACGAGTCCGTGTTCGGCAACACCGAGTCCGTGGCCCGGGCGGTCGCGGCCGGGCTGGGCACCGTCATGCACACCGACATCCACACCGTGGCGAGCGCCCCGGCGGCCCTGCCGGACGACGTCGGCCTGCTCGTCGTCGGTGCCCCCGTCGGGCTCGTGACTTCTCACGGCCGGGACCTCGCCCACCGGGCCGGTCTCCCGGCGCGCTCCGGCGACGTCCACATGGACGACTGGCTGCGGAAGCTGCGGCCCGCGACGATCCCGGCCGCCTCGTTCGGCACGTCCGTCCACTCGCCGTTCCCGGCGGCTCCCACGAACCCGCTCGGTTTCCGTCTGCACCATCTGGGCATGCGCCTGATGCGGCACGAGATCTTCTGGACGCAGGACACTCTCGGCCCGCTCGCGGGTCGTGAACTCGACCACGCCCGGGCCTGGGCCGAGTACCTGGCGACCGAGGTGGCCGGCTCTCCCCGGCCCGCCGCCCCTGACGTGAGGTGCCTCACAGTCGCGAACTGAAACGGGTGCGGGCTCATCAACCCTCTTGCAGTCGGCGCACACGGTGTGCGCCGGCACGACGGGAGAGCAGAGCGATGACATCCGGGAACACGGTGTGGCAGCGGCGGATCCGCCGGGGACGGGCCGCGGTGCTGACCCTGGCGCTGGCGCTGGCCGGGCTGCTCGCGATGCCCTCGTCCGCGAGCGCCGTGATCGGCGGCGAGCGCAGCACCTACGGCCCGTGGGCGGTGCGGATGCTGGTCGACGGTCAGCCGCACTGCACCGGAACGGCGGTGAGCGACCGGTGGATCCTCAGCGCGTCGCACTGCTTCTTCGACCTGCCCGACCAGCCGGTGGCCGACCGGCGGATCACGTTCCTGGTCGGCAGCAAGGACGTGCGCCGGGCGACGAGGTTGCGGCCGATCGCGGGCAGCCGGGTGGCCAACCCGGGCGGGGCCGACATGATGATGATCAAGGTGCCGGTGATGAAGCACGTGACGCCGGCCAAGCTCTCGGTCAAGAAGGTGAGGACCGGGCAGACGCTGCGCATCCTCGGCTGGGGTGCCACCTGCACCGACCGCGAGGAGCTGGACTGCCAGTCGAAGGTGCTCAGGCAGGCCACCGCGAAGGTGCTCGACGTGCGCAGGAACCGGGAGCGCTGCATCGGTTTCGCCGGCACCGACGGCATCAACATCTGCGGCACCAGGGTCTCGGGCGAGCCGGCCGGCGGGGACTCCGGCGGCCCGGTCATGACGATCGCCCCGAAGGGCCAGGAGCGCCTGGCGGGGGTCTTCTTCGGCTCCGACCGCGACAGCATGGTCGGCGCCGGCGTGGTGCTGCCGCAGCTGACGTGGATCCGGGCGACGGTCAGGAAGTAGGCGGGGGACGCGGGCACACACCTGCCCCTTTTGCCCGGTTAGGCTACGGCGACCAGGACCATCATCGCGCAGGGGGTCGTCGGACGTGATCAAGCTGGGTGTGAATCTCCCGCAGTTCGAGTGGTACGCGGCGGGCACCGACATCGCCACCGCCGCGGCGGGTTTCGAGGAGATCGGGTTCGACAGCGTCTGGGCGTTCGAGCGGCTGCTGCGCCCGCTCGACCAGAGCGGGGCGCACGGGCTGTTCGGCGCGCCGGACGTGCCCTGGCCCGACCGCTACCGTCACACCACCGAGCCCCTGACCGCGCTGGCCACCGCGGCGGCCGTGACCAGCCGCGTGCGGCTGGGCACCAACGTGCTGATCGCCCCGCTGCACCTGCCGGTCCAGCTGGCCAAGACCCTCGCCTCGCTCGACGCGGTCAGCGGCGGCCGGCTGATCGCGGGGCTGGGCACGGGCTGGTCGCCCGACGAGTTCGCCGCGGCCGCGCCGCGTCCGATCGCCGAGCGGGGTGCGGCGCTCGACGAGTTCCTCGACATCGCGGCGGCCGCCTGGGGCCCGGACCCGGCACGGTTCCGCAACGAGCGCTGGGACCTGGCCCCGTCCGAGTTCGGCCCCAAGCCGGCCGGGCGCATCCCGGTGTACCTGGGCGGGGCCGGGCCCCGGGTGCTCGAGCGCATCGCCCGCCGCGCCGACGGCTGGGTGCCCGTGGCCACCCCCGCGGCGCAGATGGGCGCCTCGCTCACGGCGCTGCGTGAGAAGGCGGCCTCGTACGGGCGGGACCCGCTGGACGTCGGCATCATCGCCCAGCTGACCGTGGCCGGGTTCGAGCGGGTGACGTCGGCCGGGCGCCGGCCCTACACCGGTGATTTCGACCAGCTCGCCGAGGACGTGGCGGCGCTGGCCGAGGTCGGGGTGGATCACGTGTTCCTGACCGCGGCCGGATCGTCGCGGTCGGTGCAGGAACTTCTGGAGAACGCGGCGACGTTCCACGCGGCGGTGCGGGCCGCCGGGGTGTGACTGCGTTCTACCGGGGCGACAGCAGCAGGGGCAGCAGCTCGGCCGCGATGCTCAGGGCGACGGTCGCCGGGTGTTTGCCGGCGATCCCCGCGACCCCCACCGGGCAGCGGATGCCCGACAGTCCCGACGCGTGGCCCGCGTCCTTCAGTTTCGCGGTGAAGGTGACGGCCTTGGCCCGGCTGCCGATCAGGCCGACGGGGCCGAGGCCGGGCGTGCGCAGCGCCTGGTCGCAGATGGCCAGGTCTTCGGCGTGGTCGTGGGTCATGATCAGCACGTGGGTGCCCGCCGGGAGGACCTTGAGCACGTGCTCGGGGGCCAGGGCCACCTCGTGCACCACCACACGCGCCTCGGAGTCCTCGAGGGCGGAGAGTCTTTCGGGGTGCAGCTGCCCGGGGCGGGTGTCGATCAGGTGCAGCTCGAGGTCGTGCCGGGCCAGGATGCGGGCCAGTTCGAGGCCGACGTGCCCGGCGCCGAAGATCGCGACGGACGGGGGCACCGGCAGCGGCTCGAGCAGCAGCGTGACCTCTCCCCCGCAGCACTGCACGCCGTGCTCGTGCGGGGCCTTGTCGGACAGTCTCATCGTGAGCATCTCCGGGCCGGGCAGGGGCTCTCGTGACCGCTCGATCGCGACCGCCTCGAGGTTGCCGCCGCCGACGGTGCCCCAGGTGCGGCGCGGGCCGACGACCATCTTGGCCCCGGCCTCCCGGGGTGCGTGCCCGCGCACGGCCGCGACCGTGACGAGCACGCCGGGCTGGTGGTGCTCCCGCAGGTGCTGAACGCCCTGGAGCCAGTCCATCGGGCACCTCCTGCTCTCACATCAGGACATGGTGGTCAGGCGCACGTCGGCGGTGCGGGCCGCCGTGGCCCGGATCGCCCAGTACACCTGTTCGGGGGTGGCCGGGGAGGGCAGGTCGACGGGCGCGTCACCGGGCCCGAACGCCGAGACCGCCTGCCGCAGCGCCTCCCGGACCGAGAACGCGAGCATGAACGGCGGTTCGCCCACCGCCTTGGAGCCGTGCACCACGCCGTCTTCGGTGGCCTGCTGCAGGAACCCGACGTTGAACTCGGCGGGCATCTCGGAGAAGCTCGGGATCTTGTAGGTGCTCGCGCCGCCGGTGAGCAGACGCCCGTCTTCTTCGTGCCAGCGCAGGTCCTCGAGGGTGAGCCAGCCCAGCCCCTGCAGGAACCCGCCCTCGACCTGGCCGATGTCGATGAGCGGCGAGATGCTGTCGCCGACGTCGTGCACGATGTCGACGCGGCGGATCTCGTAGGCGCCGCTGAACGCGTCGACCTCGGCCTCGGCCACCGCCACGCCGTAGACGAAGTACTTGAACGGGTTTCCGCGCATGGCCATCGCGTCCCAGTGGATGCCCTCGGTGCGGTAGTAACCGGCGGCCGAGAGCTGGACACGCCCGAAGTAGGCGTTCGAGACCCGCTGTTCCCAGGTGTCGCCGGGCACGCCCTCCATCCGGGCGAGGATCTGCTCGCACGCGTTCTTCACGGCGCCGCCGTTGAGGTCGGTGCCGGAGGACGCGGCGGTGGCGGACGTGTTGGGCACCTTGTCGGTGCGGGTGGGGGCCAGCCGGACCCGGGACAGCGGGAGGCCGAGCGCGGTCGCCGCGATCTGCAGCATCTTGGTGTGCAGGCCCTGGCCCATCTCGGTGCCGCCGTGATTGATCAGCACCGATCCGTCCTTGTAGACGTGCACGAGGGCGCCGGCCTGGTTGAAGGCGGTGAAGTTGAACGAGATGCCGAACTTGACCGGGGTGATCGCCAGCGCGCGCTTGCGGTGTTCGTGGGTGGCGTTGAAAACCGCGACGTCCCGCTGCCGTTCGTGCCATCGACTGGTCGCGAGCGCCTGCTGCCAGGTGCGCCCCAGCCGCTCGGCGTGCCGCACCGGCTGCCCGTAGGGGGTGTCCTGGCCCTCGCGGTAGAAGTTGCGGCGCCGCAGGTCTTCCGGGGCGATGCCGAGCCGGGGTGCGCACCGGCCGAGGATGTCCTCGATCACCAGCATGCCCTGCGGTCCGCCGAATCCGCGGAAGGCCGTCTGCGAGGTCTTGTGGGTGCGCGCGACCCGGCCGGTGACCCGGATGTCGGGAATCCAGTAGGCGTTGTCGATGTGGCACAGTGCCCGGGACAGAACGGGTTCGGACAGGTCGAGGCTCCACCCGCCGTCGGAGGTCAGTGTCGCCTCCAGCGCCAGCAGGTCGCCGTCGCCGGAGAAACCGACCCGCCAGGACGCGTGGAAGCCGTGGCGTTTGCCGGTCATCGCCATGTCCTGCGCCCGGTTCAGCCGCAACCGCACCGGGCGCCCCGTGAGGGTGGCGCCGAGCGCGGCGATCGCGGCCAGGCCGTGCGGCTGCATCTCCTTGCCGCCGAAACCACCGCCCATGCGCAGGCACTGCACGGTGACCTCGTGACTGCTCAGGCCGAGCACGTGCGCGACGATCTCCTGGGTCTCGCTCGGGTGCTGGGTGCTGGCCTGCACGAAGACCTGCCCGGCCTCGTCCACCAGGGCCAGCGAGCAGTGCGTCTCGAGGTAGAAGTGCTCCTGCCCGGCGAACTCGAACTCACCCTCGAAAACCCGGTCGCAGCGCTCGAAGTCCGGGGCGCCCCGTTCGAGCAGCAGCGTGTTGCCCTGGTAGCTGCCGGCCGCGATGGCGTCGGGCACGGTGATGACGGCCGGGAGTTCCTGGTAGTCCACGACGACCGCGGCCGCGCCCAGCCGGGCCGCCTCGAGCGTCTCGCCCAGCACCCAGCACACCGCGTGGCCGCGGAACATGATCTCGGTCGGGAACAGCGGCTCGTCGTGCTTGACCCCGGCGTCGTTCACGCCGGGCACGTCGGCGGCCGTCAGAACCCGCACCACGCCGTCGATCCGGTGGGCCGGGGTGACGTCGAGCCGGGTGACCAGGGCGTGCGCGTGCGGCGCGGACACCGGGTAGGCGTGCAGCACGTGGGCGGTGCGGTGCACGAGATCGTCGGTGTAGAGGGCCGTTCCGGTGACGTGCAGTGCGGCGCTCTCGTGGGCGACGGACCGTCCGACGGTCATGACACCTCCAGCATCTCTTCGGCGCCGAACCGGCGCAGGGCCTCGCCGAGCATGGCCGAGCGGTAGGCGGAGCTGGCCCGGTGGTCACTCATCGGGGTGCCCTCGCCGGCCAGCACCGGGGCGGCGGCCTCGATGGTCTCGCGGTTCCAGGGCCGGTCGATCAGCGTGGCCTCGGTGGCCAGCGCCCGGATCGGGGTGGCGGCGATCCCGCCGAGACCGATGCGCGCCCGGGAGACCACCCCGCCCTCGACGTCGATCGCGATGGCCACCGCGACGCTGGAGATGTCGTCGAACTTGCGTTTGGCGATCTTCTGGAAGGCCACGTGGGCCGGGGCGGGCAGCGGGATCCGCAGGGCGGCGATGATCTCGTCGCGGGATCGCACGCTGGTGCGGTAGCCGGTGAAGTAGTCGCGCACGGGCACCTCGCGGGTGCCCCGCGCCGAGGCCAGCACGAGGGTGGCGTCCAGGGCGAGCAGCACCGGGGCCAGGTCACCGATGGGGGACGCGGTGCCCAGGCTCCCGCCGAACGTCGCCGAGTTGCGGATGAGCCGGGAGGCGAACTGCGGAATGAGCCGCGACAGCAGCGGAACCGTGTCACCGAGCCGCCGTTCGGCCTCGCTCAGGGTGAGGGCGGCGCCGATCTCGACCGCCTCGCCGGACACCGAGAAGGTGCGCAGCTCGTCGAGGTGAGCGATCGAGAGCAGGGCCGCGGGCCGGAAACCCTTGAGGTTGACGTCCACCCCGAGGTCGGTGGACCCGGCGACCACGGTCAGGTCGTCGCGCTCGGCGAGCAGGCGCAGGGCCGCCTCGAGCGTGACCGGACGCAGGAACGCTCCCTGCTCGAGCGAGGAGAGCGTGGGGGGCGCCTGCGCGCACCGGGCGACCAGCGCGTCCGCCGCCGGTGGTTGCCCGAGCGCCTGAGCCGCGTCACGAATCGGGCGATAGCCCGTGCAGCGGCACAGATTTCCGCTCAGCGCGTGCAGGTCGAAGTGCTCGCCGCGATCGGGACGGTAGTACTCGGCGGCCATGCTGCACACGAAGCCGGGCGTGCAGTAACCGCACTGCGAACCGCCGCGCCCGGCCAGCTCGGCCTGCACCGGATGCAGGTCGCCGGGTGTGCCGAGGCCCTCGACCGTGCGGACCTCCTGGTCGGCCAGATCCGCGGCCGGCACCAGGCAGGCGTTGATCGCGGTCCACTCGGTCTCCGCGGCCACGCCCGGACGGGCCACCAGGACGGCGCAGGCACCGCACTCGCCCTCGGCACAGCCCTCCTTGGCGCCGAGAAGCCCCTGCGAGCGCAGAAGATCAAGGGCGGAGGTGTGCGGGGCGACCCCGGTCAGCGGGACGGGGCCGCCGTTGACGGTGACATTTCGGGTGGTGTGCATGCTCCGGCTTTCTGGCGTAGCGGCGGCGGGCTGACGACCTGCTCGAGGAGGTGCCCGTGCGCGATACGCCCCCGCACCCAGGCGGTGCTGTGGGAGTGGGAGCGGAGATCCATGGCGGTCACCGTAAGGCCAATGGTCCCGGTATTCAACCTCCTCCGAGCACGACACGGCGATGTTTCAGGTCTGTAAAAACCGTGGTGCCAACCGATTCCGATCCGGCTTCACCGGTCGGGACCTGAGGCCCGGATTGAGCCGAACGGCCGGTGCGACAACCACCCAAAGGCGAATTGTCAGCATCGGCGCCGGAATCGGCTCGGCCGGTGCGGGGATCGCGCCGCGGCGGCCGGATGGACCGCCGGTCCGCCGGGGCTGGTATTCCGGGCCCGGGGGGGTAATGCTCTTCCCTCCTGCGCGGCTGTGACCAGGGCTAGCGTGACGAGCATGAAGCTCACTCTGAACAACGGTGTGACGATGCCGGCCCTCGGCCTGGGCGTGTACCAGAGCGCCCCGGCCGAGACCGCCGACGCGGTGCGCACCGCCCTGCAGACCGGCTACCGGCACATCGACACGGCCGCCGCCTACGGCAACGAGCGGCAGGTCGGCGAGGGCATCCGCGCCTCCGGGGTCGACCGGTCGGAGATCTTCGTCGAGACCAAGATCTGGGTCAGCGACTACGGATTCGACGCCACGCTGCACGGCTTCGACAAGGCCGTGGGCAAGCTCGGGATCGAGCAGCTCGACCTGCTGATCCTGCACCAGCCCGCCACCGACCGGTTCGAGGCGACGGTGGACGCCTACCGGGCCCTGGAGCGCCTGCTCGCCGAGGGGAAGGTGCGCGCGATCGGCGTCAGCAACTTCCGGCCCCCGCACCTGGAGGACCTGATGGCCCGCACCGAGATCGTGCCGGCCGTGAACCAGGTCGAGCTGCACCCGTACTTCGTGCAGCCCGCGCTGCAGAAGATGCACGCGTCGCTGGGGATCGTGACGCAGGCCTGGTCACCGATCGGCGGGATCACGTTCTACCCGGGCTGGGCGCCAGACCGGGTCAACGTCATGGAAGACCCGGCGCTGACCACGATCGCCGGGCGCCACGGCAAGTCGGTGGCGCAGGTCATGCTGCGCTGGCACCTGCAGCAGGGCCGCTCGGCGATCCCGAAGTCGGTCAACCCGGGCCGGATCGCCGAGAACTTCGCGGTCTTCGACTTCGAGCTGACGGACGCGGAACTGGAAGCGATCGACGCCCTCGACCGCGACAAGCGCAACGGGCCCGACCCGGACGTGCCGCGGGCGGAGATGTTCGACCGGGTGATCCCCGAGGCCTAGACGGTGGAACCGGGTCGTGCGGGCCCTCCCCGGGAGCGCCCGCACGACCGGCAGGATCAGGCGGAGGCGCCCGGCTTGGTGTTCTGCTGCAGCACCTGCGAGTCGTCGCGGATCACGGCGCCGCGCTCGACCAGGCTGGCTTCGAAGGCGTGACCGTGGTGCGCGCAGAACAGCAGCGAGTTGCCGCTGGGGAAGAGCGCGGTCACGTACGCCTGGGCGCCGCAGGCCACCCGCGGGTTGGCACTGCCCGACCCGTCACGGATCGTGGTCGTGGTCGCGTCGCAGCGGTCGGCCGCCGTCAGGGCCGGGATCTCGTCGAAGGCAGACGAAGCGGTGCGGGCCTGCATCTCGGGAGCGATGGCGGTCACAGGTGGTACCTCATTTCCTTCGGGTGCTGGCAACAACTGGCCGGCACGGACCGAGTATTCCTTCGGCCGCCCGCCCGGTCACACCAGGCAACCATGCCGCCGTTCGGGACGAAGACGCAGGTACGCGCCGTGAGTTTCACCCGTTGGGAGCCGACCCTCCGTGACCGGGCGGTGGCGCAGATCACCTCCGCCGATCACCCTGAGCGCCTCCCGCTCCGGACGTCCACGACGGTCGGCCACGTCGGTTACCGTTCCGGTGACACCACCCGTCCCTCATCGCGGAGGCCCGAACCGCGAAAGGGGACGCCCTCATGCCCGTCGGAGCCGCCGCCCGGGGAGCCGCCGCGCTCACCCTGCCCCTGCTGCTGGGCGTCTGGACCGGCTCGACCACCCTGGCCGTGATCGCCGCCGTCGGCGCGCTGTGGGGCGTCGGCCAGGACGGCGCCGACCCCTACCGAGCCCGCTCGCACCGCCTGCTCGCACTGGCCGCGGCCGCCGCGGCCGGCCTGCTCGCCGGCGAACTGGCGCTGCGCACCGGGCACGGGGCCGTGGTCGCGGTCTGCCTGGTGGCCGCCGGTTTCGTCTCGGGTCTGGTCAGCCCCTACGGACGCGTGGCCTCCGTGGGCGGGATGCACTTCCTTCTCGGGGCGGTCATCGGCAGCGGCATCCCGGTCCCCGGCCCGTTCTGGCAGGCCCCGCTGGCCCTGTCCGCCGGGACCCTGCTGGTGCTGGCCATGTCCGTGACCCCGTGGCTGTGGGCCCGCCACGAGATCGAGAAGGCCGCGGTGCGCGCCGTGTACCGCAGCGCCGCACGGGCCCTGCAGAGCGCGGGCACCCCCGGCGCCGAGGACGCCCGCCGCCACCTGAGCGAGGCCCTCGACCACGCCCACGAAGTGATGGCACCCCACCTGGCCCACGGCAGCCGCTCCGGGCCGGACTCCGGGACCGGGCGACTGGTGCGGGCTTTCCACCTGGCCGTGCCGCTGGGCGAGGCGGTGACGACCCTGCTGTGGGAAGGCCATCCGCTCACCCCCGAGGTCACCGGCGCGCCCCGGCGCATGGAGCAGCGCCTCTTCTCCGGGACCGAGGCCCTGCCCGCCACCCCGCACTTCGCCCCCGGCACCCCGGGCGAACGCGCCCTGGCCACCGTCTGCGTGGCCAGCGGCACCGGACCGGTGGCCGACGTCCCCCTGCAGACCCCCGCCCGCCCGTGGGCGACCCGCGCCGCCCACCTGCGCTACGCGTCCCTGCTCGCGCTCTGCGTCCTGATCACCCAGCTGATCGCGACCGCCACCGACGCACCCCGCGGCTACTGGCTGCCGATGACCGTCGCCTTCGTCTACAAACCGGACTTCGGGCCGGTGTTCAGCCGCAGCCTGCACCGCTGCCTGGGCACCGTGGCGGGCGTGGCCGCCATCGGCGCCGTGGTGCTGGTGACCGACGCACGATGGGCCCTGATCGCCGCGGTCGCGGTCTTCGGCGCCCTGATGGCCGTCGGCGTGCGCCACCACTACGCCGTCGCCACGACCGGGCTGACCGGCGTGGTCTTCGTGCTGCTGGACCTGCTCGGCGACCACCGAGCCCTGTACCTGCCACGCATCCTCGACACCGCGATCGCGGCCGTGGTGGTGCTGGCCGTGCACTTCGTGTTCTGGCCCCGCTCGGCCTCCGACCGGGCACAGGCCCAGACCGGGGCCGCGCTCGCCGCCGCCGAGCGCTACCGGGCCCTGGCGCCCGAAGCCCCGCCGGCCCAGCGGCACGCGCTGCGGAGGGCGGCCTACCAGCAGCTCGGCGAGGCCCGCCGGGCCACCGCCCAGGCCCGCCGCGAACCCACCGGGGCGCTGCCCGCGCAGTGGGAGGAGACGATCACGGCGGCCGAGCAGATGTGCGACGCGGTGACGGCGAAAGCCCTGCCGCGCTGAGCCTTCCCGCGCCCGGGACCCGGCCCTACCCCGCGAGCGCCTTCGCGGTCCGCCGACCGGCCGAGACCGCGTCCGCCCAGGCCGATTCCGGGTTCTTGCCGCCCTCGACGTTCGACAGCTCGGTGTAGTACGAGGAGGCGATGTCGGAGTTGCCGGGCGCGTCGTACACGTCGGGCAGGTTCTCGGCGGCGGGCCCGAAGACCTCGATCGTCGACTGCCCGCCGTAGAAGCCCTGCCCCGACGTCAGCCCGGGCAGCGAGTAGGCCTGGGTCACGGCCGGGAAGACCGCGGCGTCGGTGAAGGCCCGGCTCTCGTTCTCCGGCGACAGGATCGCCGTGATGCACGCGAACGCCACGTCCGGGTTGCGGCACGTCGCGGGCAGCGTCAGGTACGAGCCGCCGATGTTGCCCGGCCCGCCGGGACACGCTGCCACACGCCACGTCCCGGACGTCCCGGGGGCCGCGCCGGCGATGTCCAGGCCGTTCCAGGCCGGCCCCAGATGACCGGTGAGCACCCCGTCGCTCAGCGCCGCGCCGAACGCCGCGTCCGCGTAGATGCCCGCCTGCAGCCCCTCGGCGATCGCCCGCACGGCCAGGTGCCAGGCCCGGCGCACCCCGCCGCCGTCACCGGTGAACTCACCCGAGCGGGCCAGGAACGTCTCCGGCTCCTGCGACAGCGCGACCCCGAACACGTCGTGCGAGTTCCGCACCGCGAACGTGCCCGGCAGCCGGTTCTTCAGCCGGCGCGCGGCCTCGAACCAGCCCTCCCAGGTGGACATCTCACGGGCGAGCGACGCCACCGACGTCGGCAGCCCGGCCTGCCCCCACAGGTCCGAGCGCAGGAACAGCGCGGTCGGGCCGAGGTCGATGGGCAGCCCGACCTGCTTGCCCCCGGGCGTGGTCGCCTGGGCGTACTTGGCCGCCACGAACGAGCCCGCGACGTCCCGCGCCCCCAGCTCGTTCAGGTCGAGGAAGTACTTGGCCAGGGTCAGGAACGTGGGCATGTCCTCCCCCTTGACCCCGGTGATGTCGGGCACCCCGTGGCCCGACGACAGCGTCGTGGTCAGGCGCTGGCCGAAGTCACCGGGCACCACCGTGGCCGTGATCAGCGCCCTCGGCCGCAGCCCCGCCAGCACACTGCCGACCACCGGCTCCGACAGCGCGCCGTCCCAGTACCAGAACGCCAGCCGGTCGCCGGAGCCACGCCCGGCCGAACGGCTCCCGGCCGCACACCCTGCCAGCAGGGCGGCCGACCCTCCGGTCACGAACGCTCTACGCGTGAGACTCACGGCGGGCTCCCTCGGGGGCTCGGGGGACGGGGACGTGCACATCGGGTGAGATGAGCTGCGCCGGAAGGCGTTCCACGGCCTCCGGCGCCAGCGGGCGGGAGAACAGGTACCCCTGCGCCTCCTCACAGCCGTCCGCGCGCACCCGGGCCAGCTGCTCGCCGGTCTCGATGCCCTCGGCGACCACCCGCAGGTCGAACGTGTGCGCGGCCCGGGCGATCAGCGTCGCCAGCTGGTGGTGCCCCGGGTCGTCCGAGCCGATGAAACTGCGGTCGATCTTGAGGATGTCGGCCGGGGTGTCGGCCAGCGCACTGATCGAGGTGAACCCGGTGCCGAAGTCGTCGATCGCCACCCGCACCCCCTCGGCCCGCAGGATCCGCAGGTGCTCACGGGCCCGGGGGTCGTCGGTGAGCACCGTCTCGGTGATCTCGACGACCAGCAGCGCCGGCGCGAGACCACTGGCGCTCAGGGCGTCGCGCACGTCGTCGAGCACACGGTGATCGGTGAGGTGACGGCCCGACACGTTGACCGCGATCGAGGCACCCCGCCAGCCCGCGGCCTGCGCGGTGGCCTCGTGCAGCACCCACCGGCCCAGGTCACACACGAAGCTCGAGGCCTCGGCGGCCGCGATGAACACGTCCGGGCGCACCGGCCCCACCCCCGGCCGGTCCCAGCGGGCCAGGGCCTCGTAACCGGTCACCGTCCCCGTGCGCAGGTCGACCACCGGCTGGTAGTGCAGGTGCAGCTCCCCCGCCTCCAGCCCGGCCCGCAACGCGACCTCCAGCGCGGCCCGCTCCGTGATCTCGGCCCGCAGGTCGTCGTCGAAGATCTCGACCCGCCCGCGCCCCAGCCGTTTCGCCCGGTAGGCAGCCATGTCGGCCTCGGCCAGCAGACTGTCGGCGGTACTGCCCGGTGACGACACCGCCACCCCGACACTGGCCCCGATCCGCACCTGCCGCACCGTCGTCCCGCCCACGTCCAGCGGCCCCGAGAAACTGATCGCACCGATCAGCCGCCGCCCCAGCTCCATCAGAGCCGCCGCGTCGTGGGCGCCCTCCACCGTGACCACGAACTCGTCCCCACCGAACCGGCCCACCCCGTCCGCCGGCCGCAACGCCCCCGTCAGCCGGGCCGCGACCTCGCACAGCACCTGGTCACCGACCGCGTGCCCGTGGGTGTCGTTGACCAGCTTGAACCCGTCCAGGTCGATGAACAGCACCCCGGTCCGCGCCGGAGGCTCACCCGCCAGCAGCTGCGACAACGTGGCCAGGATCTGCGCCCGGTTCGCCAGACCGGTCAGCGCGTCGTGCGTGGCCTGGTGCGCGAGCTCGTCCTGCAACGCCTCCCGGGCACGAAAACTCTCCACGATCTGCTCCACCGAGGCGTGCACCACGTCCCCCAGCGGACCCGGCAGCGGCTTCTGCCGCAGGGCCTCCTCGGCGTTGCCGTCCACGACCGCCCGGGCCTGCTCCTGCACCCGCCGCAGCCCCGCCACCGCCGCCGACAGCGCGTGCGCGGCCGTGCGCAGCTCCCGCGGCCCGCGCGGCGCCACGTCGACCAGGTTGCCCAGGCTCACCTGCCGGGCGCCGACCGCCAGCGAACGCATGGACGCGGTGAGCCAGCGGGCGATCAGGCCCGCGTTCGCGAGCGAGAGGAGAATCAGGGCCAGGCAGATCGCGAGCGTCGTGCGGCGGTGCCGCTCGGCCGCCGCGTGATCGTCACCGGAAGCGTCCGACACCTCCGCGACCGCGTCCTGCAGCACCACCGCCAGCGCCTCGTCCCGGGCCCGGCTGCGCTCGCCGAGGGCGGGCAGTGCACCGGTCGGCAGCACCGCCGTCCCCGGGGACAGGGCCTGGCGGGTCATCAGGTCGGAGAACGCGGCCACGGCGGCGTCGTCGGTGTAGACGGCCCAGTCCTGGCGCACCGGCTCGGTGACGAAGTCGTCGGCCTGCTCGGCCAGTTTCGTGTAGGTGCCCCACGACGCGATCCATCCGCTCTGCGCGTGCAGCCGGTCCGCCGCGGGCAGCACACGGGAGGCGAACAGCTCACCGAGCTGACGGCTGGCCGCCTCGCTGAGTGCCAGCAGCTGGGTGAGGTCCTGCAACGACGCCACGCTGCGCGAGCCGAGCCCGGCCGAGACCGCCTCCGTGCCCGCCCAGCGCTGGCCGGCGGCCAGCCCGGAGGCGCCCCGCCCGAAGCCGCCGACGACCGCCACGAGTGGCTCACCGGTACCGTCGGCCGCCGCCCGGGCCGCCGTGACGGCCGTGAGGGCACGGGTCACGACCTGCTTCAGGTCCGGGTCGGTGGCCCCGGCCCGGGCCGCGTCGATCGCCCGGTCGGTCGCCTCGCGGGCCTGGGTCACCACCGCGGCCTGGGTCGCGCGCAGCGCACCGGCGCGGGCCGGGCTGAAACCGGCCGCGACGGCGAGGTCCTCGTCCTCCACCACGCGCATGAGCATCGTGGGCAGCACCTCGGCATCCACCGCGCGCCGGGCCCCGTCGAGCAGCTCCACCGCCGAGACCAGCCGCTGGGCGCGCAGCGCGCGGTCGGCCGCCCGGTCCGCGGCGTCGAAGAGCACGCCGCCCATCACCGTGGCGGCGAGCAGGGGCAGCACGGTCAGGACGGCCAGCGACTGCCAGACCGGTCGCCCCCGCTGACCGGACCAGGAGCCTCTCGCCCGGAGCCGACCGGGGCCCCAGGTCCGGGAGGCGGGCAGGTCACTCCCGCTCACCGGCGCACGCCGCCGGTGCCTGACCATCTCTTGATCGGCACGGGGTCTCCTCGGCAGCACCGCGGCGGAGGTTGAGAACCGGGCGGGAGCCTCACCCGGCCGCCGGGGAAGTGAACGTTCACCACCACGCCGGCCACCACGTCCTCCCGCTGAATGAAGCCGCACCACAGGGCGTGAGACCGCTGGACGCCATCTGCGCCGACATGACCGCCGTGCCCGAAATGTGAGCGTTACGATCGATCGGCCGCGGACCCCTGACACGACCGCGGCCGGTGCCGCTCCCGGCCGGGCGACGCCGGTGACTGCTGTCATTCCGATGCAATGCCGCACAGGAATGGATGCCGATCATGCGCTCACCACACCCCTGGCTCCGGGCCGCCCTCACCCTCGCCGCTCTCACCCTCGCCGCCCTCACCCAACCGGGCACCGTCGGCACGGCCGCCGCCGCCACCACCGGCCCGTGCGACCTCTACACCACGGGCGGCACCCCGTGCGTGGCCGCGCACAGCACCACCCGGGCCCTCTACGGCGCCTTCAACAGCGCTCTCTACCAGGTGAAACGGGCCTCCGACGGAGCCACCACCGACATCCGCCCGCTGGCCGCCGGGGGCGTCGCCAACGCCGCCGCGCAAGACTCCTTCTGCGCAAGCACCACCTGCCTGATCACGAAGATCTACGACCAGTCCGGACGCGGCAACCACCTCACACAGGCCCCTCCCGGTGGTTTCAGCGGCCCCGACGTCAACGGCTACGACAACCTGGCCGGGGCCGACGCCGCGCCGGTGACCGTCGGCGGGTCCCGGGCCTACGGCGTGTTCGTCTCTCCCGGAACGGGTTACCGCAACAACAGCACCAACGGCATCGCCACCGGCGACCAGCCCGAGGGCATGTACGCGGTGATCGACGGCACGCACTACAACGCCGGCTGCTGCTTCGACTACGGCAACGCGGAGACCAGCAGCCTCGACACCGGCAACGGCCACATGGAGGCCATCTACTTCGGCAACAGCACCGCTTGGGGATCCGGCGCCGGCAGCGGCCCGTGGATCATGGCCGACCTCGAGAACGGCCTGTTCAGCGGACAGTCCACCGGCAACAACGCGGCCGACCCGACCGTCACCCACCGCTTCACCACAGCTGTGCTGAAGGGCGAGGCGAACCACTGGGCGATCCGCGGCGGCAACGCCCAGTCCGGAGCGCTGTCAACGTATTACGACGGCGCCCGGCCCACGGTGTCCGGCTACAACCCCATGCACAAGGAGGGCGCGATCATCCTCGGCATCGGTGGTGACAACAGCGTCAGCGCCCAGGGCACCTTCTACGAGGGCGTCATGACCTCCGGCTACCCCACCGCCGCCACCGAGAACGCGGTGCAGGCCAACATCACCGCCGCCGGCTACCGGACCACCGCCATCACCGGTGGAACCAAACCCACGGTCGGATCGACGGTCTCACTGCGTGCGACCACGGCCGGGGCCACCGACCGCTACGTCTCGCACTCCGGTGCGACCGTGTCGCTGGCCCAGGTGAGCTCGGCGAGCTCGGCGGCGGCCCGGGCCCAGGCGACGTTCACCGTGCGCAACGGCCTGGCTGCCGGTGAGTGCGTGTCGTTCGAGTCCAGGGACACCCCCGGAAGCTACCTGCGGCACTCCGACTTCCAGGTCACGCTGGCCTCCGGCGCCGGCAACGCCCTGTTCAACCAGGACGCCACGTTCTGCCAGCAGACCGGGAAGAACGGTCAGGGCACCACGTTCCGGTCGTTCAACTACCGCACGCGAGACCTGCGGCACTACAACTACAACGCCTATATCGCGAGCAACGGCGGCACGCACACGTTCGACGCTGCGAACCTCTGGGCCGACGACGTGAGCTGGGTGGTCGCCGCCGGACTGGGCTGACGGACATCGCGGGAGCCGGAACGTGACCGGCTCCCGCCGTGCCCGGTCGTGACACCCTGCCCGGGCGGGGACGCTCCACGTCACCGCGCCCGGCTCAGGAGCCGAGCGGGTACTCCACGAACGCGAACGCCGATCCGTCGGGCGCCCAGCTGGGGACGTTGATCGTGCCCTGGCCACCGTGCAGCTTCACCAGCGTGGCCGGCCGGCCCCACGCCCCCACCTCGACCAGCCGCAGTTCCACCGGCAGGTCGGCCGGGTGACCGGTCGTGCCGGGTGGGTAGCTGAGGTAGGCCACCACGTCACCGGTGGGCGCGACGTGCGGGAACCAGTTGACCCGCTCGTCGGAGGTGAGCTGCTCGAGACCCGTCCCGTCGGGCCGGATCCGGGCCAGCTGGGCCTGCCCCGGGGTGAACTGCTCGGTGTTGAACAGGATCCACTCGCCGTCGGGTGTCCACTCGCACCCGTCGGCCGGGCCCGGGTGGGTGGTGACCGCGCGGTCGTCCTCGCCGTCGGTGCCGACGGTGTGGATCGTGGCCGAGGCCCACCAGTTGTCCCCCTCGGGAACCAGGCGCACGTAACCCAGGCGGGAGCCGTCCGGGCTGACCCCGTGCAGGAAGTGCATCCCACCGTCGTCTTTCGTGACCCGCTCGGCCGCCCCACCCGCGACCGGCACCCGCCAGATGTGCCGGTCGTCGCACGAGGCGTAAACCGTTGCGCCGTCGGGGCTCAGGACGTGGTCGTTGTTGACGTCGGGCAGGCCGGGGGTCTCGATCTCCTGGGGCCGCCCGGTGCCGTCGGCGGGCAGCAGCCAGAGCCTGCCGTCACCGTTCACCAGCAGCCGGCCGTCCGGGGTCCAGTTCGGGGCCTCGTACAGGCGGTCGGTGGCCTCGAAAACCTCTCTCAGCAGGCCGGAAGCGCGGTCCCAGACCCGGATCCGCGCGGTCTGCCCCGGCCGCAGCTCCCGGTTCAGCGGGTTTCCTTCAGGTACTCCCGCAGCCCGGCCACGATCAGGTCGTGGTCTTCCTGCGACGACAGACCCGACGCGGTCGCCGCCGCAACCACACCGGCGCCCCGCACCCGGATCGGGAAAGATCCTCCGGTGACGGCATACTCGGGGCCCAGCCAGCCGATCGCCGCCGCGTCGACCCCCGCCTCGCCGAGCCGCGCGTCCACCAAGGCACTGCTGGCCTCCAGGCGGAGCACCACGGCCGACTTGCGGCCGATCCAGACATCCTGGTCGGCGGTGATTCCCGGCGTGGCGGAACGGAACACGATCAGGCCCGGGCGGCGGATGTCGATCCCGACACCGTGCCCGGCCTCCTGCGCGATGCGGGTGATGATCGAGCCCAGCCGCCACGCGTCGTCGTGGTCGAAGGACTCGAGAACGAGCTCCTCCTCCTGCGCTTCGAGTTCCTGGATCTCAGCCACGGCCGGCTTCCTCGGCGATCTGGGCGCGGGCCTCGTCGATGGTCGCGAGAATGGAGACGGTCTCGTCCATGGTGTGCACCGGCGACTCCACGCGCCCCTCACCCACGAACCGGGCGAAAGCGGTGGCCTCCCAGGACAGCCCTTCGAACAGGGTGAGGCCGCTGGGGTCGCTCCAGCAGAGCTCCGGGTCGAAGTGCCCGGCGCCCACCAGGGTGAACGTGGTCGGCGTGTAGAAACCACGGTCGATGACGATGGACGCGTCGGTGCCGGCGATCGTGGCGGCCATCGGGGTGCGAGCCCGGATCGTACTGAAAAGAACCGACTGGCCGCCGTTGTCGTGCGAGAGGGTGAGGGTCGAGTACGCGTCGACCCCGGTCTCGGTCATCCCGCCGACCGCCGTGACGCGTTGCGGGGCCCCGAAGACCATCGAGGAGAACTGCACCGGGTAGATGCCGAGGTCGAGCAGCGCGCCACCGCCCGTATCAGGGCGGTACAGGCGGTGATTCGGGTCGAAGGCGATCGACTGGCCATGGTCGGCCAGCACCGCGCGCACGTCACCGAGCACCCCGTCGGCCAGGAGCCGCCGGATCACCGAGGTCTGCGGCAGGTAGCGCGACCACATGGCCTCCATCACCAGCACACCGGCGGCCTTCGCGGCCACGGCCAGCTGACGGGCCTCGTCGGCCGAGACGGCGATGGGCTTCTCGATCAGCACGTGCTTGCCCGCGGCGATCGCGGCCAGGCCGATGGCCAGGTGCTCGCTCTGCGGGGTGGCGACGTAGACGACGTCCACATCCGGATGTGTCAGCAGGGCCTCGGTCGAGCCGAACGCATGGGCGATGCCGTGCTCGGCGGCGAAAGCGCCCGACCGCTCGGCGTTCCGCGAGGTGACGGCCACCACCTGCTGCCGGGTGTGATCCTTCAGCGCCTTCGTGAACTCACCGGCGATCCAGCCCGGCCCGACGATGCCCCAGCGCAGCGAGGGCTCCCCGGAACCGGCGGCGTACAGCTCGGGTTCGGGCAGATGCTCAGGCAACATGTGCGTCTCCGCTTCGACGTCGTTGAGGAGGACCTCACTTGGCACGTTCTAAGTTGACCGCGGTTCGCACCTTAGCACGAGCTAAAATCCAATCGCGCTGCCCCCGAGCAGGGCGGAAATTGGCCGTTGTCTCCGGGGCGGTGATCACCGGCCGCACCGACGGACCAACTCCTGGACGAAATGCTGACCGGCAGCGCCCGGAGTTCAGCCGGCGGCCCGCACCGGGCCGGTGGACTTCCGCACCACGAGCTCGGTCTTCGTCGCCGTCACCCGGCGGGGCCGGCCGGGCTCGTCGAGCCGGTCGAGCACCGCGCGCAGGCCGGCCTCCACCGTCGCCTCCACGTTCTGCCGCACCGACGTCAGCTGGTGGTACGACAGCGCCGCCAGATAGCTGTCGTCGAAACCGATCACCGAGATCTCTTCGGGCACGGCCACTCCCGAGCGGGCGAAGACCCCCAGCATGCCGACGGCGCACTGGTCGCCCACACACACCACCGCGGTCGGCCGCTTCTCGCGCCGCAGCAGACACCGCGCCGCCTCGGCCCCTCCCTCCTCGGTGTAGTCGGCCTCCAGCACCCGGGCCTCCAGACCCGCTCCCGCCATGGCCGCGCGATAGGCGTCGGCGCGGTCGGCCCCCAGCCGACCCGCGAAAGCCCCCACGTACTCGATGTCGCGATGCCCCAGCCCGACCAGGTGCTCCACCGCCAGCCGCAGCCCCTCAACCTCGTCGACATGCACGTTGTCGACCGACTCGTCCTCGACCCACTCCCCCATCCACACCACCGGAACCAGCCCACGGGCCTCGGCCAGCGCGTCCGACGACGGGTCGGGGTTGAACGCGACCAGCGCCTCGACCCGCTCCTCCATCAGGGCGGCGACCACCGCGTCCGTCCCCCGCTCGGGAGTGATCGGACCCAGCACCAGGCCGAAACCCTCTTCGGCCGCCCGCACGAACAGCCGCTCGACCACCCGCACCTGGAACGGATGACGCATGCCGAACACCGCGCCGATCAGATGCGTGCGGTTCTGGCGCAGCAACCGGGCCGAGGCGTTGGGCCGGTACCCCAGCTCGCTGGCCGCGGCCAGGATCCGCTCACGCGACTCGGCGCTCGGGCCCGGCACGTCCCGCAGCACCAGGGAGACCAGCTGACGCGAGACCCCGACATGCTCGGCGATGTCGGCCATCGTCGGCATACGACCCGCTTTACCACCGCGGGGTGCGCGCTTCCCGTCCACGCCGGTCGTCATGCGCCCCAGTTTTGCACGTGCCGAAAGGGCGAATCCTGACCCGGGGCACCGAACCACGGGGCATCGTGTTTGAATCAGTGAAGAGGGTGGGACGAGTCCGCCCCGGAGTCCGTCAGGAGGGGCCCGCGTGGGCGAGAACCCCAGCGATGCCCTGGTGCTGGCCGCCGAGCGGCTTTTCGCCGAGCACGGGGTGCAGGCGGTGCACGAGCAGCACATCAGCGAGGCCGCCGGGCACGACGTCACGGCCCACTTCGGCAGCCGTGACGAGCTGGTGCGAGCCGTGGTGCAGCGGCACGCCCGCGACATCGCCCACGAGCGGGAGCAGCTGATCAAAGCCGTGCGTGATCCGCTCGACCTGCGCGAATGGGTGCACGTCGAGGTCAGCTCGGTGATCGTGCACCTGCGGGCCCTGGAGCGGCCGAGCTGGTACGCGCGTTTCCGTGCGCAGGTGCCCGCCGCCACGTCGCCCGACCTGGCGCGGTCGCCCGACCTGACGCGGTCGTCCGACCTGGCGCAGTCGCCCGACCTGGTGCACCAGCACATCGGACGCTGCCTGCCCCATCTCTCGCCCGACGTGCTCGCCCAGCGTCGCGCCATGATGCAGCACCTGATCGACGACGCGATCATGCGGCACGAACGGCTGCTGGCCGAGGACGCCTCCGCACAACCCGGCTGGGATCAGGTCGCCGAGCAGCTGACGGACACCGTCACCGCTCTCTGGCGCGCCCCGGCCGCCCCTTCGGCCTCGACCGGGGTGATGCTCCTGCCCCAGACGCCACCCCAGCCCAACCCGCAGCTGCTGAGCTTCGTGCGGCAGATGCGCGAGGACTTCACCCGGTTCCTGATGGAATACCAGTTCGCGGTCGACGAGGTGCTCACCAAGGTCTCGGTGCTGCGCGAGGAGTTCCTGCACCTGCACCGCTACAACCCGATCGAGCACGTGAACTCCCGGCTCAAGTCGCCCGAGAGCATCCTCGAGAAGGTCGCCCGCCGCGGGATCCACCCCAGCCTGCCGTCGATCCGCGAGAACATCACCGACATCGCCGGCGTGCGCATCACCTGCAGCTTCATCGCCGACACCTACCGCGTGCTGGAAACCCTCACCTCGCAAGACGATGTGCGGCTCATCCAGACCAAGGACTACATCGCCAACCCCAAGGCCAACGGTTACAAGAGCCTGCACGCGATCATCGAGATCCCGGTGTTTCTGTCGACGGGCCCGGTGCCGGTGATCGTCGAGCTGCAGATCCGCACCATCGCCATGGACTTCTGGGCCAGCCTCGAGCACAAGATCTTCTACAAGTACGACCGCGAGGTGCCGCCCCACCTGGTCCGCGAGCTCACCGAGGCCGCGGCGGCGGCCGAGCAACTCGACCGCCGCATGGAGCAGCTGCATCACGAGGTGCACGGGGTGGGTCAGCCGACCGACCGGCCCGAGGCCAGCATCTACGACATCGATGGCGCCCTGCTGCAGCAGCTGTGGCACCTGGCACAGCAGCAGCCTCCGCCGCCTGGTGCCCGCGAGTTGCCGGGGTCGTCGGCGTAGGTTCGCTCGCGGGCCCATGGTGGACGCGTCGGTCGCGTCGGTCTTTTCGGCTCACTGTGGCCGGCCGGATCACGTCGGGCCGGGGCATGGGCTGTGTGTCGGACGGAGCCTCGGCGGCCTTCCGGGGCCTTCCTGGACGGGCGGGGTGATGCTGGTGCGGCCTGGCCGCGCCAAGATCACCCGATCCTCGTTCTCCCTGGAGGCAAACGCACCGATCCTCGTCCTCCCTGGGGGGCAAACGCAGAAGTGGCGGCCCGCGCCGCCTTCTTTCGAAGGCGGGGGCCGCCACTTCTGTCTTTCAATGATTGTCCGGCGATGTCCTACTCTCCCACACCGTAACCAGTGCAGTACCATCGGCGCAGGCAGGCTTAGCTTCCGGGTTCGGAATGAGACCGGGCGTTTCCCTGCCGCTATGATCGCCGTAACTCTACCGGCACAACCAGCCACCCTCGTGGGTGGGCGTGGTCGTTTCCCGTGAACCGCATAGTGGACGTGAACAATCTTTACGCGCTCAACTCAACGAGTGAGTGAGTAAGTCATCGGCATATTAGTACCGGTCAGCTTCACAAGTCTTCAGTCCTTGCTTCCACATCCGGCCTATCAACCCAGTAGTCTAGCTGGGAGCCTCTCACACCTCGAGGGTGCATGGAAACCTCATCTTGAAGCGAGCTTCCCGCTTAGATGCCTTCAGCGGTTATCCCTTCCGAACGTAGCTAACCAGCGGTGCCCTTGGCAGGACAACTGGCACACCAGAGGTTCGTCCGTCCCGGTCCTCTCGTACTAGGGACAGCCCTTCTCAAGTTTCCAACGCGCGCAGCGGATAGGGACCGAACTGTCTCACGACGTTCTAAACCCAGCTCGCGTACCGCTTTAATGGGCGAACAGCCCAACCCTTGGGACCTACTCCAGCCCCAGGATGCGACGAGCCGACATCGAGGTGCCAAACCATGCCGTCGATATGGACTCTTGGGCAAGATCAGCCTGTTATCCCCGGGGTACCTTTTATCCGTTGAGCGACAGCGCTTCCACAAGCCACTGCCGGATCACTAGTCCCGACTTTCGTCCCTGCTCGACCTGTCGGTCTCACAGTCAAGCTCCCTTGTGCACTTACACTCGACACCTGATTGCCAACCAGGCTGAGGGAACCTTTGGGCGCCTCCGTTACTCTTTAGGAGGCAACCGCCCCAGTTAAACTACCCACCAGGCACTGTCCCTGATCCGGATCACGGACCAAAGTTAGACATCCAGAACGACCAGAGTGGTATTTCAACGTCGACTCCACCAACACTAGCGTGCCAGCTTCACAGTCTCCCACCTATCCTACACAAGCCGTACCGAACACCAATACCAAGCTATAGTAAAGGTCCCGGGGTCTTTCCGTCCTGCTGCGCGTAACGAGCATCTTTACTCGTAGTGCAATTTCGCCGAGTTCGCGGTTGAGACAGCGGAGAAGTCGTTACGCCATTCGTGCAGGTCGGAACTTACCCGACAAGGAATTTCGCTACCTTAGGATGGTTATAGTTACCACCGCCGTTTACTGGCGCTTAAGTTCTCAGCTTCGCCCTTACGAGCTAACCGGTCCCCTTAACGTTCCAGCACCGGGCAGGCGTCAGTCCGTATACATCGTCTTGCGACTTCGCACGGACCTGTGTTTTTAGTAAACAGTCGCTTCTCCCTGGTCTCTGCGGCCCTCAAACGCTCACCGGAGCAAGTCCAGGTCACGCCTCAGGCCCCCCTTCTCCCGAAGTTACGGGGGCATTTTGCCGAGTTCCTTAACCACGATTCACTCGATCGCCTTAGTATTCTCTACCTGACCACCTGAGTCGGTTTAGGGTACGGGCGGCTCGAACCTCGCTAGATGCTTTTCTCGACAGCATAGGATCACCCACTTCCCGCCAATGCGGTCATCATCACATCTCAGGCTCATCATCAAAGAAAGAACTGCGGATTTGCCTACAGCTCGCCCTACATGCTTAAACGTGGACAACCATCGCCACGCGGAGGCTACCTTCCTGTGTCACACCATCGCTTAACTACTACCGATTCAGGTCCAAGGCTCCACCGCCGGCACCCGAAGGTCCCATTGGCTTCACGATGTTAGTATCCTCGGGTTCGCTATGGGCGGTTCTACGCCGGTACGGGAATATCAACCCGTTGTCCATCGACTACGCCTGTCGGCCTCGCCTTAGGTCCCGACTTACCCAGGGCGGATTAGCCTGGCCCTGGAACCCTTGGTCATTCGGCGGACGGGTTTCTCACCCGTCTTTCGCTACTCATGCCTGCATTCTCACTCGTGTGGCGTCCACGCCTGGGTCACCCCGACGCTTCACTCGCCACACGACGCTCCCCTACCCATCCCAACACCTGAAAAACTCATCAAGGAGAATCTAGGTCATTGCTGGAATGCCACAGCTTCGGCGGTGTACTTGAGCCCCGCTACATTGTCGGCGCGGAATCACTTGACCAGTGAGCTATTACGCACTCTTTAAAGGGTGGCTGCTTCTAAGCCAACCTCCTGGTTGTCACAGCAACTCCACATCCTTTCCCACTTAGCACACGCTTAGGGGCCTTAGCTGGTGATCTGGGCTGTTTCCCTCTCGACTACGAAGCTTATCCCCCGCAGTCTCACTGCCACGCTCTCACTTACCGGCATTCGGAGTTTGGCTGACGTCAGTAACCTTGTAGGGCCCATTAGCCATCCAGTAGCTCTACCTCCGGCAAGAAACACGCAACGCTGCACCTAAATGCATTTCGGGGAGAACCAGCTATCACGGAGTTTGATTGGCCTTTCACCCCTACCCACAGCTCATCCCCCAGGTTTTCAACCCTGGTGGGTTCGGTCCTCCACGCGGTCTTACCCGCGCTTCAACCTGGCCATGGGTAGATCACTCCGCTTCGGGTCTAGAGCATGCGACTGAATCGCCCTGTTCGGACTCGCTTTCGCTACGGCTACCCCACACGGGTTAACCTCGCCACACACCACTAACTCGCAGGCTCATTCTTCAAAAGGCACGCCGTCACCCCGCAAGGCTCCGACGGATTGTAGGCACACGGTTTCAGGTACTATTTCACTCCCCTCCCGGGGTACTTTTCATCTTTCCCTCACGGTACTAGTCCGCTATCGGTCACCAGGGAGTATTTAGGCTTAGCAGGTGGTCCTGCCAGATTCACACGAGATTCCACGAGCCCCGTGCTACTTGGGACGCCCACAAGAAAGACCAGCACATTTCGTCTACGGGACTAACACCCTCTACGGTCGCCCATTCAATGGCGTTCGACTACATGCAGGTTTTTTGACTCTCCACTACCTCGACAGCGGTAATAAGCGGGATCCCACAACCCCGGACATGCAACGCCTGTCAGCTATCACACACGCCCGGTTTGGCCTCATCCGCTTTCGCTCGCCACTACTCACGGAATCACTGTTGTTTTCTCTTCCTGACGGTACTGAGATGTTTCACTTCCCGTCGTGCCCTCCCAACACCCTATATATTCAGGTGCAGGTGACTGGACTTGCCTCCAGCCGGGTTACCCCATTCGGAAATCCTCGAATCACAGCTCGGTTGCCAGCTCCTCGAGGCTTATCGCAGGCTCCTACGTCCTTCATCGGCTCCTGGTGCCAAGACATCCACCGTGTGCCCTTAAAAACTTACCAACACACCCCACCCACAAAAGGGGCAGGATGCACTCGGAAAAATTAAGCACAGAATTAAAGATGCTCACGTCCACTATGCAGTTCACAAGCAACGAACACACACAACCCTCAAGCTCACCAGTTGCCCCGTCGCCGGCGGAATCACTTCCGACCCACGTCGAGGCACTTTGATGAAGGACTGTCATGCCTTCGGCAGCAGGACCTCACGATCCCACCAGCCTGAGATACACGGCCCACCAGACTGTTCCCAGCCTCGTGGTCCGCTCCCTCAGGACCCAACAGTGCATCCCCAACCCCACCCCGGGATTGAGAGCCAACCGATGTTCCACCCTTGAGCAGCCACCCCGCAACCAGCGGTCACCGGAATGGATGACCGTCATCGTGCAGGCAATGGCATACCTCTGAACCGTCAACCAGCCTGAGCCGGTGAGGTTTTCGAGTGCTCCTTAGAAAGGAGGTGATCCAGCCGCACCTTCCGGTACGGCTACCTTGTTACGACTTCGTCCTAATCGCCAGTCCCACCTTCGACGACTCCCTCCCTTACGGGTTAGGCCATCGGCTTCGGGTGTTACCGACTTTCATGACGTGACGGGCGGTGTGTACAAGGCCCGGGAACGTATTCACCGCAGCGTTGCTGATCTGCGATTACTAGCGACTCCGACTTCACGGGGTCGAGTTGCAGACCCCGATCCGAACTGAGACCAGCTTTTTGGGATTCGCTCCACCTCACGGTCTCGCAGCCCTTTGTACTGGCCATTGTAGCATGCGTGAAGCCCAAGACATAAGGGGCATGATGATTTGACGTCATCCCCACCTTCCTCCGAGTTGACCCCGGCAGTCTCCCATGAGTCCCCACCATAACGTGCTGGCAACATGGAACGAGGGTTGCGCTCGTTGCGGGACTTAACCCAACATCTCACGACACGAGCTGACGACAACCATGCACCACCTGTGAGGCGCCCTTGCGGACCCCGTATCTCTACGAGTTTTCACCCCATGTCAAGCCTTGGTAAGGTTCTTCGCGTTGCATCGAATTAATCCGCATGCTCCGCCGCTTGTGCGGGCCCCCGTCAATTCCTTTGAGTTTTAGCCTTGCGGCCGTACTCCCCAGGCGGGGCGCTTAATGCGTTAGCTGCGGCGCAGAACACGTGGAATGTGCCCCACACCTAGCGCCCAACGTTTACGGCATGGACTACCAGGGTATCTAATCCTGTTCGCTCCCCATGCTTTCGCTCCTCAGCGTCAGTAGTGGCCCAGAGACCCGCCTTCGCCACCGGTGTTCCTCCTGATATCTGCGCATTTCACCGCTACACCAGGAATTCCAGTCTCCCCTACCACACTCTAGCCTGCCCGTACCCACTGCACGCCCAGAGTTAAGCCCTAGGTTTTCACAGCAGACGCGACAGACCGCCTACGAGCTCTTTACGCCCAATAATTCCGGACAACGCTTGCACCCTACGTATTACCGCGGCTGCTGGCACGTAGTTAGCCGGTGCTTCTTCTGCAGGTACCGTCACTTGCGCTTCTTCCCTGCTGAAAGAGGTTTACGACCCGAAGGCCTTCATCCCTCACGCGGCGTCGCTGCGTCAGGCTTTCGCCCATTGCGCAATATTCCCCACTGCTGCCTCCCGTAGGAGTCTGGGCCGTGTCTCAGTCCCAGTGTGGCCGGTCGCCCTCTCAGGCCGGCTACCCGTCGTCGCCTTGGTAGGCCATTACCCCACCAACAAGCTGATAGGCCGCGAGCTCATCCCTGACCGAAAAACTTTCCACACACAGACCATGCAGCCATGTGTCATATCCGGTATTAGCCACCGTTTCCCGTGGTTATCCCAGAGTCAGAGGCAGATTACTCACGTGTTACTCACCCGTTCGCCACTGATCCCCTCCGAAGAGGTTCACCGTTCGACTTGCATGTGTTAAGCACGCCGCCAGCGTTCGTCCTGAGCCAGGATCAAACTCTCCGTAAATAATCTTCTAGGAAGATTTTTAGCGAAGTGTTGCAAGAATCCTGACCAACAACTCCGATCCCGTTACCCAGACCACCGACGGGGGTCGATGACCTGCGGAACCGAAGACCATTAGCCAGAGACCATCCCAATCGGGACAATCATTTGGCATCGGTTGTTCAGATGCACTGTTGAGTTCTCAAGGAGCGGACGCTCAGAACTTCCTGCCTTTCGGCGTTCCGTCCTGGCGACGTGTTAAACATTAGAGCGTTTCCAGCACCCCGGTCAAATCCGCGTTTCCAGCGAATTCAGCCGAAGATAGAGCTCTTCCCTCAATGCGGAAGGCACCATGAAGAGAGCCCACCCCGAGAGGCGTGCGACATTCACCGATGCCTCTGATCAAAAGAAGAAGGTTTACGGCCCCAGGACCGGCCACTTGGTGTCCGGTGCTCCTGCGGCGCTCGCTGTTCACGGCTGTGACCGGCGAAAAACCCTTGGAGAACATTACCAGGCCTCCGGCGTCGCGCTGACCAACCCAGCGCGACGCCCGTCACGGAGCGTTCGGGCCCGGGGCGCAGCCCTCCGTCGGGCCCGCAGCTCAGGCCCCGGTCCAGGCCCCCGGTCCAGGCCCCCGGCTCAGGCCCCCGGCTCAGGCCGGCTTGCTCGAGGCCTTCAGCAGACGGACCGTGCCGATCTCCGCGGCGTTCTTCATCAGCTCCGCGTTCACCCACGCCGCCATGTCCGCCACGGAACGCTCGGCGTCCGGGGGCCAGGGGAACGATGACGGGCTGTCCAGGACCTCGTCACTCAGCTGGTCGAGCACGTCCCGCCACTGGGAGCCGAGCGTGCGCAGCCAGGTGACCGCGTCGTCCCCCATTCCCGGGAACGCCACCTCGGAGGGGTCACGGGGCGTGCGACCGGCGGCCTGGTCGAGCGCGGCCCCGAGCCACCAGCCCAGGTGCCAGCTCGTCCACGCGATCGTCGGGGTGGGGATGGGATCGGGTTCGCTGTCGGCCCAGTCCGGGAGCCAGCTGCCGTCGGCCTGCGCGTGCAGGGTCCAGCACAGCGGACCGGGCTCCCAGAGGAAGTCCTCGGGCTCCAGGCGTTCCAGGTGGTACTCGAAGAAGGACCAGGCCAGATCGAACTGCCAGCGCAACAGGTCGCGACGAGGGGACTCCATCGCGCGACCATCCCACGCGATCTTCTGGACGGCAATGGTGTTACTCACCCGTCCGCTGTCGGTGGGGACCGCTAGTTTCGTCCCGTGACCGGCCAGGACTCCTCTTCTTCCGCGCCCACCGGCGACGATGCCCGCCCGACGATCCCCCGGGCCTCGTCCTGGGTGCGGGCCGTCGCGTGGGACCAGATCCTGCGTCTGCTCTGCGGCGGCGTGGGAGTGGGCGGGCAGGTGCCCCAGGGGCCCGCCGTGGTTGTCGCCAACCACTCCAGCCACGCCGATACCGCCGCTCTGCTCGCCGTACTCGGCAAGCGGGGGTCGGTGCTGGTCGTCGCCGGGGGCGACTACTGGAACGGGTGGCGGGGCCGGCTGGCCCGCGACGTGGTGGGCATCCTGCCGATCAAGCGCGACGGCGGGTTCGAGGCCCTGCTCGACGCGGCGGGCGCCCATCTGGCGCAGGGCGGCATGGTCGTCATCTTCCCCGAGGGCACGCGCACGCGAGACGGCTCGCTGGGCCGGTTCCGCGCCGGAGCCGTGCGGCTCGCCGCGGCCACCGGGGCACCGGTCGTGCCCACGGGCGTCCACGGCACTCGTGAGCTCTTCGGCAAGAACCGTCTGCCCGACCTGAGCAGCACCCGCACCGCGCCGCTGGGCGTGCGCTTCGGCAGCCCGGTCACGGTCGCGCCCGAGGCCGACAGCGCCCGCATCAGCCAGGAGCTGCGCAACGACGTGGAGCACCTGCTCGCCACCGGCCCAGCCCCGGTGAGCCCGTCGCCGATGTGGGAGTGGGCGCGCCTGAACCTGCGCGGTCGCGGCGGCATGGCCTGGACCTTCGGGTGGGCCTTCGCCGAGGGGCTGTTCTGGCCGATCGTCGCCGAGACCGGCACCATCCCGGTCGCGCTGGCGCACGGGCGCAAGGCCGCGCCGGCGGTGGTCGCGGCCGCCGCCGGGTCGGTCGCCGGGGTCGCGGTCAACTACACGCTGGCCCGTCAGGGGGTGCGCGTGCCGTGGCCGCTCACCACCCCGCAGATGCACGACACGGCCCGCCAGCAGCTGAGGGCCGATGTGGGGCACGCCCTCAAGGAGCAGCGCGGCAACGGCATCCCGGTCAAGGTCTACGCCCGCACCGCGGGTGAGATGCGCCTGAGCCCGGGCCGGCTCATCACGTCGGCGGCGCTGGCCCGCAGTTCCCGCATCATCCCGGTCGGGCTGGCCGCGGCCGCGGCCGGTGAGCTCGCGCAGCGCCGGCTGAAGGTGAGTTACGGCGGGGTGCTGGCGCTGTGCGGCGTCGGTCTCGCGGTCGGGCTCGAGCTGGTCGTGCGCAGCTGGAAGCAGCACCGGTGAGCGGCACCGGTCTGTACGCGGCCAAGGCCTGGTACACCGCCCGGCTCGGCGTGTTCATCCGCTGGGCCGTGGGCAGGAACGTCAGCCCCGACGTGTTCACCGCCGTCGGAGTGATCGGCGGGGTCGTGGCGGCGGGCTTCCTGGCGCTGTCGGCCGAGCACCCGAACCCGCTCTGGGCGCTCCCGGTCCTCGCGGCGCAGGCCCTGCGCCTGGCCGGGGCGAATCTCGACGGTGCGGTGGCCCGGGCCCGGGGCGTCAGCCGGCCGTGGGGCTTCGTGCTCAACGAGATCGGTGACCGGGCCGGGGATCTCGTGGTGATCGTCGTGCTCGCCCACTACGCCGGGGGCTGGTGGGGGCTGATCGGTCTGGCCGGATCGACACTGCCCACGTTCGCGTCGCTGAGCCTGGCCGGAGCCGGGGGCCCGCGGCTCAACGGTGGGCCGCTGGGCAAGACCGAACGCTGCCTGATCACGGTGCTCGTCGCGCTGACCGCCACCTGGTGGGAGCCCTGGGCCGCGGCCTGTGCGCTGATCGGCGTCGGAGGTCTGATCACGGCGGTGCTGCGGTTCCGCACCGGGCACGCAGCCCTGAGAGCCGCGGCATGAACTGGCTCACCGATCGTCTCGACCTGTTCGGCGACCCGTCGTGGCACGTCACCGTTCTCGGCCTCGATCTGCAGGGCCGCGGTCTGTACCTGGCTCTGCTGGCGTCGTCGCTGCTGCTGCTCACGGCCCCGGTCGCGCTGAAACTCGGCGGGGAGATCCGCACCCGCTGGCAGACCTGGGCGATGATCCTGCCGGTCGTCGGGATCCCGCTGTGGACGGGCCGGATCGCCACCACGATCCTGGCCACCCTGCTCGCGGCCGGCGCGAGCCTGGAGTACGCGCGAGTGGCGAAGCTGGCGCGCGCCGACACCGTCTGGCTGCTGGGTTGCGCGGTGGTCATGCCCCTGGCCACGCTCTCGTCCCGGGGTTTCCCGATCGCGGGCTGGGTGCCGTGGGCCATTCTCGGCGGAGCGGCGATCCCGCTGCTCGGCGCCGATCACGTCGACGGGTTCCGGCGGGCCGCGATGACCTCGTTCGGCATCGTCTGGCTGTGCTGGTCTCTGGCCAACCTGCCGCTGCTGGGGCGCGACGCGTTCGTCGTCCTGTTCGCGGCCGCCTGTGCCGACGTGGGCGCGTTCGTCGGCGGCACGTCGCTCAAACGGTTCGCCTGGGGCCGGGCCGGTCTCACACCGCTGTCACCGAACAAGACCTGGGGCGGGGTGGCCGGTGGTTTCGTCGCGGCCACGCTGATCCTGCTGGCCTGCGACTCGTTCTCGATCGGCTGGCTGCTGGCCGTGTGGATCGGCGGCATCGCGGGTGACCTGCTGGAGTCGATGCTCAAACGTCAGCAGTCGGTGAAGGACGCGGGTGACTGGCTTCCCGGGTTCGGCGGGCTGCTCGACCGGATCGACAGCCTGCTCATCGCCATGCCGCTGGCGGTCCTGCTCGCCTGACCACCGCGCCCGGTTCACCCACGGGATCAGGTGACCGACGCGTCTGCACGCTGTCATGCGGCGTCCGACCATCTCAGACGTGAGCCCCCTGCCGGTGCGCGGAAGCGACCACCGCTCAGAGGAAGTAGAGCCGGTTCAGCGCCGTCGACTCGGCCGGCGCGGACGTGACCGGCTCGTCGTCCACCGTCACCGCCCCCGAGGCGGAGACCCGCACCGACGCCAGCCGCGAGTTGAGCAGCATCTGCGCCGGCCCGATCCCCCGGGTACCGCGCACGCCCACCCGGCGGCGGCGCGTGGTCATCGAGTCGTTGCCGTCCGAAGCCGCGGCCTGCGAGGTGAACGCCACCGACAGGTCGGCCGGCGTCGCCCCGTGCCCACCGAACTGCGGCCCGTAGACCAGGGGCTCGGCCCGGTCGATCGCCGCGTTCGGGTCGCCGGTGACCCCGTGGGCCGGGAACCCGGCCTTGAGCACGAGTTCGGGCTTGGCCCCGAAGAACTCCGGACGCCACAGCACCACGTCGGCGAGCCGCCCGGGCGAGAGCGTGCCGACCTCGTGGGAAAGCCCGTGCGCAATGGCCGGATTGGCGGTGAGCTTGGCGATGTAGCGCAGCGCCCGGTCGTTGTCGTGCGCACCGGAAGCACCCAGTTCACGCTTCATCTTTCCCGCGAGAGCGAATGTCCGGCGCACCGTCTCCCCCGCACGTCCCATGCCCTGCGCGTCGGACGAGGTGATCGGGATGATGCCGAGGTCGTGCAGCACGTCCTCGGCGCCCATCGTGCCCGCGCGGATCCGGTCGCGGGCCAGCGCGGCGTCCCCCGGGATGTCTTCCTTCAGGCCGTGGGCCGACATGATCATGTGGAAGTGCTCGGCCACCGCGTCACGGCCGAAGGGCAGCGTGGGGTTGGTGGACGAGCCGATCACGTTGGAGACACCGGCCAGGCTGAGCACGTTCGGCACATGCCCCCCGCCGCAGCCCTCGATGTGGAACGCGTGGATCGTGCGCCCCTCGAGCACGGCGAGCGTGTCTTCGACGGACAGGGACTCGTTGATGCCGTCGGTGTGCAGCGCGACCTGGACATCGTGGTCCTCCGCCACCCGCAGCGCGGTGTCGAGGGCGCGGGCGTGGGCGCCCATGTCCTCGTGCACCTTGAACCCGCAGGCCCCGCCCTCGACCAGGGCCTCCACCGACGACCCCGGGTCGGAGGCCGAGCCCCGGCCCAGGAAGCCGATGTTCACCGGCCAGGCGTCGAACGCGTTGAACGCGTGCCGCAGCGCCCAGGGCGAGTTCACCCCGACACCCCAGACCGGCCCGAACTCCTGCCCGATGATCGTGGTGACTCCGCTGGCCAGCGACGCCTCCATGATGCGGGGGCTGAGCAGGTGCACGTGGGTGTCGATCGCGCCCGCCGTCGCGATCAGGCCCTCGCCGGGCACGATCGTGGTGCCGGTGCCGACCACCACGTCCACCCCCTCGAGCGTGTCCGGATTGCCGGCCCGCCCGATCGCGCTGATCCGGCCCTCGCGGATCCCGATCGAGACCTTGCGGATGCCGAGCACCGCGTCGATCACCACGACGTTACTGATCACGACGTCGCAGGTCTCGCGCACCGTCGCGGCCCTGAGATGCATGCCGTCACGGGCGGTCTTGGCGAAACCGGCCAGGAACTCCTCCCCCGGCCTCTGCGCGTCGTCCTCGACCTCGACCACCAGACCGGTGTCGCCCAGGTGGATGCGGTCACCCGCCCGCGGGCCGTAGGTGCTCGCATAGTCGGTGCCCTCGAGGCTCGCGGTGCGGCGGCAGCCCTGGCTCATACGTCGTCTCCCGAGTCCTCGTAACCGCACGCGTGCGCCTTGCGCAGCGCCTCGTCCCGCGCCCCCGGTGCGTCGAGGGGGCCGTCGACCAGCCCCGCGAAACCGATGACGACGCGGCCACCACCGATCGGGGTCAGCGCCACCTTCTGGGTCTGGCCGGGATCGAACCGCACCGTGCCGCCCGCGTCGATCGCGAGACGGCGCCCGTAGGCGAGTTTCCGGTCGAACCGCAGCCGGGGGTTGACCTCGAAGAAGTGGAAGTGCGACGTGACGCTGACCGGCACGGGCGCGGTGTTGGTCACCTCGAGCGTCACGGTGTCGTCGAAGGCGACGGGAGCGGCCGGGCCGGGAACGACGGCGCCGGGCGCGTTCGCGGAGGACGGCACCTCGCCGAACGGGTCGGTCACCACGACCAGCCGGGTCCCGTCGTCGAACACCGCCTCGACCTCGACCCGGGTCACGATCGCGGCCACCCCGTCCAGGACGTCGGCCGCGCCGAGCACCGAACGCCCCGCCTGCATGGCCTCGGCCAGACGCGATCCGTCCCGGGCCGCCTCGCACACCGTGTCGGCGATCAGCGCGGTCGCCTCGGGGACGTTGAGCCGCAGCCCCCGCGCCCGGCGGGCACGCGCCAGCTCCGCCGTCGTGAAGATCAGCAGCCGGTCGCGTTCCGTGGGTGTCAACCGCATCCCGTCACCATAATCGAAACCCTTTCGGTTATGGTGGGCCGACTCGCGACCGGTTCCCCAGGAGGTCCCCGTGCTCCACATGCCCGCCGAGTGGGAACCCCACGCGCGCACCTGGATGGCCTTCCCTCCGCCCAACCAGACGTTCGGCGAGGAGGGCGGCCCCGACCTGGCCCGCGCCCGCACGGCGTGGAGCACGGTGGCCAACACGATCGCGCGGTTCGAGCCGGTCACGGTGGCGGTCACACGTGAGGACGCGCCGGTCGCCCGGGCGCTCCTGTCACCGGACGTCGGGCTGGCGGAGATGCCCCTCGACGACGCCTGGCTCCGCGACTCCGGCCCCACGTTCGTCCGGTCGCCGGACGCACTGCACGCCGTCGACTGGATCTTCAACGGCTGGGGCGCCCAGAGCTGGGCCCGCTGGGACCACGACGCGAAGGTGGCCACGACGGTCGCCGGCCTGGCCGGCGTACCCGTCACGTCGTCCTCCATCACCCAGGAGGGCGGCGCCTTCCACGTCGACGGCGAGGGCACCGTCCTGCTCACCGACACCGTGCAGCTCGACCCCGACCGCAACCCGGGCTGGACCCGCGAGGACGTCGAGGCCGAGATCCACGCCCGCCTCGGCACCCGTACCGCGATCTGGCTGCCCCGCGGGCTCACCGCCGACTACGGCGAGTTCGGCACCCGCGGGCACGTCGACATCGTGGCCGCGTTCACCCGGCCCGGCACCGTCGTCGTGCACACCCAGACCGATCCCGGGCACCCGGATCACGCTGTCAGCCAGGAGGTCTCGGCCATCCTGAGGGACGCGACCGATGCCTCCGGCCGCCGCCTCGAGGTGATCGAGCTCCTCGCCCCGGAACGGCACGAGAGCGACCACTCGTACGTGAACCACTACGTCGCCAACGGCGTCGTCGTGCTCTGCGCCTTCGACGACCCCCGCGACGAGCAGGCGAAAGCCGTGCTGCAGGCCGCCTACCCCGGCCGCGAGGTGGTGCTTGTCGACGCCCGCGACATCTTCGCGTTCGGCGGCGGCATCCACTGCATCACCCAGCAGCAGCCCCGCTGAATGGCCCGTCCCCTCAAGGCCCTGCTGTCGCGCGACGCCATCCTGCGCGCGGCCCTGGACCAGATCGACACCACCGGCACCCTCGGCCTGCCCGCACTCGCACGTTCCCTCGGAGTGAGCACGTCATCGCTCTACCACCACGTGAAGGGCGGCCGTGAGGAGGTCCTGGAGGGAGTGCGCGGCCTGCTGTCGGCGGAATGCATGCCCGCGCACCGGCTTCCGGGCGAGAGCTGGCGGGAGTTCACCGAACGCTGGGCCCTGTCGTACCGGGCCGGTTACGCGGCCCACCCGGCAGCCGTTCCCCTGCTGACGACCCAGACCGTCTCCCACCCGGCCACGCTCGCCTCCTACGAGACCCTGGCCGAGGTGCTGCACGAGGCCGGGTTCGGCGACGAGGAACTGCTGCACGCCGTGACGGTGCTCGACAACTTCGTCCTCGGCTCGGCGCTGGACGCGGGTGCGCCGGTGGAGGTCTGGGCCGATCGCGGCAGCGAGGACTCCGCGCTCTCGCGAGCGCTGCGGGCCACGCGCGCCCAGCCGGGTGACCGGTCGCAGCGGGCCTTCCGGCTCGGCCTGGAGAGCCTGCTCACCGGCCTGGAGCGCTTGCTGCCGGTCTAGGATGAAGGCATGGCCGACTGGACGTTTCGCCCCGCCACCGACGAAGACCTCGAGCGCATAGCCGATCTCAAGGTGCTCGTGATCCGCCCGCACCTGGAGCGGCTGCGCCCGTGGGACGAGGCGTCGGCGCGGCACTACCTGTACGTCCGCTGGCACGCGGCCAATGTCCGCGTCATCGAGGTCGGTGGTGAGTTCGCCGGGTGTGTGGCCCTGCGCCAGGCCGAGGACTGCCGGTGGATCGAGCAGTTCTACCTATACCCGCAGTTCCAGGGGCAGGGCCTGGGCACCGCGGTGATCGGGGCCCTGCTCGAGGAGTGCGACGCCGACGGTCAGGTCGTGCGGCTCGACGTGCTGCAGCAGAGCCCGGCCCGGCGCCTGTACGAGCGGCACGGGTTCACGCTGGAGCACGAGGACGAGCTGGACGCGTTCCTCATTCGCCGGCCGCGCTGATCTTCGACGACACCCGCACGCTGCTGGCCCATTCCCGAACCCAGGCAGGCAGTTCCAGGTCGGCCGGGTAGCCGCCCACCGACTCCTCGAGCTCGGCGTGGGTCACCGAGCCACCGCCGCGCCTGAGGAAGCGCACCTGGATCACGGCGCGCGCCATGGTCTCGCCGCGCGAGACGAACGTCTGCTCGAGGTAGGAGTTGCGCTCGTCGAAACCGAGCATGCGGGTGTGCACCTCGAACTTCTGCCCGAGGGTCAGCGAGCGCCGGTAGGTGATGGTCTGCGCGGCGACGACCGGGAACCAGCCGCGGCGCTTGACCTCCGCCCAGTAGCCGGCACGCACGAGCAGGTCGAGGCGGGACAGGTCGCAGAAGCCGAGGTAGCGGCTGTTGGTCATGTGGCGGAACACGTCGAGGTCGTTGGGGAACACCCGGAACGGGGTACGGGTGCCCTCCCAGAGCGTGACCGGCCGGCGGAAGCGCACGAGCAGGTTGAGCAGCAGCAGGCGCAGGTAGAGGTTCATCAGCAGCTTTCCAGATCGGTCGGGCCCGGGCGGACCGATCGCGCCGCTGCGCTCGGCCCGGTCATCCTAGAACCTGGGTGAGCGGGCGCTTAGCCGGGTGACGTCAGGAGTCAGGCGCCGGGGTCCTTTCTCCAGTGCATCGGGGAGACTCCGGTGTGCCGACGGAAAGCTCGGCTGAGAGCGGTGCCCGACGAGAACCCGACCCGGCCGCCGATCCCGGTCAGGTCGAGATCGGTTGAGCGCAGGAGATGCTTGGCCCGGTGAATCCGCCACCACGTGAGGTGCTCGAGAGGCCCTTGGCCCGAGACCGATCGAAACGCCGCGGCAAAGGCCGAGCGTGACATGCCCGCACAACGAGCGAGCTCAGCCACGGTCCACGGGCGGGCGAGATCGTCGTGGGCCGCGCGTACGGCCCGGGCCAGCCGGTCGTCGTGCAACAGCGCCAGCCAGGTGCCGTCCGCGAAACACGACGCCGCTGCGCGCACGGTGCTCACGTAGACGACATCCGCCAGGCGAGCGGTGATCACCGCACCGCCCGGCTCCGGGCGATCGGTCTCGGCCGCGATCAGCCTGATCACTGCCGACAGGGAGGACGCCAGGTTCGCGGTCTCGTCGAGCTTGAGCACCTGCGGCAGGGCACGCAGCACCGGCTCCGCCGAAAGGGCCTCCACCTCGAGCGAGAGGCTGTGGAGCACCGCGCCGGGTGAACCCTCGATCAGGTATTCGGGCCCGGCGCCGGCGAAGAGAATCTGGCCGGCCACCAGGGTCAGGCCGGGCAGTGCCTGCGCCGTGACCGTGACCTCACCCCGGTCCACCAGCGCCACCCGGGTGGCACCCCGCGGAGCGGGGCCTCGCACCGACCAGCCGTCTGTCCCGGACAACAGCTCGTACCCGGCGTTTGCGCTGTTGGTCGTCCTGAGGACGGAGTCGAGCGGGTCCACGATTCCTCGGTTCTGGGTGCTGGACGATCGGTCATGATTCTTGGACGAGAAGGGGCAGCGCGTCCAGTCCGGGATTTCTACGATCTCCGCATGACCTACTTGATGCTCGCCCAGCTCCAGCTGCGCTACGGATTCGCTCACCTGCCGGCCTACACCGAGGGGATGCGGCATGTTCGCGAGCTGTTCGAGAGTCAGGGGATCATGCTGGAGCGCGCCACCGTCACCAAGGTCGGCCCGCTGTACGAGACCTGGAACCTCTGGCGTATCGACGATCCCGGTCACGTGGACCGGGCGATGGCTGTGCTCGCCCCGACCTTCACCCAGGAGCAGCAGGAGGCGATCGCCGCCATGCATGCCGTGGTCGAGAGCGAGCAGGTACGGATCCTGGAGAACGTGGACCTGCCCTCCCCGTCCACCACCCCCTGAGAACGGGGAGGAAGAGCCGGTCAGGCCTGGGCGCCGATGAGCGACACGTGAGGTGCCGGGGCCGTGATGCACGTCCCGGCCCCGGCGTCCCGGCTGGAGGGTGGCGTGAGCGAGGATGGTGAACCCCGCTCGAAAGAGGTACCCATGCGCCTGCTGCTCATCCGTCACGGCCAGACCCACTCCAACGTCAGCGGCGCGCTCGACACCGCCCGCCCCGGGGCCGACCTCACCGACCTGGGCCGTGAGCAGGCCGAACTGCTGGTGCAGCGGCTCGTGGACGAGCCGATCGACGCCCTGCACGCGTCCACGCTGGTGCGTACGCAGCAGACGATCGCGCCTCTGGCCCGGGCGCGGGGCCTGGACGTGACGATTCACGACGGTCTGCGCGAACTCGACGCCGGTGACCTGGAGATGAACACCGACGACGAGTCCGTGGAGCTCTACATCAAGGTGGCCATGAGCTGGGCGGCCGGGCAGGACGACGTGCGGATGCCCGGCGGCCCGACCGGCGCCGAGGCGTTCGGGCGCTACGACCGGGCGATCGCCGACATCGCGGCCACCGGCTCGGCGTGCGCGGCGGTGGTCAGTCACGGCGCCGTGATCCGCACCTGGGTGGCGGCGCGGGCCCGGGACGTCGACGCGGACTACGCGGCAGCGCACCCGCTGCTCAACACCCAGATCGTGAAACTCATTGGCGACCCGGAAGCGGGCTGGCTGGTGGAGGACTGGGGCTGGTGACCCGGGCGCCGGCGGTCGGGGTGGACCGCCGGCCACTGCTTCGAGGGGCGACTGCTTCGAGGGGCCACTGCTTCGAGGTCAGCGCCCGATGCTCAGCGCAGGCCTTCGGAGAGGTCGGCCTCGCGAGGCGCCCCTCAGCGCAGCCCTTCGAACAGGTCGGCCTCGCGGGGCGCTCCCTCGGCCATCCCGACCAGCTGGAACGGCTCGACGCCCATCATCACGCCGAACCGCTCGACCCCGAGCGCCAGCATCATCGCGCTGTCGGACTGGCTCGCGTGCGCGGACAGCGCGTCGAACTTCTGCTGACTCCAGGCCGTCACGTCGACCCAGGTGGTGAGCTCCGCGTCGGGCACACCCATGGGCAGCCGCTCACCGCGCTCGAGCATCGCCTGCATCTCGGCCTCGTACTTCGCGCCCTCGGCCTTCTCCTCCTCGGTGCCGAACTCGGCCATCAGGTCTCCCCACTTCTGCATCTGCGAGTAGGGCATCGACGACCAGTAGACCTTGGACGGCTGCCACTCCTCACCGGCCAGCAGCCCGACCGCGGCCATGGTGATGCGGTGGGCCTGGATGTGGTCGGGATGACCGTAGACACCGTTCGCGTCGTAGGTGACCACCACGTCGGGACGGTGCTGCCGCATCAGCCCGGCCAGGCGGGCGGCGGCCTCGTCGACGGGGGTGTTCCAGAACGCCCCCGGCAGCGTGTTCGTGTCCCAGCCCATCATGCCGGAGTCGTGGTAGCCGAGCTGCTCGACCACGTCGATGCCGAGAACCTTGGCGCTGCGCTCGAGCTCACCCGCCCGCACCCGCACCACGGCCTCGGGCTCGTGCCCCTCCGCCCCGGGCTTGACCCCGCCGGGACCATCGCCACAGCGCCCGTCGGTGCAGGTCACGAGCACGGTGCGGATGCCCTCGGCCGCAGCCTTGGCGAACACACCACCGGTGCCGGTCGCCTCGTCGTCGGGGTGGGCATGCACGGCCATCAGCGTCAGGGTCACATCGCGAGATTAACCCCGACCACCGACAGCATCGGACCGGTTCAGCCCTCGGCGCACCCGGGTGAACGTCCGGTGCAGGCGGAATACCTCAGAGCCGGTCCCGCACGTCCATCAGCGCGAACCCGAGCAGGTTCAGACCCCGCCAGCGGGCCGGGTCGGGCACCGCCTCGTGATCGGCCGCCAGCCCCACGCCCCAGACCCGGTCGATCGGGCTGGCCTCGACCAGCACCCGCCCAGCCGTCCGGCGCAGGACCTCACCCAGCTCGGGCAGCTGGGTGAACTTGGCCAGATTGCCGTCCGCGACCAGCTCGTAGCGGTGTTCCTCCCAGAGCGCCTGGTCGAACCCGCGCACCTGCCTTCCCAGCTTCTGCGCCTGGGCCGGGTGCCCGGCCGCCAGGATCCTCTCCAGCGCCGCCTCGTCACCGAACAGCCGGGCCTTGCCGGCCATCATCCAGTGCTCGGCCGTGGGGTAGGTGACACCCTCGATCTCGAACCGCGACGGGAACCACTGACTGAAACAGCCGCTGCCGACGCGGCCGTCGCGCTCGCGGTCGTGCTTCCAGAAGAACACGAACTTCTTCGGCCTGTGCGCGCGCACCTCGGCGAGCCGTGCGCTGGGATCCGTCCATGGCATGCGGCCATGATGGCTCGCTCGTCACAGTGACGCGAAGGGTTTAACGGTGGACGACGTGGTCACCTACCGCATCCCCGAGCGCGACAGCAGCCAGTAGTTGACCTCCACGTAGTCGGCGAGCTCGGGATGGGTGAACCCGTCGCTCAGGTCGGGCGCCAGCGTGCCCAGCCATCGATTCACCGGCCCCCACAGCCACAGGCCACCCGCCGCCGCGGTGAAAGGCGCGGGAAAACCCATCCTTTCGCGGTGCTCACGCACCCATTCGGCCACGGTCGGCACCGTGACCCCGGCCCGCTCGGCGATCATCGTGCGGGTGACCAGATCCTCGACCAGCCGGTGCACCTGCACACCGCCCCGGTGCAGCTCACCGACGATGCCCTGCACCGCGCCGAGCACCGACGGCCCCTCGGCCGCGAGCGCCAGCTCGCAGCCGCCGGCGAAGGTGCGCGGCACCGCGTCGAAGGCGTCGATGACCGCACTCTCCTGCCGTTCGGTCATCGGGTCGACCAGGAACGCCATTTCGTACCAGGCCATCGCGGGCTCCTAGGGTCTGCCCTGCGGATCAGGGCCGTGGCGAGGAGGTGCCCAGACGGCGTCCCGGGCGCCCCGCGGTAGGCACGGACCGACGAAGCAGGGCCTAGCCACAGTGCGCCGCCTGACGCACGATGCGTGCAGCGTGCGAGACGTCGTCGTAGGAGGCGCCACTGTAGGGCAGCGAGGTCTCGCCGCACGGGCAGTACAGCCGGAATCTGTGGCCCTGGCGCCGCACCCGCCAGCCGTGCGCCATCAGCATGAGCACCATGCCGGCCGTGGCCGGGCCGCACTCCTCGCGGATCACCGATGGGTCCGAAACCCGTTCTTCAAACATGATTCCCCCGTGGGCTCAGTACACCGGGAACCATTCTCACCCAGACCCGCCGGTGAAAGAAATTCCACCGGCGGGTGCCAGAATCCGAGTCTGCCAGAGACTTTCACCGGAACGCGTCGAGCCCGGTCATCGCCTTCCCGATCACGAGCGTGTGCATCTCGACCGTTCCCTCGTAGGTGAGCACCGACTCCAGGTTGTTCATGTGGCGAATGACCGGGTACTCCAGCGAGATTCCGTTCGCCCCGAGGATGGTGCGCGCGGCGCGGCAGATCTCCAGGGCCTCGCGCACGTTGTTCAGCTTGCCCAGGCTGACCTGCACGGGCCGGAGCACGCCGGAGTCCTTGCGGCGCGCCAGGTGCAGCGCGAGCAGCACACCCTTGACGTACTCCAGTTCCATGTCGGCGAGTTTCTGCTGGGTGAGCTGGAATCCGGCGATCGGGCGGCCGAACTGCTCGCGGGACAGCGCATACCGCAGTGCGGTGGCGAGGCAGCTGCGGGCCGCCCCCATCGATCCCCAGATGATGCCGAACCGGGCCTCGGTCAGGCAGGTCAGCGGCCCGGCCAGACCGCGCACCTCGGGAAACGCGCACTCGTCCGGCACCCGCACCGCGTCGAGCAGGAGCTCGCTGGTCACCGAGGCCCGCAGGGACATCTTGTGTTTCATCTCCACCGTGGTGAAGCCCGGGGTGGCGGTGGGCACGGCGAACCCGCGGATGCCCTCCTCGGTGTTCGCCCAGACGACCGCCACGTCGGCGATCGAGCCGTTGGTGATCCACATCTTGCGCCCGTCGAGCACCCAGTCGGAGCCGTCGCGGCGCGCGCGGGTGGCCATCCCGGCCGGGTCGGAACCGTGGTCGGGCTCGGTCAGGCCGAAGCAGCCGATCGCGTCCCCGGCCGCCATGCGCGGCAGCCACTCCTGCTTCACTGACTCGGTCGCGAAACGCCACAGCGCGTACATCGCCAGGGAGCCCTGCACCGAGACCAGCGAGCGGATGCCCGAGTCCACGGCCTCCAGCTCCAGGCAGGCCAGCCCGTACTGGGTGGCGCTCAGCCCGGCGCAGCCGTAACCGGTCAGGTGCATGCCCAGCACCCCCAGGTCACCGAGCTCCTTGACCAGCCCGCGCGGGTCGTCGGGCGCGCCGCGCTCGAACCAGTCGGCGACATACGGGGCGATCCGGCTCCGGGCCATGGCGCGCACGGCATCCCGGATGTCAGTCTCGTCCCGGGTGAGAAGATCGTCGAGATCGGCAAGGTCAACGGCCACGTCGATGGGGTCCACGTCACCAAAGCTAGGCTCGCAGTTCACACGTCCACCAGCCCCCAGCATGGAGAAGCGCATGAGCCCCTCTCAGCCGACGTACCAGGTGACCGACCCCGCCACCGGTGAGGTGCTGAAGACCTTCCCGTTCTCCACCGACGCCGAGATCGAGGCGGCCGTCGCCGGGGCCGACACCGCGTTCGACGCGTGGCGCCAGGTGCCGATCGAGGAGCGCGCGGCGATCGTGCAGCGGGTCTCGGACCTGTTCGGCGAGCGGGCGCAGGAGCTGGCGCGACTGTCGCAGCAGGAGATGGGCAAGGCCTTCGACGAGGGCAAGGAGGAGTCGGAGTTCAGCCAGGCGATCTTCGGTTACTACGCCACCGAGGGCCCGAAGCTGGCCGCCGACCGGCCGATCCCGACCAGCAGCGACACCGGCGGCACCGCGATGGTCGAGTACCGGCCCGTGGGCGCGGTGCTGGGCATCATGCCGTGGAACTTCCCGACCTACCAGATCGCCCGCTTCGCGGCCCCGAACCTGGTGCTGGGCAACACGATCATCCTCAAGCACGCCGAGAGCGTGCCGCAGACCGCCCTGGCCGTCGAGCAGATCATGAAGGACGCGGGGGTCCCCGAGGGTGCCTACGTGAACGTCTTCGCCACGCACGAGCAGATCGAGACGATCATCGCCGACAAGCGGGTGCAGGGCGTCTCGCTGACCGGCTCGGAGCGGGCCGGGGCCGTGGTGGCGTCGCTGGCCGGCAAGTACCTGAAGAAGTGCGTGCTGGAGCTCGGCGGCTCCGACCCGATGGTGGTGCTCGACTCGCAGGACGTGCCCGCGCTGGCGCAGACCGCGTGGGACTTCCGGGTCTACAACAACGGCCAGGTCTGCAACTCCAACAAGCGCATGATCGTCATGGACGACGTGTACGACGCGTTCGTCGCCGAGCTCACCGAGAAGGCGAAGGCCATCGACGCGTCCGCGCACGCCCCGATGTCGTCGCGGCGGGCCGCCGAGTCGATCAACGAGCAGGTGCAGGAGGCCGTCTCCAAGGGGGCGACCCTGCACGCGGGCGGCGTGCTGGGCGAGGGCCCGTCGGCGCACTACTCCCCCGCGGTGCTCACCGGCGTCACCCCGGAGATGGCTGCCTTCCACGAGGAACTGTTCGGCCCGGTCGCCGTGGTCTACAAGGTCAGCAGTGAGGACGAGGCGGTGCAGCTGGCCAACGCCACCCGCTTCGGTCTGGGTGGCTCGGTGTTCAGCGCCGACGTCGACAAGGCCAAGCGCATCGCCCGTCTGCTCGACTCGGGCATGACGAACGTGAACACCCCGGCCGGCGAGGCGGCGGAGCTGCCGTTCGGTGGCACCAAGCGCTCGGGCTTCGGCCGTGAGCTGGGGCCGCTGGGGTTCGACGAGTTCTGCAACAAGCGCCTCTACTACGTGGCCGACTGAGCAGGGGAACACCCTCTATACCCCAGCGGTATAGAGGGTGTTCCTCTGTCCGGGGACGCGGGTCTCCGGACACGCACAGGGTCTGCGGGCACGCGCAGGCCTCCAGGGCACGCGCAGGTCTCCCCCGGGGCACGCGCAGGTCTCCGGGGATACGGATTTTCGGGCGCGCGGGCCGCCGGGCCGGCCGTCTCACGGGGTTGCACCCCACTCACCTCGTGCGGCACGGTGCGAGATGCACCTGTCATGTGGACGACACCGCGCGTAACCCGTCCGTCGCTTAGCATCGAACTGCCGCAACAGTCAGGAGGTCGCGCATGATCAGCGTTTTCGACATCTTCAGCGTCGGTCTCGGCCCGTCCAGCTCGCACACGGTCGGCCCGATGCGCGCGGCCGCCGAGTTCGCCGAGCACCTCGACAAGCAGGACACGACCGAGCTGGTGCACCGGGTGCGCGTCGACCTGTTCGGGTCGCTGGCCGCCACCGGTGAGGGCCACGGCACGCTGATCGCCTCGGCCGTCGGGCTGGAGAACGTGCGCCCGGAGTCGGTCGAGCCCGACGTGTACGAGAGCATCGCCGCCCACATCCGCAACGACCACGTGCTGCACCTGGCCGGGCGGCACGCGATCCCGTTCGACCTCGCCGACGACGTGGTGCTGCGTCCCCTGACCGTGCTGCCCCGCCACCCGAACGCGCTGCGCTTCACCGCCTACGACGAGACCGGCCTGGAACTGCACGCCGACACCTACTTCTCGGTGGGCGGCGGGTTCATCGTGCGCGAGGGCGCGCAGGAGCCGGCGGGCACCGACGGTCCGCAGAGCGGCCCCTCGTGTTTCACCTCCGGCGACGAGCTGCTCGAGGTGTGCGAGAGCCAGGGCCTGAACATCAGCGAGGTCATGCTGCGCCAGGAGCTGATGTTCAGCACCGAGGAGCAGGTGCGCCTGGGCCTCAAGCGCATTCACGACGTGATGCTCGACTGCGTGGAGCGCAGCGTGCAGGTCGACGGGTGCCTGCCGGGCGGGCTGAACGTGCGGCGGCGGGCCAAGAAGTGGCACGACGAGCTCACTCTCGAGGATCCCGACCGCGAACCGGGCATGGCCATGGAGTGGGTCAACCTGGTGGCGCTGGCGGTCAACGAGGAGAACGCGGCCGGTGGCCGGGTGGTCACGGCACCGACGAACGGCGCGGCGGGCATCATCCCGGCGGTGCTGCACTACGCGATGTCCTACATCCCCTGGCTCACGCACGCCGACGAGACCGAGCGCGACCAGGCCGTGGCCGAGTTCCTGCTCACCGCGGCCGCGATCGGCCTGCTGTTCAAGGAGCGCGCGTCGATCTCCGGCGCCGAGGTCGGGTGCCAGGGCGAGGTGGGCTCGGCGTCGGCGATGGCGGCGGCCGGGCTCGCCGAACTACTGGGCGGCACACCGCTCCAGGTGGAGAACGCGGCCGAGATCGCGATGGAGCACAACCTGGGCCTGACCTGCGACCCGATCGGCGGCCTGGTGCAGATCCCGTGCATCGAGCGCAACGCGATCGCGGCGGTGAAGGCGATCAACGCGGCGCGGATGGCGATGCGCGGAGACGGCCGGCACCACGTCAGCCTGGACCAGGTCATCGAGACCATGCGCCAGACCGGTGCCGACATGAGCGACAAGTACAAGGAGACCGCGATGGGCGGCCTGGCGGTCAATGTCCCACTGTGCTGAGCGCTTCCGGGGCGCCGGTCATCTGCCTGATGGCGGACGTGGTGGTCACCACCGCGGGGCGTCGGAACCGTAGCGGTGGGGCGGGGTCGGGTACGCCAGGGGCACGCCGTACAGGTCGAAGGGCGACGGGACGTGTCGCAGCTCGCCGTAGTCGCTGGCAGTGGTCACCAGGCCCGGGTCGGGGATCGGCTCGACCGGCACTCGGGGTGGCCGGCTGCGGAAGAGCAGGTCGGCGGCGCGCACCAGTGACAGTTCGGCGGAGCCGGTGACCCCGTGCCGGCGCCGGGCATCGGCCAGGCCCACCGTGGCCGCGACGATGCCGTAGCCGGTCGCGTGGTCGAGGGCCTGCACCGGCAGGGCTCCGGGCCGCCCGCCCCGCTGCCGGTACACGTCGGCGATGCCGGTGGCGGCCTGCACGATGCTGTCGAAACCCCGCCGCCCGGCCCACGGCCCGGCCGTGCCCCAGGCGTCGAGGTTGACCACGATCAGCGAGGGGTAGCGCTCGCGCAGCCTCTCGCGGTCCAGGCCGAAACGGTCGAGCCCGCCGTTGCGGTAGCCGTTGACCAGCACGTCGGCGCGCGAGAGAAGATCGTGCAGCGTGTCCGGGTCGGCGCCGAGGTCGAGCACCGCCGTGCGCTTGCCGAAACCACTGTCCACGTGCTGGTCCTCGAGCTCCGGCGACGACGGCGGATCGATCCGCAGCACGTCGGCTCCGAGCGCGGCCAACGACCGCGTGGCGATCGGGCCGGCGATCACCCGGGTCAGGTCGAGCACCCTCAGGCCGGCCAGCGGCAGATCGCCCGGGCGCCAGGGCGAACCGGGACCGGGCACCACGTCGAAGCTGATCCACTCCCGGGGCGGCGGCCCGGCTGCCATCGGGGAGTCCAGCCACTGCTTGCGGGTGCGCACGGCGGCCGCGATTCCCCCGGCGTCGTCGATGAGCCGCTCGGCCTCCAGCGCACCGACCCGCCGCAGCGCGTCCGGGACCTGGTCGGCCGTGGCGACGCCGAGAGCCTGACGCAGACGCTGCTCGTGGTGCGGATAGTTGGCGTGGGTGCGGATCCAGCCGTCGGCGGTCGCGAAGAAGCCGGACAGCGTCGCGAACCCGCCGAGGTGTCCGGGGGCGCCTCCCCGGCCCGAAGAGCCAGGGGGACCGACGATCTCCAGGTGGCCCAGGGAGTCGAACGCGGCCGCGATCCGGGGCGGCGACGCGCGCAGCGCCCCCGGACGCCCCACCAGCGTGTCGACGGCGGCACCGGCCAGGCCCACCGAGGCCAGCGCCAGGCCCTCGACGTCGAGCGGGCCGCCCCACCAGCGGCGTGGGCCACGGCCCGGTTCCCCGGCGTCGATCTCGACGGGCGGCAGGATCTGCTCGGGCACGACCACAGCCTCGATCATGCCTCATCGGGTATGGCCGGGGTACCGCCGGCGCGGGTTCTCGCATAGCGTCCGGCCATGTTCTCGTTCGAGCAGCTGCGCGGCTTCGTGGCCGTCGCCGAGGAGCTGCACTTCGGCCGCGCGGCCGCCCGGCTGTCGATGACGCAACCGCCCCTGTCGCGGCTGGTGCAGAAGCTGGAACGGGAAGTGGGCGTGCGGCTGTTCGACCGGGACAGCCGGGGCGTGCGCCTGACCCCGGCCGGCACCGCGTTCTTCGGCGAGGCCCGGCGGCTGCTGGCGCTGGCCGAGAGCGCGCCGGAACTGGCGCGGCGGATCTCGGCGGGATCGGCGGGCACGCTGCGGCTGGGGTTCACCGGCGGCGCCGGGTACGGGGTGCTGCCCCGGGTGCTCAACCACCTCTCGGAGCATCTGCCCGACCTGGAGCTGGAGCTGTCCGAGATGGTCACGCGCGACCAGGTGGAGGCGGTGCAGGCCCACGAGATCGACCTGGGGCTCGCGCGTCCCCCGTTCGACGAGACCGTGTTCGCGAGCCGCCCCCTGATGCGTGAGGGGCTCATGGTCGCGGTGCCCGACGGGCACCCGCTGACCGCGCTGGAGCGGCCCGTGCACCCGGACGATCTGGCCGAGCAGCCTCTGATCATGCACTCGGACGCCAAGGCGCGGTACTTCTACGACCTGGTGGTCGGGCTGATGCCGGTGCGGCACGACAACGTGGTGCACTCGGTGAGCCAGATCCTGACGATGGTCTGGCTGGTGCAGGGCGGGCGGGGCGTGGCGCTGGTGCCGGAGAGCACGCAGCTGATCCACGCCGACGGGGTGCGGTTCCTGCCGTTCGCCACGCCGACGCCGAAACCGGTGGAACTGAACCTGCTCTGGGCCCGGGACAGCCAGAACCCGGCGCTGCCGGTGGCCCTGGAGGTGCTGACCGGCCTGGAACTGTGAAGACGGCGCCGGTTCGGGGAACCGGCGCCGTCTCGACCCGCTTCGGGGAACTTCTTAGAGCGCGCCACCGGCGTCGACGACGTGCGTCGTGCCCGTGACGTAACGGCCGTCGTCCGAGGTCAGGTACAGCACCGCGTTGGTGATGTCGATCGGCTCGGTGACCGGGACCGGGAGGGCGTTGAGCGTGTTGGCGGCGACGATGAAGTCGTCGTAGCCCGGCTTCTCCAGGTCGGGGCGGAACAGCGCGTAGGTGGCGTCGTTCAGGATCATCGGGGTCTGCACCGTGGTCGGGTGAATGGTGTTGACCCGGATGTTGTGGGGGGCCCACTCCTTGGCGGCGGTCTTCATCAGCGAGACCAGGCCGGCCTTGGCGGCCGAGTAGTGACCGTTGTTGCCGTTGGCCACCATCGCGGCGAGCGAGCTGGTGATGACGACGGAGCCACCGCGGCCACCGGCGATGATGTGCGGAACCGTGGCCTTGAGGGTCTTCCAGGCACCGGAGAGGTTGATGTCGATCATCTCGTCCCAGGTGTTCTCGTCCAGGTCGAGAAGCGGGCCGATGCTGGAGATACCGGCGTTGGCCAGCACGATGTCGAGACGGCCGAACTCGGCGACACCCTCGTTCGCGACCGCGGTGAGCGCGGCCAGGTCACGGATGTCGGCGGTGCGGGCGATGATCCGGCGGTCGAGGGCCTCGACGGCCTTGACCGTCTCGGCCAGGTCCTCGGACGTGGAGGTCGGGTACGGCGCGGTCTTGACCTGCTCGGCGATGTCGACGGCGATGATGTCGGCGCCCTCTTCGGCCAGCTTGATCGCGTGGCTGCGGCCCTGACCGCGGGCAGCTCCGGTGATGAATGCGACCTTGCCTTCAAAGCGGCCCATGACGGCTCCTTCGATGGGAGTTGGTTTCGGCCCTGGGGGGAGGACCAGGTTATGGCACAGCGTGACGCAACTTAGGGCAGGGCGTTTGTCCGTGTCCAGTACACATGCACCATTTCATGTCTTGGTTTGTCGTGAGCCACGGGTGAGACACGATGTGCCCCATGACAGGACCCCAGGGTGGTCGCCCGGCCACGACCAGTGCGCGGGAGCTGGCCGACACCGCCCAGCGGCTCTTTCTCGAACGCGGCTTCGAGGAGGTGACGGTCGACGAGATCGCGGCCGCCGCCGGGGTCAGCCGGCGCACCTTCTTCCGTTACTTCTCCACCAAGTCCGACGTGCTGTGGGTGGAGACGCCGGGCGAGAACGAGCAGTTCGCCCGACTGCTGGCCGAGGCCGACCCGGATCTGCCCTACGACCGGGTGATCACCGAGGCGGCGCTCGTCACGCACCGCATCACCAGCCCGGCCAAGCGCGAATGGGCGCTGCACCGGGCGCAACTGGTGTTCAGCGCCCCGGCCGTGCAGGCGCAGATCTGGGGCGCCTTCGACGGATGGCGCAGTGCCGGGCGGGCTTTCGCGGCGCGCCAGACCGGCCGCGACCCGGACGACTTCTTCCCCCTGGCGGTGGGCCAGGCGCTGGTCGCGGCGATGCTGACCGGGCACGAGTACTGGGTCGAAAACCCGGACACCGAGCTGGAACCCGCCCTGGTGCGGGCACTCTCGATGCACCTGCCCCCGGATCCCCGGTTCGTCGGGACGGGATGACCCGGCCCGGACGCCAGGCACCCCAGGCCCGATTCGGTCCTGGGGGCGCCTGGTCGCCCACGCCAAGAGTGGTCAGACCGGGGGCTCCGGGTCGTACTGGATGCCGCGGCGCACCGCGACCGCGCGGTCGTGGAAGCTCAGGCGGGACACCAGGTGCAGCGCCATGTCGATACCGGCCGAGACGCCCGCGCTGGTCACGACGGTGACATCGTCGACGAAGCGGGCCTTCTCGTCGATGCGGACGCTCGGGTCGGCCTCCCGCAGCTGGTCGATCGCGCCCCAGTGCGTGGTGGCCGGACGGTCGCGCAGCAGACCGGCGGCGGCGTAGACCAGGGAACCGGTGCACACGCTGGTCATCAGCTCGGCCCGGGCCGACCAGGCGCGCACCTGGTCGAGGTGATCGGCCGCCCGCATCAGGCGGCGCGTGCCCTGACCGCCCGGGTGCAGCACCACGTCGAGCTCGGGGGCGTCGGCGAAGGAGTGGTCGGGAAGGATCCGCATCCCCTTCGCACAGGTGACGACCTGACCGTCCGGGGACAGGGTGATCGTGCGGTAGCCGTCGTCGGGATGGTTCAGCGTCCAGTACGCCAGCACCTCGTAGGGCCCGACGGCGTCCAGCTCCTCGACGCCGTCGAACAGCACGATCCCGATGACCTTCGGCTCCGTCATGCGGCTACCCCTCACGTCAGCTGATGGTTCGGAAGGCGCCATTGTCGCCGTTGTGACGGTTGAGGCCCAGGGATTTCAGCCCACGGACCGATCGGGCCGGTCGGTGACGCCGAGCCGGCGGTGCTCGCTGTGGTAAACGGCCTGGTCGAGCAGCTGTGCCACGTGGTTGTCGTAGAGGCTGTAGACGATGCTGCGGCCGGACCGGGTGCCGACCACCAGGCCGAGATTGCGCAGGAGCCGCAGCTGGTGCGACACCGCCGACTGCTCCATGCCCACGGCTTCAGCCAGGTCACTCACGGCGCGCGGGCCCTGGCGCAGCTCGGTGAGGATCAGCAGGCGGCTCGGGGTGGCCAGGGCCTGCAGCGTGGTGGCGACGTGGGAGGCGGTCTCGGCGTCGAGCCGTGCGGCCGGACGGTCGCGTCCCTGCACTCCGTGTCCCACGAGCGGCGAGTTTACCTCCCGGCCTCGACACCAGGGCCTCAAGTCCCCCGCCCCGACCCGGGTGCATGGATGTCAGAGGGAGAACATCCGGTGCACACATGAAGACCTGTTCAGATGTTCTGATAACGTCACCGCCGACATCAGCCCCCGCGAGAGGCCACGACGATGGCTGTGACGGCCGCCGAACCCCGCCCGCTCCTGCGCACCTCCGCCACGCGCTGGCACACCCTGCCCGAGATGCGCTGGGCCGCGGCCGCCCTCGGCCTCTTCCTGCTCGGCCTGCTGGCCCAGCTCGGCGGCGCCCCGGCCGCGCTCAGCTGGACGCTCTACCTCGCCTGCTACGCGGCCGGCGGCTGGGAACCGGGACGGGCCGGGCTCCGGGCCCTGCGCGGGAAGACCCTCGACGTCGACCTGCTCATGGTCGTCGCCGCCCTCGGCGCCGCCGCGATCGGCCAGGTGCTCGACGGGGCCCTGCTCATCGTCATCTTCGCGACCTCCGGCGCGCTCGAGGCCCTGGCCACCGCCCGCACCGAGGACTCGGTGCGTGGCCTGCTCGAGCTCGCCCCGGAGACCGCCACCCGCATCACCGCGACCGGCGAGACGACCGTCCTCACCGCGGACCTCGAACCGGGCGACGAGATCGTCGTGCGGCCCGGTGAGCGCATCGGCGCCGACGGCCAGGTCACCTCGGGCGCCAGCGACGTGGACCAGGCCACCGTCACCGGCGAGTCACTGCCGGCCGACAAGCAGCCCGGGGACGAGGTCTTCGCCGGCACCCTGAACGGCACCGGCGTGCTGCGGATCCGGGTGAGTCGCCGCGCCGAGGACTCGGTGGTGGCCCGCATCGCCCTCCTGGTCGACGAGGCCAGCCGCACCAAGGCCACCACGCAGCTGTTCGTCGAAGAGATCGAGCAGCGCTACTCGATCGGCATGGTCACCGCCACCCTGCTGCTCCTGGCGATCCCCCTGACCCTCGGCGAAGACCTGAAGAGCGCCCTGCTGCGCGCCATGACCTTCATGATCGTGGCCTCGCCGTGCGCCGTCGTGCTGTCCAGCATGCCGCCCCTGCTGGCCGCGATCGCCAACGCCGGCCGTCACGGCGTGCTGATCAAGTCGGCCGTCGTGATGGAGCGCCTGGGCTCGACCACCCGCGTCGCGTTCGACAAGACCGGCACCCTCACCCACGGCTCCCCCGTGCTCACCGCGATCCGGCCGCTGGGAGCCCTTTCCGAGCTCGAGGTGCTCCGCCTGGCCGCCGCCGTGGAGCACGGCAGCGAGCATCCACTCGCCCGGGCGGTGGCCCGGCAGGCCCAGGAGCGCAGGGTGGACGCTCCTGCCGCCCAGAACTTCTCGGCCCACCCCGGCGTGGGGGTCTCGGGAACGGTGCACGGCACCCGCGTGGTCGTCAGCTCACCGCGCGACCACTCGCTCCCGGAGACCGGGAACACCGGGAACACCACCGTTCTCGTCGAGGTCGACGGGGAACCGGCCGCTCTGCTCTCCTTCACCGACCGCATCCGCCCGGACGCGAGCGCCGCGGTGACCACCACGTCCACCATCACCACCCGGCCACCGGCCCTGCTGACCGGCGACAACCGGGCCAGTGCCGACCGGGTCGCCCGCGCGACCGGCATCGGCGAGGTGCACGCCGACCTGCTGCCCGAGCAGAAACTGGCCCTGATCAACGACTTCCAGGCCGGCGGCGAGCGGGTGACCTTCGTGGGCGACGGCATCAACGACGCCCCCGCGCTCGCCGCCGCCCACACCGGGATCGCCCTGGGCGGAGCCGGTTCCGACCTGACGCTGCAGACGGCCGACGCGGTGGTGGTGCGCGACGACCTGACCGCGGTCCCCGCCGTGATCGAGTTGTCGCGGCGGGCCCGGCGGGTGGTGATCGCGAACCTGGGCATCGCGGCGACGTTCATCACCGTGCTGGTGCTGTGGGACCTGTTCGGCGACCTTCCGCTGCCGCTGGGGGTGGCCGGGCACGAGGGCTCGACCGTGATCGTCGGGCTGAACGGCCTGCGGCTGCTGCACGAGAAGGCCTGGAAGGACTAGCCCTCGATCACCCGGACTCCCCACTTCTCGAGCGTGATGCTCTCTCCGTCAGCGGTTTTCACGGTGACCTCGGAACCGCTCCAGTTCAGCAGGAACCAGACGCGACTGCCGTCGCCGCGGCGTCCTGAGGTGACGGTGACGGGCAGGGACCGTTCGGGGGCGAACTGGTCGGCGACCGTGGCCGGCACGGCCCACCCGACGACGGACGCGGCGAGGGCCGGGTCGGGCACGGTCCCGACGGTGGTGACACGCCCGGCGCCGTGCTCACGGGTGACCACGGCCGGGAAGCGCCCGAGCTCGGGATGCGCGTAGGAGACGAGGGTCTCGGCGCCCTCGGGGATCAGGCCGTCGATCCAGGCCGTGGCGTGGGCGTTCTCGCGCAGCGGGATGCTCGCGGTGACCGGGACCGGCTCGTCGACGTTGGTGAACTCCTCGTAGCGCACCCCGGCGGCCTCGTGCAGGAAGGCCGGGGCGACGGCGACGCGGGCGCGGGCCTCGTGATCGCCGTACCCGGTGCGGATCCCGATGACGAGATGGCCCCCGGCGGCGGCGTAGTCGCGCAGCAGCTCGAGCTCGGCGTCGGTGGCGACGTAGAGGGCGGGAGCGATCACGACCGGGTACCTGCGGGCCAGTTCCCGCGCGCCCGCCGACCGGGCCTGGGCCAGGTGCAGGATGCGGGCCTGGGCCCCGGCATCGACGACGCCCCGGTGGTAGCTGTCGAAAATGCGCTCGTACGAGTCGTCCTGGCCGCTCAGCGGCGGGAAGAACTGCAGCGCCCAGTGCGAGTCGTTCGACCAGAGCAGGGCCACGTCGGCATCGGGCTCGAAGCCCTCCAGGTCGAGGTCTTTCAGGGTGGCGCCGATGCCCGCGATCTCCTCGTAGACCCGGCCGGGCCTCAGCGAGTGCGGCAGCACCCCGCCCCAGTAGGTCTCGGTGCCGTAGGGCAGCGAGTGCCAGTGCCAGTACTCGATCATCCGGGCGCCCCGGCTGATCAGGGCGAACGCGGCCTGACGGAGCTGACCGGGCCAGGGCGGGCGGTTCTCGGAGCTGCCGTCGATGCTCTGCGCGTTGGTCTCGGTGACCAGGAACTGCTCCTGGCGGGAGGACCAGAGCCGGTCGGCCTGGCGGAACAGCCCGGCGACGCCGCTGGTGGTCCACGCGGTCAGGGCGGCCCGGTCCTGGGTGGCGTCGAGGTGGTCCTGCATGGCGTAGTAGGGGTTTCCGGCGGTGACGTCGAGGACGGCGGCCAGGGCGCGGTCGTCGGCGGCCGGGCGCGGGTAGCTGATGCAGGTGGTGACGAACTGCTCGGGCATCGCGTACTCACGCACGAGATCGGCCTGCCAGGCGATGAACTCGGTGGTGAGGTCGGCCTGGTAGCGGCGCCAGGCCAGGTCGTACTGCGGCAGCGTGTTGCCCTCCGGCCGCCACAGCTCGCTCCAGTCGGCGAGGCGGTGCGACCAGTAGGTCAGGCCCCACTCCCGGTTGAGGGTTTCGACGTCGCCGTACTGCTGCTTCAGGCGCCGCACGAACCGGGTGAAGGCCCCGTGGTTGTGGAAGAGCAGGAGGCCGGGCTCGTTGTCGACCTGGTAGCCGATGACGGCCGGGTGCTCGGCGTACCGGCCCACCACGGCGCGGATGACCCGCTCGGCGTGGAAACGGAAGGCGGGGTGCGAGTAGTCGACCTCCTGCCGCCCGCCCCAGGGCACGGCCCGCCCGTCGGCCGAGCGCGCGGCGATCTCCGGGTAGGCCTGCTGCAGCCACGGCGGCACCGCGTAGGTGGGCGTGCCGAGCACGACCGCGATGCCCCGGCGGTGGGCGCCGTCGAGCACGGGCAGCAGCCACTCCAGGTCGAACTCACCGTCGCGCGGTTCCCAGGTCGACCAGACCGACTCCCCGACCCGGATCACGGTGAACCCGGCCTGCTGCATCAGGTCCAGGTCGGTCTCGATCCGGTCGTGCGGGTGGTACTCGGCGTAGTAGGCGGCACCGAGGAGAACGGTCATGCGGGAACTCCGAACACGTCGTCGGGACGGCAACGCAGTGCACGCTACCCGCCGGTTGACGTCTTATCCCCTGCGCAGGACCAACGTCACGAAACCGAAGTCGTCACGGTAGTTCCGCAACCATCCCCGCAGGTGTTCCCGGGCCACCTCCAGCGCCTGCTCCCGGTCGGGCCCGGGCTCCTGGTCCAGGGCCCAGCCGGTCAGCGACCCGGTCCAGGCCCACTCGTAGGCGTCCAGCTCGGCCCGGCTGCTCACGTGTGCGCGCACCACCCGCCACCCGGCCGCGAGCGCGACCTCGACGGTCTCGGCCAGGCTCAGCAGCGGGCCCAGGTTCTCGGCCGCCCACGGCGTCAGCGTCCCGTCCCAGATGCCCTCGCCGACCACCAGGTGCCCGCCGGCGGCCAGATGCTCCCCCGCCGCGGCGATCGTCGGCGCCAGGCCGCCGAACACGTGTGTGACCCCGACCGCGAGCACCACGTCCACCGGCTCCGGCGACCGGTGCCCCGACGCGTCCCCGAGCTCGAACGCCAGCCGCCCCGCGAGGCCTCGCCGCTCCCCCTGTGCCCTGGCGTGCGCGATCGCGGGTTCGGACACGTCGACGCCGACGCCCCGGGCGCCGGGTGAGCGCTCGAGCGCCCGCAGCAGCCACTCGCCCCCGCCGCAGCCGAGGTCGAGGAAGGTGCCCCCGAGACCGTCCAGCACGTGCGTCACCGCCTCGTCGGACAGGGGCGCGGCGATCGGGTGCTCGCGGTGGGCGATGCGGGAGATCCGGTGGCGGTCCATGCGGCGCATGCTCGCAACTGCCCTGGTGGGACGCCAGTGAATATCGACTAGGTTTGGGAGGATGGTCGCCAGGGAGGGATGAGTTGAGCCGCGCCGTTCTGAGAATCCTCGAACTGGGCCTGTCGGCCAGCCCGCACGCCCACGGCGAACTGCGGTCGATCCTCACCGCCACCGGTCCCGGCCGGCAAGAGCTACGCTGCCGCGCCCTCACCGCGCTCGCCTGCGCGGCCGGCGCGGACGCCACCACCGACTTCGCGCTGCTGCTCGGCGACCGCACCCGCGCCGTGCGGGAACTGGGCGCCGACCTGCTCTACCACGTGGGCGACGACCGGGCCTGGGACGCGGTGCTGCACTGGTACACCGGCGAGGTCGACGAACGCGGGCCCCGACGCGGACCCCTCGGGCCGGCCATGCCCCTGTCGTACCTGCTCGTGCACGCGGGCGCCGGCACCGAACGGGCCGAGCGCCTGGTGGACCTGCTACGCCGGCAGTGGCAGCGGCTGTCCGCGGCCGAACGCCAGTGGCTCGCCACCCACGCCCCCGAGATCGCCCCCGGCGTGCTCACCCCGGCCCAGGTCGTGCTGCCGTCACGGGCCGATCTGGGCCTGACGGCGTGATCGCGGTACGCCGGGCTTCGTCCAGCACGTACATTCTTTGCGGCAGTCCCCATCCTCCTCCCCGAGCAGAGATCCGAGCGGTTCACACATCATGACGGCGCAACTCGACGACCAGGCCGAGACCGGGAACAGCGGTGTCGACCCCGCCGACCTGGAGGTCTGTCTCCGTGTCCTGGAGCAGGTGGAGCAGCTTCCGCCCGAGCACCCCGACTTCCTGAAGGTGCGGCTGGCCACGGCCAGGATCTTCAAGGCGGCCAAGCTGGCCCGCCGCGAGGAGCGCCGCCTGGCGATCAACGCCAACGACGCCGCGGTCACCGCCGCGACGGCCACCGGCGCCCCCGGCCGCATCGACGACGAGACCCAGGGCCTGGCGCTCACCTCGTCCACCGAGACCGCGGGCACCACCACGGCCGGCACCTACCTGAAACCCCGCGGCTGCTACGTGTGCAAGCAGCGCTACACCCAGGTCGACGCGTTCTACCACCAGCTGTGCCCCGACTGCGCGGCCACCAACCGCCAGCGACGCGACGCCCGCACCGACCTGACCGGGCGCCGCGCCCTGCTCACCGGCGGCCGGGCCAAGATCGGCATGCACATCGCGCTGCGCCTGCTGCGCGACGGCGCGCACCTGACCATCACCACCCGCTTCCCGGCCGACGCGGTGCGCCGCTTCACCTCCATGCCCGACAGCCGCGACTGGATCCACCGGCTGCGCGTGGTCGGCATCGACCTGCGCGACCCGGCCCAGGTCACCGCGCTCGCCGACGACGTGGCCGCACAGGGCCCGCTCGACATCCTCATCAACAACGCCGCGCAGACCGTGCGCCGCTCGGCCGGGGCCTACGCGCCGCTGGCCGCGGCCGAGTCGGCGCCGCTGCCCGAGGGCCCGCTGCCGGAGATGATCACGATCGGGCGCACGCCCGACGCGCACCCGGAGTCGATCGACGCGCTGACCGGCCACCAGGACCAGGGGCACTGGGCCCCGACTCCCACCGCCCTGACCGCCCTCGCGCTCACCGCCGGGTCCGCGTCCCCCGCCCGCATCGCCGCCAACACCGCGATCGACGCCGGTGGCCTGGTACCCGACCTGCACGACAGCAACAGCTGGGTGCAGCCGGTGCAGGAGGTCGACCCGGTGGAGCTGCTCGAGGTGCAGCTGTGCAACAGCGTCGCGCCGTTCATCCTGATCAGCCGGCTGCGCCCGTCGATGGCCGCCTCGGAGTTCGAGCGCCGCTACGTGGTCAACGTGTCGGCCATGGAGGGCAAGTTCAGCCGCGGCTACAAGGGCCCGGGCCACCCCCACACGAACATGGCCAAGGCCGCACTGAACATGCTGACCCGCACCAGCGCCCGCGAGATGTGGGAGAGCGACCGCATCCTGATGACGGCCGTGGACACCGGCTGGATCACCGACGAGCGACCCCACCCGACCAAGATCCGGCTGGCCGACGAGGGGTTCCACGCCCCGCTCGACCTGGTCGACGGCGCCGCCCGGGTCTACGACCCGATCGTGCGCGGCCAGCTCGGCGAGGACCTGTTCGGGGTGTTCCTGAAGGACTACGCGCCTACCGACTGGTGATCGCGACGCGGTTGCGGCCGTCCTGTTTGGCCTGGTAGAGCCCCTGGTCGGCCCGGGCGAGCAGCGCGGCGACGTCCTCGTCGCCGCGCTCCAGCCGGGCCACGCCGACGCTGATCGTGATGTCGAGCGGGCCGGTGCGCGTCGGCACCGGGGTCTCGGCCACGCAGGCCCGCAGCCGCTCGGCCAGCTCCAGCTCCGGGTCGTCGCCCTGCTGGAGCACGGCGAACTCCTCACCGCCGTAACGGCCCAGGACGTCGGTGCTGCGCACCTCGGCGGCCAGGCGGCGCGCGACCTCGGCGATGACGTCGTCACCGGTCGGATGGCCGTGGGTGTCGTTGACCCGCTTGAAGTGGTCGATGTCCAGCATCATGCCGACCAGCGGGCGGTCCTGGCGCTGGGCCGCCTCCAGGTCACGGGTGGCGATCTCGAAGAACCGGCGGCGGTTGGCCAGCTGGGTGAGCTCGTCGACCACGGCCAGTTCCTGCACCCGCTCGAACAGGGCGGCGCGGTCGTAGGCGGTCATGGCCTGGGCGACGAGCGCGGTGGCCAGGTCGGTGGACTCGCGCAGGTCGCCCTCGCCGGCGGCCAGGACCAGCACCCCGAGGTCGATGTCGGTCGCCCGCAGCGGCAGCGCCAGCCACGACGTCAGTTCGTGGAACCGGTCGAGCAGCAGGCCGGGCGCGTCCGCGGCGGTCCCCCCGAACGGGACCGGCGACGCCGAGAGCCGCTCGGATCCACCGTCGTCGGTGAACGCCGTGATGTGCGGCTGGCTCCCGTCGGGCGTCAGGATCACGCCGGTGCGGTTGCCCACCCCGGACCGGCCCGGGCGCAGGACGAACGCGGTGTCGGCGGCCAGCAGCCCACCCTCCCGGCCGGCGGCGTGCAGCAATTGGTTCAGCACGCCGAGCGGCTCGACCGGTTCGGCCATCCGCCGCTGTGCCTGCTGCAGGGCCTTGGCCACCGAGGCCGAGCGCTCGGCGGTCTGCGCCTTGATCGCCAGCTGGGCGGCCCGCGCGGTCTCCAGCGACGAGGCCACGAAACTGGTCAGGGCGCCCAGGATCACGGTGTCACCGGTGGTGAAGATGCCCTTGGCGACCTGGCTGTCGAGGTAGACCACCCCCAGCAGGCGCCCGTCGAGCGTCATCGGCGCGACCAGGATCGAGCGCAGCCCGTGCAGCACCACGCTCTCGGCGCCCAGCGCGGCCCCCTCCTCGGTGCCCGCGACCACCTGCGGCTCACCGGTACGGCGCACCATCTCGACCAGGCTCGTGCTGTACCCGGTGAGCGTGGCCAGGTCCTGCCCGGCCGCGTCCCGGCCCAGGTGCTGGGCCAGGCTGCCGGTCTCCTCGTCGACCAGGAACAGGAACGCCCGGTCGGCGGCCAGGATCCGGATCGTCTCGTCCAGCGCGATCCGGGCCAGCACCCGCGGGTCCAGCACCCGGGACGCGGCGGCGCTGACCTCCTGCAGGGCCTGCAGCCGTTCGCGTTCGTGGCCGCCGGCGTAGGAGGTGCGGCGCGTGCCGCCGCTCGCGCGGGTCCGGTCCTCCACCGGCAGCGAGAACTCGGTGACGACCGACGCGGCCCGCTGCGGCCAGCCCTCGGCCACCGCCACGCCGTACGCGGTACGGGCCCGGCGGCGTCCCTCGGCCGGGTTCAGCGAGCGCAGCGCACGGGCGGCGATACGGGCCGCCTCGAACGCCACGGTCGGCATGTCGTCGTCGGGGGCCGGGTCCAGGCCGGCCAGCACGTCCAGCGCCTTGTGCGGCTGGTCCTGCAGCACCAGCAGGTCGGCGCGGGCGACGGCCCAGAACGCCTTCAGCTCGTCGGTGTTCGCGGCCTTGCCGAGCTGCTCGACCGCCCTGTGCGCCTGGTTCAGGCGCAGCGTCTGCTCCTTCAGCGCCTCCGCGGTGCCCGGCCGGGCGCAGGCCCGGGCCTGGGCCAGGCGGGCCGCGGCGATCAGCCAGAACACCGGGCGGTTGGCCCGCCAGACCAGGCCCGGCGGCACCCGCAGGGCCTCGAAGTCGCTGATCGCGTGGTCGAGCGGCTCGCCGGTGCGGCCGTCCTCGAGCATGACGAACAGGCCGGCCATCACCTGGATGAACCGCAGCTGCCGGGCCCCCACCTCGTCGGCGACCTGGTTGAGCCGGTTCAGCTCGGTCTCGGCCTCGACCGGGCGCCCGAGCAGCGCCGCGGTCATCGGGGCGGCGGTGACGAAGGTGGTGACCTCCTGCGTCCGGTCGCTGAGCCGCAACCGGCCCTGGGCCAGCCAGTACTGGGCCTCCTCGGTACGCCCGGCGAAGCAGGCGCCCAGGTTGAACACGCTGATCGAGTCGATCAGCGGCTGGAAGTCCAGCCAGGGGGCGAAGCCGTCGAACTGCCGGCGCCAGGCGCGGCCCTCGGCGCGGTTGCCGGCCCAGGCCCCGCCCAGGCGGAACGAGCGCAGCATCGAGCGGGTCTGCGGGGTCTGCGCGGACAGGTCCTGGTCGCAGCGGCGGAAGCAGCGCTCGGCGGCCCGGTTCAGGCCCAGCGCCGCGCACAGCACGCCGACGTTGGCCTGGGCGACGACGAACCGGCGGCCGTGGCCGAGCTTGGCGGCCCAGTACAGCGAACGCAGGTTGTGCGCGAAGAACTCGGGCACCCGCATGCCCAGGCCGGCGCTGGCGATCGCCGCCTCGTGCAGGCCGGCCATGGTCAGGGCGCGACGGCGGGCCTCGCCGGAGACGTCGCCCAGCAGCGGGCGCAGGTGGCGGCGGCCGATCGAGGCCAGCGCCATCGTCACCGAGGTCAGCAGCAGCCACAGCGTGCTGGTGGGCAGCGGCCGGCCGGTCGCGGCGAAGCCCTGGGTGATCGCGTCCTCGAGCTCGGCGGCGCGGAACCCGGCCCGGTGCACCTCGGCCAGCTGGGTGTGGATCGCGGCCCTGGCGATCGGGTCCGTCTCGGCCGTGAGCGCCTGGTCGAGGCGCCGGCGGGCGGCGCTGAACTGCCCGGCCTGCTTCAGCGCGCGGCCCAGCAGCACCAGCACCGAGCTGGTGCCGCTGTCACGGCGCCGCACCAGGCGGGCGGCGTGCTCGAGGAACTCGACGGCCTCGGCGGCCGCGGACTCCTCGAGCGCGAGTTTGCCCGCCTCCAGGCAGGCGGCGTAGACCCGCTCGGGCGGGGCCAGCGATCCGGCCTTGAGGTAGTGCCGGGCGATCGCGAAGGTGTGGGCGACGGCCCGGGCCGGGTCACCGGGCGGGCGGGCGGCCAGCACCTCGGCGATGCGCAGGTGCAGCTGCTCGAGCTCGGACGGGGTGAGGGTCTCGAGGACGGCCTCGGCGATGCGGCCGTGCAGGAAGCGGAACGTGCCCTCCTCACCGGCCTCGACCAGGCGCTGGCGGGCGGCCTCGGTGAACACCCCGAGAACGCTGGCGGCACTGCGCCGTTCGACCGCGGCGACCACGTCCACCCGCAGCTGGGCGCCCATCGCGGCGGCCGTGACCATCAGGGCCCGCGCGTGCGGGGCGAGCTTCTGCACGCGGTTGACCAGCAGGCCCATCGCGTCCTGGGGCAGGGCGAGCTCGTCGAGCCGATCGAGGTCGAGCTCCCAGGTGCCCCACGCGGGCCGCAGCAGACCCGCGTCGATCACGGCCCACAGGTACTCCTGGGCGATGAACGGGTTGCCGTTGCTGCGGGTGGTGAACGCGGCGAGGGCGTCGTCGGGCAGGTGCTGGCCGGGAACCAGCGAGCGCACCTGGGCACCGACCGAGGCCTCGTCGAGCGGTTCCAGCCGCAGGTCGACGTCGAGCACGCGGGCGGCGGTGGCGATGTACGAGGCCAGCTCGCTGTCGTCGAGCACCCGCTCCAGCTCACCGTCGCGACCGGTGCCCAGGTAGAGCATCGGCACGTCCCGGACCTGGTCGGCCAGGTGGGCGATGACCTGGCGCACGGACGCGTCGGCGGCGGTCACGTCGTCGAGGATCAGCAACAGGCCGCCGGAGGTGCGGGCCAGGTCGAGCAGCGCGGTCGCGATCGCCGCGCCCAGCTGCTCGTCGTTCTGCGGTTCGGCGGCCGCGTCGATCTCGCCGAGCAGGGCCAGGATCTCGTCCTCGGCGGCCGGCAGCTCGTGCCGCTCGGGGGCGGGACGACGCTGCTGCCCCTGGCGCAGCACCGCGTCCAGGCCCGGCGCGATCCGCTCGAGCATGGCCGGTGACCAGTTCTCGAACACCGGGCGCAGCCGCGCGGCCCGCTCCCAGCGCTCACCCCAGGGCAGGCGGGTCAGCTGCTGCAGGTAGTTGACGAACACCTGGCGGAACGCGGCGAACGGCAGGTTCTCGCCGGGCAGGACGCGCGCGCGCAGCACCAGCGAGCCGCCCTCCTCGACCAGGTCACCGAACTCCTGCACCAGGCGGGTCTTGCCCAGCCCGTTGTCGCTGCGCACGAAGGCGAACCCGCCGCTGCCGGCGCGCACCCGCGTCCACTGCTGCCGGAGGGTGTCCAGCTCTCCCTGACGGCCGAACATCGGCGGGGCGTCGGCCGTGGGCGCGGGGCTCTGCTTGCCCGCGATCGCCCGCAGGTCGGCAGCCAGGGCCCGGCCGTCCTGGTAGCGGTCGTCGGGATCCTTGGCCAGCAGCGTGTCGACGACGTGGGCCAGTTCGGGCGGCACGTCGGGCAGCAGGTCGGTGAGCAGCGGGGCGGGCAGCGACGCGTGGGCGCGCAGCAGCTCACCGACGTCGGCGGTGGAGAACGGCAGCACCCCCGCGACCGCCTCGAACATGATGACGCCGAGGGAGTACAGGTCGGACCGGTTGTCGACGGGCCGCTTGAGCATGCCGGACTGCTCCGGCGCGGAGTACCCGAGCGTGCCGACGGCGACCGGGGCCTGCGCGTCGCCGTCCTCGTCGTCGCCCTCGCGGGCGGTCAGGCCGAAGTCGATCAGCCGGGCCCGGCCGTCGGGCAGCACCATCACGTTCTGCGGCTTCAGGTCGCGGTGCACCAGACCGCGGGCGTGCACGGCGGCCAGCGGCTCGATCACGTCGAGCACCAGGGCGATCACGCGTTCGGGGGTCATCGCGCCGCGGTCGAGCAGGTCACCCAGCGACGTGCCCTGCACCAGGTCCATGACCAGGTACGGACGCCGGTCGGCGACCCCGACCTCGTGCACGCGGGGCAGGCCGGGATGGTCGACCGCCGTCAGCAGCGCGGCCTCGCGGCGCAGCGACGTCAGCGCGTCGGAACGCTCGAGCAGCTTGAGGGCGTACTCCTGCGGGTCGCCGGAACCGCGGCGGCGCACCCGGTAGACGGTGCTGCCGGCGCCACCGCCCAGCTGCCCCAGGACCTCGAAATCAGGCAGCTCTACGGGCACGCCGACGGCGGCGGCGCCCGTCGCCGGGGTCACCTTCTGCTCGGGACTCACAGTCCAGCCTCGACGCCGCCCGAGTCCGACTTGACCGGTCGTAGCCCGAACAGGTGTACGGGGTGCGTTCAGCCCCCGCCGCAGCACAGGACACAATGGGCCCGGCACGAATCACCATCCGAAGCTGGAGCGCACCGATGACGTACCGCCCCGACCCCGCCCGTTACGACGGCAGCATGCGCTACCGCCGCACCGGCCGTTCCGGGCTCGACCTGCCGCTGCTGTCGCTGGGCTTCTGGCACAACTTCGGCGACGACAAGCCGTGGGCCACCCAGCGCGACATCGCCCTGCGCGCGTTCGACCTCGGCATCACGCACTTCGACCTGGCCAACAACTACGGCCCGCCCTACGGCTCGGCCGAGATCAACGCCGGCCGCCTGTTCGCCGCCGACCTCAAGCCGTACCGCGACGAGCTGGTCATCTCCAGCAAGGCCGGGTACGACATGTGGGCCGGCCCGTACGGGCAGGGCGGCGGCGGGCGCAAGTACATGCTCTCGTCGCTCGACCAGTCCCTGACCCGCCTGGGCCTGGACTACGTCGACATCTTCTACTCCCACCGCTACGACCCCACCACGCCGCTGGAGGAGACCGCCGCCGCGCTGACCTCCGCCGTGCAGCAGGGCAAGGCGCTGTACGTGGGTATCTCCAGCTACACCTCCGAGCACTCGCGCACGATGGCGAAGCTGCTGCGTGAGGCCGGCACGCCGCTGCTGATCCACCAGCCCTCGTACTCGATGCTCAACCGCTGGATCGAGGACGACGGCCTGCTCGACGCGGCCGAGGACGAGGGCTTCGGCATCATCGGTTTCAGCACGCTGCAGCAGGGCCTGCTGACCAACCGCTACCTCAACGGCATCCCGGAGGGCTCGCGGGCCACCCAGGGCAAGTCGCTGGACGCGAACCAGATCACCGACGAGCTGATCGGCCGCCTGCGCAACCTGGCCGCGGTGGCCGAGAAGCGCGGTCAGTCGCTGGCGCAGCTCGCGCTGGCCTGGGCGCTGCGCGACGAGCGGGTCACCTCGCTGGTGATCGGTGCCTCGTCGGTGGCGCAGCTGGAGCAGAACGTCGACGCGCTGGAGAACCTGGAGCTCGTGCAGGAGGAACTGGCCGAGATCGACCGGGTGCTGGCCGAGACGCCGCAGCCCTCGAGCCTGGTGCCCGACAAGAACTGACCCGTCCCCAGGGCGTGGCCCGCCCCGCACAGCGGGCCGCGCCCCGGCACCGGGCCACGCCTTCACAACCGGGCCACGCCTTCACAACCGGGCCACGCCCTCACGACCGGGGGCCACGCCCTCACAACCGGGCCGCGTCCTCACAACCGGGCCGCGTCCTCACGACAGGCCGCGTCCTCACGACCGGGCCGCGTTCTACGACCAGGCCCGCGCCGAACGCTGTGCCCAGTACTCCCGCGGGTCCTGCGCCCAGGCCGTCAGCCGCTCCACGTCGATCTCCAGGTCGTCCAGACCGTCCAGACCGGCCGCCCCCAGGTTCGCCCGCAACTGCTCGACCGTGACGGCCCCCGACAACACCCGCCACGCCCACGGCTGCGCCAGCGCCGCCGCCGTCGCCACCTGGTCGACGCCGGCCCCGAGCTGCGAAGCCACCTCCCGCGCGGCCACCGCCGCCGGGTGCGGATCGGTCTCCGCCGGGCTCAGCCGCCCGTTCGCCACGGCCTCCTTCACGATCACCGTCGCCCCGCCCGCCGCCGCCTCGGCCAGCGCCGGGCCGGCCGAGGGCTCCAGCAGGTTCCAGGTCGCCTCCACCGACGTGAACAGCGGCTGCCCGTCCACCTCCAGCTCCAGCGCCCGCCGGATCACCTCGCCCTGACGCGGCCCCGACGTGGAGAACCCGACCCGGGTGCCCGCAGCCCGCACCCCGGCCAGCGCTTGGTGCAGCGCCCGGTCGGTGAGCGCGGGCGAGTCCGGCGTCAGCGAGTGGATGTGATAGATCGCCAGGCTCGTCCCCAGCAGCTCCCGGCTCTGCGGGTACTGGTCGCGGAACGCCTCCAGCGAATGGTCTTTCACCTCGTGCACCCCGGCGTCGAGCTGCCAGTCGCCCACGTACCGGTAGCCCCATTTCGACCCGACCACGACCCCCTCCGCCGAAGGCCGCGCCGCCAGCCAGGAGGACAGGAAGTCCTCCGCCAGACCGTACGAACGGGCCACGTCCACGTACCTCACCCCCGCCGCGTGGGCGACGTCGAGGAGCTCGTGACTCAGCGCCCGCAGACGCTCGACGGCCCGCTCCCCCGCCGACGCCCCCAGGTCGGCCGAGCGGGACGGCGTGATGTAGGCAGGCCGGGCCACGGCGGCCAGCCCGAGCCCGATCCGACTGGTGGCAGAGGTCGGGGCAGAGGTCATGGAGAAGATCCTTACCTATGAAGTCGCTCCGGGTAACACGCCGCACGGCACGCGCGGGTAGCGTTCGTGCCGATGTCTGACTCCGATACCTGTGAAGACGTCCGCGTGGGAGTGCAGGGCCACGCCGGACGGATCACCCTCGCCCGCCCCCGCGCCATCAACGCGCTCACCCACGCCATGATCCGCGCGATCTCGGCGGCGCTCGCCTCCTGGCGCGACGACGACGAGATCGAGTGCGTGATCCTGGACGCCGACGGACCGCGCGGCTTCTGCGCCGGCGGTGACATCAAGGCGGTGTCGCTGTCGACGCTCATCGACGGCGGCGAGGGTGCCCGGGCGCTGTGGTGGGACGAGTACCGGATGAACGCGCTGCTGGCCGAGTACCCCAAACCGGTGGTGTCGCTGATGAACGGCATCACCTACGGCGGAGGGGTCGGGCTGGGCTGTCACGCCGGGCCGCGGGTGGTCACCCAGGACACCCGCCTGGCGATGCCGGAGACGATCATCGGGCTGGTGCCGGACGTGGGCGGGCTGTACCTGCTGGCGCGCGCGCCCGGGGAGCTGGGCACGCACCTGGCGCTGACCGGGCTGCCGGTCGGCCCGGCCGACGCGCTGCTGTGCGGGCTGGCCGACGTGCACACGCCGGCGGGCGCGTTCCCGGACCTGGCCAGTGCGACCTCCTGGAAGATCGTGCAGGACATCCTGGCCACCTGGACCACGACCCCGGAGCCGGGCACGCTGGCCGCCGACCAGGAGTGGATCGACCGCTGCTACGCCGGTGACGACGTCGGCACGATCATCGAGCGGCTGCAGAACGACGAGCACCCGAACGCCACCGCCACCGCGAAGACGCTGCTGAGCCGCTCCCCCACGTCGCTGAAGATCACGCTGCGGGCGATCCGGCAGGCCCGTACCGCGACCCTGCGCGAGGTGCTCGTGCAGGACTACCGGGCGATGGCCCACAGCCTCGAGCGCGACGACGTGCGCGAGGGCATCCGCGCCCAGGTCGTCGACAAGGACCGCAACCCGCGCTGGTACCCGGCCACCGTCGACGAGGTCGACCCGGCCGAGGTCGAGCGGGCGTTCACGGTCGCGCCGGGTGGCGATCTCACCTTCTGACCCCCGAACCCCATGAGGGACGCGTCGGTACCCCGACGCTGGTGGGTCACCCCCAGCCCGAAGGGTCAGGGAGCCCCGATTCGGTTCGGGCCCTCAGGACACCGGGGCGGCCAGGCGGCCGTCATGCATGAACGACCCGGCCTGCTTGAGACGCCGCAGGATGGGCGAGATCTCGATCTGCTGGATGCCCGGGATGCCGCCGAGATCGTGCGTCACGTACCGGTAGAGGTGCTCGGGGTCGCGGGTGATGGCGGACGCCATGAGGTTGCGGCTGCCGCTGATCGCGGCGACGTAGGCGATCTCCTTGTGCTCGGCCAGTTCCAGGCCCACCCGGTCCAGGTCGGCCGGGGCCACCGTCAGCCAGATCGTGGCCTGCGTGCCGAGACCCACCAGCTCGACGGCCAGCTCGAGGTCGAAGTAGAACAGCCCGCTGCGCACCAGCTCGTCGAGACGCCGGTGCACCCGCGCGGGACTCCAGCCGGTGGCCTGGGCCAGGCGGGCGACCGGGGTGCGGCCGTCGTCACGCAGCTCGGCCAGCAGCGCGTCGTCGTCGGGACCGATCGGCGTCACCGGGCCCGCCTCGGGATCGCGGACCAGGGCCCGGGACCGGATCTGCGTGACCTGCTCCTCGTCGAGCTCGGCCAGGTTGCCCACCGATCCCAGCCGGTCGTCGAAACGGTGCATGACCAGCTGCGCGGTGAAGTCGATGACCTCCTTGGTGTGCGGGAGGCGGCGCAGCAGCAGCTCCTGCGTGCCGTCGGTGCCATGACCGGTGTGACTCTTGGCGGCGCACAGGATCTCGGTGCCGCCCGCGGTCAGGGAGACCCAGGAGACGTCAGGACGCTGGGCCAGCGCGTCGGCGAGCGGGCCCGCCGCGTCGGGGCGGGCCCGGATGCGCACCATCCAGTTGCCCAGGGCGTTGCCGAACGGATCGACCAGACCGTGGACCCGCAGCACGCCGTGCTCGCGCAGCCGCCGGAAACGCCGGGCCGCCGTCTGCTCGGAGACCCCGGTGAGTGACGCGAAACGGGCGAACGGGACGCGCGGATCGAGACGCAGCGCGTGGATGAGCTGATGGTCGAGCTCGTCGGTCGTGAGGATTTCCATCCGGACACCACCCTTCGACGGAGGATTCTAGCTACTTCGAGACGTACGACGGATGCGGCGGGACCTCCGGAGGGGATCCTGGGGACACCTGACGAAAACTACCTGGAGTCATTCCATGCGTAAGTGGACCCCGTTGCTCGCGGTCTGCCTGGGCACCTTCATGCTGCTCATCGACGTCACCATCGTGAACGTCGCCCTCCCCGACATCACCCGCGACCTGGAAGCCTCGTTCAGCCAGGTGCAGTGGGTCATCGACATCTACGCCCTCAGCCTGGCCGCGCTCATGCTCGGGGCCGGAGGCCTGGCCGACGCGCTCGGCCGGCGCCGGATCTACCTGGCCGGCCTGACGGTCTTCGCCCTCGCCTCGGTCGCCTGCGGTCTGTCGCAGGACATCACCGTGCTCATCATCGGCCGCGCCGTGCAGGGCATCGGTGGCGCCGCGATGTTCGCGACCACCGTCGCCCTCATCAACGTCTCGTACTCCGGACGCGACCGGGGCACGGCCTACGGCATCTGGGGTGCCGTCGCCGGCGCCTCGGCCGGGGTCGGCTCGGTGATCGGTGGCGTGCTCACCGACCTGCTCTCGTGGCGCTGGGCGTTCTGGGTCAACCTGCCGGTGTCGGTGCTCGCCATCGCCCTGTCGATCGCCGTGTTCGCCGACGCCGAGCGCCGTCGCGTGCGGCTCGACGTGCCCGGCATGGTCACGTTCACCGCGGCCGCCGGGCTGATCACCTACGCGATCATCGAGGCCGGCGAGTCGTCGTGGACGTCCCGTACCCCGGTGGTCTCGGCCGTGCTCGGTCTGCTCGCGCTGGCCGCGTTCGTGCTCCTCGAGCGCCGTGCCGAGCACCCGCTGATCGACCTGACGCTGCTGCGCAGCCCGGTGTTCACCGGGGCGGTGCTGGCGGCGGCGGTGCTGTCGTCGGCGGCGTTCGGCTCGAGCGCGCTGGTCTCGATCTGGCTGCAGTCGGTGGTGGGGCTGAGCCCGCTGCAGACCGGTCTGGCCCTGCTGCCGATGTCGGTCGTGGCGTTCGCCGTGGCCGGTTTCCTCTCCAGCCGGCTGCACGGGGTGCCGGTGGCCCGGCCGATCGGTGCCGGGCTGTTCCTGATCGGCTGCGGCAGCCTGCTCATGCTGTTCGTGCGGGCCGGCTCGTCGTGGACGGCCCTGCTGGCCGGGCTGCTCGTCGTGGGCCTGGGGGTCGGGCTGGCCACGCCGCCGCTCACGGCCGCCGCCCTGTCGGCGGTGCCGGTGCAGCGCAGCGGGATGGCGTCGGGGGTGCTGAACACCTCGCGTCAGCTCGGGCTGGCGTTCGGGGTGGCCGTCCTGGGGTCGGTTTTCGCGTCCCGGGCGGCATCGACGCTGAGGGACGCGGGGGTCCCCTCGGCCGACGACGTCGCCTCCGCGGTGGCCGGGGGTCAGACCCAGGTGGTGCTGGCCAAGGCCCCGGCCGCGTTCCACGACCAGCTGCGGACGGCGGTGCACGAGGCCTTCGCGTCCGGGTTGCACGGGGCGTTCGTGATCGCCGGGGGCGTGGGGGTCGTCGGGGCGCTGGTCGTGTTCGCGCTGCTGCGCCGGGCGCCGTCGGAGCCGGACGCTCCCGCGCCCGCGGCCGAGCCGGCGGTCGTGCGGTCCTGACGTTTCCCGGGCGACCCGACCGCGGTCGCCCGGCCGACGCGTCCCTCATCGACACGACCACGACGCCGGTGACCTGACCGCGATCGCCCGACACGGCGTCCCCCATCGGCAGCCTTCTGGGGATGACGCGCAGCAGGGCCGTGGGTGAGAATCCACGGCCCTGCTGCGTTTTGCCGACTCAGCGAGCGAAACGGTCGACCAGGCGGGTCAGTTCGCGGGCGTTCTCGTCGAGCGTGCGGGCGGCCTCGCGAGAGCTGCCGACCGCCTTGAGGGTGCTCGCGACGGTCTCCTTGACCTCACCGATACCGGCGCTGATCTGGGTACCGCCGATCGTGACCACCTCGACGCTCCGGCTCATTTCGGAGGTCACCGAGCTCTGCTCCTCGACGGCGCCGGCGATGGCCTCCTGGAAGCTGCTCACCCGCTCGATGGCCTCACCGATCGCGGTGATCGCGGCCACCGCGTCGTCGGTGTCCGACTTGATCGCGTTGACCCGGGAGGTGACGTCGACGGTCGCCTCCGCGGTCTGGCGGGCCAGTTCCTTGACCTCGTTGGCGACGACCGCGAAGCCCTTGCCGACCTCACCGGCGCGGGCGGCCTCGATCGTGGCGTTCAGGGCCAGCAGGTTCGTCTGACCGGCGATCGCGTTGATGACCTCGACCACGTCGACGATCTGGGCGCTGGAGTTGCCCAGCCGGTCGATGACGGCGCGGGCCTGTTCCGTGCGCTGCACCGTCTCCTGGGCCACGGACGCGGCCTGGGTGGCGTTGCGGGCGATCTCGCTGATGGCGGAGGACATCTCGTTGGAGCCGGCCTCCATCGTCGCCATCGTGCGGGCGACGTCCTCGGCCTCGGTGGCGACGTGCGTGGTGCGGGCGGCGACCGCGTCGGCGGCGCCGGACACCTCGTCACCGACGGTCGAGACCTGGCCGGCGGCCCGGGCCACACCCGTCGCGGTCGTGGCCATGTCGGACAGCAGCGAGCGGATCTCGCCGACCGCCGTGTTGAGAGCCTTGCTCATCTGCCCGATCTCGTCGGTGCCCTCGGTGACCTGCACGTTCAGGTCGCGGCGGGCGACCTTGTCGAGAGCGCCGGTGAGGGTGGCCAGACGGTTGGCCGTGCGGCGGGCCCAGTACCAGGCCAGGCCACCGCCGACCAGGGCGAGCAGGACGGCGGCGATCGCGAGGATGGTCAGCATGCTGGCGCGGCCGTCACTGAGAGCCTCGCTGGCGGCGGCGTAGTCGGGGTTGTAGGTCTGCACCGCGATGGCCCACTTGTAGGGCGCGTAGTACATGACGCGGACGGTGCTGTCGGCGGCCGGGGAGTCGACGCCGGGGAGGTTGTAGTTCGCGGACCATTCCTGGCCCTCTTCGAGAGTTGCTGCGGCGTCGACGATCTGCTGCACGTAGGGGGTACCGTCGGCGTCGGTGACCTCGAGCGGCTTGTCGGTCTCGGTGACCGGAAGACCCGAGGCGATGACGCGGCCGCGGTCGGCCGTCTCGTTGCTGAAGATGGAGATGCCGCCGTGCTGGCCGATCTTGGTGGACGCGACGCTCTCGGTGAGCTCCTTGATCGCGTCGGCCTGGGGAACACCGAAGAAGACCGCACCGACCACGTCGCCGTCCGCGTTCTTCAGCGGGTCGTACGCGGTGACGTACCAGGTGCCCACGACCTGGGCCACACCGCGGTAGGGCTTGCCCGCCTTGATCGCCGCGACCACCGCGTTGGCCTTGCCGTCCGCGCCGACCGACGGGATGTAGGTCCCGATCGCCCGCTTGCCCTCCGCGTTGGGGACGTTGGTCGCCACGCGCAGCAGGTCGCCGTCCGCGTTCATCCGCTGGAAGATCGTGACCGCGCCGCCGACCTTCTCGGCGAGCGAGTCGACGACCGGGGTGCCCTGCTTGACGTTGCGGTTCTGGCCCAGCCACTGGCCGTCGACGCTCACGCGGGGCAGGCTGACCGTGGTCGCCTTCTGGCTGACCTGGTTGACCGCGTTCCAGGTGACGTCCGGGCCGCCGAGCTGCAGGCCGCCCCTCTCCGCAAGGTCCGCCAGCGCAACGGTGTTGGCCCGGTTGACCCGGTCCTGGGTGGCAGCCCCCGCATTGCCCACCAACTGGTAGACCTGGCTGGTCAGGCTGTCCAGCTCGTTGTCCCGCTGATTGGCGATGGTCTCGTCAGCCTTGTTGCTGAACACACCGCTCTGCCATCCGGCCACACCCCCCAGAACGCCCGCCGTCAGCACGATGCTTCCGACGCCCAACAGCAGGAGGGTGGCCCGCAAGGTTATGGTCCGCGACAGTCTTCTCACAGAAAAGTCTTTCGGCAGCGGTAGGAGCGGACTGAAACATCGGATGAGGTTTCCGGTCCCCCGTTCGGAGTACGGGACCGGTCACACGGCTACGTGGAGCTATGGGGCGGGGTTGGATTGTTATGATCCGGTGCTGATTGACCGAGTTGTCGTGGGGGACGGGGAACGGGATGAGTGCGGCGGCTACGGTGGTGAGCTATCTGACGGCTCTGGCGGTGCGACGGGGCGGGGGTGAGGACGGTGACCGCCAACTGCTGGCCCTGCTGACAGACCTGCAGAACACGGTGGCCGCGCGACAGCAGACCGATGTGTTCTTGCGCCGGCTGCAGGAAGACGTCGTGGCGGGCGAGGTGGACCGTTCCACACAGGGCCGGTTGCAGCGGGCGCTGGACGACGGGTTCGGCGGGGACCCGGACTTCGGGCGGCGGGTGACGGATCTGCTGAACCGGATCGAGGCAATGGATGCGCGGCGGGAGACTTCACTGCTGACGGAGACGGCTCGTTCCCTGAAAGGGAGCCCAGGGCTCGAGGGGGCCATCCGGGCGAGAGGCGACTACGCCAGATCTGCCTCCGGCCTTCTTGCCCCGGCACTGATAGCCGGAGGTGTCGCCGTCGTCGTGGTCGCCGGAGCAGTGATCATCATCCGGCCAGGCGACGCGACGCCCAGGCCCGAGACCACATCTGCAGCCAGCCCGGCCCGGTCGTCGACATCACCGGCCGCAGTGGGTTCCGGCGCAGCACCGCAATACGGCGAGTCCGTTGCCTTCCGGAGTCCTGATGGATTCACGTATCAGATCCGTGCCACCGGTCTGGAGCAGACCACAGAGCGACAGGGTGACAGCGCTGCTCCCGGAACGTCCTTCCTGGCCTTGACAATCAGCGAACGAAATCTCTCGGTTGACCGCATGGCTCCCGGTCAGCTCGCGGACAAGTACGGGGCAGGTGCGGTGGCAGTCAGCTTTCCGAGTACAGCCGTTTCCCCCGCGTCGACGGCCTCAGATGAACGATCGTGCTCAGTTGCCGGAGCCAGCGAACCGGGATACCTGGTCCAGGAGGACGCCGCCCGCGGCCGCCCTGTCGGGTCATGCATGTACCAGCTGAGCTGGGTACCAGAGCTTAGTCAGGCCTCGACGCGACTGTCCGCGGATGGGGATCCGTACACGGAGATTCCGGCCGGTGGCTCGAACGCCCTACGAATGCTCAGCACTGCCGCTTTCAACGAGTCCATCGAAAGTGCAGCTGCCAGTGTCTACGTGACCTTTGCCGAATCAGAGGACTGGATAACCGTTCCTGAGCCCTGATCCCACTTCGCCGCGCGTCTTGACGCGGGTTTCGGCAGGATCGGTATCGATGGTGCCGGGTGAAGGAGGAGTTATGGATCGCAGGTGGGTGGCTACGGGGTTCGGGGGGCCGGAGGTTCTCGAGCTTGTGGAGTACGCGGCGGCGGACCCGGGCGTGGGTGAGGTTCGGATCGCGGTACGGGCCGCGGGCATGAACCCGGCTGACTTCAAGGGGTTCGCGGCGGGGCCGGGGAAGGATCCGGCCGTTCTGCCCAAGGTCGTGGGGTTCGAGGTGGCCGGGGTGGTGGATGCGGCCGGGGATGACAGCGGGTTCGGGGTCGGGGACGAGGTTCTCGCGTTCCGGGTTTCCGGCGGGTACGCCAGCCGCATCACCGTGCCGGCCCGGGACGTGTTGCGGAAACCGGCCGGGGTGGGGTTCGCGGAGGCTGCGAACCTGCTGCTCGCCGGGGCTACGGCTGCGGACATGCTGCACGTCACCGCCGTGACGTCCGGCGACACCATTGTTGTGCACGGGGCTTCGGGGGCTGTCGGCGTCAGTGTGCTGCAGCAGGCGCGGGCCATCGGGGCTCGGGTGATCGGGACGGCGTCGGAGCGAAACTTCGACGTCGTGCGAGGTTTCGGCGGAGTGCCCGTCGCGTACGGGGACGGGCTGCTCGAGCGGCTGCGGGAACTGGCTCCGGAGGGGTACGTCGCTGCCCTCGACACGGTCGGTACCGACGAGGCTGCGGACACGTCACTGGCTCTGGTGCAGGACCGGCGCCGTATCGTCACCATCGCCGCCTGGGCCCGCGCCGAGCGGGACGGGTTTCTCGCGGTCGGTGGGAACACCCCGGAGAGCAAGGACTTCCGGGATCGTGTGCGGCAGTCGCTCGTCGACCTCGCCGGTGCCGGGCGGCTCGAGGTACCGATCGCCCGGACGTTCCCTCTCCACGAGGCCCCGGCCGCGCTCGAGGTGCTGATGAGCGGGCACCCCGGCGGCAAGCTCGCCCTCCTGCCGTGACCGCCAGGCCAACCAGGTCAGCAGGCCCAGGCCGGTGACCAGGTAGGCGTTGGTCACGAACGGGCTCACCTCGCGCGGCACCCACCACATCGGCGAGAGCACGAACACCGAGACCGATGCCCCCAGCAGCAACCGGCACAGCCACGACGCCGACCGGGCCAGGACGACCAGCGCGGGCAGTGCCCAGACCCAGTGGTGACTCCAGGAGATCGGGGACACCACCAGGCTGGTCACGCCCGTCGCCGCCACGGCGCCCGGCCAGTCACCTCGGCGCCCGGGCACACCGACCCGCGTGGTGTCGTAGAAGATTTCGCGCCAGTAGAGCCACGACGCCCCGGGTGAGGCCAGTGCCCCGAGCGCGGTGCACACGGCGAACGTGATCGCGGCCGTGACTGCGGCACGGACCTTTCCGGCGAACAGCAGGAGCACGACGAAGACACCCGGCGTCAGCTTGATCGCGGTGGCCACGCCGACACCGATCCCGACGGCGCTGCCGGCGCTGCGCCCCTCGGCGGCCCGGCGCAGATCGTGCAGGACCAGTGCGAGCAGGAACAGGTTGATCTGGCCGAGGAACAGCGTGTGCCAGACCGGTTCGAGCATCAGCCCGCCGACCACGATCCACAGCGTGAAGCGAACGCCCACCAGCCGCAGCATCTCCCGCCCGGCCAGCGCGAACGCCGCGACCGAGGCCACGTTCCACAGCACCCGCGCCGGCACCAGCGGCAGCCAGGACAGCGGGGCGAACGACAGGGCCGCGAACGGCGTGTACGTGAAGAACAACCCGCCCTGCCGTTCGAGGTACAGCGCCGCTCCCTCCTGGATCGCCGACCCCCCGGCCCGGTAGATGAAGAAGTCGAGCGGGTTCCAGCACAGCGTGAAGACGATGACGGCCAGAACCTGAAACCCGAGCACCGTGTGGGCGAGCCGGCCACCGTCGGCGCCCCGACGCGTCCGTAGGCCCTGAAAGCACTCCTGTGAGAACCTTTTCGCCATGCCTTCAGGCTGCCGGAGGCACCGGCTCGGCACATCGGCCCGCGGGCTACATCCCGGAGGGCTTCACCAGGCCGAACTCGTAGGCCAGAATGACGAGCTGAACCCGGTCGCGCGCATCGAGTTTCGTGAGCAGCCGGGCCACGTGAGCCTTCGCCGTGGCGCCGCTGATGACGAGCTCGGCCGCGATCTCGGCGTTCGAGCGACCCCGGCCGATCAACGTGAGCACCTCACGCTCGCGCTCCGTAATGGCCTCCACCCCGGTGGAAACCGCGGGGCGGGCCGCCCGGCCGGTCAGCGCGTCGACGAGCCGCCGGGTCATCGAGGGTGCGATCAGCGCGTCACCGGCAGCGATCACGCGGATCGCGGCCAGCATGTCGTCGAGGGAGACGTCTTTCACCAGGAACCCGCTGGCACCGGCCTGTAGCGCCCCGTAGAGCGACGCGTCGTCGTCGAACGTGGTGAGGACGAGAACGCGCGTGGCGTCGTTGGCCGCGACGATGCGGCGGGTGGCCTCGATACCGTTCACCCCGGGCATTCTCAGGTCCATCACCACCACGTCGGGCTGCAACCGGGCGGCGAGATCGACCGCCCCCAGAGCGGCTGGTGTTCTCGATCGCGCTCAGAGCGGCGCTGGCCTCGTGGGGCTGGGTGTCGATGACGCGGGCGCCCATACCGGCCTGGAACGCGATGGCACCCAGGTTGTGCGCGATCAGGTCGTGCATCTCGCGTGCGATGCGCAGCCTTTCGGCCTCGATCGCCCGTTCCGTCTCGATCAGCCGGCCCACGATCGACCGGCGCCGCGAAGCGACTCGTTCATCATGCGGCGATAGGCCAACTGGGCGACCACCAGATAGTTCACGAGCAGCGCGAACAACAGCAGCCGGACCAGCAGGCGGCGGGGTCGGGCGACCAGAGGGCTCACATCACGACGCTATCCCTCCCCGGCCGCCCGGACATCGGCCCACGGGCGTAAGCCCACGGGCTACCCATCCGCACCCTCCCGACCGGATGGCCCCGCGCGTCCACCATTGACGCGCCGCCGCCGACAGGCAAAGAATTGTGACCGCACGGTCAGTATTTCGTGTCCGCATTCGACGATGAAGGTGGCACCGGGTGACTGAAGGTCTGCTGCCGACCGACGAGCCGATCCAGCTCATCGATCCGGCCGGGTCACGTACCGTGACCACCACGTTCGACCTGCCCGACCGGGAGACTCTGACGGCGCTCTACCGCGCGATGGTGTCGGGCCGCCGGTTCGATGCTCAGGTCACAGCTCTGACCAGGCAGGGAAGGCTAGCCGTGTACCCGTCGTCGCGGGGTCAGGAGGCCTGTCAGACCGGAACCGCACTGGCGTTGAGACCACAGGACTGGCTGTTCCCGACCTATCGGGACTCGGTCGCGGTGGTCACGCGCGGTATCGATCCGATGGACGTGCTGGTGAGTTTCCGGGGCGACTGGCACTGCGGGTACGACCCTCGGCAGCACCGGACGGCGCCGCAGTGCACCCCACTCGCGACGAACACGCTGCATGCGGTCGGTCTGGCGCACGCGGCGCGTCTCAAGAACGAGGACACGGTGGCCGTGGTGCTGCTGGGAGACGGTGCCACCAGTGAGGGCGACACCCACGAGGCACTGAACTTCGCCGCGGTCTGGAAGGCGCCCGTCGTGTTCGTCGTGCAGAACAACGGGTACGCGATCAGTGTGCCGCTGCACCGGCAGACGGCTGCTCCTTCCCTGGCGCACAAGGGAATCGGTTACGGCATCCGGTCCTTCCGGGTCGACGGGAACGATGCGGCGGCGGTGTACGCGACGGTCTCGGCGGCGGTCTCGGCCGCCGCCGCGGGGGCCGGGCCGGTGCTGATCGAGGCGGTGACGTACCGCATGGAAGCTCACACCAACGCCGACGACGCCACCCGTTACCGGCAGGACGACGAGGTCGCGCACTGGCTCGAGCGTGACCCTTTGCGCCGGCTGGCAACGTTTCTCGGGCTCAAGGGCAGCGAGTTCGACGACGAGGCGGAACTTCTCGCCGCCGATGTGCGGACGCGGGCGGGCACGGACGCCTCCCCCTCACCGGAGTCGCTGTTCGAGCACGTGTATGCGGAGCGGCCGGTGATGCTGGAGAGGCAGATGGTGGACGCGCTGGACCTTCCTGCAGGGGGAAGGTCCGGAGTGGAAGGGCTCGAGGAGGACGGGAGGGGGACCCGATGAGCACCGTCGCGCAACCTGTCACAGCAACGGAAAGCTCGGCCCGGCAGTCGGTCACGCTGGCCGGTGCACTCAACCGCGCCCTGGGCGACGCACTGGAGGCCGACGAACGGGTCGTGGTGTTCGGGGAGGACGTCGGTCCGCTGGGTGGGGTGTTCCGGGTGACCGACGGGCTCGCGGCCCGGTTCGGTGAATCCCGGGTCTGGGACTCACCCCTCGCCGAGTCGGGCATCGTCGGTACCGCCATCGGCATGGCCATGAACGGCCTGCGGCCGGTGGTCGAGATGCAGTTCGACGCGTTCGCCTACCCGGCCTTCGAGCAGATCACCAGCCACCTGGCCAAGATGAGAAACCGAACGAGCGGACGCGTCGGGCTGCCGGTCGTGGTCCGCATCCCCTACGGGGGTGGCATCGGCGGGGTGGAACACCACTGCGACTCGTCCGAGGTCTACTACACGCACACGGCGGGGCTGCGCGTGGTCACCTGCGCCACGCCGGCCGACGGGTACCGGCTGCTGCGCCAGGCCATCGACAGTCCGGATCCGGTGATCTTCCTGGAGCCCAAACGGCGCTACTGGAGCAAGGAAACAGCCGAGCTCACGGTCGACGGGCCGGCCCTGCACGAGGCCCGGGTGGTGCGGCCCGGGCGGGACGTCACGGTGATCGCCTACGGGGGCATGCTCGCCACGGCGCTGGAGGCCGCCGAGATGGGCCGGGCGGAGGGCTACGACCTGGAGGTCGTCGACCTGCGCAGCCTGAACCCGTTCGACGACGACACGGTCACGGCCAGCGTGCGGCGCACCGGCCGGGCCGTGGTGGTGCACGAGGCGGCGGGGTTCTGCGGGTACGGGGCCGAGGTGGCGGCACGGCTGACGGAGCAGTGCTTCCACCACCTGGCCGCGCCGATCCTGCGGGTGACCGGGCTCGACATCCCCTATCCCCCGCCGAAACTCGAGGCGCATCACCTGCCCAACGCCGACCGCATTCTCGACGCGGTGGCCCGACTGCAGTGGGAGGACGAGCCCGGTGCCTGACTTCCTGCTTCCCGATCTCGGCGAGGGTCTGACCGAGGCCGAGGTGATGTCGTGGCTCGTCGAGGTGGGTGACGAGGTGGTGATCGACCAGCCGGTGGTCGAGGTCGAGACCGCAAAGGCCTCGGTCGAGGTGCCGGTGCCGTTCGCGGGCGTCGTCACGGTGCTGCACGCCCGGCCGGGAGATGTGGTGGCCGTGGGGACGCCGCTGATCACCGTGTCCGAGGCCCGGCAGTGGGCGCCGTCGTTCGGTGGCCTGAGGGAACCGGGAGTGGAACTGGCGCCGGAGGTCCCGGTGGCCGAGACCCCCTTGGTCCAGGCCTCGGCCGGCTCACGGCCCGGTGGCCAGCCGGCACCCGCTGCGGACGGGCGGGTGACCGGCGCTGCTCCTGCGGCTCCGTCGGTGGTGAAGGCTGAACCGTCCCCGAGCTCGCAGTCCGATGCGCCCGAGGGCAACCCGGCTGCGGTTGAGGGCAGCGGCAGCGTGCTGGTGGGGTACGGCACCAGTGGCGGATCCGGGACGGGTTCGGCCCGTCGGCGCCGGCCTCCTCGTAAGGGAGCCGCGATCGGAGCACCGGTTTCGGGTACCCGGGCGGCGGAACCGGGAGACGAGGTGTTCTCCCCCGGCGCTACGGGGCCCACCGGGCAGCTGGGCGCCCCGAACGGCAGCTCACCCCATTCGTCGGAAGTCGCCGTTTTCACGCCGGATTCGACGGTCGTGCGCGTCATTTCGCCACTGGTCCGGAGGATGGCCCGCGAGGCCCGTCTCGATCTGCGGCGTGTGACCGGTTCCGGTCCCGACGGCCTGATCATGCGGGCCGACATTCAGCAGGCGATCGAGGCTCGGCCGTCGGCCGAGTCGTCGGCCCAGTCGGCCTCGGCCGCTGTGGATGAGCAATCCGCCGGGTACGAGCGCATCGTGCTGACGGGCGTGCGCCGGTTCACGGCCGAGAAGCTGGTCCGTTCCCGCCGAGAGATCCCCGAGGCCACCATCTGGGTCGACGCCGACGCCACCCAGCTGCTCGAGGCCCGGGCCGCGATCAACGCGAGTCTCGGGCGGGCCGGTTCCGGCGGGACGGCAGCCGCCACCCCCGCGACGGGCAGCGGCACCGCCGGCGCCACCCCGGGCAGCGCCGTCAGCCTGGTCGCCCTCCTGGCCCGGTTCACCATCGCCGCCCTGAGACGGCATCCGGAGCTCAACGCCACCGTGGAGGACGGCGAGATCCATCAGCACCACGCCGTCCACCTGGGGTTCGCCGCGCAGACCGACCGGGGTCTGGTGGTGCCGGTCGTCCACCACGCCGACCGCCTCAGCACCCGCCGGCTCTCCGCCGCCATCGGTGAGCTGACCGACCGGGCCCGCCGGGGCGTCCTCCAGCCGGCCGACCTGACCGGAGGCACGGTGACGGTCAACAACTACGGCGTGTTCGGCACCGACGGCGCCGCCGCGATCATCAATCACCCCGAGGCCGCGATCCTCGGGCTCGGGCGGATCATCGAGCGGCCCTGGGTCGTCGACGGGCAGCTGGCCGTCCGCAAGGTCACGCAGCTCACCCTGAGTTTCGACCACCGGGTCTGTGACGGCGCCACCGCCGGCGGCTTCCTGCGCTTCGTCGCCGACTGTGTCGAGAGGCCGGTGACCGCCTTGAGCGACCTCTGAGGTACCGTGACCAGGCCGTGGTGCTCGGGAATTCCGGTGTGATACCGGAGCGGCCCTCGCCACTGTGATCGGGAAGTCGCCGGTTCGCGTAGTCCGAATCGGGCGCCACTGGGCCCCTCCGTCCCCACGACGGCAAGAGCCTGGGAAGGTGCGCCGGCGACGCTTGACCCGAGAGCCAGGAGACCGGCCACGGCACAGTTTCGCAACCACGAGGTGCTGGAGGCGGTCCGTTCCATGGGCCATGCGCAAAATCTGACGAGGTCCGCGTTCACCGCGGTCTCAGCCCTGTCCCTCCTCGCTCTGGCGGCCTGCGGCGGCGGATCGGCCAAGGCCGGTACCGATGCCGGAGCCGGAGCCGGAGCCGAGAAGCCCACCCTGCGGTATGCCTACGCGTTCACGCCGGTCGCGGCGCTGTCCCCGTACAGCGACGACGCGGTGACCAGCTACGGCGTGGGCGCCACGGAGACCCTGACCAAGCTCGACCCGTCCGGCACCCCCGAGGCCTCCCTGGCCACGAGCTGGGAGCAGACCGACGACACCACCTGGGAACTCACGCTCCGCGACGGCGTGACCTTCCAGGACGGCACGGCGATGGACGCGAAGGCCGTCGCCGCGTCCCTCACCCACGCCGCCCAGGCCGAGCCGGCGCCCCGAGCGCTGTCCGGCACCGAGCTGACCGTCACGGCCGACGGCGACGACAAGATCACCGTCGTCACCAAGACGCCCGACCCGGTGCTCGTGCAGCGGCTGACCTCCCCTGAGCTGGTCATCCTGTCCGGCGGCGCGTACGACGACCCGGCCTCGCCGACGCCGGTCGGCACAGGCACCGGTCCGTACACGATCACCGAGCTCAACGGCACCACCTCGGCCGACCTCACGGCCAACCCCGCCTACTGGGGCGGCACCCCGGCCCTGAAGGACATCGAGCTCAGCTTCGTCGCCGACGGCGACCAGCGCGCGTCCGCACTGCGGGCCGGGCAGACCGACCTGGCCCAGGCCGTGCCCGCCGACCAGCTCCCCCGGGTCGGAGCCGATCACGTGCTCGCCGTACCGCTGCCCCGCACCGTCTCGATCCACCTGACGCAGACGTCGAAGGTGTTCCAGGACGCGTCCCAGCGCGAGGCCGCCCGCGAGGCGGTCGCCGGTCTCGACATCGCGGGCTCCATCTACGCCGGTGCCGCCGACCCGGCGAAGGGCCTGTTCTCGTCGGTCTCCACCTGGGCCGCCGACCGTCCCGCACCCGAGTACCCGAAACCCTCGACGCCGGCCAAGACCCGGATCACCCTGGCCACGTTCTCCGACCGGCCCGAACTCGCCGAGATCGCCACCGTCGTCGCCGACGAGTGGCGCAAGGCCGGGTTCGACGTGAAAACGGTCGTGCAGGAGTACAACCAGATGGAGGGCGACTACCTCAAGGGCACCTACGACGCGGTCATCATGAGCCGCTCCTACGGCCAGGACACCGCCGACCCGATCAGCTACCTGCAGGCCGACTTCGGCTGCGACGGCGGCTACAACATCAGCCGGTACTGCGACACCACGCTCGACACCGACCTGGCCGAGGCCGCCACACAGACCGATGTGAGCACCCGCAACCAGGCCGCGGTCGCCGCCGAGCACACCGTGCTCTCCGACGTCGCCGTCATCCCGCTGATCCACGACCGCACCCAGTTCGGTCTGGCCGACGGCGTCACCGGTCTGGCCGGCGATCCGTGGGAGCGCGCGGTGATCACCGCCGAGACCACGATCAGCAACTGATACGGCTCCCCGTGTTCATGCCCAGTTCCTCGCGTCGCCAGGGGCGAACTGGGCCTGGACACGGGCGGAAACCGCGCAGGAGCAACGCGATCGAGCGGTTCGGCCCCGGCCGTCTGCGTTCGCTCCCCGGCACCCTCGCCACGTCCCTGTTCCTGCTGGTCGTCGTCGCGGCGCTGCCCTGGCTGCGCGGTGAGGACCCGGCCCAGACCGTGCTGCGCGTCCGCTTCACCGCCCGCGGCCACGACCCGGCCGCGGTCGAAGCCCTCCGTCGCGAACTGGACCTGCCCTCCTCGCCCGTCCATGGCGTCCTCACCTGGCTCCTCAACGCCCTGCGCGGCGACCTCGGCACCAGCTGGGTCAGCCGTCAGCCGGTCGTCGAGCTGGTCGGCCCCGCCCTGCGCACCTCCCTCACCCTGGCCGGCACCGCGCTGCTCGTCGCGCTCGCCGTGGCCGCCCTCCTGCTCTCCCCCACCGTCCGGCAGGGCGCGCGTTCCGGTGCACGTCCCCGTAACCGTTGGCCGACATGGCTTTCCGGTCCGGTGCCGGCCGCACTCGCGGCGCTGCCGGAAGTCGTGGTCGCGGTCGCCGGGGTGCTCCTGTTCGCCGTGACCTGGCGTCTGCTGCCGGTCTTCGGCTGGAACGGCCCGATGAGCGCAGTCCTGCCAGGACTGGCACTGGGTCTGCCCGCGGGTGGTCTGCTGGCACGGATGCTCTCGGCGACCGCCGAGCACACGCTCGACGAACCCTGGGTGCGCACCTGGCGGGCCTCCGGTCTCGACCGGCGTCCGCTGCGCCGGGCAGTCATGCGCCGCATCGTCGCGGTCGGTGCGCCGCAGTCGGTGGTGGTCGGGATGTCGATCGTCGGGTCGTCGGTCGCGGTCGAGAAGGTCTTCTCGATTCCGGGCGCGGGCACGCTCGCTCTCGACTCGGTGCTCGCCGAGGATCTGCCCGTGGTGCAGGCGGTGCTGGCGGGTTTCATCGCGGTCGGACTGGTCGCGGCGGCGCTGGCCGCCGTGGTGCACCGCACCCTCGCGCTGCCCGACGCCGAGCGCGCCGCCGGCGAGCCCACCCATCTCGGTTCGGATGTCCATGAAGGACGACCGGTCGCCCCGGTCGCTCTCCTCGCCCTGGTCGCGGTGGGACTCGCGGTCGGGCTGACCCGCAACGGCACCGCGACCGATCTCTCCGCCCGCCTGGCCTCCCCCGGCCCGGCCCATCCTCTGGGGGCGGACGCGGTGGGGCACGACCAGTGGGGTCGCCTGGCCGAGGGCACCCTGCTGACGGTGTCCCTCGCGGCCGGCATCACGCTCGCCGCGCTGGTCGTCGGGGCGCTGCTCGGCACGGCCGCCGGTCTGGCCGGGCCCGGGCGGGCGCCGGGGGCGCTCGACGTCCTGGCCACCGTCCCGTCGAACCTCGTCGGCCTGCTCGTGGCGGCCGCGCTGGGGCCGGGCCTGCGCGGTGCGTGCCTGGCGGTGCTGCTCGTGGCCTGGATCCCGCTCGCCGTGCATGCGCGCACCCTGGCCTGCGAGGCCCGGAACACCGGATACGTCCGGGCGGCGGTTCTGTGCGGTGCCGGCCCGGCCCGGATCCTGCGGGTCCATGTGCTCCCCGCCGTGCTCGGCCCGTTGCTGCGTCACGCGCTGGTCCGGCTCCCGGCCGCGGCTCTGGGCATCGCCGGGCTGAGTTTCCTCGGGCTGGGCGCCGATCCGGACCGCCCCGAGCTCGGTGCCATGCTCGCCTCCGGGGTCGGCTACCTGGAGTCCGCCCCCTGGCTGGTGCTGGGCCCGGCCGGGGTGCTCATCGTGCTGGCGGTCCTGACCAGTGGGAACACGCGGGCTCGCGGTCACTGACGGGCCGGGCTCCGCCTCCGTCACCGACGCTCCGTCACCCCGCGGGCCAGGCCCTCGCCAGGCCGGTGGCCGCCACGAACACGTACGCCGAACGACGCCCGGGAACTGAGCTCTAGAACGGCACCCGCGCCGCGATCAGGAACCCGAGCACCACGATGACGACGGCCAGCACCAGGCTCGCGGCATCGGGTGACGGCGCCGATCGCCGCGGCAGCACCCGCACCCGCGGCAGGCCGAGGTGCGGCGGGCTCGGCAGACCGAGACGGGGCCCGGCGGGCAGGCCGATCCGCGGAAGACGGGGCAGCCCCAGGCGCGGGAACCGGATGCGCCGTCGGCGTGAAGGAGTTCGGGGCCTCCCTCCGCGCCACGGCACGAAGGAGGGGGTGGAGGCGCGGGTCACGTTCTCGGGGGTGACGCGTCCGGGTCCGCCGGAAGGAACGGAATGTTCACGGTCACGAGGCGTTTCGGGGTGGCCCGACGCCGGGGAGTTGCCGGGCTCTGCCGGGGCGGCGGCCCGCGAACCAGCCTGCGAACCAGCCTGCGAACCGGCCTGCGAACCGGCCGCAGCCGGGCCACTCACGCCAGGGCTCGCGGCAGCCGTTGCCGGGGCGCCGGCGCTCGGGTCGGCGACCGGCGCGGCTGGGCCACCACCGGGCAGGCCACCCCTGCTCCGTCCATCCGGAATGTCGTCAGCGGTGACTGAGGCACGGCCGCCGGCGTCGTTGGCGTGGGCCGAGGCCGTTGCCCCGGGTTCTGGGCCCTGGCCGTCCATGCCCTGACCGGCCGCGCCCGGCTCACCTGGCCGGCCGGATCGGGCAGCCCGTTCTCTCTGTCGCTCGGCCGCTCGAACCCAGGCCTGCTGCCGCGCCTGACGACGGCGGGCGACCTCTTCCCGGCTGTTGTCCCAGACGTCCGGTGGGTGCGGGGCCTCGAGGTCCGGCCGGGCCACACCCCCGTCGCCCCGTCCGCCCCCGGACCACCGCGAGCGCTGCTGGACAGCCGCCCACTCCGCGGCCCGATCGGCCATCCGCTGCTGCGCCGAACTCCGCAGTCCCGGCCCGCTCACCCTGTCGTCCCGCCCGGCACCGGCGGCAGTACCGAACCCGGCACCAGCAGCAGGACCGCCTGCCGGACCAGCGGCAGCACCGGCACCCGCACCGGCGACAGGATCGGCATCAGACCCGGCACCGCCCGACGACGCGGCACCCGCCGCGGACCTCGGACGAGAACCCGCCCCAGGCGACGAGAACCCCCGTGTCGAGAACCCACCCGGCTCCCCGAACCTTCCCCAGTACGGGTCGACCAGCCGCCGGTCACGCACGTACGCGTCGTACCCGGCCCGCTCCCGGATCAGCCAGCGATGGGCCGTCGACACCAGCCCGGCCCGGTCCCGGTCACCGCCACGATCGGGGTGCAGCTCGAGCATCCGCTGCCGGTAGGCCTTGTTGACCTCGTCCGCCGCCGCCGACTCGGGTATCCCCAGCACCTCGTAGGCACTGCGGCCGCCGAGGTCGTGGAAGCGTGCGGAACTCACCCGCCGAGTATCCCCCAGTCACGCGGCACCGGCGGGGCCGTCACCGACGACCCCATCCGGATGCGCACCTACTACCCGGCCAAGCCCTACCCACACCGAGCCCTACCCGGGCCAGGGGCAGCACCCAGCACGATCCGGCTAGGCCAGCGTCTCCCCGAACAGGTCCAGCATCGCCCGCCAGCTGCGCCGGTCCGCGAGCTCCCGGTACGGCGGGATGCCCGGCAGCGTGAACGCGTGCGGCGCACCGGCGTACGTGGTCACGGTCCAGTCCAGGTCGTCACGGGTCCGCAGCTCGTCCTGGAACGCGGTCACCGCCTCGTCGGGCACCACCGGATCGTCGCCCCCGGTCAGCACCAGCAGCGGCCCGGTGATCCCCTCGACGTCGGCCGGCGAGTGCGCGATCAGCCCGCCGTGGAACGACACCGTCGCCGCCACCGGCGCCCCGGTGCGCGCGAACTCCAGCGCCGCACTGCCCCCGAAGCAGTACCCGATCACGGCCACCCTCTGAGCGTCACTGCGCTCGTCGAGCACCACCCAGTCGTACGCCGCACCCACCCGCGCCCGCAGCAACGGCAGGTCGCCGTAGTACTTCCCGGCCTCGGCCTCGCAGTCCGCGGTCTCGGTGAACCGGCGGCCCTGCCCGTACACGTCGGCGCAGAACACGAAGTACCCCAGCCGGGCCAGCATGTGCGCCCGCGCCTTCGGGTACTCCCGCAGACCGTGCCAGTCGTGCACCACGACCACCGACGGCTTCGGCCCGAGGATCGAGGCATCGTGCACGGCGAAGCCCTCGAGCGTCACCCCGTCGTGGTCGTACGTGACGACCTGTTCCTCGATGCGGGACCCCGGCGCGAGCGGCACCCGGTCGACGAGCTCCTGGTGGACGGGGGAAAACTCGGTCACCGCGACACTCCCTCAGAACGACGAGCCATTGATTGCCCGCTCAACATAAACCGCTCCGCCCCAACCCGCCCGGCGCGACCCGACGACGGCACCAACGCCAGGGACGGCACCAACGCCAGGACCGCACGAACGCCAGGAAGACCTACGACCCCAGCCGCGTCGCATCGATCCGCGTGTACGTCTCCCTCAACCCCGACAGGTGCGCCCGCATCACCCGTCCGGCCGCCCGCCCGTTCCGCTCCCGCACGTGCTGCAGGATCTCGGCGTGCTCGGCAGCCACCCGCTCCCAGAACCCGGCGCCGGCCTGCTCGCGCGCGAACCGTTCCCGCAGCACCGAGAACACCGGCCGCGCCATCATGTCGATCAGCGGATTGCCCGCCGCCTGCAGCAGCACCAGATGGAACTCGTCACCACAGTCACCGGCCACCCTCTCGGACAGCCGCCGCAGATCCTCGTCCGACCGCCTCCGCGCCGCTAGCTCGGCCGCCGGAACCTCCAGCTGTGAGCGCACTTCCAGCAGCTGCCCGACACTGAGCCGGCTGCGCGACAGCAGCGTGAGCGACGTCTGCAGGTAGTCCGCCACGTCGTCGGGCGACGGTTCGGCGATGAAGGTGCCCCCGTTCACACCCCGCGAGGAGGTGAGCAGCTTCTGCGCCGACAGCACCCGCAGAGCCTCCCGCAACGTGCCCCGGCTGACCCGCATCCGCGCCGTGAGCTCCCCCTCGGGCGGCAGCCGGTCGCCGGGCCGGAGGTCGCCGGCGACGATCATCTGCCGCAGCTCCTCGGCGACGCGCTCGTACTCCAGCGGACGGGGCCCATTCCCGGACATGTGCCCACGCTAGCGTCACATCGGACACACACAGCACACCGGGTTCGCACCTTCAGTGACATCGAAACACAACGCTGCGAGCCGGTCACACAGGACGAACACCGACTAATCTCCGCGCCATGGTGACGAGGAAGCAGGACGGATCGGCGGGCGACGCCGACTACGGACGGATCGGCGGCGGGTACCACACCTACCGGCAGCCCGAGCCGGCCTTCGAGACCGCGATCGCGAAGGCCCTGGGGGACGCGGGCCGGGTGCTCAACGTCGGCGCGGGCGCCGGCTCGTACGAGCCCGGCGACCGGGAGGTGGTCGCCCTCGAGCCGTCGGAGTCGATGCGCGCCCAGCGTCCGGCCCACCGGGTGCCCGCCGTCGACGGCACGGCCGAGCACCTGCCCTTCGACGACGACAGCTTCGACGCCGTGATGACCACCTTCTCCGTGCACCAGTGGTCGGACCTGGAGGCGGGGCTGGGCGAGATGCGCCGGGTCTCGCGGGGCCCGGTCGTGATCATGACCAGCGACCCCGACCTGCTCGACCGGTTCTGGCTGATCGATTACGCTCCGCTCGTGATCAGCACCGAGGCGCGACGCTACCCCTCCACCGACCGGATCGTGCGGGCTCTCGGTGGCCACGCCCGCGTCGACCCGCTCCCGGTCCCCCTGAACTGTGCGGACGGGTTCAACGAGGCCTACTACGGCCGGCCGGAGATGCTGCTCGAACCCGCTGCCCGGCAAGCCTGTTCGGCCTGGAGCTTCGTCCCCGCGGACGAACGGGAGCGCTCGGTCGAGCGGCTGCGGGCCGATCTCGAGAGCGGCGCCTGGGACGAGAAGTACGGGCCCCTGCGCACTCAGCCGTTCTTCGAGGGATCCCTGATCCTGGTGACGGCATGACTCCCGCCCGCAGCGGCAAGGGTCCCGACCTTCAGGCCCTGCTCGACGACCTGCGCACCCTGGTCGAGATCGAGTCCCCCTCCGGCGATCTCGCCGCCCTGGAGACCTCGGCCATCGCCGTCCGCGACCTGCTCGAGAAGCGGCTCGGCGGCAGCGCCGAGATCGTCGCGAGCCCGGCCGGCCCGCACGTGCGCTGGTCGGGCGGCGGGACCCCGAGGGTTCTTCTCCTCGGCCACCACGACACCGTCTTCCCGATCGGCACCCTGGCCCGGCGCCCGTTCACGGTCACCGGCGAAAAGGTGCTCGGGCCCGGTGTCTTCGACATGCTCGGCGGTATCGTGCAGGCCGTCCACGGCCTCATGCTGCTAGACGACCTCACCGGCGTGACGTTCCTGGTCACCTCCGACGAAGAGGTCGGGTCGGTGCACTCGCGGTCACTGATCGAAGACGCCGCGAAGACGGCCGGGGCCGCTCTCGTCTTCGAGGGCGCGGGTGACGGTGGTGCGCTCAAGACCGCCCGCAAGGGCTCCGGCACGTTCGAGATCACGATCACCGGGAGGGCGTCACACGCCGGGCTGGAGCCCGAGGCCGGCGTCAACGCCCTGGTCGAGGCGTCGCACCAGGTGCTGGCGATCGCCGCCCTGGCCCGCCCCGATGCGGGCACGACCGTGGTGCCGACCATGAGCTCGGCCGGATCGGCCTCCAATGTCGTTCCCGCGCAGGCGAAGATCACCGTCGACGTCCGGGTCACCTCGGCGGTCGAGAAGCAACGGCTTGAGGACGCGATGGCCGCCCTGGTCCCGCACCTCAGCGGTGCGGTGGTCGAGGTGAGTGGAGGCGTGACCCGCCCACCCATGCCCGCCTCGGCCTCGACCGGGCTCTTCGCCCTGGCCCGGACCTTCGATCCCGCGATCCGGGGCGTGGCCGTGGGCGGGGCGAGCGACGGCAATCTGACCGCCGCGGTCGGGGTCCCCACCCTCGACGGCCTGGGAGCCGTCGGAGGTGGGGCGCACGCCGATCACGAGTTCGTCGTCCTCGACACCATGACGCAACGGGCGCGCCTCACCGCCCACGTCGTCCAGAAGCTGCTCAGCGCTACTTGACCGCCCCCGCGACCAGACCCGCCACGTAGTAGCGCTGCAGCACGAGATACAGCACGATGCACGGGATCGCGGTGACCGCGACCCCTGCCTGCATGATGCCCCAGTTCAGGGCGCCGAGCTGGTTCGACGCCAGCACGGTGAGGGTGACCGGCAGGGTGAACTTCGCCTCGTCGGTCACCAGCACCAGCGCCGCGAAGAACTCGTTCCAGCTGGTGAAGAACGTGAAGAGTGCCGTGCTGATGAGACCCGGCACGGCGACCGGCAGCATGACCCGCACCATCGCCGACACGTAGCCGCAGCCGTCGATCAGCGCGGCCTCCTCGATACTCGCCGGCAGCGCGGCGAAACTGTTGCGCATCAGGAAGATTCCGAGCGGCAGCTGGAACGTGGTGTAGACCAGCACCAGACCGGTGAGCGAGTTGTTCAGGCCCAGCGTGTGCAGGATCGAGAACAGCGGCGTGATGACGGCCTGGAACGGGATCATGAACGTGGCCAGGATCAGGAAGAACAGCACCCCGCTGCCGACGAAACGCAACTTGGCGAAACCGTATCCGGCCAGCGTGGCCAGTACGACCGTGAGCAGGGTGGCACCGATCGACACGAACAGGCTGTTGCCCACGTGCGTCCAGATGCCCACCGAGCCGGTGTTTCCCAGCGCCTCGTAGTTGTCGGCCGAGATCCCGTGCGGATACCGGGTCGGCGGGCTCTGCGTGGCCTCCGACGTGCTCTTCAGCGACTGGCTGATCATGACGTAGAGCGGCTGGAGCACCACCACCGACACGCACAGGCAGGCCACCCACCAGGCCGCCCGCGGCAGCGACCGGCGCACCTCGGAAACGGTTTTCACGAGAAGTCCGTCTTTCGCAGCAGCAGCATCTGCACGGCGCTGACGGCGGCCAGCACCACCATCAGCATGGCGGAGAGGGCCGCGCCGTAGCCGAGGTCGAAGTTGATGAACGACGTGCGGTAGATCTGGTACACCGCCGTGATCGTGCTGTTCGACGGCCCTCCGGCGGTCATGATGAAGAACTGGTCGAACGCCAGCAGCGAACCGGCCACCGAGAACACCAGCACCAGGGCCAGGGTCGGCCTCAGCAGCGGAAGAGTGACGTACCGGAACGACTTCCACGGCCCGGCGCCGTCGATGCGGGCCGCCTCGGTGAGTTCGGCCGGGATCGACTGCAGCCCGGACAGCAGCAGGATCATCTGCATGCCGGTCATCTTCCAGATCACCATGAGCACGACCGTGACCAGCGCGCTGGTGCTCGTGGCGAACCAGTTCGACTCCCCGTCGCCGACCATGGCGTTCAGCGGTCCCAGGCCCGGCTGCGCGAGATACAGCCACAGGTAGGCCGCGGCCGCGAAACCGATGACCACCGGCAGGAAGAACACGGTCTGGAACACCCGCGCGGGCCGGCCCGGGCGGTTGACGAGCACGGCCAGGGCCAGTGCCGCGACGAACAGCAGCGGGGTGACGAACAGGGTGTACTTCAGTGTGAAGACGACCGAGTCGAGCCAGGTGTCGTCGCTCAGGGCCTTCGTGTAGTTACCCAGCCCGACCCAGGTGTGCTCGCCCAGCAGCGGCCAGTCGTGCAGGCTCATCCAGAACGTCATGCCCAGTGGCAGGAGGAAGAAGACGAACACGACCAGCAGTGCCGGGGAGACCAGGGCCAGGCCGACGAACTGGCGGCGCCGGGCCTGGGTGAGCCGCCGGCGTGGCACCGCCGGACGCGCCCGCGGCGGTGAGGCGACAGTAGTGGTGGCCATGCCGATCAGCCCGCGTCGATGATGGCCTGGGCGGCCTTCTGGGCCTCGGCCTGTGCCGCGGCGACGTCACCGCCACCGAACACCGCCTTGTTGATCATCGTGGCCCACGGCCCGTTGTTGTCGTTGATGATCGCGTTCTCGACCACGCTGTACGGGGTCCTGCCCGTGCTCATCGATTCGCCGAGCACCTTGTAGCGCTCGTCGTCGCGCCCGTAGATCGCCTTGACCAGGTCGGTGCGCACCGGCACGATCGAGTTCTCGGCCAGGATGGTCTGGGCCTCCTCACCCGTCGCCCAGGTGACGAAATCGTAGGCCACCGCCTTGTTCCTGGCCCCGGCCGTCACCGCGATCTCGTCACCGCCCGCGAAGGAGCCGGTGCCGCCGTCCTGCCCGACGATCGGCGTCACGCCGAAGTCGATCTTCTTGTCCGCCGCCAGGGTCTGCACGAAGAACGCGCCCAGGTTGACCATGCCGACCTTGCCCGACTGGAACGTCGTGCCCTGGGTGGTGCCGTTGTCGGTCTTCGACGTCGGCGCCATCAGGCCCTCGTCCCACAGCGTGCGGTAGAACCGCAGCGCCTGGGTGACCTCGGGCGAGTCGAACTGCGCGGTCCGGCCGTCGTCGGAGAGCACGTCACCGCCGCTGGCCCAGACGTGCGGCGCGAACTCGAAGATGTTGCAGCCGCCACACTGCCCCGCCATCACGAACCCGTAGTAGCCCTTGCCCAGCTCCTTGACGGCCCTTGCCGCATCGAGCATCTCGTCGTACGTCGTCGGCGGCCTCTCCGGGTCGAGGCCCGCCTTCGTGAAGAGGTCCTTGTTGTAGAAGGTCACCGACGCCTCGGCGGTGAACGGCAGCGCGTAGGTCTTGCCCTCGTAGGTGGCCAGGTCACGGTGGGCCTGGCTGAGGTCGTCCTTCCACTCCAGCTCGTCCTGCACGGCCGTCAGGTCGTCCAGCACGCCCTTCGAGGCGAAATAGGGCAGGTAGACCAGGTCGATCGAGGCGATGTCGGGTCCCGAGCCGGAAGCCGCTGCGGTACCGAACTTCTGCACGAAACTCGTCGCCGGCACCACCGACACCTTGACCTTGCCGTCGTGCGAGGTGTTGTAGGCGTCGGCCAGCAGGTTGATGAAACCCTTCTGGCTGTCACGGGCCCACAGCGTGGCGGTGCCGGTGGGCTTGTCGGTGGCACTGCTGGTGTTCTCGTCGTCGCCCCCGCAGGCCGTCAACCCGAGCAGGGCGACGGCCGCGGTGAGCGTGGCTGCTACGAACCTCATTGTCCTGAGCATGACGGCGTCCCTTTTCCGCTGGGGTCGGTGGCTTCAGAGCGTGGGGATCCAGACGCGCATGGCACCCGGGCCGCGGTTCGCCCAGGCGTAGTAGGGAATGGCGGTGAACTCGATGGTGGACGGTGTGGTCACCGGCCGCCCACCGGCGAACGTCTCGTACAGGGAGCCGTTCTCGGGGGCGAGAGCACCGCTGAGCCTGAGGCGCAGGGGTGCGACGTCGTCCACCGTCGGCTCGACCGCGACGGGAGCGGCCGGATCGAGCCGGACCTGCTCGACGAGCACGCCCTCGGGCAGGTCGGCCTGCTCGACGGCGAACACCAGCGGGCCGAGAGTGACGGCCAGGCAGCCGCGCACGGCGTCGACCCGTTCGTCGGCGCGCACCAGCCGCGGGACCAGCGGCAGGCTGAGGCGCAGCACCTCGCCGTCCGCGACCGTGACGATCAGGTACTCCCCGGCCACCACGTCCACCGTTCGATCGCCCACGCTCGCGACCGCGCCGCGCGCCCAGGCGGGCACCCGGACGCTCAGCTCGCCGGAACCGGTTGCGGTGACGGCCAGTTCACCGTCGAACGGATAACCGGTCTCGACCGTGACCCGCAGACCCCGGACCGCGTAGGTGCCGGCGTGCAGAAGGTGCAGCTGGAGCCGGTTCTCGGTACCGGTGGCCACGTAGCCCTGTAGCGACGCGATCAGCCGGGCGATGTTCGGCGGGCAGCACGCGCACCCGTACCAGCTCAGGCGCTCACTGGGTGAGTCCTCGTGCGAGCCCTCGTGACCGGTTCGCAGCTGCAGCGGGTTGGAGTAGAAGAACGCCGTGCCGGTCTTCGCGGTGGAGGCGGCGATGTTGTTGAACAGCGCCCGTTCCATCTCCTCGGCGTACTTCGCCTCGCCGGTGGCCAGCAGCAGGCGCCAGCACCACTGGAAAGCAGCGATGGCGGCGCAGGTCTCGGCGTAGGCGCGGTCGGGCGGCAGCTCGTAGGGATCGCCGTAGGCCTCGTCGCGGTGGCGCGAGCCGTGGCCGCCGGTGATGTACATCTTCTGCTCGAACGCGCTGACCCAGAGCTTCTCCATGGCGGTGAGCAGAGTCTCGTCACCGGTCTCTTGGTAGACGTCGGTGGCCCCGGCCGCCAGGTACAGCTGACGCACGGAATGCCCGATGGCTTCGGTGTTCTCGCGTACCGGCAGGTGGTCCTGGAAGTAGATCCAGCCGAAGTGCCCCTTCGGCAGGGCACGGTGGCCGCGGTGGTCGATGTGCCGCCGGGCCGCGGTCAGGTAGTCCTTCTCGCCGGTCTCGCGGTACAGCTCGACCAGGGCGGTCTCCACCTCGGGATGCCCGTCGAGGATCGGGTTGCCCTGCCCGTCGTCGAGTTTCACCACGTGGTCGGCCACCCGGCGAGCGACCCGCAGCAGTCGCTCGTCGCCGCTGCCCCGATGCACGGCGACCGCGGCCTGGATCAGGTGCCCGGCCGAGTACAGCTCGTGCGTGCGCTCGGGCTGCGCGAACCGCTCCTCGCCGTCGACGCCCTGCACGTAGGTGTTGAGGTACCCGTCGTCGGCCTGAGCCTTCTCCATCAGCTCGGCCAGGTCGGCCAGCCATCCGGTCCAGGAGCCGGTGCCGGAGCGGCCGATCTCCCAGCCGACCGCCTCGACGGTCTTGTAGAGGTCGGTGTCGGCGAACCACGGCCCCCGGAACGCCCCGGCCGGCCCGTCGGGGCCGGCCTCGGCCAGCCGCTCGAAATTAGCTATGACGCCGCTGGATTCGAGGTTGGACACGCAGTGCGCGATGGTCGCGGCACCGTTCAGCTCCTGCCAGGCCCCGAGCATCGACCGCGGGGCGAGGATGGACGCGCGCAGCGGCAGCGGGGTGAGCACGGCCGGGCGACGGGGAGCCGCCGGGCCGGGAGCCGCCGGGTGGACGGTGGTGTCAGAGGCCTCAAGGGTCACGTGTCGCCCTCTCGTCGCGGAGGACCGGCTGGGGAACGCGGCAGTGGTGAGGCGCCGGCCCCGTTGCCGGAAACTGCAGGAAACCGTTTGTCTGCTGCTCAAAGTATGACGGGCGGCGCAGAAGGGTCAAGAGCGGCGCCAATGCGGACTTGCCAGGCAAAGGCTTTCCTGTTTACCTGATCGGCACTCCGCCGGGGCGCCAGCAGTCCGGGGGCTGCCGCGCCTGTCCGGGAACCGACCCGGGGAACCGGTCCGGGGAACCGGTCCGGGGAACCGGTCCGGGGAACCGGTCCGGGGAACCGGTCCGGGGAACCGGTCCGGGGAACCGACCCTGGAACCGCCCCGGGAGCCGCCCCAGCGCCAACCCCCATTGCCAACCGCCCCCAGTGCCGACCCAGCGCCGACCCAGCGCCAACCCCCAGCGCCGATCCGAGAACCGCGACCGTAGAGCCAATCCCGCGAGCCGACCACGAGAACGGATACGCCGACACCGATGACCATCAACCGCCCATGAGCAGCGACCCCAGCCCCGCCGACCCGTCGGCCACCGCACCCCGACCTGCGCCGGACACCACGTCGGGCACCTCACCGCTCGCCGCGCCGGGCACCGCACTCCGGCCCCCACCGGGCACCCCACCAGACACCACGCCCCACCCCGCACCGGCCACACCACCGGGTCCCTCACCAGACACCACGGCCCGCCCCACACCGGCCACACCACCGACCACCTCACCGGGCACCTCACCGGGCACCTCACCGGGCACCTCACCGGGCACCTCACCGGGCACCTCACCGGGCACCTCACCGGGCACCTCACCGGGCACCTCACCGGGCACCTCACCGGGCACCTCACCGGGCACCTCACCGGGCACCTCACCGGGCACGTCGATGGACCGGGTCACGGGCCCCAGCGGCACCAGAGCCAGCACTCAAGCTGGCACTCAAGCTGGCACTCAAGCTGGCACCGACCCCACCGACACTGACACCGGCCGAAACGCCCGCGCCGCCGCTGACACCCGCCCGGGCACAGGCGCAGGTCCGGGCGCAGGTCCGGGCGCAGATCCGGGCGCAGATCCGGGTCCGCGCCTGGGCCAGAGTCCCAGCCAGGGCCAGAGTCCCAGCCAGAGTCCCAGCCAGGGCCAGGGCCCCGTGGCAGCCCGCCGGGCCGGGATCGCGGACGTCGCGGCGCGGGCCGGGGTCTCCGTCGGCACCGCGTCGAAGGCGCTGAACGGCCGCGGCAGCCTGCGTGAGGAGACCCGGGCCCGGGTGCGCGCGGCCGCTCAGGAACTGGAGTTCGCGCCCAGCACGGTCGCGCGCAGCCTGCTCACCGGGCGTACGTTCACGGTCGGCATCATCACCACCGACAGCTACGGCCGTTTCAGCATCCCGATCATGCGCGGTGCCGAGGACGCGCTGGGTCTGGGCGAGATGCTGGCCTTCCTCTGCGACAGCCGTGACGACCCGATCCGCGAACAGCACCATCTGCGACGCCTTCTCGAGCGCCGCGTCGACGGGGTGATCGTGGCCGGCCGGCGCACCGACGCCCGGCAGCCGGTCGGCGCGAACCTTCCGGTGCCGGTCGTCTACGCTCTGGCGCCCAGTGCCGGCGAGCTCGACATCAGCGTCACCAGCGACGAGCGCGGCGCCGCCCGGCTCGCCGTCGACCACCTGGTGCGCACCGGACGGCGGCGCATCGCGCACATCACCGGTCCGCACTCGCACTCCTCGTCACGGGAGCGCGCGGCCGGGGCGACGCAGGCGCTGGCCGCGCACGGGCTGGAGCTGGTCGGCGAGCCGTGGTTCGGGAGCTGGTCGGAGGCCTGGGGCCGGTTCGCGGTGAGCCAGTTGCTGCGCACCCACCCGGACGTCGACGGGGTGTTCTGCGGCGCTGATGTGATCGCCCGGGGTGCGACCGACGCACTGCGCGAGGCCGGGGCATCGCTGCCGATGCAGGTGGGAGTGGTCGGCGTGGACAACTGGGGGGTCGTGGCCGAGGCCGCGCGCCCGCCCCTGACCACGGTCGACCTGGGCCTGCAGGAGATCGGGCGGCGGGCCGGTGAGCTCCTCCTCGAGGCCATCGACGGCACTCCGGCCCCGGGGATCCACATCGTTCCCGGGCATCTCGTAGTGCGGGAGTCGTAGCGATCCCGGACGGAATCGGACCCGCGGGAGGCGTTCGCACCCGTTCGAGGCCACGATTCCGACACGATGACGCAAGGCCCGGCGACGAAGTAGCAGATGCTCGTAAACTCGGCATTTCGGGCGTGAAACATGCGGTCGCCGAGGAGGGGCGTGTGATCGTCGAGAGACTGGACGAGGGCTGGTCGGTGAGGGGTGTCTCGGGAGTTCCCGAGGCGCACGAGGGTGGGGCCGTCGCGGCGCGGGTGCCGGGCAGCGTGCACGCGGATCTGCTGCGGGCCAGGATGATTCCCGATCCGTACGTGGGCACCAACGAGGCCGAGCTGGCCTGGATGCACGGCGTCGCCTGGCAGTACACGCGCGAGCTGCGGACCGCGGCGCCACAGGAGGGTGAGCGGGTCGACCTGGTGTTCGAGGGGCTCGACACGGTGGCCACGGTCGCGCTGGGCGGCGATGAGCTGGGGCGCACCGCGAACATGCACCGCACCTACCGTTTCGACGTCGGGCGGCTGCTCACGGCGGAAGGCGCGGACCTGAGCGTCACGTTCGCACCGGCCCTGGAGCACGCACGGGCCCAGGAGCAGGTGCTCGGGGCGCGTCCGCACACGAACGCCCACCCCTACAACGCGATTCGCAAGGCGGCCTTCGGCTTCGGCTGGGACTGGGGTCCCGACCTGCAGACCGCCGGGCTGTGGCGCCCGGTCACGCTGCAGCGCTGGCGCACCGCGCGGCTGGCGTCGGTGCGCCCGCTGGTCACGCTCGACGACGACGGCATCGGCCGGGTCGTGGTGCACGCCGAGATCGAACGCGCGCCGGGCGTTTCCGGCCCCTTCACCCTGACCGCCACCGTCGGTGACGGGAGCGATCAGGTGACCGGCACGTCCACCGTCGGCGACCGCGACACGGCCACCCTCACGCTCACCGTGCCCGGCGCCCCGGTCTGGTGGCCCGTCGGCCACGGCACGCAACCGCTGGTGGCCCTGAGCATTTCACTGCTGCACGACGATCGGACGGTGGACGCGTCGGGCCACCGGATCGGGTTCCGCTCGGTTCGCGTGGACGAGCCGGTGGACGACACCGGGCGCGGTTTCGGCCTGGTCGTCAACGGGCGGCCGGTGTTCGTGAGGGGCGTCAACTGGGTCCCCGACGAGGCGCTGCTCACCGGGCTCACGCGTGACCACTACGAGGTGGCGGTGCGCCGGGCGGTCGCGGCGAACGCGAACCTGCTGCGGGTCTGGGGCGGCGGCGTGTACGAGAGCCGCGAATTCTACGAGACCTGCGACGAGCTCGGCGTTCTCGTGTGGCAGGACTTCGCGCTGGCATGTGCCGCCTACGCCGAGGAGGAACCGCTGCGCCGGGAGATCCTCGCCGAGGCACGCGAGAACGTCACCCGGCTGAGCCCGCACCCGTCGCTGGTGCTCTGGAACGGCGGCAACGAGAACCTGTGGCACCACGAGATCCGGGGCTGGGACGAGCAACTCGCCGGGCGAAGCTGGGGTCACGGCTACTGCACCGACGAATTCCCGCGCCTTCTGCGCGAACTCGACCCGACGCGTCCGTACCTGATGGGCAGTCCCTCGAGCCCGGGCCACGACGCCTCGGACGTGCCCCCGAACGACGAGCACCACGGCATACGGCACGAGTGGGACGTGTGGAACAGCCTCGACTACACCGCCCACCACGAGCACGTGCCCCGGTTCTGCGCCGAGTTCGGCTGGCAGGCACCCCCGGCCTGGAGCACCCTGCTGCATGCGCTCGACGGGCAGCCGCCCTCAAAAGCGTCGCCGGCCTTCGAGAGTCACCAGAAGGCGAACCGCGGCACCGCGAAGCTCGACGCCGGACTGGAGGCACACTTCGGCCTGCCCGAGGACTTCGGCGACTGGCACTGGGCCACGCAGCTCAACCAGGCCCGGGCCACGGCGTTCGCGATCGAGCACTTCCGGGCGTCGGCCCCGCGCACCCGCGGATGTGTGCTCTGGCAGCTCAACGACTGCTGGCCGGTGACGTCGTGGTCGATGGTGGACGCTTCGGGGCGCCTCAAACCGGCCTGGTTCGCCCTGCGCCGGGCCTACGCACCGCGCCTGCTCAGTGTGCGGCCGCGCGGGGACGGGCTCGAGGTGGTCGTGGTCAACGACAGCGACGAGCCGTTCGCCGGGGTGCTCACCCTGCGCCGGATCGCGTTCGACGGCTCGGTGCAGGCCGGGGTCTCGGTGCGTCACGACGTGCCGGCCCGCTCGACGCAGGCCCTGGGCGTGCCACCGGCGCTGGCCACACCGTCCGACCCGGCCGCGGAGACGCTGGTCGCCGAGGCCCTGCCCGTGGGGGTCCCGGCCACCGGGGTCCTGCGGGCCACCCACCTGTTCGCCCGCGACCGGGACCTCACGTACGAGAGCCGGCCGTGGCGCGCGTCCACCCGCAAGACCCGTGACGGTTACGCGGTCACCGTGACCGCCCGCTCGTTCAGCCGCGACGTCACGGTGCTGGCCGACCGCGCCCACCCGGACGCGGTGGTCGACGAGGCGCTGGTGACGTTGCTGGCCGGGGAGTCGTTCACGTTCCGGGTGCGCACGCCGGGCCCGGTGCCGACCGAGGTGCTCATCGGGCCGGACGTGCTGCGGAGCGCCAACGACCTCGTCCCCGTCATCCGGCCAGCCGCGCGGCAACCTCTTCCAGCACCTTGACGTCACCCTGGTAGGGGCTGCCGGCGCGGGGCCAGTGCGTGATCACGTCGGTGAAGCCGAGCTCGGCCGCCCGGCCGGTGACGTCGTCGTAGAAGTCGGCGCTGGACAGGGAGAACGGCACCTCGGCCCGGTTGTGCGGGGCGTCGAGCATGAGGAACCGGCGGAAGCCCGGGATGTCGCGGCCGGCCTGGTCGAGCGCCTCCTCGAGGATCTTGGTCTGGCCGGTCAGCCCGGTGAACCACTCGTCGACGGTGGACGCGGCCGGGCCCAGCGTCATCCAGCCGTCACCGACCCGGGCCGCGTAGCGCACGCTGCGCGGGCCGTTGGCGGAGACCACGACCGGCAGGCCGGCCGCCGAGGGCAGGGTGCGCGCGTCGTTCAGCGAGAACCAGCGCCCCTGCTCGGTGACATGATCCTCGTCGCGCAGGCGCAGCAGCTGGCCGGTGAACTCCTGGAACCGGTCGACGCGCTCCCTGACCGTCATCGGGGCCTGACCGAGCACCCGCGAGTCGAGGTCGCCGCCGGTGCCGACGCCGAGCACGAACCGGCCGCCGGAGATGTCCTGCACCGCCTGCACCTCGCGCAGCAGGGCGAACGGGTGCCGGAAGTTCGGGGCGCAGACCGCGGTGCCGAGCTGGATGCGGCTGGTGACCCCGGCCGCGGCCGTCAGCGTGGGGATGCCGGCGAGCCAGGGCGAGTTCGGCAGACCGCCCCAGACCAGGTGGTCGTAGGTCCAGGCGTGGTCGAAACCCATCTCCTCGGCCGCCTGCCACAACGGACGGGACTGCGCCCAGGGCTGGTCGGTCAGGATGGTGACGCCGTGCTTCACGGTGCTCCTCGGTTGGTCGGCTGGGCGCGTTCAGGCTATCGGCCGGGCGGAGGGCGTCGCGGTCGGCACGGTCGCCGGATGAAAACCGTGGCTCCGGCGGTGAATCAGCGCCACCGCTCGGTGCATTCCGGCCTGGGGCGGCCCGGCGGCCGACCATTGACCGAGAAAGCCGCATATCGGGAGGTTAAGACCGTTGACTTGTCGTTGACGTCCTGTCTGTAATGGGATGCGCACGCGACAGGAGGACGATCTGTCATGCACGACGACGTCGCCAGCATCATTGCCGAGATCCGCCGTCTGGCCGTGGAATTCCCTGGCGAGAGAACGACTCTGACAACCTCGTGGGTCTGGGGTGGCCTGGCGGCCGCGACGGTCCTGAGCCTGCCACCGGTGCGGCGCCGCCCGCTCGCGCTCGCGGCCCGGGGTTACCCCGTCGGCCAGCTCGCGGCGCTCACCGCCTGCTCCCCCGGTCAGGCGGGCCGAAGACTGCGCGAGGCCCGGGAGGAGCTCGGGGTCGGCGAACGTTTCGGCACGCGCTCGTGACGGTCACGTCGGCCCAGCTCGACGACACCCGGCAGCTGTTCGCCCAGCTGCGCTGCCGGGCCGGTGCCACCCGCGACCCGGAGGTGCGGCAGCGTCTGTTGCGCCGCGCGTCGGTGCTGCTCGAGGCCCTGGGCTCTCCCGGCGGGGCTTCCGGCGGAGCGCGGCGCGGTCACATCTACCCCCAGCACCTCACCGGTCGCGAGATCGACGTGCTCGCGGTGGTCGGGATCGGGGCCACGAACAGCGAGGCGGCCGAGCGACTGGGGGTGACGACCGAGACGGTGAAGGGATATCTGCGCACCGCGATGCACAAGCTCCAGGCCACCAACCGGTACAGCGCGGTGCAGTCGGCGCGGCAGCACCGTTTCATCCCCTAGGCTTCCAGCCGGCCCCGGGGGATCAGGGACGAGTAGGTCCATGCCCGGCGCACCTTCGCGCCGATCGGTGATCGCGGCGGCCGGCCTGGCCCGCCACCCGCGGCACTCCGGTACACGCGCCGCGCGGGCCGCGAAAGTTCCTGGGCAGCTTCATCGACGTCGCGGCGACCGGCGAAACCGGGCCGACGCTGGGCGGATTCCCGAGCGCCACGCGGATCCTGCGGGATGCACCTGGCCTCGCGGGGTTTCCACGACCTCAGGGGCGCGATCGAGGTCCTGCCGAAAATCCCTGGGGTGCATCTGTTCAGCTGTGACCGGCGCGGACGTCACGGTCTTCACCGGCGGCCACCAGCGCGACCGGCGGGGTCGTTTCCACCAGGCCTCGTTCGACCGGATCACGACTGCCGACGGGCGGTGCTGTCGCCTCGCCTCGTGAGCCGCCCGGCTCGCGAGGTGAGGCGACGGCGGCCGGTCACCGACGCGTCCTCAAGCCCGGTCTTCGCTCTTCCCGACGGGCTTGCGGGACAGGTGCCCCGGCCACCAGAACCAGCGGCCCAGCAACGTGACCAGGCCGGGCACCAGCACGCTGCGCACCAGCAGGGTGTCGAGCAGCACGCCGAACCCGACGATCACGCCGATCTGGGTGAGCGTGATCAGGGGCAGCACCCCGAGCACCGCGAACACGGCCGCGAGCAGCACACCGGCACTGGTGATCACGCCACCGGTGACGGCGAGCGCGACCGAGATCGGGCCCCGGGCCACGTCGTCGGGCGACTGCTCGGCCTCTTCCTTGGCGCGGGTGGTGAGGAAGATGTTGTAGTCGACGCCCAGGGCCACCAGGAAGAGGAAGGCCATGAGGGGCACGATCAGGTCGAGGGCGGGGAAGCCGAACCACTGCTCGAACGCGACCCAGCCGGCGCCCATCGCGGCGGCGTAGGTGGCGACGACGGTGAGCACCAGCACGACGGCCGCGACCAGCGAGCGCAGCAGGATCAGCAGCACGGCGAGCACCACGAGCAGCACCAGCGGGATGATCAGCCAGCGGTCGCGCTCGGCGATGCGGTCGGCGTCGAGGGCCTCGGCGTCGGTGCCGCCGACCAGGGCCTGGCCGTCGATGTCGTCGAGCTGGGAACGGATCTCGGTGATCGTGGCGAAGGCGGCGTCCGAGGCGGGCGCGGAGTCGAGCACCACGTTGAGTACCGACCGGCCGTCGCCCTGCGTCGCGGGCTGCACCGAGCGCACGCCGTCGATCTTCTCGACGGCCGAGGTGGCCTGCGCGAGCCTGTCGTTGGCGACGACGACGATCGTGGGCTGCGACGAGCCGGCCGGGAAGTGCTCGCCGAGCGTCTCCTGCCCGGTGACGGACTCGGGGGTGGCGCGGAACTGCTCGGTCTGCGAAAGCCCGCTGCGGAGGCCGGTGAGCGGCACCATGAGCACGGCGAGGAAGACCAGGGCGGCGACGATGGTGACGACCGGGCGGCGGGTGACGGCACCGGCCACGCGCCACCACAGGCCGGAGCGCTCGGAGACCTCCTGGCCGGCCCGGGGCACGAACGGCCAGAACAGGCGGCGGCCGGGAACGGTCATGGCGGCGGGGAGCACGAGCAGGGCGTAGACGACGGCGGTGACGATGCCGAGGGCGCCGCCGAGCCCGATGTTGCGGCTGGAGGGGCTCTGCGCGAAGCCGAGGCAGAGCAGGGCCAGCACGACGGTGCCGGAGCTGGCCAGGATCGCGGGGGCGGCCCGGTCGACGGCGACCTTCATGGCGTCGTAACGGTTCTCGTGGCGGCGCAGCTCCTCGCGGTAGCGGGCGATGAGCAGCAGGGCGTAGTTGGTGCCGGCGCCGAAGACGAGGACCGAGGCGATGCCCACGGACGCCCCGTCGGTGGTGAACGGCAGCACCTTGGTGCCGACCGCGACGACGGTGACGGCCACCCGGTCGGCGACCCCGACCACGGCCAGGGGCACCAGCCACAGCCAGGGACTGCGGTAGGTCAGGAGCAGGAGCGCGGCCACGACGAGCGCCGTGACCATGAGCAGGCGGGTGTCGGCGCCGTCGAAGACGCCGGCCAGGTCGACAGTGAAGGCGGGGCCGCCGGTGACCTGGGTGCGCAGGCCCTCGGCCTTCTGGGTGAGTTCGGTGCGCATCTGGCCGACGGTCTCGACGAGCTCGTCGTTGGACGCGGTGCCCGACAGCGGGACGCCGATGATCGCGGCGGCGCCGTCGTCGGAGTACTGCTGGAACACCTTCGAGCCCTCGACCGCGTAGGCCTGCAGGTCGGTGACCAGGCCCTCGACCGTGGCGCGGTCGGCGTCGGTGAGCTTGTCGCCGGCGCGGTCGACGACCACGATCGCGGGGACGACCTCGGAGCCGCCGAGTTCGTCGCGCACCTGCGCGGCCTGCCGGGACTCGGAGCTGGAGGGCACGTTGGCCACGCCGTCGTCGGACTCCTCGGCGGTGATCGGCGCCGAGAGCGCGATACCGGAGAACACCACCGCGACGAGGACCACGAGCCAGCTCAGCTTCGGGCCGACGAGATGCGGGAGCCTGCGTTTGGTTCCACCGTCGAATAGTTCCACGGCGGAAAGAGTATGATGAGACCGTGCAGGACCACAATTCGAAACGCGGAACCACGCAGCGCCGTCACGCCCACGGCGACACCCGGCCCGAGGCGGTGCGGGCGGTGCGGGCCATGGCGGCGTTCGCGACGGAGTCGGAGATGTACCTGGCGGCGACCGGGCGGGACGAGTCGATGCACCGCACCGACCTGAACGCACTGAGGGTCGTGATGGCCGCAGGGTCGGGGTCGGGCCCGGGGTCGGGCCCGGGCTCGGGTGGGCCGATGACCCCGCGGCGGTTGAGTGAGGCGTTGCAGCTGAGCGCCCCGGCGACCTCGGCGATGCTCGACCGGCTGGAGCGGCTGGGGCACGTGGAGCGGCAGCCGCACCCTTCCGACCGGCGGTCGGTGGTGGTGGTCGCCACGGAACACGCGCACACGGTGGGTGCCTCGATGTTCGGACGCGTCGGGGCCCGGATGGCCCCCGTCCTCGCCTCCCGGAGCGCCGAGGAGCTGGCCGTGATCGCCTCGTTCCTGGAAGACGCGTCGGCGGCCACGAGCGCGGCGCGGGCGGACATCGACGACTGAGGCATGGGGCGCGACGGGCGGGATCCGCTGCGGAGCCGGGATCCACCGCAGAGCCGGGGATCCACCGCGGAGCCGAGGATCCACCGCGGAGCCGAGGATCCACCGCGGAGCCGAGGATCCACCGCGGAGCCGAGGATCCACCGCGGAGCCGCGCACCAACCGCGAGCTGCGAACGCACCCCGAACCGCGAGCCGAGAACCCACCCGCGAGTCGCGAGCCCCGAACCGCGAGCCGAGAACCCATTCGCGAGCCCCGACCCGCGAGCCGCGAGCCGCGAGCCACGAGCCACGAGCCACGAGCCACGAGCCACGAGCCACGAGCCACGAGCCACGAGCCACGAGCCACGAGCCACCCTCGCACGCCTTGACACTGCACCCACCTCAACCGAATGCCGGGCCGGGCCCGACTCCCCGGGTGGGTGGGGTTTGCCCGGGGCCAGGTGCAGGCGGCTCACGGCCCCGCCACACCACCGGCCCCGCCACACCACCGGCCCCGCCACACCACCGGCCCCGCCACACCACCGGCACGGCCGTGGGCCGGCCGGTCCGAGGCCCTCGGGTGCGGGCGGTCGCGGTGGGCCGGTTACCTTCGTGGTTCCGAGCCGTCGTCCGGGGAGACAGCCATGGCCCAGCGCATCGCGACTCTGCTCGCGGTCCTCGCGCTCGTCCTGACCGCCTGCACCTCCTCACCGGGCGGCTCGGATCCGGGCGGTGCGGATCCGGGCGGCGCGGACCCGGGCGGCGACCGCAGCGCCCCGATCGCCGGCACCGCCTCGTCCGGGCAGAACGGCACCTCCTCGCCCGGCCCGGACGCTCCCGCCCCCACGGCTCACGCGACCGGCTCACCGGACGCGACCACCACGTCCACCATCGCCCCGCTCACCGTGGACACCACCAGCGGCCGCGTGCGGGGTGTGACGCAGGGAGGCACGAGCACCTGGCTCGGCGTGCGTTACGCCGAGCCCCCGACGGGCGAGCGTCGCTGGACCGACCCGGAACCGGCCCGGCCCCGGCCCGGCGTCACCGAGGCGAACCGGGCCGGGGCGGCGTGCGTGCAGCGCGACGTGCGGCCCGGGGAGTCCGAGGACTGCCTCTTCGTCAACGTCACCACGCCCCGCGAGCACGCCGGGAACCTGCCCGTAATGGTCTGGTGGCACGGCGGCGGGTTCGTCAACGGATCGGGCGCCGACTACGACGCGCGGCGGCTGGCCGAGGCCGGCCAGGTGATGGTCGTGACGGTGAACTACCGGCTCGGGGTGTTCGGTTATCTGGCCCTGCCCGGGCTCCCGGGCGGGGGCGACTTCGGGCTCGCCGACCAGATTCTCGCGACCCGCTGGGCCCGTGACAACGCCGCCGCGTTCGGCGGCGACCCGGGGCGGGTCACGGTGTTCGGCGAGTCGGCCGGGGCGATGAGCGTGTGCGCGTTCCTGACCACGGACGAGGTCGAGGGGCTGGTGCAGCGGGCGGCGATGTCGTCCGGCGACTGCGGCGTGAGCTGGCCCTCGAGCGGCATCCCGGGGCGGGCCACGCCCTACGTCAGCCTCAGGAAGGCGCAGCAGCGGGGGCTGGCCGAGGCGCGCCGCCTGGGGTGCACGAACGTGCAGTGTCTGCGCACCCGGCCGACGGCCGATCTGAAGCCGGTGTCCGGGCAGTTCCTCGGCGCTCTCGCCTACGGCACCCCGCTGCTGCCCGAGCACCCGGCCACCGCCCGGAGCGCGGACATTCCGGTGCTCTCCAGCGTGAACCGCGACGAGGGCGTGAGTTTCGTGAGCGCCCGGCGCCGGGCGCAGTTCACCGGGCTGACGTATCCCAGCTACCTGGCGAACACCTTCCCCGGCCACGAGACCCCCCTGCTGGCGCGCTATCCGGTGGAGAAGTACTCGACGCCCGGGCGGGCCTGGACCGCGATCGTCACCGACAGTGCCTGGGCGTGCCCGACCCACCGGGGCAACGTGCGGCGGGCCAAGGGCAACTCCCCCGTCTACGCCGCCGAGTTCGCCGGACCGGACGCGCAGCACGCCGCCGACCTGCCCTACCTGTTCGACCGGGGCGGCTTCTACGCACTCAAGACACCCGCGCAGCGTGAGCTTTCGGCCACGATGATCGGGTACTGGAGCTCCTTCGCCCGCACCGGCGTGCCCAGCGCCGAGAAGGCCGCGGCCTGGCCCGCGTTCACCGGCGACGACGGGCCCACCTTGCTGCTGCGCACCGGCCGGGTCACCACCACCGACTTCGCCGCGCACCACCACTGCGGGCTCTGGGACAAGATCTGAGACCGGGGCACTCACTCAGCGTGGCCTGATTCTCTGCGGAGAGCCACGTTTCTCACGAGCTGCCCCAATTGGCCCGTGCCCCCGTTACACTCCGTCGGGTCAAGCCGGGCCGCCTTCGGCACCTGAGCACCACCTCGATCCACGTCGCGATCCACCTCGCGAGCCGCGTTGTGATCCACAAGTCCGGAGGGCCCGTTGGTCCAGAGCGTCGTCCCTGACGCCGTCGTGCACGGAGCCGTCCCCCGGCTCGTCCCACCGGGTCAGCCCGGCGTGCAGTCCGCCGCCGTGCTCGCGCTCGGCCGCGCGATCCTCGTGACCCGCATGGTCGCCGCCCTGCTGTACGCCGCCGCGGCCCTGGCGCTGTCCGGCCCGGACACGGCCTCGCTCATGCGCTACGCGGTGCCGTTCGGCATCATCGCGGTGGTCACGCTCGCGGAACTGCTCGTGCTGCCCCGGGTCTCGTCCGGGCCGCCCCGGGTGGGCCTGGTGATGGCCGACTCCGCCGTCGCGTTCCTCGTCTTCCTGCTCTGGACGGCCGATCCGGTCTACGTGATCTATCAGGCCGGCGCCGCCGCCCTGGCCGGCGCGCTGCTCGGGCTCAATGGCACCCCGCTGTGGATCGGGCAGGCCGTGCAGGCCGGGGCCACCTGCTGGGTGGTGCTGTCCGACAAGATCGCGCCGGTCCCCACCACCCTGGTGCTGATCTGCGCCCCGGCCGTGATCGTCGGCGCCGGCGCCTCCGCCGTCACGCTGTCGCAGCTGGTCCGCGACCGCCTCAATCGCGACCTCGACCCGGCGCAGCCGGTGCCCCTGATCTACGACCGGGCCGTGCACACGCTGCGGGCCGTGTCGCTGTCGTGGCTCCGCCTGCCGCTCCCCCGCCGTCAGGCCCGCCTCGCCGACGACCTGGCCCGGTCACTCACCCAGGACACGGTCGCCGCCCTGCAGGAGGCGACCCGCCCGGTCAGCGGGGTGCGGTTCGACTACCCGGGCAAGGAGTTCACCGAGGCGCTGTCGCTGCTGTGCCGGGAGTGGGAGGACGCCACGCACCTGAGCATCGGCACCGACCTGCCGCCGGTCTGGCTGCGGGTGCCGGTGCGTCACCAGCTGGCCCTGATCGTCGACGACGCGCTCGCGAACGTCGCCGACCACGCCCGGGCCACCCGGGCGCAGGTCGAGCTGGCCGAACGCCGCCAGACGGTGACCCTGATCATCAAGGACAACGGGCGCGGCTTCACCGTGCCGACCGATCCGGGCACCCTGCGCGGCGGTGACTACGAGGGCATCTGCCGGATGATCTCGCGGTCCGCCTACCTGGGCGCCAACCTGACCATCACCACCGCGCCGTACTCCGGCACCGAGATCAAGGTCCGGATGTCCGGGCGATGAGGCTGAAGATGAAATCCCCGGTCAGCAAGACGTTCACCGCCCTGCCCACCTCCTGGCTGTGGCCCGGTGGCCCGCCGGTCTGGCAGATCTCGCTGCTGGGCGGGGCGGTGGCGCTGACCTCGGTCGCGGTACCGGCCCTGCCGACCGTGCTGCCCGACAAGCCCGCCCCGGCGCAGACCCAGTCGCAGGCCCGCACCGGCGGCGGCGCGGAGATCGGCGGCTCGGTGGGGGGCGGTGACGGCGGGACCGGTCAGGTCCCCTCGACCGACCCGGCGGCCGTACCCACCGTCACCGCGGTCCGTCCCTCCGCGGCGCCGATCGAGACGCCGTCCGAGCAGCCCCGGGCCAGCGAGGCGGCGCCCAGCGCCGGGCCGTCGGCCGAGCCCGGCGTCACCCCGGCGCCGAGCCCGGACGGTCCGGTCGCCACCAGCCCCACCCCGGAGGCCCCGCAGGACGACTCGGTCACGATCGCCGCGTCCGACCCGGCCAACGGGCGGTTCCTGGTGAGCAGCGCCGACTGCCCCACCTGCGCCTCGGGCAGCCGCATCATCGGCATCGGTCTGCTGGCCACGCTCACGGTTCCGGTCACGGTGGACGCGGCGGGCAGCCGCGCGCTGTCGATCGCCTACGAGTCGACGACGGAACGCACGCTGTACGTGAGCGTCAACGGCGGGCCCTCGCAGAAGCTGACCGTCGCCGCCTCCGGCGGCTGGCAGACCCCGGCCTGGACCGGCACCACGATCGAGCTGAGGGCCGGCGAGAACGAGATCAAGTTCCACAACCCGCTCGGTCTGGCCCCCGACGTGGATCAGATCAGCCTGGGCTGAACCCGGACCGATTCCCCGCACGTGATGCACGAGGAGTGCAGGAGATCTGCACCCGTGCGTCCTGCGGAGGAACTCGTTGATCCAGCACCACCCCGAAGCCGGGCGCCCGGTGCCGGTGGGCCGCCCGGGTGTCCGGGCCGCGGCCGACCTGGCCACGGCCCGGGCCGTGCTGGTACTCCGTCTGGCCGCCGCACTGGCAACCGCCGTCGCCGGGCTCACCCTGACCGGGCCCGGCGACGGCGGTGCCCTTCGCCACCTGCTGCCACTGGCCGTGGTCGGGCTGGTCCTGCCGATGGAAGACCGGGTGCTCGGGCGTCTGGGCGAAGGCCGGCCCCGGCTGGTGCTGGTCACCGCCGACGCCGTGATCGGTCTGGCCGTGGTGCTCCTCGCGCCCGGCGACCCGATCTGCGTCGTCTACCAGTCGGGCACCGCGGCCCTGGCCGGAGCCCTGCTCGGCCGCACCGCCGCACCGGTCTGGATCGGCCAGGCCCTGCTCGCCGCCGCCTCGGCCGGTGCCCTGCTCGGTGACCGGTCGGCCGCGCCCGCCGGGATCCTGCTGCTGCTCGGCGTGTCCGCGGCGGTGCTGCTGGCCGGGATCGCGGGGGCGTCCGCGGCGAGGCGACTGCTCACCCGGCTGCGCGACGCGCTGGAGCCCCGCCCCGCACCGGACCCCGATCCGGAGCCCGACCCCACGCCGGAGCCCGATCCGGAGCCGGACCTCGAGCAGGTACGGCATCTGCTGCGCTCGGCGTCGCTCGGGCTGATCCGGATGCCGCCGGTGATGGAGCAGGTCGCCCGGCTGCTGACGCAGGACGCGGTGGAGGCCCTCGCCGCGGCCCGCGAACCGGTGAACGGCCTGCGGTTCGACGGCCCGGCCGACGACTTCGCTTCCACGCTCGATCAGCTCGCGCAGGAGTGGGCCCGGGCCGGAAGGGTGCACCTGAGCACCAGCCCCGCCCTCAGCCCGGCCACCCGACGTCCCCTGGGCCCGGCCGCCCGGCACGCACTGGCCGAGATCCTCGCCGAGTCCCTCGAGAACATCACCCGGCACGCCCACGCCACCCGCGCCGGGGTCGCCCTGCGCCCGGCCGGCCCCCACCTGGACCTCACCGTGCACGACAACGGCCGGGGCTTCGAGATGCCCGGCCCCCACGACGTACTCCACACCGGCCGCTACCCAGGACTGAGGCGGATGACCGACGCAGCCACCACCATCGGGGCGACCCTCACCCTCACCTCGGAGCCGTACTCCGGCACCACGATCACCGTGCGGCTGACCCCGTGAGCGGCCGTTCCCTGACCACCTCCCCGGCCGGGTCGTTGTGGCCCGGCGGGCGCCCGGTCTGGCCCGTCACCGCGATCGGCCTGACCAGCGGTCTCGCCGCGCTGGCCGTGCCCTTCCTGCCCCGGGTGCTCGCCGACCCGCCCGCGCCCCAGCCGGTCACCGCGGTCTCCGCCCCGCAGACCGGGCGACCGGCGCCCACGTCCGGTGCCGCCGCCGTCACGACCACCACCGAGGCCTCGCCCCCGTCCGGAACCACGACCAGCACCACGACCCCGGCCGCCCCACCGAGGGCGACCACCGCGTCCCCCGTCGAGAAGCCGCCGGAGACGGAACCGCCCGAAACCAGCCTGCCCGGGACGAGACCGACCCGCCGCCCCACGTTCAGCCCGGTCACCATCGACGCCACCGCCCCCGGCAACACGATCACCGGGGCCCAGGCGCTCGAGTGCGCGACCTGCGCCTCGGGCAGCCGCGTCGGGTACCTGGCCGGTGCCGCCTCGGTGCGGGTGCCGGTGCCGGGCGTCGAGGTGGCCGGCACCCGCACACTGACGATCGTCTACGAGAGCGACGGCCCGCGTGACCTCTTCGTCTCGGTGAACGGCGGCACCCCGCACCAGCTCACCGGTCTGCCGGGCCGCGGCGACTGGGAGACCCCGGCCACCACCAGCCTGCGGATCGAACTCGCCGAGGGCACCAACACCCTGGTGTTCGACAACCCGCAGGGCCCGGCCCCCGACCTCGACCGGTTCTCGATCCGCTGACGCGCCCTGTTCTGGCCGCATGCTGATCCAGCAGGTCCAGATCGACGTGCACCCGGGGTCGGGGCCCGCCTTCGAGGCCGGGCTGCTCGACGTGCGTCAGAAGTCGTTCATGGCGGCCGGGTTCCGCCGCTTCGATGTCGCCCAGGCCACCCACGACCCGGCCGTCTACCAGGTGCAGGTGCGTTGGGAGACGGCTGACGAGCTGGAGGCCTTCACCGCCTCCGGCGGGTTCGAGCGGGCCTGGGACCCGGTGCGGGCGCACCTGGCCCAGCCCCTGCTGGTCACCGTGTTCAGCGAACGGACAGCCCTCGACCTGCAGGGTCCGGGAGTGCTCACGCCCTGAGCCGGAACGGCATTCCGGTAAGCTCGGGGACCGAGTAGATCCGTCCGAGGAGCGAAGTGCCCGACCAGACGCGGCCCGTGCGGGCCGATGCCCGCCGCAACGTCGACCAGCTGCTCGACGCGGCCGCGGCGGTGTTCGCGGAGTCGGGGGTGGACGCGCCGGTGCGGGAGATCGCGGCCCGCGCGGGGGTCGGGGTGGGCACCTTGTACCGCCACTTCCCACAGCGTTCCGACCTGATCGTGGCCGTGTTCAAGAGCGAGGTCGACGCCTGCGCGCAGCTCGCCCCCGAATTGGCCGGTGAGCACGAGGCGCTCGAGGCGCTGATCCGCTGGCTCATGCGGTTCACCTCGTTCATCACCACGAAGCAGGGCCTGGCCGGCGCCCTGCACTCCGGCGACCCGGCCTACGAGCAGCTGCCCGGCTACTTCGAGAGCCGCTTCACCCCGGTGCTGCGCGGCCTGCTCGACGACGCCGAGGCCGCCGGGGAGGTGCGCGCCGGTGACGTGGAACCCGTCGACCTGCTGCGCGCGGTGGCCAACCTGTCGCTGCCCGGCGACGAGGCCCACACCCTGCGCATGGTGCGCCTGCTCGTCGACGGGCTGCGCTTCGGCGCCCGGCACCGCTGAGACGGGCCAGGACCTGTCGTGACGGGTCCTAGGGCAGAAGGCAGAACCCGGCCCCGTCGACCGGCCGGGCCGTGGCCGACAGCACCACCGCGCCGGTGCCGCTCTCGCGGTCCAGCCCGATCCAGCTCCGGAACCCGCCCGTGCCCCCGTGGTGCCCGGTGACGGCCCGGCCCCGGTGCTCCAGCGTGATCCAGGCCGCGCCGATCATCACCGCGCTGCCCGAGAGCCGGGCCACCGGGTCGAGTGCGGACATCCCCGGCGCCCGCCCGTCGAGCAGCGCCCGGGCCAGGTCACCGAGATCGCTCACGGTGGAACGGATTCCACCGGCCGGGCCGAGGGCCTCACCGGTCCAGGGCGGACGCGCCCGGCCCCGACGGCTGCACCCGGTCAGCGCGCCCGGCCGCAGCTGCGACGGATCCGCGGGCAGGTACCAGGATTTCAGCCCCAGGCGCGAGGCGATGCGCTCGTGCACCAGCTCCGGGTAGGTCATGCGGGAGGCGCGGGCCAGGGCGTGCCCGAGCAGCTCGAAGGCGAAGGTGGAGGAGCGCGGGCGCGGCGGCCCGGGCTCCACCCCCGACGCCTGCTCGATCAGCTCGTCGACCGTGCCGCCGCAGGGGTTCTCGCCCCGCAGGCGCAACCGCAGCGAACGGCCCGGCGAGGCGGGCACACCCGGCAGGCCGGACCGGTGCTGGCTGATCGCGCTCAGGGTGATGCCCGCGCACCCGCCGGTCAGCGGCAGCAGCTCGCCGAGCGTCGTGTCGCCGCGCACCACACCACGTTCCACCGCGTCGCGGTAGAGCAACCCGGTGACGCCCTTGCTGATCGAGCCGATCTCGAAGTCGGACTCGGGCTCGGCGCCCCAGCCCGCCGTGACCACGCCGGAGCGGGTGACCGTGGCCACCGCCGCGACCGGATGCCGGCGGCCCAGCAGCCGCCGCGCCCTCGTGGCGAGCGGTTCGTCCCCCCAGTGGTCGTTCACGGATGCGCCCCCAGCAGCCGGTCTCCCCCGTAACGCCGGTGCACCGCCTGTTTCGTGACGCCGAGCGCCTCGGCGATCTGCGCCCAGGTCACCCCCTCGCGGCGGGCCCGGCCCACCAGGGTGGCCTGCCGCTGCTCCAGGCCCCGGGCCAGTTCGGCCGTGGCCGTCAGGGCACGGAGCGCGTCGGGCGCCTGGGCGTCGCGCGCCAGGTCGACGAGATGGGCACTGTCCACCGGTCAAAGCTGGTTGACGCGTCGGTGCCTGTCAACGTCGATTGACTCGGGTGGGGCAGGTGGGCACCTTGGGGCAACCGGGAGCTGTGGTCCGAGGATGGTGGCCCCTTCCACGGCGAGCCGGTCGTACCGCTGTCCCGGGGCCCGGCCCTGTCCTAGAAGAACGTGTGAACCAGTCCCACGACCTGCTCCTCGTCGTCGGCCACGGGGATCACCCGCCACTTGTCGAGTGTGGTGCAGGGGTGGGAGATCCCGAGCCGCACCAGGTCGCCCGGGCCGAGCTCGAACCCGGCCGGCAGACGCAGGAAGCCGTGCTGGTCGTTCAGCGCGGTCACGGTCAGGTCGTCGACGGCGACGCGTTCCCCGTTGCGCCGCAGCACCTCCCGCGGAACCGGCAGGCCCTCGTCGAACCCGGCGTCCCGGCGGCCGAGCAGCAGCAGCGCCAGCTCGGCCTCCGGGCGCGAGAGCACGGGCGCCCACACCGACAGCGCCGGGCGCAGCACCGGGCCGTCGGCGCCGCGGTCGTGCGGGGTCACCGAGGCGTAGTAGCCGTCGTCGTGCACGGCGTAGGCCCCGCTGCGCAGCACGATCACCGGGTCACCGGCGCCGGCCCGCTCGCGCAGGGTGGCGGCGACCACGTCGGGGAACGCGCTGCCCCCGGCGGTGAGCACGTAACCGGTCTCCAGCAGCCCGTTCCCGAACAACGACGCCCCGAGCCCGGCCAGGTCGGCGGCCCACCCGGCCACCCGCGCGTTCTCCTCGGGCAGCCCGTGGTGCCCGAGCGTGCCCTCGTAGCCGCTCACCCCCGCGAGCCGCAGTTCCGGCCGGGCGGCCGCCGCGTGCGCGACCGCCACCGCGTCCGCGACCGACCGCGCCCCCGTGCGCCCGCCCGGATGCCCCAGCTCCACGAAGACGTTCACCACCCGCGCGGACCCGGCCAGCTCGTCCGCCAGAAAGCCCACCCCGGCGGCCGAGTCGACGTTCACCCAGACCTCCAGGTCGTCGCGCGCGGCGACCCAGGCGATGCCCGCCCGGTCGGCCAGCTGGTTCGCGACCAGGAAGCGGCGCACGCCGTGCGCGTAGTAGGCCTGCATCTGCGAGACGCTCGCCACGGTCAGCGCCCAGGCCCCGGAATCCAGCTGCTGCTGCGCGATCTCGGGTGACATGTAGGTCTTGCCGTGCGGTGCGATGCGCACGCCGCGCTGTTCGCACCAGGCCGCCATCGCCTCGATGTTCGAGGTCAGCGCCGACCGGGAGAGCACCGCGAGCGGAAAGGTGAAGTCACCGCCGAGCAGGGGCCGGGGCTGCGCGGACAGCGAGCGCGCGGTCACCTGGCCGCGGGCGGCCAGGCTCCCCCAGCCCTTCTCCGTCACCGACACCGGAAGGTCAGCCAGATCCGACACCCAAGCTCCTCACACGTCCGGACGCCCGGGAGAGGTGCCCCGGCGCGTCCACCATTCAGCCGTAACGAAACGCTCGTCGAGTCAAGCACAGGCCGCGATGATGGTGCGATGCGTGTAGCGGTGATCGGTGCAGGGGTGGTCGGGCTGGCGACCACCGCGGAACTCCTCACCCGGGGGGCGGACGTCACGTGTTTCGAGCGCGGCGGGCCGATGCGGGAGCGGTCGAAGGGTGAGTCGCGGATCTTCCGGTACGCGCACCGGGTGCCCGAGCTGGTCGAGGCGGCGCGGCACGCGCTGCAGCTGTTCGGAGCCTGGGAGAAGGCCGCCGGGCAGACGCTGGTCGAGCCGGTCGGCACGGTCGTGACCGGTGACGACGTGCACGAGTGGGCCGCCGCGATGACCGAGGCGGGGGCCGAGCACTTCGTCGTGGAGCCGGGATCCGCGCAGCTGCGCGTCCCCGGGAAGGCGACCACGACGTCCCTCGTCGACCCCGCCGGTGGGGTGATCCGGGTCGACCGGATCCGGGCGCTGCTCACCGGCCTGACCGCCGGGGCGCTGAGGACGGCTCACGTCCACGACCTGGAGCCCGTGGGCGACGGTGTCGTCGTGCACACCGGCGCGGGCGGCGAGCACTTCGACACCGTGGTGCTGGCTGCGGGGGCGGCGACCGGTCCGCTCGCCGCCCAGGCCGGGATCTTCACGCCCCTGGCGCTGCACCACCACGCGCGGTTCACGTTCCCGCTGCGCGAGGGCGCGCCGAACCCGCCGCAGGCCTGGATCACCACCAGCGGCACCCTCACCTACCAGCACTCCAGCACACCGGGGCACTGGGCGGTGGGGCTGGAACTCGGCCCGGATCAGGTCGGTTGGCTCCAGGGTAAGGACGCGTCGGTGGACACCCTGCGCGAGGCGACGGTGGCGTACGTGGCTCAGGAGCTGGAACACGTCGAGCCGCGCGTCGTCGACGAGGTGTACTGCACGCCCTACGACGACCTGCCCGACGGCATCCACCACGTGCGGCGCGATCATGTGCTGGTGGTGTACGGCGAGAACCTGATGAAGTTCGCGCCGCTCATCGGCGACCGGACCGCGACGATGGCGCTGGAGGGGCGCTGACCCACGCGGTACCGAGGCGCGTGACCCACGCGGTACCGAGGCGCGTGACCCACGCGGTACCGAGGCGCTGACCCACGCGGTACCGAGGCGCTGACCCACGCGGTACGGACAGGCCTCGCGCTACACGGGCAGGAACGTCGCTCCGGCCTCGCGCACCCGGCAGCGTTCCAGGCCGTCGACGAGCTCGTTCTCCAGGTCGCCGAACCGCCGCCGCACCTCCTCGCTCCAGACCAGGTTGCGGCGGCGCACGTCGATCGCGAACAGGAACACCGGGCGGAACGGCGTGGGCAGCACGATGCCGCTCACGCCCTCGTGGTCGCTGTCGACGAACCCGAGGAACTCGGTCGCGTCGATCACCGACTCCAGGTTGCGGAACGACCAGGTGACGTGCCGGTCGTCGTGCACGTAGTCGATGGTGTCGCGGGTCAGCTCCACCCGGCCGTCACGGTCGACGACCGTGGGCGAGGGGGCACCCCCGCGATGTGCGGCCCGCGGCTCGACGAGTGCGCAGCCGCTGAACGTCAGCCGGCCCGCCCCGTCGAGACCGAGCCCACCGGTCAGGCCGCGGCGCAGGGCCTGGAGCATCGCCATCGCCTCGGTGTGCCGGTGCTTCTCCTGCCGGACGGCCTCGAGCTCGGCCACGGCGGCCTCGCTGCGGTCACGCCGCGCACCCGCCCGGCGGTGGGCCAGCCCCTGTCGCACGAGCCCGGAGACGAGCATCACCAGAAAGGTCACCCAGCCGGCCATCAGCGACCAGCTCAGCACGACGGTGAGCTGCGAGCCGTCGTCACCGGTGACCGCGCGGCCGATCCAGCGGGCCAGGTGCACGGGCCAGAGCACGAACACCATGGCCAGGAGGGCCGGGACGAGATACCCGGCCCAGAACAGGAGCCCGCGGAAGCGGCCGGTGGGTCTGCGCACGACATCGAGAATAGAGGGGAGTTCGGCTGGCCCGAACGGGTGAGGGGTCTGGCGTGCCGTCAGTGAACACGGCGTGTCGTTGCGCCGACGTGGTGATCAATGCGTCAGATCCGGCAATGTCCGGTCACCGGAAGTAACATCGATCGTCATGAGCCAAGCGCTGCCGTCGATCGTGACCCAGTGGCTGGAGCGGATCAGCAACCGCGACGCCATCGGGGCCGCCGACTGCTTCACCGAAGACGCCGTGTACCACTACGCGATCCCGCACCCGCCGGTGACCGGGCGCGACGGCATCCGCGGCATGTTCTCCGGGCAGGCCACCATGTACAAACGCATCAGCTGGGAGATCACCGAGTCCGCGGTGTGCGGCGACCGGGTCTGGATGGAGCGCCTCGACCGGTTCTTCACCCACGACGGCCGGGAGATCGCGATCGAGTGCGCCGGGGTGGTCGAGCTCGAGGGCGGGCTGATCAGCGAGGTGCGTGACTACGTGGACCTGCACACCTGGGAAGAGCGCAACAAGAGCTGAGGCGTCCCGGCCGCAGGGCCTAACGCTTGATCCCGTACTGGGAGATCTTGCGGTAGAGCGTCGCCCGGCCCATCCCCAGCTGACCCGCCGCCCGCACCAGCGTCATGCCGGGCTCGGCCAGGCAGCGGATGATCTCGTCGCGTTCCAGGGTCTCCAGCCGGCTCAGACGGCGGCCCCGGGCGGCGAGCACCGACGGGCTCAGGTGCCGCACGTCGACCAGGTCGCTGCGGGCCGCGGCCTCACGCACCACCCGCTCCAGCTCCCGCACGTTGCCCGGCCAGTCGTAACCGGTCAGGGCCTGCGCGGCGGCGGGCGTGAACTCCACGTCCCGGTGCCGTTCGGCGCGGGCGAAGTGATCGGCCAGGGGCATCACGTCGTCCGGCCGCCGGTGCAGCGCAGGTACTTCCACCACGGAGTCGACGAGTACGGCGAGCGGGTCGGGGATGCTCGCGTAGTCGGTGGCGGTCAGGACGAACGCCTGCGGACGCCTTCGGTCGCGACTCAGCCGCGAGGCCAGTTCCTGCGCGGCCCAGGCCGTCAGCTCCTGCACGTCCGAGACGATCACGCAGGTGTCACCGGCGGACAGCTCCGGCGTCCACGTCGCCAGCCACGCTTCCACCTCGTCGGGCGCCGGGGGCCGGGCGGCCAGGATGCGCTCCCGGCGCGTCGTCAGCTGCCGGGCCTGGTGCGCGAGCGTGCGCCGCCCCGAACCACTCTCGCCGACCACGGCCAGCACCCGGCCGTCGGCCAGTGCCGCGTGCGCCTCCTCCAGCGCCCGCCGCCAGACCGGTGACGTCACCGCCGTGCCCGGCTGCACCCGGAACACCTCGCCCCGGTGCGCGGGGGCGCCGGCCCGGTGCCCGCCGGCCCGCAGCAGCATGAGCGCCGACGTGTTCGCGGCCGCCGCCTGGGCCAGCGCCAGCAGCAGACCCGACGAGGAGTCCGACCAGGTGGTGAGATTGACGCTGCCGGCCAGCTCCCCGGTGCGCGGGTCGAGCACCGGCACGGCCGCGCAGGTGTAGCCGTACAGCGCGCTGCAGTAGTGGTCGGGGCCCTTCACCAGCGTGGCCGTGCGGTCGGCGAGGGCCAGGCCCAGGCCGTTGGTCCCGGCGTCGCGCTCGCTGTACGAGAAGCCCGGAGCCAGGTGCACACGGTCGAGGGAGTCACGGATCCCGGAGTCCTCGCACAGCCGGGTCAGCACCAGGCCCTCGGCGTCGGCGATCATCAGGCTCAGCGGCTCGTTCGCCAGCGTGGCCTGCAGCCCGGTGAGCACCTCGAGGCCGCACTCGTAGAACAGCGAACCCGTGTCGACGCTGCCGGTGAAGGCCGGGTCGATGCGGTCGGTCGAGATGCCGTAGTGCTCGCTGCGCCGCCAGGAAGCCCGCACCCGCGGGGTGTATCGCCCCAATTCCGACATACACCCTCCTCGTACGCGTCGTTGCGCTGGCCGCACAGTACGACGTCCGACGAGCCGGGGCCAGATGTCTCGTATTGAGACACCGGCCCGCTGTTGCGGTGCGCGGCCTCTGCCTACCGTCGAAAAGCGAACGCTCTGGCGACGAAGCGGAGGACCAGCACATGTACTCGAAGGACGGCGAGAACTACTTCATCGTCGACGCCCACGTGGCGCTCTGGGACGCACGGCCGGCCAATCAGCGCAACATCCACGGCCAGCAGTTCATCGACTGCTTCTACGACTACCACCGCAACCTCAGCCCGGCCGAGGAGACCTGGCCGTACGAGGACTTCCTGCGGTACGGCGGTGAGCGCCTGATGAAGGACCTCTTCGAGGACGGCTACGTCGACCACGCCATCTTCCAGCCCGCGCTGCTGGGAGCCTTCTACCGCAACGGTTTCGGGCAGACCGAGGAGGCCTTCGCCCTGACCCGGAAGTACCCGGGCAAGCTCACGTACAACCACGCGTACGACCCGCGGTTCGGCGAGGACGGGCTGCAGCGGCTGCGCGAGGACGCGAAGCGGTTCGACCTGCAGGGCGTGAAACTGTATACGGCGGAGTGGTTCGGCGACTCCCGGGGCTGGAAGCTCGACGACCCGTGGTCGTACCGCTACCTCGAGGCCTGCCGTGAGCTCGGGATCAACAAGATCCACATCCACAAGGGCCCGACGATCCGCCCGCTCGACCGCGACGCGTTCGACGTCGCCGACGTGGACAAGGTCGCCACCGACTTCACCGACCTGACCTTCGTGATCGAGCACTGCGGCCTGCCCCGGCTCGAGGACTTCTGCTGGATCGCCACCCAGGAACCCAACGTGCACGCGGGCCTGGCCGTGGCCATGCCGTTCATCCACACCCGGCCCCGGTACTTCGCCCAGATCATGGGCGAGCTGCTGTACTGGCTCGACGAGGACCGCATCCACTTCTCCAGCGACTACGCCATCTGGACGCCGCGCTGGCTCGTCGAGCGGTTCGTCGACTTCCAGATCCCGGCCGACATGACCGAGTACGCGCCGCTCACCGTCGACGTGAAGAAGAAGATCCTCGGCCTGAACGCGGCCGCCCTGTACGGCATCCCGGTTCCCGCCGAGCTGCAGGTGTCACCTCCCCCGGCCGTCGCGCCGGAGCAGCAGCCCGCCGTGGCGGTGGCCTGATGACGGCCCTGGAGATGCTCGCCTGGGCGGCCCTGAACCAGGTGATGGACCCCGAACTCGACGAGCCGATCACCGATCTCGGCTTCGTGCGGTCGGTGGAGGCCACCGACGACGGGCACCTCACCGTGCACCTGCGCCTGCCCACCTCGTTCTGCTCGCCGAACTTCGCGTACCTGATGGCCGGCGACGCGAAGGACCTGCTGTCGAGACTGCCCGACGCCGCGTCGGTGGTGGTGGAACTCGACGACCACCACGACTCCGGCCTGATCAACGCCGGGCTGGCCGCCGACGCGGGCTACCGGGGCACGTTCGGCGCCGAGGCCGAGGACAGCCTGGACGAGCTCCGGCTGACCTTCCGGCGCAAGGCGCACACGGCGGCCATGGAGAGGGCACTGAGCCAGGAGGGCATGGACGTCGGCGCCCGTCTGGGAGACCTCCCCGACACCCCGCTCACCGCCGCCCTGATCCGGCGCCGGGAGGACCTCGGCCTGACCGTCGCCCCGGGCGATCCGGTGCTCGTCGACGACGAAGGACGACCGTACCCGGCGCCGGAGGCAGAGTTCCGTCTGCGCCGGGCCCGGTCCACCCGGATCTCGATCGACGGCAACGCCCACTTCTGCCGGGGGCTGCTGCGCACCCGGTACCCCGGCTCGGAGGCCGATCAGGCACCCCGCGCCGACGAGCGTTTCCTGTTGCCCCTTGCGATCCCGCCCGTCGCGGAGGCGTCATGAGAGCGGTTCAGGTCACCGGCTACCACCAGCCCCTGGCCCTGGTGGACGTTCCGGTCCCCGAGGTCACCGGCCCGTGGGACGTGATCGTGAAGATCGGCGGCGCCGGCGTGTGCCGTACCGACCTCCACATCCTCGAGGGCCAGTGGGCCGAGAAGTCCCAGGTGTCACTGCCTTACACGATCGGTCACGAGAACGCGGGCTGGGTCTCGGCCGTCGGCAGCGCGGTCACCGGCGTCTCCGAGGGGGACGCGGTGATCGTGCACCCGCTCATCACCTGCGGCCTGTGCCGGGCCTGCCGGTTCGGCGACGACGTGCACTGCGAGAACAACCGGTTCCCGGGCATCGACACGGCCGGGGGCTACGCCGAGTACCTGAAGACCTCGGCCCGCAGCGTGGTCCGGATCGGGGATCTCCAGCCGTCCGACGTGGCCGCGCTGGCCGACGCCGGGCTGACCGCCTACCACGCCGCGGCCAAGGCGGCGCGACGCCTGCGGGCCGGTGACCGGTGTGTCGTCATCGGCGCCGGAGGCCTGGGACACATCGGGATTCAGGTGCTCAAGGCCATCTCCCCGGCCGAGCTGATCGTGGTCGACCGCAACGCCGACGCCACCGGGCTCGCCCTGTCGATCGGCGCCGACCACGGTGTGGTCGCCGACGGCGGGCAGGTCGAGGAGGTGCTCGGCCTGACCGGGGGCAAGGGCGCGGAGGTGGTCGTCGACTTCGTCGGTGAGGGCGGGGCGACCGGCGAGGGGATCCGGATGCTGCGGCAGGCCGGGGACTATCACGTGGTCGGCTACGGCGAGAACATCAATGTGCCCACCATCGACATCATCTCGTCCGAGATCAGCATCATCGGCAACCTCGTCGGGTCGTACAACGACCTGGTCGAACTGATGGCGCTCGCCGCGCAGGGGCGGGTGACGCTGCACACGGCGAAGTATCCGCTCGACGAGTTCCAGCGAGCCGTGGACGATCTCGACGCGGGGCGGCTGCGGGGGCGGGCGATCCTCGTTCCCTGACCACCAGCCCGACGGTGGACGTTCCGGCCGCCTCGTCAGGGGCGTCCACCACGGGGTGGGTGGTCGAGAAGGTGCGGTGGGACGTGGTCGGTGAGCCAGACACCGTTGGCCGCCCGGTAGTACGGGCGACCTTCGGCGAAGGCCCGCCGGGCGGCGACGGTGAGGACGACCGGTTCCCCACGCCGGGCGCCGACCCGGCGGGCGGTCTGCGCATCGGGCGAGAGGTGAACGAGGCGACGGGTCATCGGCAGCAGGCCCTGAGTCCGGACGGACGGCACCACATCCAGATACGTTCCGTGGTAGAGCGTTTCGGGTGGTTCCCGTTGCTCCAGGCCGAGATCCACGTCGATCGAGTGCCCCTGCGCGGCGCGGATCCGGTTGCCCCGCAGCTGGAACCTCTGCTTGTCGTCGTCCCGCACCAGGCTCTCGAGTTCGGGCCGGTCGATGCCCACGGCCGCGAGCAGGTCGTCGACGGGCACCCAGCCGGCCGGGTCGGGGGTGAGACCGGCCCGCTCCGGGTGGTGCCGGAGCAGGAGGCTGAGGTACCTGCTCGCGCGGCTCATCCTCCGGCCAGACCGGGCACGACTTCCTCGGCCAGATCCACCCTTTCGGGACGCCAGACGGCCCAGTACGGCACCTCCGGCAGATCCCGCACCGGCACGGCCACGACCCCCGGCGGGGGCTCGACGCACCCGTTGACCACGGCGGCCCCGAGACCGAGGGACACGAAGTGCGTCATCAGGTCCCAGCCGTCGACCTCGGCCGCGACACTCACGCTCACCCCGGCGTCGAGCAGGGCCCGGTCGAGGCGACGGCGGTGCGGACGCTCCGGAGGAGGCAGCAGCAGCGAGTGACCGGCCAGGTCGGCGACGGTGACACTTTCCGGGACCGGATCCGTGACGATCATGAGGACCTGTGGATAGCGCGCGATCTCACGCGAGGCGAACCCGGGCGGAGGAGGGTCGCTGCCGAACACGCCCACGTCGGCCCGCCCCGCGCGCACGTCGGCCAGCGTGCCCTCCCGGTTCTGCGTGCGCACGTGCAGGGTGCGGCCGCTGCTCACGATGCGGCGCACGCCCGGCCCGATCACCCACCGGAAGGCGCCGTGCCCGGCCGCGATCGTCACCGAGGCCGGCCGCCCGCCCAGGTCCGCGACGAAATCCTGCACCCGCCGCGTGTTCTCGGTGGCGAACCGGGCCAGTTTCTGCCCGGCCGGGGTCAGGCGCAGACCGCGCCCCTCCCGTTCATACAGCTCCTGGCCGAGAGCCTGGCCGAGCTTGCGGAGCTTGGTGTGCAGACTGGGCTGGGCGATGTGCAGCTCGGCGGCCGCGGCGGTCAGGTTCAGGTGACGCGCGAACACGGCGAAGGCCCGCAGCCCGTCATGCTCCAGCGCCTCGTTCATAGCCGGTGACTATAGCTCGACCGCGTTTATATAGTTCCGCACTAAGGGCCGGGCGGTCACGCTGGGGATCATGAAACGACCACTCCCACCCCGGCTCGGCGTCGACATCGGCCGGGTCATCATCGACGGCTCGTCACACCCGGACGGCGGCGACACGGCCTTCTTCCAGGGCAGCGAGGAGGTGATGCTGGCGACCCCGGAGATGCCGGGCGCCCTCGAGGCCCTGACCCGCCTGACCGCCCTCTTCGACGGCCGGGTCTGGCTGGTGTCCAAGTGCGGCGCCCGGGTGGAGGAACGCTCCCGGCGCTGGCTGGCCGCGCACGACTTCCACGAGCGCACCGGCATTCCCGCGTCCCACCTGCGCTTCTGCCGCGAGCGCAGGGACAAGCGGATCCATTGCGAGCGCCTGGGACTGACCCACTTCGTGGACGACCGGCCCGACGTGCACGCGGCGATCGTGGACGTGGTCGGCCACCGGTACTTGTTCGGGCCGCAGCGGGAGCGGGTGTCGGTGGACGCGGTGCGGGTCGCCGACTGGGTGGAGACGGAGCTGCTCATCGAGGAGTCGCTGCCCTCCTCGCACCGGCCCGCGGCAGGGGCGTAACGTCCAGCCATGGACGACGACTGGCCCGCCCGGCGACGTGAGGCCGCGCTGGCGCACGACCGGGCCCGGCGCCGGGCGGAGGAGGCCGAGACCGCCAGGGCGAGGGACCTCGTCGATCATTTCCTGACCCGCGCGCGCGAACTCGAGCTGCCCACGCAGGCGCTGCGGGCCCGGGCCTACAGCGGATCCGCGCAGTACCGCACCGGGCTGCGGGGCTGGTACCTGCAGCCGAGCGGGCCGCTGGCGGTCGGTGACGACGGCGGCTGGTACGTGCTCATCACGCCCCCCAGCCTTCTCGCGCGGCTGCGAGGCGTCCGGATCGCGCCCGGCGCGCCGTCTCTCGCGGTGGGCCGGGGCGCCCGCGACGGCGAGTCGATGTCGTTGCAGGAACTGCTCGACCGGCGTCTGGCCGCGGGGGCCGGGTTCCGCCGCTACACCGGCTCAAGCTGATCGGGTCGGTGACGTCCGTGCGGTCAGGCCACCGATCCGGCCTACGAGATCTGCCGCACCGCGCGCGCCTCGAGGTCGAGGGCGGTCTCCTCGTCACCCAGGCCGCGCATGACCACGGCCAGGTTGCGCAGGTAGGTGTCGATCACGCCGTGCCCGCTGCTCTCCCCCAGTCGCAGGGCCTCACGGGCCAGGGGCCGCGCCGCGACCGGCAGGCCGAGGTGGGTGGACAGCAGCACCGACAGGTTGTTGGCGTAGGCCGCGGCCTCGGGACGGCGCACGTGGTCGAGGCGCTCGGCCAGCTGCGTGGAGCGGGCCAGGGCGTGCCGCGCGCCCGTCTCGTCGCCCGTGACCAGCCGGGCCTTGGCCAGGTTGCTCAGCACGGCGGCGAGTTCCGGGCCGCCCGAGTTCTGCTGCTCGGCGATCGACCGGGCGCGCTCGAGCATCGCGGCGCCGGCGTCCTCCTCGTGCAGCCGCAGGCGCACCAGACCCAGGTTGTTCAGGTGCCGGGCGACCCGCAGGTCGTCGCGCCCCACCGCGTCCACCGTCACCCCGAGTGCCCTTTCGAGCAGACCGGCCGCCTCCGACCACTCGCCCACCCGGGTCAGCGCGACGGCCAGGTGCCCGAGCTGCGTGGCGGTGTAGGGGTGGTCCGGGCCGACGGACTTCTCGGTGAGCGCGACCGCGCGGGCGGCCAGCGAGCGCACCCGCGCCCCGTCCTGCCGCAGGAACATCGCGAAGGCCACGCCGTTACCGCGCAGCACCACCCGGGGGTCGGCGGGCAGGCCGGGCTCGTGCACCTCGACCAGCACCCGGGAACTGAGGGCACGCTCGTCGGTGGCGTCCCACACGTCGAGCATCATCACCGCCACCGCGCGCGGCAGCGTGGACGACCGCAGGTCGAGCTGCAGGATCTCGGCGCTGTCTCCCATGTCGACAGTGAAGCAGAGCGGCAGCCCGCCGTACCGGCAGAAGCGGTGCCCGGAGGGTCGAGTCGATCACGCCAGGGTGTTCTCGAGGTACTTCAGCACGGCCACCACCCGCCGGTCGGTGTGATCGGTGGGGGCCAGGTCGAGCTTGGCGAAGATGCTCCGGATGTGCTTGTGCACAGCCCCTTCCGTGACCACCAGCTTCGTCGCGATCGCGGTGTTGCCCAGGCCCTCGGCCATCAGCGCCAGCACGTCGCGCTCCCGGGGGCTCAGCCGCTCCATCCCCGGGTCGGGGCGGTGACGCGTCATCAGCTGGGCCACCACCTCCGGGTCGATCGCGGTGCCGCCCTCGGCCACCCGGTTCAGGGCCACCAGGAACTCCTCCACCCGGCCCACGCGCTCCTTCAGCAGGTACCCCAGGCCGTGCGCCCCGCCGGTGAGCAGGTCGGTGGCGAAAGACTGCTCCACGTAGGCGGACAGCACCAGCACCGCCAGGTCCGGGTGCCTCCGCCGGGCCTCGACCGCGGCCCGGATGCCCTCGTCGGTGTGCGACGGCGGCATGCGCACGTCGACGATCGCGACGTCGGGCCGATGCTCGTCGACCGCCGCCAGGAACTCCTCCGGCCCGGGCGACGTCGCGACCACGTCCAGACCCTCGGCCCGCAGCAGGGACGCCAGCCCCTCCCGCAGAAGGGCGTCGTCCTCGGCGATTCCTATCCGCACGGCAACTCCACGCTCAGTACTGTCGGACCGCCGGCCGGGCTGCGCATCGTGACGGTACCGTCGAGCGCCTCGATCCGGCGGCGCATCCCCACCAGCCCCGATCCGGCCGCCTCGTCGGCACCCCCGTGCCCGTCGTCGCGGACCTCGATCAGCAGCCGCTCCTGGCGGCGCCGCAGCCTAACAGCGGCCGATGCCGCCCCCGAGTGCCGGGCCACGTTCGTCAGCGCCTCGGCCACCACGAAATACGCGGTGGCCTCGACCGACGCGGCACAGCGCCCGGGCACGTCGACGTCCACCCCGGTCGGTACCCCGCAGTTCGCGGCCAGACCGGCCAGTGCCCCCTCCAGACCCCGGTCTTCGATGACCGGCGGCAGGATGCTGCGCACCACGCCCCGCAGCTCGGCCAGCGCCGCCTCGGCCGCGTCCTGCGCCTGGGCCAGCACCTGATCGACCGTCTCGCGGTCGGTGTTCTCCCGCGCCAGCGCCCGCCGGGCCGCGCCCAGCAGCATGGTGACGGCGACCACCCGGTTCTGTGTCCCGTCGTGCAGCGAGCGTTCGATCCGGCGCAGCTCGGTGGCGTGCGCGTCGAGCGCGTTCGCCCGCGAGGCGGTCAGCTCGGCGATGCGGCCGCCGATGTCGGTGCCCGGCGGCGGGCCCAGCCGGGTGCGCCCGGGACGGGCCTGCAGCCGGGCCATCGCGGGGGTCAGGCCGAGCACGATCGCGGTCCAGCCGAGGCCCATCAGGAACACCACGACCACCTCGAGCGGGGTGCGGCCCGGCACGAACGAGAACGACGCGCTGCGCATGTCCGGCGGCACCAGCCAGAACCACAGCGGGTACGAGGCGTCCCGCGCGGCCATCAGCGGCAGCAGCGGGGCGACGAACCCCAGGAACAAACCCCGCGTCGCGTGCACGGGCAGCCACCCCAGCTCACGCCGGGTCGTCGGATCCGCCAGGTCCGCACGCAGACCGGAGTTGCGCCGCGCCGGGCCGAGCACCGGATCACCCCAGCGGCCGAGACGCACGCGCTCGCGGGCGGCCACGCCGTGCACCAGCCGCAGGGTCAGGGGGGCCAGCAGCAGTCCCACGCCGACGAGCGAGAGCACCGCCGTCACCACCACCGCACCGAGCGCGACCAGCGCCAGGGTCGCGGTGCCCAGCCCGCCGGCGAGCTGCTCGACGGCCTTCAGCGCGCGGCGCGACGCGTCTCTCAGCGCCTGGCGGGTGTCGGTTGCCGGGGTGCCGTTCACGCTCACGACCGTACGGGGTGATGGTGGACGTCGTGGTCACCCGGGGTGCACCCGGGCGGGCAGACATACCGACACCTGTCGGACATCCGTCGCCCCGGTCGCGCGGCCGGATGCCACCCGGCTTAAAGTTCAACGCGTGACTACCTCGTACGCCCAGGTCAACGGAGTTTCCAGCCTCGCCGTCGTCCAGGAGGAGACGCCCGCCGAGCTCGCTCCGGGAACGGTGCGCGTCTCGATCACCTTCTGCGGGATCTGCGCCACCGACACCCACAACTACACCAGCGGCGGCCAGATCCCGGCCTCGGTCTTCGGCCACGAGTGGACGGGCGTGATCGCGGCGACCGCCGACGACGTCACCGGACTGCCCGTCGGCACCCGGGTGATCGCGAGTGTCGGTGCGGCCTGCGGTGTCTGCGCCCAGTGCCAGGCCGGCCACCCGGGTCACTGCGACCTGGCGTTCGCCGAGGCCAACGGGGTGGCCCCGGGCTCGCCCACGCACGGTGCCTTCGCCCAGTCGCTCGTGGTGTCGCAGCGCCGGGTCATGCCGGTGCTCGACGGTCTCAGCGACGTCGAGGCCGCCCTGGTCGAGCCGACCGCCGTCACCTTCCACGCCGTGCGCCGCACCCACCAGGACCTCGGCGCGATCGTGGTCGTGCAGGGCGCCGGCCCGATCGGCCTGCTCACCGCCCAGCACGCGCGGCACGCCGGGGCCGGGCAGCTGATCGTGATCGAGCCGAACGAGGAACGCCGGAAGGCCGCCACCGACCTCGGTTTCACCGATGTGCTGGCCCCGGGCGAGGCCGCGCGGAACCGGGTGCTCGAGGTCAGCGACGGGCTCGGCGCGGACGTGCTCTACGAGTGCACCGGCGTGGCCGCGCTCCTGCAGCCGTCCGCCGAGCTCGTGCGACGCGGCGGCACCCTGTCACTGCTCGGCTTCCCGATGACCGACTCCACGGTCAGCTACGGCGACTGGCAGATCCGGGAGCTGACGGTGATCGGCTCCCTGGCCTACACCCGCGACGACTTCCTGGGCGCGCAGCGGGCGATCGCCGACGGCTCGGTGAAGGTCGCCGGGCTGCACACCGGCACCATCGGCCTGGGCGAGCTGGCCGCGATGCTCGACGAGCTCGACTCCGGCCGGACCGCCCACGCCAAGGTGCTGCTGGACCCCAGCCTCTAGAGGCCGAGGTCGCGACCGATGATCTCCTTCATGATCTCGTTCGACCCGGCCCAGATCCGCGTCACCCGGGCGTCCTTCCAGGCCCGGGCCACGCGGTACTCGTTCATGTAGCCGTAGCCACCGTGCAGCTGCAGGCAGGCGTCGAGGATCTGGCCCTGCACGTCGGCGGTCCACCACTTGGCCTTGGCCGCCTCGACCGCGGTGAGGTCGTCGTCGGCGTGGGCGGCCACGCACTGGTCCACGTAGGCCTGGGTCACCTCGGCCCGGGTGACCAGGTCGGCCAGCAGGAACTTGTTGTGCTGGAACGAGCCCACGGGCTGCCCGAACGCCTGCCGGTCCTTGACGTAGACGAGCGTCTCGTCGAGCACCGCGCGGGCGTGGGCCAGGTTGGAGACGGCGGCACCGATGCGCTCGCGCGGCAGGTTCACCATCATGTGCCGGAACCCCTGGTCGAGCTGACCGACGAGGTTCTCCTCGGGCACCGCCACGTCCTCGAAGACCAGCTCGGCGGTGTCGGACTCGGGCATGCCGACCTTGTCCAGGCGCCGCCCGCGGGAGAAGCCCGGGGTGCCGCCCTCGACCACGAACAGCGAGATGCCGCGGGCCCCGGCGCCGGTCGTGGTGCGCGCCGCGACGAGCACGAGGTCGGCCGAGTAGCCGTTGGTGATGAACGTCTTCGAGCCGTTGATCACCCAGCCCCCGTCGCCGCGCACGGCGGTGGTGCGCAGCGCGGCCAGGTCGGACCCGCCCGACGGCTCGGTCATGGCGATGGCCGCGACCTTCTCGCCCGAGGCGATGCCGGGCAGCCAGCGGGCCTTCTGCTCGTCGGTGGTCAGGCCCACGAGATACCCGGCCACCACGTCGAAGTGGATGCTCAGGCAGGAGGCCAGGGCCAGGTTGACGGCGGCGAGCTCCTCGACCAGCACGGCGTTGAACCGCCAGTCACCGGCCTCGGCGCCACCGAACCGCTCGGGGATCTCCAGCCCGAGCAGCCCCTGCTTGCCCGCGGCCAGCCACAGGTCACGGCCGAGCTCGTGGTTGCGGGCGTGGTCGTCGACGTGCGGGATCACCTCACGGCGCAGGAACTCCCGCGCCGAGTCCCGGAACGCCTCGTGGTCGTCGTCATAGACACTGCGCTTCACGGTTCGAGCCTAGGCGCGCCCGGACCGGCCGGGACGACCGCTGAGCGATTGCTTACCTAGCTTCAAGCCTGTTATCGCCCGCCAGGGCTCACGGGCAGGGCTCACGGGCAGGGCTCACGGGCAGGGCTCACAGGCCGGTCGACGGGCTGGCCGACGGGCGGCACCGCCCGGCGCCACCCGCACACCTCGGATCGCGCCCGGGCACCGCTTCAGCTCACGGCCGCCCGGGCCGCCGCCACGGCCTCCGCCGCCAGCCGGGTGATCTCGTCCCAGCGCCCGGCCCGCACCAGCGCCAGGTCGACCATCCACGAACCGCTGACCGCCGGCACCTGCGGCAGCGCCAGGTACTCCCCCAGGTTCGCCAGGGTCACGCCGCCGCTGGGCATGAACGTCATCCCCCCGAACGGAGCCGCCAGCGCCTTGATCATCGCCGGCCCACCCAGCAACCCGGCCGGGAAGAACTTGACCTCCCTCAGCCCCAGCGCCACCGCGGCCATCAGGTCGCTCGAGCTCGAGATCCCCGGCAGCGCGGGCACTCCCAGCTCCTGGCAACGCCGCACCACGTCGGCGTTCAGGCCCGGGCTGACCACGAACGCCGCCCCGGCGGTGAGCACCTCGTCCACCTGCCCGGGCACCAGCACCGAACCGGCGCCGACGGTCATCCCCCCGAGCGCCCCCAGCCGGCGGATGCCCTCCAGCCCGGCCGCGGTGCGCAGCGTCACCTCCATCACCGCGATGCCGCCGGCGAGCAGGGCCTCACCCAGCGGCACGGCCTGGTCGGCGTCGTCGATCACCACCACGGGCACGACGGGGTGGGACGCGAGCAGCGGGGCGGTCACGACGGGTTCTCCTCGATCAGTGGCACAGTCACGGTCACAGCTAACGGACGACCTCTCCGGTGCCGCTCAGGGCGTCCAGTTCGGCCCGGGTGGGCAGTCCTTCCCAGTCACCCGGCGCCCGGCACACGGCACCGCCGATCCGGTTGGCCAGGTCCAGGCAGGCCGGGGGGTCGGCGGCCTCGAGCAGCGCGGCCAGGTAACCGCCGACGAACGCGTCGCCCGCACCCACCGGGTCGGTCGCCACGACCGGCTCGGTCGGGCCGTGGTGCGCGTCGTCGCCGGTCAGCGCGATCGCGCCCAGCGCACCGAGTTTCAGCACCACGGAGCCACCGACCCCGGCGAGCAGACGGCGTCCCAGCCCGGTCCCGTCCTCGAAGTTCTCCACCGGCGAGGCCGGGACGCCCAGCAGCAGCGCCGCCTCCTCGGGTCCGGCGAAGGTCAGGTCGGCGCGCCGCGCCAGGTCGGCCAGCACCGGCCCGGCCTGCTCGGCGGGCCACAGCGCGGAGCGGTGGTTGACGTCGAACGACACGAACGTGCCGTGCTCCCGGGCGATCTCGACCGCGCGCAGCACCGCGGCGGCCGGACCGGGCCCGAGTGCCGGGCTGATGCCGGTCACGTGCAGCACCGCCGCGTCGGCGACGGCCTGCGCGTACCGCTCGACCTCGGCCGCGTCGAGGCGCGACGCCGCGCTGCCCGCCCGGTAGTACCGCACCCGGGTGGTGCGACCGCCGCGTCCTTCCTTGACCATCAGGCCGGTGGGGAAGACCGGGTCCCGCTCCGCGAGCACGGTGACCCCCTCGGCGCGGATCTCCCGGGTGATCAGGGTGCCCAGGTCGTCGTCACCGACCCGGCTGATCCAGGTGCTCGGGAGACCGAGACGGGCCAGCGCGATCGCCACGTTCGACTCGGCCCCGCCGATGCCCAGCGTCATCTGGGCGCCGTCGCGCAGCCGGGGGGCCGCGGGAGGCGTGAGCAGACCCATGGTTTCACCGAGGGTGACGACACCCTTGCCGTTCAGAGTCACACCGGATCCCTTCAGCCGATCTGCAGCATGACCTTACTGCTGCCGCTCGAGGGGTCGAGAGCCACGTCCAGCGCCTGCGCGGCCTGGTCGAGCCCGAACGTGTGGGTGATCAGCGGCGTCACGTCGAGCCCGTCCCGCATGGCCTCGATCGCGTCGGTGATCTCGTCGACGAACCGGTACGAGCCGATCCAGGTGATCTCCCGGGTGACGAGATCGCCCAGCACCGCCTGGATCTCGGAGCCCGGCAGGTTTCCGACCTGCACCAGCGTGCCGCCGCGCGCGGTCGCCCGCAGCACCGACCCGAGCGCCCGCGGCGAGCCGGAGGCCTCGAACACGATCTCCACGTCCTCGGGCAACGTGCCCCCGGAGGCCACGTTCACCGTCTCGTCGGCCCCCATCCGCCGCGCGATCGCCAGCGCGGAGTCGCTCACGTCGGAGGCGATGACGGTGTCGGCGCCGCAGAACCGGGCGGCGGCGACCACGAGCGACCCGATCGGCCCGGCCCCGTTCACCAGAACCGTCCTGCCGTGCAGCTTCCCGGGCCGGCCGACCGCGTGGAGGGCCACCCCCAGCGGCTCGGCCAGGGCCCCGGCCCGCGTGCCGACCTCGGGCGGCAGCACCCGCACCTGGTCGGCCCGGGCGAGCCGGAACTCGCTGAAACCACCGTCGGTGTGCGGGTCGAACGCCGCCGACCCGAAGTACCGGCTCGGCGTGTACAGATTCGTGCGGCCGGCCAGCCGCCCGGGCAGCACACCGTCCCCGACCAGCGTGGCCGGGTGCACGGTGACCGGCTGCCCGACCTCGAGACCCGTGACCCCCGCGCCGAGAACGGCGATGCGCCCGGCGATCTCGTGCCCCAGCACCAGCGGGTGCCTCAGCACGGCCGTGCCCGAGGCGCCGTTCTTGTAGTACGAGGTGTCCGACCCGCAGATCCCGCCCCACTCGACGGCGATCAGCACCTCCCCCGCATCCGGTGCGGGATCGGGCAGTTCGTCGATCCGCAGGTCCATCGGCGCGTGCACCACGGCGGCTCTCATGCGGCGTCCTCCAGGGCGGACAGGTCGCGGTCGGCCACCTCGGGCATGAGGTAGGCAGTGACCAGGGCGATCAGCGAGTAGAGCATGAGCATGACGGCGATCGGCCACCAGCTGTTCGCCCAGGCGGTCAGGCCCGCGGCGATGACCGGCCCGGCCGCGACGGTCGCGATCCCGCCGAGCTCCTTGGCCAGGCCGACCTGGGTGAACCGGTTGCGGCCGCCCAGCAGCTCGGACATGGTCACGTTCTCCAGGGCGAAAAGGCCCACCACCGCGACGTTGTAACCCAGGATCATGCCGATCACCAGACCGGGCGTGCTGCCGCCGGTGACGAGCAGCAGCATCGGGAACGCCAGGACGATCGAGAGCGTGCTCATCGTCATGTACATCGCGCGGCGGCCGAAGCGGTCGCTCAGCAGGCCCACGAAAGGCACGGTGGCGAAACCGATCACCGAGCCGACGAGCAGGGAGTCGGTGGCCACGGACTTGTCCAGGCCCAGCGTGGTGCCGATGTAGCCGACCAGGAACGTCTGCACCAGGCCGGAGTTGCCCGCCTGGCCGATGCGCAGGCCCAGCGCCATGAAGAACGCCTTGCCCTTGTTGGCCTTGAGACCGGCCTCGAGCTTGCTCTCCTTGACGGCCTCCCGGTCGAGGGCGACGCCGTCGACCACGTCGTCCCGGGCCTCGAAGACCGGGCTCTCCTTGACGTTACGCCGGATCCAGAGCGCCAGGACCAGCAGCACGAAGCTCGCCAGGAACGGGATACGCCAGCCCCAGGTGTGCAGCTGCTCGTCCGACAGCACGGCCAGCAGCAGCGCCCAGATACCGGTCGCGACCAGGGTCCCGGAGTTGGTCCCGAGCGCGATGAGCGACGAGATCAGGCCGCGGCGGCCCTTCGGCGCGTACTCCACCAGCATGACCGACGCACCCGCGATCTCGGCGCCCGCACCGAAACCCTGCACCAGGCGCAGCACCACGAGCAGGGCCGGGGCGAAGAGCCCGATCTGGGCGTAGGTGGGCAGGGCACCGATCAGCGTGGTCGAGACACCCATCATCGCGATCGTGATGAAGAGGACCTTCTTGCGGCCGAGCCGGTCGCCCATCCGCCCGAAGTAGACCGCGCCGGCGAGACGGGCCACGTACCCCACGCCGTAGGTGGCCATCGCGGCCAGCAGGCCGATCGCCGGGCTGACGTCGGGAAAGAAGATCTCGTTGAAGACGATCGCCGCGGCCAGCGAGTACAGCTGGAAGTCCATGAACTCCATGGCCGTGCCCAGCCAGCCGGAGACGGCGGCCTTGGACAGGTCTTTCGTGGAGCGGGTGTTCGGATCGGGCGGCGACGTGTCGTTCACGGCCGAGGCCTCAGTGCTCATCGATTGCTCCCTTGCTCATCGACCGGGGGTCACAGCCTGGACCGCCGTTGTGTGGCAGATGAAATATACAAGCCCTGTCGGTCAGGGCAACAGGGGGATGGCCCCGGCTGCGAGACCGGGCAGCAGAGCCTCGACCGCGCCGGTCAGCGCGGTGTCGTCGGCCAGGTCGGGCGCCCCGAGCACGGTCAGCAGGCGCGCGGTCACACCCGCCGGGGTGCCGGTCCAGCACTCCGCCAGGTCGCGGGCCGCCGGGTCGGTGGTGCCGAAGAGCTGACCGCCGTCGGCGGCCGGCCGGGTCGCGTTGACCCAGGCGGCCAGCGCGAGGGTCTGGTGCTCGCCGATGGTGGACGTGGTGGTCGCCTCCCGCAGCCCGCGCACCCAGCGCTGGGGCAGCTTGAGAGAACCGTCCGACCCGATCTGGCGCAGCTCGTGCCGGATGGCGGGGTTGCCGAAACGGGCGACGAGAGACTCGGCGTAGGCGACCGGATCCGGGCCACCGGCCAGCAGGGTCGCCGCGACCTCGGCCGCGAACCCGCGCACGAAGCCCTCGCCCCAGGGCGTGGCCAGCACCTCGGCGATGGTGCGGCAGCCGGCGGCCAGGCCGAGATAGGCCAGGCCGGAATGACTTCCGTTGAGCAGCCGGAGCTTGGTCAGCTGGAACGGGGCCACGTCGGCCACGAACCGCGCACCGCCGTGCTCCCAGGCCGGGCGCTCCGCCCGGAACGCGTCTTCCAGCACCCACTGGGTGTACGGCTCACCCGTCACCGCGAGCTCGTCGCGCACCCCCAGAGCCGCGGACGCGTCGTCCAGGTCACGGTCGGTGGTGGCGGGCACGATGCGGTCGACGACGGTCGAGGGGAAGCCCACGTTCGCGGCGATCCACTCCAGCACGGCGTCGGCGTCGGCCCAGCCGCTCGCCCCGACGAAGTCCCGCAGCACGCCGGCCAGGGCGGGCCCGTTGCCGTCGAGGTTGTCGCAGGAGACCAGGTCGAGCGGGGCACCCGAGCGGCGCGCGCGGTTGGCCAGGCTGACGGCGAGGCGGCCGGGAACGGTTCTCGGCCGGGCCGTCCGGAGATCGGCGCCCGTGCGGAGGTCGGCCGCGAGGCGGAGGTCGGCGGCGATCCGCGGGTCGGCGAGGTCGAGGACTCCGGTCGTGGGGACGCGGTGGTAGCCCTTCTCGGTCACGGTGAGAGTCACGGTGGTGGTGGCGTCGGACGTGAGCAGCCCGTCGAGCTCGTCACCGTCGTCGTGCAGGTGCAGGGCACCGACGAGAGCCCCCACCACGCGGGGCTTCTCACCCGCCGGCGAGCGCGTGGTCACGGAGAACAGGCCGTCCTGGGCACGGGCACGTCCGACCACCCCGGCGTCGCGGGGGGCGACGGCGACAATGCCCGTCGGATCTGCGCCCGAGGCCGCCGCGGCCTCGGTGTAGACGGCCTGGTGCGCCCGGTGAAAGGCACCGAGCCCGAAATGCACCACGCGGGGCCGGAGCTCACGCGGGTCGACCGCCGGCCGGGAGGCCGGGTCGACCCGTTCGAGAGTCTCCCGGCACAGACGGGACCCGGCCGACCGGCCCGTTCGTGCGTCCACCGTCGAACTCTCGCTCACCAGTCGTGCACCGACCCGTCGAGGCGGCGTGCCACGGGCAGGTACTTGGGGTCGTAGGGGAAGCGCTCGGCCGCCTTCTCGTCGTACTCCACGCCCAGACCGGGGGTTTCGTCCAGGTCGAGCAGGCCGTTCGCGAGCGAGACGCCGGTGCGGAAGACCTCCATGGTCTCGGCCACGTGCGGCATGTACTCCTGGATGCCGAAGTTCGGCACGGTCAGGTCGACGTGCACGGCGGCGGCCAGGCTGATCGGCGACAGGTCGGTGGCGCCGTGCGAGCCGGTGCGCACCTGGTAGAGCGCGGCCAGGTCGAAAATGCGCCGCAGGTGGGTGATCCCGCCCGCGTGCACCACGGTGGTGCGCACGTAGTCGATGAGCTGCTCGGTGATGAGGTCCTTGACGTCCCAGATCGAGTTGAGCACCTCGCCGGTCGCGATCGGTGTGGTGGTGTGCTGCCGGATCAGGCGGAAGGCCTCCTGGTTCTCGGCCGGCGTCGGGTCTTCCATCCAGAACAGGCGCAGGTCCTCGACCGACTTGCCGAAACGGGCTGCCTCGATGGGGGTCAGGCGGTGATGGACGTCGTGGAGCAGGTGGAAGCCGGAGCCGAACTTCTCGCGCACGGCGGCCAGGTAGGTGGGCGCGAAGTCGAGGTAGGCCTCGGTCGACCAGGGCTGCTCGTCGGGCAGGCTGCTGTTGGCCGGTTCGTAGACCACACCCTTGCGCACGCCGTAGCTGCCCCCCAGGCCAGGCACGCCGGTCTGGGCGCGGATGGCCTGATAGCCGAGGTCGCGGAAGCGGGCGACGTCGTCGAGGAGCGAGGGAACGTCGGTGCCGGAGGCGTGCGAGTAGACCAGCACGCCGTCGCGCGAGCGCCCGCCCAGGAGCTGGTACACGGGCAGGCCGGCGACCTTGCCCTTGATGTCCCAGAGCGCGACGTCGACGGCGGCGATCGCGGTCATCGTGACCGGGCCGCGACGCCAGTAGGCGCCCCGGTAGAGGTACTGCCAGATGTCCTCGATGCGGGCAGGGTCCCGGCCGATGAGCAGGGGGACGAGGTGGTCGCGCAGGTAGCTGGCCACGGCCAGCTCGCGGCCGTTGAGAGTGGCGTCGCCCAGGCCGGTGACGCCGTCGGACGTGGTGATCCTCAGGGTGACGAAGTTGCGTCCCGGGGAGGCGACGAAGACCTCCGCGCGTTCGATCGTGCTCACTGTGACCCCAGCTCCTTCGGCGGCCTCTGATCCTGCTTCGATGCAAGCAGTAATATACAAGCACTTGTTCATCTAGAGGGTGTCGGAGGGCTTGGTTTTGCGAGCAGCCACTACCATGGCCGGTATGTCCCCCCGAAAAGCCGGTGGCAGCAGCAGGCAGACGGTCTACGACTCCCTGCGCCGGCGCATCCTGGGTCTCGAGCTGGCGCCCGGCACCGCGCTGTCCGAGAACGACCTGGCCGCCGAGATGGGGGTCTCCCGCACACCGGTGCGCGAGAGCATGATCCTGCTGTCCGAAGAGGGCCTGGTGCAGGTCTTCCCGAAGGTCGGCACGTTCGTGTCGCGGGTCGACGCCGCCCGGGTGGCCGACGCCCAGTTCCTGCGCGAGGCGGTCGAACTCGCCGCGCTCGACGACGTGCCCGCCTCCCCGCCCGAGGAGATCGTGGCCGCGCTGCGCGAGAACCTCGAGCGGCAGCAGGTTCCCGGCATCGACCGGGAGGAGTTCTTCCGGCTCGACGAGGAGTTCCACCACCACCTGCTGAGCCTGAGCGGGCACGGGAACTCCTGGTCGGCGGTCGCTTCCGCCAAGGGGCACCTCGACCGGGCCCGCCGGCTGGGCCTTTACGACGCCGCGAGCCCGAAACCCTTCATCGACCAGCACGCCGACGTGCTCAGCGCCGTGCTGTCGGGTGACACCGAGGCCGCGCGATCCACCTTGCGGGGGCACCTGCGGGCGGTGTTCGAAGACGTCGAGCGCATCCGGCGCCGCTCGCCCGAGCTGTTCGCGGCCGATCCCGACGCGGTGCCGGTGCGGCGCAGCGTGGCGGTGTGGAGCAACTGAGAGCCTGGAGGCTGTCGGACCGGCGCCAGAGGTCGCGCAGCAGGCGGGGACAGAACGTCATCCAGGTGACGACCCCGACGAAGCCGAACGGTGGCCGGGGTGGTCGCCCACCCCGGCCCCGGTCACCGACGCCCCGGCCGGGTGGGACGGCCGCGCCGGCCGGGGCACGGGCAGCGAACCGGCCCGCGGATCGGGGGCGCCGCAGGCACAGGAGGTCACCCGGTCCTGTCGGCCGGGGCGCCGGGGAGTTGACGATGCCGGACGGGGCCGGCTCAGCGGCGGTTGGCGGCCTCGGCGGCGACGGCCAGGCGGTCGAGGGAGGCGCGGAGCTTGTCCTCGGTGGTGGCGCGGGCGCGGACCTGGCGCTTCTCGTCGTGCAGGTCGGTCCAGTCGTAGGTGTGGGTGACGCGGGTGGTGGTCTCGTCGACGCTCTCGAGTTCCCAGCGCCAGAGGTGACCGGGAGCGACGCCCCCGGGTTCGGACGGGTTCCAGGCGATGCGGCGCCCCTCCTCGAACTCGACGACGCGGTTCTCGCGCACCCCACCCTTGGTGAGCACCATGAGGAACACGTCGCCCTCGGCCCGCACCCGCTGCCCGGCCTCGGCGCGGGCGAGGTTGTCGTTGCCGTCCCACACCGGCTGCAGGCTCGGATCGGCGATCAGCTCGAAGATCCGCCCGGGTTCCGCGTCGATGTCCCGGCTCGCGCTGACGACTCGGGTTTCCGCCTCACTGGTCATGCCCCCAGTCTGAGGCATGGACGCCGGATCTGATCACCGGACGGGACGTCACACCCCGCCCGGCCCCGACACCGGGTTGTAGGCGGGACGGTGCACCTGGTGGCCCGGGCGCTCCGCGACCTTCGGCGCCGGCCGCGGCGCGGTCGGCGCCGGGGGCTGCGGGGCCGACCCCCCGGAGACCTCGGCCAGGGACGGCGGACGCCCCAGCGGCGGCGGCGCCGACAGCGCCGGTGGTTGCGTCGTGCGGGGAACACTGCCCAGCGAGCCCGCCCCGGACGCGGGAAGTGCTGCGGCCGTGGGCAATCCCGGGGAACCGACGCCTCCCACCCCGCCCACGGATCGCACACCGACGCCGGAACCGGTCACGGCGCCCGCACCACTCCCGGCACCGACCGAGCCGCCGGCGCCCGACAGCGTCCCCACGCCACCGACCGAGCCCACCCCGTCGGTGCCCGCGACGACACCCCCGGGCCCACCCACTCCCCCCGGACCACCCGCTCCGCCCACTCCCCCCGGGCCACCGACGCCACCGGGGCCGCCCGCTCCCGCGCCCACCCCGCCCGGACCCCCTGGCCCGACGCCCCCAGCACCCCCGGAACCCGAGCCGACCCCACCAGGTCCTCCCAGCCCGGCCACCCCTCCCCCGACGCCACCGGCCCCGCCCCATCCACCGGAACCGCCCGTCCCACCTACGCCACCCAGGCCACCGGGCCCACTCGCTCCCGCACCGACCCCGCCCAGACCACCGGGCCCACCGGTTCCCGCACCGCCCGGTCCTCCCGGACCGGCCACTCCTCCCCCGACCCCACCGGGACCTCCGAGGCCACCGACTCCACCCGCACCACCGGAACCGTCAGGACCGCCCAGCCCGCCGGGACCGCCAGGTCCCCCCGGAGCGCCAGGTCCTCCCGCTCCACCGGGGCCGGCCGGTCCACCCACGCCGCCGGGTCCACCCACTCCGCCGGGTCCACCCACTCCGCCCGGTCCTCCCACGCCGCCGGCACCGACCGGCCCGCCGGGCCCGCCCACACCGCCGGGCCCCATGGGCCCACCGGATCCGTCGGCCCCGCCGGGTCCCGCATCACCGCCGGATCCGGCCAGGCCGCCCGGCGCCGAAACCCCTCCCCCCGGGCCGATGCCGGAGACGGACCCCGGCACCTGCCCCCCGGCACCCACGCCTCCGGCACCCCCCACCCCGGCACCACCGAACCCGGGCAGCAACCCGTCACCCGGCGCACCGTCACCCCCGGGCCCCGTACCGCCCGCTCCCCCCTGACCACTCTGACCGCCCGGGGCACCCCAGGGGCCCGGGCCGCCGGCGCCGCCCCGCGCGTCCCCACCCGGCCAGCCCGTCGGACCGACCGCGGCCTGATGCCCCAGCACCCCGATCAACTTGCCCTCGTACGCCGAGAGCAGCACCGCCCGCAGCGGATTCACCGTGCCGGGCGGCCCCGGCGTGTCCGGGTCGAACGCCTCGCCCGCGGCCCCCCAGACCCCGGCCGGACCCCGCGCGCCGGGGACGGCACCCGGGTCCCCGGACGGCTGGAGGCCGGCGGGCAGGCGCCCACCGTCAGCCGGCGCCGCCACGGGCAGAGGGTGGTTCTGGTACTGGGACGCCTGGATCACCGCCTGGGGCGGCGGGGTCTGGTCGAGGTAGGCGGCGGGCACGCCCTCCCGCAACGCCCGGCGCTCGGCCGGGCTGAACCGGTCGGCGGGCTCCGGCCGCGGGGGCTCGGGCTCGAGGTCGGCGCCGCAGTACTCGCAGAACGTCCAGTCGTCGTGCACGTTCAGGTCGCAGTTGGGACAGTGCGCGGCGGTCGCGAGTTGCTCCCACGGCGCGCTCAGCCACGGCGCGGTGTCTTCTGGACTCACTGGGCCCCCTCCGGTTCACCCGGCCGGGTGCGCCGGGCGTCGCTCTCCCGTGGCTGCCCCATCGACGTGACCTCGGCGAATGTGCGGATGCAGATCGCGGACCGCTCGTCCGGGCGAAGCGCGCGAGGGAACCGGGAACGCGGGCGGCGCCCGGTGCGTCCTAGCCTCAGGGTCACCACCGGGGAGCTCCGGGTCACCGGCCGGGGCCGCCCGGCACCGGAGAGCCGGTGAACGGATTGGTCAGTCGGAGGGGGCGACCATGAAGGGCATGACGGACGAGATGGACACGACCCGGCGCCAGCACGTGCTGGCCGCGGCGATGGCCGTGGCCGCGATCGTCACCATCATCACCGTGGTGGTCGGGCCGTGGCGCGGCCGGCCGGTACCTGAGAGCACCGGAGGATCCGCGATGTCCGAACCCGCACCCCCGCCGGGCGACACCCGGGGCGCCCACCTGATCGTGAGCCCGGCGTCCGTGCCGCTGGGCGCCGACGTGGCGCTGATCCTGGCCAACCCGGGCCGCACCGAGACGAGTTTCGGCCCCAGCGGCACACTCGAGCGATGGCAGGGCGGCAGCTGGCGCCCGTTCCGGCAGGTGACCACCAGCCTCGGCGCGAACCAGCCGGCCGGCGGCCTGCACGACCTCGACGAGGAGATCATGGTGCCCGCGATCGCGCTGGTCGCCGGGGCCCGGTCGTTCGGCGAGCCGGTGTGGACGAGCGTGCAGGGCGTCGACGCGGGCTGGTACCGCTTCGGCCTCGGCGGCGCCCACGGCATCGTGCGGGTCGGTGCCCCCGACAGCAGCACCATCACCCGTCCCTCCGGTGAGGTGGTGCTCGGCGGCACCACCGTGGTCGAGGCCGGCACCCCGGGCGAACTGAGCCTGTCGCCGCAGCTGCGCGAACCGGGGAGCGGCGTCCAGCCCCCGATCGAGGAGGTCGTCGGGCGGTACACGTCCGGCGCCCGGGTCGAGCGCCTGGAGGACGGGCGCTGGGAGACCCTGCCGTCCGACACGATCGGCACCGCCGACGCCGTCGTCGATTCCCCCACCACCTTCGGCGTCTCGGTGCCCGCGCTCGAGCCGGGCGTCTACCGGGTCGGGCGCGACACCTCCGGCGCGGGCACCGCCGAGGCCCTGTTCTGGGCGCAGCCCCTGTCCTGACCCTCAGGGCTTAGGGTTGATCACATGCGTGAGCTCTATCCCTCGATCACCCCCTACGCCACCGGAATGATGGACGCCGGGGACGGGCACTCGGTCTACTGGGAGGAGTGCGGCAACCCCGACGGCAAGCCGGTCGTGTTCCTGCACGGCGGGCCCGGCGGCGGCGCCTCCGAACGGCACCGGCGGCTGTTCGACCCGGAGAGGTACCGCATCGTGCTGCTCGACCAGCGCGGCTGCGGGCGCAGTCTGCCGCACGCCGGTGACCCGCAGGTCGACATGAGCGCCAACACCACCTGGCACCTCGTCGCCGACCTCGAGATGCTGCGCACCCAGCGGGGAATCGACAAGTGGCAGGTGTTCGGCGGCTCGTGGGGTTCCGCCCTCGCCCTGGCCTACGCCGAGACCCACCCCGACCGGGTCAGCGAGCTGGTGCTGCGCGGCATCTTCACCCTGCGCGACAGTGAGCTCGACTGGTTCTACGAGGGTCCCGCGTCGAACATCGCGCCCGACACCTGGGCCGGTTTCCTCGGCGGCCTGCCCGAGAACCAGCGCGTTCCCGGCCGTCTCGTCGAGAACTACGGCACGGCCCTGTTCGACCCCGACCCGGCCGTGCACCAGCCGGCCGCCGTCGCCTGGGCCACCTGGGAGTTCTCGAACCTGACCGTGCAGCCGCGTCCCGACCTGATCGCGACCGCCCAGGACCCGATCGCCTCCACCGCGTTCGCCCGCATCGAGAACCACTACTTCCGGCACGACGGCTGGTTCACGCCCGGCCAGCTGATCGCGAACGCCCCGGTGCTGAACGAAATCCCGACCGTGATCGTGCAGGGGCGCTACGACATCTGCACCCCCGCGACCACCGCCTGGGACCTCCACCAGGCCCTGCCACACGCGACGTTCGTGCTGGTCGAAGACGCCGGCCACGCCTACGACGAGCCGGGCATCCTCGACGCCCTGATCACGGCCACCGACGAGTTCGCCCGGTGAACGCCGATCTCGACGCCCTGGGGCAGAAGTACTTCACCACCCAGCACACCCTCGAGCCGTTCAACTCCACGCTGCTGGGCCTGAGCGAGTTCGACCACCTGGCGGGCGATCCCAGCATCGCGGCCGGCGAGGAGGCCGCGGCGACCTTCGCCACGGTCCTCGGCGGCCTCGAGGCCATCGACCCCGAAAAGCTCACCGCCGACGAGAAGGTCGACCACGGCGTCCTCACCTCGCTGGTGCGGGGCGCCCACGGCGACGCCACCCATGCGCTCTGGGCGGCCAGCACGTCGGCCGGTGGTTACGTCTCCCGGCAGGGACTGATCTTCCAGGCCGTCCCGGCCATGACGATCACCGACGACGAGGGCGCCGAGCGGTATCTGCGGCGACTGCGGGCGATCCCGGGCGTGCTGCGCACGCTCGCGGCGCGGGGTGCGCAGGAGGCGGAGCGCGGAAGGCCCTCCGCACGAGTGGGTCTCGAGCAGGCCGTCGGCCAGATCGAGGCCTCCCTGCGCAGCGACCTGACCGAGGACGACCTGCTCGCACCGGCCGTCGGCCACGCGGTGCGGGAACGGGCGGCGGACGTGGTGGCCGGGCAGATCCGCCCGGCTCTCGCCGAGCTCGCGGCCGCCCATCGGGCCCGGCTGGCGCACGCACGGGACGACGACCGGGCCGGCATCTGTTTCGTGGAGGGCGGCGAGGCGGGGTACGACGACGCCGTGCGCCGTCACACCACCACCGGCCTCACGGCGGCGGAGGTGCACGACCTGGGGCTCTCGCTCGTCGACGAGCTGCGCGGGCGCTGGGCCGAGATCGGTTCCCGGGCGCTGGGTCTCAGCGACCTCCCGGCGATCGCGGCGCGGCTGCGCGAAGACCCGTCGCTGCGGTACGCCTCGGCCGACGACATGATCGCGCGCTGCCAGGCCGCGCTGGCCAAGGCCGAGTCCGCCGCCGGGCGGGCCTTCGACCTGGGCTCGATCCCGCCGTGCCAGGTGCAGTCGATCGGCGGCGTCGACGCCGAGGGCTCGGCCACCGCGTACTACCGGCCCCCGGCCCTCGACGGCTCGCGGTCCGGGGTGTTCTTCCTGACCACGGCCGGGGCCACCGAGACCCCGCGCTACGACTGCGAGGCCCTGACGTTCCACGAGTCGGTGCCCGGCCACCACCTGCAGCTGTCGTCACTGCAGCAGCTCGAGATCCCTTACTGGCGGCGGTCGATCGACACCGAGCTGGGTGCGTTCACCGAGGGCTGGGGCCTGTACGCGGAGCGGCTCGCCGACGACCTCGGGCTGTACTCCGACGACCTGCAACTGCTGGGGATGCTCTCGCTGTCGGCGCTGCGGGCGGCGCGGCTGGTGGTCGACACCGGCATGCACGCGTTCGGCTGGTCGCGGCAGCAGGCCGAGCAGTACATGCGCGACAACACCACGGCGACCGAGACCGAGATCCGGACCGAGATCGTCCGGTACATCGGCTGGCCCGGTCAGGCACTCGGTTACGCCATCGGGCGGCAGGAGATCCTGCGGCTGCGGGAGACGTCCGGGCTCGGCCTGACCGAGTTCCACCGGCGGGTGCTGGGTCACGGGTCGCTGCCGATGAACGTGCTGGCCGACGTGGTGCTGGCCGGGACCTGAGCCCTCGGGCCCGTCCGGCGGCCGGCCGGTCCCGGCCGGGCGCCGGACGGGGCCTCAGGTGGATCCGCGGTGCACCAGCGACGAGGGCAGGAACACCGAGGCGTCGCCGTCACCGTCGATGCGGGCCAGCAGCAGGCGCACCATCTCCCGGCTGATCCGCTCGAACGGCTGGCGCATCGTGGTCAGGGAGGGGGTGAGGTGCTCGGCGACCCCGGCGTCGTCGAACCCTCCCACCCGCACGTCGTCGGGGATGCGGCGCCCGGTCTCCTGCACCGCCGCGCACGCCCCGGCCGCCATCAGGTCGGAGGCCACGAACACCCCGTCCAGGTCCGGCACCCGCCCGAGCAGTTCGCCCATGCCCGCGTAGCCGCTCTCGCGGGAGTAGTCGCCGTGCACGATCAGCTCGGGCCGCACCGGCAGACCGGCCGCGACCAGCGCCTGCTTGTAGCCCTCGAGCCGGGCGAACCCACCGGGTGTGTCCATCTGCCCGGTGATGTGGGCGATGGTGCGCGAGCCCCGCTCGATCAGGTGACTCGTCATCTGCCGGCCGCCGTCGAGGTCGTCGGCGCCGACCATGCTGATGCGTGACTCCAGGCCCGGGAAACGCCCGCACACCACGGTCGGCACGCCGGTGGCGATGAGCTCCTCGGCGACCGGGTCGACGGCGTGGCTGGAGACCAGCAGCACCCCGTCGACGTGCCGGGCCGCGACGTAGCCGACGGCCCGGTCACGGTCGGCCGGGGTGCCGGCCGTGACCAGGGTGAGCAGAAGACCGTGCTCGGCCAGGGCACTGGTGCAGCCGCCCATCAGCCGGGCGAACGTCGGGTCCTCGAACAGCACGTGCTGCGGTTCGCTGAGGAGGAACGCGATGGTGTTCGACCGGCCGAGCGCGAGCGTGCGGGCGGCGTGGTTGGCCGTGTAGCCGGTGTCGGCGATCGCCCGGGCGACCGCGTCCTGGGCCTCCTGGCTGACCCGCGAGCCGCCGTTGAGCACCCGGGACACGGTGCCCCGGGAGACGCCGGCCACCACGGCCACGTCACGGATGGTGGGACGCTTCCCACCCGGTGGAATCTGCACGTCCGCAGGCTAGTTCTTCACCGCACCGGCAGCGAGGTCGACCTGCCAGAACCGCTGCAGCAGGAGGAACAACGCGAGCAGGGGCAGGATCGACAACAGGGCTCCGGTGATGACGAGGGTGTACAGGGCGGGCTGCTGCGCCCCCTGGTTCAGCAGACCGGAGAGGCCGACCGTGACCGGGAAGAGCTTGTCGTCGCCGAGCATCACGAACGGCAGCATGAAGTTGTTCCAGATGGCCACGAACTGGAACAGGAAGATCGTGACCAGGCCGGGCACCATCATCGGCAGCACGACCGACCGGAACACCCGCACGTCCTTGGCCCCGTCGGTGCGGGCGGCCTCGATCACCTCGTCGGGCACCGACGCCGACACGTAGATCCGCGCCAGGTAGATGCCGTAGGGGCTGATCAGGCTGGGCAGCAGCACGGCCCAGTAGGTGTTGGTGAGGCCGAGTTTCGCGAAGAGCAGGTACTGCGGCACGGCCAGCACCACGCCGGGCACGAGCACCCCGGCGAGCAGGATGTTGAACAGCACGGTGCGGCCGCGGAAGCGGTACTTGGCCATCGCGTACCCGGCCATCGCCGAGACCAGCGTGGACAACGCCGACCCGACCCCGGCGTAGAGCGCGGTGTTGAGCATCCAGCGCCAGAACAGGCCGTCGCGGTAGCCGGACACGTCGGCGATGTTGGAGAACAGGCTCGTGCCGGGAGCGTAGGTGAAGCTGTTGAACAGCTCGCCGGCGCTCTTCGACGAGGCCATCAGCACCCAGACCACGGGCACCAGGCAGTAGACCGCGCCGACCACGAGGATCGCCGTGCCCGCCGTGCTGGGCCGTTCCCGGGCCGTCTTCACGGTGGTCGTCGTGCTCATCGGTTCTCCTGGGCGAAGGCACGGTTCTGCACCAGGCGCAGGAAACCGAACGACAGGGCGAAGGTCGCGACGGCGAGCACGACCGAGGTGGCCGAGGCCGAGTAGATGTCGTTCCGGGTGAACGCGTCCCGGTAGATCATCATCAGCGGGCTCCAGCTGGTGGAGATGGTGTTCGTGAGCGGCCGCAGCACGGTCGGCTCGGCGAACACCTGCAGGGTGGTGATCATGCCGAAGACGCCGGTCATGATCAGCGACGGCAGAACGATGGGAACCTTGACCCGCCAGGCGATCTGGATCTCGCCGCAACCGTCCAGCCGGGCCGCCTCGTACAGCTCCGAGGGGATCGAGCGCAGGGCGGTGTAGAGCACGATCATGTTGAACCCGACACCGCCCCACACCGCGATGTTGGCGATGGCGAACAGCACCAGACCGGGCGCCATCGGCTCGGGCAGGGTCACCCCCACCCGCTCGGCGGCGTAGGTGAACGGGCTCACCGCCGGCAGGTAGAGGAAACCCCAGAGCAGGGACGAGATCACGGCGGGCACCGCGTAGGGCATGAAGATGACCAGCCGGGAGAACCGCCGGCCCCGCACCCGCACCGAGTCCAGCAGCAGGGCGAACAACAGGGCCAGGCCGAGCATCACCGGGATGACGACCAGGCCGTAACCGGCCACCCGCAGCACGCTGGCGAGGAAGTCGCCGTCGCTGAGGGTCTTGCCGTAGTTGGACAGCCCGGCCCAGACCTCGGTGCGGCCCCCGGGCCCCAGACCCAGCCCCTGCACCTTGACGGTGCGGAGGCTGAGGTAGGCCGTGTACCCGATCGGCACCGCGATCGTGAACACGAACAGCAGCACGGCCGGGAGCATGAAACCGTACGGCGCGGCGCGGAATCGGGACCGCCGGGTCACCGGCGGGTCCTGAGTGAGGCTGGTCATCGATTACCCCGGTTTACTTGACGTTGAACCCGGCGGACTTCAGGTCGTCCACCGTCGTCGCCTGCATGGTGGTCAGGGCACTCAGGAAGTCGGCCGACTTCTTGCCCTGGGCGGCCTTGCCGAACGCGTCGTTGAAGGCGCTGTAGGCCACGTTGGTGTTGGGCCCGTACGTGAACGGCGCGATGCCACCCGCGACCGACGCCGCGATGTCGTAGAAGTCCTTCTGGTCCTTGAAGAACGCCGGCGGCTCGCTCAGCGCGGCGGCCGAGTTCTGGGTGTCGGCCGGGTACACGTTCGAGACCGTGGCCAGGGCCTTGACCCCGTCGGCGCTGGTGTTCAGCCACTCGGCGAACTGGGCCGCCGCGGCCTTGTTCTTCGACTGCGAGGTGACCGCCGTGGCCGAACCGCCCCACGCGCCGGTGACGTTCGCGCCCTCCGTCCACTGCGGGACCGGCGCGACCTTCCACTTGCCCTCGGTGTCGGCCGCGTTGCCGGCCAGCACGCCCGGCGCCCACACCGCGCTCACCCAGCCGACCTGAGTGCCCTTGTTCAGGGCCGAGTTCCAGGCGGGCGTGTACATCGGGGTGTTGTCGATGACGCCCTCCTGGACCAGGTCCCCCCAGTACTGCGCCACCTTCTTGGCCGGGTCCGCGTCGATGGCCACCGACCAGGAGTCCCCGTCGATGCCCCACCAGCTGGCCCCGTTCTGCTGGGTCAGACCGGCGAACAGGCCCGCGTCGTTCGCGGAGAACGTGCCGAGGAACGTCTTCGGGTCGTCCGCGTGGATCCTGCGGGCCGCCTCGGCGTACTCGTCCCAGGTGGTGGGCACGTCGATCTTGAGCTTCTCGAACACGTCGGAGCGGTAGTAGAACATCAGCGGCGCGGAGTCCTGCGGCACCGCGTAGACCGCGTCGGAGCCGAGCGTGACCGCGTTCCAGACACCGTCGCCGAAGTGCCCCTGCGCCTCGCCCGACAGGTTGCCCTTGATGTCGGCCAGCGCCCCGGCCCCGACCATCGTCGGGATGGCCTGGTACTCGGCCTGCATCAGGTCGGGGGCACCGCTGCCCGCCTTGATCGCGGTGAGCAGCTTGGTGACGGCCGTGTCGCCGCCGTCCTGCTTGTTCACCGTGACCTGGATGTCGGGGTGCGTGCTGTTCCAGGCCTCGACGGTCTTGTCCATCTCGGGGGCCCAGGACCAGAAGTTGAGCTCGACCTTCTCGCCGGGCCTGGGCCCCTCGTCGGCCGCTCCCCCGTCCGAGGAGCCGCCGGAACAGGCCGAGAGCAGCAGCAGTGCGGTCAGCGGGGCAGTGAGGGCGAATAGCCGACGCCGCATGACGTCCTCCTAGCCGAAGCCGAAGCTTCGTCTTCGTCGTTGAAGTCGTTGAAGCAGTGCGACGCCGGCCGTGCCGCGCCGCATGGGACCGGTCACAACCTGACAGCCACAACCTCACTTGTCAACGAGCTGGGACCCGCGAATATGCTAGGCGGGAAGGGGCTTGGCGAACGACGACAGGTGTGGGACCGTGCACACAACCTGACCGCCGCGAAAGCCGGTCACTGTCATGCGCACCGTGCCGGGAAGCCCGCCACGACGTCCGCCATCCCGTGAACGAGGGTGAAACCCATGAGCAACCCGAGCCTGCTGCGTGACGGCCGGCTGCCCGGCGTGCAGGAGCTGAGCTTCGGCGGCGACTACAACCCCGAGCAGTGGCCCGAGGAGGTCTGGGCCGAGGACCTGGAGCTGATGCGCCGGGCGGGCGTGAACCTGGTCAGCATCGGCATCTTCTCCTGGGGCCTGCTCGAGCCGCGGCCCGGCGAGTTCGACTTCGGCTGGCTCGACCGGGTGATCGAGGGCCTGCACGACGCCGGCATCCGCGTCGACCTGGGCACCCCCACCGTCGTCCCGCCGCAGTGGTTCTGGCAGGACAACCCCCACACCCTGCCGGTGACCCGCGACGGCGTGCGCCTGAGCCCGGGATCGCGCGGCATCGCCTGCCCCTCCTCCCCCGAGTACGCGCAGGCGTCCGTCCGCATCACCACCGAGCTCGCCAAGCGCTACGGCCATCACCCGGCTGTCGCCCTGTGGCACGTCCACAACGAGTACGGCGCGCCGGTCTCGGAGTGCTACTGCGAGGTGAGCGCACAGGCGTTCCGGGGCTGGCTGCAGACCCGCTACGGCACGCTCGAGGCCCTGAACGCGTCGTGGGGCACGGCCTTCTGGGGCCAGACCTACCGGGAGTGGTCGCAGGTCGGCGTGCCCGCGCAGTCGGCCACCTCGACGAACCCGGCCCAGCGTCTGGACTTCGCCCGCTTCTCCAGCGACGAGCTGCTCGGCTGCTTCACCCGCGAGCGCGACGTGCTGCACGAGCTGGCGCCGGGCATCCCGGTGACGACGAACTTCATGGCCACGAACTGCCCGTCGATGGACCTGTGGAAGTGGGCCGCCGAGGTCGACGTGGTGGCCAACGACCACTACCTGTGGGCGGCCGACCCGGACGCCCAGGTGGGTCTGGCGCTGGACGCCGACCTGACCCGGTCGCTGGCCGGCGGGCAGCCGTGGATGCTGATGGAGCACTCCTCCTCGGCGGTGAACTGGCAGCCGCGCAACCTGGCGAAGCGGCCGGGTGAGCTGGCGCGCAACTCGCTGAGCCACCTGGCCCGCGGGGCCGACGCGATCCTGTTCTTCCAGTGGCGTGCCTCCCGGCGCGGGGCGGAGAAGTTCCACTCGGCGATGCTGCCGCACGCGGGGGCCGAGAGCCGGGTCTTCGGTGAGGTGTCCGACCTCGGGGCCTCGCTGAAGGCGCTGCGCGACGTGCTCGGCTCGACCGTGAGGGCCGAGGTGGCGATCCTGTGGGACTGGGAGTCGCACTGGGCACAGGGTCTGGACTGGATGCCGAGCGCCGACCTCGACCCGCGCCGGCAGGTGCGGGAGTACTACGAGCGGCTGTGGCGCGACAAGGTGACGGTCGACTTCGCCCACCCGTCGGCCGATCTCAGCGGCTACCGGGTGGTGCTGGCACCGTCGTCGTACCTGCTGTCGGAGGAGTCGGCGGCGAACCTGGAGTCGTTCGTCGAGGGCGGCGGGCACCTGGTGGTCGGCCCGTTCTCGGGTGTGATCGGCCCGGACGACGCGGTGCACGAGGGCGGCTGGAACGGGGTGCTGCGCGACCTGCTGCAGGTGAGTGTGGAGGAGGTGCTGCCGCTGCGTGAGCACGGCACGCTGACGCTCACGGACGGGGTCGAGGCGAGCGTGTGGGCGGAGGACCTGCGCCCCCGCGAGGCCGAGACGGTGCTGGAGTACCTGGACGGCCCGGCGGCCGGTCAGGCCGCGGTGACCCGGCGCACGCTGGGCCCGGGCACGGCCACGTACGTGTCGACGGTGCTGGGGTACCCGGCGCTGGCGGCGGTGCTCGACCCGGTGCTGGAGATCGCCGGGGTGGCGGTGGAGCGCGGCCTGCCCTGGGACCTGGAGCGGGTGTCGCGGCACGCGGCGGACGGCACCGAGTTCGTCTTCGCGATCAACCACGGGGCGGCTCCGGTGGACCTGCCGCTGGAGGGGACCGACGTGATGACGGGGGCCGTGCTGGGCGGGAGCGTGAAGATCCCGGCCGGTGAGGTGCGGGTGGTCCGGCGGTAGCACCCGCTATCCGCGGGAGCCGGAAGAGTCCTTCCGTGGGCTCTTTCGGCTCTCGGTGGTGCGGATCGGCCGGTGGCCCCGGCCTCAGACCCGGCTGGTCAGCAGCCCGGCCCGGCGCAGCGCGGCGAGCCCGCGGGCGGCGTTGCTGCGCACGCTGGCGTGGGCCATGCCCAGCGTGGCGGCGATCTCGTGGTCGTTCAGGCCCTCGTAGTAGCGGAGCACCAGCACCGCACGGTGTTTCGGCTTGAGCGTCGCGAGGGCCCTGAGCAGTGCGTCCCTCTCGGCCAGGGTGCCGCTCGCGTCCTCCACCGGCCGGTCGCCCAGGATCTCGCTGTCGGTGGGTGACTCACGCTGAAAGCCGCGACGCCAGAAGGACGTCGCGGCATTGACCAGCATGCGGTTCACGTAGGCGTTCGGGTCGTCGGCCCGGCTGACCACGTCCCACCGGAGCAGGACCTTGGCCAGCACGTCCTGCACCAGGTCCTCCGCGTCGGCGGACGACCTCATCAGGCCCCGGGCCATGGACAGCAGGCGGGGTGAACGTTCCCGCACGAAGTCCTCGAACCCGGGCGCCTTCTCGAGGGCCGGTTCCTGCCAGGGGCGTCTCACGCTCCGCCCCCCGGGGCCCCGCCGGCCGTGATCCGGCCGACCGCCTTCTCGAGCACCGCGATCACGGCGCGGTACGCGTCGTCCTCGCTCGCGCTCTCCGGGCCGCCCACCGACACCGTGACCAGAGTGTCGTCCCACACCAGAAAGGCCTGGGCGTAAGGCGTTCCGGTGCCCTCGGTGGCGGTGACGACCAGGTAGGGCGCGCTCATCGCGAGGTCACCGGTGCGGTCGGTGGTGACGCCGAGTCCTTCCGGACCCGGGCCCGCCGTGCACGACTCCAGCTGCGAGCGCAGCGTTTCGAGCGCCTTCGCGGCCTGCCCGGGCTGCCCGGGCCACTGAGCGGCCTTCTCGCGCACCACATAGTCCGCCGGCACCGCTCTGCCCGTCGACCAGGCCGCCTCGAAGGCGCGGGTGGGGACGTCGACGCCGAGCGTGCCGTCGACGCAGACCCCGCCGACGAGTTCCTCGCCGGAGATGTCGGAGGCGGGCTCGGTGACCTCCAGGGTCTGCGAGCCCAGGGTGATGTCGTCGGGGTCGATGAGGGACGCGGCGGTCAGGTCGGGCGCGGCGGTGGCGGTGAGCGAGGGCCCCGGTCCGGCCGGGACCCCCTCGTCACCTCCCTGGGGCTGCCACGGTGAGGCGATGACCAGCACCGCCGCCAGGGCCGCGGCCGCCGTGACGGCGCTCGATGCCACCGCCTGCGCCCGGCGGTGCCGCCGCCGGGCCCGCCGTTCGATGCCGCGGGGGTCGAGGCCGGTGGGCCCGGCCCGCAACCCGTCGCGGAACAGCGCGACCACCTGGGCGTCCCCGTCTGCGGGGCGGTCCAGGTCGAGTTCCGGCTCCTCGCCGCCTTCCATTCCGTTCATGGTGACTAGACGCTGTCACGGGCCGCGGTTGTGGCAACTTTCGTTCAGGCTTTCGGACGCGTCGGCCCGGGTCGGTCCCGCCGGTGCGGTCCGCGGGTCTCGGCTGAGGGCGAAAGTGCTCGAAGAGTGTCGGACCCGTGCGGCAGAGTGATCCCGTGACCGATCAGAACGCCAAGAGCAGCGCCCCGGTGGCCCCGAAGCGTCCCCACGTCCACAGCAAGCACGGCGACGAGCGCGCCGACGACTGGTACTGGCTGCGGGAGAAGTCCGACCCCGAGGTGATCGGGCTGCTCGAGGCCGAGAACGAGCACCTCCGGGCCTACCTCGAGGGCACCGGTCAGCTGCAGGAGGAGCTGTTCGAGGAGTTCCGGTCGCGCATCCAGGAGACCGACCTGTCGGTGCCGGTGCGCAAGCACGGCTGGTGGTACTACAGCCGCACCGAGGAGGGGCGTCAGTACGGCATCAGCTGCCGCAAGGCCGACGCCGACGGGCAGCCCGGTCCCGACGAGATCGTGCTGCTCGACCAGAACGAGGTCGCGGGCGACTCCGAGTACTTCTCGCTCGGCGCGTTCACGGTGGCCCCCACCGGCACCCGTCTGGCCTACTCCACCGACACCAGCGGCAGCGAGACGTTCACGCTGCGGGTGCGTGACCTGACCACGCTGACCGACCTCGACGACGTGATCGAAGACGTGCACTACGGCGCCACGTTCAGCCGTGACGCGAGCGTGCTCTTCTACACCCGGCAGGACGAGGCCAAGCGCCCCTACCAGGTGTGGCGCCACGTGATCGGCACGCCCGCGGCCGACGACGTGAAGGTCTTCCAGGAAGACGACGAGCGCTTCTTCGTCGGGGTCGGCGGCTCGAAGTCCGAGGAGTACCTGGTGATCTCACTGGGCAGCTCGCTCACCAGCGAGACCTGGGTGCTGCGCGCCGACGACCCGACGGGTGAGTTCCGGGTGGTCGAGCCGCGCCGCCAGGGGGTGGAGTACCACCTGGCCCACTACCGCGACGAGACCCGCGACGAGTTCTACGTCGTGACCAACGACGACGCGCCGAACTTCAAGCTGATGGTCACCCCGGCCGCCACGCCCGGGCGTGAGCACTGGACCGAGGTCATCGGCCACCGCCCCGACGTGAAGCTCGACGGCGCCGAGACGATGGCCGGGCACCTGATCCTGTCCGAGCGGGCCGAGGGCACGGCCCGCATCGCGCTGTTCGACCTGGCCACCGGCACGCACGCGGTGATGGAGCAGCCCGAGCCGGTCTACACGGCCGGGGCCACGGGCAACGCCGAGTTCGACACGCACATCGTGCGTTACACGTACACGTCGCTGGTCACACCGCGCTCGGTGTACGAGTACGACCTGCGCACCGGCGAGCGCACGCTGCTCAAGCAGCAGCCGGTGCTGGGCGGGTACGACGCCACGCAGTACGTCAGCGAGCGGGTCTGGGCGAAGGCACCCGACGGCGTGCAGGTTCCGGTCTCGCTGGTCTACCGGGCCGGCCGTGAGCTCGACGGCGGCCCGGCGCTGCTGTACGGCTACGGCGCCTACGAGATCTCGACCGACCCGTACTTCTCGTCGTTCCGGCTCAGCCTGCTCGACCGCGGGTTCGTGTTCGCCATCGCGCACGTGCGCGGCGGCGGTGACCTGGGCCGGCTCTGGTACGAGGACGGCAAGTTCGAGAAGAAGCCGAACACCTTCACCGACTTCGTCGCCGCGGCCGAGCATCTCGTGCAGGCGGGCTACACCTCACCGTCGACGCTGATCGCGCGGGGCGGCAGCGCGGGCGGGCTGCTGATGGGCGCGGTCACCAACCTGCGGCCCGACCTGTTCGCCGGGGTGATCGCCGAGGTCCCGTTCGTCGACGTGCTCACCACCATGCTCGACCCCTCGCTGCCGCTCACCGTGCACGAGTACGAGGAGTGGGGCAATCCGGAGGAGCCGGCCTTCTACGAGGTGCTCAAGAGCTACTCCCCCTACGACAACGTGGTGCCCGCCGCGTACCCGTCGATGCTCGTCACCGCCGGCCTGAACGACCCCCGGGTCAGCTACTGGGAACCGGCGAAGTGGGTGCAGAAGCTGCGGGAGAACAACACCGGTCCGAACGAGATCGTGCTGAAGACCGAGATGGGCGCCGGGCACGGCGGTCCGTCGGGGCGCTACGACTCCTGGAAGGACGAGGCGCAGGTGCACGCCTGGATCCTGGAACGGGCGCTGAAGAAGTAGGTCAGGCCGGCGTGGTCGTGGGCTGCCGGCGAGCCCTCCGGTGCCGCAGCCGCCAGGCCACGATCACCGCCGTCCCGACCGGGATCTCGAGCAGGAACGTGAAGAAGCGGTAGAGCAAGGCGCCCGCGAGCGCACTGGCCGCCGGCACCCCGGCCGCGGTCAGGCAGGTGAGGATGGTCAGCTCGGCCGCGCCCGCGCCGCCCGGGGTCAGGGGCACGGTGGTGACCATCCGCTCGATCCCGACGACGGCCAGCACCAGCGGGAACGACTCGCGCACGTGCAGGCCGAGCAGGCACAGGTGCAGCAGGATCCCGAGCAGCAGCATGTAGCCCAGGCCGCTGAGCACCAGCTGGGCGCCGGAGCGGCGCAGGGCCCGGCCGATGTCCTCGCGCAGGGCGCTCAGGTGCCGCCCGGCCCAGCCGGTGAAGCGCCCGCGGGCGAGCACCGCGCACAGGGCCACCAGCCCGAGGGCCACGCCGCCGCTGATCCAGAGCGGGGCGACGCCGAGGTGGGCGGCCGGGCCGTAGAGCAGGAACCCGGCCAGCGACACCGCCCCGAACCCCACGCGCAGCAGCACGGTGCTGACCTGGTTGAGCGTGAAGTAGCCGGCCGTGGCGCGGGCGTCGAAGCCCCACGAACGGATCATCGCCGCGCTCACCCCGTAGCTGAGCGCCCCGCCGAGCGGCAGGCTGTTGGCGACCGCGCTGCCGGCGAAGCACAGGCCCAGGGCGCGGGACAGGCTCAGACCGGGCAGGCAGGCGGTGACCTGACCGGCCCGCGCGCAGTGCCCGGCCCACCAGAAGAAGGTGAGCGCGGGCAGCCACAGCAGCTCCAGCCCGGCCACGGTGTGCCCGGCCTCCGACCATCCCGCCCCCATCGCGCCGACCGTGCGCACGACCAGCCAGAGCATGATGGGGATCGAGAGCAGGAGCACCCCGGGACGGACCACCCGCCGGTGCTCGACGACGAACTGCCGCGCGTTCATGGGAAAATCATGGGGAGCGACCGTTGAACACCGTGCGGCACGTTCGGATGAATACCGGCGAACATCGGGCGAACCGCACCCTCACCCGAGAAGCCGCACCACCTCGTCCTCACTCAGGGGGTGGTCGATGATCTCGGGCGGGATCGACAGCAGGATCTCGCCGAACGGGCCGGCCGACAGCAGCACCCCGCCGAACCGGGCCGGTGAGCGCGCCGACCGGGACGTGACCCAGGCGTTCAGCCAGGGCCGGGGAACCACCCCGTGGAGGATCTCGGCGTACCAGAACTCGATCGAGTCCGGCTCCTTCAGCAGGGCGAGCACCCGTCCGGCCTCACCGTGCACCGTCGTCGTGGTCAGATCGACGCGTCCCATGCCGTTGCCCCTCCCCGTCGGGGGTGATCTGTCTCCATGAGATTTTCGCGCGCGCGTTTTGTCCAGAGGCAGGCGGGATGTGTGCCGTGCCCCACGGTACGCACCGGGTTCGTCGACCGTTCGTCGACCGATCGTCGAGGCGACGGGTCTACCCTGGCGGGCGTGGAGATCCGGCAGTCCAAGAAGCTCAATCATGTCGCCTACGACGTCCGCGGGCCGGTGCTCGCCGAGGCCATGCGGCTGGAGGCCGAGGGCCACCAGATCCTGCGGCTGAACATCGGCAACCCGGCGCCGTTCGGTTTCGGCACACCCGACGACATCCTGCGCGACATGATCAGCCAGCTCCCCGACGCACACGGCTACAGCGACGCCAAGGGCATCGTGCCGGCGCGCCGCGCGGTCGTGCAGTACCACACCGGCAAGGGCGTGGAGGGCCTCGACATCGAAGACGTCTGGCTCGGCAACGGGGTCTCCGAGCTGATCAGCATGGCGCTGCAGGCCCTGCTCGACGACGGTGACGAGCTGCTCGTGCCCAGCCCCGACTACCCGCTCTGGACCGCCACCACCACGCTGGCCGGTGGACGAGCGGTGCACTACCGCTGTGACGAGGGCTCGGGCTGGATGCCCGACCTGGCCGACATCGAGTCGAAGATCACCGACCGCACCGTGGGCCTGGTCATCATCAACCCGAACAACCCGACCGGCGCCGTCTATCCCCGCGAGGTGCTCGACGGCCTGGTCGAGATCGCCCGCAGGCACGACCTGATGCTGCTGAACGACGAGATCTACGACCAGATCCTGTACGACGACGCGGTTCACGAGAGTGCCGCCGCCCTGGCGCCCGACGTCTTCTGCCTGACCTTCAACGGCCTGTCCAAGGCCTACCGGGTCGCCGGCTACCGGGCCGGGTGGATGGTCGTGTCCGGGCCGAAGCACCAGGCCACCAGCTACCTCGAGGGCCTGCAGATCATGGCCAACCTGCGGCTGTGCGCCAATGTGCCCTCGCAGCACGTGATCGCGACCGCCCTGGGCGACGGGCCGCGCAGCATCAACGACCTGACCCTGCCGGGCGGGCGCCTGCTCGAGCAGCGCGACGTCACCTACGAGATGCTCAGCCAGATCGACGGGGTCAGCTGCGTCAAACCCCAGGGCGCGCTCTACTGCTTCCCGAGGCTCGACCGCAAGAAGTTCCCCATCGACGACGACGAGGCGTTCGTGCTCGACCTGCTCCGCGAGCAGAAGGTGATGGTCGTGCACGGCCGGGGCTTCAACTGGTCCGAGCCCGACCACTTCCGCATCGTCACCCTGCCGCACGCCGAGGTGCTGAAAGACGCGATCGGCCGGATCGGCGAGTTCCTCGACAGCCGCCGGGTGGCCTAGGAGGCGCCCCAGGAGACAGCCAGCCGGCCCAGGTACTCGTCCAGCTGGGCCAGCTGGCGCTCCGGGGTGCACACGCCGGGCGTCAGGACCGCCTCGATCTGCAGCCCCATGAGCAGCGACAGCAGCCCGTCGACCACGGCCGGGCGCACCGCGTCCGCACCCACGTCGCCGTCACCCACGGCCTCGCCCAGCCGGTCGGCGATCTCCACCCGCCAGGCCCCGGTCATCGTGGCGTAGAGGCCGGCCTTGTCGGGCTGGTTCAGCGCCTGCTGCCAGAAGTTGATGGCCAGCCGCGCCTCCGCCCGCCGTTCCGCGTCCAGCGGCATGATCTCCAGGCACAGCGTGCGCAGGCCACCCAGTCCGTGGCGATGCGCGTCGACGGCGTCGGCCCGGCGGTTGGTGGCCGCCACGATGTACTCGAAGGCCGCGGTGAGCGCCGCCTCCTTGTTCGGGAAGTAGTAGCGCAGGGCGCCGTTGGCCGTGCCCGACACCTCCGCGATGCGCCGCGTGGTGACCGCCTGGATGCCCTCGTCGGCGATGAGCCGCCAGACCACCTCCACGATCTCCCGGCGACGCTCGTCGTGATCGACGATCTTCGGCACCGCGTTCCCCTCCTGAGCCCCTGTGACGAGCCCCCAGCGTAGGCACAGGGGCCGAAGACCCCGACCGCTGGGCTACAGGTCCCGCGATTTACCTAGACGTAACCCGGGGACATCTTATTTTGTACGTCTGTTGATTTAACTGGTTACTCGAAGGCCCCACCCGCGCCGCGGCCCGCTCGTAAAGGAAACATGCTGTGACACAGACTCCTTCGCCCCACCCGCTCGGCCCGGTCCGGGAGAGCGAGATCGACGAGGTCCGGACGGTGCTGGACAGCGCCGGCCTCCTGTCCGACACCATCCGGTTCGTCTACATCGGGCTCGAGGAACCCACCAAGACGCAGACTCTCGCCTGGGCGCCCGGCGACCACGTCGCCCGCCGTTTCCGCGCCCTCCTGCTCGACGTGCGCACCCAGGTCTCGCGCGACGTCCTCGTCGACACCGGTACGGCCACCGTGGTCTCCGACGTCGAGCTCGACCCCGCCGCCACCGGCCATCTGCCGGTGCTCGACGAGGAGTTCGAGCTCGTCGAGCAGCTCCTGGCCAAGGACGACCGCTGGCGGGCGGCGATCGAGGCCCGCGGCCTGGACATCGGAAAGGTCCGGGTGGCGCCCCTTTCGGCCGGTGTCTACGCGGACGAGTACCCGCAGGAGGCGGGCCGGCGCGTGCTGCGCGGCCTGGGCTTCCACCAGGAGCACCCGGGCGACTCGGCCTGGGCGCACCCCGTCGACAACCTGGTGGCCTACGTCGACACCATGAACCGCGTCGTCGACCAGGTGCTCGACTTCGGCGCCGTGCCGGTGCCGGCCGAGTCGGGCAACTACGACGACCCGGCCGTCAGCGGGCCGATGCGCACCACCCAGAAGCCGCTGCACATCACGCAACCCGAGGGATCCAGTCTCGAGATCGACGACGAGAACCTGCTGACCTGGGAGAAGTGGTCGCTACGGGTCGGTTTCGACGCCCGCGAGGGTCTCGTGCTGCACCAGATCGGTTTCGACGGGCGCTCGGTCATCCACCGCGCCTCGATCAGCGAGATGGTCGTGCCCTACGCCGATCCCGCGCCGGTGCGCTCCTGGCAGAACTACTTCGACACGGGTGAGTACCTGGTCGGCCGCTACGCCAACGCGCTCGAACTGGGCTGCGACTGCCTGGGCGAGATCACCTACCTGGACGCCGTCGTCTCCGACGAGAAGGGCGGGCCCCAGCGCCTTCCCAACGCGATCTGCATCCACGAGGAGGACTTCGGCATCCTCTGGAAGCACAGCGACCTGTGGTCGGGCTCGAGCCACACCCGCCGCCAGCGCCGCCTGGTGGTCAGTTTCTTCACCACGATCGGCAACTACGACTACGGCTTCTACTGGTACCTCTACCTCGACGGCACCATCGAGTTCGAGGCCAAGGCCACCGGGGTCGTCTTCACCAGCGCGCATCCCGGCGGCGACTACCCCTACGCCTCCGAGATCGCCCCCGGCCTGGGCGCCCCGTTCCACCAGCACCTGTTCAGCGCCCGCCTCGACATGGCCGTCGACGGCACCGCCAACCGCGTCGAGGAGATCGACGTGGTGCGTGTGCCGAAGGGGCCGGACAACCCGCGCGGCAACGCGTTCCGCACGCAGAGCACCGTGCTGGCCCGCGAGTCGCAGGCCCGGCGCGACGCCGAGCCGTCGAAGAACCGGGTGTGGCACATCAGCAACCCGGGCAAGCTCAACCGGCTGGGGCGTCCCGTGGCCTACGCCCTGTACCCCGAGGGCCTGCCCACGCTGCTGGCCGACCCGGACTCCTCCGTCGCCCACCGCGCCGCGTTCGCCACCAACCACCTCTGGGTCACGCAGTACGACCCGGCGGAGCGTTACGCGGCGGGCGATTTCGTGAACCAGCACCCGGGCGGTGCGGGCCTTCCCGCCTATGTCGCCAACGACCGGGACCTGGACAACCAGGATCTCGTCGTCTGGCACACCTTCGGTCTCACCCACACCCCCCGCCCGGAGGACTGGCCGATCATGCCGGTCGACTACACCGGGTTCACCCTGAAGCCCGTGGGCTTCTTCGACCGGAACCCGACCCTCGACGTTCCGGCCTCCTCGAACGACCACTGCACCACGACGTCCTCAGGTGGCTGCCATGACTGAAACCAGGCTTCAGGGGACTCTCGGCCCCGGCGCCATCGTCTTCATGGTGGTGGCCGCCGCGGCGCCGCTCACCGTGGTCGCGGGCAGCGTGCCGATCGGCATGGCCCTCGGCAACGGCGCCGGATACCCCGCCATGTACGCGGTGGCGGCCGTGATCCTCATGCTCTTCGCCGTCGGGTTCGTGGCGATGGCCCGGCACGTGCCCGACGCCGGCGCCTTCTACTCCTACGTGGAGAAGGGCCTGGGCCGTGGACCCGGGCTCGGGGCGGCGTTTCTCGCACTGATCACGTACACCGCCGTGCAGGGCGCGGTCTACGGCTACCTCGGCTTCGCCCTCGACGAACTGCTCGTCACCTACGGCGTGCCGTCGCTGCCCTGGTGGCTGTGGACGCTCGCCGCGATCGCCGTCACCGGGCTGCTCGGCTACCGGCACATCGACCTGTCGGGCAGGGTGCTCGGCGTGCTCCTGGTCGCCGAGATCGCGATCGTGCTGCTGCTCGATCTGGCCGTGGTCGGCAGGGGCGGCAGCGACACCGAAGGCCTGTCCACCGGGGTCCTCCACCTCGACACGATCACCTCCGGCGCGCCCGGCATCGGCCTGATGTTCGCCATCGCGGGCTTCATCGGGTTCGAGGCCACCGCCGTGTTCCGCGACGAGGCCCGGGATCCCGACCGCACCATCCCCCGTGCCACCTACGCCGCGCTGGTCGTCATCGGCGTCTTCTACTCGGTGTCGGCGTGGGCCGTGGTGAGCGGCTGGGGCGAAAGTGCCGCCGTGGCCCAGGCGAACGCCAACCCGGGCACCATGGTCGCGGTCACCACCGAGCAGTACCTGGGCTCGGCGGCCGGTCACGTGGTGCAGGTGCTGCTGGTCTCCAGCCTGTTCGCCTGCGTGCTGTCGTTCCACAACGTGCTCTCGCGCTACCTGTTCGCCCTCGGTGGCGCGGCCGTGCTGCCGGCGGCCCTCGGCCGCAGCCACTCCCGGCACCACTCGCCGCACCTCAGCTCGCTCGTCCAGACCGGCTGCGCCGCAGCTCTTCTCGCTGTCTGCGCGGGTGCCGGCCTGGACCCGGTGGCCGAGGTCTTCGCCTGGCTCTCCGGTGCCGCGACGGCGGGCATCCTCCTGCTCATGCTGCTGACGAGCGTCGCGGTACTGGTCTGGTTCCACCGCTCGAGGGCCGACACCCGGTTCTGGCACACCCGTCTCGCGCCCGGCCTGGGCCTGGCCGGCCTGGCCGTCTGCCTGTTCATCACGGTGCGGAACCTGCCGCTGCTCGTGGGCGGTTCGCAGACGCTGGCCCTGGTGATCGACGGCGTGCTGGTGCTGTCGGTGGTGGGTGGGATCGCGCTGGCCCGGGTCCGGCCGGGCGTGAGCACGGCCCGGCTCCGGACCACCCCGTGAACCATCGCACCATTGCGGCCCTGGCCGCGGCGGGTGGGGCGGCGCATCTGCTGATGCTGCTGCCCCACCTGGCCTGGGCCCCGCACGTCCTGCTGTTCGGCGCCATGTCCCTGGTGTGCCTGGCCTGCGCCGCGCACCTCCGGCGCGATCCGGCAGCCCTGGCCGGCACCGCGATCATGGCCGCCACCATGATCGTGGCGCACCTGGTCCATCTCTTCGTCACGACAAGCCCTTTCGAGGCGACGGTCACGCACCACACCGTCACCGCGACCGGTCACGCGCACGGCGCTTCACTCACCCTGCTGATCCCGCTGATCCCCGAGCTGGCGGTGCTCGCCCTCACCGGCCCGGTGCGGCGCCGCTCATCGGTGCGTGAGGGAGAGCCTCTTCCCGCTGACGCCGACCCGGCCCTGCCCGCCGGGCGTGCGGTGCGTGCCGGTCCTGCCGTGGACGGCGTCCGCTGAGCCCGCTACCCGGGGCCCCCATTCCGGCTTAACCGGCAACCGTGATGTTTTGCACACTTCCCACGAGGGGACGCGACTGCATAGTTTGTGGCGCAGCTCACTGACTCATCGACGAGGGAGGGGCGCGCATGCGGCGATTCACCGCGATGGCGCTGAGCGCCGTACTGCTCACATCGGCCGCATCACTGACAGCCTGCGGCCAGGAGGCCCCCACCCGCAGCGCGTCGGGCTTCCCCTCCACCGGGCGTCTGCAGATCATCGCGCCCGCCGCCCCCGGCGGCGGCTGGGACGGCACCGCCCGAGCCCTGCAGAAGGCCGTCGACGACTCCGACCTGGTGCGCAACACCCAGGTCATCAACGTCGAGGGCGCCGGCGGCACGATCGGCCTGGCCCGCTTCGTGGCCGACGACGACCCGAAACAGCTGCTGGTGATGGGCGCCGTGATGATCGGCGCGATCGAGGTCAACCAGTCGCAGATCACCATCGCCGACGCCGTGCCGGTCGCTCGGCTCACCGGTGAGAACGAGGTGCTGGTCGTGCCGCGCGACTCCGAGTTCACGACCCTCGACGAGTTCACGGACGCGTTCACGAAGGATCCCGGCGGCCACCCGATCGCGGGTGGCTCGGCGGGCGGCACCGACCAGGTCACCGCCGGGCTGTACGCCGAGGCGGTGGGCGCCGATCCGCGCAAGGTCAACTACATCCCCTACTCCGGCGGCGGGGAGGCCCTCGCCGCGATCCTCGGCGGGCAGGTCGCGGCCGGGATCTCCGGGGTGCGCGAGTGGTCGGGGCAGATCGAGTCCGGCGACCTGCGGGTGCTGGCCGTCAGTTCCGGTGAGCGCATCGGGTCGGTGGACGCGCCGACCTTCACCGAGCAGGGCGTCGACGTGGAAGTGACCAACTGGCGCGGCATCCTGGCCCCACCGGGCACCACCCCGGAGGAGGCCGCGGACATCCAGCAGTTCCTCACCGAGGTGCACGACTCACCGCAGTGGAAGGAGGCGCTGGAGACCAACGACTGGGACGACGAGTTCCTGGTCGGCGACGAGGTCCAGCCCTTCTTCGACGCGCAGGTCACCGAGTTCGCGGGCACCCTGAAGAAGATCGGGCTGGTCGGATGAACACCGAGAACCGGGGACTGACCGAGATCGTCCCCGCCGCGCTGCTGGCCCTCACCGGCGTCTACATGATCGTCGACGGGCACGGCCTGCGCACGCCGCCCACCGAGGGTGCGATCGGGCCCCGCTTCTTCCCCTACGTCGTCGGCGGCGCGCTCATCGTGGTCGGCCTCTGGCTGGCCGTCGCGGTCTGGCGGGGCGACCGGGCCGAGGCCGAGGCGGGTGAGGACGTCGACACCGAGGCCCGCACCAGCTGGCGCACTCTCGGCGCCCTGGCCGGGATCATGCTGCTGTACGTGCTGATCCTCGACCCGGTCGGCTATCTGCTCTCCACCATCGGCCTTTTCGCGGGCACGGCCTACACCCTCGGCGCCCGCGACCCGCGCTCGCTGACCGTGGTCAGCCTGCTCGCGCCGTTCGTCACCTTCCTGCTGTTCACCCGCGTGCTGGGTGTCTACCTGCCCAACGGCATTCTCCAGGCGGTGATCTGAGCCGTGGGCAACTTCGACGCCCTGATGCAGGGGTTCGGCGACGCCCTCACCCCGACGTACCTGCTCTACGCCTTCGTCGGGGTGCTCGTGGGCACCGCCGTCGGTGTGCTGCCCGGCATCGGACCGGCGATGACCGTGGCGCTGCTCCTGCCCATCACCTTCACGCTCGACCCGACCGGCGCGTTCATCATGTTCGCGGGCATCTACTACGGCGGCATGTACGGCGGCTCCACCACGTCGATCCTTCTCAACACCCCGGGCGAGTCCGCGTCGATCGTCACCGCCCTCGAGGGCAACAAGATGGCCAGGGCCGGACGGGGAGCGGCCGCGCTGGCCACCGCCGCGATCGGCTCGTTCGTGGCCGGCACCATCGCCACCGGGCTGCTCACCCTGCTGGCCCCGCAGGTCGCCGACCTGGCCGTGAAGCTCGGCCCGCAGGACTATTTCGCGCTGATGGTGCTGGCGTTCCTCACCGTCTCGGCCGTGCTCGGCTCCAGCCTGGTGCGCGGTGTCGCCAGCCTCCTCGTCGGCCTGACGCTGGGCCTGGTGGGCATCGACGCCCTCACCGGCCAGGCCCGGCTCACCCTGGGGGTCGCCCAGCTGGCGGACGGGGTGGACGTCGTGGTCGTCGCGGTGGGGCTCTTCGCGGTGGGAGAGGCGCTCTGGGTCGCGTCCCGCCTGCGCCACGCCCCCGCCCAGCTGCTGCCCGCCTCCGGTCCCTGGATGACACGTGACGACCTGAGGCGGTCGTGGAGACCGTGGCTGCGCGGCACCGCCCTCGGCTTCCCGTTCGGCACCCTCCCGGCCGGCGGCGCCGAGATCCCCACCTTCCTGTCGTACGCCACCGAGAGGCGCCTGTCGAAGCACCCGGAGGAGTTCGGGCGCGGCGCGATCGAGGGCGTCGCCGGGCCGGAGGCGGCCAACAACGCGGCCGCCGCCGGGGTGCTGGTGCCGCTGCTCACCCTCGGCCTGCCCACCTCGGCCACCGCCGCCGTGCTGCTGGCCGCGTTCCAGCAGTACGGGATCCAGCCCGGCCCGGCCCTGTTCGAGACCAACGGCGACCTGGTCTGGGCGCTGCTGGCCAGCCTCTACATCGGCAACACCCTCCTGCTCCTGCTCAACCTGCCGCTGGTCGGGCTGTGGGTGCGGCTGCTGCGCATCCCCCGGCCGTACCTCTACAGCGGCATCCTGATGTTCGCGGCGCTCGGCTCGTACACGATCAACCTCTCCCCGGTCGACGTCGCCCTGCTCTTCGGCATCGGTGTGATCGGTTTCGGGATGCGCCGTTTCGGCTGGCCGGTCGGTCCCGCCGTGATCGGGCTCATCCTCGGCCCGATCGCCGAGCAGCAGCTGCGCCGGGCCCTGGCCATCAGTCAGGGCGACGTGAGCACGTTGTGGTCCACCGCGTTCTCGGCCACCGTGCTGGTGATCTGCGCGCTGGCCGTGATCGTCCCGCTGCTTCTCCGGCTCCGGCGAGCCCCGGGCTAGCCAGCCCCCAGCACCCGGTCGAGCACCGCATCGGCACCCCCCTCGGGCAGGTCGTCGCCGCGCCAGGCCACGTGCTGGTCGGGCCGCACCAGGAAGTACGCGGCGTCGCGGTACGTCTCCCCGGCCGGCACCGATCCCAGGTGCACGACCGCGAGGGGCACGCCCCGGCGCCGCGCCGCGTCCTCGAAAGAGGCCTCCAGGGAACGGTCGTCACCGAGTGAGAGCAGCGAGAACCCGGCCCCGATCCGGTCGTGGAGCGTTCCGCCGTAGGTGTCGACCGCCCCGTTCGGGGCCCGGTGCCCCGGCCGGGGGTCGTCCTCGTAGACATCCGGAGCCCACACGCGTTCTTTCCCATCGTTCTCGTACCAGATCGCCCGTGACTGGTCGTACCGTTCGTCGAACGTGACCCCGGGCGCGGCAACGGTTTCCGTCGCGAGCCGGGCCCGGATCCTCTCGCGCCGCTCGAGAGCCCCGGCACTGCCGTCGGAGTCGGCCGGAATGCCCTCGGCGCGCAGCTCGGCCAGCACCGCACGGCTGCGGCGGGAGCGTTCCAGCGCGTGGTCGGCCACCCGCCAGTTGTGCCGCCGGCGTTCCTCGTCGTACGACTCCAGCAGCGTGTCCGGAGCCGAACCGTGCAGCACCGCGGCCAGTTTCCAGCCCAGGTTGACCACGTCACCGAATCCCTCGCCGAGATTCCCGCCCGGGGTGCGCACGTGCGCGGCGTCCCCGGCCAGCAGCACCCGGCCCTTCCGGAACGTCTGCGCGATGCGGCTGGCGTCGTAGTAGACCGTGGCCGAGATCAGTTCCAGGTCCAGGTCGAAGCCGAAGGACGCGGCGGCCGTGCCGATCAGTTCGCTCTCGGTGGGCTCGTGGTCGAGGGGGTAGGGGCCGGCGTAGACCCGCCAGTCCCGGTGGCTCACGGCGGCCAGGAATCCTGAAGACCGTTCGTTGAAGACGATGTTCACGCCGCTCGGGGCCGGACCGACCCGGTCGCGGATGTCACCGGTGCGCACGATCAGCCGGTAGCGCTTCTCGGTGGCCCGGTCGCCGTCCCGCTCGATGCCGCTGAGCGTGCGCACGGAACTGCGGTTCCCGTCGGCGCCGATGACGTACCGCGCGCGCACCAGGTGCCGTTCACCGGTGGCCACCTGCGCCAGCACGGCTTCGACGCCGTCCGCCCGCTCGTCGAGCGCCCGCAGTTCCCAGCCACCGCCGACCGGCACGCCGAGTTCGGCCAGCCGGGTCAGGAAGACCTTCTGCAGAGCCGACTGCGGACGCCTCAGCGCCTCTTCCGAGCTCGGCCCGCCCTGGCGGCGGTAGGCCGGGTCGGGGCCGAGATCGTGCCCCGCGAGCGAGGTGACGAGGCGGATGCCCCGGTTCCACTCGGGTGGGAACGTCCACTCGTCGCGGATCGCCTGCAGCAGGCCCCAGCGCCGGAAGTGCTCGACCACGCGCGGGCTGTGGCCCATCGCCCCGGCCCGCACGAGGGTGGCGCCGGTGGCCTTGTCGACCACCGCCACGTCCACCCCCCGGCCGCGCAGCTCGATCGCGGCGGAGAGCCCGACCGGGCCGGCGCCGACGACGAGCACGTCCACGTCGCCGGGCGGGGTGCCGAGGGGGAAGTGCACCTGGTGGACGTCGCGGCCGCCGGTGAGAAGGAGGTCGGGTCCGGTCACCGGTCACCTCGGGAACGGGATGCGGTGTAACGGTTCTCCGGGACCGGGAGGCCCAGGTGCCCGCGCAGCGTGCCGGACGTGTATTCGGTGCGGAACAGTCCCCGCTCCTGCAGCAGCGGCACCACGTCACCGGTGAACCGCTCGAACTCCTCCAGCGTGCGGAAGTTCAGGTTCAGCCCGTCCGCCGCCTCGTCGCGGTACCAGGTCTCGATCGCGTCGGCCACGGTGCCGGGAGCCCCGGTGAACGGCGACGGCCTGTACTCGGTCAGGGTCTGCACCACCTGTCGTAGCGTGAGCCCCTGTGCCGCGGCCCGTTCCACGATGGCCTGACCGGCCGTGCGTCCGCCCTTCTCGGCCAGGTGCGCGACGTCGGGGAAGGGCGCGTCGAGGTCGTGCGTGCTGAAGTCGTGGGCCCCGAACGAGCGCCCCAGGAAGCCGAGCTTGCGGTCGAAGTCGTCGTCCTCGTCGTAGATCTCGCGGGAGCGCCGCAGAGCCTCGGCGTCGGTCGACGCCACCACCGGGGCGGCGCCGGTGAAGATCACCACGTGGTCCGGGTCCCGCCCGTACCCGGCCGCCCGCGCCTTGATGTCGCGGTAGTAGGCCTGGGCCTGTTCCACCGACCCTCCCGGCGCGTAGATGCCCTCGGCCACCCGGGCCGCCAGATCGCGTCCCTCCTCGGAGACCCCGGCCTGGAAGATCACCGGCTGCCCCTGGGGCGACCGGGACACGTTGAGCGGACCGGCCACGTCGAAGTGCTCGCCGTGGTGCTCGAGCGCGTGCAGCTTGGTGGGGTCGAGGAAGGTGTTGTCGGCGACCGAGGCCGGGAAGGCGTCGGCCTCGTAGGAGTCCCAGAGCCCGCGCACCACCTCGACGGCCTCCAGCGCCCGGCCGTAACGGGTGGCGTAGTCGAGGTGCTCGGCCAGCCCGTAGTTGCGCGACGTGCCGGTGTCGAAGCTGGTGACCACGTTCCAGGCCGCGCGCCCGCCGCTGATCTGGTCGAGCGAGGCGAGGCGGCGGGCCAGGTTGAACGGCGAGTTGTAGGTCGAGCTGGCGGTCGCGACCAGGCCCACGTGGCTCGTGTGGGTGGCCACGGCCGAGAGCAGGGTCAGCGGTTCGAGGCGGTTCAGGTAGTGCGAGGGGTAGTCGGCGGTGATGAACTGGCTGTCGACGATGAAGTAGGCGTCGAACAGCGCGGCCTCGGCCAGCTTCGCCTGCCGGATGTAGTGCCGCACGTCGATGCTGGCGTTACTCGGCACGCGGGGGTCCTTCCACAGGCCGTGCTGGCCCGGGCCCCCCACACCGTAGGCGGCGACCGCCAGGTGGAGTGTGCGCGTCATGCGGGAACCCCTTCCTCGGATTTCTCAGAAGACCTCGTGAGCTGTGCCCGCAGGGCCTGACGTTCGGCCCGCGAGGCGGACGGGGCGTGCAGGGTGGGCACCGAGCCGAGCAGGAGCCGCGTGTACGGGTGCTGCGGTGCGCGCAGCACGTCGGCGGTCGCCCCCTGCTCGGCCGGCGCGCCCTGGTAGAGCACGGCCACCCGGTCGGCGACCCCGGCCACCGAGCCGAGGTCGTGCGAGATGAAGACCAGGGTGGTACCGGCGTCGCGCAGGTTCTTGATGATCTGCAGGACCTGCACCCGGTTGGCCGCGTCGAGTGCCGAGACCGGTTCGTCGAGCAGGATCAGCCGCGGCTCGACCACCAGGGCCCGGGCCACCGCCACCCGCTGCCGCTGACCGCCGGACAGCTCGCCCGGGAGACGCCGCAGCAGATCGCGATCGAGGTTGACCCGTTCCAGTTGCTCCCGGGCCGCCCCGAGGGCCTGCGCCCGCGGGTCGCCCCGCAGCAGCAGGGGTTCGGTGAGCGACTCCTCGATCGTCAGGTCGGGGTCGAGACTGCGCAGCGGGTCCTGGAACACGTACTGCACCACGCCCCGCCTCCGGAACGCGCGCCACTGCCGGGCGGAGTACCGCGTGACGTCCTCACCGCCCACCCGGACCGAACCGGACGTAGGGGCCACCAGCCCGAGCACCGCCCGCGCCAGCGTCGACTTGCCCGACCCGGTCTCGCCGATCAGCCCGAGGGTCTCTCCCGGCCCCACTGACAGCGAGACGCCGGACAGGGCCCGGTGTCTGCGGTTCCGGACCCCGTAATCGACCGTGAGGTCCGAGACCTCGAGGACCGGCGCGTCACTAGTTGGTGAGGGCATCGACGGGCTCCTTGCCGGACGGGGTACCGAGGAACCGGTCGAGCCCGTACTGCTCGTGCTCACGGATCAGCAGCCGCGTGTAGTCGTGCCGGGGCCGGTGCAGCACCTGCTTCACCGGCCCCTGCTCGACCACCTCCCCCGAGCGCATGACGAGCACCTCGTCGCAGAGCTGGGCGACCACGGCCAGGTCGTGCGACACCACCACCAGGGCCAGGCCCGTGCTCTCGCGCAGATCCGCGAGCAGGTCGAGGATCTCGGCCTGCACCGTCACGTCGAGGGCGGTGGTGGCCTCGTCGGCGACGAGGATCTTCGGGCCGAGCGAGATGGCCGCCGCGATGAGCACCCGCTGCTGCATGCCGCCGGAGAGCTCGTGCGGGTACCTGTCGTAGACCCGGTGCGGGTCGCGCAGGTGCACCGCGGCCAGCAGCTCCTGCGAACGAGCGCGCGCCTGGCGTCTTCTCAGACCGCCCCGCACGCGCAGCACCTCGGAGATCTGGGCGCCGACGGTCAGCGACGGGTTGAGGTACGAGCCCGGGTCCTGGAAGACCGCGCCGATCGTGGCCCCGCGCAGGGCGGTCCACTGCTTCGCCGAGAGGCCGGCGATGTCGGTGCCCTCGATCGCGACCGAGCCGGCCGAGACCGTGAAACCGGACGGCAGGATGCCCAGCGCCGCGCGGCAGGTGAGCGTCTTGCCGCTGCCCGACTCCCCGACGATCCCGACCACCCCACCGGGTTCCAGGTCGAAGGAGACACCGTGCACGAGTTCCTCGCCGTTCGCACCGTTGGTGATGCGCACGCCGCGCACCTGAAGAACGCTCATACCGAACTCCTCCGACGTGACCGGACCAGAGCGCGACCCGTCTCCCCGGAGACGTCTCTCAACGCGTCCGCCATCAGGTTGCAGCCCCACACCGTGCCCATGATGAGCAGCGCCGGCGCCACCGGCGCCCAGGGCTGGTAGTCGAGGTACCCCAGGTCGGACGCCAGCAGGCCACCCCAGGTGGGCGCGGGCGGCTGCACGCCGACGCCGAGGAACGTGAGGCTGGAGACCACTACGAACCCGACGCCGATGGTCTGGGCCAGTGCGATCCCGATCGGCGGAAGCACTTTCGCCCACACGTGCCGCCGCACCACCTGCCCGAACGACGCCCCCGAGATCAGGGCCGCCTCCACGTACTGCGAACGGGCCACCGCCAGCGTCGCGGCGCGCGACACCCGGAAGAACAACGGCGACACCAGTACCCCGACCGTGAGCATGGCCTGGGTGATGCCGTTGCCGAGCAGCGCGGTGACGGCCACGGCGAACACCAGGAACGGCAGTGAGATCAGGGTGTCGACCAGCCGCAGCGCGGTCCACTCGAAAACCGTTCCCAGATAGACGGACAGGATGCCCGGCAGTACCCCGACAGCCAGCGCCATCAGGGCCACCTCAAGCGACCCGACGATGCTGGTGCGGGACCCGGCCAGCAGCCGGCTCAGCACGTCACGCCCCAGGTAGTCGGTACCCAGCCAGTGCCCGGTCGAGGGGCCGGCCAACGACTCGGCGCTGCCCGCCAGTGGATCCTGCGGGGCCAGTACCGGGCCGAGAAGGGCCAGCACGGCCACGATCCCGAGGATGACGAAGGCGATCCTGCCGGTGGGCAGCGCCCAGATCCGTTTCAGCATCACACCCCCCGCTGCGAGGCCGGGTTGAGCCGGCCCAGCACGATGTTGACGATCAGGTTGAACACGACGACCAGCACGATCGAGACCACCAGCACACCCTGCACCGCGGGCACGTCACCGGCCTGCGCCGAGTCGTTGGCGAAGCGGCCGAAACCCTGCAGCCCGAAGATGGTCTCGGTGACCACGGCCCCACCGATGAGCGCGGGGAACTTCAGCCCGAGCACCGCCAGCGTGGGCCCGCTGCTGTTGCGCAGCACGTGGTGCCAGAAGATCCGGCGCGGGCTCAGGCCCCGCACCAGCGCCCCGGTCACGTAGTTCTCCCGGGAGGCCGCGATCAGGCCGGTGCGCAGCTGCCGGGCGACGTCGGCCACGGTGTCGAAGCTGAGCGCCAGCGCCGGCAGCAGGATGTGCGAGAGCCACGGCCACAGACCGAGTTCCAGCGGCACGTAGCCGGAGGCGGGGAACCAGCCCAACCCGACGGCGAACACCGTGACCAGCACGATGCCGACGACGAAGGCGGGCATCACCGAGAACACGGTCATGACGGCCGTGATCGCGCGGTCGAGGAGGGTGGCGTGCCGCAGCGCGGCCAGCGCCCCGAAGCCGAAACCGGCCACGATCCCGATGACCAGCGCGAGTGCGGCCACCGACAGGCTGACGGCGATGCCCATCCCGATCAGGTCGGACACGCCCACGCCGTTCGACCAGCTGGCGCCCAGGTCGCCGCGCAGCATGCCGGTGAGCCAGGACCAGTACTGGGCCAGGAACGGCCGGTCGAGCCCCCACTGCTGCTCGATGCGGGCGATCGCGTCCGGGGTGGCCTGCTCGCCGAGCTGCATGCGGGCCGGGCTCAGCCCGCTGATGGCCCGCAGCGCGAAGGTCACGAAGGTGGCCACCAGGAACACCGGCACGAAGATCGCGACCGACCGGGCCAGGGTGAGAAGGATGCGCTTGACCCAGATCATCAGGTGATCTTCACGCCGGTCCAGTTGACGTGCCCCGGGTTGGCCGGGATGTCGCTGATCGAGGGGTCTTTCACGTACACGCTGGGCTGCGAGTAGGTGAAGACCAGCGCCTCGCTGACCAGCCCGGCCCGGGTGGCCGCCTGCAGGTTCTCCGCGTACGCGGCGTCTTCCAGCGGGGTCTGGCGCACCTTCGCCACCGCGTCCTCGAAACCGTCCGGCTCGTAGGGGGTGCTGAGGTTCAGCGGGCCGTTCGGGCCGAAGTGCGCGGTGAGGGTCTGCAGCGGCGAGTCGCGCCCGGTGGTGCCGTAGAGCGAGGCCACCAGGTCCTTGGCGAAGAACGGGGTCGCCCAGTTCTTGTCGATCGTGATGGTGACCGTGATCCCGATCGCGGCCAGCTGCGCCTGGACGATCTCGGCGGACGGGTCCTCGTCCGGGATGACCAGCTCGACCTTCAGGTCGTCACCCGAGTACCTCGACTGCGCCAGGGCCGCTTTGGCCTTCGCCACGTCGTAGGGCCACAGGTCGGCCGACTGCGGGTCGTAGGCGATGTACTCCTCCGGGAACGGCTGCGTCGCCGGCGTGCCGTAGCCGAAGGTCAGCTTGTCCACGAACTCCTGGCGGTTCAGGCCGTGACGCACGGCCTCCACCACCTTCGGGTCGTCGAACGGCTTCCTGTTCACGTTCAGGCTCAGGTTCGAGGCGTTGTAGCCCGGCTGCACGAACACGTCCAGACCCGCGCTCTCGGCCGCCTTGGCCTGGCTCGCGGCCAGGTCGGCGAAGTTGTACACCCCGGTCTGCAGACCCGAGACCACGGTGGACGCGTCGGGCGCGGCCACCAGCTCGACCTTGTCGATGTGGATGTTGGCGGCGTCCCAGTAGTCCGGGTTCTTCTCCAGCACCGCCTTGGTGCCCGGGATGATCTGCGTGGCCACGAACGGCCCGTGCCCGACCGGCTGCTGGTCGAGAGCGGCGGCGTCGGCCGCGGCCTTCGGGCTGGCCACCTGCAGCACGCGCTCGCCGAACAGCAGCGGGATCTGGTAGTCGACCTGGGTCAGGTGCACCACCACGTCGAGATCGCCCTCGGTGGTGACCTTGTCGATCGACGTGAGGTCACCGAACAGGGCCGAGTTCTCCTGGGTCCTCGCCCGGTCGACGGCCTGCTTGACCGCGTCCGCGTCCACCGGCGTGCCGTCGCTGAACGTCAGGCCGGAGCGGATGTGGAACGTGACCTGGTCACCCTGGTCGTTGTAGTCCCAGCTCTCGGCCAGATCGGGCTGGGCCTCACCCTTCTCGTTCACGCGGGTGATCGAGGCGTAGACCAGCGACAGGTGCCGGAACTGGGCGCCGCTGCCGCCGACCACCGGGTCCCAGTGGGTGGGGAAGTACGACGAGGCCCACTTCAGGGTGGCGGCGCCGGCCGCGGCCCCCGAGCCCGAACCGCCGCCGCAGGCCGCGAGGGTCGCGCCGAGGACAGGTAGGCCGAGGAGGCCGGAAAGCAGGGTACGGCGACTGGGATTCATGGTTTTCCTTCAGCGGTCCGGAGGGGTTCAGGCCGGGACGTAACGGTTCGGGGGGATCGGCAGGCCGAGATTGCCGCGCAGGGTGCTGGACTCGTACTCACGGCGCACCACGCCGCGCTCGCGCAGGATCGGCAGCACCTGCCCGGTGAACCGGGCGAACTCGGCCGGGGCGTTGACGGTGACGTTGATCCCGTCGAGTCCCCCGCCGTCGAACCAGCGCTGGATCTCGTTCGCGACGGTCAGGGGCGAGCCGACGAAAGGTGATCGGCCGGAAGCCAGCTGGTGCTCCACGACCTGCCGGAGCGTCCACCCATGGTGCTCTGCCTGACGGGTGATCGCCTCGGCCTGGGTACGGAAGCTGAGCTCGCCGGCGGCCGCGACCGAGGGGAACGGCGCGTCGAGGTCGTACTGCGAGAAGTCGTGCCAGCCGAAGGGCCGCCCCAGCTCGGCGAGCGCCTTCTCGAAGCTCCTGGCGCCGAGAGCGGCGTCCTGCCGGGCCCGGGCCTCCTCGTCGGTGTCGGCGATGACCACGTGGATGCCGGGCACGATCAGCACGTTCTCGGGGTCGCGGCCCTTCTCGGCGGCGCGGCGGCGGAGCTCGGTGCGGAAGGCCACGGCCTGCTCGAGGGTCTGGGCGTGGGTGAAGACGGCGTCGGCGATCTCGGCACCCAGGTCGCGGCCCTCCTCGGAGTCACCGGCCTGGAAGATGACCGGCTGGCCCTGAGGGGTGCGCTCGAGGTTGAGGGGGCCGACGACGGAGAAGTGCTCGCCGACGTGTTGCAGCGCGTGCAGTTTCGTGGGGTCGAGGAAGACCTCGCGGTCTCGGTCGCGGGGCAGGGCGCCGGGTTCGTAGGAGTCCCAGAGGCCCTGCACCACGCGCACGTGCTCGAGGGCGCGGCCGTAGCGGGTGGCGTAGTCGAAGTGGGCGTCACGGCTGTAGTTGCCCGCGGTGCCGGCGTCGCCGCTGGTCACGACGTTCCAGCCGGCCCGGCCGCCGCTGATGTGGTCGAGCGAGGCGAGGCGCCGGGCCACGTTGAACGGCTCGTTGTACGAGGTGGTGAGGGTGCCGACCAGCCCGATGTGCTCGGTGTGCACGGCGATCGCGGACAGCAGGGTGAGCGGCTCGAGACGGCTGAGGTAGTGATTCGGCGAGTCCGGGGTGATGAACTGGCTGTCGACGATGAAGACGTGGTCGAATCCCGCCGCCTCGGCCTCCCGGGCACGGTCGATGTACCAGCGCACGTCGACGCTGGCGTCGGCCGGGATGCTCGGGTCGAGCCAGGCGCGATGCTGACCCGGGCCGCCCACACCCAGCAGCACGGCACCGAGTTTCAGCTGTCGGCGGGGCTTTTCGTCGGGGCTCGGAGGCATGTCCCGAGCATGCGGCCGGGGCGCCGTTCCCGTCCAACGATGCTTTGTGATGAACAACCATCACGAATCCTCATGTATCTCTAGTATTCTGATAGACATGAGTCAGATACTGGACATCGCTCCGCTCCGCAGTTTCGTCGCGGTCGCGGACACCGGCGGTTTCCAGCGCGCGGCCACGTCGCTGCACCTCAGCCAGGCGGCGGTGAGCCAGCACGTGCGCAAGCTGGAGCACGCCACCGGGCGGCCGCTGGTCGAGCGGCACGGGCGCGGGTCACGCCTGACCGCCGACGGCGAGCGCCTGCTCACGCAGGCCCGGCGCATCCTGGCCCTGCACGACGAGACGCTGCGCAGTTTCGGGCGCAGCGACACCGAGACGGTGGTGATCGGCTCGACCGAGCACGCCGCCGCGCAGCTGCTGCCGTTCCTGTCGTCGCAGCTGGCCCGTTCGCTGCCCGAGCACCGCATCCGCTTCCGCCTCGACCGCGGGACCGGTCTGCGCGAGGGCCTGTCCGAGGGCCGCGTCGACCTGGCCCTGCTGCTCGGCCCGGCCGACGACCTGCGAGCCACCCCGGTCGGGGAACTCGACCTGACCTGGTACGCGGCGCCCACCTGGCAGCGCCCGCCGGCCCCGGCGCCGCTTCCCGTGGTGGCGTTCGACCAGCCCTGCGCTCTGCGCAGCCGGGCGCTGGAAACCCTTGCGGAAAATGGTATCCCGGCTATGGTTAACGCCGAGGCGATCCAGCTGGCCGGCGTGCAGGCGGCGGTCGGGGCCGGTCTCGGCGTCGCGCTGATGGCCACGCTGGGCCAGACGCCCGAGGGTCTCCTCCCCCGTCCCGACCTGCCCACCCCGAAGCCCCTGCCGCTGGCCGTGTGGTCACGCCAGGGTCTGCCCGCCCGCACCGCGGCGCCGGTCGCCGAGGCACTGCGCCGGCTGCTGGGCGAGCCCGGCGCGCACACCACCTCGCCTCGGAACACCGGTTCGCCCCGCACCAGCGGCTCATCTCACGTCGACGTCGAATACGCCCAGGGAGCCTGAATGCCCGCGGTCCACCTCACCCCCGACGACCACGGCGGCGAGCCCGTGCGCACCCCCAGCGGGGTGCTCCTGCCGCCGGGCATCGACCCGTTCCACACCCGTCTGCACCAGATCGCTCCCGCGGACCTGGCCGGGCAGACCACCCAGACATCCGGCATGAAGCGGCTCGAGGCCGTGAGCGGCAAGACCGTGGGCGCCCGGAACCTGTGGATGGGCCAGACCCACGTCCCCGCCCTCACCAACTCCGGCAACCATCACCACGGCGCCTCCGAGACCGCCATCTACGTGGTCTCGGGGCACCCGGTGTTCGTGTTCGTCGACCTCGACGGCCCCGAGCCGGTCGAGCGCCGCATCGAGACCTCGCCGGGCGACTACGTGTTCGTGCCGCCGTGGGTGCCGCACCGCGAGGAGAACCCGGACCCCTCCCACGAGGCGCTGGTGGTCATCGCCCGCACCACGCAGGAGGCGGTCGTGGTCAACCTCGACGCCCTCGACTGGTCGGAGGTCACGCTGCCGGGGTGAGCCGGAAGAGCGAGACGATCAGCGGGCCACCCATGGAATCCACCCACACCACCACGAAAGTCAGCCTCCTAAGAGTTCCGCCGCCACCCGCGTCCCCTGATCACTGATCTTCCCCGCCACCTCGTGGGCCCGCCGGGCGACGTCCGGCGACAGCGTCGTGCTCAAGCCCTCGGTCAGCGACCCCGCCGAGGGGACACTGCCCTCGTGCGCCACCCCGACGCCCAGCTCGGCGACCCGGCGCGCGAAGTAGGGCTGGTCGACCACCTGGGGCACGATGATCTGCGGCGCACCCGCGCGGGTGGCCGTGGTGGTCGTGCCCGCGCCGCCGTGGTGGATCACCGTGGCGCACCGGGCGAACAGGGCCTGCTGGTTGATCTCGCCGACCCGGAAGCAGTCCTTGTCGTCGTCCGCGAGCGCGAGCTCCGCCCAGCCGCTGGCCAGCACCACGCGCCGGCCGTGACCGCGCGCCGCCGTGACGGCCGCCCGGCCGGCCTCGTGCAGGTTCTGCTGCAGGCCCATGCTGCCGAAACCGACGTACACGGGCGGTTCGCCGGAAGTGAGGAACTCCTCGAGTTCCGGGGGCAGGGGCCTGTTGTCGGGCCGGATCCAGGCGCCCGTCTGCACCACCTCGACGCCCGAGGGCGCCGGGGCCAGCAGCGGATCGGCCGCCAGCCACGGCTCGTCGGTGAAGATGTACGAGCGCACGTCGTCCACCGGCGGCAGCCCCACGGCCTGGCGGTGCTCGTTGAACACCCCGCCGAAGACGACCTTCATCGTCTCCCGGTCGTACTCCCACAGCTCCGCGTTGCCCAGACCTTCCGGCAACGGGCGTCCGGGGTACGGGTAGGGCGGATGGTCGGGCGACGGGAGCGTGGTCGGCTGGAACCGCACCGACACCCAGCGCAGGCCGAGCTGGTCGGCCGCGGACCGGGCCCCGCAGGCCGCGGGCATCAGCCCGGTGCCGACCACCACGTCCCCCGTTCTCACCGACGACAGCACCGCCTCGTACTGACTCGCGACGATGCGGTGCGCGCGGAACTGCAGCTCCTCGAGCGGCAGCCGGCGGCCCACGTTCGGCCCCTGCTTGCGCGAGACCTCGGCGATCATTTCCTTCACCGCCTGGCCCGCACCCACCAACGGCACCCCCACGCGCTCGAGCAACTCGGCGAAGTCGTCGTCGGGCGGGGCGGCGACCACGGCGTCGGTGCCCCGGTTGCGCAGCTCGACCGCCAGGGCGGCCAGCGGCTCCACGTCTCCTCGCGAACCGTACGTCGACAGAACAACTCTCACTCTTCGGTCCCCCCAGAATCTCGGCGTCGAGCGGTGATTCTCGATGACGACCGGGGCCTTGCCGCAAGGCCCCCTATGCGCTATACCTTGGGAAGGCCCGGAAGAACAGGAAGGCCGGCTTGGTCGAGAGCGACTCCCAGGCCCGCGGCTCGCTCTCCCGCACCGACTCCTCCGGATCCGGCTCGTCGATCACGTCGATGCCGAACCCGGCCTCACCCAGCGCCCGGGTCATCGCCCGCAGCGGCCGGTGCCAGAAGCGCATCTTCATCACGATGTCGCCGTGGAACCATTCGTCGTCGAACTGGTAGGTGGCGAAGTAGTCGTCCGCGCCGGAGATGTGGAAATCCATCGTCGGGTGGTGGGTCGAGAACACCAGCCGCCCGTCCCGGGTCAGCACCCGGCGGAACTCGCCCAGCGGCACCGACCAGTCTTCGATGTAGTGCATGACCAGCGACGCGGTGACGAGGTCGAAGGAGGCGTCCGCGAAGGGCAGCGGCTTTCCGAGGTCCGCGCGCGCGAAGGTCGCTGAGCCCCCCAGACGACGCCGGGCCAGCCCCAGCATCTGCTCACTGGCATCCACCCCGGTCACCGTCGCACCCCGCCGGGTCAGCTCCTGCGTCAGGATTCCCGGCCCGCAACCGGCGTCCAGCACGCGCAGGCCGGCGACCTCACCGGCCAGGGCCAGGGTCGCCGGCCGCTCGTAATGTGCGTTCCACGAGCCGGTCTCGTTCATCGCGGCGTACGCCTCGGCGAACTCGTCGTAGGCGTTCTCATGAGTGTCGGCCATGGACGCAGGATTCTACGTCCACGGCCGAATGCTCAGGGGTACTTCAGGCCGAGATTGTCGCGCAGCGTCGTGCCGTCGTACTCCGTGCGGTAGACGCCCTTCTCCTGCAGCAGCGGCACCACCTGGTCCACGAACGGCGCCAGGCCGTCGGGGGTGATGTGCGGGACGAGGATGAACCCGTCCGACACGTCCTGCTGCACGAACTCGTCGATGCGGTCGGCGACCGTGGCCGGCGCCCCGATGAACGTCTGCCGGCCGGTGACCTCGATGACCAGGTCACGCGCCGAGAGCTTCTCCGCCTCGGCCTTGGCCCGCCACTCGTTCGCCAGCGCCACCGGGTCCTTCGCGAGCTGACGCACGCTGGCCCGGCCCTTGGAGATGAGGTCCCCCTCGACCGCCGGGTCGAACGACGGCAGCGGGCCGTCCACGTCGAAGTCGGCCAGGTCCGTGTTCCAGAGCTGCTCGAGGAAGTTGCGGGCGGTCTGCGGGGACACCTGCGCCCGGCGCACCTGGTGGGCCAGCTCCTCGGCCTCGGCGTCGGTGTCCCCCAGCACGAAGCTGGCGGCGGGCAGGATCAGCAGGTCGTCGCGGGAACGGCCGTACTTCGCCAGGCGGCCCTTCACGTCCTCGTAGAACGCCTTGCCCTCGGTCAGGGTGGCATAGCGGGAGAAGATCGCGTCCGCTCCCTGGGCCGCGAACTCCCGGCCGTCCTCGGAGTCACCGGCCTGGAAGATCACCGGACGGCCCTGGGGACTGCGAGGCACGTTGAACTGGCCCTCGATGTCGAAGAACCGGTCTTCGTGCCGGAACCGGCCCGGCCCCGCTTCCGAGAGGAACCGCCCCGACTCCTTGTCCGCCACCACCGAGACCCCGCTCCAGGAGTCCCACAGCTCGTTCACCGTCTGCAGGAACGTGCGGGCCCGCTCGTACCGGTCCTCCTGCGCGAGATAGCCTCCGCGCCGGAAGTTCTCACCGGTGAACCGGTCCCAGCTCGTCACCACGTTCCAGGCCGCGCGGCCCTGCGAGAGGTGGTCGAGGCTGGCGAACTGCCGGGCCACCTCGTAGGGCTCGTTGAACGTGGAGTTGATGGTGCCGGTCAGGCCCAGGTGCTCGGTGACCGCGGCCAGCGCCGCGAGCACGGTGAAGGTGTCGGGGCGACCGACCACGTCGAGGTCGTAGATCCGGCCCTTCTGCTCGCGCAGGCGCAGGCCCTCGGCCAGGAACAGGAAGTCGAAGAACCCGCGCTCGGCGGTCTGCGCGAAGCGCTTGAACGAGTCGAACTCGATGTGGCTGCCCGCCGCCGGGTCGCTCCACACCGTGGTGTTGTTGACGCCCGGGAAGTGCGCCGCGAGGTGAACCTGCTTGACCATGATCGCTCCTCAGGCGCTGGTGTAGCGGTTGGCCGGACGTTCCAGGCCGAGCAGGCCCCGCAACGTCGGGTTCGACGGGTACTCGGTGCGGAAGACGCCGCGCCGCTGCAGTTCCGGCACCAGGCCCCGGGTGATCTGCGTCAGGTCGTGCGGCAGCTCGGCCGGGCGCAGCCGGTAGCCGGTCAGGTCCCACTCCTGCAGAAGGTCGGCCAGCTGGGCCGGCGTACCGGCGAAGATCTTGGCGTCACTGGTGTATTCGACGCCGGCCAGCTCGTTCAGGTTCGCCAGGCGGTCGCGGGCGGCCTGCTCGGTGTCGTCGAGAACCACCACGAGGTCGGCCCAGACACTGACGGCCCGGCCGGCAGCGAGCTCCGCGATTCTCGAGGACGTCGCTGCAGCCTCAGCCGCGCTGTTCGGCGTCACGAACCCGAGATCGGTGGCCCTGGCGATCAGCTGGTACGGGATCTCCTGGTGCCCCAGAGCCGTCACCAGTGGCTGCCCCTGCGGCGGCCGCGGGGTGATCGACGGGCCCTTCACCGAGAACCAGCGGCCCTCGAAGTCGATGTAGTGCAGCTTGTCCCGGTCGACGAAGCGGCCGGTGGCGACGTCACGGATCTCGGCGTCGTCCTCCCAGCTGTCCCAGAGGCGGCGCACCACCTCGACGTAATCGGCTCCCTCGTCGAAGTACTCGGCCAGGAGCCGCTGCTGGTCGGGCTCACCGATCCGGGACAGGTCGAACGCCGGGACCTCACGACGGCCGAAGTGCCGGAACGCGTGCGGCCACAGCCCCAGCTGCACCCGCACGCCGGCCCGGCCCCTCGCCGCGAAGTCGAGGGTGGCGATGGCCTTGGAGATGTGGAAAGGCTCCGTGTGCGTGGCGATCACGGTCGGCACCAGGCCGATGCCCGTGGTCAGCGGGGCCACCCGGGCGGCGATGAGCACCGCGTCGAGGCGGCCCTGCACCCGGTCGTTGCGGTCGTCCTGCGCGCCCAGCTGGTCGGACTGCAGGTTCAGCGCGTCTTCGAACGTGACGAGGTCGAGGTGGCCGCGTTCGGCCTCGAGCACGAGATCGGCCCAGTAGCGCGGGCTGAACAGGTCGTGGGGGCGGGCTTGCGGCCGCCGCCAGGCGCCGGGGTGCCAGCCGGCACCGTCGAGGGCGACGCCGAGATGCAGTTCGTCGGTCATGATTCCTCTGCGAAGGGGGGACGTTGTGGTCGGCGGCCGGTCAGGGCTTCTCGTGCGGGGTCTTCTGGCCCGCCTCGATGTCCAGCGTCAGCCGGTTCCCGGGCGGCGGGAGCGGGCAGGTCGCCAGGGCGGTGTAGGCGCACGGCAGGTTGCCCGCCCGGTTGAAGTCGAGCAGCACCGAGTCGTCGTCCGCGGGCGGTGGCAGGTGGATGGAGCGCACCGCGCCGTAGGTGGTCCGGCCGGAGGTGCCGTCGGTGAACAGCACGATCAGGCCGCCCGGCTCGTAACCCGGGAACACCGTGAGCGACAGGGCCTGGCCCTCGAGCTCGAACTCCAGCTGCCCGACCGCGTCGTAGACGTGCTCCAGGCCCTCGACCGCGGCGCCGACCGTGACCGGGCGTGGTTCGTCGAACCTCCGGAACACCGCGGGCACGGCCCACTTCGGGTCGGGCTCGTAGGCGGGGGTGCCCGTGAAGTTCACCCGCAGCGCGTTGTCCGGGTGCCGCGGGCGCACGACGTGGTAGCCGCCGCGCTTGGCCACCTCGATCACCGCGTCCTTCCACTCCACGTTGACACCGCCCCGCTCGGGAATGGCGTCGAACGTGTAGGTGCCGGTGCGTGGCTGCCCGCCGACGGTGATCTCCTCGTCGTCGGCCAGCACCACCGTGACCCGGTCGTCCGTCGCCGTCCACTCGCCCGGCGCGTCACCGAAGCGCTGCGGCTCCTCGGTCAGGAAGTTCAGGCTGGTGATGGCCAGGAAGCCGTGCGGCGCGGAGATCCTGGCCTCCTGCGCGGCCTGCCACTCCCGCCACTGCGCGGTGAAGTCGGTCTCGGTGACGGTCATGGTCGAGCTCCTTCGGGAATGGCCCGGCCCGGGATCGCGGCCAGGAGTTCGTGCGTGTACGCGTGCTGCGGACGATCGAAGAGCGCGGCGGTGGGGCCGGTCTCCACGATGCGCCCGTTCCTCATCACGGCCACCCGGTGCGCCAGCTGACGCACCACGGCCAGGTCGTGGGAGATGAACAGGTAGGACACCCCGGTGTCTTCCTGGAGCTGCACCAGCAGTTCCAGGACCTGGCTCTGGACCGACACGTCCAGCGCCGACACCGGCTCGTCACAGACCACCAGGTCGGGCGACAGGGCCAGGGCCCGGGCGATCGCGACGCGCTGCCTCTGACCGCCCGACAGTTCCGCCGGACGCCTCGTGAGCATGGTGCGCGGCAGGGCGACCCGGTCGAGGAGGTCGGCGGACCTCTCCCGGCGACCGGCCCGGTCACCGATCCGGAAGACCCGCAGCGGTTCCTCGATCGACTCGGCCACGGTGAAGCGCGGATCGAGCGAGGCGAAGGGGTTCTGGTAGATCAGCTGGGCCCGTCGGCGCAGGGCCCGGGTGGCCGCGTGACCCGAGCGCGTGAGGTCCTGGCCGTCGAAGACGATGGTGCCGGCACTCGGGTCGGCCAGCCGCAGCAGCAGGCGCCCGGTGGTCGACTTGCCCGAGCCGGACTCACCCACCAGCGCCAGCGTCTCGCCCCGGTCGATGTGGAAGCTCACGTCGTCAACGGCCTTGAGGGACGCGGGTCCCTCGGCCGAGCGGGGTAGCGGGAACTCCTTGACCAGCCCGGCCACGGTGACGAGAGGCCGCGCCGCTTCGGGGGAAACCGGGGAAACCTGGGGAGGAACCGCATGATCACGAGAGGGGCGGACCCTGGGCGTGCGCAGACTCGGGGCGCTCGCCAGCAGCCGCTGCGTGTACTCGTGCGACGGGTCGGACATCACCGCCGCGGTCGGCCCGGCCTCGACCACCCGCCCGGCCGACATCACCACGATCCGGTCGGCGCGGTCGGCCGCCACCGCCAGGTCGTGCGTCACCAGCAGCACCGCGGCCCCGCTCTCGGCGACCAGGTGCTGGAGGTGGTCGAGGATGACCTTCTGCACCGTCACGTCGAGCGCGCTGGTCGGCTCGTCGGCGATGATCAGCTTCGGGTCGGCCGCGACGGCGATCGCGATGAGCACCCGCTGCCGCATCCCGCCGGAGAGCTCGTGCGGGTACTGCCGCGCCCGCACCGCCGCCGACGGCAGACCGGCCCGGTCGAGGATCTCCACGGCCCGCACCGCCGCGTCTCGCCGGTTCGCCAGGCCGTGCAGGCGCAGCACCTCGGCCACCTGCTCGCCGACGCGCTTGACCGGGTTCAGTGACACCGCGGGATCCTGCGGCACCAGCCCGATCCGGGCTCCCCGCACCGACCGCAGGGCCCGGGGCGGCAGCGTGTCCAGCCGGGTGCCGTCGAACCGCACCTGGCCCGACTCGATCCGGGCGTTCGCCGCCAGCAGCCGCACCACGGCGTGCGCGGTGGTGCTCTTGCCCGACCCCGACTCCCCCACCACGGCGACGATCTCACCGGCGGCCACCGACAGCGTCACCCCGTCCACCGCCGGCACCGGCGCCGAGCGGGTGCGGTAGGACACGACCAGGTCTTCGATCTCGAGCAGACTCACCACTGGTCCACCTCACCGTCGAGAGCGCGGGCGATGCGGTTCGTGGCCAGTACCGTGGCCGCGATCGTCAGGCCGGGAAGGGCGGTCAGCCACCAGGCGTTCGCCAGGTAGTTGCGGCCGTCCGAGATCAGCGTCCCCCACTCCGGCGCGGGCGGTGGGGCTCCGTACCCGAGGAAGCTCAACGACGACACCGCCAGGATCGACGTGCCGAACTCCAGCGTCGCGAGCACCAGCACCGGGCCGATGCTGTTCGGCAGCACGTGCCGCCCCAGCACCGACCACCAGCGCGCGCCGACACCCCGGGCCGCCTCCACGTACACCGCCGTGCGCACCCGCAGCACCTCCGCGCGCATCACCCGGGCGAACCCGGCGACGTTCGCGAACCCCACGGCCACAGCGACTTTCGTCGTGCCGTACCCCAGCGCGGTGACCACGGCGAGCGACAGGAACAGCGTGGGGACCGAGAGCACCACGTCCACGAACCGCATGATCACGTCGTCCACCCACCGGCCGACGAAACCGGCGACCAGACCGAGCGCCCCGCCGACCACGAACGCGAACGCCACCGCGATCAGCGTGGCCCGCAGCGACAGCTGGGCCCCGTGCACGACCCGGGTGAACAGGTCACGGCCCAGGCTGTCGGTGCCGAACCAGTGGGCCGCACTCGGTGCCCGGAAGTTCTCGGCGGGCACGCCCAGCGACGGGTCTGCCGCGCTGAACAGGCCGGGGGCGAAGGCCGCCGTCACCACGAGCAGCACGAAGACGACCGAGAGCACCAGCCCGGGCCGGCGCCCGAGGAAGGCCGATGTGCGCCCGGCCGCGGTGACGCCGACCACCGGCGGCGCGATGAGCCCGGTCATGCGGTCACCACCTGAGGACGCCTCGGGGACAGGACGATTCGCGGGTCCAGCAGCGGGTACACCAGGTCGACGAGAAGGTTCACCACGACGAACACGAGCGCACCGTAGACCACCACCGCCTGCACCACCGGGATGTCCTGCGCCGACACCGCCGCCTGCGTCACCCGCCCGAGACCGTTGCGGGAGAAGACGGTCTCGATCACCACGGCGTTGGCCATGAGCTGGCCGACCAGCAACCCGGCCACGGTCAGCGCGGGCAGCGAGGCGTTGCGCAGCGCGTGCCGCAGGTGCACGTGGGCCCGGCCGGCCCCCTTGGCCAGAGCCGTTCCCACGTAGGGCTCGTCGAGGGTGGTCAGCAGACTCTTGGCCAGCACCAGGGCGATCTGGGCCCCGGTCGGCACGGCCAGCGTGATCGCGGGCAGCACCAGGCCTTTCGGCCCGTCGTTGCCGAACGCCGGGAACCACGGGTGCCGGAACGAGAAGAACTGCACCAGCATCAGCCCGACCCAGAACGTCGGCACCGACACGCCCAGCGGCGGCAGCGACAGCAGGAACTGCCGCGCCCAGCGCCGGTCCGTGTAGGTGGCCGCCAGGGCCAGACCACCGCCGAGCAGGAACGCCAGACCCAGTCCGGTGGCCGTGAGCAGCAGGGTCTGGGGCAGGGCCTCGGTGACGAGCTGTGTGACCGGGCGACCGGTGGCGACCGAGTCACCGAAGTCACCGGTGAGGGCCCGGCCGAGGTGGTCGACGTACTGCAGGGGCACCGGCTTGTCGAAACCGTAGGCGTGACGCAGGGCCTCGAGCCGGGCCGGGTCGACCGGCGCGGAGTCCATCCCCGCGCCGGCCATCGCCGAGACCGGATCACCCGGCAGCAGCACCAGGATGAAGAACGACAGCGTGTACGCCGCCCAGAGCACGCCCAGGGCCTGGGCGAGCCGCCGGATCACATAGCGCCGCATGCTATTCGACCCAGGTGTCGTGCAGCTGGATCCGGCTGGAGGCCTCGAAGTTCAGGGCGTGCACCCGCTTCGCGACCCCGAGCTTGGTCTGCAGCTCCACCACCGGAACCGTGTACGCCTCCCGCACGATCGTCTCCTGGGCGGTCGCCACGAGCTTCTCCCGCGCCGCCGGGTCGATCGTGCCGGCCTGCTCGGTCAGGGTCCCGTCGAGCTCCGAGGCGCTCAGCCGGTACGGGTTGCTCAGCGCGGTGGAGAACTGGGAGCGCAGGATGTCCGGGTCCGCCCGGGTCACGTTGCCCCAGATCAGGTCGTAGTCGCCGGAGGCGAGAAGCGTGGCGAACTGGGAGATCTCGTTCTGCTTCAGCTCGACCGCGATCCCGGCCCGGCGGAGCTGCTGCTGGATCAGCTCCAGCGAGGGCTGATTGGTGGGCGAGTTCGCGAACCAGCTGATGGTGAACCTCAGCTGCTCGGATCCTCGCGTCCGCACCCCGTCGGCGCCGGCCTTCCAGCCCTCGGCGTCCAGCAGCGCCTTCGCCGCGTCGAGGTCGAACGTGAGTGCGGCAGAGAGGTCTTCGTAGCCCGGCGTGGTGTGGGCCAGCACGCTGGTGGCCGGCTGGGTGCCGGTGTTGAAGACCGTGTCGGCGACCTGCTGCCGGTCGATCGCGAGGCCGATCGCCTGCCGCACCGCCGCGTCCTTCAGGATCGGGTCGGAGTTGTTCGCCGCCAGGTTGAACACCACGCCCGGGTTGGCCCGGGCCGGCAGGGTGACCCCGGCCGCCTCGAGTGCGGACTCGTCGGCCCGGCCCACGTTGCCGATCGCGTCCACCTGCCCGGACTGCAGGCTCCCGGTGCGCACCCCGGCCTCGGGCAGCACCTTGAACACGATCTGGTCGAGGTAGGCCTCCCCCTGCTTCTCCCAGAGCGAGGAGCCCCAGGCGTAACCGGTGCGCTTCTTCAGCGTGGCCGAGGAGTTCGCGGCGTACTCGGCCAGCGTGAACGGGCCGGAGCCGACGATGCCCTTCGTGCACCGTTCCTGCGCCGAGAGTTTCGTGCTGGCCCCCGACACGATGCCCAGCGAGTGGGTCGAGGTGGCCTGCAGGAACTGGGCGTTCGGCTGGGCGAACGCGACCGTGACCGTGCGCGGGTCGTCGGCGGTGATCTTCTCCACACCCGAGAGGTAACCGGTGGCCAGACCGGCCAGGGCACCGAGTTCCGGTGCGGCCTCGAAGTTCTCCTTGACCACCTCGGCCGTCAGCTCACTGCCGTCGCTGAAGGTCACGCCGTCGCGGAGGTGGAACGTGAAGGTCTTCGCGTCGTCGCTGACGTCCCAGCTCTCGGCCAGCCAGGGCACGATCTCACCGGTCTCGGGATCCTGGTCGGTGAGCGAGTCCACGAGCTGCCGCACCGAGTAGATGGAGTCGTTGCTCGCGACCTGCTGCGGGTCGGTGCACCCGGTGTCGGAGCCGACGGCGAACGTCAGCGTGCCGCCGGTCTTCGGGGTGGTGCTGCCGCCGGCGGTCGCGGCGGCGCCGCTGCCGCAGCCCGCCAGGGCGACTCCCAGAACCAGCAGCCCGGCAGTGCGGGCATGACTCAGCGTTCTTCCCACGAAAGGGGTTCTCCTCGTCCGCGAGGGGTCCGCGCGCACGGGCGCTCCAGCGCCCGGCCGTCAGGACGATCCGGTGAATGAAGGGGTGAAGACCGTGCTGCCGCGCTGGATGCAGTCCGGATCCAGTCCGGATCCAGTCCGGATCCAGTCCGGATCCAGTCCGGATTCGGAACCGGTTCCGGCTCGATCCAGGCCGGTTCTGGCTCGATCCAGGCCGGTTCAGGGGCGAACCCGGACCGGGTTCAGCGCGGGCGGACCGGACAGAGATCGGCGCACACCCGCAGGAGATCGACGTGGCGCCGCCGGGAGAAGAACCGGTTGTTCACATTGGCCTCCTCATCGCTGCTTGTCGCTGACCTCCCCCACGCTAAGCCGCGACCGCATTCAGGTCAATACATATAGGGAAGGTAGACAAGTGCGTCGCGCCCCTCGGTGAAGCCATGGTGAAAGTCGCTGTATACCCCTCGCTCGAAACGCATACGGCTGCATACAGTCGCATCCATGAGCGCCGACGACCCCCGGGTGAGTGCTCGGGACGCCATCTATGCGGCACTGCGACGCCGGCTGATGTCCGGGCACTACCGCGACGCCGGCCCGCTGGTCCCGACCGCACTGAGCGAGGAGTTCGGGGTCTCGCGCACTCCGGTGCGGGAGGCCCTGGCCCTGCTGGAGCGCGACGGACTGCTGGTCCCGGGCAGCCGCGGCTTCACGGTGCGACGCCGCACCGTGGAGGAGACGCTGGAGATCTTCGAGGTCCGCGCGATCCTCGACTCCTCGGCGGCCTCGGCCGCGGCCCGGCAGCGCACCACCATCGACCTGGCCAAGCTGGAGGAGTTGCACCGGCGCGCGGTCGCGATCACCGGGACCGACGGAACGGCTCCCGACGAGGCCGGCCAGAAGGGGGTGCGCGACCTCTACAACCAGTGGCACGAGTGTATTCGCGCGGCGGCCCACAACCGCACGATCCTCGGGCTGCTGCACACCCTCGACGCCCAGGTGAAGTCCAGTGCCCCGTGGACCCCGGTGCCGACACAGACGTCGTTCACCGACAGCCACACCGAGCACGAGCAGATCCTCGACGCCATCCGCCGCACCGACGCGGAGAACGCCCGCACCGCGATGCTCGACCACCTGGCCCGCGACCGCGACGTACGCATCCGCGAACTGGTGGCGCAGTCCCTCGAAAACCCCTGATCTGGAGCTCCACCATGCCCCACAAACCCTTCCACCTGGCCGCTTTCATGAACGCCGGGCCGATGGGAACGGTCGGCTGGCGTCATCCCGACGCCCGTGACGACTTCCTCTCCGCCGCCTACTACACGCAGACCGCGCAGCTGCTCGAGGCCGCGCTCTTCGACCTGGTCTTCGTGCCCGACTCCCTGGCCGTGCCGCGCAGCCTCGGCGGGCGTTTCGACCCGGCCGTGCGGTACGGTTCCGGCTCCCCGCGTCTCGACCCGATCCCGGTGCTCTCACTGATGGCCGGGGCGACGAGCCGGATCGGCCTGGCTGCCACCACGTCCACCGGGTACAACGAGCCCTACAACGTGGCGCGCACCTACGCCACCCTCGACCACGTCACCGGTGGCCGGGCCGGCTGGAACGTGGTGACGAGCTTCCAGGACGCCGAGGCCCAGAACTTCGGCCACGAGGCGCTCCCTCCACGCGAACAGCGGTACGCCCGGGCCGAGGAGTTCCTCGAGGCCACCGCCCGCCTGTGGGACAGCTGGTCGGACGACGCGATCGTGCAGGACAAGCCCACCGGGCAGTTCGGTCGACCGGAGGCCGTGCGTGCGGTGGACTTCCGGGGTGAGTACGTGAGGACGCAGGGCCCGCTCGGGGTTCCGCGCCCGCCGCAGGGCTACCCGGTCATCGTGCAGGCCGGGGCCTCGCCGAGCGGACGCGACGTCGCGGCGCGCTGGGCCGACGTGATCTTCTGCTCGCACGAGTCGATCGAGTCGGCCATCGAGTTCTACTCCGACATCAAGGCTCTCGCGCAGAAGTACGGCCGCGACCCCGACCACGTGAAGATCCTGCCCGCCGCCGCCGTGGTCGTGGGTGACTCGGTCGAGGACGCGCAGGCGAAGCACCGGGCGTTCGAGGACCTGGTCGAGCCGGAGGCCGGGCTGTCCCGGCTGGCCTACCACATCAACGTCGACCTGACGAGGTTCGACCTCGACGGGCCGCTGCCGGAGATGGAGGTCGCGGGCGTGATGGGGCACTACCGCGAGGTTCTCGAGCACGCCCGGGCGAAGAACCTGACCATCCGCCAGCTCGGTCAGTGGTACGGCGCCCGCACCGAGGGTTACCTGGTGGGCTCGGCCTCCGACATCGCCGACGGTATGGAGGAGTGGATCGACCGGGGCGCCGCCGACGGTTTCATGGTCGTGGCCACCCACGTGCCGACCGCGTTCGAGGACTTCGCCAGGAAGGTGGTGCCGGAACTGCAGCGACGTGGCCGGTTCCGCACCGAGTACACCGGAAACACGTTGCGCGAGAACCTGGGTCTGCCCCGTCCCGCCCGGGACGAGTGGCGCAACCGGGCCGCGAGCACCCTGAAGGAGAAGCCGTGAGCACCCAGATCCGCTGGCCCGACCCGTACGTGACGCAGGCCCTGGAGGCCGTCACCGGCGCGTCCCCCCTCGTCTTCGGCCTGACCAACTACATCACCGCCGGCCTGAACGCGAACATGGTTCTCGCGGTGGGCGCCTCACCGGCCATCGGCGGCAACCCGGCCGCCGTGAAGCCGCTGGCGACCGCGGCCGGTGGTGTCTGGATCAACCTGGCCGCGATGGTCACCGACTCCCCCGAGCTGCTGCGCGAGGCGGCCCGCGCGGCCCACGAGGCGGGCACCCGCTGGGTGCTCGACCCGGTCACGGTCGGCGCCGGCATCCCGGTCAGCGACGACCTGGCCGCCGACCTGCTGAGGGACACCCCACCGACGGCGATCCGGGGCAACGCCTCCGAGATTATCGCGCTGGCGGGCGGTCTGGCCTCGTCGAAGGGGGTGGACTCGACCGCGACCTCCGAGGAGGCCGTGCCCCTGGCGAAGGTCCTGGCGCGAAGGACCGGGGCGGTGGTCGCCGTCAGCGGCCCCACCGACTACGTCACCGACGGCACCGAGGTCGTCGCCGTGCCCGGAGGGCACCGCTGGCTGACCCGCGTCACCGGCGCCGGCTGCAGCCTGGGCGCGCTGGTCGCCGCGTTCCTGGCCCCGGGCACCGACCCGCTGCGGGCCACCGTCGCGGCGCACGCCGTCCTCGCGGAGGCGGCCGGGCGGGCGGCCGAAACAGCGCGAGGCACCGGGACGTTCGCGGCCTCGGTGCTCGACGAGCTCTCCCTGCTCTCCGGGATCTGAAGTGACCGGCACGTCCAAGAACCTGCTCCTCCCCTGGATCAGCCCTCTGGTGATCCTGGCCGCGTGGGCCCTGGCCTCGGACCGCGGCTGGATCGGCGAACGTACGCTGCCCTCACCGGGCGCCGTGTTCACCGCCGCGATCGACCTGACGAAAGACGGCACGCTCCCCGACGCCCTCGGCACCAGCCTCACGCGGGTGGCGCTGGGAACGGTGCTGGGCGTCTTCCTCGGCCTGGTCATGGGCGTGGTCTCGGGCTACTCGCGGATCGGCGAACTGGCCGTGGACCGGCCGCTGCAGATGCTGCGGGCGATCCCGTTCAACGCACTGCTGCCGCTGTTCCTCATCGCGTTCGGCGTCGGCGAGTCGATGAAGGTGCTGCTCATCGCCGAAGGCGTCCTGATCCCGGTGTATCTCAACACCTACGCCGGCATCCGCGGCGTCGACGCCAAGCTGGTCGAGGTGGCGCAGGTCTACCAGTTCTCGCGCCGGATCGTGGCCTTCAAGATCCTGTTCCTGGGGGCGCTGCCGAACATCCTCACCGGGTTGCGCTTCTCGCTGGCCATCGCCTGGATCGCCCTCGTCACCAGCGAGACCGTGAACACCACCTCGGGCATCGGCTTCGTGCTGATCAACGCCCAGCGCTTCGTGCGCCCCGAGCAGGTGGTGCTCTGCATCATCATCTACGCCCTGCTGGGCGTTCTCACCGACTGGCTGGTGCGGCTGCTGGAGAACCGGCTGCTGCGCTGGCGCACGGGTTTCAGCGGTCGCTGACCCACCTCCCCTCCCCCAAGGAAACATCACCATGCGCTACAAACTCCCCGTCGTCGTCGCCGCGTCCCTGCTCGCCCTGTCGGCCTGCGGCTCGTCCGGTGACGCGAAAAGCACCGCAGGCGCCGAGTTCCGCGTCGCCTACCTCCCCACCGCCAACTACCTGACCACGGTCAAGGACTCCGGTTACCTCGAGGAGGAGCTGGAGAAGGCCGGCGGCACGGTGAAGTGGGTCGGCCCGCTCGACCCGGTCACCGCGTACGACACCGTGACGGCCGGTGAGGCCGACGCGTCCTCCACCGGCACCGGCTACTTCGTGAACCTGGCGGGCACCAGCGACGCCTGGATGGCCTTCGCCCTGGAGAAGTACTCGGGGGCCAGCCAGGGCATCGTGGCCACCCAGCAGAGCGGCGTGACGTCGCTGAAGGAGCTCTACGGCAAGAAGGTCGGCATCGACAACCCGGGCGGCACCGGCGACTACCTGCTGAACCTGGCGTTCGAGGAGGCCGGGCTGGACGTGAGCCAGGTGCAGAAGGTGACGCTCGACACCTCCACGTTCGCGACGGCTTTCGCGAGCGGGCAGGTCGACGCGATCGCCTCGTACGACCAGAACCTGGCGGCGGCCCTGGCCACCCCGGGGGCGAAGACCCTGATCACGGGCGCGGACATGAACTCGTACAACTGGTCGATCCACATCGTGAGCCGGGAGTGGGCGCAGGCTCACCCCGAGGAACTGAAGGCCGCCTACGACGGGCTGGTGCGTGAGGCCGCCCGGGCCAAGGCCGATCCGAGCGTGATCACCGGCACCTACCGGGAATTCGGCGCGACCGACGAGCTGACCGAGCAGATCGCGACGTTCGACGTTCCCACGATCGAGCCGATGAACGACGAGGTGGTCTCCGACCTGGAGAAGCTGGGCCAGCAGTACGTGGACTTCGGCTTCCTCGACTCGGTGCCGGACATCAAGAGCGCCGTGGTCGACGAGTCATGATCGAGTTCTCCGGCGTCAGCAAGCGTTTCGGCCCGCTCACGGTGCTCGACGGCCTCGACCTGACGGTGGCCGAAGGTGAGTTCGTCGCGGTGATCGGCCGGTCCGGCACCGGCAAGTCCACCCTGCTGCGCATCGTGGCGGGACTGGAGAGACCCGATGGCGGACGCGTCGAGGCCCCTTCGGAGGTGGCCGTCGCCTTCCAGGAGCCCCGGCTGATGCCGTGGCTGACGGTGGGCGCGAACGTCACCCTGGGCCTGCGCGAGAAGGGCCGGGCGGCGGACGCTCTCGCCGAGGTCGGCCTGTCGGACAAGGCCGGGGCGTGGCCGCTGCAGCTGTCCGGCGGTCAGGCGCAGCGGGCCTCGCTGGCCCGGGCCCTGACCCGCGAACCCCGGGTGCTGCTGCTCGACGAGCCGTTCGGGGCACTCGACGCGCTGACCAAGCTGGAGATGCAGTCGCTGGTCGGGCGGTTGTGGCGCGACCACGGCTGGACCGTGATCATGGTGACGCACGACGTGGACGAGGCCGTGCGCCTGGCCGACCGGGTGATCGTGCTCGGTGAGGGCCGGATCCAGCTCGAGCTGCACGTGCCCGGCCGGGGGCCGCGCCGTCCCGACGACCCGGCCCTGGCCGGGCCGGGTCAGGAACTGCTGCGGGCGCTGGGCGTGACGCCGGCCTGATCGGGCCCCACCGATGCGGCCGCTCCGGCTGCTGATCCCGGGCGGGCCCTCCGCTCGGCCGGGATCAGCAGCAGCAACGGCAGCCCACTGCCCGCCGCGAGCACGACCACCCACCAGAACGACGTGCCGAACGCGTGCGCCACCGCGGCCGGGCCGTCCGCCGCGTCGAGCTGGTGCTGCAGGATCACCGCGAACGCGGCGGTGGCCGCCGACCCGCCGAGTCGCTGCAGCACGTTGAACTGCACCGTGGCGCCCGGGATGTCACCGGGGCGGATCGCCCGGAACGCGGCCGCCGACACCGACACCGTGCAGAACCCCACCCCCAGGCCGCGCACGGTCATGGCCGAGTCCAGCATCCAGTACGAGGTGTCCAGGCCGATCGCGGTGAACGGCAGCGTGGCGACGAGGCTGAGGCCCGCCCCGGTGACGGCGGTCCAGCCACTGCCGATCCGGTCGGTCAGCCCGGCTCCCACGAACATGCCGATCGCCACCCCGATGCCCTGGGGCATGAGCAGCAGGCCGGTGCGCACCGCGTCCTCCCCGCGCACCAGCTGGAAGTACAGCGGCATCAGGATGATCGCCCCGAAGATGGTGGCCCCCAGGCAGAAGCCGGCCAGCGAGGCGGCGCCGTAGCGAGGGTCCGCGAAGAGCCGCAGGTCGAGCAGGGGCCGGGCCACCCGCATCTGGTGCCCGACGAAGACCACGAGCAGCAGCGCCCCCAGGCCCAGCGACCAGAGCGTCACCGCGCCGACCTCGCCGCGGGCGCCGATCTCGGCCAGCCCGTAGGTCAGGCTCACGGTGCCACCCGTGATCAGCAGCGCACCCGCGAGGTCGAGCGTCCCGGTGCGCCCGCCCGATGCCATCGGCTCGAAGTCGAGCAACCTCAGCGCAAGAACCAGGGTGAGGACGCCGACGGGCAGGTTGAGCAGGAAGATCCACTCCCAGCCCGCGTGGTCGATCAGGAGCCCGCCGATCGTGGGGCCGAAAACCGGGGCCAGCACGGTGGGCACGCCGCTGGCCGCCATCACCCGGGCGACCTGGTCGGGCCGGGTCGCGCGCATCATCAGCACGGCGCCGACCGGCATCAGCAGACCGCCCGCGAGCCCCTGCAGCGCCCGCCCCGCGATCAGCATCTCGATGCTCCCGGCCAGACCGCACACCAGCGACGCGAGCGTGAAGACGCCCAGCGCGGCCACGTAGACGCGGGCGCCCCCGAAACGGGTCGCGGCCCAGCCGGACACCGGGATGACCGCGGCCATGGCCAGCAGGTAGCCGGTGACGACCCACTGGATCGTGGCCAGGTCGGTGTTCAGGTCGTGCGTGAGCGGCCCGAGGGCCACGTTGACGATCGTGGAGTCGAGGAAGGCCATGAACGACCCCAGCGTGATGACCAGGATCAATCGTCTGAGCTCGGGCGAGAACCCGTCCTGCGTTTCCATGTCAGGAGTCCCGTCGTAGGATCGGAGCAGTGCTCCGCAAATATAGGGAGCACTGCTCCGCTTCTTCAAGGGGTTTGTCCGCATGACACGACAGGAACTGCGTGAGGACGCGCGACGCAACCGTGAGGCGCTGGTCGCCGTCGCGCGCGAGGTTTTCCAGGAACAGGGCACCGAGGCGTCACTGCGTGACGTCGCCCGGCGTGCCGGGGTGGGCATCGGGACGCTGTACCGGCACTTCCCCCACCGCACGGCCCTGCTCGAGGCGGTGCTGGCGGCCGGGATCGACGGTCTGCGCGACCACGCCGACGAACTGATGACGAACGACGACCCGGGAGAGGCGCTGAACCTCTGGATGACCCGGCTGGCCACGAGATCGGCGGCGTACCGCGGACTTCCGGGCGAGGTGCTGGCCGCGATGAAGGACGAGTCGTCCGACCTGCACCGCTCGTGCACGCAGATGCAGGCGGCAGCCGGGCGGCTGCTGGCCCGGGCCCAGTCGGTGGGCGCGGTGCGGGCCGGGCTGACCGGCGGTGACGTGGTGACGATGTGCGCGGCCGCGGGCTGGGTCCAGCAGTTCGGCGGGGAGGAGTCGTCGGAGCGGATGCTGGCGGTGCTGGCGAACGGCCTGGCCCCCTAGGGAACCAGGCCGCTCCACGTTTCAGGCCCGGCGGGCCCACTCCTGGGCCAGCAGCTCGAACGAGTGCACCCGGTCGGCGTGGTCGTGGGTGATGGTGGTGATCAGCAGCTCGTCGGCCCGGGTGGCGTCGCGCAGGCGTTCCAGCTGGTCGGCGACCTGGGCGGCGGTGCCCACGAACTGGGTGTCGAGCCGGTCCTGCACCAGGGCCCGGTCGGCGTCGGACAACGGCCGGGCCTCCCGCGCCGTCGGGAACTGGATCGCGCCCTCGGCCGTGCGGATGCTGCGCACCCACGCACCGTACCCGGCCGCGTGCGAACGGGCCGTGGACTCGTCGTCGGCGACCACCACGTCCGCCGACACCGTGACGTACGGCCTCTCGAGGTCGGCCGACGGCTTGAACGCGGCCCGGTAGGCGTCGACCGCCTCGAGCACGCTGGCCGGCGCCACGTGGTAGTTCGCACCGAAGCGCAGGCCCCGCTCACCGGCGATCTCGGCGCTCTCGCCACCGCTCGAGCCCAGCACCCAGATCTGCACCGCCGCGCCCTCACCGGGAACGACGTGCGCCTCCTCGCCCTCCGGCGAGGTGTACGTGCCCGCGATCAGGGCCAGCACGTCACCGACCAGCTCGTCGTAGTCCTGCGGCTGCGCACCCGGCTGGGCCAGGAGCTTCTTCTGCAGGGCGAACCGCGGCGACCCCAGCAGCGGGCGGAAGTCGAACCGGGGCGGGATGACCAGGCCGTTCGGGGTGCGGCCGTCGATCACCTCGGTCGAGGGCACCACCTGGCGGGGCTCGCGCGGCACGCCGCCGGAGCGGCCCAGGCCCAGGTCGAACCGGCCCGGGTGCACGGCGTCGAGCAGGCCGAACTCCTCGACCGCGGAAAGGGCCGTGCGGTGGCCCATCTGGACCGCCCCCGAGCCCAGCCGGATCGTCGAGGTGGCGGCCGCGGCGAACGCCAGCAGCAGTGACGGGGTGGTGCCGGCGACGCCCGGGTTGAGGTGGTGCTCGGCGAACCAGTAGCGGGCGTAGCCGAGGCTCTCGGCCCGCCGGCTCAGGTCGACACTGTTCGCGATCGCCGTGGAGGCGTTCGAGCCGGTGGAGACGTGCACCAGGTCGAGAACGCCGAGGGGGGTGTTGGTCACGGCACGAGCTCCTTGTCGGGAAGGGGGTTTCCGGCGTTCGGGGATGCCCGGCCCGGTGACGATGTCGGACGTGAGCCTCCGGCCAGGCTAACCCCGGCACGCCCGCAGTGTCCATTGTCTATAGGCATGGTCGAGATTACGCTGACCCCGGCTTCTCCCCCGAGGATCGGACGACCGATGGACCCCGAACTTTTCTGGTACATCCCGAACTCCGTCGAGCCCGGTCACCGCGGCGACGAGACCACCCAGGGCTGGGGCTCGCTGGAGTACTCGGCGGCGCTGGCCCGGGCCGCACAGGATCACGGTTTCTCGGGCGCCCTGATCGGCACCGGCTGGGGCCGGCCCGACACGCTCACCGTGGCCACCGCCCTGGCCGCGCGCACCACCACGTTCCGGCCGCTCGCCGCGATCCGCCCCGGTTACTGGCAGCCCGCCCAGTTTGCCTGCGCGGCGGCCACTCTCGACCAGCTCAGCCAGGGCCGGCTCCTGGTCAACATCGTCAGCGGCCTGGACGACCCGGCGGCCTACGGCGACGACGTCACCACCCCGCCCGAACGCTACGAGCGCACCCGCGAGTTCCTGCACCTGGTGCGCCGGCTCTGGACCGAGCGGGACGTCACCCATCACGGGAAGTACTTCACCGTCGATCATTCCACGGTCGAGCCCCGCCCGTTCGGCACCCCGCCCCGGCTGTACTTCGGCGGCGCGTCGGCGGCGGCCGAACGGGTCGCGGCGGCCGAGGCCGACGTGCAGCTGTTCTGGGGTGAGCCGCTGGCCGATCTGGCCGAGCGCATCGCCCGCCTGCGCCGTCTCAGCGTGGAGGTCGAAAGGCGGCACGCGGAGCTGGAGTTCGGCCTGCGCGTCACCACGGTGGTGCGCGACACCGCCGAGGAGGCCTGGGCCGTGGCCCGGGCCCGGGTCGAGACCCTGCGGGGGGCCGAGGCCGAGCCCTGGTGGCGCGGCAACCGGGAGACCGCGGTCGGCCAGAAGCGCCTGTTCGACCTGGCCGAGCGCGGCGAGGTGCTCGACTCCTGCCTGTTCACCGCGCCGGGCACGGCCGGGGCCGGCGGCGCGGGCAGCACCTGGCTGGTGGGCTCCCCCGCCGACGTCGCCCTCGCCCTGAACCGCTACCGCGAGCTGGGCGTCACCCACTTCGTGCTGTCCGACACCCCGTACCGCGAGGAGCTCGCCCGCATCGGCGACCAGCTGCTCCCCCTGCTGCGCTCAGACCCGTTGGTGGCCGGGCAGTCCCAGCGCTGAGCGAAGGGTCGGGCCCCGCCGGGGTTCCAGCCGGGGGACGACCGACCGCAGCACCCCGAGCAGCTCGTCCCGGCCGCCGGTGGTGGCCAGTTCCAGCCCGTCGAGGGCGTGCTCGAGAGCCCAGCGCCGCAGTTCCGGCGCGACGGCCCGGCCGTTCTCGCGCACGATGCCGGCCCGCGCGACCAGGGCCACCTCGTCGCGCCGACGGCCGGAACGCACCACCGCGTCGACGAGACGGGTGTTCCCGCCGTCCACCAGCTCGATCCGGGGCACCACGAGAACATCGGCCAGCTCGGCGGCATCCGTCCAGTTCACGTGGTCGCGACCGTCGGCCACGAGCACGGGCCGCCCCTGGGGCGAGGGCGGGCCGTCGAGCGCGCCGGTGACCCGGTAGAAGCGTCCCTCGTGCTCGAGCGCCGGGCCGCCGTCCCAGAGACCGGTGAGCACCTGGGCGTACTCCCGCCAGCGGTGTGGGCGGGAGGCACTCGCGACATCCACCGGCAGACCGGGTTTCGGCAGGTCACCGGCGAGCGTGCCGGTCGCTTCGTCGCCGTCGCCCGCGCGCAGGGCGAGCCCGGCCCGGCCGTGGGTGGCGTGATCGAGTGTGAGGACGCGCCGGGCCAGGTTCCAGGGAGCGTTGTGGGTGGTCGGGGCGTCGACGATCCAGTTCAGCTCCGGGTGCCGCGGGGCCAGGAAGGAGGCCACCGCCCCGGCGTCGAGCAGCGCGAGTTCACCGGGAGGGCCGTCGCTCACCCGGATCGCGCTCACGCCCGCCCCGGCCGCGGCGTCGGCGACCTCGTGGGCGTGGTCGAGGGTGAGGCCGTCGCCGACGGCCAGGTCGAGGATGACGACGATGCTCATGCGGTGCGGCTCCCGACGAGGGACGCGGTGGGCACCCGGTCGCCCGGCCCACCGGCCCGGGCGGCCAGACCGAGACGGCCCCGCAACGTCGCGCCCGGGGTGCCGGCGCCGACCAGTCCCCGGCGGCACAGCTCGGGCAGCAGGTCGTCGAGGAACGGGGCGAGCTGGTCGGGCAGCAGGTCGAACCCGTCGGCCGCGCCGGTGGACGCCCAGGTCCCCAGCCGCGCGGCGACCTGCCCGGGCGTGCCGGCGACGAGGAGGCGACCACCGAGATGCTCCGGCGGGTCATTGATCTCGCGGGCCTGGCGTTCGGTCGAGGTGAGCACGACGAGGATGCGGTGCAGCACGACGACGGACCCGGGGTCCCGCCCCTGGGCGGAGGCCGCCGATCGCCCGGCGGCGCGGGCCCGCCGCGCCCGGTCGATCCCGCCCTCGGTCAGCACCACGTCAGACGTCAGCGCCGACGCGACCGGAACCCCGGAACGCACCACCAGGGGCCGTCCCTGCGCCGAGCGGAGCGCGGTGCGCCGTTCCCAGCGGTCGACGACCTCGTCCACCACCTCGCCGCGCCGGAGGTCCTGCTCGGCCGGGGTGGGCACCTCGGTCCCGCCGAGCGCCCGGACCGGGGAGGTCCGGGTGACGGCGGGGACGTGCCAGCCGACCCGCCCGCCGCTGAGGTAGTCGATGTCGGCCACCCGGCGCGCCAGTTCGAGCGGTGTGCCGAGCTCGGCGCAGAAGGTGCCGATCAGGCCGATCCGCTCGGTGAGGGACGCGAGCCGGGCCAGGAGCGTGAACGGTTCCGGCCATCCGGGGCGGGGAGCCGCCCCGGGATGCGCGAGAGGCCGGGCCGGGAGCGGGGCGTCGCCGATCAGGACGGCGGCGAGGCCGGCGGCCCCGGCGCGGAGCGTGGCCTCGAGAGGGTCGGCCTCCGCGGGCAGGGTCAGGACGAGATGCGGGGCGAGAGGGAGGCGGCCGGTCATGGACGGCGCTCCGGGCTCGGGGTCATGGATGCCCTCCGGTGGCGGGACGGCGCGCGAACGCCTCGCGCCCGCTGACGCCCGCGTCCCGGGCACGATCCCGGGAGACGCGGACGAGGCGGGCGCGAGGAAGTCGTACGGTCAGGTGACGAGATGGTGGCACGGGGCCGGAACGGTCACGGTTGCGCGGCTCCGGGGCACTCCGCCGAAGAGCTGATCACCGATACGTCCACGGGAGCAAGGGCTTTCAGACGTTCGTCACGTTCAACAACAGGCACTGGAGACCCTCAGCAGGTCGACCCAGCGCATGCTCGTCAGCAGCGGGCCTCGGTTCATGACGATCAGTCTGCGACCCGTCACGACCTATTGTCAATCATTCCTGTCGAGAATGTAGGCTGAGGGTCCCGACCTTTCCACCGACAGGGAGGCGAACCCGCCATGACCGACCATCCCGACTCACCCGTCGTGGTCACCGGCGCCGGAGGGCGCGCCGGCCGGGCCGTGGTGGCCGAGGCGATCCGGCGCGGCGTGCGGGTGGTGGCGGTGGTGCGCGACCCGGCCCGGGCGGCCGACCTGCACCGCGACGGTGTGCGCGTGGTCGCCGGCAACGCGCTGGTCCCGGCCCGTCTCACCCCGGCCGCCCTGCACCTGCGCCCGGCCTCGCCACCCCGGGCCTGGGTCACGGCGATCACGCCGTTCTCCACTCCCCCCGACGACTTCGAGGGCTTCGACAGCTCGTTCTACCGCCGCGCCCACCGCGCCGCGCTGGAGGCGGCCCGCCGCACGGGCACCGGGCGCCTGGTCGTGGTCGGTCTCTTCGCCACGCTGACGCACCGGGGCCGGCCGGTGCTCGACGACCCCTCACTGTTCCCGCCCCGGCTCCGGCCGTTCGCCCGGGCCCACGCCGCCGGGCTGGAGACCCTGCGCGACGAGGCCGGCGACATCGACTGGCTGACCCTGGCGCCGCCGCCCCTGCTGTCGGACAGCGCCCCGGTCACCGGTGCCTACCGGCTCGGCGACGGCACGCTCGATCCCCGCGCGGGCAGCGCCCTCTCGTACACCGACCTGGCGGTGGCGGTGCTCGACGAGATCGAGAAACCCACCCGCCACCGCGAACAGGTCGCGATCTACCCGGCGGACCAGGACAGGGCCCAGGACTTGCCCTAGCCGATGAGCTGCTTCAGCAGTTCCGCCTCCAGCGCCGCGAACGCCGGGTCACCGATCAGCTCCGGCCGCCGCGGCCGCTCGAACTCCACCGCGACCTCGGCCGCCACCCGCGCCGGGCGCGGGCTGAACACGTACACCCGGTCGCTCAGGTACAGCGCCTCGCGCACGTCGTGGGTGATGAGAAGCACCGTCCAGCGGTACTTCTCCCACATCCCCTGGAGCCAGCGCTGCATCTGCGAGCGGGTCAGGGCGTCGAGCGCGCCGAACGGCTCGTCGAGCAGCAGGACCGGCTGCTCCTGGGCCACGGTGCGCAGCAGCGCCGCGCGCTGCCGCATCCCGCCGGACAACTGCGCCGGGTAACGGTTCTCGAAACCGTCCAGCCCGAACGGCTCCAGCAGCGGCCGGACCTTCTCCCGGGCCACCGAGCGCTTCGTCCCCCGCACCTCCAGCCCCAGGGTGACGTTCCCGAGCACGGTGCGCCAGGGCAGCAACGCGTCTTTCTGCGGCATGAAGGCGACCCGGGAATCCCCGGTGCGCAGCGCGTCCCCCGTGATCCGGATGTCGCCACGATCGGGCGTGACCGCACCCGTGAGCACCCCGAAGGTCGTGCTCTTGCCGCTGCCGCTCGGGCCCAGGATCGAGACGAACTCGCCCGGGCGGGCGTACAGGTCGAGCCCGCGCACCACCGGCAGATCGCCCAGCGTGACGTCGAGACCCTCGATGGACAACGCGTTCACGACGACTCCCCCGCCCGCACCAGGAAGGCCCAGGGCAGGGCCAGCCGCTCGATCACGAAGCTCAGCGCGAACAGCGTCAGGGTCACCGCCGCGGTCACGAACACGGCCGCGAGCACCAGATCGGTGCGGAACGTGTTCTTGGCGAACTGCATGTAGACCCCGAGACCGGCTTCGGCCCCGGCGTACTCGGCGAAGATGGCCGAGACCACCGAATAGGTGATCGCGATACGCAGGCCCGCCATGAAGTACGGCAGGGCCGAGGGCAGTCGCACGGTGCGGAAGACCCGCCACCGCGAGGCCCCCATCGAGCGCAGCAGGGCCACGCTGTCCGGGTCGGCCGAGCGGAAGCCCTCGACGAAGCTCAGCGTGGTGGCGAAGAAGTTCACGAACACGATGAGCAGGATCTTGGGGAACTGGCCGAACCCGAACCAGACGATCACCAGCGGGGCCAGGGCCACCAGCGGCAGGGTCTGGCTGACCACCAGCACCGGCAGCACGGCGCGCCGCGCCAGCCCGGAAAGGTCCACCAGCACGGCGAACGCGAATCCGACGAGGATCGACAGCAGCAGCCCGATCACCGTGGCCCGCAGCGTCGGCCAGGTGTTCAGCAGCAGGTTCCCACGGTCGGCCCAGCCCTGTTCCAGCACCCGCGAGGGCGTGGGCAGCACGTCCGGCCCGGGACCGAACGAGCCCGCGTAGATCTCCCACACCGCCACCAGGACGGCCACGAGCAGAACCGGCGGGATCACGACGCCCGGCCTCAAGCGGTTCATCCCACGCCCACCGGCAGGAACTCGTTCGTGTACGACGCTTCCCAGTCGAAGTTCTCCGGCAGGATGCCGTACGAGCCCAGCCACTCGGCGTAGGGCTTCACCAACTCGGCCCGCACGTGCCCCCAGGCCCCGTCGTGAAACCAGGTCGGCGTGATCAGGTCGAGCGACGTCCTCAGCAGCTCCCGTGAGAAGTACGGCACGTACCGCTCGAAAGCCTCCAGAGCCAGGGCCGGTTCGTCGCGCGCCGCCCGGTAGCCGCGCTCCACGATGCCCACGAGCGTGCGTACCAGCACGGGATTGCGCTCGATCGTCGAGGTCTGGGTGCCGAGAAGATAGCTGTGGTACGGCGGAGCGCCGATCGTGTCGACCGGCAGCACCACCCGCTCCTCGACGGGCAGGTGCCCGAGCAACGCGTCCCACGCCCAGTAGTTGCCGAACGTGGCGTCGACCTCGCCGGCCTGAACGTCGTCGGCCAGCAGCTCGCGGGCGCCGCTGTTCACCAGCTCGACCCGGGAGAAGTCACCGCCGTCGGCCTCGATGAGGTGCTGCACCATCGCCAGGCCCCGCGGCGTCGGGTTCAGCGCCAGGCGCCGGCCCTCCAGCTCGCGCGGCCGGGTGATGCCGGTGCGCCGGGTGGTCAGGATCGTCTCCATCGCCCGGTGGTTGATCGACGCCACGGCCTTCAGGGGCTGGTGCCGCGAGCGCCGCACCAGCAGCCGGTTGCTCGGGAACACCGCGAAATCGGCCTCGTGGCGAGAGAGATAGGCGAGCGAGTCACCGCGCGAGGGGTCGGCGACGGAGAGCTCGACGTCGAGTCCCCCGTCGGTGAACCAGCCCTGGTGGCTGGCCACGAAGAAGCCCGCCGAGTTCGTCCACGGGTGCAGGTACTCCAGAACGACGCGCTGCGTCATGTCTCACTCACCGGCCGGGAGGTAGTCGTTGGTGTAGTAGGCGCTCCAGTCCGGTTCGGCCGTCAGGGCCTTGCCGTCGGCGTCGGCGAGCAGGCCGTTCTCGTAGAGGAACGAGCCGTAGTCCTTCCAGAACGAGGCGTCCTGCGCACCGACCTTGCCCGCGTCGGTGTTGAGGTAGCCGTCGTCCGCGAGCAGCTGCTGGCTCCTGCGCACCAGGGTGGCGTCGCTCAGCTGGGCCGCGTTCGCCTTGACCAGCAGGTCGGCCGCCTCCTGGGGCTTCTCGGCGGCGTAGCTGTAGCCCTGCGCGGTGGCCGCGAGGAACTTCTTCGCGATGTCCGGGTTGCCCTCCAGGTAGGAGGAACTCGCGGCCAGCAGCACCGAGTACTGGTCGGGGAAGCCGTAGTCGGTGGGCGCGAAGCTCTTCAGCGGCTCGCCCTTCTCCTGCGCCTCGACGCCCTCCCAGGTGATGACCGGGATGGTGAAGTCCGCCTTGCCGCTGTACACGGCCTGGTAGGCGGACGTGTCCAGCGCGATGCTCTTGAAGTCGCCCCGGCCGCCGTCGTGCTGGATCACGTACTTCAGAAGCGGGCCCTCGTCGGGCGAGCCGAACCCGGCGTAGGTCTTGCCGTCGAGGTCCTTCGGGCTCTTGATGTCGTCACGGTCGGCGCTCACCGAGATCGCGTAGGTGCCCTTCTTGTTCGGCGCGTACACCGCGACCACGTCCTGCCCGGCGGCCCGGGCGTAGGTCACACCGGCCTGGTACGAGAAGCCGAAGTCGGCCTTGGCGTGGGCGACCAGCGTCTCCGGCGAGGTGGACGAGTACGGGACGACCTTGAGCTTGATGCCCTGCTTCTCGTAGTAGCCGAGCTGGTCGGCCGCGAACACCCCGGTGTGGTTGGTGTTGGGCGTCCAGTCGAGGGCCACGGTCACTTCGGTGAGCCCGGAGCCCGATGCCCCAGAACCGCTGGAGGACGAACCACAGGCGGACGCGGCCAGCAGGGTCGCGGAGATTCCGGCCAGCAGGGCGGTGCGGCGCGTCAGAGATCGGGGCATCAGGAGTCCGTTACAGGTGAGGGGTTCTCGAGGGAGGAGCCTGAATACTGGATCAGCCTGGTGCAGAATGTCAACGCCCGCGCATGCCTGTGTATACACAGGTATGCTCACGCCGACACTGGACGCCGCCCCGGGAGTGAGCATGACCCAACGCACGAGCAGGCCGGAATCCGACAGCACCCCCGGCACCCTGTTCGAGCTGATGCGGTCGGACATCCTGGCCGGTGAGTTCGGCGCGACCGCCCTGCTGCAGGAGCTGCCGCTGGCCGAGCGCTACCGGGTCTCGCGCACCCCGGTCCGGGAGGCCCTGGCCCGGCTCGAGCACGAGGGCCTGGTCGAGAAGACCGGGCGCGGGCACCGCGTGCGCGCGGGTACGGCGGAGGACGTCCTCGAGGTCTACGAGGCGCGCATCGTGCTCGAGGGGCAGGCCGCGGCCAGTGCGGCCGAGCGCCGCTCCGAGCTCGACCTGGCCCGCCTGCAGCACCTGCACGCCCAGGTACTGAGCGGCGAGGCCGAGCGCAGCGCTCACTCCTCGTGGCACGCGACGATCTGGCGGGCCTCGCACAACCGCACGATCGAGGAACTGCTGCACCGGCTCACCGCCCAGCTGCGCATCTACGACCGCGGCACCCAGGAGACCCCGCACGACCTGGAACAGACCCGCACCGAGCACGAGGCGATCCTGTCCGCGGTGCGGGAGCGGCGTCCGTCCGACGCCCGCGACGCGATGACCGCCCACCTGACCCGGGCCCGCGAGGTCCGCCTGCACCGGTTCGGCAGCGAGGCGTAATGGGCTCCTGCACCACCGGTCTCGTGCTCCCGGTCCGGCACCGGCCCAGGAGTTACGGCTACGACACGATCCTCCGGCTCGCCGAGTACGCCGACGCGCAGCCGGGCTGGAACACACTGTGGACCGCCGACTCGATCATGGCCCTGCCGTTCCTCGACTCCGGCGTGCTGCTGGCCGCGCTCGCCGCCCGCACCCGCCGGGCCCGCCTGGGCATCGGCTGCCTGGCCTCGCTCGGCTTCCGGCACCCGGTCACGGTGGCCCGGCAGTGGGCCGACCTCGACCAGCTCTCGCACGGGCGCATGCTGCTCGCGGCCTGCCCGGGCAACGGCACCGGCACGGCCGTCGAGAACGAGTTGCGGACGTTCGGCATGGACTACGCCGAGAAGGTCGCCCGGTTCGAGGAGTCGGTGACGTTCCTCCGGGCGGTCAGCACCGGCGCGACGTCCTTCCACGGCCCGTTCACGCAGGTCGAGAACCTCGATCTGGGAGCCGGTTTCGTGCAGCGACCGCTGCCCACCTGGATCGCGGCCAATCCCTCACCACGGGCCGGCCGGGCCACGGTCGATCGCCTGCTGGGGCGGGTCGCGCGGCTGGGCACCGGCTGGATGACCTTCAACGTCACCCCCGAGCTCCTGCGCCAGCGCGTCGAGCGGCTGCACGAGCTGGGCCCCGGGCCGTTCGAGGTCTGCGTCTTCCTCAACACCAACGTCGGTCTCGATCAGAACCAGGTGCTCGCGGACGCGCGGGAGCGCTGGTTCCAGACGGCACCGCGCGGGGTGAGTGTGGACGACCTGGACGACATCGCGGCCGTCGGCTCCCCCGAGGCCGCGGCCGACCTGATCGGCCGGCTCGCCGAGGCCGGGGCCACGCACCTGGCGATCGAGCCGCTCAGCACCGACGTCCCGGCCCAGGTCGGGGCCCTGACCGAACTGCTGCTCCCCCGGCTCGACCTCACGACCCCCACGTCCGCAAGCACGTCCGAAAGGCCCTCCCGAGCATCGTGACCACCACCCCGCTGCTGCCCCCGCTCACCACCCCGCAGGAACTGCACGCCGTGCTCGGCGACCCACGCCTGCGCGTGGTCGACGCCACCGGATTCCTCGACCGCCCCGTGGGCGGTGGTCCCTACACGGTGCGTTCCGGGCGCGAGGGTCATGCCCAGGAGCACATTCCGGGAGCCGGGTACGCGGACATCGGTGGGGACCTGTCGGTGACGGGAGCACCGCGCCCGTTCACCCTGCCCTCGCCGGAGGATCTCGCCGCGGCGCTGGGGCGCACCGGGCTCGGCGACGGGGCGCACGTGGTGGTCTACGCCCGGAACACCCCGATGTGGGCGACCCGGCTGTGGTGGCTGCTGCACTACCTCGGGCACGACGCGGTCTCGGTGCTCGACGGCGGGCTGCCGGGCTGGAAGGCCGCGGGTCTTCCGCTGTCGCGGGGGCCGGTCGTGCTCCCGCCGGCCGTTCTCACCCCGCGACCTCGCACCGATCTGCTGGCCACGCTCGAGGACGTCCGGGACCCCTCGCCGAAAATGCTCGTGAACGCGCTGTCGCCCAGCGTTTTCCGGGGGGAGGGCGTCACCTCGTACAGCCGCCCGGGCCGGATCCCCGGCAGCGTGAACCTGCCCTGGACCTCACTGGTCGACGGGCCCTCACTGGTCTGGCACCCCGCGTCGGTGCGTTCGAGGGCCCTGGAGCCCTACGCGGACGACGATGTCGTGGCCTACTGCGGCGGCGGGATCTCGGCCACCGTCGACGTCTTCGGCTGGTACCTGGCCGGCCGCGACGACATCCGGCTCTACGACGGCTCGCTGGCCGAGTGGTCGGCCCAGCCGGACCTGCCCCTGCAGACCGGCTGAGCCCTTGACTCAGCGGCGATGGGCCGCAGCCGGATGCGTGTCCGCCACCCGCGTCAGCCCCGCGCCCCGGAAGTACTCCCGCAACGTCTCACCCTCGTACTCGTTCCAGACCCGTCCCCGGCGGCGCAGTTCCGGCACCACCAGGTCGACGAACTCACGGTGCCCGGCCGGGGCGATCGGGTCGGCGAGGTTGAACCCGTCGATCTCCGCGATCTCCATCCACTGCTCCATCTCGTCGGCCACCCGGGCGGGAGAGCCCACGAACACCGGCCCGCCACCACCCACGCCCACGAACTGCGCGAGTGACCGCGGCGTCCATTCGCGATCGGGGTCCATGGTGGTGAAAACATCGACCAGGCCCCGGATCCCCTCGGTCTCGGCGTGCCGCAACGGCTTGTCGGGGTCGAGGCCGGCCAGGTCGATGTCCAGCAGCGCGCTCCAGCGGGCCAGGCTGCCCTCCAGCGAGGTGTAGCTCTGCAGGTCCTTCAGCCGGTCCTGCGCGGCCTCGTCGGTGGCGCCGGTCACCACCGTGGCGATGGCGAAGATCTTCAGTTCCTGCGGGTCCCGCCCGTGTGCGGCGGCCTGGGCCCGGAACCGGCGCGACAGGTCACAGGCCATCTCCGCCTTGTAGGTGCTCACGAACACCCCCTCGGCGTGCCGGCCCGCGAAAGAGCTTCCCGAGGACGAGCTCCCGGCCTGGAAGATCACCGGGGTGCGCTGCACGGACGGCTCGGACAGGGCGATACCGGGCACGCTGAAGTACGTCCCGCGGTGCTCGATCGCGTGCACCTTCGCCGGGTCGGCGAACACGCCGGCCTCGGCGTCACGCACCACCGCGCCGTCCTCCCAGCTCCCCTCCCACAGCTTGTAGGTCACGTCCATGAACTCGTCGGCGATGAGATAGCGCTCGTCGTGGGGGATCTGCCGGTCCAGGCCGAGGTTGCGGGCGGCCGAGTCGAGGGCCGAGGTGACCACGTTCCACCCGATGCGTCCTTCGGTGAGGTGATCGAGCGTGGTCATCGTGCGGGCCAGGGCGTAGGGCTGCTCGTAGGTGGTGGACACGGTGACGGCGAACCCGAGCCGCCTCGTGACCGCGGCCATCGCCGGGATCACCAGGAGCGGGTTGCCGGTGGGGGTCTGGATGCCGTCACGCAGGGCCGCGGCGACCGAACCCTGGTACACCTCCAGCGGACCGAGGGCGTCCGCGATGAACAGGGCGTCGAATCCGCCCCGTTCGAGGATCTGGGCGGTCTCGACCCAGTGGCGAATGGTGCGGTACTCGTGGGCCCGGGAGTCCGGATGACGCCACAGACCCATCGCCGTGTGCCCAACCGTGTTCTGCCGCAAGCCGTTCAGGCGCATGCGCGGGGTGCTCATGCGGGCAACCCTAGGGCCGGGGCCCTGTGACGTGGCTCTCTCGCGTGCGTTCGTCCACATTTTAGACTAGATTGATAGACAATACTCAGGAAGCGAGGCGGCCACGAAGGGGATTGCCACGATGCCCGATTGGGACTGTCACCACAGCGTGACATGGAGGTACGAAATCTTCTGTTAACCTCCTGGGGTGTCCAGCGCCCTGCTTACCAGTCGCCGTGCGGTCGACTATGTCTGGGTCGCAAGCTCGCTCTGTCGCAGCTGATTTCGCACTCCTGAGCCCACGTCGAGGCCTGACGTCCCCCGTTTCGTCACGCCTCCGTGCACTTCCGTAACCCCCTCGCTCCCTCCTGTCCGGCTGGGCGATGCCGTCCGCCTTCACATCCGAGCCCGAAAACCCCGAGGAATCAACGTGTCTGAGATCGGCCCACAGAACACCCCGAGCTCCGAGTCCGAACCCCAGCTCCCGGCCAAGCCCCGCAACAACGCGCGCACCGCGATCATCGCCGGGGCCGCCGTGGTCGTCGTCGCGATCGCCGGTGTGACCTACGCCCTCACCTCGGGCGGTGACGACGACGAGAGCACCCCCGCCGGCGCCGCACCCGCCCAGACCGTGAGCATCGGGGTGGCCGACGCCTCGCAGGCCTACTGGAAGACGTACCAGGACCTGGCCAAGAAGGAACTGAACGTCGACGTCAAGCTGGTCAACTTCGGTGACTACAGCCAGCCGAACCCGGCGCTGAAGCAGAAGCAGACCGATCTGAACCAGTTCCAGCACATCCAGTACCTCGCCGACTACAACGTCACGAGCAACGACACGCTCCAGCCGATCGGCGCCACGGCCGTCTACCCGCTGCCGCTGTACTCCACCAAGTACAAGACGGTCGAGGAGATCCCGGCCAAGGCCAAGATCGCCATCCCGAACGACACGATCAACGAGGCCCGCGGTCTGCTCGTGCTCCAGGCCGCCGGTCTGGTCACGCTGAAAGACGGTGGCGGCGCCTTCTCCAGCACCGACGACATCGAGAGCGCCAAGGTCGAGGTCACCCCTCTCGACGCCTCCCAGACCGCCGGCGCCGTCAAGAGCGGCTCGGTCGACGCGTCCATCGTGAACAAGAACTTCGCCACCGACGCCGGCCTGAAGACCGAAGAGGCCATCTACCAGGACGACCCGTCCAGCGACAGCGCCGCGCCGTACGTCAACATCTTCGTGGCCCGCGCCGAGGACAAGGACAACGCGACCTACCTCAAGCTCGCGGAGCTCTACCACGACAAGAGCGTCGAGGAGGGTGTGCAGGAGGCCAACGGCGGCACGGCCATCTTCCGCACCACCCCGGCCGCCGACCTGCAGGCCGAGCTGGCGAAGGTGGAGGAACAGGCGCGTGCCGCCCAGTGACGTACACGTCCGGTTCGAGGGTGTGACCAAGAACTTTCCCGGCCGGACCCGCAGAGATCCCCCGCACCAGGTGCTGAAGGGGATCGACCTGGAGATCCGCCGCGGTGAGATCTTCGGCATCATCGGCTCCTCGGGCGCGGGCAAGAGCACGCTGGTGCGCCTGATCAACGGCCTGGAGCCGGTCACGTCCGGCCGTCTCCAGGTCGGCGACCGCGAGATCAGCGGGCTCAGCGAGGGCCGGCTGCGGGAGGTGCGGCGGGACATCGGCATGGTGTTCCAGCAGTTCAACCTGTTCCGCTCGCGCACGGTCGCCGGCAACGTGGCCTTCCCGCTCAAGGTGGCCGGGGTCAAGCAGCCCGAGCGGGACAGGAAGGTCGCCCGGCTGCTCGACTTCGTCGGCCTGCTGCAGCGCGCCAACGACCACCCGGAGCAGTTGTCGGGTGGTCAGCAGCAGCGGGTCGGCATCGCGCGGGCCCTGGCCACCGACCCGTCGCTGCTGCTGGCCGACGAGGCCACCAGCGCGCTCGACCCGGAGACCACCCAGGACGTGCTGAACCTGCTCAAGCAGGTGAACCGCGAGCTGGGGATCACGATCGTCATCATCACCCACGAGATGGACGTCATCCGGTCGATCGCCGACCGGGTGGCGGTGATCGACTCCGGGCAGGTCGTGGAGAGCGGCAGCGTCTACGACATCTTCGCGACGCCGCAGACACCGGAGGCCACCCGGTTCGTCAGCAGCACGCTGCGCGACCGGCCCTCGGCCACGACCCTGCAGCGGCTGCGGTCGGCGCACGACGGGCGGCTGGTGACGGTGCGGGTGCAGGACCGGCCCGGTTTCCAGACCACGCTCAGCCAGGCCTTTCTCAAGCGGGACGTGACCGCGGAGATCGTGTTCGGCGGGATCAGCGAACTGCAGGACCGGCCGGTGGGCAGCCTGACCTACGCCCTGACCGGTGACGACGGGGCCGTCGACCACGTGCTGACGGCCCTGCGGGCGGACGAGTTCGACCTCGAGGAGCACGTCGCATGAAGGACTTCGACTGGGAGGTCTTCCAGACCGCCATCGGGCAGACCTTCTTCATCGTGTCGATCTCGGTGGTGGTCGGCGGCCTGATCGGCCTGCTGCTGGGGCTGGTGCTCTACGCCACCCGCCCGGGCAACCTGATGTCCAGCCGCCCGGTGTTCATCCTGCTCAACGTGCTGGTGAACATCGTGCGGCCGATCCCGTTCGTGATCTTCCTGGTGGCGATCCAGCCGCTGATGCTGAACACCATCGGCACCACGATCGGCACCGACGCGGTCACGTTCGCGCTGTCGCTGTCGGCCGCGTTCGCGGTGAGCCGGATCGTCGAGCAGAACCTGCTCACGGTGAACCCGGGCGTGATCGAGGCCGCCCGCGCGGCCGGGGCCCGGCCGATCGGCATCCTGCTCACGGTGCTCGTGCCCGAGGCCCTCGGCCCGCTCATCCTCGGGTACACGTTCATCTTCGTGGCGGTCGTCGACATGTCCGCCCAGGCCGGCCTGTTCGGCGGTGGCGGCATCGGTGACTTCGCCATCACCTACGGCTCGCAGCGGTACAACTGGCCGGTGGTCTACATCAGCGTGGCGGCGATGATCATCCTGGTGCAGGCCGGGCAGTTCCTCGGCAACTACCTGGCGCGCAAGGCCCTGCGCCGCTGACTGTTCTTGCCGCTCCGGTGGCCGTGCCGATCACGTGATCGGCACGGCCACCGCTGTTGCAGGGCATCGATGACGGACGTCGTGGTCGCCTCTCACGTCTCGTGCGGCTTCCGGGGCGCCTCGGCGAGAGACGCCTCCACCGTGTCGCGCAGCTGGGCCAAGCGCTCGGCGATGGCGGCCAGATCGTCGCGGAGATCCTGCAGCCCGGCGGAGAACGTGTCGAGGCCGGCCGCGCCGAAGACCATGGCGGCCTCGTCGACGTGGGCGGCGGCGCTCTCGGTGACGGCCCCGGCGGCGGCCAGCTCCTCGGACGCCTCACCGGGCAGCTCGGGCGCGGGCCCCGGCCCGGGTGGGCCTCCTGCCCCGGGCGCGGATGCGGGCTCGTGCTCACGGGTGAACGGGTGCTCAGCGGCCGGGTCGTGCCCCTCGGCGTCCGGTCGCTCCGGCACGAGCACCTGGAGCAGGGCCTCGAGCGGGTGCGGGTCGTGGATCTGCTCGTGCGCGGCGGCGAGCAGTTCAACGGCCTGTTCGGTCTGGGCGGCGATGCCGTCCCAGCCGGCGTCGCTCATCTCCTCGGCCAGCTCCCGCGCTCGCCGCCGGCGACGCCGCAGACTCGCCGCGGCCACGCCGAGATCGGCAGCCAGGGCCGTTACCCCGTCATGGATCTCCGTGTAGGCAGACGTCTTCACTCCCCAGGATCCCGGGCCGCCCGTGCTCCACCACTTCCAGACGCTATACCGCGCGACGTCTTTCGGCGAGGCTGCTGAGGCGGATGGGCTGCGGATTCAGTGCCGGTTCCGGTCAGCGACGCGGCTGCACCCGGCCCTCGAGGGGACTCCGGGTGGGCGGACACGCCGAGGGACGGCGTTGCCGCAGCTCATCCGGCCGACCCGATCCACCCGCACCGCCGGTGGGCCGCGAGGACCCGGCGACCGAAACGTCCTCAAGCACGAAAACACTGGACACCCGTAGCCGGCGCACTACTCTCTGAGCTCATGCCGACCCCGAGCTTCGCGTGGATCGATCAGCAGTACGACCGCGAGCACGGCGACCGCTACGCCACCCACGTGCGCGCCCTGCAGACCGTGTTCACCGAGACCTACGGCGACATCTCCCCCGTCGGCTTCGCCTGCACGGCCTGGCGCCTGGCGACCCTGCCCTACCTCGACCCCGGCTACGTGCGGCTGCACCGTCGCGTGATCAGCGCGGTCTGCGAGCGCAACCCCTGGGACGGATCGCTCACCGCCCGCATCCAGCTAATCGCCCCGCCGCCCGAACCGCTGGCGAAAACCCAGGTGTGGGGCCGGGACCGGGGCTGGAAGGGCTGGCCGGTGGTGATGGGGCAGTACCTGGAGCCGTCGCCGGAGGAGCTGTCGAGGTTCCCGTTCGTGCGTCCCCTGCTGCTGATCGACGCTCCGGTGCCGCTGACCGACCTGCCGCCCGCCCCGGAGGAGGCGGGCCCGGAGCTGGCCGCGCTCGCGACCCGGGCGGTGTCGGTGCTCGCGCGGGAGCTGAACGAGCTCATGGGGCCGGTCATCAGCGCCCTGGAGTCCGATTGATCTGTTAACCGCGTTTTGACCCAGTTCTGCTACTGTCCGGTACGGAATGCGCTTCGGTTGCGTTCGGGACCGGACTGCTCGCGGGACCCGGTGTTCGGGCGCCTGGCTGACGGGTGACTCACGTGACCAATCCGCAGTGGGTGGGCGAGGACATCGACCTGACCCGCCCCAGTGTCTCCCGGATGTACGACTACTACCTCGGTGGCTTCCACAACTTCGGGCCGGACCGGGAGATGGCCGAGAAGGCCATCTCGGGGTGGCCCGACCTGCCGCTGATCATGCGCGCCAACCGGGCCTTCCTACGGCGGGGCGTGCACTTCCTGGTCGAGCAGGGGGTGCGCCAGTTCCTCGACATCGGCTCGGGCATCCCGACCGTGGGCAATGTGCACGAGGTGGCGCAGGAGCAGGCCCCGGACGCGCGGATCGTCTACGTCGACACCGACCCGGTCGCGGTGGCGCACAGCAAGCAGCTGCTCGAGGGCAATGCCGGCGCGGCCGCGCTGGCCGGTGACTTCACGCAGCCGGCCGAGCTGCTCACCGAGGTCGAGGAACTGGGCCTGCTGGACCGGTCGCAGCCGACGGCGGTGCTGCTCAACGCGCTGCTGCACTTCGTGCCGGACGAGGCCGAGCCGGCCGGGCTGATCGCGGCGTACCGCGACTGGAGCGCGCCCGGCAGCTACCTGATGATCAGCCACGCCACGCACGAGCTGCACCCGACCGAGCAGACCGAGGGCTTCAAGGAGCTGTACCGGAACGCGACCAGCCAGATGCGGTTCCGCGGGCGCGAGGAGGTGGCCGAGTTCTTCGACGGCTACGAACTCGTCGAGCCCGGGGTCGAGCTGCTGGCCCGCTGGCGCCCCGAGCCCGACGCCCCGCTCGAGGACGCCGAGCGCTTCCCGGGCTGGGCCGGAGTGGGCCGCAAGCCGTGACGGCGAGCCCGTGACCTCACGCCGGACGGTGGGCCGATGACCCAGAAGCGACTCAGTGCCGACTGGGAGTCCGCCCTGCGCGAGTCCGGGGACCCGCTGGCCGGGCACGACTTCGCCCACCTGGCCGAGCGTCTGGCCATGGTGACGCTGGCCGGCCTGACCCCGACGGCGGACGCGGAGAAGTCCGGCCGCCGTCTGGGCCGGCTGCTGGCCGACGCCCACTTCACCGCGCCGAAGGCGGTCGGGCAGGCGGTCATGGTGCTGGCCCGGTACGCCCCCGACGTGGGCGACGTGTACCGCGAGCGCCAGCTCGTGCTGATGCAGGGCGGGCTGGCGGCCGGGCACGCGTCGGCGGTGCAGCAGCGGTTGCTGACGCAGCAGGAGGCGATCCACCGGGCCTCGTCGGCCGCGCGCGACGAGGTGGCCCGGGCGCTGAGCGAGTCCGAGGCACGGTGGCGGCGTCTGGTGAACCAGGCGCCGGTGGGCATCGCGATCGGGGACACCGAGGGCAACATCCTCGAGGCCAACGCGTCGCTGCAGCGCATGCTCGGGTTCTCGCTCGAGGACATGCGCGGGATGCGGATCGAGCAGTTCACGCACCCGCAGGACGGTGAGGACGTCTGGTCGCAGTACGCCGACCTGGTGGCCGGGCGGCGTGACGAGTACCGGATGGAGAAGCAGTACGTCCGCAAGGACGGCGAGGTGGCGTGGACGAACCTCAGCGTCAGCCTGATCCGGGACCCCGACGGCGCGCCCGCGTTCCAGGTGGCCGTGGTCGAGGACATCACCGAGCGGCACACGCTGGCCGAGCGGCTGCAGCACGAGGCCACGCACGACCCGCTGACCGGGCTGCCCAACCGGGTGCTGTTCCTGCGGCGCCTCGACCGGGCGGTGGCCGACCCGGGTCCCGACGAGCGGGTCGCGGTGCTGTTCATCGACCTGGACGGGTTCAAGTTCGTCAACGACTCGCGCGGGCACATCGTGGGTGACCGGGTGCTGATCGCGGTGGCGGAACGGCTGGCCGAGGCCTCCCGGCAGTCCGGGGCGCTGATCGCGCGGCTCGCGGGCGACGAGTTCGTGGCCCTGCTGTCCGGGAGCCTGGAGGACAAGCAGCCGATGACGGTGGCCGAGGAGCTGCTGGCGGCGCTGAAGCAGCCGCTGAAGGTGACGGGCCAGCTGCCGGTGCAGGTCGGGGCCAGCATCGGGGTGGTGGAACTGCCCAGCACGGGCGCCAACTCGGCCGAGATCATGCAGGCCGCCGACCTCGCGCTGCACGCCGCGAAGGAGGCCGGCAAGGGCCGCGTGGTGGAGCACGACCCGAAGCGGCGGGCCGGTCAGCTGACGAAGTTCCAGGTCGCGATGCAGCTTCCGGGCCTGGTGGAGCGGGGTGAGCTGGCGCTGGTCTACCAGCCGCTGGTGCGCCTGGACTCCGGGGCCGTGCACAGTGTCGAGGCGCTGCTGCGCTGGAACCACCCGACGATGGGCTCGCTGTCCCCCGACATGTTCATCCGGATCGCCGAGGAGAACGCCGCGATCCTGCCGATCGGGCGGTGGGTGCTCGACCGGGCCTGCGAGGACATGGCGGTCAGTGCCTGGCCCGCGGTGAACATCAATGTCAGTGTGCGGCAGCTGTACTCGCCGCAGTTCGTGGACGACATCCGGCGAGCGCTCGACCTGGCCCAGATCGACCCGTCGGCGCTGCGGGTGGAGATCACCGAGAGCGTCGTGATGAACCTCGACGACCCGGAGCCGGTGGCGGTGCTGGACCAGCTGACCGGGCTGGGCGTGCGGCTGGTGATGGACGACTTCGGCACCGGGTACAGCAATCTCGCGGCGCTGCGGCGGCTGCCGTGGCACGAGCTGAAGCTGGCCGGGGCGTTCCTGGAGAGCACCCGGGCCGGACGCGCCTGGAACCCGACCGACCAGCGCATCCTGGCGACGCTGGTCGACCTCGCCCACAGCATCGACCTGCTGGTGACGGCCGAGGGCGTGGAGACGGCGGAGCAGGACCAGCAGGTGCGCAGCATCGGGTGTGACGTGGGGCAGGGCTGGTTCTACGCCCGGCCCGCGCCGGTGTCGTCGTCGGCGATCGTGGTGAGCAAGCCGCGCACTCCCCCGCAGAGGCGCTCGGGAACCGCCCCGAACACCGCGCCGATGAACACGATCCAGGTGCGGCGCTAGCTCACATGGTGCTCACGCCGACGTAGAACACCGCGCCGGCGACCACGAGCATCCCGGCGAAGGCGGTGCCCGTGGCCATCAGCGCGATGCGCGGCGTGATCCGTCGGCGCACGAGCAGATAGGTGGACGCGGTGGCCACGAACGCCATCGGGGCCAGGTACGACACGAGCAGCGAGGCGGTCGTGGTGACCAGCGCGGCGCCGATCGCGACGCCCCTCGCCCGGCGCCCGAGGTCGGGACGCAGCACGCGGTAGCAGGCCGTGCCGACGGCGAGCGCGACGAACGCGACCATCGCGAAGTAGTTCACGTGGACCAGGGCGATGGCCACGAAGAAGCTCGCCGGGACGAGCCCCAGGGTGGCGAGCCCGACCGCGGCCGGACGCGGGTGCTGCCGCTGGTGCGCGACGACCGCGGCGATCACGGCGGCGTAACCGCCGAACAGCAGGATCAGCGCCAGCAGCGCGATGTCGATGGGGAGCTCGATGTCCATGGCCCGAGCCTGTCAGCGGGGGGCGGGCGGGGCGTCCGTCCGAAGGCGGAATGGTGGACGGCGTGGTCGCGTCATCCTTTGGTCGCACCTCCGGACGGGGCACCGCGGAACCGGGCCGGCGGGTGGCCGGGTGGCCGGCCGTCCCGGTGACGGGAAGGGCTCAGGCCGCCGGGATCTCGCCGGTGACCACGATGCTCTGGCGCGCCAGGATGTTGCCGGTGACGTTGAACCCCAGGTAGGCGGGCGAGCCCTCGGCCGGGACGCCGAGTTTCTCCACGCCGACCGCGTGCACGGTGACGTAGTAGCGGTGCGGCCCGTGCCCGGCCGGCGGGGCCGCGCCCACGAATCCGGCGAAGCCCGCGTCGTTCTTCAGGGTGAGAGCGCCCTCGGGCAGCGCGGGGGCGCTCGCGTCACCGGCGTTCTCGGGCAGGTGGGTGACCGACGCCGGGATGTCGGCGACCGCCCAGTGCCAGAAGCCGGACATGGTGGGGGCGTCGGGGTCGAAGACCGTGACCACGTAGCTCTTCGTGCCCTCGGGCGCGCCCGACCAGCTCAGCTGGGGCGAGGCGTCGGTGCCGCCGGGAACGCCCATGGCGCCGGAGTACTGGGCCGGGGGCAGGGGCTGCCCGTCGGTCACGGTGTCGCTGGTCAGCGTGAAGCCGGGCACCTCGGGGAGGCCCGCGAAAGGATCATTCGTGTTCATACGGACGATCCTACGAACTCCCACCGGCCGGTGCCCCGGCGGCCGCCAGCGCCGACCGCAGGACGCCGGTGAGACAGGGGGGTTCGGCTCCCGCGGGGAGGGCCTCGACCAGGAGCGGCGGGTAGTGGATCTTGCGGCCGGACCGGGTGCCGAGGAAACGCCGCAGCTGGTCCTCGACCCGCTCACCGCGGTGGTCGGGCTGCTGGGCGAGCGTCTCGAACCGGGCCCGCTCACCCTCCGCCGCGATCACGTCGAGCACGGCCGCGGGGCCGAGGGCGCGGATCAGCTCGTCCTCCAGATCCCGCACGCAGGCGTGGAACCCGGCCGCGGCGAGTGCGGCCCGGGCCGGGGCGTCGTCGAACAGCTCCCGCCGGGATCCGGTGTAGCGCGGGAACCGGCCGGCCCGTTCCAGCCCGCGCCGCACGTAGCCGATCTCGGCCTCGTCGTAGAGCCCGGCCCGACCGAGGCCGGCGAGTTCGAGAAGGAACTTCGCGATGCCGGAGGCCCCGCCCATCGGCACCACGAGCACGCGTTCGCGGGCCAGGTCGATCCCGAGCCGCCGGGCCGTGGCACCCACCGCCCCCTGGTCGCTCTCCCCCTCGACCAGCAGCACCGCCCGGGCACGCCGTTCGGTCGCCAGGCGCAGGGCGGTCACCGGATCCACGCCTCGCACGCTAGCAACGGACGGGTGAGAGCACCGGGGCGGAGGGTGGTTCGGAACCCCCGTCGAGGGGCCGATCGGGGGAGGCGCCGTCACGACACGCCGCCGATAGCTACTCACGGTTAATTTACCCGGGGTGGGTGCCGATACCGGAAATCGCGGCATTCACCACCGATCCCGAGGAGCCCGGCAGCCCCTATGGAACACATCGAGTCAGTGCGGGACCGGCTCGCGGCGCTGCGGGCCGCGCCCGATGCGAACCCGGTCTGGACGGCCCTCCCCGAGGGGGACGCCGTCGAGCCCGAGACCAGTGGCCCCCTGCGGGGCTGGCTGGTCGCGGTGAAGGACAACGTCGACGTGGCGGGCCTTCTCACCAGCGCCACCACCGGACGTCCCCTCTACACCCCGGAGCAGGACGCCCCGGTCGTGGCGGCCCTGCGCGCGGCGGGAGCGATCGTCGCGGGCAAGACCAGCATGGGCCAGCTGGCGACCGGTGCCCGGGACGCCTCCGGCGACCTGTCGTCGATCGCCGACGCGGACTTCATCGCCGGCGGTTCCGGCGGGGCGGTGGCCGTGGCCCGGGGTCTGACGGACGTCGCGATCGGCACGGACGCCGGTGGATCGGGCCGTGTCCCGGCCGCTTTCAACGGGATCATCGGCCTGCGCCCGACCGCCGGGCTGATCCCCTCGGCCGGCGCCGTACTGGCCGCGCCCGGCTACGAGTCGATGTCGCTGTTCGCCCGCGACCTCGACCACGCCGAGCAGGCCCTGGCCGTGGTGGTGAAACACTGCCTGGACGTGCCCGGCAGCCGCCCCTGGCCCGCCGACGCCCCGCTGGCCGCCCCGGCCCGGGTGCGCCTCGGCGTGCCGACCGCCGCCGGGCTCGACCCGATGGCCCCGGCCTGGCGCACCGCGTTCGAGCACGGCGGGCGGCGCATCGACCCGGCCCAGTTCGAGATCGTGCGCGTCGACGTCACCGAACTGCTCGGTGCCCGGCTGCCCTACGACGTGCCGCTGCTGCGCGACCTGCAGGCCCAGCGCGCGATGGCGTCGCGGGTCAGCGCGCTCTGGAACCAGATCGACGTGCTGGTCACGCCGACCGCCCCGGGGCACCCGACCCACGAGCACGCCGCCAACGACCCGGCCGGCGTCACCGCCTGGCTGGGCACCTACACGAACTTCGTCGACCTCCTCGACCTGGCCGCGGTGGCCCTGCCGATGTCCACCGATCCGGACCTGCCGGTCGGGATCACGCTGGTCGGGCCCGCGTTCAGCGACCGTGTGCTGCTCGACGTGGCCGCCCGCCTGCGTCCCGACCTGGCCCCGCTGCAGCCCTGGCTGCCCGGCCACCACGAGATCGCGGTGGTCGGCGAGCACACCCGCGGGGGCGCTGCCGAGCACGAGCTGACCCGGCTCGGAGCCCGTTTCGTGCGGGAGGCGAGGACCTCGCCGGAGTACGTCCTGCACCGCGCCGGCCTGGTGCGGCGCCCGGGTGGTGCCAGCATCGCCACCGAGATCTGGGCCCTGCCCTCGGCCGCACTCTCACCGCTGCTGGGATGCGTCCCGGCCCCCCTCAGCCTCGGCACGGTCCGTCTCGACGACGGCACCACCGTCACCGGTTTCGTCTGCGAGCCCGGTGCCACCTTCGCCGTGACACCTTCCCCCGAAAGCCCGGCTCCCCGGAGCGTGGCGCCCCCCGTAGAAAGGCCGAACATGCCCCGCACCCCCGGTGACCGGATCGCAGAGATCGGTGGGCTGTTCTCCACCCGCGCCCTGGAACACGTGCGTCCGCTGGTCACCGAGGACCTGCTCGAGGAACACCGCAAGTCGCCGCTGGAGGTCACCAACCCGGCACTGCGTCACCTGCTCGAGCAGATCGCCCAGGCCCCGACCACCGACGACCTGGCCGTGCTCACGCTCAAGCCGGGCGAGAGCTACCAGGTGATCCGCCGGGCCGTGCTGCGCGGGTTCCCGCACGACCTCAGCGACATCCGCCGCTACCCGACGGAAGAGGCCGCGCTGCACGAGATCCTGCTGCGCCGCCTGGCCTCGCTGGGCCTGCGCCCGCGGGTCCCGGGGGACGACGACGGGGTGATGGCCACCGAGCCCGACACCAAGCTCCCCCGCGTCATCGGTTACACCGACCGGCTCGGCGTGAAGCAGGGCACCAGCGTCGACGTGCACCTGTCGTCGACGCACCCGGTCATGGTCACCGCCGACCTGGTCTCCCTCGGCTCGCCCGAGGTCGTCGCCTCGTTCGGCGACGTCCAGGTCACCCCGCAGCGCACCGTGATGGGCTCGTGCGCCGTCACCGGCCTGCTCCCGGTCGACATCTGCGTGCTGACGGCCATCTTCATGCCGACCGGTATCGGCAACGGCCGTCAGGTCGTGCTCTCCCAGGACGGGGACGCCGGCTGGGCGTTCGCGATCGACAAGCAGGGACGCCCCGAGCTCACCACCGGTGGGGTCACCACGACCGGCAAGAAGCCGCTCGTGAACGGCGTCTGGTACATGGTCGCGGTGGAGGGCGCGGAGAAGGGCACGTTCACCGTCGCCACCGTGCCCGCCCCGCGCTCGGGCTGGACGTCGGGCGTCACGATGATGCCGCAGACCGTCACCGCCGAGGTCCCGCTCGTGATGTCCGACCAGCCACTGCGTTTCGCGGCCCGCACCCAGGGTGAGGCCTGGGCCGACTGCTTCGACGGCAAGATCGAGACCCCGGTCGCCCTGAAGGCCGGCCTGAGCGCCGCCGACGTGGTCAAGGGCGCCCGCCGCCGGATGCCCGCCCGCGAGCAGGAGACCGCCGTCGTCATCTGGGACGTCGCGGCCAACCTGAACGACGAGGGCATCAAGGACCACGAGATCCCCGGCCTGGTGCGCTCGGAGTCGGGCGGCTGGGAGGAGGTCCCGTCGGTCGCCGCGCAGACCCTGAACGCGCCGACCTGGGCCGTGACCTCCTCGGGCTGGAACGGCATGCAGGACTCGTTCGCGGGCCGCCCCGAGCAGTGGGCCGCCGTGCACTTCCACCGCTCCGACCTGGACGACTGCCGCTGGCCGGTCTCGTTCACGGTCGAGGTCGCCGACACCGTGCGCAGCGGTGCCTACGTGGTGCGCCTGTGCGCGCCCGGTTTCGAGACCGAACTGCTGCCGCTGTTCGTCGAGCCGGAGTGGCCCGAGGCCAAGCTCGCCGTCATCGTGCCGACCCTGTCGTACCTGGCCGCCGAGGACGAGCCGGCCCCGCCGGTGATCACCGACGCCGACCTCTACCTGCACGACCACCCGGAGTTCGGGCACCACAACGGCGAGACCCACGCGTCGCTGCGCCGCCCGCTGCTGCACCTGCGCTCCACCGGCTCGGGCCGCCTCGCCTCCGACACCCAGCTGCTGTCGTGGCTGGACGCCGAGGGCATCCCCTACGAGGTCGTCACCGACCACACGCTGCACGAGCAGGGCGCCGAGGCGCTGCGCAACTACGCGGCCGCCACCACCACGAGCCGTCCCGAGCACTACACCACCACGATGCTGGACGCGGTGGAGGACTACGTGAACGGCGGTGGCCGATTCATGTACCTGGGTGCCCAGGGCTTCTCCAGCCGGGTCTCGGTGGACTACCGCCGTCCCTGGGTGATGGAGCTGCGCCGGGCCGACGCCCGCCCGGGCGAGCTGTTCGCCGCCTACTCGGGTGAGCGCGGCGGGTCGTGGAGCACGCTGGGCCGCGCGCCGCACAAGTTCTTCAACGTCGGCTCCGGCTCACGCCGCCCCGACCTGGCCGGCTGGTACCGCCGCCTGGCCGACGCCGACGACGAGCGCGCCGCGTTCATCCTCGACGGCGTCACCGACGAGACGTTCGGCAAGCTCGACGCGCACAGCGTGGACCACTACGACCCGGCGCTCGGCTCCTCGCCGGACGTGCTGGTGCTGGCCACCGGTGAGGGCCTCTCGCAGGTCAACGACCCGTCGGTGCGCGCCGACATGACCTACCGGGTGACCACCTCCGACGGGGCGGTGTTCACGGCCGGCGCCAGCTCGTGGTGCGGGTCGCTGGGCAAGGACCCGGCCGTCTCCCGGATCACCAAGAACGTGATCACGCGCTTCATCGACGAGGAGCAGCTCGACTGAGAACGCGGGCCCGGGATTTGGAAGGATGGGTGTCATGACGACTCCCCCCGACGTCCCCGGCAAGGCGCTGCAGCTCGTCCCCTCGCCCGGCTCGGACTGGAAACTCGAGCCGGGCGGCGGGTCGCTGTCGACCACCGCCCACCCGAAGTCCGACATCTTCGTCGACCCGTCCGGCACGGTCGCGCCCACCGCCAACGCGGCCACCCTGCTCACCGTCGCCCCGGACGGCGACTTCCAGCTCATCGCCCGCGTCGGCGTGGACTTCACCGCCACCTTCGACGCGGGCGTGCTGCTGCTCTGGTTCGACGAGAAGCACTGGGCCAAGCTGTGCTTCGAGTACTCCCCGGCCAGGGAGCCGATGGTGGTCTCGGTGGTCTGCCGCGGCGTGGCCGACGACTCCAACGCCTTCGTCGTCGAGCAGGAGACGGTCTGGCTGCGGGTCTCCCGCATCGACGACACGTTCGCCTACCACGCGTCCCTCGACGGCGAGACCTGGCGGCTCATCCGGTACTTCACCGTTCCCGGCTCGGACGAGCCACTGCGGGTCGGGTTCGAGGCCCAGTCGCCCACCGGCGACGGGTGCGCGGTGACCTTCGAGGACGTGAAGTTCACGGACGTGCGGCTGGAGGACCTGCGGAACGGGAGCTGACCTCCCGGGCCCCCTCCTTCGCCTGCTGGATCAGCCGGTACACGTGCGCCCGGAGCCCGGCGAACCGGGCGTCCGACCGGGTGGTGAGCTGGTCGCGCCCCGCGGGCAGGTCGACCGTGACGTCCTCGAGGATCACGGTCGGCCGGTTCGACAGCACCAGCACCCGCTCCCCCAGGTAGACCGCCTCGTCGATGTCGTGCGTGACGAAGACGATCGTGACGCCCAGGTTCCGCCACAGGCGCCGCACCAGGTCTTCCAGCTCGGCGCGGGTCTGGGCGTCGACGGCGGCGAACGGCTCGTCCATCACCAGCACCGTCGGCGCGTAGGCGATCGCCCGGGCGATCGCCACGCGCTGCTGCATGCCGCCCGACAGCTGCCAGGGGTGCGCGTCGTGACTGTCGAGCAGCCCGACCGAGGCCAGTGCCTCCTGGGCCACCGACCGCCGCTGGGCCTTCGGCAGACCCTTCTCGACCAACGGGCGTTCCACGTTCTGCCGCACCGTCATCCACGGGAACAGGCTGCGGCCGTACTCCTGGAACACCACCGCCATGCCCTCGGGCGGTTCCGTCACCGGTGAGCCGTTGAGCCGCACCTCCCCCGCCGACGGCCGCAGCAAACCCGAGATGCACCTCAGCAGGGTGGTTTTCCCGGCCCCCGAGGGGCCCACCACCGTGACCAGCTCACCCCGCGCGACGTCGAAGGTCAGCTCGCGGATCGCCTCGACGGTGCGCCCGTGACCCTCGTAGGTCTTGGCGAGTCCCTGCACCTCAAGCGCTTTCATCACAGTCCCCGGTCTGCCTGGCGCTGGCCCCGGTACCAGCCCAGCGCGCGGTGTTCGACGATGCGGAAGATCACGGACAGCGCCACCCCGAGCAGACCGAGCACGATGATGCCCGTCCACATCTGCGGGACGGCGAACCCGCGCTGGAACTGCACGACCGACGCGCCCAGACCGTGGCTGGCCCCGAACAGCTCACTGATCACCATGAGGATGACCGCGATCGACAGTGCCTGCCGGGCCCCGGCCGCGATCTGCGGGCTCGCGGCCGGCAGGATCACGTGCCGCAGCCGGCTCCGGCGGCGAAAACGGTAGCTGCGCGCGGTGTCCAGCAGCACCTCGTCGACCGCCCGCACCCCCTCGACCGTGTTCAGCAGCACCGGCCACAGGCACCCGAGCGCGATCGTGATGATCTTCGAGAGGTCACCGGTGTAGCCCGCGAACAGCGCGATCACCGGCACCAGCACCGGCGGCGGGATCGCCCGGAAGAACTCCAGCGTCGGTTCGGTCAGCGCTCGCAGGGTCTTGATGCGACCGATCGCGACCCCGGCGGCCACCCCGAGCACCACGGCGGCCAGGTAGCCGGCCGTGAGCCGGGCCACGCTCGGCAGCACGTCGGTGCCGATGCGCTCGCCGAACCAGGTGTCCGGGAACGCCCTCAGCACCGTGGACAGCGGCGGCCAGAAGAAGTTCGTGCTCCCGGCCGTGAGCACCCACCACAACCCGACCAGCACCGAAGGCACCAGGAGCGCCGCGGCCACCCGGCGTCCGGAGTTCGCCAGCACCTACGCCACCGCCTCTCGCCGCACCGACGGGTGCCAGTGCAGCAGGCGGCGCTCCAGGGCCCGGGCCAGGACATTGACCAGCAGCCCGATCACACCGACCACGATGACCAGGGCATAGGTGCGCGGCACCGCTCCCGACGACTGCGCGACCCCGATCGAGCGCCCCAGCCCCGGCACCCCGACGACGAGCTCGGCGGTGATCTCGAGGATCAGCGCGACCGCCGCCGCCAGCCGGAAACCGGTGAGCACGTAGGGAAGTGCCGTCGGCCAGACCACCGTCCGGGCGGTGGCCAGCCGCGAGAACCGGTACGAGCGGGCCGTGTCGCGGGCCACCGGGTCGACGTCGGCCACCCCGTAGAGCACCTGCACGAGCACCGGCCAGGTCGCGGCGTAGACCACGAGGATCAGCGCCGACTGCGGCCTGCTGCCGTAGATCAGCACCACCAGCGGGATCAGCGCCACCGAGGGGATCGGGCGCAGGAACTCGATGGTGGACGCGGTGAACTCCCGGAACAGGGGAACGCCGCCGATGACGATCCCGGCCGACACCCCGACCGCGCCGGCGATCAGCAGCCCGAGGACCCACCCCCGCAGCGTCTGCCCGGTCGCCTCCCAGAACTCCCCCTCACCCGCGACAGTTCCCAGCTCACGCAGCATCTCACTGGCCGGCGGCAGGTAGGCGGCGTCGACCAGACCACTGCGGGGCAGGACCTCGAAGACCGCGAGGGTGATCGCCAGCCCGAGGAGCCCCAGCGGGAGGTCCCTTCTCACGGGAGCAGTCTCGTCAGGTCGGGCTCGCTCGTGATCAGCCCGTCGTCGAGGGCCAGCTTGCTCAGCACCGAGATGGAGTTCGTGTCGATCGTGTCGGGCCAGCTGGGCAGGGTCACGGCCTCCTGGATGTCCGGCTCGATCTTGGTGTAGCTGGAGAGCACCTCGCGGGCCGCGTCCGGGTTGTCGTTCGCGTACTTCAGCGACTTCTGCATGGCGGTGGTGAACTTCTGCACCGTGTCACCGTGCTCGCCGAGGTACTGCTGCGACGTGAAGTACAGCCCGACGGTCAGTTCCGGGTCGGTCTGGGCGAAGTTCGAGGCGATCTCGCGCAGGCCCTGCTTCTTCGCGATGGTCAGGAACGGCTCGACCACCTGCCCCGCGTCGACGTCCCCGCCCGCCACCGCGGCCGGGATGTCGGGGAAGGCCAGCTCGGTGTACGCGATCTTCGAGGGGTCACCGCCGGCGTCACGCACCACCTTGTTGGTGGTCGTCGTGTTGATGTTCTTCAGCGTGTTCACGGCCACCCGCCGGCCCGCCAGGTCGGCCGCGGTCTTGATCGGGCTGTCGGCCGCCACCACGATCCCGCCGAAGTCCTGACCCTGCTCACCGGTCGAGGCCACGCCCTCCGCGACCGCTTTCAGTGGCAGCCCCTGTGAGGCGGCGACCAGCAGGCTGGTGGTGTTGCTGAACCCGAACTGGTACTGCCCGCTCATCACCCCGGGCACGATCGCGGCTCCGCCCTGGGCGGTCTCGAGCTTCAGCTCCAGCCCCTGCTCCTTGAAGAAGCCCTGCTCGATGCCCAGATAGACGGGCGCGACGTCGAGAATGGGGATGACACCGACGGTCACCGAGGTGGTACCGCCCTCACCCGTCGCCTCCTCGCCGTCGGACCCTCCGCAGGCGCTCAGGGCCAGCGCGGCGACGAGCGCCGACGCCAGCAGCACGGACGATCCCCGGAACGGTCTGCGCATCGCAGGCTCCTCTTCGAGTGACGGCTTCATCGCCGGGACCACCCAACCGGATTGTCAACAATTTAGTCAACGATTTAGCCGCCCGTTCGGCGCCAAATCCGACATATTACCCCTTCGTCTCTTGAACTACTTTGTTGACAATCTTGCGCACACCCCTGTTACGGTCGAGCCGCGCACCTGAGTCAGGCTCTGTGTCAACGTTTTTGACGAGGAGATGTCGTGACCGCTGCCCCGCCCCCGCCCCCGCCCGTTCTCACGCACGATCCGGACCGGTCCCGCGACATCGCCCACCTCGGGCCGGTCGAGCTGTACACCCCCGTGCTCGAGCAGTCGGCCGACTTCTTCGTGCGGCAGATGGGGTTGCGCGAGGTGCACCGCGACGCCGGCTCGGTGTACCTGCACACCTGGGACGACTACCAGTCCTGGACGCTGCGGCTGATCCGGCGCGACCGGGCCGGGGTCGGGCGCACCTACCTACGCGTCACGGGACCGGCTGCGCTGGAACGCTTCTCCGCTCTGGGGACGTTCACGGAATCGGTCCGCGGACTCGGTCGCGTGCTCTGCTTCGACGACCCGGACGGCCACCCGACGGGCCTGTACTGGGACGTGAACCGTTACCAGGCCGACGAGTCCGACCGGCCCGCCCTGAAGAACCAGGCCGCGGCCTACCCCGGCCGGGGCGCGAACGTGCGGCGCCTCGACCACGTGAACTACCTGACCGCCGACGTCCCCGCCTCGGCCCGCTTCGTCGGCGAGGTGCTGGGCGGCCGCTGCACCGAGCGCATCCTGAAGGACGACGGCTCGCCCCAGGCCGTCTGGTTCAACCTGCAGACCAAGACCTACGACCTGGTCCACACCGAGGACTGGACCGGAAGTTCCGGCCGGCTGCACCATCTCGCGTTCGCCACCGACACCCGCGAGGAGATCCTGCGGGCCGCCGACGTGTTTCTCGACGCCGGCACCCACATCGAGACCGGCCCGCACAAGCACGCGATCCAGCAGACGTTCTTCCTCTACGTCTGGGAGCCGGGCGGGAACCGGATCGAGCTGTGCAACGCCGGGGCCCGGCTGATCCTGGCGCCGGACTGGGAGACGATCTCGTGGAGCGCGGCCGAGCGGGCGAAAGGCCAGGCCTGGGGCCTGAAGACGATCGAGACCTTCCACACCCACGGCACACCCGAGGTCACGACTCCTCCAGCGCACTGATCACGCCGGCCAGGTGGGCCCGGGCGGCGGCCTCGGCCGCCTCCGGGTCGCGGGCGGTGATCGCCTCCACGATGGCCAGGTGCTCACCCAGAGACGTCTGCGGACGGCCGGGGCGCAGCGCCAGCCGGAACTGGTGGCGCACCAGCTGGGCGTTGAGCCGGTCGAGCACCCGCTCGGCCACCGGCTGGTCGGCGATCCGCCGCACCGCCGTGTGCAGTTCCCGGTTGACCGCCGAATAGGCCACCGGGTCGACGTCGTCCACGGCCTGCCGCAGCCGCGCCGCCAGGGTGCGGAGCTCGGCGTCGTCGGCGGCCGTGGCCAGGCGGGCGGCCCGCCCGGCGCAGAGCCCTTCGAGCACCATGCGGCACTCGGTGATGGCGATGGCCTCGGCGACCGACACCACCCGAACCCGCGCGCCCCGGTTGGGGATCCGCTCGACGAGCCCTTCCGCGGTCAGGTCGATGAGCGCCGCGCGCACGCTGGCCCGGGTGACCCCGTAGGCCTCGGACAGCTCGCTCTCGACCAGCCGCTGCCCGGGCGCCAGCTCGCCCTGGGCCAGGGCCTCGCGCAACGCGTTCACGGCGACCTGCGTACCGGCCGCCCCCTCCCGCAGACCCTCGGCCACCCGGACTCCTTCGTCACTCACCGGTCCCACAGTGTCGACAATATCGTCCTCAATCACCGGGACGACGCCCGCCACCTCCCGGGAGCCCGACGGACAGCGCGGCGCCGGGCAGCACGAGTCCCCAGCAGCAGGGTGACGAGGACTCGGCGCGGGCCGACCCGGTCGGCGGGACAGACCAGCGGGGCACACCGGGTGGAAGTCGGGCCATCCGCCCGGGGTCACGGCACGGGAACAGTCTGCCCAACGAGAAAAAGGGAGCCGGAGCTCCCTGCCACTGTCCACGTTATAGCGCAGTGGGGGCCTTGCGGCAAGGCCCCGTCGATGGCTCACAATCACCGGTCGAAGGCGTTCCGTGACGGGCGGAACCCGGTGCCGATCGGAGCCGCAGTCCCATGGAAGCCGGTGCTTTCCACCTTCCCGACGATCTCGCGGCCAAGGCCACCGAACAGCAGATCGGGGCGGACGAGCGGCATTTCGCGGCGATCGCGCGCACGCTCGAGGAGTCGACCGCCGAGCTCGAACGACGGCTGGACGCGGCCCGCCGGGCTCCCGGCGGTGCCGGTCCCCGCGCGCTGGAACGTGACCAGGAGGTGCACCACCTGACCGCACGGCTGCGCACGCTGCGGCGCTTCGGGCTCGACCTGTGCCTGGGGCGCACGGTGACGGACGACGGTGAGACCCGGTACATCGGTCGCCTCGGCCTCACAGCGACCGACGGGACCCGTCTGCTGCACGACTGGCGCTCACCCGTGTCCGGGCCGTTCTTCGGCGCCACGCACGGGGATCCGATGGGGCTCGCCAGCCGGCGGCGCTACCGGTGGACGCGCGGCCGCATCACCGACTACTGGGACGAGGTGTTCTCGGGCGAGGGCCTGGAGGGCAACGCGGCGCTCGACGACCAGTCCGCGTTCATCGCCAGCCTGGGGGCGGACCGGTCGCCGCGGATGCGCGACGTGCTGGGCACCATCCAGGCCGACCAGGACGCCATCATCCGGGCCGGGTCGCGGGGCGCACTGGTGGTGGACGGCGGCCCGGGCACCGGCAAGACGGTGGTCGCGCTGCACCGGTCGGCCTACCTGCTGTACTCCGACCCCCGGCTGAGCCACCGCCGGGGCGGCGTGCTGTTCGTCGGGCCGCACCAGCCCTACCTGGACTACGTCGGTGACGTGCTGCCGAGCCTGGGCGAGGAAGGCGTGCAGACCTGCACCCTGCGCGACCTGGTGCCGGGCGGACCGCAGGCGCGCCCCGAGGCGGACCCGGCCGTGGCGGCGCTGAAGTCGGGCCTGGACGTGGTGGGCGTGATCGACGCCGCCGTGCGGTTCTACGAGGATCCCCCGGCCGAGGGGCTGGAGGTCCTCACGCCCTGGGCCGAGGTGTGGCTGGGCAAGGACGACTGGATCTCGGCGTTCGACGCTCCCCCGCCCGGCACGCCGCACAACGAGGCCCCCGAGTTCATCCTCGACGAGCTGGCCACGATCCTGGCCGGCAAGCACCCGGAGGACGACGACGGCAACCGCCCGCCCGAGGCCGCGGTCCGCAAGGCCCTGCGCCAGAACGCGGATCTGATGGACGCGCTGAACCGCGGGTGGCCGTGGCTGGACGCCGCCGACATCGTCGCCGACCTGTTCTCGGTGCCCGCCTACCTGCGGCGGTGCGCACCGGACCTCTCCCCCGACGAGCGGAGACTGCTCGCGCGCAGGGGCGGGGCCTGGACCGTGGAGGACCTGCCGCTGGTGGACGCCGCGCGCCAGCGGCTGGGCGACCCGGAGTCGGCCCGGCGGCGCCTGAAACAGGCGGCGGCGATCGCGGCCGAGGCCGAGCGGCGGGCCGAGGTGGCGGCCGACATCGTCTCGGCCGACCTGGACTCCGAGGGCGCGGTGGCGATGCTGCGCGGCCACGACCTGCAGGACGCGCTCATCGACGAGGCGGGCCGGCCCACCAGTACCCCGGACCTGCTGGCCGGGCCGTTCGCGCACATCGTGGTCGACGAGGCGCAGGAACTGACCGACGCCGAGTGGCAGATGCTGCTGCTGCGCAACCCCTCCCGCAGCTTCACCATCGTCGGCGACCGGGCCCAGGCCCGGCACGGGTTCGACGGGACCTGGGAGCAGCGCCTGGAACGGGTCGGGCTGGACCGGGTGGAGCTGGCGTCGCTCAGCATCAACTACCGCACCCCCGAGGAGGTCATGGCCGAGGCCGAGCCGGTGATCCGGGCCGCGCTGCCCGACGCGAACGTGCCCACGAGCATCCGCAGCAGCGGCCTGCCGGTGGTGCACGGCACGCCCGGCGACCTGCACGACGTGCTGGACGCGTGGCTCGCCGAGAACCCCGAGGGCACCGTCTGCGTGATCGGCGACCCCCGGTTCCGGCCCACGCCCCGGGTGCGCTCGCTGACGCCCGGCCTGGCCAAGGGCCTGGAGTTCGACCTGGTCGTGCTGGTCGACCCGGAGCGGTTCGGCGAGGGCATCGAGGGTGCGGTCGACCGCTACGTGGCGATGACCCGGGCCACGCGTCAGCTGGTGGTTCTCAGCGACTGAGCGCGGCGACCCGTTCGCGGGTGGGCAGGGCCCCGGTCGCCGAGAACGTGGACGTGGCCCGGACCGCGGTGCGCACGGCCTCGCGCAGCGGCGTCTTCTCGGCCAGCAGCACCGCCAGCACACCGCGGAAGCAGTCGTCGGCGCCCGAGGAGTCGATGCTCGCGGCCTCGGGCGCCTCGATCAGTTCCGGTTCGGCGTCCTTGGCGGCGATCACGGCGCCCTGCCGGCCCAGCGGCACCACGACCGTGACCCGCAGCTGCCGGGCGAGGCCCCCGGCCAGGGCCGCGACCTCGGTCTCGTCGCTGTCGCTGCACAGGGCCGCGACCGTGGGCAGGTCGGGCATGAGCACGGTGACGAACGGGGCGAACGTCTCCACCCAGGCCCGCAGCGCCGCGGCGTCGAGGCCGGGCACCGGGGTCGGGTCGAGCAGCACCCGGCCGCGGGCGTGGTAGAGCGCGGTGCGCACCACCTCGGGCGGCACGTCCATCGCCACGAGGAGCACGTCGGCGTTGGCCACCTCGTCGGTGCTGACGTCGGCGGGCACCAGCGGATCGTCGCTGCCCACCCCGACCAGGCCCACCCCGGGCTCGCCCAGGTAGGCCTGCGCGGCCGCGGCCTGGTCGGCGCCGCGGTCGACCACGATGATGCGATTCGTCCTGGTCACAGTGTTCACGTCCCGCCGTGTCGGAATCTGTTGAGCCGAGGCCTTTTCCGAGCCTAGTCAGCTCTGCGCCGGGGTGACGGCGGCCTCACCCGACCGGAGCAACGGGCTGAACCCCGCGATCTCGGTCAGCGCCCCCACCCCGCGCCGCACCGACTCCGCGAGCAGATCCGCCCCGGCCTGTGCGTTCGCCCCGGTCGGGTCGCCGATCACGCCGGAGCCGAAGTCGTCACTCGTCCAGCCGAAACTGACCGGATAGCCGTTGAATCCGATGTACTCGCTCTCCGCCACGAAATCCGGCACGTTCCGCTCGGCGAGGCCCAGATCGACCAGGTCCGGGCGCAGGTGCATGACCAGGGACGTCTCCCCGAACCCGGCGTGGATGCCCAGACCCCGCTCGTCGGGCTCCCCTTCGGCACCCCGCCCCGCCCGCTGCACACCGGCCGGCATGCTGAACGTGGCCAGGCCGTAGCGGCGCCGGAGCTCGCGCAGCGCCACCCCGAGCAGGGCCGTGTTGCCGCCGTGCCCGTTCACGAACACCACCGTGCGGGCCGGGGTCGCGGCGATGGAGCGGCCCAGGTCGACGAGCGTCGCCCAGAGCGTCTCGGCCGACAGCCACATCGTGCCCGGCGCCCAGGCGTGCTCGTCCGACTTGGTGTAGGTCAGCGTGGGCAGCAGCCAGAGGTCGAGCCCGTGCGAACGCCCCTGCACCACGGCCGCTTCCGCCACGCTACCGGCGATCAGCGCGTCGGTGTTCAGGGGCAGGTGCGCACCGTGGTGCTCGATCGCGCCGGTGGGCAGCACGATGATGGACGACGCGGTCAGCTCGGTCGCGACCGCGGGCCCGGACATCTCGTCCAGTTTGTAGCGGCCGCTCACGCCTGCCGCCCGGTACGCACGGTGTGCTCCGGCTGGAGCTTGCCCGGGTTGAGAAGCCCCAGAGGGTCGGTGGTGCGGGCCAGTTCGGCCGTTCGGCCGGGCTGGTAGTCCACGTACCACTGGTGACAGTTGTGGAAGCCCACGCCGAGCTCGGTCAGCCGGTCGAAACCGGCGTACACCTCGTCGGCGCTGGAGTAGATCCCGGCCAGCATGCCGATCGGGCGGCCCTTCTGGGCCTCGATGTGCAGCATCCCCCCGACGTACACCTCCTGGACCTCCGCGATCCGGTCGACCAGCGCGTCCCCCGCGACCTCGACGTGGAAGTACTTGCCCGGGAACGACTTCTGCAACCATTCGATCGGGTGGTTGTACGAGATCCGGCTCATCTTCAGCATCGCCTGCGTGCCCTCGCGCACCAGCTCGACGCGTCCTTGCGCCTGCTCGATCAAAGCGGTCGCGGCGTCGAGCGACGCGAGATCGATGATCGCCCGCAGGCTGGCCCGGCCGGCCGGGATGCCCTCGTCGGCGGGCAGCGCCTCGGCCAGCGGCACCGGGTCGGCCGAGACCAGCCGGGGCGTGGGCTCCAGCTCCGCGAACGGCCGGATCACGCTCAGGGCCTGCTCGAACGTGTCGAAGCTGGCGAACAGCCCGCGCCAGGGCTGCAGGGGCTCCAGCGCGATCGTGGCCCGGGCGATGATCCCGGCCGTGCCGTAGTTGTGGATGTAGGGCTCGGCGTCCGCCCCCTTGACGTGCACCAGCGTCGCGTCCGCACTGGCGTGCACCACGTCGAGCGCCAGGGCGAAGTCCTGGTGCAGCATGCCGTGCCGGATCGAGCCGGTGCCGCCGGAACCGCCCGAGAGGAAGCCCCCGATGCTGGAGTTCGCGGTCGACGGGTACATCAGCACCTGCTGGCCCACGGCGTTGGCCTCGTGCTCGATCTTGGCCATCGGCACCCCGGCCTCGACCACCATCCAGCCCTCGCCGATCTCGAGGATCGCCCGGGCCCGGGTGGTGTCGAGCACCAGACCGCCGCTCATCGGGATGGCCTGGCCGTAGTTGCCGGTTCCCTTGCCGCGCGGGGTGATCGGGACCTGATGACGCACGGCGGCCGCGACCGTCGCGGCGATCAGTTCCGCACTGGTGGGCCAGGCGACGAGCTCCGCGCGGCCCAGGGGCAGCTGCTCGACGATGATCGGCGAGAGCCGGGCGCCGTCGATCGAGGCCCGGTCGAGGGCCGCGTCGTCGAGACTGACGTTCTCGTCACCCAGCAGGGTGCGCAGTTCGGCCGCGAGGGCGGCGACGTCGCTCACTTCAGCCCGATCGTCTGGTCGAGGAACTCGTTCGTGAAGAGGTCCTCGGCCTTCAGGCCGTCCTTCGGCGGGGTGTTGCCGGCGGTGAAGATCGGGGTGTCGATGTCGATGATCTTCTGGATCCGGGCGGCGTCGAAGTCACCGATGTACTCGTTGTCGCCGTTGCTCACGATGCCCTCGGACCGAAGGGTCTTCGCCGAGTAGTCGGCCACGCCCTGGCTGTAGACCCAGCCGTTGTTGAACTCGGTGACCAGGTCGAGCACCAGCTGGTTGGTGGCGGCCGGGTCGGCGAAGTAGTCGACCTCGGCCTGCTGAAGCACCGGGACGAGCTTCTTCAGGCAGGCGCTGTCCTTCTCCAGGTCGGCGGTGCGCACCGTCATCGCCGAGGAGTAGAACGGGTAGCCGGCGTCGTGCACCAGCTGGTACTTGACCGGCTTGCCCCAGGCGTCGACCTCGTTCTGGTAGATGAACGGCTCGGCGCTGGCGAAACCCTGCTGCGCGTCCTTGCCCTGGGCGGCCGCGAACTTGGCCGGGGTGCCGTCGTAGGTGCCGTCGACCACACTCTTGTCGAGAATGCCGGCGCTGGTGAGGTATTCCATGTAGGCGGCGCCGCCGAAGTACCGGGTCACGCCGCCCTTGGCCTTCAGCGCGTCGCTCAGCGAGGCGATGTCGGTGACGTCCGGGTAGGTCGCCGGGTCCCACATCACCATCTGCGGGCTCTTCTCCAGCGGGGCGAACACCGCGGTGATCGGGTTGTCCTTCGACATCCGCACCGCCTCGTCGGTGTTCACGTATCCCAGCATGATGTCCTTGTCCTGGTACATCTGGCTGGTCACGGTGGAGTAGCCGATCGCCGGCCCGCCGGAACGGATCTCGACGTTCACCCCGGTCGACCTGCCCTCGTGCATCAGGGGGCCGGAGACCGACTTCTGGTCGGCGTCCACCGTGTAGTCCTTGCCCAGCAGCTGGTACAGGTGGCCGTGCTCGGCCTCCGGGTTCCAGTCGGTCTGCAGCACCACCGTGGCCGGGCAGTCGGCCGCCAGGTCCAGGGCACCGGCGGCGGCCGGGGCGGCGGTGGCGGCCCCGTCGCTGGAGCCACCGCAGGCGGCGAGGGCGAACACGGCCGTCAGGGACAGGCCCGCGGCCAGGGAACGACGCATCATGTCAGTTGTCCTTCGGTGAGAATCAGTTCTGGTCGGCCCATTTGCCGGTGACCAGCCGGCCCAGCAGACCGAACAGCAGGAAGACGACGACCCCGAGCAGCGACGCGGTGATGATGGCCGCGAACGTGCCGGCGCCGTTGAGACGGGAGTTGGAGACCTGGATGAGCACGCCCAGTCCGGGGGTGCCGCGCTGGAAGAACTGGTCACCGACGATCGCGCCGATCACCGCCAGCCCGGCCGCCGTGCGCAGCCCGACGAAGATGGCCGGCAGCGCCGCCGGCAGCTGGAGCTTGACCAGGGTGGTGAACCGCCCGGCCCCGTTGAGCCGGAACAGCTCTCGTTGTGCCCTGTCCACCGAGGCCAGGCCGAACAGGGTGTTGGAGACCAGCGGGAACAGCGCGATCATCACGGTCACGATGACGCGTGAGGTGAACTCGTAGCCGAAGATGGTGCCGATCAGGGGCACGATCGCCAGGATCGGGATGGTCTGCAGGATCACCGCGTACGGGTACAGCGAGTGCTCCAGCCAGCGGGCCTGCGACATCAGCACGGCCCAGGTCATGCCGATCGCGGCCGCGATCACCAGGCCGGTCGCGGTGACCACGACGGTCTGGAACAGGTTCTCCAGCAGCTGCTCGCGGAACATCCCGTCGGTCACCGCCTCCTGGAACACCAGGTGCGGGTAGGGCACGACGAACGCGAGCTCCTTGCCCCGGTCGTACCAGGCGGCGATCGCGTACCAGAACGCGACGACCAGGCCGAGCACGACCGTGGGCTGCCACCAGTGGATGCGCTTCATCGGTGTCCTTCCCGCAGCGCGTGGGAGATCTGGCCCACCAGGGCGGCGAACTCGGGGGTGAAACGGATGTCCGGATCGCGGGGCAGGTCGAACGGCACGTCGAAGGAGGCGCCGATCGTGCCCGGCCGTCCGGACATCACGAGCACCCGGGTGGAGAGGTACACGGCCTCGGCCACCGAGTGGGTGATGAACAGCCCGGCGAAGTTCTGCTGCACGAAAAGCCTCAGCAGCTCGTCGTTCAGGCGTTCGCGGGTGATCTCGTCGAGGGCCCCGAACGGCTCGTCGAAGAGGAACAGTTCCGGGTCGAGGGTGAGCGAGCGGGCCAGGGAGGTACGCATCCGCATGCCGCCGGACAGCTGCCGGGGCAGGTGGTTCTCGAAGCCGGTGAGGCCGACCAGCTCGATCGCCTCGGCGGCCCGCCGGGCGCGTTCGGCCCTGGGCACGCGGTGCAGTTCGGCCAGCAGTTCCACGTTGCTGCGCACCGAGCGCCAGGCGAGCAGCGTGGCGTCCTGGAAGACGTAGCCGATGCGCCGGGACTCCACGGACGCGGTGCCGCCGGAGATCTTCTCCAGGCCGGAGGCGATGCGCAGCAGGGTGGACTTGCCGCAGCCGGAAGGCCCGACCACGGAGACGAACTCGCCGCGGTTGACGCTCAGGTCGACGCCGGTGAGGGCCTCGGTCGAACCGAACCGCATGGACACGTCACGGAAGTCGAGCAGTGGGGGCGTCTCGACGGTCATTTCACTACCTTCAGAACGCGGAACGGTGGACGACGGATGAGCTCGCGACGAGCACGCCGCGGTGGATGACGCGACGCTCGGCCGGGGCGGCGGCGACCACCTCGGCCAGGTTGGCGCCTCGGACGGCGAGAAAATCGGCGGCCCGGCCGGTCTCGGCTCCGGCGGGCGGCAGGCCGAGCACCGCCCGGGCCCCGGTGCTCACGGCGTCGTAGGCCTCGTCGAGGGTCAGGTGACCGGCGGTGATCAGGAGCGAGGCGGTCTCCAGGGCGTCGCCGCGGCCCATCGGGTTGAACGGGTCCCGCAGGTTGTCGGCGCCGCCCGCGACCAGCACCCCGGCGTCCAGGAAGGCGCGCAGCGCGGTCAGGCCGCGCGGGGTGCTCACCGGGTGGTCCCAGCCCTGGAGGTAGAGGTTCGTGACGGGCAGGCTGATCACGCCGATACCGGCCTCGCGCACGGCCTCGATCGTCGGCGCGAGTTCCTGCGGGCTCTGGGTGCCCTGACGCACGCAGTGCCCGGCCGAGCGGATCCGGCCCGCCGGCCAGTCGCGCACCCGCCGGGCGTAGTGACCGAGTGTGGGCTCGTGGGTGAGGTTCTCGTCGGTGTGGATGTCGGTGCCGACCTGCCGCTCGTGCGCGATCGCGAGCAGCCGGTCGAGGTCGCGCAGCGGGTCGGGGGCCAGGTGCGGGGCGCCGCCGACCAGGTCGACCCCCAGGTCGAGGGCCGCGTGCACGGTCGCGTCCGGGGTGTCGGGGGCGGCCAGGGCCACGATCTGCAGGTCGACCAGGTGCCGCACCTGATCGCGCAGGCCGGTCAGGGCCTCCACGCCGCGCAGGGGCTCCGGGCCCGGCAGCAGGTCGACGTGGGTGCGCACGGCCGTGGTGCCGGCCTGCAGCATCGTGCGCAGCGCGGCGGTGGCCCGCGCGGCGATGCTCTCGGTGGTCATGGTGCGGCTGTGGGCCCGCCAGGAGTCGATGGCCCGGCCGAGATCGCCCATCGGCGGCGCGATCTCGTCCCACGACAGGGCCTTGTCGAGATGGGCGTGCGGCTCGGCCGGGGCCGGGAGCAGCAGGAACCCGGTGAGGTCGAGGTCGTCCTCACCCACCCCCGTCACCCCGGTGGCCGGGGAGACGGACGTGACCACCCCGTCCGCCATGTCGACGTTCACCACCCGCCCGTCGGGCAGCGTGGCGCCGATCAGGCGACCGAGCTTGCGGTGAAGGGCCGTCACGCGTGCTCCCGTTCGGATGGTCGGTGGTCACGGCCCGCCGGGACGTCCGGCTCGTGCGTAGGATGGCCGCGCAATGTTCCTGAGAGGAACATCTGCGAACTTAGACACTGCGCATTTCCGTCATGTCACACGCGACGTCGTCGCTGTTAACGCCTGCGCTGGAGGCGATCACCGTGAGCGAGCCCCCGAATCCCCTGGGTGCCCGGATCCGCCGGGTCCGCCGCTCGCGCGGTCTGACGCTGGCCCAGCTGGCCGTCGCGGCCGGGCTCACCCACGGCTTCCTGAGCAAGCTCGAACGGGGTCTGGCCAGCCCGAGCATGGCCTCGCTGGGCCGGATCACGGTGGCCCTGGGCACCAGTCAGGTCGAGCTGCTGGCCGGCGACGAGCGGGACGTGGAAACGACGCCCGGCGCACCGGTTCCCGAGGCGGTGCACCGCGCCGGCGAGGGCCCCACCGGGCTCTACGGCCTGGGCCGGGCCCGGCTGCTGACCACGGGCGACCGGCGGCTGCAGCCCCTGCTCTTCGAGGGGGAGAACACCGACCCGGGCGAGTTCTACCAGCACGCCGAGGACGAGTTCATCCACGTCACGGCCGGAACCGTGGTGGTCGACCGGGGGCCGCAGGGCGTCGTGACGCTGGGCCCGGGCGACTCGCTCTACCTCGGCGGCGGCACGCCCCACCGCTGGAGCACGGGCGGCCCGGAGGTCTACCGCCTGTTCATCGTCAAGGAGAACCCGCGCGCGAGCTCCCTCTCGTCGAGGCCGACCAGCTCGTAGTCGCGCACCACCACGCGCCCGGCGACCACGACGTGACGCGGGCGGCGGCCCGGGTTCGCCCACAGCAGGCCCGCGACCGGATCGGCGACCCCGGCGTCCGCCACCCCCGACACGTCCCAGACGCACAGGTCGGCGGCCGCACCGGGCCGCAGGTGCCCCAGTTCCGGGCGCCCGAGGCCCGCCGCCGACCCCTCGGTGGCGCTCATCAGCACCTCCCGCGCACTCAGCGGACGGCCCACCAGGGCCGAGACCTGCATCGCCAGGCGGGCGTCCGCGAGCAGGTGCCCGGCGTCGTTGCTGCCGCCGCCGCTCGTGCCGAGCCCGACCGGGACCCCGGAGTCGAGCAACGCCGCGACCGGGGCGACGCCCCAGCCCATCGGCACGTCGCAGCCCGGGGCGTGGGTCGCGGTGACACCCCGGTCGGCCAGCCGGGAGATCTCGGCCGGGGTGACGTCGCACAGGTGCGCCAGGGTCACGTCGTCCGCCAGCCATCCCCACTCCTCGAGCAGGTCCAGCGGACGGCGCCCGTAGCGCGCAGCCGCGATCTCGACGTCGACCTGCTCGTTGGCCTGGGTGCGGCGCCGCAGGCCGAAGCGGGCGGCGACCTCGGCGAGCGCGTCGAAGGTCTCGCGCCGGTCGCTGTGCACACCGGCCGGGCCGACGGCGAGCTGCAGCAGGCCGTCGTGGGTCTGGGGCAGGAGGGCCTCGGCGATGCGCGTCGCCGACTCCCCGGCCACCTGCGGGTCGTCACCGGCGCTGCCGCGCACGAACACCAGGCGGGCGCCGAGCTCACGGGCGGACGCGGCGGTCGCCTTCGCCAGACCCACGTCGTCGCAGCCGGTGGGCCAGGTGAGGTGGTGGTCGGCGAGGGTGGTCACCCCGCTGAGCAGGGCCTCGGCGACACCGACGGACGCGGCGGCACCGGTCAGTTCCGGATCGACCCCGGCCGCGCGGTAGGCGGCCGCCATCACCCCGAGCCATTCGCCCATCGGGACGCCGCGGGTGCCGGGCAGGGTGCGGAACGCGGTCTGCAGGAGGTGGTGATGGGCGTTGACCAGGCCCGGGGTGACGACGGCGCCCTCGGCATCGAGGGTCTCGGACCCGGTTCCCGGCGGGGTCGGGGTGTCGCTCCGGTTGTCCGTGATCCGGCCGTCCACGGCGACGACGTCGCCCGTCGTCTCGGTGGTCCGGTCGACGAGGACGCGGGTGGCGCCGGTGATCGTGAGCACCGGCGTGTTCTACCAGATGCGTTGTCCGGCAATGTTTCGGAGGCCGCCGTGGTCCTCGGGTGCAGTGCGGGCACCCGTCACCGGCGACCGGAGCCCGCTGCGGGGAGATAGCCTCGCAGCGTCGGTCAGGCTGTGCCCGGCGGTGTCAGGCGGTGTCAGGCAGTGTCAGCCAGTGCCTGGCGGCGTCAGGCAGCGGCACGGTGAAGGGAGCGGCCGTCCCCACGCGTCCACACCTCGATCTCGTGCGCTGGCAGGCCGGCCTCGGCACCTTCGCCGTTCCCCAGGCCGCCGCCCCGATCGCCTTCGCGCTGCTGGCCCGGCCGCTCACCGGTTCGGCCCGGTCCGGGGCCGCGCTGGTCTTCGCGATGACGCTGTCGCTGGTGCTGTTCGGGGTCCCGGTCACGCGTCTGGGGCGGCGCTTCGACAGCGTCGCCTACCTGCGCGGCCTGCTCGTGATCCGTACCACGGCCCTGGTCTGCCTCACCGGATCGGCCTCGCTGCGGGCGCCTTTCGTGACCCTCATCGCCCCGGTCGTGGTGGTCGGGGCCGTCAACGGGGCCGCGTACGCCTACCAGCGGGCGCTGCTCAACCACCTGGTCGCCCCGGGCGCCCGGCCGCGGGCCGTGGGAGTGGCCACGACGCTCAACGAGGTCGCGTTCGCATCCTCCCCCGTGCTGGCCTCGACGCTCGGGGCGGTGTCCCCGGTCGGGGCCATGGCCGTGATCACCCTCGTCGGTGCGGGGCCGCTGGTCCTGACACCGCGCGTCCGTGCTTCAGCCCCCTCGGCTCCGGTCCGGGGCACCGGGGCGGGGCGGATCCCGGCGCAGGCCCTGGTCTGGTTGTGCTGCGCCGCCGCGGGCAGCGCCGTCGTCTCGAGCGTCGAGGTGGGGGCGGTGTCGTTCGCCCTCGGTTTCGGCCTGGACGCGGGCTGGGCCTTCGTGTTCGCCACGACCCTCTGCCTGGGCTCGGTCACTGGTGGGATCTGGGTCAGCGTGCGCAACCGGGTGCCCGGCACCGGGCGGGTCATCGGCCTCCTGACCGTCACGGCCGTCGCGGCCGGGGTGCTCCTGGTCAGCGGGCACGTCGTGGTCAGCCTGCTCGGCGCCGCCACGATCGGGTTCGTCCTGCCCGGCCTGGGCACCTTCTACTCGCTGCGGCTCGACGAGCTGGCCCCGCCCGGCCGCGGACCGGAGATGTTCGCGTTCCTGCGGATGGCCAACGCCGCCGGGATCATCGTGGTCAGCGGCCTGCTCGCGGCGCTCGGCCTGCGCAGCGCGGTGCTCGGCGGCCTGGTGCTGCTCCTGCCGGCGCTGGGCGCCGCGGTCGCCGTCCGGCTCGGCGAGCGGGTCCCCGGGGCGGCCTGACCGCCTCTCACCAGCACCGACCGCAATTGTCACGGATCCGTACCGTCCCCTAGCGTGGGCCCATCTCGTACCGAAACAGGCAGGGAGTGGAATCGGTGGCAACCGACGGGGCAGACGTCACCCCGCTGCGTCCGGTGGCGGAGCTCCGTCAGTACCTGCAGGACTGTGAGACCCGGGCCCGCAGCGGCCTGACGTCCTCCGGACTGCAGTACTCGCAGCAGCAGGCGGCCCAGGCGTGCGAGCGGCTCGGGGTGCGGGTGTCCGCGCGGGACATCGACGCCTGGCTGATGGCCGTGCCGGTGACCGTCCCACCCGACTGGGAGCCTCTCTGGGCGCTGCGGCGGGTCTGGGCGCAGTGGGCGGGTGAGCCGGCGCCGTCGAACGCCGACCGCGACGCGCTGATCGAGATGTTCTTCCGGGCCCGGGCGCTGCGTGAGCGCCCCGACGAGGCACTCGAGGCGAACACCGCACCGCAGCCCGTCGTGACCCCGGCGCCGGCTCGGCGGGGTCTGCCCCGCCCGGCCTGGATCGCGCTGGGCCTGGTCGCGGTGCTCGGCGTGGCGCTCGTGGTGTGGCTGCCCCTGCGCTCGTCCTCGTCGCCGTCCTCGTCCTCGCCCGCGGCCCCGTCGTCCCCCGCCGCGTCCTCCGCCCCCCAGGCCTCCCCGACGGCCGCCGCGGCGACCGTCGCGCCCGAAGACCTGATCGCGTCCGAGGACTTCGCCGCCGGCGACGCCACCCCGTGGCCGTCTCAGTGGGTGCAGGGCATGAACCCGCCCTCGGGGGCGCGGGGCACCACGTCGGTCGAGAACGGCGTGGGCGTGCTCACGACGTCGAGCGAGCCGTCCGACGCGAACCGCGTCTCCCGGCGCCTCGACGTCCCCCCGGCGCGCAACGCGTCCGTCAGCCTGAACTTCGCCCTCCGGGACGCGCTCGACTGCTTCCCGCAGATCTACGTGCGGGCCGACTCGAAGCTCGACACCCGCACCGGTTACAGCCTGGCGTTCGAGGAGAGCGGTTACGTGCTGCGGGGTTCCCGGGAGTACGACGCCGAACTCCTCGGGTCGCAGGCGTTCTCGTTCGCCCTGAACACCTGGTACTCCGCCCGCCTCGACGTCCACGGCACCCGGGTCCGGGCCAAGGTCTGGCCCCGGGACGAGACCGAGCCCCGGGGCTGGGCCATCGACGTCACCAGCGACCGCATCACCGCCGCGGGCGCCGTGGGGCTCACGCTCGCCGGGAACACCGAGAAGCGTTCGTGCAGCTGGATGGTGGACGACGTGACGGTCGCCCGGTAGCCGTCGCGCCACCCTCCAGCTCCGCCTCGGCGGCCGGGGAACGTGTCGTGCGCGAGCTGCGGGTCGAAGGTGCTCATGAGCGCGACACCAACGGCACCGCCGCCCGGAAACCGGCACCGGACAACCACGTCCGTAAGCCCTCGGCCCCCGGAGCCCGTCGGGAGACCCGATCGCGGCCGGCCGGGGCCATGACCGATTGTGCCGCTTTGTCGGACCGGGCCGCGTCGGTACGCTCAGTCCGTCGGATACCCCGAACCGGGTGGTACCCGTTCCGCCGTTCTGGGAGTCACGCCATGTCCGCCACGAAGCCCCCGGGCTACGACGCCCGTCCTGCCGAACCGGAGGGGGCGAACCGCCGTGGCGCACACCGCCCGCGCACGAAGCCGGCCGGTGCGATCCTGCCGGTGGTGGCCGGGGTCGCCGTCGTGCTGCTGGCGATCGCCGGTGTCGTCACCGTGATCGGGAACCGGGGCAGCGAGGCCACCAGCTCGGCGGGCAAGCAGGGGTTCAGCGAGGACACCGACACCGCGGCAACTCCCGGGGCGTCGGGCGGCACCCAGGCGCCGGGCGATGACGAAACCGCCACCGAGACCGAGAAGGCCGCCGACCAGAGCATCGAGGTCGTGGTGTGGAACTCCCTCGACATCGAGGGCCTGGCCACCGATTTCAAGAACGACCTCGAGGCCGAGGGCTGGACGATCGACTCCGTCGACAACTCCCCCGAACGGAATCTGGCCACCACGCAGATCTACTACGGCGACGCCGACCTGGAGGCCACCGCCGAAGGGGTGCGCACGGCCCTCGACGACCTCGGCGAGGTCACCGAGAACGCGGACGTGAACCCCGGCAAGATCACCGTGGTGCTCGGCCAGGACACGCAGGACTAAGCCCGCAGCAGGGTGCTCAGCCGCCGTCGTCGCGCCGCCTCCAGACCGCCCGCCGTGAGGTAGCCCGCGGTGTCGAAAGACCCGGCCCACCGGTGGATCCAGGGGATCCGGTCGGCCAGCTGCCGGTCGATCTCCTCCGGCGAGGGCACCGCCAGGTGCTGCTCGCTCCACACCCCCCGGTCGGGGGCGTACACCCAGCCGTGCCCGGGGTGGTCCGCCGCCCCGCGCCATCCCGCCTCGTAGTCGTCGGCGATCGCGGTCGCCGTGGCGCCGGCCAGCTGCAGGAGCATCGCGCTGATCATGCCGGTACGGTCACGGCCACCCGTGCAGTGGATCAGCACCGGCCCCGGCGCCTCACCGATCGCGCGCAGCACCCGCAGCACCCGGCCCCGGGCGAGCCGCGCATTGTCGGCCCACGACCGGGGATGGTCCAGCCACGGACCGCAGACCTCCAGGAACGCTCTGTCGTCGGGGTCTTCGGTGGGTGCCGCGACGATCGCGACGTCCTCGTACGCCGACGCCGAGACCGTCGGGTACCGCGGGCTCCGGGCCGTCTCGAACGGCGCGTTCCGCAGGTCGATCACCGTGCTCAGCCCGGCCGCCCGGGCCGCCCGCCAGCCCTCGTCGGTCAGGTACTCCCGGGCCCCCGAGCGCAGGACCCGGCCCGACCGGGTGACGCCGCCCCCGGCCAGCTCCCGGCCGCCGAGATCACGCAGGTTCCGGGCACCGGGCCAGGACGGGTCGGCACGGCCGGGCACGCAGTCTCCTGTCCGTCAGATGTCGGGACATCTCGGAGGCCTACGTTATCAATGCGTGATCCGATTTATCCGGAACTTTCTGGTTTTCGAAGCCTGCGCCGGTTAACAATCACGCCAGCACCGTTCCACCGTCATCGCCGACGAGGAACTCGCCGGCCTTGAGCGTCGCCGGTCCCGCAGCCTGCGGGCACCGGGATTCCGCACCCGCAGCGTTGCGGGTGCCAGGGGGAGGTCCGGACGAATGCACAGACGATCGATGGTTGCCCTGACGCTGGGAACAGCGGCGGTACTGACACTTTCGGCCTGTGGTGGGTCGAGCTCGGACGACCCGTCCACCGACGGCGGCTCGGACGCGAAGGTCGGCAAGGTGGGGGTGATCCTGCCCGACACCGCGTCCTCGACCCGGTGGGAGCAGCAGGACCGCCCCGAGCTCACCGCCGCGTTCCAGGCGGCGGGCGTCGAGTCCGACATCCAGAACGCGCAGGGCGACAAGAACAAGTTCCAGAGCATCGCCGACGGCATGATCAACGAGGGCGTGAGCGTGCTGCTGATCACCGACCTGGACGCCGGTTCCGGCACCGCGGTGATCAAGAAGGCCACGGCGGCGGGGATCCCGGTCATCGACTACGACCGTCTCACCCTGGGCGGCGGGGCCAAGTACTACGTCTCGTTCGACAACGTGGCGGTGGGCACCGCGATCGGCGAGGGCCTGGTCAAGTGCCTGAAGGACGACGGGGTCACCTCCGGTGGCGTCATCGAGCTGGACGGGTCCCCGACCGACAACAACGCCACCCTCTTCAAGGAGGGTTACGACAAGGCCATCAAGGACGCCGGTTACACGGTCGCCGCCGAGCAGGCCGTCGCCGACTGGGACAACACCGTGGCCGCCACCAACTTCACCCAGCTGGACACCAAGACCAAGGGTGAGTACGTCGGGGTCGCCGCCGCCAACGACGGACTGGGCGGAGCCGTCATCTCGCGGCTGAAGGCGAACGGCACGGCCGGCAAGATCCCGGTCACCGGCCAGGACGCGAGCATCGAGGGCCTGCAGCGCCTCCTCCAGGGCACCCAGTGCGTCAGCGTCTTCAAGGCCGTCAAGAAGGAGGCGGCGGCCGCCGCCGAGCTGGCCATCGCGCTCGCGAAGGGTGACACGGCCGCGGCCGACGCGGTGGCCACCGGCACCGTGCAGGACACGGAGCTGAACACCCCGGTCAAGTCGGTGCTGCTGACCCCGGAACCGATCTTCCAGGACAACGTCCAGGACGTGATCGACGGCGGCGGCACCACCGCCGACAAGATCTGCACCACCGAGGAACTCAAGAAACTCTGCACCGAGCACAACGTCGGCTGACCGGTCCCGGACGCGGCGTCGCGGGATCCCCGGGTCCCGCGGCGCCCGCACGACTACGCTTCAGGAGCGGTGATGACGGAAGAACCCACCGGTGAGCCGGTGCTCAGCCTGCGGGGCGTCAACAAGAGTTTCGGTGCCGTGCACGTGCTCAAGGACGTCGGTCTCGACGCCTGGCCCGGCCGGGTGACCGCCCTGGTGGGCGACAACGGCGCCGGGAAGTCCACCCTGGTCAAGGCAATCGCGGGGATCTACGGCTTCGACAGCGGCCAGTACCGGTTCGACGGCCGGGACGTCGAGGTCGGCTCCCCGAAACAGGCTGCGGCACTGGGGATCGAGGTCGTCTACCAGGACCTCGCGCTCTGCGACAACCTGGACGTGGTGCAGAACATGTTCCTGGGCCGCGAGATCCGTTCCGGCCTCACGCTCGACGAGCTCGCGATGGAGAAGCGGGCGTCGGAGACCCTGGCCGGGTTGTCGGTGCGCACGCTGTCGTCGGTCCGGCAGAAGGTCTCCCGGCTCTCCGGCGGCCAGCGCCAGACCGTGGCCATCGCCAAGGCCGTGCTCTGGAACAGCAAGGTCGTCATCCTGGACGAGCCGACCGCGGCGCTCGGGGTGGCCCAGACCGAGCAGGTGCTGCAGCTCGTGCGGCGCCTGGCCGACAACGGCCTCGCCGTCATCCTCATCTCCCACAACATGAACGACGTGGTCCGGGTCGCCGACAGCATCGCGGTGCTCTACCTCGGCCGCACCGCCGCCCAGTTCGAGGCCAAGGACGTCACCACGACCCGGATCGTCGAGCTCATCACCGTCGGCCACAGCGGCGACGTCGGGCTGGCCCCGGAGATCACCGAGGAGGACGTCGCGTGACCACCACCGTTCCCCGCCCCGAGCTCATCGCCGAGAACGGCGGGGCCCGGGCCGCGTTCCAGGGCTACCTCGAGCGTCTGCGCGGAGGCGACGTCGGGTCCGTCCCCGCCGTCACCGGGCTCGTGGCGCTGGTGCTGTTCTTCAGCATCGCCCGGCCCGACAGTTTCGCCACGACGCGCAATTTCGCCAATCTCCTGGTGCAGGGTGCGCCCATCATCTTCATCGCCATGGGCCTGGTGTTCGTGCTGCTGCTCGGCGAGATCGACCTGGGCGCGGGTTTCACCGCCGGCACGGCCGCCGCCGTGGTCGCGGTGCTGATGACGAACCACGGTGTGGCCTGGCCGGTCGCGGTGGTGGCGTGCGTGCTGACGGGCGCCGCGATCGGGCTCGTGCTGGGCCTGCTGGTGGCCCTGCTCAACATCCCGTCGTTCGTCGTGACCCTGGCCTCGTTCCTGGCCCTGCAGGGCGTTCTGCTGCTCGTCATCGGGCAGGGCGGCACCATCCCGGTCAACGACAGCACGATCCTGTCGCTGATGAACGACAACCTGCCCCCCTGGCTCGGCTGGGCCGGTGTCGCCGTCATCGTGGCCGGTTACGCCGCCCTGGCCCTGGCGGGTTCCGCCCGGCGGACGCGATCCGGGCTGGAGGCGCCGCCGGCCGGCGTCCTGGTGTTCAAGATCGTTGCCCTGGCGGTCATCCTGGCCGTGGTGACGTTCCTGCTCAACCAGGAACGGGCCGTCAACCCGACCGTGCGGTCGCTCAAGGGGATCCCGGTCGTCGTGCCCGTCACCATCGTCTTCCTGCTGGTGCTGACCTTCGTGCTGAGCCGGACGGCGTTCGGCCGGCACGTCTACGCCGTCGGCGGCAACGCCGAGGCCGCGCGCCGGGCGGGCATCACCGTCCCGTGGGTGCGGATCTCGTGCTTCGTCATCAGCTCGTCCCTCGCCGCGGTCGCCGGGATTCTGTACGCCTCGTACAACAACTCGGTCTCCCCCACCACCGGCGGCGCCTCCACCCTGCTCTACGCCGTCGGCGCGGCGGTCATCGGCGGCACGTCGTTGTTCGGCGGGAAGGGGCGGGTGATCGACGCGATCATCGGCGGGCTGGTGGTCGCGACCATCCAGAACGGGCTGCTCCTGATCACGAGCCAGTCGGGGGCGCAGTACATCGTCACCGGGGCCGTGCTGCTGCTGGCGGCCAGTGTCGACGCGATCTCCCGGCGCCGGGTGGCCGCGACGGGCCGATAGGTTCGCTCCCGATGGACATCCCGGGTGCCGTCGCCTCGGCCGTGCTGCTGCTGTTCCTCGTCGCCGTGTCGGTCCTACTGGGCCTCGAGGTCTGGCGGCAGCGCCTCCGGGTGAGCACGAACGGCGTTGCGCCGCCGGCGAAACAGGACCGGTCGGGGTCGGTCTGCTCTACAGCCCGGTGCCGAGGGGCAGCGTCAGCGTCGCGTGCTCCAGCACGCGCGGGTCGTGGGTGGAGGTCACCACCAGGGCTCCCTCCTCCACGGCCGCGAGCACGGCATCGATGACGCGACGGGCGTTGTCGTCGTCCTGGTGCGCCGTCGGCTCGTCCAGCACCACCAGGGCGGAACCGAGCAGCAGCGCCCGGGCGACCGCGACCCGCTGCTGCTCACCGACCGACCCCAGCCCGACCGCCCGGCCCGCCAGCACGTCCACACCCAGGCGGTCCAGCACCTTCTCGGCCACCCCGGCACCGACCGGCCGCCCGGCTGCGAGCGCGGGCAGGACCAGGTTCTCCACGCCGGTGAGCTGTTCCAGCAGGGCCAGACGCTGGGGCACGACGGCGATGCGCGACCAGTCGGTGATGTCGGCCGTGGCCACGCCGTCGAGCGTCACCACCCCCTGGTCCGGACGCTCGAACCCGGCCACCAGGTGGCACAGCGTGGACTTCCCCGAGCCGGAGTGTCCCGTGAGCGCGACCAGCCGGCCCGGACCGGCGCTCAGGTCAACGTTTTTCAGCACCCCGTGGGTCACGGCGCGCACGGTCAGGAGATCGCTCACGGGTTCACCTCCGGAGCCTTCAGCACGACCTGACCGTCGACGATCCGCACCCGGGTGCGCCGTCCGGGGAACAGGGCCAGGGCCTCGGGCGGCAGCTGCAGCCGGCCGGCCGAGTCGATCACCGCGTCGGCCTCGCGGGTCTCGAGCAGTTCGGCGCCCGAGCGCTCGGCCGAGAGCACGCCGTGCCGCAGGTGCAGCACACGCGGCAGGCGGCGCAGGGCCCGGGGGTCGTGGCTGGAGACGACGCAGGTGGTGCCCGAGGCCGCGACGGTGGTCAGGGCCGCCAGCACGCGTTCGGCGTTGTCGTCGTCCAGCTCGGCGGTGGGTTCGTCGGCGACCACCAGCGCGGGCGCGTGGGTCAGGGCCGCGGCGACGGCCAGGCGCTGCTGCTCACCGCCGGACAGGCGGTTCGGCCGGGCGGCGGCGCGGTGCGACAGGCCGAGCAGGTCGAGGGCGGCCTCCGGTTCGAGGCCGTCGGGGCGGCCCCGGATCATGGACGCCTGCCGCAGGTTCTCGATGGCGGTCAGGTGCGGGAAGAGCCCGTGCGCCGGGCGCTGCGGCACCCAGGCGATGCTGGTGCGGCGCAACGTCTTCAGCACCGAGGCGCGGGCCTGGGTGACGTCGGTGCCGAACAGGGTGACCGTGCCGGCGCTGGCCCGGTCGCGCAGCGCCAGGATCGACAGCAGCGTGCTCTTGCCCCCGCCGGACGGGCCCGCGATCGCGGTGATGCCGCCGGGCGGGAAGTCGACGTCGACCCCGCGCAGGGCGTGCACCTCGCCGGAGACCGCTCGATAGATCCGGACCACGTTGCTCAGGCCCGCGGTGCGGGACTCAGGCGTCGTCACGAAGCACCTCCGCGGGTTTCAGGGTGGCCGAGCGGCGGGCCGCGACCCAGACCGCGGCGGCGGTGACGGCGGCCGCCGCGAGCACGCTGAGGAGCAGGGGCACGAGCGGCACGGACACGTCCATCGCCGGGGAGAGTGTGGGCCCGGGCTCGACCAGGCGGGGCAGGAGCGTCATCACCACGCCGAAGGGCAGGACCAGCACGGCGAGCGCCGCCAGGCCGGTGAGGGCGAGTTCACCGGCCCGCAGCCGCACCAGGCGGGCGGGGCGCACCCCGAAACGGCGCAGCACCAGGTCGACCGGGGCGGCGCGGGCGACGCGGCGGTCGACCGCGACCACCACCGACAGCCCGGCCAGGGCGAGAGCGGCCAGCCCGAGCACGATCTGGTAGGTCGCGGCCCAGCCGCTGGAGGTGAGCACCGGGGTGGCCCGGGCCTGTTCGATCGAGGTGAGCGCCAGGGGGGTGATGTGTTTCCCGTCCAGGTAGGTCTCCAGGGCGGCGGCCGGACGGGACGACCAGAGCCATGTGGCGTAGGTGCCCTGACCGCCGATGTTGCCCGCGATCGAGGGGTTCTGGCGCTTCCCGAGGATGTCGAGCCGGGTGAAGAGCGAGCGGGCGTCGAGGACCACGGTGGGACGCGTGGCTCCGGGGAAGGCGGTCAGGTCGGCCTTCGCGATGAGCTGGAGCTCCTGGGCTCCGACCGAGACGGTGCCGCCCCGTCCGGGCTCCCGGCCGGGTATCCCGACCAGCAGGGCCGGGAGGACACCACGGACGGGCTCGTCGAACTTCCGCAGGGCCTGACGCGCCTGCGCCAGTTCCGGCCCCACGCCCCAGAGTGCCACCGCCGGAAGGGTTTCCGGGTTGACCACCAGGATGTCGACGTCGGTGTAGTCGGGCTGCAGCTGGGCGCGGGCGCGCCAGACCACCGCCAGGCCGTCGCCCAGGCCGGGGGCCGGCCCCTCCCCGCCTCCCAGGTCGGGCGAGTTCGGGACGTGCGCGGCGGAGGTCGCCCCCGCCAGCACGGCGGTCTTGTCGTGGACGGACGCGTGCACCACGTCGGCGGAGACGAGACCATAGGCCAGCACCCCGACGCCGATGGCCAGGACGACCACCAGATCGGTCACCGCCACGCCGGTGTCGCGCAGGCCGCGCAGCACCAGCCGGTCGACGCCGGCGCCCCCGGTCCCGGTCGGGCGGCGCCGGAGTCTCGTGCCGAACGCGGCCAGCCGCACCAGCAGCAGACTGCCACCGGCCAGGACGAGGATCGGCAGCACCGCGGACAGCGGGTCGGTGTAGGAGGCCCGGCCGTCGCGGGCCAGCACCGAGCCGACGGCGAGCACGGCGGCGCCGAGCAGGAGCGGCAGCCAGAAACCGCCCGCGCCCCCCGGGCTCCGGAGCGGTTCCCGCCCGGCGAGGCGGCGCCCGATCGAGCGGGCCTGCAGCACGGTGACGACGGCGTTACCGGCCAGGGTGACGAGGGCGACCAGGGCCGCGGCGCCCAGCGTGGTGACGATCGCGTCCGCCCCGAGACGGCTCTGCGGGCCGAGGAACGCGAAGGCCAGGTAGGCCGCGAACGCACCGGCGAGGGCACCGATCACGGCCGGCAGCAGCAGTTCCAGGGCGCTGGTCGCGACCACCGCGCGCAGAGGTGTTCCCAGCCCCACCAGCAGCTCGTTCTCGCGACGGCGGCGCTGGGCCAGGGCCCGCAGGGCGATGACGACCGCGGCCAGCCCGAGCGCGGCCCCGGCCAGCGCGATGCCGCGCCCCTGCTGGGCGGCCGTGCGGGCGTCGGCCTCGGCCTCCGCGTAGAGCGCGGGCAGCCCGCTCTCCACCCGGGGTTCGACGCCCTGGCCGGCCACCGCCTTCCACAGGTCGCTCGTCAGGTCCCCCGGGCCCAGGCGGAGCTCCTGCGCGCGGGTGGCCGCCTGTTCCAGCCGGTCCAGGGAACGCCCGTCCTGCGAGAGGTCGGCCGAGTAGGTCCAGTCCGGGATCTCGTCCGCGGCCTTCAGAGCACCCTGGACGGTCTCCTCGTCGCCGATCATCAGCAGGGCCGTCAGCGGGCAGCGCGACGGATCACCCGGCAGCCGCGCCGCCAGGGCCGAGAAGTAGCGGCCGGTGGGCACCCGCCCGTCGGGGGCGGTGCGATACGTGCCGGCCAGCGTGACCGTGGACGCGACGGTCGTCGGGGTCCCGGGCTCCAGCCCCAGGGAACCGCCGCCCGAGCCCGGGCCGTTGCAGCTGGCCAGGGTCGGCCCGTCGTCCAGGGTCTTGCCGGCCCGGAAGGAGTCTCCCGGCTCGAGACCGAGCTCGGTGGCGAGCCCGTCGGGCAGCCACAGCCCCTTGGCCCCGCGCCGCCCGCGGACCACGTCGAGGGCCTCGACCGCGCCGGTGCGGTGGTAGAGCACGGCGACCTTGCGCCGGTCTCCGACCCCGAGGAAGGGCATCGGCTGGTAGATGTCGTTCTCCCAGGACCCCGACCACACCGAGGTGACCACCGGGTCCAGCCAGGGCACGTCGTCCAGCATCTTCGTCACGGCGACGCGGGTGTCGTCCCAGAGCCGCCCCGGCAGGATCAGCGTCAGCGCCGCCTGCTGGTTGGCCTGTGTGTTGTGGGGCACCGTGGCGAGCTTGCGCTCGAGCGAACCGTTGGCCGTCGCCCGGCCGAACAGGGGCCCGGCCGCGACCAGCCCGGCCAGCAGGGCCACGCTGATCGTGAGCATCAGCGCCAGGGAGCCGCTGCGCAGCAGGCGCCCGGGCGCGCGGCGGAGCAGGGGCCAGCCGACGCGCATCGCGCTCCTGAGGACGTGGACTGACGAATTCCCGCAGCCTAGAACCATGGGCAGGCACCCTGGACGTTTTTGCCCGAATTGTTACCGTTCCGCAGGGGAGTGCCGGGTCAGTCGATTGACGCAAGCGACCGGGCGCGGCGCCGGGTCACAGTCGAGATCGTCGCTCCGGCCACCACCGAACGGAAGATCGCCATGACCACAGCCCCCACCCCCGTCCTGTTCATCCACGGCCTGTGGCTGCACGCCTCGTCCTGGCAGCCCTGGGTCGACCTGTTCGCCGAGCGTGGCTACGCCCCCTCGGTGGCCGCCTGGCCCGGTGACGGCGACACGGTCGAGGCCTCGCGGCTCGCCCCCGAGGCCGTCGCCGGTCACGGGATCGACGACGTGACCGCGCATCTCAAGACGGTGATCGACCGGCTGCCGTCGCGGCCCGTCCTGATCGGGCACAGTTTCGGCGGGATGCTGGCCGAGAAGCTGCTGGGCGAGGACTATGCCGTGGCCGCCGTCGGCATCGACGCCGCCCAGATCAAAGGCGTTCTGCCGCTGCCTCTCTCGGCGCTGCGGGCAACCTTGCCGGTGTTCCGCAACCCGGCCAACCGCAACCGCGCCGTCAGCCTGACGGCCGCCCAGTTCCGGTTCGCCTTCGGCAACGCCGTCAGCGAGGAGGAGTCCGACGAGCTCTACGCCCGCTGGAGCGTGCCCGCCCCCGGGAAGCCGCTGTTCGAGGCCGCCGCCGCGAACTTCTCGCCGAACTCACCGGCCGCCGTGAACACCGGCAACGAGTCGCGCGGCCCACTGCTGCTGGTGATGGGAGGCCGCGACCACACCGTGCCCGAGGCCGTCACCCGCTCCAGCTTCAAGCAGTACCGGCACTCCTCGGCCGTCACCGACCTGCTCGGCTTCGACGACCGCGGGCACTCCCTGACCATCGACAGCGGCTGGCGCGAGGTGGCCGAGTCGTGCCTGACCTGGCTCGGGAAGCAAGGTCTCTGATTCACGCGAGCAGCTTCAGCAGCTCGGCCCGGGTGCGTACCCCGACCTTGGGATAGGCGTGGTAGAGGTGCGATTCGACCGTGCGCGGCGACAGGTACAGCCGGTCGGCGATCGCCCGGTTGCTGAGGCCCTCGCCGACGAGCAGGACCACCGCGCGCTCGGCGGGCGTCAGCGTCGCGAGCGCGTCGTAGGCGGCGGGCGTCACCACGCCACCGGCGTCCCGGATCTCGTCCTGGGCGGTCGCCAGCCACATCTTGGCACCGGTGGCCCCGAAGGCGGGCAGCGCCAGTTCCAGCTGGGGAAGAGCGTCGCGGCCCTGTGCCCTCAGCCAGCGGGCGTACGCGAGATGGGTGCGGGCACGCTCGTACGGCCAGGCCACCCCGCCCGGATCGGCCAGGGCCGCCCGGTAGTGCGACTCGGCCGTCGACGCCGACGCCAGCCGGGCCCGGGCGTGCTCGAGCAGGGCGTTCAGCCGGGGCGAGACGGGCCCGGCGTACCGCTGACGGGTGGCCTCGAGGATGCGCCGGCCCTCGGGGGCCGAGCCGGTGCGGGCGAACGCCTCGGCGAGATCGGCCAGGGCGTAGACGGATTCGCGGGGATGGGAGGCGGGACCGGCGAGCTCGGCGAGGATCGAGGCGGCCGACGGGTGGTCGCCCGCGACCAGGGCGGCCACCCCCAGGGCGTGCCGGGCGCGGGTGGCGTAGACCCGGGCCTCGTGCGGATCGACAGCCCGCAGCGCGTCGGCCGCGAAGTGCCGGGCGTTCTCACGGCTGGCCGCCCGGGAGGCCGCGATGTAGGCGTGGGCCGAGGAGATCGCAGCGAAGAGCATCGGGTCCGGGTGCTCTTCGACCAGCGCCTCGCCCGCGTGAACGGCCTCCAGGGCGTCGTCCCACAGGCCCTGGTCGATACGGGCCCAGGCCGACAGGGCCAGCACCCGCGCCTGCCGGGCGGGTGGCCCACCGGCCAGGCGCGCGCGGTCGGTGGCGGTGTCGAGAAGCCTTCGGGCCAGAGCGGTCTCATCGAGCCGGGCCGCGAGCGCGGCCAGGGACACGACCGGGCCGTCCGTGGTCAGCTCCGGGGAAAGAAGTTCCGGGGTGAGACCTGAGGACGTCCCGGGGAGTTCGAGACTCCGGTCCACCAGGGTGCCCGCCGGGTTCGCGGCCGGCGGACGCACGGTGCCCCAGACCCGCCGGGCGGCCGCCTCGAGCGCGGGGTCGCCGACGTGGGCGACGACGGTGGCGGTGAGATCGCCCAGCTCGGTGAGCAGGGACCCGGGGACGGATGACCAGCGGCCCAGGGCGTCGACGAGCAGGTGCGCGGCCCGCGCGGGTTTGCCCGCCCGCGTGAGTTCTTCGGCCTCGAACAGGGCGACGGCCGCGTTCGTGGTGTCGTCGTCGCGGTGCCGCCGGGCCTCGCGGGCATGGTCCAGGGCCCGGTCGGTGGCGGACTCGGCGGCGGCCCGGCCGGCGGCGCGCAGCAGCAGGTCGGCCGCGTCGGCCGGGTCGGGGGCCAGGCCCGCGGCGAGGGTGTAGGCGGTGGCCGCGGCGCCGTGCCGGCCGCGCGACTCCAGGGTCACGCCCACGGCGTGGAGGGCGTCACGGGCGGCGGCGTCGGGTGCCACGGCCGCGGCCGCGAGGTGGGTCAGCACCCGTTCCGGCCGGCCGGCGAGGTAGGAGACGAGGAAGGTGTGGGCCCGGCGGCGCTCCTCGGGCGGGGCGGCGTGGTAGACGACCGAGCGCAGGGTCGGGTGCCGGAAGGCCAGGCGCTGCGGGGGCCCGACCAGCAGGTCGGCGTCGATCGCCTCCTGCAGGTCGCTCAGGCCCAGGGCCGGGCCGTCGATCTCCGGGGTGTCCAGGGCGGCCGCGACCAGCAGAGCGTGACGTGCCGGGGCGGAGAGACTTTCGACCGGCGCCCCGAACGAGCGGGCCAGTCGTTCCGGGACGCTCCCGTCGTGCCCCTCCGCACCCGTGCGCCGGTTGGCGAGTTCCACCAGCGCCAGCGGGTTTCCGGCCGACTGCAGCAGCACGCGGGTGCGGTGCGCGCCGGTCGGGCGGGCCGGCTGCGCGTCGAGGAGGAGCCCGGCCGTCGTCTCGTCGAGCGGCTCGAGCTCACGCACCAGCCCGGCACAGCGCTCCAGCGACGACAGAGGCCCGGACGACCGCCCGAGGAACAGCATCGAGAACGGCTCACCCTGGATCCGGCGCGCCCCGAACTCCAGCACGCCCAGGCTCTCGGCGTCGGCCCAGTGGGCGTCGTCGAGCACCACCGTGACCGGGCCGGTCGCGGCGGCCTGGGACAGCAGGGTCAGGCAGGCGACGCGCAGCGTGAGCGGGTCGGGCGTACCGGTGGTGTCGGCGAGCGCGAACGCGTGCTCGAGGGCCTGGCGCTGACGCTCGATCAGCGTCCCCGCGGCGGCCAGCAGGGGGCGCAGGGTCTGGTGCAGCGCGGCGAAGCGGATCCTGGTCTCGGACTCACTGGCCCGGCCCCGGATCACCCGGTGGCCGGCGGATTCCAGCCCGGCGGTGACCGCCTGCGCGAGCGTGGACTTGCCCAGGCCCGCGGCCCCGGAGACGAGGGCCACCGAACCCGAGGGCCGCAGGTGGGTGACCACCTCGTCCACCAGCACGGAACGCACGAGAAGGCTAAGCACGCTGGGGCTCCGCTCGATCTGCCGGGATCCGGTCGACTCCGCCGATCGCGGGAGATCTCAGTGATCCTACCGATTCGTCGACATCACCCGGATTCCTACCTTTGCTCACCGGCGGAGGAGGCGGAACGGTTGCAGCACATCACGCAGGACCTGATCGGCCGGGCACCCGAGCAGGCCCGGGTCACGGCGGCCGTGTCCGGGGCGAACCGCGGCCGGGTGCTGCTCGTGGGCCCGGCCGGGATCGGCAAGACGGCTCTCGTCGAGCACGCGGCCTCGGCGGCGCTGGCCCGGGGCCTGCGGGTGCTGCGGGCGACCGGGGTGGAGGCCGAGCGCTATGTCCCGTTCGCCGCGCTGCACCAGCTCCTGCTGCCCCTGCTGGCCCGGCTCGGCGACCTGCCGGACGTCCCCCGGGCCGCCCTGACCCGAGCGCTCGCCCTGTCGGCGTCGGCCGACGCCCCGGACCCGCTGCAGGTGGGGCTCGGCGCACTGGCCCTGCTGACCCGGGCTCCGGCGCGGGCGACCGTGCTCCTGCTCGACGACGTGCACTGGATGGACGACGCGAGCCGGGCCGTGGCCCGTTTCGTCTGGCGCCGGGCGGGCGGGACACTGCGGATCGTGGCGGCCACCCGTCCCGAGGATCCGGGCTGGTCGCTCGAGGCCCGGGAGACGATCGCGCTGGCACCGCTCGCCGAGGCCGACGCCCGTTCCCTGCTCGCCCGGTCCGCTCCGGAGCTCGGGCCGGAGCGGGTGCGGCACCTCCTCGTGCTGGCAGCCGGTAATCCCCTGGCCCTGGCCGAGCTTCCGGGCGCCCTCCAGCCCCTGGAGGACGCGGGTGAGCACCTGGACCTGCCGGTCCAGACCCGTCTGGAGCGGGCTTTCGCGGTGCGGCTGAACCCCCTGGACGCGGACACGCGGATCCTGCTGACCACGGCGGCCGTGCACGAGAGCCCGCTGCTGACCGATGTTCTCGCGGCCCACGGGCTGCTCGCCGGCCGCTCGCCCGGACCGGACCCGTTGCGGGAGGCCATCGACTCGGGGCTCGTCGACGTCCGTGTCTCACGCCTCGTGTTCCATCACCCGCTGGTGCGTTCGGCCGTGGTGCGGGCGGCGGGTCCCGAGCTCGTGGCCCAGGTGCACCGTGCGGTCGCGGCCACGACCCAGGACCCGTTCGCGGCCGTCTGGCACCGGGCCCACGCCAGCTCGGCCCCCGCCGAGGACGTCGCCGCCGCACTGGAACGGGCCGCCGAGCGGACCCGGGCCCGGGGAGCGCTGCGCCCGGCCCGATCGGCCCTGCTGCGGGCGGCCTCCCTGTCGGGCGACGACCGCTCGCGGGTGCGACGGCTCGTGCGGGCGGCCGAGATCGCCGCGGAGCTGGGGGAACCGGACGCGGTGGAACGCCTCGCCGCCCAGGCCCGCGGGTACCACCTCGACGAGGAGGCGCAGGCGCGCCTGACCCTGCTCGAGAACCCCGGCGATGACGTCGTCCTCACGCTCAAACGCCTGCTGGCCCGGGCCGGGACGGCGATGGCGAACGACGGCGACGACCTGGCGGCCGACCTGCTGAGCCGCGCGGCGCGGACGGCGTTCCGGACCGCGCTCGCGGACGCGGAGCTCGCGGGCACGGTGCTCGCCGTCGCCGGTCGGCTGCGCCTGCCCGCGGGCGATCCGCGGCTGCTGACGATCCGGGCCGCCCTGGTGCCCGGCGATCGCGAGGTGCTCGCGCACGTCTCCCGGGCGGTCACGGCCGCCGTCGTGGATCCGGGTGCGGACGCGGCGGTGGCGCCGGTCGCGCTGGTGACCGGGGACTGGGACAGCGCTTTCGCGCTGGCCGGCCGGGCCGACGAGGGGCTGCGACGCCAGGGGCGGGACGGGCTGCGGGCCGGGACCCTGGCGGTGCGCGCGTCCGCCGCCGTGCTGCTGGGCCGGTGGGACGAGGCCCTGGACGCCGCGGTGCGCGCCGAGGAGCTGGCCGGGGCGACGGGACAGGCCCGACGGCGCCACGGAGCCGCGCTGTCGCGGGCCGCGGTCGCGGGCGTCCGGGGTCTGCCGGTGGGCCGGAGCACCTCGGCCGGCCAGGAAACCTCGGCCGGCCAGGGTATCTCGGCGGACCGGAGCATCTCGGCGGACCAGGACACCTCGGCGGGTCGGGACACCTCGGCAGGCCGGGAGATCGAGGCGGCGGAGGAGTTCGCGGCGCGTACCGGTGACGTCGTGCTGCTCGACCACGCCCGTCTGGCCTCGGCCCTGATTCATCTCGGCGCGGACCGGCACCAGGAGGCCTACGAGGTCCTCAGCGCCCGGCTGCGACCGGGCACCCCGGCGTTCCATCCGGGGCGCCGCCGGTGGGCCGTGGACCTGCTCGCCGAGGCTGCCGTCGGAGCCGGGCGAACCGGGGAGCTCCCGGTGGACGACCTGGATGCGCCGGGCCCCCGGCCGCCGGCCCAGGAGCGGGCCCGGCAGCTGGCCCGGGCTCTTCTGGCCGCCCCCGAGGACGCCGAGACGGCTTTCACCGAAGCCACTCTCGGGGCGCGGGGCGCGCCGGGATGGCACCGGGCCCGGGTCGGGCTCTATCACGGCATGTGGTTACGCCGGCACCGGCGCCTGGCCGAGGCCCGCGCCGTGCTGGAGCCCAGCGTGCTCCTGCTGGAGCAGCTCGGGGCCCGGACCTGGGCCGAGCGGGCCCGGCAGGAGGCCGCCGCCATCGGCCAGCGGTCCGCCTCGGGCTCGCTGACCGTGCAGGAGCTGCGGATCGCCCGGCTGGCGGCGGAGGGCCTGACCAACAAGGAGATCGGGCTGCGGCTGTTCCTGACCCACCGCACCGTGGGAAGCCATCTGTACCGGGTGTTCTCGAAGCTGGACGTGCGCACCCGGGGCCAGCTGCACCGTGCGCTCGAGCAGGCCGGACTTCTATAGCGTCGTGACCAGGCCGCCGTCGACGGCGATGCTGGCGCCCGTGAGATTCCCGGCCCGCTCCCCCGCGAGGAACACGACCAGGTCGGCCACCTCCTGCGGCGTGGTGAAGCGGCGGGTGGCCGATCCGGCGACGGCCTCGGCCTGAACGCTCTGCGGGCTCTTCCCACTGGCCCGCGACACGGTCTGCGCCACCCCGTCCGGGCCCAGCCAGAGATCGGTGCCCACCGGGCCGGGAGCGACCGTGTTGACCCGGACCCCCCGCGTCCCGAATTCCTTGGAGAGCGCCTTGGCCAGATTGCTGAGAGCCGCCTTGGCGGCGCCGTAGTCGACCACGCCCGGGTCGGGCAGCACGGCGTTGGCCGACCCGGTGCTGACGATCACGCCGCCCCCGGCGGCCAGCATCAGGGGCAGCGTCGCACGGCACATCCGCACGGCCGTCATGAGATTCACGTCGAGCGTCTCGCGCCACTGCTCGTCGGTGACCGACAGGAACCCGCCCGTGCGGGTGCGGGCCAGGCCGACGTTGTTCACCAGCACGTGGACACGCCCGCCGGCGGCGTCCAGCATCCGTTGCGGCGCATCGGGTTCGGTGAGGTCGAGCTCCAGGGCCACGACCGGCCCGGCGGCGGCCAGCGCCTCGAGTTCGGCCGACCGCCGCCGGGCGGCAGCCACCACCCGGGCCCCCTCCGCCACCAGCGCCCGTGTGATCGCCAGGCCGATCCCCTGGCCGGCGCCCGTGACGAGTGCGGTCTTCCCGACGAGTTCGGTGTCCATGCGCCGGACGCTACGGGTGCACGCGGGGAGCTCGCTTGCGTCAAACGACAGGTATCCGCCACACCTGCGTCAATTGACGCTAGAGCCGCGCCGGCGCGCTGCCTACCGTTGTCACGGAACCGATTTCAGGAGGACACGTGTTTTCACGAACGGGACGGCGCATCGCCGGGGGCGCACTCGCGCTGGGGCTGCTGGCGGCCGGGGTGAGCGGGTCGCAGGCGGCCGTCGGGGCAGCCGCGTCGAGCTTGCCCGACAGCCGCCTTCCGGCGGGCTTCGCCGCCCGGGACGCGCAGGTCAACGGGATCCGGATGCACTACGTGGTCGGCGGGAGCGGCCCGACGCTGGTGCTGCTGCACGGATATCCGCAGACCTCGCGCGAGTGGTTCGGGGTGATGCCCGAACTGGCCCGGCACTACACGGTGATCGCGCCCGACCTGCGCGGGGCCGGCGGCAGCAGCGCCCCGGCCGGCGGTTACGACAAGGTCACCATGGCCGCCGACGTGCACGCCCTGCTCGGGAAGCTCGGCCGAGACCGGGACATCAACCTGGTCGGGCACGACATCGGCACGATGGTGTCCTACGCCTACGCGGCGACCTACCGCGGCTCGGTGCGGCGCCTGGCGCTGACCGAGGCGCCGATCCCGGACCGGACCGTCTACAGCTACCCGTCGCTCACCCAGGACGGGCCCGGCTTCTGGAACTTCGGGTTCTTCTCGCTGCGGAACGGCCTGCCGGAGAACACGATCGACGGCCACGAGGAGACCTGGGTCGCGGGCTTCATGGACTGGCTGACGGTGAACAAGACGGCCGTCACCCGCGAGGACACCGACGCCTACGCGGCCGCCCTGCACGACGACGCCCACCTCAAGGCCAGTTTCGAGTGGTTCCGGGCCTTCCCGGAGGACAACCAGGACGTCGAGCGGCTCGGCCGGAAGAAGCTGACCGTGCCGGTGCTGGCGGTCGGCGCCCGCTCGAGCCTCGGCGACCAGGTCGGCGAGCAGGCGAAGACGTACGCCCGGCACGTGAGGACCGCCGTGGTGGAGAACTCCGGGCACTGGATCTGGGAGGAACAGCCCGCCGCCACGACCGCGCTGCTCCTGGACTTCCTCGACGGCGGGGGGCAGAACTCATGACCGGAACCACCCCGTCCGCCCACGCGTCCGCCCAGCCCTTCTGGTTCCTCGGCGGACGCGCCCGGATCCTGGTCCCGGGCGAGGAGACCCACGGTGCCGCCAGCGTCGTGGAGTTCGCCGACCCGCGCGATCACGCGACCCCCCTGCACATCCACGAGGCCGAGGACGAGGTCTGGGTCGTGCTCGAGGGCGAGATCAGTTTCCACGTCGGCGACGACCGGCTCGACCTGCGGGCCGGGCAGGTCGCGCACGGCCCGCGGGGTGTCCCCCACGCCTACCGGGTGCGCTCGGCCGGTTCGCTGATGGCCGTCACCTTCGCGCCGGCCGGCATCGAGAAGTGGTTCCGGCAGAACAGTTCCCCGGTGCTGAGCCTCGAGGACGCCCCCGCGGCGTTCGACATCGGGGCGATCGTGGCGGCTGCCGAGCCGTTCCGGCTGCGGGTGGCCGGGCCGCCGCCGGCCTGACCGGGAGGGAACCTCCGCGGGGCGTCCCCGGTCTGCGAGGCTGGGACCATGAACGGTCTCTCCGACACCGATCTCGTGCTGGCGGCCCAGCGAGGCGACGTGGGTGCGCTCGGGGTCCTGCTGCAGCGCCACCGGGCGGGGATGACGGTGGCTGCCGTGGGCGTGCTCGGGCACCGGCCCGAGATCGAGGACGTGGTGCAGGATTCCTGCCTCATCGTGCTCCGTCGTCTCGGTGACCTGCGCGAACCGCAGGCCTTCGGCGGCTGGGTGCGCACCGTCGTCCGCAATCAGGCCCGCCAGCACCTGCGTTCGCGCACCGCGCTGGTGATGCCGGACCTGGAGGGCACCCGGCCCGCCCCGCACGACCGGGACGACCCGCACGACCTCGACCCGGCGCGGCTGGCCGAGCGGCACGCCCTGGGTGACTGGGTCTGGCAGGCCCTCGACCAGCTGTCGCCGGAGCACCGGCTGGTCACGATGCTCCGGTACTTCACCGAGGTCACGGCCTACGAGCAGATCGCCGCGATCTGCGGGGTGCCGGTCGGCACCGTGCGCAGCCGTCTCAACCACGCCCGGTCACGGATGACCCAGGCCCTGGACGCGAGCGCCGACCGGGCGCACGACGATCACCGGGCGCTGACCCGGATGCGCCACCGGCAGGCCGTGGAGACCCTGGAGGCAGGCCGCACGGGCCGGTTCGCGGAGGCGATGGGAGCGATCTGCCGGCCGACGCTCGAGACGGTCTGGGCCAAGGGCAAGCGCACCCACGGTCTCGGCTACCCGACCCTGGCGATGTACCGGGACGTCGGTGACGGGGTGCGCTTCGAGGTGGCCGGGGTGGTGGCCGGGCGGGACGTCGTGATCTGGGAGACCGACCTGATCAGCCCGCCCGAGGACCCGGCGCACTGCCCACCGTCCGCGCTGTGGGTGCACTCGCTCACCGACGGTCTCGGTGACCGGCTGCGGGTCTTCCATCCGCGCCCAGCCGTGGTGACGTGACCCGGCTCACTGTCCGCCCGTGAACTTCGGGCCCCCGGGACGCATCCTTCACCAGACCGTCCAAACCGTGTCTGGAGATCTCGTGAAGCACCCTCGTCCGGCCCCTGACGTCCTCGAAGGCATCGAGGCCGAGTTCATGCTGCGCTACCAGGCCGACGCCCCGCCGGCCACGCAGGAGCAGCTCGGCATCCGCACCGCCCGGATCGGCGGTGGGGTGGCCCTGTCGATGCGTCACGACCCGACCCACTACTGGAGCAAGGCGCTGGGATTCGCCGGCTCACCGGTCACCGGGGAGCTGATCGGGGAGCTCGTCGCGTTCTACCGGGCGAACGAGACCGTCCGCGCCGGGATCCAGATCGCCCCGTCACTGCTGCCCGAGGACTGGGACGACATCGCCGTCGCCCACGGCCTGAAGCCCGGCTCGGGGATCCACAAGCTGGCCGGGCGGATCGAGGAGCTCACGTTCGGCGGGAGTGACCTGCGGATCGCGGCGATCGGGACCGGGGACGCGCACCAATGGGCCACGGTTCTGCTGACCGGTTTCGGTATGCCGCCGGCGGGTCTGCTCGGCATGGCCGAGGCGATCGCGAGCAACCCGGCCTTCCGTGCGTTCGGGGCCTGGGACGGGGATCAGCTCGTGGCCGTGGGCAACCTGATGATCCAGGGCCCGGTCGCGTCGCTGAACGCCGGGGCGACGCTGCCCGCGTACCGCGGCCGGGGTGCGCAGTCGGCGCTGATCGCGGCCCGGGCGCGCGCCGCGGCGGACGCCGGGTGTCAGTGGGTCGTGTCCGAGACCGGTGAGAGCGGCGCGTCGCTGAACAACATGCTGCGGGCGGGGCTCGAGAGCGTCTACCTGCGTCGCAACTGGATCTGGGAGGCCTGACCGGTGCCACCCTCGTCCGCGGCCTGGTCACGGGCGAGGGTGGCGTGGTTCAGTCGAGCTTCTCGAACCGCTGCCAGATGTGCCACGCGTGATCGGTGTAGGGGGTACGCACGACGCTCGTCTCCTTGAACCCGAACGACGCCATCTCGTCCATCAGCTCGGCGCTGACCGCTTGTGAGCCGTCCAGGTAGGCGAGCTGGAAGTAGTTGTCGTCCAGGGCCGCCCGGTAGGCGTCGACGCCGCTCTTGTCCTTGTAGAAGAAGCTGCCCTCGTAGGTCGAGGTCCACTGCCAGTTCTGGGTCCGGTCCTGGAGGGCGTACTGCACGGGCTCGGGGGTGTCGCCGACCATACGGATCCAGGGCATGGCGTCGATGCTGTAGGCCAGCTCGTTCCTGAGAGCGGTGGTGTCCGGCCAGTTTCCGTACATGGTGTTCGCCTGGGAGGCACCGAACAGGAAGGTGGCCCAGGCGATCGCGGCCGCGGCCAGGGCGCCGCCCCCACCGGTGCGCCAGAGCCGGGCCAGGGCCGCCCCGGCCAGGGGCGCACCGATCACGAGGCCCAGCACCACGTGCTTGTGCAGCGAGGTCGCCTCGCCCATGCGGATCTGGGCGGCCGGGGCGGCCAGAGTGCCCATGACCAGGAGCGTGACCAGGACCGGCCGCCGCCGCAGGCAGACCAGGGCGCCGGCGAGAATGAGGAGCAACGGTGCGCCGTCCCACGAGAGGACCTGCGAGACGAGGTGGGCCGGTGGCTGGGGAATCATCGACGAGCGCTGGGTGGTGGTGAATCCCAGACCGGTCAGCAGGGGCCGGGCCCAGGTGAGCACGGAACCCGCCAGCGCCGCCAGGCACACCAGGCCGCCCACGACGGCGGACCCGAGCGCCCGGGCCCGGGCCACGCGCCAGCCCGTCACCAGGATCGTGGCGAGGACGAAGGGAACGTCGATCGCCGAGGAGTACTTCAGCAGAACGGCCAGGGCGCAGAGCAGTCCGGCGGCGCCGGCCCACAGCAGCGGGTGCGGTCGCCGGACCGATCCGACCCCGAGCGCGATGGCCCAGGCCAGCGCGGTGAAGGCCGGGGCGTCGAAGGTGGCGAAGTTGGTGAGGAACAGGACGGAGGCGCTCAGCGAGAACACCAGCGCGGCGAAGATTCCCGGCCGGACCGTCCACCGGAACCGGTCGTCGTCACCGAGCATGAGATTGGTGGCCCAGTACACCGCCACGGTGGCGCTGAGCATGCACAGCACGGAGAAGAGGCGCACCAGGGTGAGCCCGCCCACGCTGTCGAGCACCGCCGCCAGCAGCGGGTACAGCGTGGGCGCCCCGGAGAAGTAGTCCTCCGGATGCCCGTAGAGGGCTTCGCCGCCGCCCCAGGCATCGATGATCGAGTGCCCGGTGTGGATGTAGAGCGCCTCGTCCTGGAAGGCCGTGTTGTCCAGCCGGACGGCGATGAGCAGTTGCAGCAGGAGCACGCCGGCCAGGGGCAGACGGGCGAGCCAGACGTCGGCCCGGTCCCGGGCCGTCGAGGGCAGGAAGGACGCCAGGGCGGCCCGCCACAGCGGCGGCCGGACCGGCAGACCGGGAGCGGGAACGCCGGCCGGGCTGAGCCGGCTCACGGGGTATCTCCCGGGGTGACCGCACCCGGATGCTCGGTGGCAGCGGCGACCGGAAGCTGGATCACGACCGGGGCGGCGGTGGTCGCCGTCACCGACGATGACGCCGATCCGGTGGGGATGCTGACCGTGGTGCGGTCGCGGAGCACCTTCAGGCCCTCCCAGGCCACCGGGAGGAAGATGTAGGCGCTGAACGACGCGAAGACGAGATTGGCCCAGTAGTGCGTGAATCCGTACGTGAGGACGCCGTGGGTCAGGCCCGCGAACGCGGCCAGTTGGGTGAGGAGCAGCCAGGGGGTCATGAAGCGGGCGACCCGGTCGGCCACGGACGCCCGGACGGCCCGGGCGCTCCGGGTGTGATCGGCACCGGTGGCGACCCACTCGGCGGTCTGCCCGCGCAGCATGTCGGTGATGCACAGGAGGTGCGCGAAACCGTAGAGGGTCTGCACCCGCAGGACGTCGGGACGCCAGCGGGCCTGGGTGACCCGGGGCAGCACGACGAGCCAGAGCAGCAGCACGCCCAGGAGCGGGAGCATGTTGGTGGCCACGACCGAGCCGGGGAAGAAGCACACCATCACCAGCAGGGGCAGCGGTGCCACGACGGCGTTGACGGCGGTGGTGACGTAGTAGAGGAACCCGGCCCAGAAGCTGAGACGCTGCCGGGGCGTCATGCTCGGCTCGTCGTGGAAGTCGTGGTCGGCGACCAGCGACATCGAGCCCTCGCACCAGCGGTACTGCTGGGCCAGGAACGCGCGCAGGTCGTCGGGACAGCGCCCCCGGCTGAGCAGGACCGGGACGTACTGCAGCTCGAACCCCTTGCGCCCCAGCAGAACCCCGGTGAAGACGTCCTCGCTGTGGCCGATCAGGGGAAAGCCGCCGATCTGCTGCAGGGCCGATCGGCGGTAGACGGCCGAGGTGCCCACGCAGATGGCGGCACCGGCCGAGTCACGGGAGGGCTGGATCTGGCGGAAGAACAACTCCTGCGTGGCGCCGGCACAGCGCTCGAGCCAGTGCATCGATCGTGGGGTCTCGAAGTACTGCGGCGTCTGCACGATGCCGACACTCTCGGACTCGAAGTACGGGACGGTCTCGGCCAGGAAGTCGGGCCGGGGCACGAAGTCGGCGTCGAGCAGCAGGATGAGGTCGGACCCGGTGCGGGTGAAGGCGTGCTGCAGGTTGCCGGCCTTCTTGAACTCCGATCCCGGGCGCGCGATGTAACGGAAACCGAACCGCAGAGCCAGGTCCAGCACCTCGGGCCGGGCGGCGTCGTCGAGCACGTGCACGAACAACGGCCCCTGCCACCGCAACCGCGCGACGTGCTCGTAGGTGTTCTCCAGGACCGCCAGGTCCTCGCCGGCGGTGGGCAGGAACACGTCGACGGACGGGTAGCGGCCGGGAGCGTAGGTCTCGACCAGGAACTGGTGGTCGGGCAGGGTCACGCGCCGGCGCAGCGTGGAGGTCGGGAGGCTGATGAGCTGCTCGAGCATCAGCAGGACCAGAGGCACGAAGAACAGGACGGTCCACATGCTGCGCGCGGCCAGGCCCGCGAAACTGAGGGCCACGCCCGCGAAAGCGATCGCGGCGACGACGAACAGCCAGCGGTGCTGGGGGGCGGCCAGGTACCGGTACTTCTCGTCGTCGCCCGGCGGGCGGGGCCACCGGAAGGCTTCGGCCGCGTCGGCGTGGAGGGTGGTGTCGGTCATGACGCCATCCCCTCTTCGAGAAGGTTCGGCTTCGCCCCGGCGAGCGGGCGCACGAGGCCGGGGACCGGGGTCCGCGGCTCGTAGACGAACTTCGCCATGAACAGGAACCGGGCGGCGAATGACAGCACCAGGGTGAGGAACTGGGCCCCGACCGAGTGCAGACGGGCCACCTCGACCAGCACGATGAGCAGGGGTGTCCTCGCCAGTGCGTCGAGGTTGTTGTAGAGGAGCGAGCGCCAGGCCCGTTGCAGACGGGTGAACCGCAGGGGCGCGGCGCCCAGGTGCGGTTCGAAGACGAAGCGTTCCTGGAGGACGAAGTTGTGGACGATCGTGATCTCGGTGGCCAGGACCGAGGCCGCCACGTAGCCGGTGCCCAGCTTCAGCAGACCGGCCATGACCAGCAGGTTCACCACCAGCCCGAGTGCGCCCACCGCCGCGAACCGGAAGGGCCGGCTGAAGCGCAGGGACAGCAACTGGTGCACGAAGGCGAAGCCGTTGCGCCACGAGGCCTTCGACTCGCCGGTGACGCGGCTCCCGAACACGAAAGGCTGGTCGTGGACGCTCACATCGTGACTGACGAGGATCTCGAGCAGGATCTTGAACCCTCGCGGGCGCAGCCGGCCGAGATCGACGGCGTCACGACGCAGGCAGAAGAAGCCCGTCATCGGATCGGTGCACTTCGCCCCGACCCGGCGCGGGAACAGGGCCCGGCTCAGCAGCGTGCTGGCTCCCGAGACCCGCTGGCGCCAGACGGATCCCAGACCGGAGGCGTCGCCCGAGCCGTCGTACCGGCTGGCCACCACCAGATCGACGCCGGCCGTGGTGAGACGGTCGCGCAGCAGAGGCGCCAGGGCCGGTGGATGCTGCAGGTCGGCGTCCATGACCACGACGAAATCGCCGGCGGCCGAGGCAATTCCCGCTGTCACCGCCCCGGCCAGCCCTCCCGTGCGCAGGCCTGCCTCACGATGGATCAGGCGCACGGGGGTGGCGGGAACTCCCGGCCGGACCCCGGCCGGACCCGCCTGCTGATGCTGCATCTCGCGGATGACCACGGGGGTCAGATCGGTGGAGTCGTCGACGAAGAGGATCTCTGCCTCACGGTCCGCGAATGCCTCTCGCAATTGCCGCACCAGCTCGGGAACATTGCCGGACTCGTTGTACGTCGGCACGACGATCGTGGTGTCGATAGCCATGAAAGGCCCTCTCGCACGGAGGTTGGACACGCCAGGGCGCCGCGGGCCGCGTTGACCGATCGACGGATGAACGACATACCGGCGAGATACACATCGTCCGGGTCGCACCTAGGAACATACGGGGTCAAGATCGGTCACGGTCAGTATTTGAGATTAAACCTGTGAAACACCGCGATCCGGGCACATCTGCGCACTTCGCCGGGCGGCCGTTCCGCCCGGGTGACCGAAAGGGTTCCGCCACAGGCATTTGCGCCCACGCGACCGGCCTCGGTGCGAGCCGGCCGGTCGCGCCGGCGGCGAGACCACGATGACGGTGCGATGAACGGCGGGGCCAGGACGTCCTGGGGCATCGTCCTGGTTCCGCGTTCGTCTGGCGAGGGTCGCTGGATGCACCAGCACTGTATCGGTGGGCGGCGTTCCGGGCCGGGGACGAGTCTGGGCCGCGTCTGGGCCGCGTCCGGGCCGAGCTGGTACCGGACGGACGGCGACGCGCGAAACCCGCCGGCCGGCTGCGTGACCTGGTCAGCAGCCGATGAAGTGCTGGTCACCGGCCCAGCCGGTGTTGGCCCACTCGCCGGCGGCCGGCGGGGTGAAACCCGGGTGCCGCTCAGCCATCTCCTTCAGGAACCAGCCGGTGAAACGGGCCGCGCCCTGCGGGCAGACATGGATGCCGTCCGAGCTGCGGTCGGCCTTGCCGTCCCTGGTCTGCTGGTAGGAGGTCCCCCAGACCTGGCTCGCGTCGAGCACGGCGGCCCGGCCGCCCGAGGAATCGGCGACCCTCTGCGCGGCCCGGGTGGCGTGCCCGAGTTCCTTCAGGTGCGGGCGGTAGAAGTCATCGGCCCTGATCGGGGGCATGGTGACGATCAGGAGATCGGCGCCGACGTCGGTCGCCGCGCTCAGCAGTCGCCGGTAGCCGGTCTCCTGCTGCTTCTCGGTACCCCAGTCGTACGTGGTGATCTGGTAGACGACTGTGTCCGGCGTGGCCTCGGCGAGATCTCCGGGCAGGTCCTTCCACACCTGCGCGGAGACCGGACCGACCACCGCTCCCCCGCCGTCGGCCGCCAGCGACCGGAACCGCACACCACCCGCCGCCAGCGCCTCCCGCATCGGCAGAGCCAGGCCGGCAGCCACCGAGTCGCCCACCAGGACCACCCGGTTGGGGCCGGAGGTCCCCGGTCCGGCCGAAAGCCCGGTCGCCGCGGGCGACGAGGAGCCCGAGCCGGCGGAACAGGCCGTGGTCGCCAGCATCAGCGCCCCGGCCAGGAAAGGAATCAGTCGTCGTTTCGTCGTCATGGGTCCAGCGTCCCGGGGTGGTGTCCCACGCGGACCCTCCCCATGTCCCGGTCGTGTCGCAAGCACCACGACGATCATTCAGGTCCCTGCCCGCCCGGCATACTGGGCGGGTGGTGTCCGTGCTGCTCATCGAAGACGACCCGCTGCTCCGACGAGGTCTGGAACTGGCCCTGAGCCGTTACGGGCACGAGATCCGGGCAGCCTCGAGCGGGGAGGACGGCCTGCACGAGTTCCGGCGCCGGCCGGTGGATCTGGTGGTCCTCGACCTCATGCTGCCCGGGATCGACGGCTTGGAGGTCTGCCGTCGCCTGCGGTCGGACGGTGAGGTGCCGGTGATCATGCTGACCGCCCGCGGCGACGATTTCGACGTGGTCGGCGGGCTGGCCGCCGGAGCGGACGACTACGTGGTCAAGCCGGCCCAGCCCGCGGTGATCGACGCACGGATCCGGGCCGTCCTGCGGCGCGGGGTGAGCGCCCCCGACGTTGCGTCGGCCGGCCGGATGCGAACTCATCGTGACCTGCAGATCGACACCACGGCCCTGACCGTGTCGCGGCAGGGCGTGAACGTCGCCCTGACGGCGACCGAACTGCGCCTGCTGCTGACGCTCTCGGGTTCTCCTGAGCAGGTGTTCAGCCGGCAGCAGTTGCTGCGGGAGGTGTGGGAGCACGACTATCTCGGTGACTCCCGGCTGGTGGACAACTGTGTCCAGCGTCTGCGGGCCAAGATCGAGGCGAATCCGGCTGTCCCGGAATACGTCCAGACCGTGCGGGGATTCGGCTACCGGTTCGGGCCCCTGTGACCTGGAGACCGTGGCCACGCGGCCTGCGCACCCGTCTGCTGGCCGCTTTCGTCCTGGTCACCCTGCTCGGCGCCGCCGCGTCGGTGTGGGCCGGCACCCGGTCGGCCGGTCGCGCCCTGGTCACCTCCAGTCAGGACCAGCTGGTCCGGGGCTTCAGCGATCAGATCGGCGTCGTCGCCCCGACCCTCACGTATCCCCCGGACCAGAGTGCCCTGGACCGTCTGCGCGCGGCGGTCGGCGCGGACACGCTCGTCACCTATCGTGATCTGCGCTCGGGTTCCGGTGCCGGCGTCGACGTCGTCACCGACACCCTGCGCCAGACCGTCAGCACCCGGAACCGTATGTTCAGCCAGCGGATCACCGCGCACGGGCGTCCGCTGCTCCTGCTCGGCACCTCGATCGTCGTCACGGCTCCCGACGGCACGAGAACGGCCTCCGGCATCGAGGTGTTCGCCGTCCGTGATCTCAGCCCGGTCCAGCACGAGGTCGAGAACCTCACCCGGGCCTCGATCGGTGCGGCGGCGCTCGTGATCCCTCTGGCCGTCCTGCTGGCACTGCTGGCGGCGGGCAGCGTGCTACGCCCGGTGCGCGATCTGCGCGACACCGCGCGCCGGCTGGCCGACGGGGATCTGCGGGCGCGTACCGCTCCGGCGGGCGCAGACGAACTGGCGGAGCTGACCGTCACCGTCAACGAGATGGCCGAGTCGTTGCAGGCCTCGATCACGACGATGCAGCGGATGCAGGCCGAGGCCCGCCGGTTCGCCGCCGACGTCTCCCACGAGCTGCGTACCCCGCTGAGCACCCTGACGGCGGTGATGGATGTGCTGTCCACCGTCACCGACGATCTCGAGCCGGCCGTCCAGGAGTCCGCGACCCTGGCCATCACCGAGACCCACCGGCTGGTCCGGCTGGTCGAAGACCTCATGGAGGTGTCCCGTTTCGATGCCGGAACGGCTCCGCTGCGGATCGAGGACGTCGAGCTCGCCGGCGCGGTCCGCGACTGCCTACGGGCCCGGTCCTGGTTGGACCAGGTCGTCCTGACCGTGCCCGAGCAGCTCTGGGTGCCCGTGGATCGCCGGCGTCTGGACGTGATCCTGGCGAACCTGGTCGCCAACGCCTTCCGGCACGGCCGCCCTCCGGTCCTGGTCAGCGTCCTCCCCGCTGTGGCGCAGGTGCTGATCACGGTCGTCGACCACGGACCGGGGCTGGACGACGGTGTCCGGGACCACGTCTTCGACCGGTTCTACAAGGCCGACGCCGCCCGGTCCCGTAGTACGGGCAGCGGACTGGGACTGGCCATCGCCCTGGAGAACGCTCGCCTGCACGGTGGCGGTCTCACCGCCGGCCGCGCCGAGACCGGCGGGGCACAGTTCGTCCTGCGCATTCCCAGGAACGTGAGGCCGTCGTGAAACACGTTGGCTGGATGGCCGTCGTCCTCCTTCTCGCGGCCTGCGGCCTGCAACCCACCGGCCCGGACGACGCCGGTCAGGCGCCGACCGGGATATCGCCCGGCCCGACCGTCTACTTCCTCGACTCACGGCAGGAGTTGCAGGCCGACGTGTTCGAGACCGGGCGACTGGGAACTGTTTCCGACGCCGTGACACTGCTGCTCCAGGGACCGGGCGGCTCGGGCCTGACGACCGGGATCGCCTCCACCGAGGTGACGCGGGTCGAGGCGACCGTCAGCGACTCCACCATCGTGCTCAAGGTGCCGGTGGCCGCGTCCGAGGTCAGCCCGCGGGGCATCGAGCAGATCGTCTGCACCGCCCTGGCCAACCAGGTGCAGAGCGGTGGGTCGCCCACGACCACGGTGCGGATCGTCTTCACGATCCCGTCCACGGGCTCGGACCGCCCCCGGACCTGCAGCGTGCTCAGCCCGTCACCGGGCCGCAGCAGTCCACCTGGGTGATGTCGATCTCCGGGGCGGCCGGTCCGGGCAGGAAGACCCACAACAGAGCCAGCGCCAGCATGACCACCACGAAGACCACGGCGCCACGGCCGTCTCGCGCCCAGGCCGCCCGGTACCGGACCGGGTCCTCCACCAGGTACTTCGACAGGCAGGCCAGGGCGAGAGAGACGACGCAGACCCCGAACCCGCTCGGGTGGCGCCCCAGCAGGACGATGACGGGCCAGTGCCACAGGTAGAGGCTGTACGAGATGGAGCCCACCCAGCGCAGCGGCGACCGGCCCAGTACCCGGCTGACGGCCGATCCCGGCTCCTGAACGCACCATCCGATCAGGAGAGCCGCCCCTGCCGCATACGCGAAGAGGCCGCCGGGGAACAATCCGGGGGTGTCCGGCCCGTCGACCAGCAACCACGCCGCCGCCAGAGCCACCAGCAGCACCACCTGACCGGGGCCCACCCAACGGCGCGGCAGTCGGTTCAGCACCGTTCTCCCGCCGGCCGTCGCGACCACGGCTCCGAGCAGCAGCGAGAACGCCCGGGTGTCGGTACCGGTGTACACCCGGCTCGGGGCGGCCGGATCGTGGAGACCGGTCATCAGCACCGCCGAGACGGCTGCGACGGTTACGGCCGCCACCGCCACCCACCGTTCGACCTGGTGTGCGCCGCGCGCTATCAGCAGGAGCAGGAACGGCCACACCAGGTAGAACTGCTCCTCGACCGCGACACTCCACAGGTGCTCGAAAACCCGCTGGTTCCCGAACCGGTCCCAGTAGTCGGAGGATTCGGCCAGCAGGTGCCAGTTGACCAGGTTCGCCTGCACCCAAGGCCCGTCGGCCAGCGTCGTGCGCACCAGATCTGGCGAGCCTGCCACCACGACGAACACGGTGACTCCCGCCAGCAGGAAGGCCAGTGCCGGCCCCAGGCGCCGGACCCGGCGTCCCCAGAAGACCGTCAGCGACACCCGGCCCGTCTTCCGGATCTCGTGCAGCAGGAGGTCGGTGATCAGGTATCCGGACAGGGCGAAGAACAGATCCACCCCCAGGAACCCGCCGGGCAGGTGACCGGTGTGGAACAGCACCACCCCGATGATGGCCAACCCGCGTAAACCGTCGAGGGCGGGGACGTACGCCCGGACTCGGCCGTCCAGGGACACCGCGGGATTCGGCGAGACACCAGTCATACCGGCACGGTGCCGAGGCCCGGTCCCGGGGAGACCCTCGTGACGTAGCAGCTGTGTCGCAGTCAGGAACGAGATCGAGCCCGATCCCTGGGGTCAGGACCCCAACCGCGAACTGCCCGTCACCGGCAGTACCTCGACCGGGCGCAACGCGCTCACGAAGTGGCCCTCTCGCCGCGGAAGACCGCCGCGGCCGGTCCCGCCGGCACCGTGACCACCGCCTGATCATCGGCCGCACCGGTGGGCCATGCGGCACCGGAGGGGAAGATCTGCGTGAGCGCGCCGACGTCCGGCAGCGCGAGATCGGCGCCCCCGGCTCCCCTCGACCACACGCAGAACACCGCTGAACCGTCTTCCTGCCGCAGCCCCAGGCACAGGATGTCGTCGTCCCACCCCGGCATGCCGATCGGCCAGAACGGGGTGGCGCTCGCGAGGTCGCCGCGCAGGGTCTTCGCCAGCGCGACGGCCTCATGGACGCGGGCCAGGGCGTCGGCACTCAGCTCGTTCAGGAATCCGGCGAGGTAGAACCGGCCGGCCAGCCCCGAGACGAGCGTGACGTCGAGCTCGCCCTCGCTCATGGCCGCGGCGGGGTAGACCCAGTTCCCCGCCTGCTCGGGCAGGACGGTGGCCGGCGCCGACGCGGCGATCGCGGCGTACCGCAGAGCATCCTGCTGGTCGCTCGTGGACTGCAGGTGGGTCACGGCGAGCAGGTGGTAGTCGCTGCGCATCGCACCCGAGGCGCAGTTCTCGATCAGCAGCCACGGATGCCGTCGCTGGACCGCGACGAGCCAGTCCCGCAGTGCTCTCGTGTGCGCGAGCAGCCCGTGCCCCGGCGCGAGGCCGCCGACGTCGGTGCCGGACCCCGGCTCGATGTTGTAGTCGAGCTTGAGGTACTCGATGCCGAACCCGGTGACGAGATGGTCGACGGCGGCGTCGAGATGGGCCACCGCGGCGGGGTGCCGCAGGTCGAGGTGCTGCCGTCGCTGCTCCACCACGGCCGCGCCGTACCTCTGGAAGAAGGCGTCCGCGGGCAGGGCCCCGGCGACGGGCGAGTCGAGGCCGACCGATTCGGGCTCGATCCACAGGCCCGGCCGCATCCCGGCGTCCCGGATCGCCGCGATCACCCGTCCGAGCCCTCCGCCGAAGCGGGTCGGCGCCTCGCGCCACTCCCCCACCTCGCTCCAGTAGTCGGTGCTGTCGGTGAACCAGCCCGCGTCGATGCAGAAGTACTCCGCACCGGCCTCGCCGGCCGCGGCGATCAGCGGGAGCAGACGCTCCGTGCTCGGCTGCCCCATGAGCGTGTTCATGTAGTCGTTGTAGACGACGGGCAGCGACCGCTCGATCTCGCGCACCTCGCGCAGGCCGCGCCGGTGCCGCGTGAGCGCCGCGAACGCGCCGTCACGGCCGCCGTCCGAGACGACGAGCCCCGCCGCGACCGTCTCGAAGGAGTCCCCCGGCCGCAGCCGCACCGCGGCCTGGTGCTCGCGCTCCGTGGGCCCACCGGCGCTCAGGACCACCCCTCCGTCACCGCGCGAGAGCGACCACTGCCATCCCGCCGAGCTCTCGATCTGCCACCCGACGCTCACGGCGTCCGCGCGCGAGAGGACCCCGACGGGGAGCACGCTGCCCGTCGGCCAGCCGCCCGCGCTGCTCTGCCCGAACCCCGTGCGATCGGGCTGGGCGACGGCGGCGAAACCGAGCTCCGGCAGGAGATCCGCGACCGCGTCCTCACGCCACCGTCCCTCGCCGAGCCATTCGCTGCGCCCGGAGGCGAGCGTCAGCTGCGCGGGCTCGGCCGCGGTTCGCACGGAAAGTGTTGGGGCGGCGAAAATCACGACATCCTCGGCCCCGTCGTTGCGTAGCTCGTGGCTCACGCGGAGACCGCCGTCGTCGAGGGCCAGGCGCGTGCGCACCGAGAGACCGGTGACCGGGTCGGTCTGGGTCACGACACCCTTCTCCATCGTGGTCAGGCGCAGCCGCGCGCCGACCGTGGTGCCCCGGCACCCGAGCGTCATGCGCTCATGACGTTCGGACGCCGTGAGTACCTCGACGAGCGGATGAGGGCGTACTGCCTCGGCGCCGTGGAGCGTCAGCGAGCGCAGCTCGACGGGCGCGTCGTCCGATGCGCCGATCACGGCTCGTAGCGCGCCGCGGCTCAGGACCACGCTCATGCCTTCTCCCCGTCCCAGCCGGGCAGATCCGTCTCGGTGAGCACCACTGGCAGCCCCGAGACCAACGACTCGTTGCCCGCGATGCCCACGGCGATCGCCCGGATGCCGTCGACGAGGCCCGCCCGTCGTCCCAGGGCGTCGTCCTGCGGCTCCCGTCGGAACAGATCGGCGAGCATCCGCTCGTCCCCTCCGCCGTGATTCCCTCCGCCGTCGGGGATCTCGACGCGCCGCGCCTCCTGCCAGTGACCCTGCACGAGCAGCTGCTCCCCCTCAGCCCGCTCAGGCGTGGCGCTCCGGACGTCCGAGTATCCCGGGTCGACCACCGCGGGACCCGACACCGCAGCCCGCTCGACGACCCGCAGCTCGGCCCTGCCCCTGGTGCCGTTGACCGACACGGTGTACCCCTCCCAGGGCGAGTGCGCGTTCAACGAGTAGCTCAGCGTGCTGCCGCGGTCGTAGTCGACCACGAGCGCGAGGTTGTCCTCGATCGTGATGCCCTCGGAGAACACGTCGAGATCCCGCACGTAGCCGTCGTGCTGCTCGTTGCGCAGGTACAGCTCGTCGAGACCCGGCACCGTGCGCATGTCGAGCACGAACGGGTCGTCCGTCGCCGCGCCGACGCTCCCCCGCGCCGGGCGCGCCCCCAGGCCGCGGTGCTCGGCATTCGCGGCACCGTAGAACCGCAGTCCGCCGCTCGCGTAGACGCGACGCGGTCGATCGGCCAGCCACCAGTTGACGAGGTCGAAGTGGTGCGCCGACTTGTGCACGAGCAGTCCGCCCGAGTTCTCCTTCTCGCGGTGCCAGCGCCGGAAGTAGTCGGCGCCGTGCACGGTGTCGAGCACCCACTCGAAGTGCACGCTCGTGATCTCGCCGATCTCGCCCGAGGCCAGCAGCTGCTTGAGCGCCGCGTTGCGCGGGGAGTACCGGTAGTTGAACGTCGCGGTGACCCGGCCGCCCGTCTCGGCCGCCGCGCGCGTGATGGCCCGAGCGCCCGCGACATCGACCGTGAGGGGCTTCTCGACGATCACGTCGGCACCGGAGCGCAGCGCCCGCACCACGAGGTCGGCGTGCGTATGGTCGGGGCTCGTGACGATGACCCGGTCGATGCGCTCGCGCGCGATCACATCGTCGAGCTCCTGCGGCGAGAACGCCACCGGCTCGTCGCCGCCGGCCCTCCGCGCGATCTCCTGGAAGTGGCGGACCCTCCCCGGGTTGACGTCGCCGACCGCGCACAGCGTCGCCTCGGCCCGGTGCGGGCCCAGAATGCCGCGGATGTAGGTCTCGGACCGTGCTCCGGTGCCGATGACGGCGTAGCGGAGCGCGGGCGTTGCGGCATCCATGACGCAATCTCCTTCAGGGGTGCGGGCGTTCGGTGTCCAGGGGACGGGGCCGCTCGAGAGTCGGGGCACCGGCGGCGTCTCCGACGGTCGAGGCGCGGATGATCAGCTCGGGGGCGACGATCTGCTGGCGCGAGTCGAAGGTGCGCACGGGTTCGCCGAGCTCCGACAGGAGCAGGTCGTACGCGGTCTCGCCGATCGCCTCGCCCGGGGTGCTGATCGTGGAGAGCGGGATCGCGGAGACGGCGGCGATGTCGTCGCCGTCGAAGCCGATCACGGCCACGTCGCGGGGGACGTCGATACCGAACGAGGTGAGCCCCCGCACGACGCCCAGCCCGACCAGGTCGTTGACCGCGAAGACCCCGTCGGGGAGCCGGTCGCGCTGCGAGGCCATCTCGACGCCGGCCGCGAAGCCCGCGTTCATGCTGCGGTCGTCGGCGCGCAGCACCGTGAGGCTCGCGCCCGAGACCTCCCGCACCGCGCGGCTCGCCCCGTCGAAGCGCTCGCTGACCTGCTTGACGCTGAACGGGCCGCCGACGAACGCGAGACGGCGACGGCCGATGTCGAGGAGATGCCAGGCGGCGAGGTAGCCGCCCGCCGAGTCCGCCGCTGACACCGAGGCCTGATCCGGCGTGGTCGCGCGCCGGCCGGTGACGACGCTCGGCGTGCCCCGTCGGCGCATCTCGGCGAGACGCGGCTCGACCTCGTCGAGCGTCGCGATGATGAGGCCCGAGACGCGCTTGCGCTCGAACAGCTCGAGGTACTCCATCTGACGTGAGGTCGACCCCGCGGAGTTGCCGATCATGACGGTGCGCCCGGTCTCGGCCGCGCGGCGCTCGATCGCGTCGGCGATCACGCCGGAGAACGGGTTGGTGAACTCGAACGCCACGTACCCGATCGTGCGCGTGTCCCCGGAGCTGATCTTGCGCGCCGCGTCGCTGGGCACGAACCCGAGCTCGTCGATCGCGCGGGCGATCCGTTTCCGCGTCGCCGGGGACAGGATCTCCGGGCGGTTCAGGTAGTTCGACACGGTCGACCGTGAGACCTCCGCCGCCTCGGCGACATCGGTGATGGCTACGCGCTTCATCGCTCGGGTCCCTTTCGTCCTCACCTGCGAGCGGGTCGGCGTCCGCTGAAATTGGAATGATCCAATCCGCATCACTGTGCGTCAGGATGACACTAAATATGCTGCCACACGGCTATCAACGCAAATCCGAGTCATGTCTGATTAATCCTTGTTGAACCGGTCCAACCGGAGTACGTTCACCATCTCGCCGCACTCTGACGGAGGCCTGGACCCGAAGATCCGCGATCCCGACGACCCGGAATGACGTCTTCTACAACGGAGTAAGAACATGTCACGACACCCGCGCCGCGTAGCCGCCGAGCTGATCGCCGCGTTGACCGCATCCGCCCTCCTCCTCACCGCCTGCGGCGGCTCGAGCGGTGAGGCCGCCGGCGAGGTCACGCTCACCGTCGGCGGCAAGCCGCAGGCCACCGACGAGGCCGCCCTCGCGGTCTGGGACCAGAAGGTCGCGCAGTTCGAGAAGGAGAACCCCGACATCACGATCGAGGGCAGCGAGGTCGTGTACGACCCGCAGACCTTCGCCGCGCAGCTCGCCGGCCGCACGCTGCCCGTCGTCATGGGCGTGCCCGTGACCGAGATCCAGTCGCTCATCAACCGCGAGCAGCTCAAGGACGTCAGCTCGTACTACGCCTCCGAGGCCGTGCTGAAGGAGCTCAACGAGTCGGTGACCGCGAACGTGCAGGGCCCGGACGGCGCGTACTACGGCGTCCCCGTCTCCGCGTTCACGCTGGCGGTCCTCGTCAACCGCGACGTGTTCGAGGAGGCCGGACTCGATCCCGACCAGCCCCTCGAGAGCTGGGACGACATCGCCGCCGCCGCGTCCACGATCACCGAGAAGACGGATGCCTCCGGCCTCGGCCAGCTCACGACGTCGAACCAGGGCGGATGGACGCTGGCCGCGACCAGCGCCGCGTTCGGCGGCCTCGTCGAGGAGACCAGCGGCGAGGAGACGACCGCGAACCTGGACAACGACGCGACGAAGGCCGCGCTGGAGTACCTGTCCGACCTGCGCTGGGACAAGGACGTGCTGGGCAGCAACTTCCTGCTCGACTTCGACTCCGCCGGTCCCGCGTTCGCCTCGGGGAAATACGGCATGCTCGTGGGCGCCTCCGAGTGGTACAACCCGCTGGTACGCAACTTCGGGATGGATCCCGAGTCGTACGGCCTGTTCCCGCTCCCGCAGAAGGACGGCGGTCTCGGCTCGCTGGGCGGCGGTTCGGTGTCGGTCATCCGGGCCGACGCCACCGATGCCGAGACGGCGGCCGGCGTGGCCTGGACCAACTTCTACTACCTCGACCGGTTCTCCGACCTCGACTTCGCCGCCGAAGAGGCCGCGGGGATGGCGAAGGACGGCGGCACGGTGCCGCGCGTCGGGCTCCCGCTCGTCGCCCCCGAGACGTACGCGGCCTACCTCGACGCGATCAAGCCGAGCATCAACGTCCCGCTCCAGAACCTCGAGACGTACTACGCGGCCGCGCAGTCGCCCGACTTCGCGGTCGTGACGGAGCCGCGCACGGAGGCGCAGCAGATCTACGGTCTGCTCGACACCGTGCTCCAGGCCGTGTTCACCGACGAGAACGCCGACATCGACGGGCTTCTCGGCCAGGCCCAGAGCCAGGCCGAGACCATCGTCGCCGACGCGCAGACGAACTCATGACCGGCCGGACGCCCCCGCCCTCCCCGTCCTCATGCCGTTTCCGATGAAGGAGCCCGCATGACCTCCGTGACGTCCCCGCCTCTCGTCCCACCCGCGGCGGCCGGCCAGGAGTCCGTCCCGCCGCCGCGCCGGCGTCCGCTCCTGCGACGGGGCGGGCTCAGCACGATGCTCATCCTGCTGCCCGCCGTGGCGCTGTTCGCGCTCTTCTCCTGGTGGCCGATCCTGCGTGGGCTCGTCATCGCCTTCCAGAAGACGAACCTCATCACGACCAGATGGGTCGGCATCGAGAACTTCGAGCGCGTGCTGGCCGACCCGCTGCTCGGTCAGGCTCTCGAGAACACGGCCCTGTACGCGGGTCTCGCGCTCGTGATCGGCTTCCCCCTCCCGATCCTCCTCGCCGTCATGCTCGCCGAGATGCGCCGGGCACGTCGCATCTCGAGCTTCCTCGTGTTCCTGCCCACCGTGATCCCGCCGGTCGTGTCGATCCTGCTGTGGCAGGTGTTCTACGCCCCCGATGCCAGCGGCCTCTTCAACTCGATCCTCGCGACGGTGGGCGTCGATCCGCTCCCCTGGCTGCAGTCCCCGTCGACCGCGATGCTGTCGATCGTGCTCGTCGCCACCTGGGGCGCGTCCGGATCGACCACGATGATCTACCTCGCGACGGTACTGTCCATCGACTCGCAGCTGTACGAGGCGGCCGAGATCGACGGCGCCGGCATCTTCCGCCGCATCTGGCACATCACTCTGCCGCAGATGCGCGGCACGATCCTCCTGCTCCTCCTCCTGCAGCTGATCGGCACGTTCCAGGTGTTCACCGAGCCGTTCCTGCTCACGGGCGGCGGGCCGAACAACAGCACCGTGACGCTGCTCATGCTCATCTACCGCTACGCGTTCATCTACGGCAACTTCGGCCAGGCCGCGGCCCTGAGCCTGATGCTCGCCGCCGCCCTCAGCGTCTTCGCCGCGATCTACCTGTGGCTCTCCCGGAAGTGGAGCAAGTAATGGCCCTCACCGAAAGGACCCGCACCGCCCGACGGCACTCGACCGGCCGCTCGCTCGAGCGCTCGAACATCTCCGACTCCGACCTCTCCCGCGCGAGCACCCGATTCACCTTCCGCGTCGTGGTCTGGGTGGTCGTGGCCCTGCTCGCCGTCGTGGCGGCCGGGCCGCTGCTGTGGCTCGCGAAGTCCGCGGTGTCGACCACGCAGGACATCCTGCGCACCCCGTTCGCCCTGTGGCCCTCAGGCATCCAGGGGCAGAACCTCGCCGACGCGTGGAACCAGATCCAGATCGGCCGGTTCACCACCAACTCGCTCCTGATCACGAGCGGCGAGGTGATCGTGGCCGTGTTCTCGGCCGTGACGCTCGGCTACGTGCTAGCGATCCTGCGCCCGAGGTACGGGCCGGTCCTCAACGCCGCGATCATGGCGACCCTGTTCATCCCCGGGGTGATCTCGCTGATCCCGCTGTACCTCACCGTGATCGACCTCGGGCTCCTCGACAGCTACGCGGCGCTGTGGCTCACCAACGGCGTCAGCGCCTTCAACGTGCTCATCATGAAGCAGTACTTCCAGACCATCCCGCCCGAGCTGATCGAGGCGGCGACGGTCGACGGCGCCGGTCCGCTGCGCATCCTCTGGTCGATCGTGCTGCCGATGGCGCGTCCGATCATCGGCGTGGTCGCCCTTCTCGCGTTCATCGCGTCGTGGAAGGACTTCCTGTGGCCGCTCCTGGCCCTGCCCTCCCCCGAGAAGCAGCCGCTGTCGGTGGGACTCGCGACGGTCGCGCCTCAGGCCGACCTCGCCATGCTCATGGCCGGCATGTTCATCGCCGTTCTCATCCCGATCACGGTGTTCGCGATCTTCCAGAAGCAGTGAGGACTTTCCAACCTCCTCAGGAGTTGAGGATCACCACCTGAACCGCGTTCACCAGCCGCGTCGCGTGAGCGGGACTGGAGCGAATCTTGTGCAGGAGACGCCAGCTCTTGAGGGCGGCATTGGCGCGCTCGCCGGGAGCTCGCATCTGCGAGATCGATGTGTTGACGGCCTTTTGGCCGGTTGAGAGCTCCCTGCGGGTGAAGAGGTGGGAGCTGCGGTCGTGGCGCAGTCGACGAAACGGCGCCCGGATCGTAGGCCCGGCACCGATGTAGGCGGTGTCGGCGAACGTGCTCACGCCGGCCGCGCCCAGAGCAGCGGGGATTCCGTGTTCCTTGGCGGCTCCGGCGTCGTGGCGGGCCCCGGGCAGGGCCGGTGATGCCCAGATCAGCCGGCCGGCCGGATCGGCGATGACCTGCACGTTCACCCCGTGAGTCTTGTGCTTGCCGGAGTAATAGATGCGGTCGCCTTTCGAGGCCATGGCCACCCGGTCGATACGCAGCAGTGTTCCGTCCAAGGTCACGTAGGCCTTCTTCGCCGCGGCCTGGATGGCCTGTTCCAGGGCCGGGGCGAGGCCGGCCAGGACCTCCAGGCCTTCGCGCAGGTAGCGGTAGGCCGTGCTCGTGCCGACCTTGAAGCCGATGGCCAGGTCGCGGTAGGTCTCGCCCTTCTTCAGGTGGGCCAGGAGCATCAAAGCCTGCTGCCCGGAGGACAACACGCGCCAGCGAGTTCCGCTCTGCTTCCGCTGGGTGCGCAACGCGTTCGTGACGAACCGCAGGTGTTGGGTGGACACGTTCATGCCTGAGCGGTAGACAAGCACTCGGAACTCCTGGTGATGGATCTTGATCTCGACAATCGTGATCCCACCAGGGGTTTCTTCAGGTTTCGGCCACCGCCACGTGCACCCTTACCGCCCCCGTGACAGCAGCGACCCCTGAGCCCCCTGCGCCTCAGGAGGTTGGAAAACGTTCAGTTCCTGACGGGTGCCGGATCCGCCGGTGCCCTGAAGGGCTGAGCGTTCCTTCCCGTCCCACCACGGATCGAAGGAGATCTCTGTGGCCTTTCCCCGCTTTCGCGTCGCCGGCGTAGCCGCCGTCATGCTCGCCACGGGTCTGCTCGTCTCGAGCCCCGCCCAGGCCGCCGGGCCCCTCACGATCGAGGGCGAGAACCCCACGGCCACGACCATGGTGCCCGGCGCCGCCGCGCAGACCGGAGCCAGCGGAGGCTCGTCCCTGCAGCTCTACACCGCGGCCGATGCCCCCGCAGGCGGATATACCGCCACCTACGAGGTCGAGGTCGACGACGCCTCCCTCTACCGGCTCGACGCGACGACGATCCGGACCGGTGTGGAATGGGCGTCACCGTTCCGGGTGCGGGCGAACGACGGAGCTTGGCACGAGAGTCGCGGCGCCCGTGAGCTTTCGGTCGTCACGAACGAACTGCGGCGCTACGAGCTGGGCACCCTCGCCCTCGACGCCGGCGTCAACACGATCGAGTTCCAGGTCACCGAGCGCCGGGTGTCGCCGAACACGAACTACGCGCTGTTCCTCGACACGTTCACCCTCACGCCGGTCGAGGCGACCCTCGAATCGGCGACGGCCCCCGATCGTTTCGGCGTCTTCGAGCAGGGCGAGAACGTCATGCTCGCGGCCGCGCTCAACGCCGAGGCGCCGGGCCCCGTGCCGGTCACCTGGAGCGTCACGGACTACGACGGGGCCGTCGTGGCCGAGGGCGAGGCCACGGCGCAGACCGGCGAGACCGCCGCATCCATCGACCTCGGCGCCGCGCTCGACACCGGGGCGTACCGGGTGTCCGCGCGGATCACCGGGTCGGAGAACGGCATTGAGGGCGCGTTCGCCGTTCTGCCCGCGGCGTCGTCCCGACCCGCGATCGACGACAGCCCTTTCGCGGTCGACGTCTACGGGTCGAAGCTCATCGCGACCGACGACGCCGACGCCTTCGCGCATGTGCTGTCGCTCACCGGCGTCGACTGGATCCGCGACCGGCAGCGCTGGAACAACGTCATCAACCCCGCGCGAGGCAGCTTCGACTTCTCCGGTGAGCAACAGCCCTGGAACTGGCTGCAGGCAGCGAATGCCGCCGGGCTGAAGACGCTTTCGTCCTTCCACGACGGCCCGTCCTGGACCCGCACGTCGACGCGGGAGCTCCCGCAGGACCTCCGCGACATGTACGACTTCGCGTTCGCGGCCGGGGAGCATTACGACGGACTCGTGGACGCGTGGCAGCTCTGGAACGAGCAGAACCGCAAGTTCGCGCTCGAGTCGGAGGGCGCCGACCGCTACGCGGCCGTCATGAAGGCCGCAGCCCTCGGCTTCCTCGACTCGGGCACGGACGCGCTCCTGGTGAACGGCGGTCTCGCCGGCGTCGACCCGCACTACGCGCAGTGGCAGTTCCGCAACGGCATTCTCGACTACCTCGACGCCTACGCGTACCACACGCACACGACCGTGAACTCCTCGGCGTCGATCAACGCGCACCCGGACTTCTCCTCGCAGCTCGACGCCGCGCAGCCGTACGGTGGCGACGAAAAAGGCCGATGGGTCACGGAGAGCGGCATCGCGCTCAACAACATCGACGCGAACGAGCTGCCGACCGCCGCGCAGGAGACCCTGCAGGCGCGCTACATCGTGAGCTCGGCCGCCGAGTCGCTCGCCCGGGGCTCGACCAGGCAGTTCTTCTTCATCGCCGCGCCGTACCGCGAGGGTGCGTCGTACTGGAGCATGTACCGCAGCCCCGACGAGCCGATGGCGGCGCTCGCGGCGCAGTCGGTCATGACCCGCGAACTCGGCGAGGGCCGATATGCGGGACAGCTGAACGGCCTTCCGGAGGGTGTCTCGGCCTACGTCTTCGACACCGGCTCGGGTCCGGCCGCCGTGCTCTGGGCGCCTGCCGACACCGAGGTGACGGTCCCCGTCGAAGGCGAGACCGCGCTCGTCGACCTCATGGGTCGCGACGGCGACCTCACGGTCTCCGGCTCAGTAGCGGCGTTCACCGTCGGTCCCGACCCGGTCTACCTGTCCGCGGCGCAATTCCCCGACCTCATGGCCGCTCCGGCGCCCGCAGCCCCCGCCGACCCGATCGACGCCGATGACTTCACGGCGGCCGAACGCGTCGTCATCCAGCCCGTTTTCGACGCCGAGACCTCCAAGAACTCACAGCTGTACGGATACGGACTCGACAGCACGGCCACCACCACGGTCACGGCTGAGGTCTACAACTTCAACGACGCCGACGTGACCGCCGAGGTCGCCGCCACCGCCCAGGGTGGCTGGCAGGTCGCAGGCGCAGCGCAACCGGTCACGGTCCCCGCCGGCGGCAAGGCCGACGTGACGTTCGGGATCACCGCGGGCACCGACCTCCGGCAGACGATCGCCGATCTCACGATCGAGGCGACCGTCGACGGGCAGACCTCGTCCCCGGCGGTCGCCGAGCTGCGCCCGCGGGTGTCGTCGCTGACGGTCGAGCACGCGATCGACGATGCCGACGACGTGGTGAAAGCCGAGTACACGAACATGAAGGACGCGGCCCAGCACGTCTCCGAGGCATCGTGGACTTTCGGTGACAGCACCGAGACGGTCGAGGTCGACCTGGACGTCACTCCTGGAGCCACCGTCTCGCTCCAGTCGACCCCGGCGCCCGCGGGCGCCGGCAAGGTGGCCTACACGGCAGCTCTCACGATCGACGGCGCCGGCGACGTGTCGGCGTCGGGCACCCTCTCGGCCCTCCCCCGGTCCGACGTTCCCCGGGTGCCGAAGCACACGATCGAGATCGACGGCGTGCACGACGACCTCGCCGGACTGCCGTCGACCACGCTCACGGCACCCGGCGTCGAGGGGTCGAGTCTCGCCGCCGAGACCTGGTTCACGTGGGACGACGACAACCTCTACCTGACGGCCGAGGTCACCGACGACGTCCACGTGCAGCCCTTCACGAATACCGCGACCTGGCAGGCCGACGGACTGCAGTTCGCCGTCGCGCCGAACTGGCCCGGCGAGAGCGACCTGCGCCCCGAGATCCAGGAGCGCATCGAGTTCGGCTTCGCCCTGACCCCGGAGGGCCCTCAGCTGTACCGGTACCCCTCGGGGTCGGTCGACGGCTTCCTCACCTCGGCGGATGTCGCGGCCGTGCGCGACGGGACGACTAAGACGACCGTCTACGAGGCCGCGGTCCCGTGGTCGCTGCTCGAGCCGATCGGCCTGACCCCGGCCTCCGCCGCCTCCCTGTCGATCGTCGCGAACGACACCGACGGTGACGGCACCCGCGGGTGGGTCCAGTGGGGCGGCGGGATCACCACGGCGAAGGACACTGAGCTGTTCGAGCCGGTGATCTTCGAATGATCGAGCCGTACCGTCTGCGCGTCGATGCCCGCGCCGAACCACGAGAGGTCGACGCCCCCGACCCCGAGCTGTCCTGGGCGCTGCGCAGTGACGACCGGGGCGCGACACCGGTCTCGTACCGGGTGACCGTGCGCTCCGCCGCAGACGCCTTGTGGGACAGCGGGATTCGCGAGGGCGATTCCACCCGGCTGCGCTACGACGGCCCGCCGCTCATCCCCGAGACGTCGTACGTCTGGACCGTCGAGGTCGAGGATCGTCAGGGCGCACGCTCCCGCGCGGAGTCGACCTTCGAGACCGGCGTCTGCGACTGGTCGGGGGTCGTGTGGATCGGCCGCGACCCCGAGCCGAACGGCGCGATCGACGCGACCGATCGCGACAGCGACGCCCCCGTGCGTCCGACGCTCCGCACGAAAGACCTGAGCCCGCCGCTGCAGCTGCGCCGCGCGTTCGCGACCCCGGCCGCGCCGGTGCGCGCCCGGCTCACCGTGACGGCGCGCGGTCTCGTGGTGCCGTACATCAACGGGGCCAGGGTCGGCGACGACGAGCTGCTCCCCGGCTGGACGGACTACCGCACGCGCATCCAGTACCGCACCTTCGACGTCACCGACCTCGTGCACACCGGGGAGAACGTGCTCGCGGCGGAGGTCGGCGAAGGATGGTGGTCGGGCTTCGTGGGCTTCGACCACCGCCACCACGCCCACCACTACGGCACGGCACCCCAGCTGCTCGCGCGCCTCGTGATCGACGACACCGACGGCGGGCGAACCGTTCTCGGCACGGACGAGTCGTGGCGCGAGCACGCGGGCAGACGGCGCTGGGCCGATCTTCTGATCGGCGAGTACATCGACAGCACGCACGAAACCCCGGGCTGGACCGGTCGCGGATTCGACGACTCGGGATGGCGTCCGGCGCAGGTGCTCGACGCCGACCCCGGTCCGCTGATCGGTCAGCGCGACGAGCCCGTGCGCGTGGTCGACGAGCTCGCCCCCGTCGCCGTCGACCGCACCGCGAGCCGCACGATCATCGACTTCGGGCAGAACCTCGTGGGCCGCCTCCGTCTGCCGGCGAGCCCGGACCATGCGCTCACCGTGCGCCACGGCGAGATGCTCGACGCGGACGGAGAGCTCTACACCGACAACCTGCGCTCCGCCGAGGCCACGGACCACGTGCGCTCAACCACCCCGACGGAGCCGGTGTTCACGTTCCACGGCTTCCGGTACGCCGAACTGAGCGGTGCCGACGTCGACCCGACACAGGTGCGCGCCGCCGTGCTCTCGAGCGACGTCGAGTGGACCGGAGAGGTGACCACGTCGTCCCCCTTTCTCAACCGGCTGATCGGCAATATCCGCTGGGGTCAGCTGGGCAACGTCGTCTCGGTGCCGACGGACTGCCCGCAACGCGACGAACGGCTCGGCTGGACCGCCGACGTGCAGGTGTTCGCCCCGACGGCCACGCTGAACGCCGACCTGCAGGCCCTGCTGCGGCGGTGGCTCGACGACCTCGTGTCGGCGCAGCTGCCCAACGGGTCGGTGCCCGACGTCATCCCCCGTTCCCCCGGCACGACCCTGTTCGACTACGGCGCCCCCGGCTGGGGCGACGCAATCGTGCTCGTCCCCTGGACCCTGTACCGCGCCTACGGGGACGTCGACGTGCTGCGGGCGATGTTCGGGCCGATGCGGCGGTGGCTCGACTACGTGGCGGAACGCAACCCCGACGGTCTCTGGCGCTCGCGACGCGGCAACGACTACGGCGACTGGCTGTCCGTCGACGAGCACACGCCCAAGGAGGTGGTCGCAACGGCCTACCACGCGCACGCCACCGCGACGGCGGCCCGCATCGCCGAGGTCCTGGGAGAACACGAGGCGGCCCGGGAGCTCGACACCCGCGCCGCGCTGATCCGGGCCGCGTTCGTCGAGGCGTTCCTCGGCGAGAAGGGCCGCGTGCACGGCGACTCGCAGACCGCATACCTCATGACCCTGGCGTGGGACCTCGCCCCGGAAGATCGCCGCCCGGCGCTCTTCGCCCGCCTCGTCGACAAGATCGAGCAGCGCGGCGCACGCCTCACGACCGGTTTTCACGGCGTGGCGCTGCTGTGCCCGACGCTCACGCGGTTCGGCCGCCCCGATCTGGCGTACGACCTGCTGTTCCAGCGGGAGTTCCCGTCGTGGGGGTTCTCGATCGACAACGGCGCCACGACGATCTGGGAGCGCTGGGACGGCTGGACCCCGGACGGCGGTTTCCAGACGCCGGAGATGAACTCCTTCAACCACTACTCGCTCGGGTCGGTGGGCCAGTGGATCTACTCGGACGTCGCCGGCATCGCGCAGGCCGACGACTCGGCGGGCTTCCGACGCGTCCTGGTCGCGCCGTCGATCGACCCGCGGCTGGAGTGGGTCAACGGCCGGCTGCAGGCCCCGCACGGGGAGATCACGACGCGCTGGGTGCGCGAGGGCGACGAGATCGTGCTCACGGTCACGCTCCCGCCGGGGACGACGGGGACCGCCCGCCTCGGGGCGCGCGACGCCGAGGTCCGCGCGGGGACGACCGTGCTGCGCGCGCTCGTCACGGAGGTGTGACGGGCAGGCGCGTCAGCCAGTCGGCGCAGAGGCCCGTCCACGCGGAGGCGTCGGTGCCGGCGGCGAGCGCCACCCCGTGCACGTCGCCGGGGAACACGTGCAACTCGTGCGGGACGCGCGCCGCCGCGAGTGCCTCACCCAGGAGGTACGAGTGCCGCACGGGCACGACGTCGTCCTCCGCCGTGTGCCACACGAACATCGGAGGGGAGTCCGGACGCACCAGCGTCTCCAGCGAAAGCGACCGTGCCGCAGTGTCATTGGAGGAGTCCGCGTCGTCGCCGAGCAGCACGGCGCGCGAGCCGGTGTGCGGACCGTCGACCATGCTCACGACCGGGTAGCCGAGGACCGCGAAGTCCGGACGCTCGTCCGGCTCGAGGCCGGGGGCGAGAGCGGACAGTCCGGCGAGGTGCCCTCCGGCCGAGAACCCGATCACGCCGACCCGGCGGGCACCGCCCGCACGTTCTCTCGCGACCGCGCGCGAGACGGCACGCAACGGGGCCGGGTGTGCCGTGTTCAGCGGGTAGTCAACGATCTTCGCGTGCCAGCCCTGGGCACCGAGCCATTCGACGATCGGTTCCGCCTCGTGCGGGGCATGGACGCGGTACCCGCCGCCCGGCAGCACGAGCGTGACATCAAACGGCGATCGGAACACACCGGTCACCCTACTCATTGGACGAATCAACGGGACACCCCGGCTGCGCACGGGCTGGCCTCAGACCTGTGACGAACCGTTTCCGGTACTGCCCTCGAGCAAGACCGACAGATCGTCCAGGAGCACGTCGACCACCGTCTCCTCGCTCACCGCGATCCCGGTTTCCAGCATTCGGGCGGTCAGCCTGCCGTGCCACGGCACCTCGCTCACCCGCCCTACTGCCGGGCCCGAGGTCCGCTGCGTCACCGCCTGGTCGTAGTCAGCCACACTCATCCGCCACGGAACCGCACCCACCTTGGCCACCAGGTGAGCCGCGATACGCAGTCCATCACCGTCGAAGTCACCGTGGTACTGAAGCTCCGCACCGACCTGTTGGAGCCTGCGCAGCAGGAGCATGCCAGCCGCACTCGGCCATCCCGAAACACACACCAGCGCTGGGCATCGCGATCCGAAACGCCTCAGTGCGGCGGCCATGACGCTGGGGTTCTCGACCACATGGACCACGCCGCTCGACCAGCGCACCTCAGGGATGCTGCGGACCTGCTGCAGAGTGAGGACACTCGCCTCCCCCGATGCGGCGCCGGCTCGCAACACTTTGAGCGCGGATCCAGTGCCATCGACCTGCGCAACCAGCCCGGCGACAAGAACGGTGGAGGACAGTTCGTCGGCCTCCACCCCGGCCAGCGCCCAGAGTTCGCGAGGCGTGAGGTGCTGACCGTATTGGAAGGACAGCCCTCGATGGACGATCGTGGCCAGCCGACTTCCCTCGTCCAGTGCGTGCGGATCATGAAGGACGCGGTCGGCGAAGATGGGGAGCGGCTCTCCTTCGGCGGGTAGGGCTTTCAGAACGTTCAGAGCCCGGTCGATCAGTTCCCTGGTCTCCGTGACCGATCCACCGACCAGACCGCCGGCCCGCAGGTACGAGACCCATTCCAGCAATGCAGGTTCGGCTTGGACCTGCGGGGATTCCCGCAGCCAGGTCCACAGCGCCCGTCTCTCGTTCTGGGCCAGCGAGCGCTCAGCGCGACGGTCGCCGATGGGGCCGATCACCCGCTCGAGGGTTTCGGCGATCTCGCCGCCGTCGATCTCCCGCACGGCGTCGGCGATCCGGGCCAGGCTCAGGGTGGCGCCGACGGCTGGGAGCCGGGGAAGTCCGAGCAGGTCGGCCACGGCCTCGCGCTCGACCTCGGACCACTCCCGCCCCACCCGGATCGAGCTGACCACCTGACCGGAGGAGAGCCGTGCGTGCAGCGCCTGCCACAGCGGGCGCAGCTGGGGACGAGTGGCCCAGTCACTCATGGACGTCGGGGACGTCGGGGACGTCGGGGACGTCGGGGACCAGGTCTGTCCCGTCCCAGATGAACCGGACGCTGGTCACCGCATCGTCCTGGTCCTGGCCGAGGCCGGTCTCCAGTTGGTGAACGGCGATCCCGTCGAGCTCACGGTAGGTGCCCCACTCATGGTCGGAAGTCAGCATCAGATCCAGGTCGAGGGCGGCCAGCAGCGCGAACACCTGGCCGCGGTTGACCGTGTCCACACCTACGAAAACTTCGTCCAGCAGTATGATCCGAGGGCCGAGGGGCACTGCCTGGTAGTGCGCGGCAATGGCCGCGAACAGCGGCAGGTGCAGAGCGATGGCCTTCTCCCCGCCGGAGAGCGCGCCGTGCAGTTTGCTGGTCAGCTTCTCCCAGCCCAGGCCCTTGCCGCGTTCGACGTTGACCTGGAAATGGTGCCAGGCGGTGTAGTCGAAGACCTGGCCGAGCTGTTCCTCCCAGCTGGCGGCCGTGTTCGCGGCCCGCGCCTCCTCGATCCGCTACCGGAAGAAGACGTGCAGAGCCTCGCGGTCCTGCTCGGACAGCCGGACCGGGTCCTTCAGCAGCAGCTCCCGGGCGGCTCGGGTACCGTCCGGCAGTTGCGGGTCGATCTGCCAGGTGAGCCGGACCGCGACGCTGGAAGCCGTGCGGACCATCGCGAGGCGCTCGTTCATGCTGTGCACCAGTTCCTCGGCCTGACGGATCCGGGCCGCCAGGTGACGGCGGGTATCACCGGTGAGAGTCCGCTCGAACAGCTGGTGCTCGGCGCCGGTGATGTCGTCCTGGCTGCTCTGCAGCTCGGTCCTCAGCCGGTGCAGCAGAGCGGCGGCGCTCATCCGGAGGCCACCGATCGAGGCGTTGAGCACCGCGACGTCGTTCTCCGTGGCCAGCTCCAGGTCGGCTCGGCGGGCCAGGATGTCCTGCTCGGCGTGCAGCGTCTCCATCAGCTTGCTCTGGGCCAAGGTGATCAGCCGCTGCTCGTGAGGAACGGTGGGCCAGGCCGCGGCGATCGCCCGGGCCGCCTCGAGAGCGGCGCGGGAGCCATCCCGCTCACCGAGATCCAGTTCGAGACCCGCGTCCTGGGGCAGGTAACCGCCCAGGAGCGCGAGGACGGCGTCGGCCGCCTGATTCCGGACCGTGAGCGTTTGCCGATGGTGGTCGGCATCGCGTAGCCGGGCCGTTCGGAGCTCTCCCTCCTTGCGGGTGAGGTCGAGCCGAGTGGATACCTGCTTATCGCGCTCCTTCTCGGCTGCGCTGCGCTGGCTTCGGGTGGCACTGACATCGGCCAGGATCTGTTCGTAGGTGGAGCCGATCGCGTCCTGGACAGCCTGCAGCTGGTTGCTCAGGGAGAGGGCGTCGGCTCGTGCTGCGGTGGCTTCCTGGTCGGCCTGTCCGGCGGCACGTTCGGCTCTGGTGCGCTGGGCTATGACGAATTTCACTACGCCGGTGGCGGCTTTGGTCCGTTGATGGGCGCTGGCCCAGGTGCCGGCCGCGGTCAGGAAGTCACCGAGGGCCGCCTCGACGGCGCTGAGCGTGCTCTCGTCGGCCGGAAGCCGGTGCTCGGCCGCGAGATTCATCAGGGCTTGCAGGGCTTCTCTCGCCGCGACCTCGGAAGCCTTCAGATGCTCCTGCGCGGAGGCCAGCAGGCGCTCGGCGGCTGAGGCGTCGGCCTGGGCACGCAGCACCTTGCCGCTGGCGTCGTCCACGGCCCGGAAGTCCGGGCGGGACCGGATCTCCTCGGCCAGGCGCTGGTCTCGCTCCTGCAGCAGATCCAGAGCTTCCTGAAGTTCCTGCAGCAGCGCGTCCAGTGCTTGCAGCTGCCTCTGAAGTTGGGTGATGCGCAGCCTGCGGGCCCGCTCCCGGGCGGTGGCCCCGATGTAGCCGGCTTCGGGCTTGCTCCAGGTGCCGTGCAGCGCGGACAGCCGCCAGCTGCCATCGGCGCCGATGGCGCTCTCACCGCGCGGGGGCAGGGTGCTGCCATAGGCCACCGCGGCCAGCAGTTCATTGACGGCGGCGGGCGGGACCGCTGGAGCAATCTCCGGAATCAGGACGTCACGCAGGCTGGGCCCATCAACCGCTGGGCGGGCCCCCTGGGCGAAGACGTCGTGCCCGTCGATCGCCAGGGACTTCCCGTCGGGAGCGACCCAGGCGTCCAGCAGGCCACTGGCCTCGAGCGCTGCCTCGATCCCGGCCTGCTCGGGTTCGGGGATGTGCGGGCGGAAGGTGATCAACTGCCACAAGGGCGCTCCCGGCCGGTTCTGCCGGGCGGCGGTGCGGGTGTGCGGTGGCGTCGGCGGTAGATGCACTTCGCTCTGGGTCCGCTCCAGATCCGCACGGACGCTCTCGTGCTCAGACCTGGCCTGGCGATGCCGGTGCTGCAGTTCGGAGCGCTCGTCCGAGATCCCCTGCACGACCTGGTCGCGCGCCTGCGACACCAGGACCTGGACCTCGCGCTCTTCGGCGGCGGCCGCACCCAGCGGCTCGATCGGTATCGGCAGGAGGATGCAGGCGGATGCCCATACGATCAGCCGCTCAGCCTGTTGCTCGATGGCTGTTTCCAGGGCTTCCTTGGCCGCCTCCAGCGTGCCGAGAGCCGACTGACGTCCGGTGACCGCCTCGTCCTTAACTTTCTCGGTCTGTTCGCGCCGATGCACCGCGTCGCGCTTCGTGCTCAGGGCCGAGCGGATCTGACTGATCTCTTGCCGACGTTCCCGCACCGAGAGGGCGATCAGGTTCCGGGCAGCAAGGGCGTCCACCTCCAGGCCGTCTGCAGGCGTGCGAGCGGACATGTCCACCCGCTCCGCGGCCCGGATCAGGCCGGCGCGATCACGTTCGAGTTCCTGGGTGGCCGATCGCAGGATCTCTTCCTGGCTCTGGGTCTGCTCCTGCAGGTCCAGCAGTTCGTCCCGGGCTTGCTCGGAGTGTGCACTCAGGCGGGTGGCCCGCTCCTGGGCCTGCTCCGCACGGCGGCGCAGGCCGTCGAGCTCGCGGCCCTCGCGGTAGGCGTCACTGCTGGTCAAGCCCTCAATCCGGGCTTCGTAGGCGGGGATCTGCTCGTTCAGGGTCTCGATCTGCTGCTGGATCTCGGTGATCCGGGCCTTCACCTGGTCGTAGTCGGCCTGGCTGTCACGGGCGCTCTGACTCGCCGTGTCCAGGCTCGTGGTGGCGGAGATCAGATCGGCCGCGTAGGCGCGCAGCACCCGGCGGCTGTAGGTCTGGGCCTGGCGGGCCACGGTTGCGGCCGCTGTGACGATGCCGTCCAGCTCCTTGACCTCTTCGCGTTGGCGGTCCAGCCGCTCGAAGCCTTCAGCCAGTTCGGCGATGTCGCCCTCGTCCAGCGGAGGCAGGGCTGCGGAGAGCAGGTCCGAGAGCAGGCCGGGATCCAGCCGCTGGGAGAGCTTCGGGGTGCGCAGTTGCAGCAGCGCGCTGATCATGGCCTCGTAGCGGCCCTCGTTCAGGCCACAGAAAAGCCTGGCCCGCAGTGCATCGCGGTACTCACCGGCGTTGGCGTGAACGGCGCCTCGCGAGTGCACCGCTTCCTCGAGGCTTTTCCTGGTCAGCGGTTGCCCGGCGTCGTTCAGCAAGTGCAGGTCGTGGCCGACCCGCTGATCGGTGGTGAACCAGTCCGACTTGACGCTGCTGGTGCGGGTAGTGGCCGAGAGCCGGGCCCCGCAGGTGAACCAGGTATCAGAGCCGAGCCTCAGTTCCAGCCAGACGTAGCCGACCCGGGTCACCGCTCCCCCGGTGCCCTCGCCCATCATGTTCCAGTGCATGGCCCGGTCGCCGGTACCGAAGGTGGACAGCCGGCTGGCTCGCAGGTTCGCGTCGAAGACGAACGGAAGCAGCAGTTCCAGTGCCTTCGACTTGCCCGAGCCGTTCGGGCCGCGGATCAGCAGGCGGCCGTGGTGAAACTCGAAGACCTCGTCGTAGTAGCGCCAGACGTTCAGGATGCCGGCCCGGCTCGGGCTCCAGCGCTCAGGCTCACCCCGCTCTGGGCGGTGCCGGTGCTGGTCCTGCACGGTCACGACGACGTCGTCCTCTCCGGTTGCGCGGGCTCAGCGGCGGTGACCTCGATCTCGTAACGAGCGGCGGCTGGCAATGACGTCACCAGGGCGCCCGCTTCGCGCACCAGCCCGAACGTCACCAGAAGGTCCACGGCCTGGCCGGTCAGGGTGCGCGGGCCGTCATCGCCACGGTGGCTCAGAGCCCACTTCGAGTTGCTGTCCAGGAGCTGCTGGGCGACAGCTACCAGTTCGGGCCGAGAGCGGCTCTGGCCCGGCGGCTGCAGATGATCCAGCAGATGCAGCGCCGTCACCTTCACCGTCGAGCCGCCCTCGGGGAACGTCTCGTCGGTGGCGATGGCCTCCGGGTCGACCAGCAGATACCCTTCGGCCCGTTCCTCTAGGACGAATCCGGCTTGTTCGGCCGAGCGGCGCAAGATCTGGCGCCCGGTGGGCGAGGCCAGGTAGTCCCGTTGCTCGACGCTCAGGTCGTCCTGATACAGCACCGGTTCGTCGAACAGCCGGCGCAGGATCGAGTGCCGCGTCCACAGGTTGCGCTGCACGGTGCTCGTCTCGCCGCCATCGGCTTCGCTATTGCCGTAACGGGATTCGGCGACCAGAGCGGCCAGCAGTTCCTCGAAGCGGGCAGGAATCTGCTCGGCTGGCACGGCCAGCGTCGAAGGCCCCTGGGGCGCGGACATCAGCCGGATCAGCAAGGTCACGTCCACCTCGTAGAGCACCTTCGCGCTGCGCGCCTCGACGAAGGTGTCGGTGCTGCCGTCGAGCACCCTCACCGCGCCGAAACCCTCCAGCAGCCGCAGGACATCGACGAACGCCCGCCGCTCGACCTGTCGGCTGGAATCGAAGGATGCGATGCTCTCCTCGATCGCGCAGGCCTGACTCACCCGGTCGGCCAGAAGCCCGATCGTGGTCACCGGGGTGTTCAGCAGTTCGGCGGCGACGAGGCACAGCAGCACGTAGCGACGCCGGTCGAAGGGCTGGCGGCTCGTGCGCGGACGGCGGGCCGGCCGGCTGGCATCGTCCCGGACCCCGACCTTCACCAGACGCGCGTAACCCAGGCGCGGTTCGACCAGCAGCGTCCATCCGCAGGTGTGGTCGAACCACTTCTGCAACGGCACCTGCCGGCGCCGGATCAGATCGAAGGAAGGTTGGTCGGCCCGCTGGGTGATCAGCGGGCTGCGCAACAGCAGACGGATCCCGCGGGCCACCTCCCCCTGCTCGGCCCCCGCCAGCTGATTGTGCAGATTGCTCACGCGCTGGCCTCCCGACGCGCTGCCCGGCCGCGGTCGGCCCGAGCGACGATATCGACCATGTAGTCCGGCCCGGTGAGCGCACCGTGCGACGTCCGGATCGTCGCCGGCCGGGCTTGCTCGGGCGGCCACAGCGTGATCTCGATCTGCCCATCACCCGACTGGTGCCGACGCACCCCGTCCGGCCCGGCAACCGCGGCGAGCGCACCGCCGATCAGATCCATCAGCCTTACGAAGGTGTCGTACTCCAGCATTCCGATCTGGCTGAGGCGGACCGGACCATCCGTGCCCAGAGCCCGTCGCGCCGCCTCCAGCTCCTGACGTTCGGCCTGCGCCCGCTGCGCCCGGGCCCGTTTCACCGCCACCACGTCCCGGACCTTCCCGGTACGCCCGAACCGCTCCGTCTTCCCGGCACTGCGGATCAGGCCCGACACCGGAACCGGTGGGGCGTGCGACCAGGCCGTGCCCGGCGCAACGACTTCAGGGTCTGGGTGCACCAGGTGCGCGTGCCGCGCCGACCCCAAACCGAACGCCGCCGCCCAAAGCCGGTGACCATCGTCCTCAGTCGGAACTGCTGCGAACCACCGCGCCAATTCCCGCAGATCCTCCGCCGCACCGGACGAGCGGCGACGGCTCTCATTGAGCCGGTCGAGCGCCTGCAGCAACGTCACGATGGCCCGCCGGGCAACCATGTGCAGCTGCTCGGCCCGCGCCGCGCCATCGCCAGGCGGCCGGAACCACGCCTGTAGCCCTTCCCACCGAGTACAACGGCGGTGCAGCCATTCCGGGCCAGGGTCCTGCGCACCCAACCGAGGCAGATCAGCCCCCTGCAGCGCACGCCGACGCAGCGCAACGATGTCGTGCCGCTCCACCTCGCCCACTGCGTCCGCGATGATCTGCACACGAAGGTCCAGGTCACCCAAGAAATCGTTGAGGTAGACCACCGTGGCCTGCTTGACCTCGTGAAAGGTCTGCTGATCGGTGCCCTCCACCCGCAACAGGCGCTGCAACTGCGCATTGAACTGAATCGTGTTGGCCCGCAGTCCGTCCAGATGCCCTTCAAGCTCCTGCAGCGTGGTGAACACCCGGCGATCGTCCGACGCGGGATCCGCCGCCAGGACCGCCAGGTCGCCCAACCGCAGAGCGATGGCCTCCAGCACCGCCGTCTGCAGCGCCCCGGTCGAGGCCAGGACAGCCGCCGCGTGCTCCAGCCCAGCCAGCGCCGCCTCGCCGTTACGGGTCAGGGCGTACAGAAGGTTCCGGCGCTCGTACTCGTCCGCCGTGCGGTAACTGCCCCCATGATTCTGTGCAGCCTCCAGCAGCCGCCACTCCCGCAACTGGCGCAACACGTCGAACAGCGTGTCCTCGTCGAGCAGGCTGACCCAGCCCAGCCCCGAGAGCCGCTGAGCGATGTCGTCCAGACCGAGTGCCGTCTCCAGCCGTTCGTTGGCCTCACCGAAGATATGCAGGACAGCGGTGTACACGTCGCTGCGCTCGCCCGTGGTGAAACGGAACATGTCGGTGGGCAGTCGCCGCGCGCTCGCCATGCCGCCTCCGTATCCCGGCCGATAGATGCCGGATCACACGGTACGGGGTCACTACGGATCGCGGAGCGCTTGTAACTCAGTCCAAGCGAGACCGCTTGCGCCTGGCCGAGGACTTGAGTCGTCCCCATCCGAAGCGGGCCTTATTGATCAGCCGGGCCGCACACTCTCCGGCAATACCTGAACACGGACGGTGACGTCAATGTTCGAAACGCAACCGCTCGGTATCGGGGTCGAGGATCTGCACCCGAATCTGGCGCCGGATCGAAGCGTTCCAGGCGATCGCGTCGTCCCCGGCCGTCGGGAGAACGGACTGCCGGGTCAGCCAGCCGGTAAAGGCGTCGTCCGGGGTCCCGTCGCGCTGCGCCAGTATCCGGATCCGGGCGACCTTGTCTCCCGGGATACCGCCGAACTTCACCGTCAGCTTCGATGCGAGATCGTCCAGGCCCGCGAACCTTTCGGCATCGCGGGTCGCACGCTCATTGCTCTACGAGAGCACGATGACGTGATCGATTGCGCCGTCCAGGACCGCCGACTCGTCATCGCCAAGCAGAAAGCGGGCTCAGATCCTGACTTGTTGATCAGAAACCGAACCCGCTTCATGAGTCAAGAAGTGTCCTCGGAGCGAGTTGGAGCTCAATGACACGTTCGATGTTTTCCTCCGAGTTCGCGCTGACCTAAGACGTCCGTCGCCGCCGTTCCCCAGCGCGGCCGCGGTTGTCATCAAAAAAGAGCGCATGAGGCATACGCGGACCTCAGGAATGACGACCGAGTGATTGACCAGACGTCAGCCAGTCGTATGACTTCTCCTGAAACTCCAGTCGTTGCGATCCGGATCGGGCCGTCACCCCGGAACTTGGACACACGGGTGACTGTTTCAGGCTGCCAGGACGAACGTAGCAGCATTCAGGAAGTTCTCGTACTGGTTGGGTGAGACTTTCTGGCAATAGGAGTGCCTTCGGTGTGTGTTGTACCGGGTGCAGAACCGGAAGCTGTCCCGGCGGCAGGTGGCCGCATCGATCCAGAACGGGTCGCCCTGGAGGGTTTCTCGTTTGAAGGTGGCGTTCCAGGACTCCACGGCGGCGTTGTCGGCGCTGGAGCCGATCCTGCCCATGGACTGCCGCAGCCCCAGCGACTTGCAGTGCTCCACGAAGGCGTTCGACGTGTATTGAGCGCCGTGGTCCGAGTGAAAAATGGCTCCTTGCACGATTCCTCGGGTGGCGAGGGCGTCATCGAGGGCCTCGATGACCAGCTCGGTGCGCATGTGATCGGCGATCGCCCAGCCGACCAGGCGGCGTGAGGCCAGGTCGATGACGGTGGCCAGGTACAGGTTGCTGCCGTCGGCGATCGGCAGATAGGTGATGTCACCGGCATGGACACACCCGGGGGCGGGCGCCCAGAACTGGCGTTTGACCAGGTCAGGGAACTTCTGCCCGGACTCGTCGCTGATGGTGGTGCGGACCTTGCGACGTAACCGCAGGCCGGCGATGTCGTGCTCGCGCATGACGCGGGCCACCCGCTTGTGGTTGACCCGCTCACCGGCCGGCACACCCTCGTTGAGCTCGGCCGTGATCCGGGGTGCACCCAGCGTCCGGTCAGCCGCGTTCAGAGCCCGGATCCGTTCGGCCAGAGCCAGGTCGTCAGCGGCCCGCCAGGCCCTGCCCGGCGCGGCGTTGCGCCAGGCGTAGTAGGAGGAACGTCGCAGGTCCAGGACATGGCACAGCCGCTTCACCGTGAAGGTGTTTCGGTGGTCAGCAACGAACTGGAAACCGCTCACCAGTTCGTCTCGCCCGCGAAATATTTTGCCGCCTGGCGAAGAATATCCCTTTCCGTGGAAAGCTTTTCGACTTCCACCTCATGCTCAGCGTCCCGACGCGAAGCCTCCGCCCGTAACGCCGCGACCTCGGCCTCCAACGCCGCGATCCGCGCCAGCGAGCCCGCCGGACGACCCCGTCCCCGCGCAGGCGTCTCACCCGCCTCGAGTGCCAGCACGATCACCTCGTCCGGACCCTCCACGCCGCTCCGGGCGTCCTGGACGTTTAGGCCGGCAACTGCAGGACGTTCTCGGGTCCACTTACTCAGCGCTTCGCGGCCGATCCCCAAGTCCTCAGCGATGCCCATGACCGTCGCGCCGGGCGTGGACCGGAACAGATCCACCGCCTGCTGACGGAACTCCTCTGAATACGGCTTACGGGCCACGAGGAGATCATCTCGCTTCCTCCAACATATGCTGGTTTCAGCGTGTCCAAGGCCCGGGGTAAGTCCCGCCATCATACTCCTGACAAGCACAATCGGACTTTGACGGGACCCTGGCTCACCCCCGACGGCCACTCACATGACAGGAAGCCAGTTTCCCATAAAAACATACATGAATTGTCTGGCGGCATGCTCGTCGGACAGCCCAACGGCTCGTCGGGACACTTCGAGCAGGTGAATGCTTCGTGTGAAAGCATGAATGTTCGTGCGCAGGATGCCATCCATCCCGTGTATCAGGACGGCAATCGGCGGCTCTTCCCACTGAACGAGAACCTGGTAAAGCGCAGAGCAGTGGGAATCCCAGCTGATTTTTGATGCTTCTGGCCAATCCAGGGCCTGGGCAATTTTGCGAAGAAGAATCTCTTCCGTGAAGGTGGCGCCGGTCTCAACTTCAACGGAGACGACAAGGAACCCTAGCTCTGCAAGTTTCTCGCCAACCTCTTGATAGTCGCTATTATCACACAGATATGGTCGCTCCCCTAGTTGGGGAATGATCGTTTCGACCTGAACCCATTCAGGACCGGCAAATCTCTTGTAGATCACGCTTTCCCCCCGATCGGGGTCCACGACCCGGGAAATATGTATTCGAGCTGCGCGAGGTCAGGGAAGTCGGGTGATCGATACGCCTCAGTCATACCGAGCAGGCCGTGCACGCATCCTAGATAAACGTGGACATCCCTACGCAGCATGGCATCAAGGCCGTAAACGACGATCGCCACAGGGTCTTCCTCATCGACCAGGAAGTCGCCTAGCCAATCGTTGAAGGCAGCCCAGTTGACCGGCCCTTCTGCCGGAAATCCCAAGGCCTTTGCTATTTCTCCGAGGATGTCCTCCGCAGCGCCGGCAGGTAACCTGCCAGATTGCACTCTGACAATTCGAAACCCCTCGTTCGCGAAGCGTCCAGTTACCGCCCCCACTTGTTCTGGAGCGATCAGGTGGGGCCTCAGCGGTAATATGTCAAATAGGGGTTGCGAAGCCACTCGCATTACGCCAGACATCAACACGCACAACCTGGGGCTCGTAGCGGAATAAAGGTCTCGTAGTGATCCGGGCTAAACCATACATCACCAGCAGCACCGAAGACCAAGCGAGCGGGGTGGTCGCGCTTCTGGCCGCGCAGGGTTGGAACCACATCGCTTTCGACGTAGTACCTATCTCCTCGAGCAGGAAGACCATTGCCCGAATAGATTCCTGGGGCGTCCTTGGATCCCCCGAACCGCACTCCTGGGGGCCGGCTTCCGTCTAGATCCATGGACGTGATAACCGCATCGGTCTGGGCACGGAGGTCTTCCGGGACGCCGCTGAGGTCCACGTGGGGGCATGCGTTGTGCACGAGAACCGGCGTAGAGCCAGCCACCACATAGAACGTGTGGATCTTAGCGACGCTAAGGTTGTACATGCGCGTCGATCCCGAGAACGACGTCGCGCCTTCTACCCGTGGGGAATCGCCGGACGGTGATGACAGCAAGTCACCTGGCTGCAGTTTCCCGGCGCGGGTCCAGGCGCCCTCCCCCGATTCCCAGAAAGGGTGTTCCTGAGTGGTGTGAACGACAGAGATCCGGCCTTCGCCATCACGGATTTTGAGGTCGGTCAAGTCGGTGTCGTGATGGATCATCACGGCAGTCACCGAGCGGCTGGTGTCCTGGCCGGTCTCGGGGGCGGTGGCGAGCACCTTGTCGCCGACTTCGATGTCCTGGATCTTCTTGCGGCTTCCGTCGGCCATCAGGACGAGCGTCGTACCGGAGAAGCTGTCGACGCATCGTGCCGCAACCTTGGAGCCCAGTTCGGCTGCCTCGTTTCCGGCCGCTGCGGGCTTCGGTGCCTTGTTCCAGAATTTGAGACGCTTGCCGACTCCCTTGCCGAAGGCCCATCCCTTCTTGGCGGGACCCATGCCCGGCATGATCGCGAGTTTGGCTTCCGTGCAGCCTTCCTTGCCCCCGGTGCTGAAGCACTTCTTTGCGGCTTGAGCACCGACCATTTCACCGGCGAAGCTCAGGACGCCCTTTCCAAAAGATGCCCAAGGATTGCTGTGATGGGCCTTGTCCGTCACCGGAATGCGGGCAGGCGTCGGATCGATGACCATCTTTGGTGGGCCGTACCAAACGTTCGTCGGGGAGCTGACGCCACGGCTGGAAGACCCTGACGACGCACCGGAACTGTTCGAGCTAGACGAGCTTGCGCCGCTCTTCTTCTTCTCGTACTCCTTGCGGGACTGTGCCTTTCCGTTACTGCCGACCATGCAGTCCGGACCGTCATCGGGCGTGCAAGGACTCAGGCCGGAGGGGTCCGAGAGGGTGACGGGGTTGTCGTTGGCGTACGAGTACCCGTTCCACTGATCAGGTTTCGTCAAGTCCATGACCGGGTCTACCGAGACGAACCGGCCAAGCTTCGGGTCGTACTCCCGGGCCCCCAGGTGGGTCAGGCCGGTGTTGTCCTTGGTTCCTCCAAGGAATCCCTTGTCCCCGGGCCACGAGGCGGGCGCGGTGCCGCGGTCTTCTCCGAAGGGCAGCATGCGCCGGCGGGTGGCCACGAGACCGACGGCGGCTACGAAAGCGGTACTGGTGCCGTGGTGGTCGTTCAGGAGCCAGTTCAGGCCGGCTTTGGTCCGCACGCCGATGGTTTCGCCGCCATGGCTGTAGTAGCGGGTGGCGGTGGCGGTCCCGCTGGTCGGCTTGCGCACCTCCTGTCCACCGGGCAGGTAGACGGTCGTGCCGGTGGGGTCGCGACGGATCAGCCGGTTGCCATCGGCGTCGTAGACGTAACTGGTGGTGCCGCTCTTGTCCGCTGCGGTGCTCTGGCTGCCTTCATCCGTCCAGGTGAGGGCCTGTCCGGCGGTGTCTTTCGTGCCGGTAGAGGGGCAGGTGTTGGCCGTGGTCCCGATGGGACGGCAGGTCGTGTTGCCGGCTTCGTCGTACGCGTACTTTTGGGTGACGGCGGCAGCGGTGCCGGTAACGCTGGCCACGCTGGTGACGGCATGTGGCTTGCTGCCGGGGGCTCCGCCGGAGGTCGGGTAGGTATAGGTGCGGGTGATGTCCGTGCTGGCGTGAGCGGTTTCACTCTTACGGTTGCCGGCGGCGTCGTAGGTGTATGAGCGCCAGTACGGGGCGGGCCCGCCCAGGGCGGCCTTGGTCGGGGCAGTCGCACACGACAGGGACGTCGGTGTCCAGGCTTCGGTCAGACGCTGACGGTAGTCGTAGGTGAAGCACTGGGTTTCGGACGGCTGTCCGCCCTCGGGCGCGTCTTTGATCGAGGTGACGTTGCCGGAGTCGGTGTACGTGTACGTCTGGTTGTACACGTAGGTCTTGTCGGTGGGCAGGGCGTAGTACTTGCTCAGCCGGCCGGTCGGTTCGTCGTAGCGGTAGGACTCGGTGACCCGGCTGTCGTACTCCCCCACGTCGCGACTCAAGATCTGGTCGAACTGGTTGTAGACGACGTTGTGAACGTACATCTGGGAACCGGCCCCATTCAGGGCGCCGCTGAGCTGGCCGAGGTGGCCCCGTGCGAGGTACGTGCTCGTCAGGGTTTCCTGCGGCAGGTCGGCAGCCGCGGGAATCGAGACCTTGCCGATCTGGCCGTTGGGTTGGTACTGCATCTGCTGGGTATAGGCGCACTTGTTCGTCGCCGCGGAAACCGCAGAGCCCGGTCTCAGTGGACGGCAGGGTCAGGGTGCTGCTGAGGGCCTGGCCGTCGACGTTGTACGAGCCGATCGAGGTCGTGTAGGCGGACGCGGTTCCGGCCGAGTCGTACTCGTAGCGAATCGACTTGGCCAGGCGGCCGATGCCGTTGGTTGCGACAGTGTCGTACTGCCACTCGGCGAGTTTGCTGCCGTCAGTGGTGGCCTTGCGCAGAGACGTCTGGCGTCCGAGCTTGTCGTAGGTGTAGGCGAGAACCTTGCCGCGCGCGTCCTTCGTCGTGAGCAGTTGCCCGGCGTCGTCGTAGGTGGAGGTGGTGGTACCGCTGTCCGGGTCGTCGACGGCAATCTGGTTGCCGCGTACGTCGTAGCGGTAGGCCCACGTGTTGCCGCCGGGGTCGACGACCTTGGCGAGCTCACCCTTGATGTTGAAACCGTAGGTGGTCTTGTCGAAGGTCGAGGCGCTGTCGCTGCCGACCTTGGCGGGGTCCTTGTACTGGCGCAGCTCGGTGGTGCGCCCCTGGGCGTCGGTGAACACCGTGGTCGCGGTGCCGCCCTTCAGTGGGGTGGTGCTGGTCTTTTCGCCTTCGTACTTGTTTGTGGATCGCCATTTTTCGTTGCCGTTGACGATCAAAGCGGATGCGGTCAGTCGTCCGGCGCCGTCGTACTCGTTCTGTGTCAAGGCCGGGATCTCGGGTCGGCCCTCGGCGGTGACCAGGCTCGTGCTGGGCGGGCTGTTGTCGCCGTCGTAGTACGGGTTACTGACCCAGTCCACCAGACCACGCGAGTCGTACACAGTCTCGGTGACAGCCCGTCCCCCGGCCACCGTCTCGATCTGGGTCTGGCGGGAGCGCGCCAGCCCGTCGAACAGCTCGATCGAGGTGCGGTAGGTCTTGTCGCCGTATGCAGTCAGAGTCTTGGTCGTGACGGTCGAGGGCGCGTTCTTGCGGATCTTGTATGCGTAGCTGACGCTCGGATCGTTGGGGAAGGCAGTCTTGGAGCGTCCGGGCGCCCAGACTCCCAGCATGCGGCCTGACCCGTCGTACGTCATCAAAGTCTGGGCCTTGTTCGCGTCCACGGTCTTGACCGGTAGTCCCAGGGCAGGGTCGAACGTGGCGGTGCTGACGTGCCCGAGGGCGTTGGTCACCTCGGTACCGGTGACCGGGCCCGCCACCGCCGGCGTGTACTTGGTGGTAGTGGTCTGACCGAGCGGGTCGGACTCACTGGTGATGCGGCCCAGAGTGTCGTACTTGCGTTCGGAAACGGTGAGGTACTTCGGGGCCGACCCGCTCCAGGAGTCGAGGTCCTCGAACCGCACAGGCAGGCCCTGGGTCGGGGCGGTGCCGAAGGTAGAGGCGTCGTCATAGTAGGTACGGCTGTCACTGACCACGTCACCCGGACGTGAGGGCGTCACAGAGCAGGAGACCGACAGCGTTTCGGTGCGCTTGACCTTGTCAAGGATCCAGTCGGATCGGTTACGGACGTACTCGGTGCGCACGCACTGGTCGTCCGCAGCGGTCGATTCGTCGCCCTGGTCATCGATCTCGACAGGGAAGTTGTCGTCGTCCACCTTGGTGACGGTCTTGGTCCACCGGGTCGCACCGGTGGAGAGCTTGACGCGGTCACGGCTGGTCCCCGTGTACGTCTGCCAGGCTTTCAGCGATCCGGAGGATGCGGTCGGTCCCTGATGGGAGGGGGTGTTCAGCGTGCCGCTGATCCAGGGACCTCCGGCCCCGTCGTAGACGATTTCCTCGCGGACCATTCCGGCGTACGCCGGGTGGTCGTCCAGTTTCGTCCCGAGGGAGTCCTCGATCTGGACCGAGCGGGGGGTGCCGGTCGGGGGACGCTCGGAGTCCTTGGGCTGCTTGTCGCCGTCCATACCGCGGAAGTACCGGTACTCGGTGCTGGACTGCGGTGCGGTGTCAGCACCTTGGATGACCCGGACCCGTTCGTAGCCGCGGAATTGGCTCCAGGTGCGTTTCTTGGGCTCGATCAGCTCGGAGTCGTCATAGGCCCAGGCCGGCGCTCCCAGATAGTCGTACGAGGTCATCTCGTGCTCGAAGCCACCGGTGTTGTCGTACACGTCCAGCTGAGTCACGACGTACTTGTTGAACCAGTCGATCACCGGCTGTTCACCCTCGGCGCCGTAATACTGCGGAAAGCACCTCTTACCGTTGGACCATGCCTTCGGGACAACCCCGTCACACTCAGGCTTGGAGTAGGTGACGCCCAGCTGCGCGCCGGTCTCGGTGGTGACAGTGTCGATACGGGCGCGGAAAAGGCTCGAGTGCCCGTTGGGGGTGTCGACCCGGTTGGGCATGACGTCAGCGTTCGGGTTGAAGACCGTGGCAGGATCGGTGACCTTGGCGCCGCCGGCGCTGGTCACTTCACCGGTGTGAGTGATGCTCTTGAGCCACATCGGGTTGCCCTCATTGCCGCCAGCGGCGAGGTACACCTGCTTCAAAGCCCAGGAGTCCACGTCGGTGTAGGTGCTGCCGGTCCCGCTGTACACCTGGGTCCGCACACCGGACAGGCGCTTCTGCGTCCAGAACGTCGGTGAGAAGTTGTCCTTACAGGGAGCTTCGGCGCAGTACTGGTCCCATGGGGTGTCCGGGAAGCGCTTCTTGATCGCCTGGTCCTTGGCGTTGAAGCAGCTGGTGCCCAGGCATCGGTCGGCGGTCTCGAACAGGATCCGGTTGGCCGGGTGCACCGAGGCGGCTGCGTCGGACCGGCTACCGTACTCCACCCGGGCCAGGGACCCGCCCCGGTCGTAGATGGTGCGCTTGTCCTTGTCGTTCTCCCGCGCGTATGCACCGGTCTCGGCGTCGTAGAAGTACGTGATCGTGTTGCCGCTGGGGTCGACCACGTAGTCAAGGTTCCACCGCCAGGCCCGCTGCTGCCGTGACTTGGCGAAATCCTTGTCGTAGCCGGGCTCGTCGGGATGGTTGCTGTAAACCGGGACAGACCAGACCGATCCGGTCTTGGTGTCCGCGGACGAGCCGCCCTGGCCCTTGTCGCGGCCGTAGTAGTACTGCGTGCCGTCGGTCGTGGTCACACGCCAGTAGGCGCCGTCGACGTCACCGTTGCCGTTCCCCGCCTTGACCAGCTCGATCCGCGAGCCGTCATCGGTGGTGCTGCGGTATTGGATGTCCTTGTCGCCCGCACCGCTGTCGGTGGTTTCGTCCTTGACCAGTTCAGTGGCAGCCCCGTTGAACGACATGGTGGCGTTGTCATTGAAATAGCACAGGTCGCCGCCCTTCTCGTCCTTGTTGTTCGGGTCCTTCTTCTCCTTCTCGTCGTGGTCGTCGGCACACGCACGGTAGGAACGCTCGATGTAGCCCGGCCACAGATCCCAGCCGTCACCGACCCACGAACCCTGCGTGTTGTTCGCCGAAGTGCGCCCGTCGATCGATCCGGAGGAGTACGACAGCTCCAGGGACGGGGCCACACCCGCAGGAGGGGCCGGCGCGTCGATCGGGTACGACCACGCGAACGCCCCGGTCTGGGTCGAGACCTGCCACGTCGAGGCCGCCGACAAGGACGTCGCCTTGTAGTCACCCAGCGGTCCGTCCGCCGCGGCCTCGACAGCGAACCGGCTCACCGCCCCGTCAGCGGCCAACGGCACGACCGCGCTGGTAATCCTCGTTCTGGCGTCGTTCTCGGCGGCGAACGTGGCTCCGTCCGACAACCGGACCAGGTGCAGCCGATTCAGCGCGTCCACGCTGAAGTCACCGGCGAACGCCGCCTGATCCACGCCCACGGAGACCTCCGCGGCCGTGCCGACCTCGTCCGCCCGCGACAGGGCCAGCACCAGGCTCTCACCGCCGGCCGCCTGCGCCGCGGCCCGCGAAAGGACCTCGACGCGAACCTTGCGCACCGGGCTCACCCGGGCGGATACCGCCGTATCCCCGCTGGACGCCGGCAGCGATACGACCACCGGAAGTTTCCCGGCCGGGACCGCATTGCCGGTCGCACCGGAGCCACCAGACGCGCGTGCCGCCGCCACCGTCGTCAGGTCCACCACAGCAGCACCGGATTCGTCTTCCGGGTCAGCTGGAAGGTCGGCCTCGGTGAGCTCCCTCTCCTCAGCCGTGTACTCGGCGCGGTTGGGAGCAGCGACCTCCTTCAGCTTGACCCCGGCGACGTCCCCGTCCTCCACCGCGGCGGCAGCCTGCGGGGACGAGGGCAGCTGAGCGGCCAGGGAACCGACGAAGACCGACGCCACCACCAGGGCAACGATCTTACGCCGACCCCGGACAAGTATCCGGCGGCGCGAAAACGGCGAGCGAGTAACACTCACAGCGACAATCTCCTCACGAACACGAAACAGCAGACCGGGGGCGAACCACGTCACTCGATCTCCGGCCACTCCTCGGGTTCCTTCGCTCGCATGTTGATCTCGCCGTCGTTCCACACCCGGGGAAGGGCGTAGACCTCATCGATCCAGCCGATCCAGCGTTCTGTCGTGGTTGCTCCTAGACCGCGGCCGATGGCGAAGTCGCCGGTGGAGTCCCAGGTCGCCTTACCGGTCGCTGCGGTCAGGGATCCGAGGACGGACGGGGTGCCGTTCACGTACAGGCGGATCTCGTTCGTGAGCGGGTCCGCCACGGCCGCCAGATGCGTCCACTCCCCAGTGGCGACGTACTCGGTCGTGCAGACTGCCGTTTCGGAGGCCGTAACCGTGTCTGCAGCTGCGATGGTGAAGCACCATCCCGGGTCGGGAGACCCGTCGGCTGACTTGTCGATGTTCAGGTCCGTGCGGTAGCCCAACCTGAACATGGAGCGCTTGTTGCCGTCCTGGGATACCGAGGCCTGGTTCGCGGTCGGAAGGGTCACCGCAGGAGGTTCTTCCGGCTCTACCGGCGGGGAGTCTTCACTGTCGGGGTCATCGCCGATGCCACCGGGGTCGCCGTCCTCACCCGTTCCAGGGGTTTCGGGTTCCTCCGGAGGCGCGTCCGAGGTTTCGGGGGAAGGCAGCCGTACCCAAGAGGCGACGGTGAAGCCAGCGACAGCAGTGGTCTTCAGCACCGATGACGTCGTGAACTGTCCTTGCCCGGCGAACTGGGCTGACCCGGCCGAACCCATCATCCCGACGGAGGACCAGGCGACTCCGGATCCGCTGATACCGGCGGGGCGGTTGTTTTCCGGGACCGATTCGGCCGAAGTACCCTCCCCCTCGTCGAGAGACCAGTACCAGCTGCCCTTTTCCAGAGCCACCCAGAACTCGAAATCCGATACCCCGGAGAGGTTTCCGGCCTTGTCAATAGCCTTCACGGTCAGGACGTTCTGGGAGTCCTTGGTCGGGGTGATCGGAACTTCCGTTATGCCGTTGGAGTCAGCGTCCTTGAAGCGCTTCTCGCCACCGTTGAGCTGGTATTGGTACTGGTAGACGTTGTCCGAAGCAGTTCCCGGGCGGAACGTAAACTTGGAGGACTGACCCACGCCCCCCTTCCACGCGTTCTCCGAGTAGAGGTCGCTGGTGATGACGGGCGACTTCGGATTCTCGTTGTCGACGATGATCTTCGCAATCGGATCCGTTGTGGCCGACCAAGGGCCACACTGGTTGTACGAGTCGCAGGCCCGCCCGATCCAGTAGTACGTCCCGTCACTCAAGCCGGGCCAGACCTTGGCCGGAGCGACCGGCTTGGCCGCCACCGTCCAGGTCCGCTTCGCACCGCTGGCGATGCCGCCGAGCTCGGTGGAGGCCACAATCTTCTGCCGGGTCGATTCGTACACGCGGTACTGGTATTTCAGCTTGCCGCCGTCGGGGTCCGTCGCCTTCATCGTGAGCTTGGGTTTGCGGCTAGGAGTGGCGACTGGGGCTGTGCACTCGAGGCAGGGAGAGACCTTGCGCTCCCCCACCTTGCCAGGACGGTGGTTGTAGTCGATGTCCAGGTACGCCGAATCGGCCTTCAGTTTCTTCCACTGCTTCTCGTCGCCCTCGCTCTTGGCCTTGAATGCCAGCGTGATCGCGGACTGGTCCCGGTCGGCGGCATCCTGGAACGCCTTCTTCAACGCAGAGCTCTTGAACCCGACCTCGTCATTGCCGTCCTTGGGACAGAACTGCTTGTTGGCCGTGGCCTTCACCTCGGCCAGACGCTTCCAGGTCTTGTCCTTGGTGCTGTTCCACGTGACCGGGGCAGTCCTGGAGATCGAGTTCGTCACCCACAATTGGAACGGTGAAGGGACACAGTCGGCGGTGTGCCAGACGTTGACGTGCACGGATGCCTTGATGATCTCGGTCTTCTTCAATTGTGCGGTGCTGAATCGCGCGAGCGTGCGCCAGTCGTCGTCGGCGGAGCTCTGCCAGTTCTGCCCCACGCGCATGTAATCGCGATACCCGTTGCCCGACCAGTACGACGTGGTCGGGTTCTTCCGGCTGACGACGGTCCAGATCTCGTCGAGGTTGTCGTAGCCCGGGTCGATGTACACGGGGAAGTTCGTGTCCGGGTGGGTGAGCATGTCCACGGACGGACTCAGCGTCATCGCGCTCGCCGTAACCTGCACGGGGACCGTCTCGGTCCGGGCCGGACCCGTTTCGGCGGAGGGCAGTTCGGCTCGCGCGGCCACCTCGCGGCTCGCGGCCTGCTTGCCGTCCGTCGTAGGAGCTGGGGAATCCCACATCGCGGCTCCGTCGGAGATGAACACGATGCTTCCCGACGGGTCGACCACGCGGATGAAACCGGTGTCGCTGTCCTGCTCGAGCTTCAGCCCTTCGGTAGCCAAATCGAAGCGGATACTGGCCAATTCCGGGTTGCGAGCCGCTTCGGCCGTCTTGACGACCAGCACCTCGCTGAAAGATCCCACCGAGGCAGTCAGCTTCAGGTCCACCCCTGGAAGCACATCGGCATAGGTCGCCGTGTCACCGTCCAGAACAGGCTCAGGCAAGGAGTCCTTCCACGTCATGGAAAGGCTCTTGCTGCCGTCGGTGATGGTGACCATCGGGGCGCTGCCGCCACCGGAAAACCACATGTCCAACGTGGTGGCTTCCGGACGGACCACGTCGCCGGCCGACTTCAGCGTGGTGTCCACCGGCACCCACCCGGCTCCCCGACGCACTCGCTGCGGCGAGGTTGCTTGCCGCAGCTTCATCGTGCCGTCGGGCTGGGCGAACGTCTGCGAGAACTCGGTTCTCGCAGCCACGACTTCCACGGGCGATCCGTACCGTCTGGCCAAGTCAATGGCCGTCTCTTCATCGGGAGCCTCGCTCGGCGTCTTCACCGGGTTGGAGATCACGGTGGTCCCGGTCGGCGGCACTTCGGCAGAAGCAGCCACTGCGGCTGACGGCGCAGCGGCGAGGCTGGCGCACACAACCGCACCGCCGAGCAGAGCAGCCGAGAACCGCGAACGAGCAGCACGAAGGAGGGCGCCGAGCACTATGTCTCCCTGACCAAAGGGGACATATCCGACTAATGGCCCCGAACTGTGGGAAACCTATGCGTCACTTCATGCGTGCACAAGATCCCCCAGGGCACTGTGTCCCCGTTCACGCGAACAGGCCCGATGGCGAGCTCGACCGGGAGAGACTGAAGCGCTCTGGATTCGATGGAGGCTCTCTCACCGGCGGTTGTGTTGTCCGCGGTGTTCAAGCAGTACTGCGGCCGCCTTCGACACCCAGCTGGCCTTCCACTACCCAAGGTCATCGGTAACAGGACACCGCTCCCAACAGCCACCCGAGAATCTTGGGCATCGCGCGGCTGCCGGGCTAGGAAGGGGCCCCTCCCGCCGTCACTATCCGAACGTGCCGCGCCCCATACGCCAAGGAGTCCCTCACGGCTGCATCCTCAGGATCTTCACCGCTTCCGTGGCCTTCGCCCCAATACCTATGGGCTCGGCACTTCCCCGTGCCCGACCTCACTGCCGAGCCGAGCATTCCAGTCCCACTCACGACCGCCATTCCGGACGTCCCCAAGCCGTCCCTAGATCGCGGTAGCAAGGGCCCGCCTCTAACGAAATCCTTGAACTGCGAGCCCGTTCAGGCTCTCGTTCGCTGGACGCATCGCAGATCGCAGGCAGTCCCGACTGTTGGAGGGTGAAGATGCGCGAGATGGAGCACAGCCGCGGTGACTTCTGGGGCAAGAGTTCTGTGGTGGACGAGGAGGCGATCGACCACGAAATGCTAGTCGGAACGGTCAAGGTCGGCAGCGACGCCATCGTGGTGCGGGTCGCCCAGCGCATCGACTTCGACCTCTTGGCCGACCCCATCGCCACACTCACCAGTCCCCGCGAATCACGGTGGGCGGCATGTGGGAACTCGACGCCGTGCAGGCCCTCCAACTCAGCGAGTTCCTGCTGCAGGCCGCGGGCAAGGTGGATGACGTGCTAAGCCAGACCACCAGGCCCCGGATGATCACCAAGGAGCCGGATTACCCACTGCGGAGCCTTCCTTCGGCTTAGCGTCTACTACTCGGTCAGGTCTCGGGCTGCGCCTCAAGAGGCGCAGCCCGAGCGCGCGTTCAGCCCGCGCCGAGCAGAAGATCCCTCTCGCTTTGGAGAGCCCGGCCGGTGGCCCAGACCCTCTCGAAGTTCTGCTCGGAGGTTTCGAACAGGCGGCCGCCCGTGTGCCACTGCAGATGCATCACCGGCGCGAAAGCCGCTGCGACACCGTAGACGTGCTGGTTCACGAGCATCTCGTCCCCGCCAAGGAAGATGGATCCGTACAGCGTGGTGTCGTGAAGACGGATGTCGATTCCCTCCACGTCCTGCAGCGGCCAGTACAACATCAGTGCATTGCGCACCTTGGCCGGCAGCGCGAGCCCGATCCCCTCTTCGACACCCCGTCGCGCCACCTGAGCTCCGTCCGGGTCCCCCAGCAGCAAGCGAACCCGCACGCCTTCGGCAGCCTTTCGAGACAAGATCCCTGTGAGTTCGCGATCTTCTGCCAGGAAAGCCCGCTGTAGACCAGCACGCCGATCTCCCCAGTGGCCTGACCGAACACCTTGCGCCACACCTGATGCGGCACTGAGCTGCGGTCGCTGTACGAGGCATACATCTCAGCCTCTGTAGCCGCCGACCTTGGAGCCGGCCAAAGCTCCGTCTCAGCCACCCCCAGCAGCTCCGCCAGCTCGGCGCGAAAGCGCGCCTGTGGCGTGCGTCCCCTGAGCCAGCGCGTTACGGTCTTGGGGGCGACCCCGAACCGGTCGACCAGCTGATTCTCGGTAAGGCGAGACCGAGATATCGCTCCGCCTCCGGTCGACGGCAGCGCGCTCCCCGCCGCAGTCAGCACCCCTACCTTCTACGGGGTGTCCTCACCTGCACGCGGTGCGACCGGCACATGGAGGGATCCTGGAACCACGGCCGCGCTCATTACCGATGCCGCCTGAAGCCGGCCGATACGGCGCTCGGGCGCTCGGGCGCTCGGGCCATCCGCGTGCCGCCTACGTGCGTGAGGACAAGGTCGTGGACCGGATCGACAGCTGGCTCGAAGATCTTTTCGCTCCCACTCGCCGCGAGCACACCATCACCCTGCTGCACGAGGCCGATCCCCACTCAGCCCTGGCCACTCAGCGGGCAGCCCTGAGCGAGAAGCTGAAGGTGTGCGAAACGAAGCTCGCTCGCTATCGAGAGGCGCTTGAGTCAGGCACAGATCCCGATCTGGTGGCCGCGTGGACGGCCCAGGTCATAGGGGAGCGTGCGCGTCTGACGGTCGCTCTGGAGCGCCTCGTGCCCACCGCAAGGCCCAGCCGAAAAGATCTTCATGCGCTTCTTTACCAGATGTCTTCCCTGGCCGAGTGCCTGCGCCGAGCAGATCCTCACGACCGCGCAGACCTGTACTTGCACCTGGGCCTACAGCTGCGCTACGAGCCGACAAAGCGCGAGGTCAGGGCCTTGATAAGCCCTGACCCGTGTAGCTATGAAAGTGTCCGAGGAGCGAGTTGGGGCTCAGGTACACGTTCGGTGCTGTCACGAGAGTTCGTTCTGGGGTGAATCGATCAACAAGACGGAATGCAGTCGGCGAGGTGATCGGTGAGACCCCGCTATCACGCGATGAACGACCTGGATCCTGAGGCGGCAGGACTACCGGGGTGCAGCCTCATGCCGAAGATGGCGAGGCGAGGCAACGGATCGACATGGGGAAGGGCACACTTTTCGAGCCACCAACCTGGACCTGCTGGGACGTTGTTCGAACCTTGCACCCCGGTCAGAGGGAGTGCAACGAATCCGGCCGCTACCCGAGAGCGACCAGCGCGTCGCTGGCGGCAACTCCGTCCAGGATTCACCTGCCCCAGGCGGCGAAACCCGCTGTAAGAGAAGCCTGGACAACCGCGCTCGGCCAAACGCCCGGTGGTAGCGGTGGTGCCCGGGACCGGTACGGTCGGCCCCATCCATGTGGGGGGATGAAGAACCATGCCAACGTCCGTGTTCTGGAGGCTGTGCCTCATCGTCGTTCTCGCCGTGGGCACCTCGCTCCCGGTCACCCCGGCTCAGGCCGCCAGCGGCGACCGGCTCGGGATCCGCACTTCCAATGGCCAGTGCGCCACGAAACCCGGTTTGCTCCAGGCCACCCCGGACGTCCAGCAGGCCCGGGACTGTGTCGACCTGACCCTGGCCCCGGGACGGATCGGTGTGGTGACGTCGACCGGAAAGTGCATCACGAAGGACACGTACTACACCACGCCGCGTTACCCCGGCGAGACATCGCAGCCGGTGGAGGGGGAGGCGTGGTACCGCAGCGGCGACTGCCTGGGCATGGCGCTCACCACGACCCGCACAGCGATTCGAGACAGGTACGGGGACTGTCTGGTCTGGGAGAAATCCCAAGCCAGGCAGACGCGTCAGAGCGGCCCCAACTGCACGGGAATCACGCTGAGCGGTGACCGCATCGGGGTGCGTACTTCGGACGGCAACTGCTGGGTCAAGGAGGGTGGGCTCGACGCCGCCTTCGTGCGGGAGTCCGGGCCCGGCTGCACCGGCCTGACGCTGGACGGCAATCGGATCGGGGTCCGTACGGAAGGCGGCAGCTGCTGGGTCAAAGAGGGATCGCTGCACGCCGACTTCGTGCGTCAGGACGACTGCACCGGAATTTCGTTGTCCGGGAACGTGATCGCCACCAGCAACGCCAGCGGCTACTGCGCTGCCAAGCAGGGCCCACTGAACGCGATCCCTTACGTGGTGGCCGGGCCCGGCTGCGCCGACATCACGGTGTCCGGCGACTGGGTCGCGGTGCGCATGCGCGACGGCCAGTGCTGGGCCCGGGAGGGCGTCCTGGTGGGCGTCCGGGAGAGCGCCTGGATCCGGCAGCCGGGAGACGAATGCCGGCAGATCACCCTGGCGGGTGCCTCGACGTTCGTGGGCTAGCCGCTCGGGGCCCCGCGAGTAGGGCCAGGGTGTCGCGTCGCGTGAGCCGGACTGGAACGGATCTTGCGCAGAAGCCGCCAGCTCTTTCAGGTCAGCGTTGGCTCACTCCCCGGGACTGTCCGCCGCTCTGACCTGGGTTTCCCAGCCGCCGGGTCGGGAGCCGAGGCCGCGGCCGCGGCCGCGGAGGATCACTCGGGGCTACAGCTCGGAAACCCCGGTGCCACCTGGAGTTCGTCGAGCACGTGGTGCGGCCCGTCCTGAGGAACGGGGCCCCGAGTGCGCGCGGCCGGGCCACGATCGACGTCCTCGGTCTAGACCGCGACATGCTGTCGGAATGTCGCCGGAAGTGTCTGCGACTGGTCGATGCGGCGGTCCGGCACTGGGTCGAGCGGGTCGAGGAGCTGGACGATCCGGACCGGGTGCGCCGGGAACGCCTGGACCGGGAGGACCTGATGGCCTGACAGCGCCAGATGCGGAGTACTCGGTGATGGCCCGAGCGCGCGTGGCCGAGCTGGTGAATCAGTTCAGGAAACCGCCGGGCTGAGCGGCGCGACCAGGGGAACGATCGGGATCTCCAACACCAGAGTCGCGGAGGCGCCCCGGGTTCGTGGAGCACTGCCGCCAGGTTGGACTTTACCGGCCCCGCCGCCGTGCGCTTCTCCCCTCCAGAACCACGAATGCCTAGCCGGCGCAGACCGTTCGAAGGCTCGTCCAGCCACCGGGTCGCGACAAGGACATCAAGGCTCCCAGACCCGCTCTGCTGCAGGCGAATCCGGCGTTTGCCACGCCCGGGAGTTCACATCTGATCGAGATCCACTTCGACCGTGAACGGCGCGGACACCTTGACGATCCCGGTGAAAACTTCGCCGTCCCGGTACCGGCCGACCGACGCATCAAGCACGTACGTGTAGACCACTGGTGCCCCGGTCGGGGCCTGCTCGACGCGCCAGTAGAACTGGATCCCCGCCTTCGCGTACTGGTCAGCCTTGACGATCCGGTCCGTCGTCTCCGACCCGGGCGAGACCACCTCGACCACCAGCAGCACATGCTCAGGCCTGGTCGGACTGACATCGATCGTCTCAGCCCGGTACACCGTCACGTCCGGACGGCGGTTGTTCAACGGCAGATCCTGCAGACGCACATCGAAGTCGGTGTCCGCGTTCCAGTCCTCACCCGCGGCCGCGTCCAGCGCGTTGGCCAGCAGCCGGGCCAGACGATTGTGACGCTTGGACGCGCTCGGGCTCACCAGGACCATCCCGTCCACGATCTCAATGCCTGCACACTGCTCGGGCGTCCACGTCGCGTACTGCTCAGCCGTTACCTGCTCATGCATCCAGGCCGGCGCGACCATCTCCGCGCTCATACGGACACCTCCAGAGACAGATCAGCTACCACCAGCAAGATACCGCCACCATCACCCGCCGAACGCCCTCACGCGCACCGCATCGAGGCAAACACCGTGCTCACGGACCCAGCCGAGCCTCATCGTGCGGAGCTGGACACCACCGAACAACTCACGCTCTTCGCCTGCCTCGCTCACCCCGAACTCTCCGAGCCACCTCACCTCGACGGCCCGCCAGCCAGTGGAACCACACGTCGCGTCCCTACACGGCAAGTAAGCAGGCAGGGAGATCTGCGGTTCGCGTTCTGCGGCCGGGGCTCCACCACCGAGTACCAAGACCCCGAATCCGCCCGAGGCTGGCAGTACGAAAGCGCCCGCGACCTCATCGCCGACGCCGGGCCGGTCGAGCACGAGTCCTTCGACATCGGATGCTCACGACCCCTGGCCTGGGCCGACCGGCCGTTCGAGGCCATCGTGGTTGGGGAGTCCGAGCGCGCGTTCTGCGCCGGGCAGCTCCCGGCCATGCTCGCACTGTTCATCGACCACGAGATCAAGATCTGCCACCCCGAATCTGCCAACTACTTGACGCGGGTCACCTTCACCCTCCCGCCGCTGACACCCAACCCGGTGTAGCCGTAAGCTAACAGGCGAGAAGTCAGCTAATGTTCACGAACTCTAAACATCTGGACGTCGCGGCTCCCCGGTCATCCAGACCAGGTTCTCAGTGAGCATTCAGAAGACCTGCCTCAGCGGCACTAATCATCCCGGCGACCCTGAGTAGCTCACTCACCAGGTCACCCCGCCCGGCCGGCCTGGCGAGGACCGTGACTGGCAGGTCATCGACAAGACGATCGCTCTTGTCGAACACCACCGCTCAATCAATGCGCGCGACTTTTCGGACAGACGCAGTCAAAGATTCTCTCTTACCTGGGCTCCGCGCTTCTGAACACCAGGCGCGCCCCGATCCTTCACACGATTACGCCACCTGACACAACGCCACTCTCCGCAGTACGCCGCAGCCCCCAACTATTGCCCAGCATTTCCCGCTACACCTGCCACCCATCGGGCGGGATCAAATCCGGCCATGCTTGCGTGACTTCAATACGCAGATCCATACTTCGGTCCGAATCCACGAGTCGCAACAAAAATCGGCGATCTGGGAATTTTTCCCTGAGGCGAGCTCCCCAAATTTCTATGAGAATCTGCCCCAGACTCCGGCAGGCAGCATAAAAATCTTTGCCATAAAACGGAGCATTTCTGAAGAGATGCTCTATCTCGATCACATTGAATGAGTCCACAAACTCAGACCACGACTTCATTCTGCCGTCATCGGACATTCTTTCGGTGACTCGGGCGTGCGTATTTCCGTTCACGCCGAGAAAAATAGCACTCGACTCTTCGATGAAAGATGGCCAGAAGAGCTGGGAGTAGAGCAGGGCGTGCAGCACATCCCCTTCATCGGCAAGGATCTCCCCAGATTCTACCCCCTCCCTGTTAAACCCAGCCAGTGACACAAGATCTTGCCAGCTTCTATCCGTCACGATATGCCTACTCACATTAATCATTCCTCTATCGTGGCAATTCAGGGACCATATCTCCTCCGCGGGCTGATCCACTGCGAACAGTGTGACCGCAGGATGGAAGGCTCCTGGAACCACGAACGAGCCCACTACCGCTGCAAGCTCAAGGCCGCCGACATCGGCCTGGCCCGGTCAGGACACCCGCGCGCCGTCTACGTCCGCGAGGACAAGATCACGAGCGCCTCGACGACTGGCTCGAGGACCTGTTCACCCCGGCCCGACGCGAACGCACCATCGATCTTCTGCACGAGGCCGGCGAGGATCCGCATCTGGCCGCGCAACGCGAAACCGCGAACAAGAAGCTCGGCGTCTGCAGCAACAAGCTCAAGCAGTACCGAGCAGCCCTGGAAGCCGGCGCCGACCCGGCCATGATCGCCACCTGGACCGCTGAGATCGTGGCTGAACAAGCACGCCTGAAGCTGATGCTCGAGCAACTGGTGCCGTCAGGGAAGCTGACCAGATCAGACATCGCCAGCCTGCTGGATCAAATGGGCAGCTTCGCACAGCGCCTGCAACGAGCCGATCCACGCGACCGCGCCGACCTCTACATGCAGCTCGGCCTGCGACTTCGCTGCGACCCGAGCGAAAGGTTGGTCAAGGCCGTTCTCGACCCTGACCCGTGTACCTATGAAAGTGTCCGAGGGGGGACTTGAACCCCCACGCCCGATAAAGGGCACTAGCACCTCAAGCTAGCGCGTCTGCCATTCCGCCACCCGGACAGGTCGTTCCCCGGGTCATGTGCCCTTCGAACGACGAGAAGCTTACCGCAATCCAAACGGCCGCCTGAACACACCCACCTCAGCGACGGCCGTATGTACGATCGTACATACGGCGCCTACCCTGACACCCATGAGCGTCGTCGCCCACCCCGCCCCCGAGGACCGCCGAGCCCGCACGGCCGTCGCCGCCCTCTTCCTCACCAACGGCGCACTCCTGGCGAACCTTCTACCCCGCTACCCCGAGATCAAGACCGCGCTCGACCTGCCCAACGCCACCTACGGCCTCGCCGTCATCGCGTTCCCCGCCGGCGCCATCGCCACCGGACTGGCCGCCGCGTCCCTCATCCGCCGCTTCGGATCCGGACGCGTCGCCACCGCCGGCACCATCCTGACCAGCCTCGGCACCCTCGCCGCGGGCGTCTCCCCCAGCCTCGTCCTCTTCGTCGCCGCCCTCTTCGTCGCCGGGGCCACGGACGCCGTCACCGACGTCGCCCAGAACGCCCACGGCCTACGCGTCCAACGCCGCTACGGCCGCTCCATCCTCAACTCCTTCCACGCCGTCTGGTCGATCGGCGCCGTCCTGGGCGGCACCATGGCCGCCGCCGCCATCGCCCTCGGCATCCCCATCGGCGTCCACCTGAGCGCCTCCGCCGCCCTCTTCTCCCTCGTCTCCCTGGCCGCTCTCCGCCACTGCCTCCCCGGCCACGACGACGAGACCCGGACCACCGAAAACCCCGCGCCCCCCGAAGATCCCGGCCGAGAGACCAGGCACCGCGTACCCGTCGCACTCCTGCTCCCCCTGACGGCACTCGTCCTCATCGCCGTCGCCGGCACGGTCGTGGAGGACGCCGGCAACTCGTGGGCCACGCTCTACCTGTCCGGCACCCTCGAGGCCCCGGCCGCGCTCGCCGCCACCGGTTACATCGCCCTGGTCGGTGCCCAGTTCGCGGGCCGACTGATCGGCGACCGCCTGGTCGACCGCTTCGGCCGGCGCACCGTGGCCCGCGCCGGAGGCGCCGTCGCCGCCACCGGAATGGCACTGGCACTGGCCTTTCCGTCGGTCCCCGGCACCATCGCGGGCTTCGCCGCGGCCGGGCTCGGCGTCGCCACCCTGGTCCCCGCCGCGATGCACGAGGCCGACATCCTGCCCGGCCTGCGCCACGGCACCGGTCTCACCCTCGTCTCCTGGCTCATGCGCCTGGGCTTCCTGCTGTCCCCTCCGGTGGTCGGCCTGGTCGCCGACGCCCACGGACTGCGCGCCGGGCTGCTCGTGGTCCCCGTCGCCGGGGCGCTCGTCGTCCTCCTCGCCCAGGTCCTCGGCCGTCGCCCCGAACCCACCGCCGAACCCACCGAACCAGCCGAACCCGCCGAACCCACCGAACCGGCCACCGCCATCTCCCCCCGGCCCGCTGGATAGCGTGTGAGCATGGCCCCGCACTCTTTCGCCCTCACGATGCCCAGCGACATCCGCTTCGGCGCCGGCCGCCGGGCCGAAGCGGTCGACGTGACCGCACGGATCGCCGGTGGGGGCACCGTCCTGCTGGTCACGGGCTCGTCCGACCGGCACGCCGGCCCCCTGCGCCAGGGGCTCGAGGACGCCGGGGTCACCGTGGTCACGGCCCGTGCCGTGGGTGAGCCCACGGTCGAGGCGATCACGGACGTGGTCCGCACCGCCCGGGGCGCCCGGGCTCGCGTCGTGCTCGGGGTGGGCGGCGGATCCGTGCTCGACACCGCCAAGGCCGCCGCCGCCCTCGTCGACAACGGCGACCCCCTCGACCACCTGGAGGTCGTCGGGAAGGGCCGCGCGCTCCAGAACCCGGTCCTGCCCTGGATCGCCGTCCCCACCACCGCCGGCACCGGCTCCGAGGTCACCAGGAACGCCGTCCTCACCGCCGGCCGGGTCAAGGTCAGCCTCCGCAGCCCCCACCTGCTCGCCCGCGTCGCCATCGTCGACCCCGACCTGCTCCAGGGCCTCCCGCGCACCCCTCTCGTCCACGGCGCCCTCGACGCCCTCGTCCAGCTCGTCGAGCCCCTCATCTCCTGCCGCGCGAACCCCGTCACCGACGCCCTCGCCCGACAAGGCCTCGCCGCATCCCTCAAAGCCCTTCCCGGAGCCGACACCACCCAGGCCGAGACCCGCGAGAACCTGGCCCTGGCGAGCCTGCTCGGCGGCATCTGCCTGGCCAACTCCGGTCTGGGCGCGGTGCACGGCCTGGCCGGCGTCGCGGGCGGCATGCTCGGCGCCCCACACGGCGCCCTCTGCGCCGCCTTCCTGCCCGCTGTGCTCGAGGCCGACCTCAAGGCCCTCCGGCGCGACCCGAACCCGCAGGCCCAGCAGCGGCTCGACGCCCTCGGCCCCCTCGTCACCGGCGACCCCACCGCCACGGCCACCGAGGCGATCCAGGCCCTCACCACCTTGACCCGGACCCTCCGGATCCCCCGTCTCGCCGATCTCGGGCTGACCGACGGGCACGTCGACGAGCTCGTTCAGGGCGCCCTCGCCGCATCCTCCACCCAGGCCAACCCCCTGCCCCTCACCGAGACGGAGATGAGGGACGCGGTGCTCGCCTCCCGCTGAACCTCCCCGAAGAGGGCCGGTCGACGGTGGTCAGGACACGTGAAAGAGACCGGTGGGGGACGACGTGGACGCACGTCGTCCCCTCACCGGGTCACCACGATCTGCCCGAGCTCCTGCGTGCACCGCGTCAGCGCGACGTAGAGCCCGTTCCAGCCGCGGGGTTCCGCACTGATGCCGTCCGGGTCCACGACCAGGGTCGCGTCCCACTCCAGGCCCTTGGCCTCGGCCGCCGTCATCACCGGGATCCCGGGCAGGGCGGCCGGCAACACCCCCATGAGGGACGCGGGGGCGACGACTCCCACGGTCCCGCCGGCCCAGCGCTCGGTGAGCCGGGCGACGGAACGGGCCGCGACCTCCGCCACGTCGTCCGGAGACGTGGCGAGGCTCCACGGCGGAACCCCCGACGAGCGAACCGCTTTCGGTGGGCGGTTGGAGCTGCCCGCCTTCTCCAGCACCGGCCCGGTCAGTTCCATCACCTCGCTCGGCGTGCGGTAGCAGATCGAGAGCTCGGCCGGGCGCCACCGTTCGCCCAGCGCCGCCCCGACCGCACCGGCCCAGGTGGTGTGCCGGTGCGAGGCCTCGGCCTGGTCGATGTCCCCGACCGCCGTGACCGAGCGGGCCGGGCAGCGCCGTAAGACCATCTGCCACTGCATCTCCGAGAGTTCCTGGGCCTCGTCGACCACCACGTGCCCGTACACCCACTCCCGCGAGCGCCGCGCCCGGTCGGCCACCGACTCCCCCTCCGGGTCGTCCGGGGTGACCGGACCGAGGCGGTCGGCCACCGCGTCCAGCAGCGGTATGTCGGACGCCGCAAGCGATCCCGGCAGATCCGTCACCCGGGCGATCTCGTCGTCCGGCAGAACCGTCGACAGCAGCGCCCGGTCACGCAGCAGCCGCCCCAGAACGTCACGGGCGGAAAGATCCGGCCACCACGCCGTCAGGAACCCCGAAACCGTCGCGCTGGCGAAGATCTCGTCGCGCAGCTCGGCGATCTCCCCGTCCGAGAGCTGCCCGTCCACCTCGGCGCCACTCACCGCCGGGCTGGGCCCGCCGTCGTCCCAGCCGGGCCTGAACGTGGCCAGGATGTCCTCGAAGCCCTCCTCCACCTCGGTGAGCATCGCCTCACGCCGCTCGACCACCGCGTCCACCATGATCTGCCGGAACTGCACCGAGAAGACGCGCCTGGCCTCGTGATACGGACGCCCGGCCACGGCCGTGAGCATCTGCGCGACCTTGGCCGCGGAGACCGGGAACTCCTCGCCCTCCCAGCGTGGCCTCAGCTCGCGCGGTTCCGGAACCAGTGACGCGACGAGGCCCTCGATCAGGGACTGCCAGACCACGCGTCCCTTGATCTCGGAAACCTCACGGCTCTCGGGCCTTTCGACCACGACGCCCGGGAGCAGCGTGTCACAGGTCGCCGAGACCACGGCGGTCTCGCCCAGCGCGGGCAGCACCTGCTCGATGTACTCGAGGAACCGCGCCGAGGGCCCGAGCACCAGCACGCCCTGCTCGGCCAGCTGCGGGTAGGTGAAGAGCAGGTACGCGACGCGGTGCAGCGCGACGACCGTCTTGCCGGTGCCCGGACCGCCCTGCACGATCAGCGCACCCGAGGCGTCGGCGCGGATGATGTCGTCCTGCTCACGCTGCAGGGTCGAGATCGCCGTGCCCATGCGTCCCGTGCGCCGCTGCCCCAGAGCCGCGAGCAGAGCGCCCTCCCCCACCAGACCGGAGTCCGAGGAGCCATCCAGGGGCTCGTCCGACACGTCCGTCACCGTGGCACCCTGCGTGCGGATGTGCCGTCGCCGGGCCTGCCCCTGCGGGCTCAGCGGCGTGGCCGTGTAGAACGGGCGCGCGGCGTCGGCCCGCCAGTCGAGCACGAGCGGTTCGGCGTCGTCGTCCGCCTGCCGCAACCCGACACGCCCGATGTGCCGCACCGTGCCGTCGAGAGCGTCCAGCCGCCCGAACACCAGGCCGTCCCGCGCGCGGCGCAGCTCGGTGCGACGCCGCCGCAGCACCTGGGCGCGCGCCTGGCCGTCACGATCGGCCGGGGCGGCGGCGATCTCGGTGTCCAGGTCGACGAGGATCTCGCCCCGGCGGGCCACGGCCCGGTCGAGGAACGTCTGCTCGACGGCGGTCTGGTGGGCGACCTCAGGCACGGCGTCATCCTCGAACGAGACGATCCGCAGACTCCGATCGGCCCGCGGCGGAGACAGAATAGCCGCGGGCCGAGCAGAAAACGCCTGTCGAGAGAGAAGTCTCAAGGGGTTGCCGTCGTGGGTGAGAGCGTGTCCTCTCAGCGGATGCTGCTCCCGGTGAGCACCGCGTCCGTCCCCCAGCACTGGCTCAGGCCCATCGCCACGCAGAGCCGGTGCAGGGCCTGCGAGTGCAGCTCCACCACCCGGGCGCCGCCGTTCACCGGATCCTCGAACTGCCCCAGAACGTAGGGGTACTCGGGCGAACCCTGGGCCTTGACGTGACGCAGCACGGCGCGCGGCCCGAGCGTCCCGGCCGAGGGGGTGCGGGTCTCGAAGAGAGGGATCGAGAAGGCCGAGGGCGGGATGGCGGGCAGGCCGTCCAGGCCGAGTGCGGCGGCGGTGACCGGTGCGTGCGTGCCCAGGCGGCTCTCGATCACGAGGACCTGGTCGAGTTCGACGGTGTGCGTCGTGGCTGCGGGCTGGTGACGGTGCGTCATGGTGATTCCCTCCGGTGCCGGGGAGTCCCGTACCCGTACCCCGTTGTGCGGTCGGTGCCTCGTCTCCTGGGACTCACGTGCGGAGACGACTCCGATCATGCGCCGCTGCGGTGATCCTGCCCTCGTCGTTGAACCGCACGGTGTTGCGGGTTTGCCGCACACCTCGTCATACGCTGGCCGGATGGAGTCCGAGAACACGTGGCGCATCGTCCTGGCCGACGACCACTCCATGGTGCGCACCGGGCTGCGGGCCCTGCTCGAGGCCGATCCGCGCTGCCTGGTGGTGGGTGAGTGCGGGGATCTGGCCAAGGTCGCCGGCACGGTGCTGGACACCCACCCCGACCTGGTCGTGCTCGACATCGCGCTGGGCCGCCAGAACGGGCTGGACGCGGTGCCCACCCTGCTCGCCCTGCCCGGGGAGCCGCGCATCCTGGTACTGACGATGCACGACGATCCCGGCTTCGCCCGCGAGGCGCTGGGCCGGGGTGCGCACGGCTACCTGCTGAAAGACGCGGCGGCGGCCGAGCTGATCCGGGCGATCGAGATCGTGATGGCCGGTGACGTGTACCTGCAGCCGCAGCTCGGGGCGCAGCTGATGCGGCACACGCCGGAACCGGCGGACGGGCTGAGCGAACGGGAGCGGGAGGTGCTGCGGTTGCTGGCGCGCGGGCACACGAATGCGGAGATCGCGCACGAGCTGTTCATCAGTCTGCGCACGGTCGAGGCGCACCGGGCGGCGTTGCGGGCGAGGCTGGGGGCGCACCACCGGTCGGAACTGGTGGACGCGGCCCGCAGGTTCGGTCTGCTGGACCAGCGGTGAACCCCTTCTCCCCGGTGCGGGCACCCGGCGGCCGGCCCCTGCTGGCCTGTGCCCTGGTGGGTGTCGCGCTCGCCGTGACCAGCATCGGCATGGAACTCACCGACGCCGAACCCCACCTCGTGATGTGGGTCGGGGTGGGCGCCGGGGCCCTGTTCCTGGCCGCGCTGCCCCTGGCCCGCGGTGTCGGCGACGACGCCCTGACGCTGCGCGCAGGCCTCCTGATCGGGGCCGGCGCGGGGGCGGTGCTGGCGGTGATCGGCCTGTGGCGGGCGACGGGCCGCGACCAGCCGGTGGTGCTCCTGCTCCTGGTGCCGTCTCTGCTGCTGCTGATCACGGCGGCGCTGGCGGTGCGGGAAGCGCGTCTCGCCGCCCACGCACGGCGCATGAAGCAGTTGCGGGCCCGGTTGCAGGGGCAGGAGGACGAGCGCCGCCGCTGGGCCCAGGAGCTCCACGACCAGACACTGCAAGACCTGGCGGCCCTGGAACTGTGGCTGGCGAGCCTGTCGCGCACCCACGACCCGGACAGGCTCGCCGCCGGTGTCGAGGACGCCCGTGGCATGGTTCACGAGCAGATCGGTGTGCTGCGGCACCTGATCACGCAGATGCGCCCGCTGGCCCTGGACACGCTCGGCCTGCGGGCGGCGGTGCAGGACCTGGCGCACCGGGCCGAGGGCGAGGTGACGGTGGCCTGCGACGTCGAGCGCCTCCCGGCCGGCCTCCCGCCCGACACCCAGGTCGCGATCTACCGCATCGTGCAGGAGGCCCTGAGCAACGCGGTGCAGCACGCGCACTGTCACCGCATCGCCGTCCGCGCGACGAACGACGGCTCCCAGCTCGTGGTCACGGTGCGGGACGACGGCCGGGGCCTGCCCGACCCCGCCTCCGGCGACGCCCCGAGCACGTCGTTCGGTCGCATCGGCATGCGCGAACGGGCCGAGTCGCTGGGCGCCCACCTCACCTGGAGCACCCCCGAGGGCGGCGGCACGATGGTCACGCTGCGGGTTCCCGAGGCGGCCCGGCCGCACTCGTAGAGGCCCCATGGTGGACGTTCCGGTCGCCGGATCCGTCGGCTCGCCTCCCGGCGGGGGTCGGGTAGCGTCCACCCGGTGGCCGCGGAAGGTGGTCCACGGTCACAGTGGGACGCCGTCGGGTGAAGGAGCAGACGCGGGGATGAGCGACCGGCACCGGACGCATCGACGGCTGGGCGTCGTCCCGGCCGTCCTGCTCCTGGCGGCCTGCGGCAGCGGTGCCTCGGCCCGCGTCGAGGCGGCACCGACCACCACCCCGCCCGCATCGTCGGCGACCACCACCCCGTCGGCGACCACCACGTCCGCAAGACCCACCACGTCCGCAAGACCCACCACGTCCGCAAGACCCACCACGTCCGCAAGACCCACCACGACCTACCCGTGCACCGGCTACCTGGTGATCAGCGCCCGCGGCACCGGGGAACCGCTCAACGGCAACTCGCTGCTGGGCGCCGTCGCCACCCGCATCGCCGCCGGGGAGCCGGGGCGCACGCGGCACGTCGACGTGCCCTATCCCGCCGACGCGACCGGGCTCAGCATCACCCCCGGCGACTCCTACTTCGGTGAGAGCGCCGACGAGGGAGTGCGTCTCATGGTCGATGAGCTGAACGCGGCGGCCCAGGCGTGTCCTGGGCAGAAGTCGGTCGTCTCCGGCTTCTCGCAGGGGGCTCTCGTGGCCGGTGACGTCCTGCTGCCCCCTTCGCGACGCAACGCCGGGCGGGAGGTGGCGGCCCTGAGCGAGCAGGCCTCGCGGAACGTCGTGGCCGTCCTGCTCTACGGCGACCCACGGTTCGTGGGCGGTGAGCCGTACAACGCGGGCAGCTACGACCAGACCCTCGACGGGTTCATGACCCCGCGCTCCGCCGGGGCTCTCGACGCCTACGACGGCCGGGTGCGCGACTACTGCGTGGCGCGCGACTTCGTCTGCCAGCGCGGTGGGCAGTTCGACCCGCACCTCGAGTACTTCAGCAACGGGATGATCGACGACGGCGCGTCTTTCGCCCTCGATCTCATGCGGCAGGGCTCCGCCACCGGGTGACGCGTGACAGCGTGGCCGCGTCGACCCTCCCGAGCGGGCCCGGCACCGCCCGGCGCCGCGCGAAGGCCTCACGGTCGAGCCAGACCTCGGCCTCCGGGTGCAGGGGCAGGATCTCGACGCTGACGCGCCCGGACTCGGCACCCGGGATCGCGTCGAGGTCGATCATCCACGGGGTGCCGTCCCAGAACCGGTCGGCCACGAAGGAGCCGTCGACGCACAGGTGCGCGACGTCACCGGCCCACTCGATCTCGAGCAGGCGGCGCGTTCCGGCGACCGGCACCCCGACATCCCCCAGACGGTGGACCAACGCGTTCCCGGCGAACTGACCGGCATCCGGCCTGGAGGCCCGGCCGTCGAAACTGCCGTATCCGCGCGGCACGTCACCGGCCTCACGCTCCCGAACCACAGAAACCGGTGCGGCCCGGCCGGCCGCCGCCCCGGGCTGCGCCTCGAGCACCTTCCAGGTCCCCGCCTCGAGCACCCTCAGATCCGGCTCGCGGTCGGCCTCCACCGTGACCACTCCGCCGTCCATCCACAGCGGGTGGTCGCACAGCAGCACGCGACCGTCGACGACCCACACCCGGTCGGCATCCCCGGCCGCCAGCACCACGACGGTGGCCGGGCCGTCGAGGTCGACGGTTCCGCCGGTACGCCAGCCGAAGCGGAAATCCCCCGCCGAGGTGCGTAGTTCGACATCGATACCGAACTCGGCCACGAGAACCAGCACCGGGCCCGGCAGCCGGGTGAGCACCGAGGCGGTGGCCGAGTGCACCGTCACCCCGCCGAGATCGAGGCCGAAGGGCCAGATCGCGACGGTGCCGGCCAGGATGTCGACCGGGCCGATCCCGAGTTCCCCCTCGGGCAGGCTCAGGTGAAGACGCACGTCACGGCACGGCGGTAGCGGCACGTGGGGCTGGTGCCAGTTCACGAACACGAACCCGGAGCGGCCGTCGCTGCGGACGGCCCAGCGCAGGGTGGTCGTGTCGTCCAGATCCCGAGGCCGTTGCGGGGGCAGCGTCGAGGGCATGGTGGCCAGGCCGGCCCCGAACGCGGCGAGAAAGGCGTGCTGGCGGCGCAGGGACGCGTGGCTGGCCGCCGGGATCCCGGCGGCACCGATCGGGGCGTGGAAGTCGTAGTCGGTGAACGGCAGGTCGTTCGGGTAGCCGGTGGCGTGCGACTCCTGAACCGGGCCGGACGCCCATGGATTCAGGCCGCCCGCGTACATGTAGTAGCCCTGCCAGACCGAGCCGCTGCCGATCTTGGCGTTGCCCACGGCCGCGACGTCGAGTGCCGAGGGCACGACGCGACGGTGGTAGGTCGTGGCCATACCGCCGCCGAGTTCGCAGGTGGCGGGCGGGAAGTCGTGCGTCCTGGCCGACTGCGCGGCACCGCCCCGGACGTCCGCACCCACTCCCGGGTCGTCCCACTCGTGCGAGAAGAAATAGTGCGCGCGGAAGTTCGGCTCCCAGCCGGCCGAGGCGTCGACCCAGAACCCGTCGCCGTACCCGGCCCACAGCGGGAACACCTCGCGCGGCGGCAGGTCGGCACCGCCCCAGGCCGTGGCCGTCCACAGCGGTGCGCTCATCCCGGCGTCGAGCGCCATCCGCTTCAGCGTGAGCAGGTGACCGGGCTCGGTGTAGAGCTCGTTCTCGAGCTGCAGACCGAGAAGGCCCCCGGCGCCGGAGATCTCCTGACCCAGCCGCTGGAACCAGGGCCGGACCAGGTCGAGGTAGGCCGGGTCGTCGGTGCGGTGCCGCACCGGCTCGGCCTGCACCCAGTCGGGGAACCCGCCGTTGCGCACCTCACCGTGCACCCAGGGGCCGAGGCGCAGCACCACCTCCAGGCCCAGCTCCGAACACAGCCGCACGAACGCCGCCACGTCGAGATCACCGTCGAACCGGGCCTGGCCGCGCTCCGGCTCGTGATGGATCCAGATCACGTAGGCCGACACCACGTCGACGCCGCCCGACCGCATGAGCAGCAGGCGCTCGCGCCATCGGTCGCGCGGCACGCGGGAGTAGTGCAGCTCCCCCGACACCGGGATCCACGGTTCGCCGTCACGGGTCAGGTGCCGGGAGGTGACGGCGACCCGCGCGTCCCCCATCGGCAGCGCCTTCTCGGCCCCCGTCACCGCGGGTACCACCAGCTCAGGCACGCGTCGACCCCCGGACCGAAAGGTGCGTCCCGATGGTCGCTTCCACGGGCCTGCCGCGACGGGACGCCGGAACGCGTTCCTCGTGCTCTCTCATCCGCTTCTCCAGGAGGTCGAGAATGGTCGAGGCGATGTCGGACTTCGACGGGCCGACACTCGTCAGCGAGGGCACCAGATACGGCGCCTCGTCGTTGTCGTCGAATCCCACCACCTGAACCTGCTCCGGCACAAGCAGTCCGAGGTCGGCGAGTCCGCGCAGCACCCCCATCGCGAGGAAGTCGGTCACCGCGATCACCGCGTCGAACTCGTGCTCGGCGGCCAGCTCCTTCACCGCGGAACACCCCGTGGCCGGGTCGATCTCGGGCAGCTGCCGCACCAGTTCCTCGGGCGCCTCGAGCCCGCGGGCCCGGTAGGCCTCCCGCCAGCCACGGGTGCGCAGCGAGGTCATGTGCGCACTGGTGTCGTCGAGCGTGCCGCCGAGCACCGCGATCCGCCGGGCCCCCCGCTCGAGGAGGTGCTCGGTGGCGCGCCGGGCCCCGCCGACGTTGTCGATCGTCACGTGGTCGAACGAGCTCGGCACCGGGCGCTCACCCACGAGTACCACCGGTGTGGTGAAGTTCAGGCGCTCCAGATCGGCCTGCCCGAGCCCGATCACGGTGACGATCACCCCGTCGTACATGCGCAGGTTGGCGTACGACGCGGCGGCCAGCTCCCCCTCCCGGCTCCCGCCCGAACGCTGCAGCACCAGGTGCCGGCCGCGGGCCTCCACCCCGTCGGCGAGCGTGGTGGCCAGCTGCCCGAAGTACGGACGGTCGAGCTCCGGCACCAGCAGACCGATCGCGCCGGTGCGGCCCGCCCGCAGGTTCCGCGCGGTGGGGTTGATCTGGTAGCCGAGCTCGTCGACGAACGCCAGGATGCGCGCCCGGGTCTCCTCGGCCATGCCCGGCCGGCCGTTCAGCGCATTCGACACCGTGGCCGTCGAGACCCCGGCGGCCCGCGCCACCTCGGAGATCGTCACCGCCGCGCCGGGTTTCGACCGCCGTCGCCCGGCCCGCCCAACCGGCTGCGCGTCCTGCCCCTCCTGCTTCACGCCCACCTCGCCCTGCCGCCTCGTCCCGGAACCACCGGCCACGTCTCCACCTCGTCACATCGGTCGGCACGGTCCACTGAACCCCTCGGGCACCGCCCGGGCGCGCCCGCCGGCGCCGGGGGCGCCCCAGCCCGAAGGGTCATGGGACCACCATCGTTCTCTTGACATTGCCCGCGCTGAGGTTAATCGTTTTACACGATCACGAGGACGCGATCGGCGGCGACAGGCCACCCGTTCCCGCCGACGCGCGGGCCCGGACGCCCCACCCCACCCGTCGCACCCGAGCCCGGCCCGCGCCTGCCTTGTTAATCGATTAACGAAGGAGCCACGACCGCTCATGAGCACGGCACCCGCCCGCGTCGTCATCAATCTGGACCTGCCCGGCCCGACGATCAGCCGGCACCTCTACGGGCACTTCGCCGAGCACCTGGGCCGGTGCGTCTACGGCGGCTTCTGGGTGGGCGAGGACTCGCCGCTGCCCCACACCAACGGCATCCGCACCGACGTGGTCGAGGCCCTCAAGGCGCTGCGCATCCCCAACCTGCGCTGGCCCGGCGGGTGTTTCGCCGACGACTACCACTGGCGCGACGGGATCGGACCGCGCGAACAGCGTCCCCGCACGGTCAACTCGCACTGGGGCGACGTGGTCGAGGACAACGCGTTCGGCACCCACGAATTCATGACCCTGTGCGAACTGCTCGGCGCCGACCCGTACGTCAGCGGCAACGTCGGCTCGGGCACCGTGCGCGAGATGTCCGAGTGGATCGAGTACCTGACCCGCGGCGACGACTCCCCGATGGCCACCCTGCGCCGCGCGAACGGCCGCGACGAGCCCTGGAAGGTGCCCTTCTGGGGCCTGGGCAACGAGGCCTGGGGCTGCGGCGGCAACCTGCGCGGCGACGCCTTCGCCGATCTCGCCCGGCAGTACGCCACCTACGTCCGCGACCACGGCGGCAACCGGGTCTACCGGATCGCCGCCGGGGCCAACGCCGACGACTACCACTGGACCGAGTCGCTGATGAAAGCGCTCGGCCAGGTGGAGAAGTCGAGCAACCCGGTGTTCCAGGCCCTGTCGTTCCACTACTACACGATGAGCGGCGACTGGCAGGACAAGGGCGACGCCACCAGCTTCAGCGACGACGAGTACTACCGCACCATCGCCCAGGCCTACCGGGTCGAGGAGATGCTCACCCGGCACTCGACGGTGATGGACCGCCGCGACCCGCACAAGCGCATCGGCCTGGTGCTCGACGAGTGGGGCACCTGGTGGAACGTGGAGGAGGGCACGAACCCCGGTTTCCTGTACCAGCAGAACACCATGCGCGACGCCCTGGTGGCGAGCCTGCACTTCGACGCCTTCCACCGCCACGCCGACCGGCTCGTCATGGCCAACATCGCGCAGACCGTGAACGTGCTGCAGGCGATGATCCTGACCGACCCGGCCACCGGCGCGCTCGTGCTCACACCGACCTACCACGTGTTCGAGATGAACACCGGCCACCACGACGCGGCCTCGCTGGAGGCGCACGTGATCGACGACCGGCGCTTCGAGGACGTCCCGCTCCTGTCCGCCTCGGCGTCCACCACCGGGGAGAGCGCGCTGATCAGCCTGTCCAACCTGGACGCCGGTCAGGCCCGGCCGGTGGTGCTCGACCTGCGGGGCCAGGACGTCAGCGGGTACGGCGCGCGCATCCTGACATCCGGCAGCCTGCACGACCACAACGACCCGTCCCGGCCGAACACCGTCCGCCCCCGACCCCACGAAGGTGTCAGCCGGCACGAGAAGGGCCTGATCGTCGACCTTCCCGCCCACTCCTACGTGACCGTCTCCCTCGAGCTCTGACCGTGCGTCCCCTGCCAGGAGGTTTCAACGATGAAGCTGACCACAAGGATCACCGTGCTGGCCACCACCACCGCCATGCTGCTCGGGACCGCCGCCTGCGGCGGGAACGACGCCGGCTCGGACAGCCCGGTGACACTGAGCTTCACCTGGTGGGGTGGTGACGAGAGGGCCGAGAAGTACCAGCAGGCGGTCGAGCTGTTCCAGGAGGCCAACCCCGACATCAAGGTCAAGACCTCGTTCACCGACTTCCCGAACTACTGGACGGCCCGCTCCACCGAGGCGGCCGGGCGCGCCCTGCCCGACGTCATGCAGATGGACCTCTCCTACCTGCGCGAGTACGCCGAGAACGGGCACCTGGCCGACCTGAACGGGCAAGTCGACACCGCCGGGTTCGACGAGAACCAGCTCAGGGCGGGCACGGTCGACGACCAGCTGCTCGGGATCTCGGCCGGCACCAACACCTTCGCCCTGTACCTGAACCCGGACGCGCTCGAGAAGGCCGGTGTGGAGCCGCTTCCCGAGAACTACACCTGGGAGCAGTACAACCAGTTCATCCTCGACGTGCAGGCCGCGGGCGTGAAGACGAAGGACGGGCAGCCGATCGTCGGCAGCGGCGACTACCGCGGCGTGCTCTGGCTCTTCATCCAGTGGCTCGTGCAGCAGGGCGTGAACCCGTACACCGACGACGGCAAGATCGCGTTCACCCAGGACCACATCCGGCAGTGGCTGGCCGTGGGCGACGCCCCGAACAACGCCAAGGCCTTCGCCTCGGCCTCCCGCACCACCCAGCTCAAGCCGAAGAGCCCGTTCCTGGTCGGCGAGCAGGCCAGCGAGCTCAACTGGGACAACTTCGTGGCGGGCTACCTGGTCGACCTGAAAGACGTCGAGCTGCAGCCCATCCCGGCCGGGGCGAACGGCACCGCGCAGTTCTGGAAGCCCGCCATGCTGCTGTCGGTCTCGAACAACTCCGAGCACAAGGAGGCCGCGGCCAAGCTCACCGACTTCCTGGTCACCGATCCGGCGGTCGGGAAGATCTTCGGCAACTCGCGCGGTGTGCCCAGCAACGAGGCCCAGCGCCAGGCCGTGGAGTCCGAGGAGGGCAGCGCCGACGAGCTGACCACGGCCTACGAGAAGGCCGTGGCGGCCCAGGTCACGGCCGAGACGCCCCTGCCGATCCGGGGTTTCGGCAGTCTTGAGGCGACCTGGCTGCGCCTGGGTGAGGACCTGGCCTACGGCAAGATCAGCAACGACGAGTTCGTGGAGCAGTTCTGGGCCGAGGCGCAGCAGGCGACGCTGTGACGGTGCTCGACAAGGCGCCACCGGTGACCGGGACTCCCCAGCCTCGCCGGTGGAAACGCCACGACCTGATGGCCGGCTACGGCTTCCTGAGCCTCTGGCTGTTCGGCTTCTTCGCCCTCACCGCCGGCCCGATGCTGGCCTCGCTCTACCTGTCGTTCACCCGCTACAACCTCTTCGGCTCGCCGGAGTGGATCGGTCTCGGCAACTACCAGCTGCTCCTGAGCGACCCGCAGTTCCGGCAGGCGGTCAAGGTCACCGTCACCTACGTGCTCGTCGGCACGCCGGTGAAACTCGCGGCGGCGTTGGCCGTCGCGATGCTGCTCAACAACAACCGCCGGGGCCAGGGCTTCTACCGCTCCGTCTTCTACGCGCCGTCGCTGATCGGGGCCTCGGTCTCGATCGCCATCGTGTGGCGGGCGATGTTCATCGACAACGGCATCGTCGACCGGATCGGCAGCGGCGCCGGCCTCGACTGGGGCGGCTGGATCGGCAACCCCTCGCTCATCATGCCGATGTTCGTGCTGCTGACCGCCTGGCAGTTCGGCGCCCCGATGGTGATCTTCCTGGCCGGGCTCAAGCAGGTGCCGGCCGACCTGTACGAGGCGGCCGCGGTGGACGGGGCGGGCCCCTGGCGCACGTTCCGCAGCATCACCGTGCCGATGCTCTCGCCGGTGATCTTCTTCAACCTGCTGCTCGAGGCCGTGCACGCCTTCCAGGTCTTCGGGTCGGCCTACATCATCTCGAACGGCACCGGCGGCCCGGCCGGTTCGAGCCTCTTCTACACGCTGTACCTCTACCAGCGCGGTTTCCAGGACTTCCGGATGGGATACGCCTCGGCCCTGGCCTGGGTGCTGCTGGTCGTGGTCGGTCTGCTGACGTTCGTCATGTTCCGCACGTCGAACGCCTGGGTGCACTACGGGGGTGACGAGAAGTGAGCACCATGGTGGACGTACGACCTGGCTACCGTCGTCGGCTCGGCTCCTTGGGGTGGCACCTTCTCACCCTGGCGATCGCGGCCGTCGTGCTGTATCCCGGCCTGTGGATGCTGCTCTCGGCGTTCAAACCGACCAACCAGATCGTCGGATCGGTCAACCTGGTCCCGGTCAACCCGACGCTCGACAACTTCCGCACCGCCCTCGACGGGATCGCGGGCGTCTCGTTCTGGCGGTTCTTCGGCAACTCGATGCTGCTGGCCGTGGGATCGGTCATCGGGACGGTGTTCTCGGCCTCGATCACCGCGTACGCGTTCGCCCGCATCGACTTTCCCGGCCGGAGGATCTGGTTCGCGCTGATGATCGGCACGCTGCTGCTGCCGTTCCACGTCGTGATCATCCCGCAGTACATCGTCTTCAACCAGCTCGGCCTGGTCGACACCATGGTCCCGCTGCTCATCGGCAAGTTCCTGGCCGCCGAGGCGTTCTTCGTGTTCCTCATGGTCCAGTTCATGCGCGGCCTGCCCCGGGAGCTCGACGAGGCCGCGTTCCTCGACGGCGCCGGGCACCTGCGGATCTTCACGTCGATCACGCTCCCGCTGATGAAACCGGTGCTGGCGACCTCGTCCATCTTCGCGTTCATCTGGAGCTGGAACGACTTCTTCGGGCCGCTGCTGTATCTCAAGAACTCCGACCTGTACCCGCTGCCGGTGGCCCTGCGGCTGTTCGTCGACCAGACCTCCACATCCGACTACGGCGCCCAGATGGCCATGGCCGTGCTCGCACTGGCCCCGGTGATCATCTTCTTCCTGGTGTTCCAGCGGTACCTGATCGGCGGGGTGGCGACGACGGGACTGAAGGGATGAGATCCGCCTCGTTCTCGCTGCTGGGCGAGACCCTGATCGTGGGCGTGCTGGTCGCGCTCGGCAGCCTCGGGGTCGTCACCGCCCTGCCCGCGCTCGCCCTGGCGGCGCGGTACCTGCGGGCCCATCTGGACGGGCGGGCCTACGGTCTCGGCGGGGCGCGGGCCGATTTCTTCCCCGCCGTCGCGGCTTTGGGCCCGGCCAGCGCCCTGGCCGCCGGGCTGCTGCCGGTGCTCTGGCTGAACCTGCTGATCGCCCGCGACGCCGGCCTTCCCGGGGCCGGGCTCATCTCCACGGTGACCTACCTGCTGATGGCCGGGGTGGTCGTGGTGGCTCTTCGGCGGGCCGGGGCGTGGGCCCTGGGCCGGCCGCACGGCGCCGCCACGGCCCTGACCGAGACCGCCGCCGATCTTCCCGGCACCGGGTTGCTCCTCGGCGCGGTGGCCATGACCGCGGCCATCACGCTGATGTTCCCGCCGCTGCTGCTCGTGGTGGGCGGGCTCCTGGCCCTGGCCGGACTGGCGGTGCAATCCCGGCTCGAACCGGCCTGATTCGACCGTTCGTCGCCACACCCTTCGGGAAAGGGCTTTCCATCCTATTCTGATGGCCGATCGCTCCAGGGCCCCGACCGGCCACAGAATCCGCAACGCTCCCCTCTCACCTAGGAGCAACGCCTGTGCCCCCTTCCCTGACCCGCACCCTGCGCCTGCTGCTCGTCGGCAGCGTGCTCGCCCTCGTCACCGGCCTGCTCACGTCAGCCCCCGCCCTGGCTGCGGAAACCACTCGCCCCACGGCGGGTTCGCTGAAAGACCCGAACCTGCGCCTTGTCGGCCGCTGGGACCGGACCGACCCCCGGACCTACGTCGGCAACTGGGAATCCCCCTACGTCGAGGCAACCTTCACCGGCACCACCGTGAAAGCGACCGTGCGCGATACGGTCACGGTGTACGCCAGCGTCGACCACGGCCCGATCCAGACCTTCGACCAGGTCTCCGGCACCATCAACCTGACCCCCGAGCCCCTGGCGAAGGGCACGCACCACGTGTGGCTCTCGTACCGCACCGGCGAGATCCCCACCTGCGCCACCTGGCCCGCCCCGTGCGCGACCTTCCAGGGCTTCACGCTCGACCGGGGCGCCCGCACGCTGCCCACGAGAGACCGCAAGCTGATCGAGTTCGTCGGAGACTCGATCACGGTCGGATACGGCACCGGGAAGACCACCGTCGACTCCTACAGCTGGCTGCTCGGCGAGAAGCTCGGCGTCGACCACACCAACATCGCCCGTTCCGGCGCGTGCCTGGTGCAGCTGACGAACTGCTTCGGCCTGAACGAGAACTGGGACCGCACCACGATCGGCGGTAGCACCGACTGGGACTTCCGGCGGTACCAGGCCGACGCGGTGGTGATCAATCTCGGCACCAACGACGCCGGGCGCGGCGTTTCGGGCACCACGTTCGGCGAGCAGTACACCCGCCTGCTCGAGGAGGCCCGGGCCCGATACCCACGCGCCCACCTCTACGCGTTCGAGAACCTCCGTCAGCGCTACCCGGCCGAGACGCGAGCCGCCGTGCAGGCCCGTACCGACGCCGGCGACCGGCGTGTGCACTTCATCGACACCGCCGACTGGCTCACCGCGGAGGACTACGTGGACGGTGGCCACCCCAACGAGGCCGGCCACGCCAAGATCGCCGACCGGCTGGCCCCGATCATCGCCCCCGACCTCGATGTGCCGTTGCCCGGCAGCACCGCCGACCGGAACATCGAGTTCACCGGCCGCTGGGACACCTCCGACCCGGCCGCGTTCGTGCCCAGCTGGGCCGGCGCGTACTTCACCACCCGCTTCACCGGGACCGGGGTGACGCTGAATCAGCGCGACACGATCGACTTCTGGGTCAGCATCGACGGCGGTGAGGACGTCTACTACTCCAAGGTGAGCGGCGACGTCGACATCACCCCGGCTCCCCTGGCCGAGGGCGAGCACACCCTGCGTGTCTCGTACCGCAACGTCGCCGGCTCGTACAAGGGCGACGCCGTGTTCCAGGGACTGACGCTCGATCCGGGCGCCCGCACACTGGCCACGCCCGGCCGCCAACCGATCATCGAATTCGTCGGTGACTCGATCACCATGGGGAGCACGTCGTCCAGAACCACTCTGACCTCGTACGGCTGGCTGACCGGGGAGGCCCTCGGTGCCCGGCACACCCAGATCGCCTGGGGCGGAGGGTGTCTGGTGGCGGCGGCCGACGGCTGCACCGGTGTCTCGCAGCAGTTCTTCGAAGCCGGTGACGGGCGCTGGGACTTCGGTACCTACCAGGCCGACGCGGTCGTGGTGAACCTCGGCACGAACGACCTCAGCCACAACGTCACGCCGGAGGAGTTCCAGACGGTCTACGTCCAGTTCCTCAAGGACGTCCGGGCGGTCTACCCCCGTTCGGAGATCCTGGTGCTGGGCACCTTCTCGGAGCGGTACGTCCCGCAGACCCGGGCCGCGGTGAAGGCCGTGCGCGACCGGCACACCCGCTACGTGGACACCACCGGCTGGCTCCCGCCGGAAGGCCTGACCGACAAGGTGCACCCGAATGATCTCGGGCACCAGCTGATCACGGAGAAGCTCGTCCCGATCGTGAGACGCAGCCTGTAGGGCACGCCGAGGGTGGCCGGCCCGGGCCGGTCACCCTCCTCAGGCGTCCGGCGCCGCGAACCGCTGATTCGGGTTGCCGCCCGAGCAGTCCCACAGGAAGAACAGCGAACCGTCGTCCGGCTCACCGCTCTCGGTGGTCAGGCAGCGGCCCGAGGCCCGGTTCTGCAGTTCCTCACCGTTGCGCACGAAGATCTGCGCGTCCGTGCCGTTGCACTCCCACAGCTGCACCGGGGTGCCGTTGTCGCGCGCGCCGACCCCCACGTCCAGGCACTTGTTCTCGATCTTCACCAGGCCCTCCGCCGTGAGACCCCACTGCTGCAACGCTGAGGAGTCACAGGGCTGCGTGCTGGGGCGGTCACCGTCGGCGCGGGTCTCGGGGACGCTCACGCACGTCCCGTTCGGTCCGGTCAGGGTGGTGGGTCGCGGGTCGATGCCTGGGGACGTGTCGGTCGCCGGACCGGACGCCTCGGGTGAGGGGGTGGCCGGGTTTCCGGAGGCGCTGTCACCGGGACGGGCGCCGGTGCTCGAGTCGGGACGGAAGGCCAGGCCGACCAGCAGACCGACCACCGAGCCGAGCGCGATCACGATCGCCAGGGAGGTCACGAGGCGGCGCTGCCCACCACCGGGGGCGCGCTGCACGCGGGTGGGTTCGGACACCGCGAAACCGGGCGCGGGCTCGGCCGGCTGGAAGGCCACCGTCTCACGCGCCCCCGGGCCCTGGGGCGCCGGCGGCCTCGCAGCGGGCTGCTTCGCGATAATGCTCTGGTAGGAGGAATTCTCGACCAGGGCCGCTTCGGTCCGGCACCGGTCCACGATCTCCTGCGGCGTCGGGCGGTCACCGGGTTCACGGGCCACGCAGTCGCGCACCAGAGAGGCCAGGTCCTCGGGCAGCCCGTCGACATCGATGCGGCCCTCGATGCAGCGGTTGTTGATCGTGTGCGGGCTGCCCTTGCCGTAGGGGGCACGGCCCGTGGCGGCGAACGCCATGGTGGCGCCCAGGGCGAAGACGTCGGCGGCCGGCCCGATCTCCTGCTCGAGCAGCACCTCGGGCGCGACGTAGCCGGGCGTGCCCATGGTCATCCCCATCTGCGTGAGACCGGGCTGCTCCTCGGCGCGGGCGATGCCGAAGTCGATGAGCTGCGGACCGGTCACCGACAGGATGATGTTGGCCGGCTTGATGTCCCGGTGCAGGACGCGGTGCGCGTGGATGTCGTCGAGGGCCTCGGCCAGCGCGGCGAACAGGCCGCGGCAGAGGTCGGGGGCGAGGGCCTGGTGCGTCTTGATCGCAGCCGCGAGGGTCGGCCCGGGCACGTACTCCGTCGCCATCCAGAAGGGTGGAGCGGTGACCTCGAAGTCGATGAGGGACGCGGTGAACGGGTTCCGCACGGTGCGCAGCGTCTCGACCTCCCGCTGGAACCGGCTCAGGGCCTCGGGCTGGTCCTGGATCTGGGTGTTGATCACCTTGATCGCCGCGGGACGACCGCCGGGGGTGCGCCCGAGGTAGACCGTGCCCATGCCGCCGGTGCCGAGCCTGCCGGCCAGTCGGTACCGGCCGATCGCCGGCGGATCGGACGGACGCAGCGGCAACACCCAAGACTCCTGACGGTTTTCGCGACCCCGGGTAGGTCGCCGGCGCGATTCCGTCACGAGTGTCCGGAATGGCCGCAGTGACCCTAGCGCAGGCTGCATCAATCAGACTTCACCGGAACCTCATGACACGCCCGGGCGCTTCTCGCGCGACGCCATGTTCGCACTCGCTGCCTGGGTTCGAGCTCGGATGGGGTGCTGTTCGTGCGGTCTGGCCGCGCCGACATCACCCGATCCTGGTTCTCCCTGAGGGGCAAACGCAGAAGTGGCGGCCCGCGCCGCCTTCTTTCGAAGGCGGGGGCCGCCACTTCTGTCTTTCAATGATTGTCCGGCGATGTCCTACTCTCCCACACCGTAACCAGTGCAGTACCATCGGCGCAGGCAGGCTTAGCTTCCGGGTTCGGAATGAGACCGGGCGTTTCCCTGCCGCTATGATCGCCGTAACTCTACCGGCACAACCAGCCACCCTCGTGGGTGGGCGTGGTCGTTTCCCGTGAACCGCATAGTGGACGTGAACAATCTTTACGCGCTCAACTCAACGAGTGAGTGAGTAAGTCATCGGCATATTAGTACCGGTCAGCTTCACAAGTCTTCAGTCCTTGCTTCCACATCCGGCCTATCAACCCAGTAGTCTAGCTGGGAGCCTCTCACACCTCGAGGGTGCATGGAAACCTCATCTTGAAGCGAGCTTCCCGCTTAGATGCCTTCAGCGGTTATCCCTTCCGAACGTAGCTAACCAGCGGTGCCCTTGGCAGGACAACTGGCACACCAGAGGTTCGTCCGTCCCGGTCCTCTCGTACTAGGGACAGCCCTTCTCAAGTTTCCAACGCGCGCAGCGGATAGGGACCGAACTGTCTCACGACGTTCTAAACCCAGCTCGCGTACCGCTTTAATGGGCGAACAGCCCAACCCTTGGGACCTACTCCAGCCCCAGGATGCGACGAGCCGACATCGAGGTGCCAAACCATGCCGTCGATATGGACTCTTGGGCAAGATCAGCCTGTTATCCCCGGGGTACCTTTTATCCGTTGAGCGACAGCGCTTCCACAAGCCACTGCCGGATCACTAGTCCCGACTTTCGTCCCTGCTCGACCTGTCGGTCTCACAGTCAAGCTCCCTTGTGCACTTACACTCGACACCTGATTGCCAACCAGGCTGAGGGAACCTTTGGGCGCCTCCGTTACTCTTTAGGAGGCAACCGCCCCAGTTAAACTACCCACCAGGCACTGTCCCTGATCCGGATCACGGACCAAAGTTAGACATCCAGAACGACCAGAGTGGTATTTCAACGTCGACTCCACCAACACTAGCGTGCCGGCTTCACAGTCTCCCACCTATCCTACACAAGCCGTACCGAACACCAATACCAAGCTATAGTAAAGGTCCCGGGGTCTTTCCGTCCTGCTGCGCGTAACGAGCATCTTTACTCGTAGTGCAATTTCGCCGAGTTCGCGGTTGAGACAGCGGAGAAGTCGTTACGCCATTCGTGCAGGTCGGAACTTACCCGACAAGGAATTTCGCTACCTTAGGATGGTTATAGTTACCACCGCCGTTTACTGGCGCTTAAGTTCTCAGCTTCGCCCCGAAAGGCTGACCGGTCCCCTTAACGTTCCAGCACCGGGCAGGCGTCAGTCCGTATACATCGTCTTGCGACTTCGCACGGACCTGTGTTTTTAGTAAACAGTCGCTTCTCCCTGGTCTCTGCGGCCCTCAAACGCTCACCGGAGCAAGTCCAGGTCACGCCTCAGGCCCCCCTTCTCCCGAAGTTACGGGGGCATTTTGCCGAGTTCCTTAACCACGATTCACTCGATCGCCTTAGTATTCTCTACCTGACCACCTGAGTCGGTTTAGGGTACGGGCGGCTCGAACCTCGCTAGATGCTTTTCTCGACAGCATAGGATCACCCACTTCCCGCCAATGCGGTCATCATCACATCTCAGGCTCATCATCAAAGAAAGAACTGCGGATTTGCCTACAGCTCGCCCTACATGCTTAAACGTGGACAACCATCGCCACGCGGAGGCTACCTTCCTGTGTCACACCATCGCTTAACTACTACCGATTCAGGTCCAAGGCTCCACCGCCGGCACCCGAAGGTCCCATTGGCTTCACGATGTTAGTATCCTCGGGTTCGCTATGGGCGGTTCTACGCCGGTACGGGAATATCAACCCGTTGTCCATCGACTACGCCTGTCGGCCTCGCCTTAGGTCCCGACTTACCCAGGGCGGATTAGCCTGGCCCTGGAACCCTTGGTCATTCGGCGGACGGGTTTCTCACCCGTCTTTCGCTACTCATGCCTGCATTCTCACTCGTGTGGCGTCCACGCCTGGGTCACCCCGACGCTTCACTCGCCACACGACGCTCCCCTACCCATCTGTTCCCCTGAAAGCCGGATCAAGCCGGTCTAGGGTCATGAACAAATGCCACAGCTTCGGCGGTGTACTTGAGCCCCGCTACATTGTCGGCGCGGAATCACTTGACCAGTGAGCTATTACGCACTCTTTAAAGGGTGGCTGCTTCTAAGCCAACCTCCTGGTTGTCACAGCAACTCCACATCCTTTCCCACTTAGCACACGCTTAGGGGCCTTAGCTGGTGATCTGGGCTGTTTCCCTCTCGACTACGAAGCTTATCCCCCGCAGTCTCACTGCCACGCTCTCACTTACCGGCATTCGGAGTTTGGCTGACGTCAGTAACCTTGTAGGGCCCATTAGCCATCCAGTAGCTCTACCTCCGGCAAGAAACACGCAACGCTGCACCTAAATGCATTTCGGGGAGAACCAGCTATCACGGAGTTTGATTGGCCTTTCACCCCTACCCACAGCTCATCCCCCAGGTTTTCAACCCTGGTGGGTTCGGTCCTCCACGCGGTCTTACCCGCGCTTCAACCTGGCCATGGGTAGATCACTCCGCTTCGGGTCTAGAGCATGCGACTGAATCGCCCTATTCGGACTCGCTTTCGCTACGGCTACCCCACACGGGTTAACCTCGCCACACACCACTAACTCGCAGGCTCATTCTTCAAAAGGCACGCCGTCACCCCGCAAGGCTCCGACGGATTGTAGGCACACGGTTTCAGGTACTATTTCACTCCCCTCCCGGGGTACTTTTCATCTTTCCCTCACGGTACTAGTCCGCTATCGGTCACCAGGGAGTATTTAGGCTTAGCAGGTGGTCCTGCCAGATTCACACGAGATTCCACGAGCCCCGTGCTACTTGGGACGCCCACAAGAAAGACCAGCACATTTCGTCTACGGGACTAACACCCTCTACGGTCGCCCATTCAATGGCGTTCGACTACATGCAGGTTTTTTGACTCTCCACTACCTCGACAGCGGTAATAAGCGGGATCCCACAACCCCGGACATGCAACGCCTGTCAGCTATCACACACGCCCGGTTTGGCCTCATCCGCTTTCGCTCGCCACTACTCACGGAATCACTGTTGTTTTCTCTTCCTGACGGTACTGAGATGTTTCACTTCCCGTCGTGCCCTCCCAACACCCTATATATTCAGGTGCAGGTGACTGGACTTGCCTCCAGCCGGGTTACCCCATTCGGAAATCCTCGAATCACAGCTCGGTTGCCAGCTCCTCGAGGCTTATCGCAGGCTCCTACGTCCTTCATCGGCTCCTGGTGCCAAGACATCCACCGTGTGCCCTTAAAAACTTACCAACACACCCCACCCACAAAAGGGGCAGGATGCACTCGGAAAAATTAAGCACAGAATTAAAGATGCTCACGTCCACTATGCAGTTCACAAGCAACGAACACACACAACCCTCAAGCTCACCAGTTGCCCCGTCGCCGGCGGAATCACTTCCGACCCACGTCGAGGCACTTTGATGAAGGACTGTCATGCCTTCGGCAGCAGGACCTCACGATCCCACCAGCCTGAGATACACGGCCCACCAGACTGTTTCCAGCCTCGTGGTCCGCTCCCTCAGGACCCAACAGTGCATCCCCATCTCCGCCCCGGAGATGAGAGCCAACCGATGTTCCACCCTTGAGCGGCCACCCCAGAACCAGGCCGACCATGATTGGCCGGCTCATCGCCTGGGCAGTGACACAGCCTCTGAACCATCAACCAGCCTGAGCCGGTGAGGTTTTCGAGTGCTCCTTAGAAAGGAGGTGATCCAGCCGCACCTTCCGGTACGGCTACCTTGTTACGACTTCGTCCTAATCGCCAGTCCCACCTTCGACGACTCCCTCCCTTACGGGTTAGGCCATCGGCTTCGGGTGTTACCGACTTTCATGACGTGACGGGCGGTGTGTACAAGGCCCGGGAACGTATTCACCGCAGCGTTGCTGATCTGCGATTACTAGCGACTCCGACTTCACGGGGTCGAGTTGCAGACCCCGATCCGAACTGAGACCAGCTTTTTGGGATTCGCTCCACCTCACGGTCTCGCAGCCCTTTGTACTGGCCATTGTAGCATGCGTGAAGCCCAAGACATAAGGGGCATGATGATTTGACGTCATCCCCACCTTCCTCCGAGTTGACCCCGGCAGTCTCCCATGAGTCCCCACCATAACGTGCTGGCAACATGGAACGAGGGTTGCGCTCGTTGCGGGACTTAACCCAACATCTCACGACACGAGCTGACGACAACCATGCACCACCTGTGAGGCGCCCTTGCGGACCCCGTATCTCTACGAGTTTTCACCCCATGTCAAGCCTTGGTAAGGTTCTTCGCGTTGCATCGAATTAATCCGCATGCTCCGCCGCTTGTGCGGGCCCCCGTCAATTCCTTTGAGTTTTAGCCTTGCGGCCGTACTCCCCAGGCGGGGCGCTTAATGCGTTAGCTGCGGCGCAGAACACGTGGAATGTGCCCCACACCTAGCGCCCAACGTTTACGGCATGGACTACCAGGGTATCTAATCCTGTTCGCTCCCCATGCTTTCGCTCCTCAGCGTCAGTAGTGGCCCAGAGACCCGCCTTCGCCACCGGTGTTCCTCCTGATATCTGCGCATTTCACCGCTACACCAGGAATTCCAGTCTCCCCTACCACACTCTAGCCTGCCCGTACCCACTGCACGCCCAGAGTTAAGCCCTAGGTTTTCACAGCAGACGCGACAGACCGCCTACGAGCTCTTTACGCCCAATAATTCCGGACAACGCTTGCACCCTACGTATTACCGCGGCTGCTGGCACGTAGTTAGCCGGTGCTTCTTCTGCAGGTACCGTCACTTGCGCTTCTTCCCTGCTGAAAGAGGTTTACGACCCGAAGGCCTTCATCCCTCACGCGGCGTCGCTGCGTCAGGCTTTCGCCCATTGCGCAATATTCCCCACTGCTGCCTCCCGTAGGAGTCTGGGCCGTGTCTCAGTCCCAGTGTGGCCGGTCGCCCTCTCAGGCCGGCTACCCGTCGTCGCCTTGGTAGGCCATTACCCCACCAACAAGCTGATAGGCCGCGAGCTCATCCCTGACCGAAAAACTTTCCACACACAGACCATGCAGCCATGTGTCATATCCGGTATTAGCCACCGTTTCCCGTGGTTATCCCAGAGTCAGAGGCAGATTACTCACGTGTTACTCACCCGTTCGCCACTGATCCCCTCCGAAGAGGTTCACCGTTCGACTTGCATGTGTTAAGCACGCCGCCAGCGTTCGTCCTGAGCCAGGATCAAACTCTCCGTAAATAATCTTCTAGGAAGACTTTTAGCGAAGTGTTGCAAGAATCCTGACCGAAAGAACCAGACCCGAACCGAATACCTCGACGGGGGTCGAGATATCCGAAGCCTGATCCATCAGCCAAGACGACCGTCCCAATCGGGACAATCATTTGGCATCGGTTGTTCAGATGCACTGTTGAGTTCTCAAGGAGCGGACGCTCAGAACTTCCTGCCTTTCGGCGTTCCGTCCTGGCGACGTGTTAAACATTAGAGCGTTTCCAGCACCCCGGTCAAATCCGCGTTTCCAGCGAATGAACCGGAGATAGAGCTCTCCCTTTGTCTTGCGAAAGCACGAAGAATAGACGTGTGCCGCGACGGCAAACGTCTCTTCTGAAGCTTGAGCAGAAGGGAAGGACTTCACTCTGCGAAGACGGCCACTGATGTGTCCGTTGCCCTCGCAGGTCGCGAGCTCGCCCCAGCGATCCCGGAAAATCCTCGTAGGAACCTAGCACAACCGCGACGGCCCGCAAGACCGGCCGTTCGGGCGACCCGCACGCCCCTCAAGTCCGCGCCGTTCCCGCCGACAGACAGGCACCGGACCACGAGCCCCCGTCAGAGGAACAGCGCCGCGATCAGCATCAGCACGGGCACGCAGGCCACGGTCGTCAGGAGGGCCACGTCACGAGCGACGGTCTCGCCCTTGCCGTACCAGATCGCATATGTCTGGACGTTCTGCGCGGTGGGCAGCGCCGCCATGGCCACGACCGCGAACAGCGCGTCACCGGTCAGGCCGAGCAGAGGTCCGGCCACCAGGAACGCGACGACCGGCATGACCATCGTCTTGATCACCGTGGCACTGAGCACCGGCGGCAGGTCGGCCCCGGCCAGTGGGCGTCTCCCCCACAACGAGATGCCGAACGCCATGAGCATCAGCGGCACCGCCGCACCTCCGAGGATCTCCAGGGGCGCGGTGACGACGTCGGGCAGCGTGATGCCCGCGAGCGCGACCAGGACTCCGAGCAATGTGGAGACCACGAGCGGATTCTTGATGGGCACCGTAAGGATGCCGAGAACGTCGAGGTGCCCACGCGTCCCCAGTTCGAGGGCGCCGGTGACCGCGGGAGCCAGCACCACGAGCTGGAGCATGATCAGCGGCGCGGCCGCGGACACGTTGCCGACGACGTACGTGGCGACGGGCAGGCCGATGTTGGCGGCGTTGGCGTACGACGAGGCGGTCACGCCGATCGTGGTCTCGGCCAGGGGCCGGCGGAAGAAGAGCCGGGACACGGCCACATAGAGCGCCCCGCTGACAACGGCCGAGGTCAGGGCGACGAGGGCGGCGGACGAAGCGAGCACGGAGGGGTCTCCGTGCGACATCGTCATGAAGAGCAGGGCGGGGTTGGCCACGGCGTACGCCGTCTTGCTGAGGTAGCGGGCGCCCTCGCTGGGGATGATCTTCGTGGCCGCCAGCACGACGCCGGCCAGGATCACGATGAGGATGATGGCGAAACCGGTGACGACGCCAGCCAAGAGTTCGATGCCTTCCGCGGTACTGCGGACCAGCCCGCGAGGGGCGCGGGCGTCCGACGAGAGAAGGCCCCGATGACATCCCCATCGTGGCACAGCGCCGATTCCCGGCGACGGGCGGCCGCCGAACCGTCCGGAACGACCGAAAAGCGCTGCCGTTCAAGGGGTTGAGTGCTTCACAGCCGCGCGTCGCGTGTGCGGTCGACGCGGTCGGGGTGCCACTCGTGTCGTCATGTCTCCCCCGTTCCCCTTCTTCGGGTGTTCGAGACGGCGACGCGGGTGCGTGTCGAGGACAACGGGTATCTGGCGGTCGAGAAGGTCACGCCTGCCGGGCAGCTGACCAGCCTTGGGCACTACTCCCGGGAAGGCGGGGTCGGGGAGCAGGCGGTGCCGCGTCCCCACGACCACCCGTCGCTCCCCCAGGTGCGCTACTCCCTGCGGATGGACACCGGCGAGACCGGCCCGACGCCGCCGCCCTCGTGGCCCTGCGTCCCACCGCTCGACACCCTCAACGTGCACGGCACTCGCTCCGACCTGGCGGGCGAGTCGCTCGGCGACGTGCGGGCGCTGGCCCGGGAGCGGGGCTACCGGTTGCGGGTCTTCGGCGAGGACGACGACTGCGCGAACGGGTTCACGGACGACCTCGACGGCTTCCGTCTCAACGTCTACGCCCAGGACGGGAAGGTGGTCTGGGCGTCCACGTTCTGAGCCGGGTGGTGGCGCAGCCCGCGAACCGTACCTACAGTGGTTGACGCCGATTCGTTACATATACGGCATACGGGCAAGGTGACGGACCAAAGGCGGTTCAGCACCATGGATGTTGCGCACCACCAGGAGTCCGTCTACTCGGCGTGGGAACGGTTCGTGCAGGGCGACGACCGGGTGCTCGGCGTCCGTCCCGAGGTGGCCATCTCCTGGCACCGCTGCCGTGAGCAGTACCGGGTCGACCCCCACCTCACCGAGGCCCCGATCGCGGTCGCCGAGATCGAGCACCGGCCCGAGCACGACGGGGTCTTCGCCGAGCTGGGGTTCCGCGCCGCGACGGTCGCCCAGGACGTCAGCTTCGCCGGGGGCGTCGTCACCGTCACGGACTCCACCGGGCGCATCCTGGCCGAGTGGGGTGATCCGGCCACGCTGGCCCGGGCCGCCGAGGCCAACCTGGCGCCGTGGTTCTGCTGGTCGGAGCCGGCGGCGGGCACCAACGGCATGGGGATGGCCCTCGAGACGCACGGGCCGGTGCTGGTCAAGGGGCCGGAGCACTGGTGCCGGGCCTTTCACGACTGGACCTGCGCGGGCGTCGCGGTGCGGGACGTGGTCACCCGGGAGCCCATCGCTGTTCTCAACATCTCCTGCTGGCGCAGCCGCCTGCCGTCGTTCGCCGGGGGCTGGCTGACCAACGCGGCCGCCACCACGCAGGGACAGCTGCGGCGCCGCGCCCGCGACAGCGGGGCCGAGCTGCTGGCGGCGTACACCCAGGCCCGCGCCGGATCGGCTCAGCCGCTGGCCGCCATGGACACCGCGGGCAAGGTGGTGATCGCCGACGAGACGGCGAGCGTGCTGCTCGGCGTACCGGCCGCCACCCCCGCACTCGACCCGACGGTCCGCTGGACGCCGGGTCTGCCGGAGCTCGGCAACGCCGCGCGCTACGCCTGCACCCAGGCGGCCCGGAACCCGGACTGGATCGGCTCCACCCAGGTCTTCACCCATCTGACCGGCGACCCGGTGCCGATCGTGCTGCGCCCGGTGTTCCAGTCGCGTCACCTCATCGGCACGCTCGTCACGTTCAACGCCACCCACGAGACGCAGATCAGCGCGCCCGACGAGACCCCGTCCCTGCCCGGGCCCCGCCGGGTGGTCGCCCAGCGCGAGAACCGCATGGTGCTGCTGCGGCTGCCCGAGGTCCGGTTCGCCGAGTCGGACGGCAACGAGGTCTGGCTCTCGACCGATCAGGGACGCCTCCGGGCCGCCTCCGCGAGTCTGGACAAGCTCGGCGGGGAGCTGGCCGGCGCCGGGTTCCTGCGCGTGCACCGCCGCTACGTGGTCAACCTCAGCCGGATCCGCGAGGTCGAGCGGGGCCGGGGCGGTGAGCTGACTCTCGTGATGGACCAGCAGGACGAGGCCATGGTGCCGGTCTCACGCCGCAACGCCCCGGCGGTGCGGCGGGCCCTGGACTTCTGAGCCCGGCCGGAGAGGAGTCCCGTGCCCCAGCATCCCAACGGTGGCGGACTGGGCCTGCCACCCAGCACGCCCGACCGGCGGCCGAAAGCGTCCACCAGCGCGACCGACTGGTGGCCCGACCACCTGGACCTGCGGGCGCTGAGGCGACCGGCGCGTCCCCCGTTCGACTACCCGGCGGCCTTCGCGACCGTGGATCTCGACGAACTGGCCGCCGACGTCGACGCCGTGCTCACCAGCTCGCAGGAATGGTGGCCCGCCGATTTCGGCCACTACGGGCCGCTGGTGCTGCGCATGGTCTGGCACTGCGCGGGCACCTACAGAAGGGCGGACGGACGCGGGGGCGCCAGCGCGGGTCTGCAACGGTTCGCGCCGGTGGACAGCTGGCCCGACAACCGCAACCTGGACAAGCCGCGCCGCCTGCTGTGGCCGGTCAAGAAGAAGTACGGGCGCCGGATCTCGTGGCCGGACCTGATGGTCTTCGCGGGCAACCGCGCGCTCGAGTCGATGGGCTTCGAGACGTTCGGCTACGCCGGCGGGCGTGAGGAGGTGCTCGAACCGGACGACGTGTACTGGGGACCGGAGCGGTCATGGCTCGGCGACGAGCGGCACGAGGGGGTGCGGGATCTCGAGAAACCGCTGGCCGCAGATCAGATGGGGCTCATCTACGTGAATCCGGAGGGGCCGAACACGGTGCCCGACCCGGTGATGTCGGCGCGCGACATCCGCCAGTCGTTCGCGCGCATGGGGATGAACGACACCGAGACCGTCGCGCTGATCGCCGGTGGGCACTCGTTCGGCAAGACGCACGGCGCCGCCGACCCGGAGAAGCACCTCGGCCCGGAACCGGCGGCCGCTCGTCTCGAACACCAGGGACTGGGCTGGCGCAGCACCCACGGCGCGGGTAAGGGTGGGGACACCATCACCAGCGGACTCGAGGGGACGTGGACGAAAACCCCGACAACCTGGGACAACAGCTTTCTGGAGAACCTGTTCGGCTTCGAGTGGGACGTGGCGCTCAGCCCGGCCGGGCTGTGGCAGTGGACGCCCCGGGCCGGTGGTGGCGCGGGCACGGTGCCGGACGCCCACGACCCGAACCTCTTTCACGCACCGACCTTCCTGACCACCGATCTGGCCCTGCGTTTCGACCCGGTCTACGAGCCGATCGCGCGCCGGTTCCTCGAGCACCCGCCGGAGCTGGCGGACGCGTTCGCACGGGCCTGGTTCAAGCTGACGCACCTCGATCTGGGGCCGCGGTCACGGTATCTGGGGTCGCTGGTCCCGGCCGAGACACTGCTCTGGCAGGATCCGGTTCCGGCGCCCGCCGCCGGTGATCCCGCCCCCGACCTGGTGGCGGGGATCAAGCAACGGGTTCTCGCCTCCGACCGGTCCGGGGCCGATCTCGTGCTCGCGGCCTGGGCCTCGGCGTCCACGTTCCGCAGCAGCGACCGGCGGGGCGGGGCGAACGGTGGGCGGGTGGGGCTCGCCCCGCAGCGGGGGTGGGAGGTCAACGATCCCGAACGGCTTGCGGACGTGCTGGTCACCCTGGCGGGGATCCGCGAGTCGGTCGGTGGGGACGTGATTTCCACGGCCGACCTGATCGTGCTCGCGGGCTGCGCGGCCCTCGAGCGGGCCGCGGCGGCGGCCGGGGTGGAGGTCGCGGTGCCGTTCCGGGCGGGCCGTACGGACGCGCTGCCGGAGTGGACCGACGAGGAATCCTTCGGCTGGCTGGAACCGGTCGCCGACGGATTCCGCAACTATCGCGGGCGACAGGCGCGCCGGCCCTCGGAACATCTGCTGATCGACCGCGCGGCACTGCTGACGCTCGATGTCGCCGAGACGACCGTGCTGCTCGGCGGTCTGAGATCACTGGGCGCGGTGGCGGGGCATTCGTCGCTCGGTGTGCTCACCGACCGGCCGGGTGTGCTGAGCAACGACTTCTTCGTGAATCTGCTCGACCACGAGACCGAATGGTTTCCTCGGCCCGACGGCACTTTTGAGGGCCGTGTACGGGGCGAGGCCCGCTGGGGTGCCAGCCGCGCCGACCTGGTGTTCGGGGCCCACGCCGAACTGCGGGCCGTCGCCGAGCAGTACGCCGCCGACGACGCGCTCGAGCTCTTCGTGCGGGACTTCGTGGCCGCCTGGCACAAGGTGATGGAGCTCGGGCGCTGACGAACGGTAGCCGATCCCGGGCGAGCGGTGGTGACGGCGGGCTGTGAGGCACGTCCTTGTCGGCCGTGTTGCGGGCACGTAACGTTCCCGCCGAAACAGCATTTCACAGCGGTTCCACGGCATGAACCGGATCAGGAGCTGAGGTCGATGACGACCCTGAACGATCGAGACGCGCTGCTGGAGAATCTCGGACTGGACGCCCAGAACAAGGCCGCGCTCGGAAAGCTGCTCAACACCGGCAACATCGCCCAGGCCAGCGAGGGCGCGGACGGGCGGATGAAGGCCACCGTCCGCATCAACCCCGACGAGATCTGCTGGGACCCGTCCATTCTGGTGCTCCCGCACGGCGGCGACCTGGATCTCGAGCTGATCAACGACGACCAGAACACGCACTGCGCGCTGCTGCCCAGTAACGGTGACAAGAAGTTCATCTGGCTGGTCAACCACTCCAAGGGCCGGGCGAGCCTGAACCTCGACGGCCCGGGGTACTACTGGTACAGCTCGCCCTCGGGAAACGACGAGGGGCGCGGCCTGACGGCCGTCATCGTCGTGCTCGGTGACGTGCCCCCGGAGGCCCGGCTCGACCGTCCCGACCAGCCGCGTCCGTTCTGAGGCAGGAGACGACATGACCACGTCCGACTACGTCGACGCCGGCGAGGCCGTCGACCAGGGCCGGCTGTCCGGCAAGGTCGCCGGCGGGGAGATCGCCCCTCCGGTCACGGAGAACCTCACCTACGAGCGCATTCTCGACGCGCGCAGCGAGCCGGAGAACTGGCTCACCTACTACGGCACCTACGACGGGCAGCGCTACAGCACGCTCGACCAGATCAACACCGAGAACGTCAGCCGGATCGGCCCGGCGTGGATCTTCCAGGCCGGGGTCAGCGGCATCATCGCGGGCACGTCCACGTACTCGTTCGAGGCCACCCCGATCGTGGTCGACGGCGTCATGTTCCTGTCCGGGTGGGACGGCTGGGTGTGGGCCCTCGACGGGAGGACCGGCAAGGAGATCTGGCGGTACAAGCACGCCGTGCCGTTCGACGTGTCGCTCTGCTGCGGCAACGTCAACCGGGGCGTGGCCGTGGCCTCGGGCAAGGTCTTCTTCGTCACGGCCAACGCCCATGTGATCGCGCTGGACGCGGGCACCGGCAAGCGGGTGTGGGACAAGACCTACGGAGACGTGCGCGCCGGGGAAAGCGGGACCCTGGCCCCGATCGTGGTGAAGAACCTGGTGATCGTGGGCAGCTCCGGCGGCGAGTTCGGGGTGCGCGGCCACCTCGACGCGTTCGATGTGGAGACCGGCGAGCACCAGTGGCGCTCGTACATGGTGCCCAAGCCCGGTGAGCCCGGCTCGGAGAGCTGGCCGGCCGACGGTGAGGCCTGGGCCCGGGGCGGCGGCAACTGCTGGCTGACGGGCACTTTCGACCCGGAGACCAACCTGCTCTACTGGGGCACCGGCAACCCGGCCCCCGACTTCGACGGCGGGGTGCGCGAGGGCGACAACCTCTACACCGACAGCATCGTCGCGATCGACGTCGACTCCGGGCAGATCCGCTGGCACTACCAGTGCACCCCGCACGACGTGTGGGACTACGACAGCATGAGCGAGTGCATCCTGTTCGAGCGGGACGGCCGCAAGCTGCTGGCCCACTTCGACAAGAACGGCTACATGTTCGTGCTCGACCGCACGAACGGTGAACGCGTCTCGATCACGCCGTTCGTCGACCGGATCACCTGGGGGGCGATCAGCCGCGACGGTCAGGTCGTGCCGAAGATCTACCCCGAGGAAGAAGGCGTGGAGGTGCACTTCTACCCCGGCCCGGCCGGGGCGAAGGAGTGGACGCACGCCGCCTACAGCCCGAAGACCGGCTGGTTCTACGTGCCGATCCAGGACGTGGGAGCCACCGCCGCCCGGCGCCGCCGGGAGTTCAGGGAGGGCATCCCGTACTGGAGCGCGGGCGTGGCCGTCGACATCGAGGAGGCCGTGGGCTACCTCAGCGCCTTCGACGCCGACGGGAACGAGAAGTGGCGCTGGCGCAACGAACTGCCGATGTGCGCGTCCGTGCTCGCGACCGCCGGGGACCTGGTGTTCGCCGGTGAGCCCTCGGGCGAGTTCAACGCCTACGACGCCCGCACCGGTGACCTGCTCTGGCAGTTCCAGTGCGGCAGCGGGCATCACAGCAGCCCGGTGACCTACGCGATCGACGGCCGCCAGTACATCGCGGTGCCGGTCGGCTGGGGTGGCTGGGCCGAGGGGTTCCTGCCCGGCATGCTCGGCGCCGGTCACGGGAGCGCGCTGATCGTGTTCGCGCTGCCCGAGCAGACGCCGTCGCGTGGTGACCATTGAGACGCTGGAGAGGAGGTAAGTCCATGGAGGCCCAGACCGATTGGGAAACACCCGTGTTCGACGAGATCGCCGTCGCTCCCGAGGTGACCATGTACATCGCCCGGCTCGACGACTAGTCCCGTCGCCGGCGGGACCCGGGTTCTCCCGGGCCCCGCCCCGGCAGAGGAGGTGCGGCATGTGGGTGCGGGTGCTCGGCTCGGCGGCGGGTGGCGGTTCACCGCAGTGGAACTGCGGCTGCCCCGTCTGCCACCGCGTGCGGCGAGGCTCCGGCACCCCACGCTCCCAGTCGTCCATCGTGGTCAGCCCCGACCGCGACCGGTGGTTCCTCGTCAACGCCAGCCCCGACGTCCGCCATCAGATCGAAGCCTTCCCCGGCCTCCACCCCCGCGGGAGCCGGGACTCACCGTTGCGCGCCTGCCTGCTCACCGATGCCGAGATCGACCACACCCTGGGACTGCTGCTGCTGCGCGAGGCCTCGGGGGTGCGGCTGTTCGCGACGCCGGCGGTGCACAAGACGCTCACCGACGGGTCCGGTCTGCTGCCCCTGCTGGAGCGGTTCTGCCCGGTCGAGTGGACGCCCGTGGAGCCGGGGGCCGGGTTCCGGCTCGCCGACGGGCTGTGGTGCGAGGCCTTCGACGTGCCCACGACCAAGGCCGACCGGTTCGGCACCGGCACGATCCCCGGGCGGGTGGTCGGATACCGCTTCACCGACGAGAACGACGGCGCCACCGTGGTCTACCTGCCCGGGGCGCAGCGCCTCGGCCCGGCCGTGCGGTCGGAGATCTCCGGCAGTGACCTGCTCCTGCTCGACGGAACCTGCTGGCACGACGACGAACTCATCGACCTGGGCCTGGCCGGCAAGACCTCCCGGGAGATGGGGCACCTTCCGGTGCTCGAAAGTCTCGCCGCGCTCGACGGTCTGGGCGTGCGACGCACGGTCTTCGTGCACATGAACAACACGAACCCGATCCTGCTCGACGACTCCCCCGAATGGCTCATCGTGGAGGAGAACGGTATGGAGGTGGCCATGGACGGTCTCGAGATCCAGGTGGTGGAGCAGTGACAGCGCTGGAGACAACCGCTTTCGTCGAGTCCCTCCGGGCCCACTCGCGGCAGTACCACGACGCACATCCCTTCCACGTGCGGATGAACGCCGGCCTGTGCACGCCCGGGCAGCTGCGGGGCTGGATCGCGAACCGCTTCTACTACCAGGAGAACATTCCCCGCAAGGACGCGGCGATCCTGGCCAACTGCCCGGACGTGGAGGTGCGGCGGCGCTGGATCCGGCGGATCACCGATCACGACGGTGCGGCTCCCGGCGACGGGGGCATCGAGGCCTGGCTGCGCCTCGGCGAGGCGGCGGGCCTGGAACGCGAGGAGATCCTCGACCACCGGCACCTGGTGCCCGGGGCGCGTTTCTCGGTGGACGCGTACGTGAACTTCGCACGCAACCGGCCGTGGACGGAGGCAGTGGCCTCGTCGCTGACCGAGCTGTTCGCGCCCGACCTGATGGCCGAACGCCTGGCGGCGTTCGAGAAGTACTACCAGTGGATCGATCCCGAGGGTCTGGCCTACTTCCGCGCCCGGCTCGAGCAGGCCCCGCGCGACAGTGAACACGCGCTGGAGATCGTGACCACGCACTGCCTGACCGAGGAGTCGCAGGGCGCGGCGATCGGGGCGCTGTCGTTCAAGTGCGACGTGCTGTGGAGCCTGATGGACGCGATCGGGCAGGCCTACCCTTCATGAGCCCCTTCCCGGTAGGGCCACCCGGACGACCGCGACTGGCCCGGCACGTGCGGCTGAGCTACTCGCAGGCCCGGCAGCGCCCGGTGCTGCTGCTGCCGGAGACCGTGGTGGTGCTGAACACCACCGGCGCGGAGATTCTTTCGCGGTGCGACGGCGAGCACACGGTGCGCGACATCGTCTCCGAGCTCGGGGCGGTGTACCGGAGTGTGCCCGCCGACGAGGTTCTCGGGTTCCTGGGTGGTCTCGTGAAGCGTCGATGTGTGGAGCTGGCCGATGAGTGAACAGCCGATGGTGGACGCGCCGTACGGGCTTCTCGCGGAGCTCACCTACCGGTGCCCGCTCGCCTGCTCGTACTGTTCGAACCCGCTCAACATGTCCGGGTACACCGACGAGCTGGGGCTCCAGGAGTGGAAGGCCGTGATGGGGCAGGCCGCCGAGATGGGGGTGCTGCAGGCGCACCTGTCCGGTGGGGAGCCCCTGCTCCGGCGGGATCTCGCCGAGCTGGTCGCCTTCTGTTCCGGGGTGGGTCTTTACACGAACCTGGTGACGAGCGCGGTCGGGTTGTCCCCCTCCCGGGCCGCGGAGCTGCGCGAGGCCGGGCTCGACCACGTGCAGGTCAGCATCCAGGCCGACGATCCCGCACTGTCCGACCGGATCGCGGGCACACCGTCGTTCGAGCGGAAGCTGCGGGCCATGGCCCTGGTGAAGTCGCTCGGGTGGCCGCTGACGGTGAACGTGGTGCTGCACCGTCAGAACATCGACCGCATCGCCTCGGTGATCCGGATGGCCGAGGAGGCCGGCGCCGACCGGGTCGAACTGGCGAACACCCAGTACTACGGCTGGGCCTGGCGGAACCGCGACGCACTGCTGCCCGGCCGGGAGCAGCTCGAGGCCGCCGAGGTGACCGTCCGCGAGGCCCGCACGAGGCTGGCGGGGCGGATGGACGTCCTCTACGTGATCCCCGACTACTACAGCCGCTACCCCAAACCCTGCATGGGGGGCTGGGCCTCGCGGCAGCTGACGGTGGCCCCGAACGGTGATGTGCTGCCCTGCCCGGCCGCACAGTCGTTGCCGTTGCCGCGCGCCAGTGTGCGGGAGCAGTCCCTGGCGGCGATCTGGCACGACTCCCCGGTGATGAACGCGTACCGGGGCACCGACTGGATGCCCTCGCCGTGCCGCGACTGCGACCGGCGTGAGATCGACTTCGGCGGCTGCCGCTGCCAGGCGTTCCAGCTGACCGGCGACGCGTCGCGCACCGACCCGGTCTGTCACCTGTCGCCCGACCACTCGCTCGTGACCGACGCGGTCGACGCGGCCCGGACGGTCACCGATCTGCAGCTCATCCCCCGTCCGCACCGAGCCTGAGGGGTTCCCGTGTCGATCCTGATCTTCGTCCTGGGGGCGGCGCTGCTCGTCTACACGGCCGAGAAGCTCATCGCCTACCTGGTGGGAGCGGCCGGGGCACTGCGGATCTCGGTGTTCCTGCTGGCGATCGTCTTCACCGGGATCGAGTTCGACGACGTGGCGCTCGGGGTGGTGCTGAACGTCGAGGATCTCGGCGGCGTGGCCCTGGGAACGGTCTTCGGCACGGCCATCTCGATGACCGGGATCGTGCTCGCCCTGGCCGCGCTGATCGCCCCGACCCGGGTGGACATCCCGCGTCGCTACATCGTGCTCTTCGCCCTGTCGCCGCTGGCGATGCTGCCCTTCGTGCTCACGCCGCCCCTGACCGCCACGGACGGCGCGGTTCTCATGCTGCTGTTCGTCGCGTTCATCGCCTACGTGGCCCGCAACGAACTGCGCAGCCAGACGCCGGTCTTCCGGAACGCGGAGGTGCTGGAGAAGGTGGGTTCCGGCTCCGGCGCCTCGTCAGCCACCGATGTGCCACCGTTCGAGGTGGACGTGCCCTTCTCGAAGCCCCTGCCCTGGGCCGGGCTCGGCATGGCCCTGCTGGCGCTGGTCGGCCTGATCGCGGCGGCCGCCCTGACCAGCTCCGGCATCGAGGGCATCCTGGACGACTACTCCATCCCGGGAACGGTCTTCGGCGCGACGATCGCCACCCTGGTGCTGGCCCTGGAGGACATCATGCTGACGGTGGAGCCCCACCGCCGTGGCGCGTCCGAGATCGGCATCGGCAACGTCATCGGCAGCGTGGTCTTCGGAGTGACGGCCAAGCTCGGGATCATCCTGCTGACCGGGCACGAGGTCACGGTCGACGACGACGTCCTCGCCTGGCACCTGCCTGCGCTGGTCGTGATGACCGGCTTGGGCGCGTATTTCATCAGCACCGGACGCCTGCGGCGCTGGCACGGCGTGCTGCTGCTCGCGCTGTACGTGGCCTATTGGGTGGTGTGCCTCACGGTGCTCGGGGAGGCTCCGGTGGGCGACGACTGACGTCACTGCCCGGGTGACGCTGGAGAAAGGCTCGTCCCAGACGGACGTCACGCTCGGCGCGCAGCAGAAGCCAAGCACATGTGACGGCTCCGAGCCCGACGAGGATCCCCCGCCACACGCCGGGGTCCAGGACCAGGCCCCCCGAAGCACCGAGGTAGACACTCATGACCAGGTAGGCCTCAGATCGCTGGAGACGGAAACCCTCGGCGTAGATCTGCAGTTCGGTGAGCCGCTCGCGATCGACCTCGGCGTCGAGCCCGGCCCGCAGGGCGACCCGGCGTTCCCGGTGGCGAAGCGGCTTCCCGATCCGGATCAGCCGCCGACGGTGAGCGGCGTGCTGCCGACGCGTCCGGAACAGCACCACCACCAGCGCGACGGCCGCGCCGTAAGCCGCCAGTGCCAGCCACTCCCACCCGGGCATCAGGTGTGCTCACGCAGGAAGGCCGCCCCGACCCGGGCCGCGCGATCCGCCACCACCACGACATACCCGCAGCTCACCGTAAGAGCGGCTGCCGGCAGACCCGTCCAGCGGACGCCCGGGATCAGGTGGGTGCCCCACACCGGCACGACGAGCCCGATGTTCGTCAGCGCGAGGCCCGGCTGAACGTAGAGGGACCAGGCGGCTCGTATCTCCAGGCCCACACCGATCACGATGAGGGCCAACCCGAACCAGCGGCCCGGATCCGCGACGCTCACGATCGCTCGTCGGCGTCGGCGTCGGCGTCGGCGTCGGCGGGATACCGGCGCAGGAAGGCCTCTCCTGCGCGGGCGATGCGGTCGAAGCGCAGCGCGGCGGCGCCGACGACCAGGAGGAAGAGGACCGGGAAGATGAAGTCGCCCGGCCGGTGCGACATCATCAGGCTTCCCCCCTGCAGGAGCACCCCGCCGACCAGGGCCAGCAGCGATATTGGGCGCTTCGCCCTCAGAGCGAGAGCCTGCGTCCGCAGCTCGGGGAGGTCCGCGGCGGCGGGCTCGTCGCGCAGGGCGCGCAGCAGGGCGGTCCGCTGCTGGGTCATCGACGGACTCTCCGCCGAGAGACCCATGGTGCGGCGGCGCTCCGCGTCCCTCATCGAGGTGCGGTAGAGGATCACCGGCACGGGTACGAACACCAGCAACCCGACGGCCCGGACCGCCAGCCCCACGGCATCCCAAATGCCCCATTCACCCATGACCCCACCTCAGCGTCTGATGATCACCCCCGCAACCGCACACCGATCACCGTCAGCCAGGCGTGTCACAGCAGCGAGTCACTGCCGGGTGGAGACCAGGGCGGGTGTTGCTTCTGCTGCCACCGCACGGCCAGGGCTACTTCGCGAAGGCGAGCGTCACGTTCCGGGACGGCGGCACGTGGGACGGCGCCGACGGTTGCCACCGTTTCGGCGGCACCTACACCGCCAGCGCCGGTGGCGGGTTCCGCGCGACCGCATCGACGTTGACATCGTCGACGGGAAGGTGGTCTGGGCCGATATCGGCTGATAAGTCCGGGCGATCCGGCTAGCGTGGTGGCCACCGAGGATGGGGGCCACGATGACCGATGACGACCATGTCGTGCTGTCCGCGCACACCAGCCGGCCCTGGCTGCCCGAACGTCCGCTCGACGCGTCCCCCGTTCCCGGCTCCACCGCCCGGGTGAGCCTGCTGCTGCGCCGCCGGGCACCTCTGCCGCACCAGCTCGTGCAGACCCCGGCCGTGATCTCGAACCGGGAGCTCGCCGAGCGCTTCGGCGCCGACCCGGCCGACATCGCCCTGGTCGAGGGCACACTCGGGCGCCACGGGCTGCGCACGGTGCAGGTCGACCACGAGTCACGGCTGCTCACCGTCGAGGGGCCGCTCAGCGCCCTGGCCGAGGTCTTCGGTTCCCGCATCCGGCTTTACGAGGGGGAGGATCCGTTCCGGCCCGGGCCGGTGCGCTACCGCCGCCACCTCGGCGAGGTCCTGCTGCCGGCCGAGCTCGACGGCATCGTGATGTCGGTGGTGGGCCTGGGCACGCAGCCCGTGGCCCGGCCCGAGTTCCACGTGCCCGACGACGAGCCCCGCATCACCTACTCCGCCGTGGAACTCGGCCGCCTGTACCGGTTCCCGGCCTCCCACGACGGCACCGGGCAGCGCCTGGCCGTCGTCTCGCTCGGCGGCATGTGCCGGCCGGACGACCTCGACGGCTACTTCCGGAGCCTCGGCCTGGCCACGCCCGACATCACCCACGTCAGCGTCGACGGCGCCCCCGTCACCCCGCAGAGCGGTCCGGCCACCCGTTTCGACCTCGAGGTCACCCTCGACCTGCAGATCGCCGGCGCCCTCGCCCCCGGCGCCACGATCCTCAACTACGTCACCCGCAACAACGGCCAGGGCATCCTGCTCGCGCTCAAGGCCGCCGTGCACGCGACACCCAGCCCGACCGTCATCAGCCTGAGCTGGGGCTCACCCGAGATCACCTGGTCGGGTCAGCTCGCCCTGGCCGTGCACGACCTGCTGGAAGACGCTGCGGCCCTGGGCATCACCGTCTGCGCGGCGAGCGGCGACTCCGGCAGCACCAGCGGCATGCCCGACGGCGCACCGCACGTGAACTACCCCGCCTCCGACCCGTACGTACTCGCCTGCGGTGGCACCACCCTGCTCGCCGATCCGGCCACCAATGTGATCCACGCCGAGACAGCCTGGAACACCGGCGCTTTCAGCGCCACCGGGGGCGGCGTCAGCGGGGTCTTCGGGCTGCCCGAGTGGCAGGCGACGGTGGACGTGCCGGTGCGGTCCGACTCCGGCGAACCGGGTCGGGGCGTCCCCGACGTGGCGGCCAACGCCGACAACCGCACCGGCTACCGGGTCCGGCTGGGCGGAACCGAGATCTGCGTCGGCGGCACCAGCGCCGCCACCCCGCTGTGGGCGGCCCTGATCTGCCGGGTCACGCAGTCGCTGGAGCGTCCCCTCGGCCTGCTCCAGCCCCTGATCTACCGGGACCTGCAGGCCGAGGTCGTCACCACCGGCTTCCGTGACGTGGTGGCCGGCGACAACGGCACCTACACCGCCCGTCCGGGCTGGGACCCCAACACCGGCCTCGGCTCCCCGCACGGCGAGGACCTGCTCGAGGTCCTGCACCGGCGGGTCGCCGAGGCCTGATTCCCGGGGCTCAGGACTCCGGGGGCTCAGGACTCCCGGGAATCAGGACTCCCGGGAATCAGGACTCCCGGGAATCAGGACTCCCGGGAATCAGGACTCCCGGGAATCAGGACTCCCGGGAATCAGGACTCCCGGGAATCAGGACTCCCAGGCATCAGGACGCCCGGGGTCAGGGCAGAAAGCGCGCCTTCTCCGCCGCCGCGCGCACCGAGGCCAGCTGCGCATCGCTCAGGCCCACCTCGTCACGCGCGACCGTGTACTCCCCGGAGAGCGTGATCGCCGAGGCCCGGGGATCATCCGTGGCCAGCGCCACCGGCACCCCGGCCGCCAGCAGTTCCCGGATCGGGTGGGAGGCGTAGTCCGCCACCACCGACGTGTGCAGATTGCTCGTCAGCGCCACCTCCAGCGTGATGCCACGCTCCGCCAGATGTTCCATCAGCGAAGGGTCTTCGAAAGACCGCACCCCGTGCCCGATGCGCTCGGCGCCCAGGTGCCGTACCGCGTCCCACACGCTCTGCGGCCCGGCCCCCTCACCCGCGTGCACCGTCACATGGAGCCCGGCATCGCGGGCCCGGGCGAACGCCGGCGCGAAATCGGGTGCGGGCACGCCGGCCTCGTTGCCGGCCAGGTCGACCGCGCAGAACACCTCGCGCCGCGACAGCAGCGTCTGCACCTGGGCCAGGCCCTGCGACGGGCCGAGATCCCGCAGCAGAATGCCGATCAGCCCGACCGGCAGACCGGTGCGAGCCGACTCCGACGCGACGCCGTCGGCGATCGCGTCGATCACCGCCTCGGGGACCAGGCCGGTCTCCTGCTGGATGAACCACGGGCTGAACCGTAGTTCGAGATACGTCAATCCGTCGGCGGCGGCGTCCGACACCACCTCTGCCGCGGCCCGGTTCCAGTCGTCGAGCCGGGGGAAGGCCGACGGGGCGGCGTCGACCTTGCCGAGGAACGGCACCAGCCCGCCGAGCGGACCGGAGGCCACGAGCTCGTCGTGCGGAGAGGCCGCCGAGGCCAGCGGATGGCCGTCCCGTTCGGCCAGTTCGAGGATCGTCGAGACGCGCAGCGAACCCTCGAGGTGACGGTGCAGGTCGATCACGAAGAAGCTCCCAGGGTGAGGCGTGCGGTGAAGTCCTCGGCGATCTGCCGGTCGAGCGCGGTGGGCACCGGTTGCACGCCGGCGTCCAGGCCACCCGTCGCGACCGCGGCCAGCGAGGCGGCCTGCAGGCTCAGCCCGAGATCCATGGCCTCGATCGGATTGCCGCCCCCGGCCACGAGATTGATCATCCGGGTCTCCGCCAGCACGACCGTGCGACGGCCGTCCGGCCGCACGTACTCCCGGTGGTGGAGCGTCTGACGACCGCCTCCCCGGGCCGAGACCGCGCCCAGCAGCGGCAGTGACACCTCGTCGGCGCGGTGTCCCACCCCGGCCAGCACCGCTCCGTCCGCGAGCCGGTCCACCTCGTCCGCACCCAGCACCCCCGGATGCCCGGTGGCCAGGAACACCAGATCGGCGCCCGGCAGCAGATCGCCGAGCGGGCCGACCGCATGCCCCTCGAGAACCGCTTCCAGACGCCGGTAGGGATCGGTCTCGGCGACCGACACCCGCGCTCCCAGCGATCGCAGGGTCCCGGCCACGCCGCGTCCGCACGGCCCGTAGCCCACCACCACCGCGCGGGCGCCGGGGATCATGCGGTTCGTCGCCTGCTGGAAGCCCTGCACCACCGACTGGCCGACGCCGAAACGGTTCTCGACCAGCTGCTTGAGGCGGCTGTCGTTGATCACCACGACCGGGAAGGTGACGGTCGTCCTGGACCTTCGGCCCGGGGAGGTGCCCCCAGCTGTGGTCGCCTCCCGGAGCAGCCGGCCTCCGGTGGTGGTCTCCTCGGTGCCACCCCGGAAGTGCGACGGCACCCCCCGTTCCAGCAACCCCAGCGTCAGGTCGGCGCCGTTGTCGAGCAGCAGGTCGGGCTCGAGGTCGAGCACCTCGCCGACGTGCGGGGCGTCGTCGTCGGGGCCCGACGTGACCTCGACCCCCAGCGCGAGCAGCGCCTCGACCACGTCGGGCCGGGTGGTGCCGGGCGAACCGGTCAGGCGGATCCGCACACCGGCCTCCTGCAGGAGCACCGCGAGTACGGCGGTCTTGGGCTCGATGTGCAGGCACATGCCCAGGCGCAGCCCGCTCAGGGCAGGAGCGACGCGGGCGACGGTGGCGTGCAGCAGCGGCATGTGCGCGGCCGCCCAGCGCAGATCGGGATGGGCGTACCGGGACAGCACGGAATCAGGTAACACGAAAGGACCTCTCGGCAGGAAGAAACCACGACACAGACAGCGAGCGAGCGCTCGGCTACTGGTAGAAGTCCTGCCGGAAGGAGTGGTCACCGAAGACGACAGCGGGGCGCACCGCGCGCAGGGCCGACGTCGAGATCACGCCGGGATACTAACCCACCTTCTGCGGGCGCAGGTGCTCGAGGACGTCCTCGAGCACCTGCGCCCCTCAGCCCTCAGTGACCGGCGACGTACTTCACCGGCTCGGGCAGGCCGTGCTCGGCCCGCACCCGGCGGGAGATGCCCTCGATCGCGATCAGCGCGTCGACGACCTGGTCGGCGGAGACCGGGAACGGCAGGTTGTGGATGGTCTCACCCTCGACCGTGGCGGCCTCGGCTACGGCCCGCAGCTCCTTGCGGTCGTCGGCCGAAAGACCGATCTCCGTCAGCGAGTTCGGCAGGCCGACCTTGGTGGTGAAGACGATGAAGTCCTCGATCTCGGCGGTCGGGGCACCCTCCAGCACCAGCTGGGTGACCGAGCCGATGTTGACCTTCTCGCCGTGCGTGAGCCCGTGCGTCTGCGGGGCGGCGGTGAGGCCGTTGTGGATGGCGTGCGCGGCGGCCAGGCCACCGGACTCGAAGCCCAGGCCGGACAGCAGCGTGTTGGCCTCGACCACGGCCTCGAGCGCCGGGGTGACGACCTTGGCGCGCACCGCGTCGAGCGCGGGAAGGGCGTTCTCCCAGAGGATGTTCCACGACAGCTCGGCCAGGGCGGTGCCGGCCCGGGTGGGGCGGCCGCCGGCCATCGCGGAACCGGTGCCGCGGCGGGTGGCGCGGGCCTCGATCCAGGTGGCGAGCGCGTCGCCGATGCCACCGACGAGGAAGCGGGCGGGGGCGCCGGCGACCAGCTGGGTGTCGATGAGCACGAGGTCGGGGTTGCGCGGGAAGAAGCGGTACTCGATGAATTCGCCCTCCTCGGTGTAGATCACCGAGAGCGCGGAGGTCGGGGCGTCGGACGAGGCGGCGGTGGGGACGCTGGCCCAGCGCACGCCGGCGAGGTGACCGGCGGCCTTGGCGGCGTCGATGGCCGAGCCGCCACCGAGCCCGACGATGACGTCGTGCTTGCCGGTGCGGATCTTCTCGACCAGCGCGTCGACGGCGGCAGGGGTGGCGAAACGGCCGAAACCGACCCGGATCACGGGGAGTTTCGCCGCGGTGAAGCCCTGCGTCAGGGCGGACTCGACGAGGCCCCAGACGATGTCGTCGGCGACCAGGAGGGGCGTGGAACCCAGACCTTCGAGGTGGGTGCCGAGTTCGGCGATCGCGTTCTTGCCCTGCACGTAGCGGGAAGGGCTGGCCAGCACGGAGACCGACATGGGTGTTCCTCTCTGTTGCCCGGACGCAAGCGGTTTCGGGCAGCGTCCGGTTGCGGGCCGGGCGCCGTCCCTCCTCGTCGTGGGCGCTGCTCCCGGCCCAGGTGTGGATCAAGTCCATCCAAGCAGAGGACATTTCGCCAGGGTCACTCGGCCCCTAGGGCACCGGGACGCTGATCACCCGCACGCCGCGTTCGAGGAACGGCTCGACCAGGTCTCCCCGCCCGGTGGTGACCAGCGTCCATCCGGGTGACAGACGCGTCCATGCGTGAAACGGCCGCCGGCCCAGTTTCGCCGCGTGCGCGAGCACGTAGACGTGCTCACTGCGTTGCGCCATCAGCTCTTTCAGCTGGGTCTGGTGCAGATCGGCCTCACAGATGCCGCGTTCGGCGTCGACACTGTCGGCTCCGAGGAAGACCCGGTCGAAGCTCATCCGGGTGAGGGCGATCTCGGTGATCGGGCCGACCATGGCCTGGCTGAGCGGGCGCAGCGTGCCCCCGAGACAGTGCAGGGTGACGCCCTGGGCGCCGGTGAGCTCGCCGATCACGGTCAGGCTGGCCGTGGTGACGGTCACGCCGGTGCGCTCGCGCAGCCGGTGCGCCAGGGCCGCGACGGTGGAGCCGGCATCGAGGGCCACGGACTCGCCGGGCTGGATCTGCTCGGCGGCCCAGGTGGCGATCGCGAGCTTGTCGGCGAAGGCCTCACCGATGCGCTGCTGCAGCGAGGGCTCGGCGTGGCTCTGGGCGGCCATCGCCCCGCCGTAGGTCCGCGCGAGCCGGCCGGAGGCCTCGAGCTGGGCCAGGTCGCGGCGGATCGTGCTGGCCGAGACCTGGAACCGGTCGGCCATCCCGGACACTTCGGTCAGGCCCCGGGTCTCGGCGAGGCGGACGATCTCCTCCCGCCGCCGGCGGGAACTGAGCACCATCGCTGACCTCCACCTGTTGCGTGTTCTGCGCGACTGTACGCAGAAAACCACCTCTCGCGTAAGCCAGGTCACTCAATTCCCGCGCATTCCGCGCGAGGGTCTGGCGCGCAACGCGCATCGGATGTGAAGGTCTCGACACGTCCCATCCCGTCAGAGGAGTCGGTCAACGATGACCCAACCCCCAGCGCCCCTGAGCAGACGTGGTCTGTTCCGGCTCGGCCTGCTGGCCGGTGCCGGCACAGCCCTGGCCAGCTGTGCGACCCCCACCGGCCTGCCCGGCCCGGGCACCCTGAACCTCGCGCTCAACCGCTCACTGGTCAGCCTCGACAACAAGCTGAACCAGTTCGACGCGGCTGTCACCGTGCAGCGGGCCGTCCGCCAGGGCCTGACCCGGCTGACCCCCGACCTGAAGGTCGAACCCGTCCTGGCCGAGAGCATCACCCTCACCGCCCCCACCGAGTGGACCGTGAAGCTGCGCGAGGGCGTCCGCTACTCCGACGGCAGCCCGGTCGCCGTCGACGACGTGGCGGTGGCTCTGGAGTCCTACCGGGACACCGACGGTGGCTTCCTGGCCACGTTCTTCCCGGAGTGGCCGAAGGTGCAGCGCCTCGACGACCGGTCGTTCAAGCTCGTCACCGACGAGCCGCTGCCGATCCTCGACTACCTGATGACCAACATCCTGATCACCCCGGCCGCGGCCAACAGACCCGAGGAGCTGCAGACGGGGGTGGGCACCGGCCCGTACATCGTCACCCGTTCCGACCGGGGCGCGGGCACCTACCGGCTCTCGCGCAACCAGAACTACTGGGGCGGCGCGCCGCTGCTCGACCAGGTCGACGTCCGGTTCCTGCCCGGTGAGTCGAGCCGCGTGGTGTCGCTGCGCAGCGGCGAGATCGACGTCATCGACTCGATCACCCCCGACTCGGTCGAGCAGCTCAAGGGCCTGTCCGGAGTGACGATCGAGACCCGGCCCGGCACCCGGCTGACGCACCTGTTCTACAACTTCCGCAAGCCGAGGACCCACCCGCTGTCGGACGTCCGGGTCCGCGAGGCCCTCAGTTACGCGATCGACGGGCCCTCACTGATCAACGACGTGCTGCAGAACGCGGTCGTGCCGGTGAACGGTGTGGTCCCGCCCGACCTGATGGGCGCGGCCGAGGTCGGCGAGTTCCGCCACGACCCGGACCGGGCCCGTCAGCTGCTGAGGGATCTGGGGGTGAACGACCTGCAGATGACCATCATCTGGGAGTCGGGTGAGTTCGCCGGCGACTCGCAGGTGATGGAGGCCGTCTACGAGATGCTGCGCTCGGTCGGGGTCGGCGTGAAGCTCCAGCAGTTCGAGCCGGGCGGCGACATCTCGGCCTGGCGCCAGGGCAAGGGCGGCGACTGGGACCTGCTGGCCAACGGTTACGCGAGCCCGACCGGCCTGGCCGTGACCATGCTGCAGGGCATGTTCACCGGCACCCCGGAGAAGGAGAAGACCCGGGACACCTACCACGGGTACATCGTTCCCGAGGTCACCTCGCTGATCCGCGAGGCGTCGTCCGAGGTGGACGAGACCGAGCGCGCCGATCTGCTCCGGCAGGCGCAGCAGGCGGTCTGGGACACCTGGCCGGCGATGTGGGCGTTCGCGCCGAAGGCCGTGGTGGCCCGCCGCGACCGCGTCGGCGGAATGACGCTGGGCGCCAACAACTCCTACGACCTGACCACGGTCAAGCTGGCGGCCTGACATGACAGTCATCACCTCGGGCGCGCCGCGGGCGCTCAAGCTGCCCGCCACCGCGACCTACGCCCTCAAGCGGCTCGCCCAGAGCCTGCTCACCGTGTTCCTCACGATCTCCACGGTTTTCGTGCTGATCCGGCTGGCCCCGGGCGACCCGGCCCGGGCCTACGCCGGGCCGTTCGCCACCAACGAGCAGCTCGCCGCCGTGCGCGAGCGGTTCGGCCTCGACCAGTCGCTGCTGTCCCAGTACGGGACGTTCATCACGGGTCTCCTGCACGGGGACCTGGGAACGTCGTTCAGTTACCAGGACTCGGCCCTGAGCGTCGTGCTCGACCGCATGCCCTACACGATCACTCTCGCCACCGCGTCCATCATTCTCACCACCGTGGTCTCGGTACCGCTCGGCGTGTGGATGGCCCGGCACGCCGACTCCCGCCGCGAACTGGGCGCCAACGTGCTCACCGTGGCCGGCCAGTCGATGCCCGAGTTCTGGACCGGGGTCATGCTTCTCACGGTCTTCGCCGTGCTCGTGCCGATCCTGCCCGCGTCCGGATTCACCACCTGGGGCGGCCTGGTGCTTCCGACCGTGACCATCGCGGTGCTGCAGATCGCGCTGATCAGCCGCATGGTGCGCCGCGAGATGATCGCCAACTTCGCCTCGCCCCACCTCACCGTGGCCCGCTCCCGGGGCCTCGGCGAACGGGCCCTCACCTGGCAGTACGCCATGGCCAACGCGGCCGTCCCGGTCGTCACCGCCCTCGGCACCCGGTTCGCGGCCCTGCTCAACGGCGTGGTCGTGGTCGAGGTGGTGTTCGCCTGGCCCGGCGTCGGCTCGCTGGTGGTGCGGGCGCTCGAGACCCGCGACTACCCGCTGATCGTGGCGACCGTGCTCGTCACCTCGGTGCTGGCCGTGCTCGTCCAGCTCCTCATCGATCTTCTCTATCCGCTGCTGGACCCGCGGGTCCGCCTCGGGAAGGCGGCGTCATGAGCGCACCGGCCGTTGAAAGACCCTCCGCCGTGAACGCTTCGGACCTCCGGACATCGACGGTGGCCGGGCGGCACCGGGCCAACCGGTTCAAGACGATCACCGGAGCCGTGTGCACGCTGATCGTGCTCGTGCCCGTCGCCCTGGCCCAGGTGCTGCCGCTGCCCGACCCGGACCGGCAGGACCTCTCGGCCCGCCGTCTGGCTCCCTTCACCGACGGGCACGTCTTCGGCACCGACGCCCTCGGCCGCGACCTGCTCTCGCTGGTGCTGCACGGCGGCCAGGTCTCGGTCGCGATCGGCCTGCTGGCCATCACCGTCTCCGGGATCATCGGCATCGCCGCCGGATCGGCCGCGGGCTTCTTCGGTGGCTGGGTCGACGCGCTGGTCTCACGCTTCCTCGAGGCCCAGATGTCGCTGCCCCTGCTGATGATGCTCCTGCTCGTCGTCGCCCTGTTCGGGCCCTCGCTGCCGGTCATCACCGGGGTGATCGCGTTCGCTCAGTGGCCCGAGGTGGCCCGGCTGACGCGGTCTCTCGTGCTCGTCGAACGCGAGAAGCCCTACGTGGCCGCGGCCCGGGTGCTCGGTCTGCCCCGGCTGCAGATCCTGGCCCGGCACGTGCTGCCCAACGTGATCCGCCCGGCCTCGCTGGTGGTGCTCCTGCTGCTGGCCCAGGCCGTGCTGCTGGAGAGCGCCCTCAGCTACCTCGGGGCCGGCCCGCAACGGCCCTTCGCCACCTGGGGCCGCATCATCTCCGACGGCCAGAACTACATCACCACCTCGTGGTGGCTGGTCACCCTGCCCGGCCTCGTCATCGTGCTCCTCGTGGTCGGCGTGAACCTGCTCGGCGACGGCATCCGGGATCGCGCCCGGCGGCGGAAGGCGGTCCGGCCGTGAACACTCCCCTGCTCGACGTGAAAGAGCTCCAGATCGAACTGATCACGGACGCGGGGGTGGTGCGCGCGGTGGACGGCGTCACCTTCCGGGTCTGCGAGGGTGAGACGGTCACTCTCATCGGCGAGTCCGGCTCGGGCAAGTCCACCACAGCGATGGGCGTCCTCCGGCTCCTCCCGCCCGGCCTGGCGGTGCTGTCGGGCTCGGTGGAGCTCATCGGCCGGGACGTCCTCTCGGACCCGGCCGCGATCGCCGGGCTCCGCGGCCGCTCGGTCTCACTCGTCCCGCAGGACCCGATGACGGCCCTCAACCCCGTGCTCACGATCGGCCGGCAGCTGGTGCAGGCGGTACGGCGCGGGCATCCCTCCCTGAGCCGCGCCGACGCCTCCTCGAAGGCGGCCGACCTGCTCACCCAGGTCCACATCCCCGATCCCGGCGGCCAGCTGAAGAAGTACCCGCACCAGCTCTCCGGCGGCATGCTGCAGCGCATCCTCATCGCGATCGCGCTGGCCGGCGAACCCCGCCTGCTGGTCGCCGACGAGCCCACCAGCGCCCTCGACGTGACCGTGCAGGCCGGTGTGCTCGACCTGCTGCTCGAGCTCCAGGAGCGCACCGGCATCGGCATTCTCATGATCACGCACGACCTCGGCGTGGCCCGCGTGGTCTCCGACCGCATCCACGTGATGAGGGCCGGGCAGTTCACCGAGAGCGGCGAGGTCGAGGACATCGTCGACCGGCCGCAGACGCCGTACACCCAGCAGTTGCTCGCGGCCATCCCCCGCCTGGAGATCCCGACGCAGGACGCGTCGGTCCCCCGGCGCGCGGAGGTCACCAGTCCCGTCACCAGTCCCGTCACCAGTCCGGTCACCAGTCCGGTCACCAGTCCGGTCACCGGGGCCGGCCGCCCGGAAGGAGCCCACCCGTGAGCAGTGTTCTCACCGTCTCGAACCTGGTCGTCGACTACCCGGTCGCCGCCGGGACGTTCCGGGCCGTCGACGACGTCAGCTTCAGCGTCGGCCAGGGCCGCACCCTGGCCCTGGTCGGCGAGTCCGGCTGCGGCAAGTCCACCGTGGCCCGCGCCCTGGTCCGGCTGGTGCGGCCCACCTCCGGCTCGATCGTGCTGGGCGGCGACGACGGCGGCACCGACATCGCCCAGCTGCCCGAGAAACGCCTGCGGCCGCTGCGTTCCCGCATCCAGATGGTGTTCCAGGACCCCTACGGATCGCTCGACCCGCACCTGAGCGCCCAGCAGATCGTGGCCGAACCGCTGCGGCTGCGCGGCCTCTCGAGCGCCGCCGAGCGGAACGCCGAGGCGGCCCGGCTCATCGACCTGGTGGGCCTGCCCTCCACCGCGCTCCGGCGCGGCCCGGCCGAGTTCTCCGGCGGCCAGCGCCAGCGCATCGGCATCGCCCGGGCCCTGGCCAGCCGGCCCGAGCTGCTGGTCTGCGACGAGGCCACCAGCGCGCTCGACGTGTCGGTGCAGGCCCAGGTGCTCAGGCTCCTCGTCGATCTGCAGGAGCAGACCGGCGTCAGCTACCTGTTCATCTCGCACAACCTCGGCGTGGTACGGGAGATCAGTCAGGACGTGATCGTGATGAAGGCCGGGCGCGTGGTCGAGGCCGGCCCCACCCGGCAGGTGCTGTCCCACCCGGCCGAGCCCTACACCCAGGCCCTGCGGGCCGCCGCGCTCGACCCGGCCGCGATCCGGGGACGCAAGCCCCGCAGCGTCCTCCAAGCCCAGAAGGTGGCCTGATGCACACCCCGTTCGAGCTGAGCCGCCTCGCGCTCGGCACCATGACCTTCGGCGACACCGTCGAGGCCGAGACCGCCGGTCGCATGCTCGATCTCGCCCTCGAGGCGGGCGTCACGATGATCGACACCGCCAACGGGTACGCCGGAGGGGCGACCGAGTCCATGCTGGGCTCGTTGCTGCCCTCGCGCCGGGGGTTCGTGCTCGCGACCAAGGCGGGTATCCCGCACCCGGACGCCGAGAGGCTGCCGCCGCTGTCGCCCGAGGCGGTGAGGCTGAGCGTCGAGGGCAGCCTGAAGCGGCTCGGGGTCGAGCGGGTGGACCTGTTCTACCTGCACCAGCCCGACCGTTCGACGCCCCTTCGGGAAACGCTCACCGCGGTGGGTGAATTGGTCACGGAGGGCAAGATCGGGGCGCTCGGCGTCTCGAACTACGCGGCCTGGCACGTCGGGGCGGTGAACGCCGCGGCGGACGAGGTGGGAACGCCGCGGCCGGTGGTCGCGCAGCAGCTCTACAACCTCCTCGCGCGCCGGATCGAGGACGAGTACACCGATTTCGCCTCCGCCTCGGGCATCGCCACCATGGTCTACAACCCGCTCGGCGGCGGCCTGCTCAGCGGCCGGCACACCTTCGGCCAGCGGCCCGCCGAAGGGCGCTTCGGCGACTCCCGGCTCGCGGCGATGTACACCGAGAGGTACTGGAACGCCGAGCTGTTCGAGGCCATCGCCGACCTGGGCGCGGTGGCCGAGCAGGCCGGGCTGGCCCTGCCCGAGCTCGCGCTGCGCTGGCTGCTGAGCCGGGACGTGGTGGACTCGGTCCTGCTCGGCGGGTCGAAGGTCGCTCAGCTGGAGGCCAATCTGGCCGCCGCCGCGAAGGGCCCGCTGCCGGAGGACGTGGTGGTCGCCTGCGAGGCGATCGGCACCCGCCTGCACGGCCCGATGCCCGCCTACGCCCGCTGAACCCGCACCCTCGGAAACGGAGATCCACCATGACCGTCGCTGACTTCGCCGCCCGCGTCCGCCGCCGGGAGACGGTGACCGGGTACTGGGTCCTGCTCGACGCGCCGCCCGCGACCGAGCGCATCGCCCGGCTCGGCTACGACTACGTCGCGATGGACGCCCAGCACGGCCTCTTCGGCTACGACGGCATGCTCGCCGGGCTCACCGCGATCGACGCCGGCGGGCAGTCCGCCGGCGTGATCCGGGTCGGCCAGAACGGTCCCGCCGACATCGGCCGGGCCCTGGACGCCGGGGCCCGCGCCGTCATCGTGCCGCTCGTCAACACCGCGCAGGACGCCGCCGACGCGGTCGCGGCCACGCGCTACCCGCCGCTCGGCATCCGTTCGTACGGGCCGATGCGCTCGATGCTGCGGATCGGGCCGGTGCCGGCCGAGGCCAACGAGTCGGTCGCGGTCCTGGCCATGATCGAGACCCCGCAGGGGCTGGCCAACGTCGAGGAGATCGCGGCCACGCCGGGCATCGACGGGCTCTACGTCGGGCCCTCCGACCTGACCCTGTCGATCGGCGGGGCGACCTCCACCGACCCGGCCGTGGCCGACGTCTTCGAAGCCTCCCTGACCCGGATCAGGACCGCCTGCGAGGCCAACGGCATCGCCGCCGGCCTGCACACCGGCGCCGGTGAGATCGCGGCCCGGCGGGCGTCCGAGGGCTGGACCTTCCTCACCGTCGCCTGCGACCTGGTGCACCTCGAGGCCGCGGCCCGGGCGCACCTGGACGCCGCCCGGGGTGACTCGTGACCACCGTGAACGACGGCGTGCTGCGTCCCACCACGACCCCGGGCCGCTGGGACGCCTACCTGGCCGCGCCCACCGTGCAGAGCCACGCGTCCTTCCTCGCCACCCTGCCCGACGGCGACCTGGGCCTGGTCTGGTTCGGCGGCACCCAGGAGGGCGTCGGCGACATCAGCGTCTGGTTCTCCCGGCTGGACGTCGACACCTGGACGAAACCTGAGCAGCTGTCGGACGACTCGCGGCGCTCGGAGCAGAACCCGGTGCTCTTCAGCACCCCCACCGGTGAGCTCTGGCTGCTCTGGACCGCCCAGCGCGCCGGCGACCAGGACACCGCCGAGGTGCGCCGCCGGATCTCGCCCGACTCCGGGCGGACCTGGAAGGAGGCCGAGACCCTGTTCCCGGCCGACGGGCACAGCGGCGTCTTCATCCGTCAGGCCGTCGTGGTCACCGGATCGGGACGCTGGCTGCTCCCCGTCTTCCGGTGCGTCAAGGTGCCCGGCGAGCGCTGGAGCGGCGACGCGGACACCAGCTCGGTGATGGTCTCCGACGACCAGGGGGCGTCGTGGCGCGAGGTGCCGGTGCCCGGCAGCGTCGGCTGCGTGCACATGAACATCGTCGATCTGGGCGACGGTTCGCTGCTCGCGCTGTACCGGAGCCGCTGGGCCGATCACGTGTACGAGTCCCGTTCGCACGACGACGGATCCACCTGGACCGCCCCGGTCGCGACCGGCCTGCCGAACAACAACTCCTCGATCATGCAGTGCCGTCTGGCCGACGGGCGCCTGGCCCTGGTGTTCAACGACGCGAGCCGGCTCGACGCCACCGCCCGCCGGGAGTCGCTCTACGACGAGATCGACGAGAACGGGATCGTCGAGGGGGTGTCCTCCGAGGGCAGCACCGATGATGGACGCGCCGGTGCCTTCTGGGGAGCCCCGAGGGCTCCCATGACGCTCGCCTTCTCGGACGACGGCGGGCAGACCTGGCGGCGCGAGGGCAATCTCGACGAGGGTGACGGGTACTGCCTGACGAACAACTCGCGGGACGGCCTGAACCGTGAGCTGTCGTACCCCTCGATCCACCAGAGCGCCGACGGCACGCTGCACGTGGCGTACACCTACCACCGCCAGACGATCAAGCACGTGCGGCTGAGCCCGGGCACGGTGCTCTGACGTGGCCACACTCGTCACCGGTGTCAGCTCGGGCATCGGCCGGGCGATCGCCGGACGGCTCGTGGCCGAGGGCCGGGAGGTGGTCGGGGTGAGCCGGCGCGACCCGGAACTGCCCGGCCTCGAATGGATCCCGGCCGACCTGACCGACGCCGACGACCTGGCCTCGTTGCTGACCTCGCTCGTGACCCGCCGCCTGGACTCCCTGGTGCACGCGGCCGGGGTCCAGTTCAGCGCGCCGGTGGGCGAACTCGACCACGAGGACGGGGCGTGGATGTGGCGTCTGCACGTCGACGTGCCCAGCCGGCTGGTCGACGCCCTGGCGCCGACACTGCCCGAGGGGGCTCGGATCGTGGTCATCGGCAGCCGCACCGCGACGGGAGTGGCCGGCAAGAGCCAGTACTCGGCCACCAAGGCGGCACTCGTCGGCCTGACCCGGTCGTGGGCGATGGAGCTGGCCCCGCGGCGGATCACGGTGAACGTGGTGGCGCCCGGGCCGACGGACACCGCGATGCTGGCCGACCCGAACCGGGCCGCCACTCCCCCGAAGGTTCCCGCGCTCGGGCGTTTCGTGCAGCCGTCGGAGGTGGCCGGGATGACCGCGTTCCTGCTCGGCCCCGACGGTGGGTCGGTCACCGGGCAGCACCTGGTGATCTGCGGCGGGGCGTCGCTGTGAGCGGGCGGACGCCGGTCCCCCCACCGCCCGACGGCGCCGGGGTCACCCCACGTCGCCTCGGGATCGTCGCGGACGACCTCACCGGGGCCGCCGACTCGGCGGTGCCGTTCGCCGCGGGCGGCGCGACCGTGTTCCTGCTGAGGGACGCGTCGGTCTCGCCGGATCCCGACGGCCAGGGGCCACTGACCGTGCTGGCCGTCGCCACCGGGACGCGGGCGCTCGGCCCGGCCGCCGCGGCCGAGCGCACCGTCGAGGCGGTGCGGGACCTGCTGCGTCTGGGGTGCGACCGGATCTACCTCAAGGTCGACTCGACGATGCGGGGATCCGTCGCGGGGCAGCTGCGCGGTGCTCTGGCGGCCTGGTCGACCGAGCACGCCGGTGCCTTCGCCGTGCTCTGCCCGGCCTTTCCCGGACAGGGGCGAACGGTTCTCGACGGAGAGGTGCTCGTGCACGGAACACCGCTGCATCGGTCCGCGGCCTCGCGGGATCCGGTCACTCCGGTGGTGCGGAGCTTCCTGTCCGAGCTGGTGCCGGGATCGCTGGCACTCGGGGAACCGGTCCACTCCGGAGAGGTTCGCCATGCCGATGCCTCGAGCGATCTCGAACTGGACGCGCTGGCCGCCACGATCGACGGATTCGGCCCGGCCGCCGTGGCCGCCGGATCGGCCGGGCTGGCGTCCGCCCTCGCCCGGAGGTGGGCCACCACCGCCCCGGGGTCCGAGCCGGCGGTGACCACCGCGTCCCGCATTCTGGTGGCCGTCAGCTCACTGCACCCGACCACCGCCGAGGCGGTGGAGCGGGTGCGCGAGAGCGGGGTCGACGTGCTGAGAACCCCGGCCGGACCCCGGGGCGACGCCGCCCGCACCGCTCACGACTTCGGCATCGAGGTCGCGGAACGGCTGCGGCAGAACGACTACGACGCGCTCGTGCTGGTCGGGGGCGACGGCGCGGCCGCGGTTCTCGACCGGGTCGGGGCCACCGGTATCGCCCTGCACTCGGCCCTGCTCCCCGGGGTCCCGCTCGGAACCGTGGCCGGCGGACGGGCCGACGGCCTGAGGGTCGTCACCCGTTCCGGCGGGTTCGGCGACGCCTCCGGGCTGCTCGAGATCGTCCGCCGGCTGCGGTCCGTCCACTGACACCCGTACATCAGTCACATTTCTCGAAAGGATCCATCGCGATGTCCTCCCCCCGCGCCGCCCTGCCCGTGCTCGCCGTGACCCTCGGCGACGTCGCCGGTATCGGTCCCGAGATCACCGCCCGCACCTTGCTGAGCCACCCGGAGCTGCGCGAGAGGTGCGTGCCCGTGGTCGTGGGCGACGCCGACTCGCTCCGCCGGGGCGCCCGCTCCGCCGGTCTCGACCCCGAGACGGTGCGCGTGATCACCGACCCACGGGCCGCGGCCAACGACCCGTCCACCATCGAGGTGCTCCAGACCGGGCCCTCACTGGGCGATGTCGCCGTCGGCGAGCTCAGCGCGGTCGCCGGTGACGGCTCGTACCGGTTCGTGGTCGAGGCCTGCCGGCTGGCCCGCGAGGGACGGGTCGACGGCATCGTCACGGCCCCGCTGAACAAGGCCGCGATGCACGCGGGCGGGCACATCTGGCCCGGCCACACCGAACTGCTGGCCCACGAGTTCGGCGTGAAGAACTTCAGTCTGGTGCTGTCGGCCGGCGACCTGTACGTGTTCCACCTGACCGCGCACGTCTCCCTGGCCCAGGCCGTGCAGAACTGCACGCCCGGGCGCACCGACGACGTGCTCTCCCTGGCGGGCGCTTTCGTGCGGGCGCTGGGCAAGCCCGAGGAGCGGATCGGCGTGGCGGGCCTGAACCCGCACGCCGGTGAGAACCGGATCTTCGGGCACGAGGACGCGGACGTGCTCGCCCCGGCGATCGCCCGGGCCCAGGAGCGGGGCATCAACGCCCACGGCCCGGTGCCGGCCGACGCCCTGATTCCGGCTGCCGTGCGCGGCAAGTGGAACATCATCGTGGCCTGCTACCACGACCAGGGGCACGCCCCGTTCAAGGCCGTCTACGGTGACGACGGCGTGAACATCACCATCGGGCTGCCGGTCGTGCGGGTTTCCGTCGACCACGGAACGGCTTTCGACATCGCCGGGCAGGGCATCGCCCGGGAGGCGAGCCTGGTGCTGGCCTGCGAGCGCGCCGCCGCGCTGGCTCCCGGCTGGGAGGACGTGTGGAAGGCGGCGTCGGCGGGTGTGGCCTCGCCGGCCTGAAGGCGCTCAGGCGTCTTGCATCTCGGCCGACTTCTGCTGCAGCACAAGGATGTTCGTGCGAGGACCGCGCTTGGCCGTCGGGGTGCAGTTGAGGCAGCTGACGACGCGGCGGCCGGGCTCGGCCGGGCGCATGCCGATCGGGCCGGCGGCGGCGCGCATGACGGCGGCGTGGTCGAGGCAGACGGCGCCGCCGCAGTAGCTGCAGCAGGCGACGGCGGGCGTGGCGCTGTTGGTGTCGAGGGCGCAGTCGAGGCAGTGCATGGGTGACTCCTGTTTCAGGTGAGGGTTTTTGGGGGACGCCGGAGGCGACGATGACGAGTGGTGGCGCGGTGGGGGTGCGACGAACGGTGTCGTGGCGCGGTTTTGGCGCTGATTCCCCCGCCAGCTGCCACTGAGGAAGTTACATGCGGTCGGAGGAGTCGGCCACCTTTAGCACGATTGAACTTGTTCAGTGTCGTCATGTCCTGATTACGGCCTGCCACCTGCGTCTCTGCCCGCGCCTGGGTCACTCTGATCAAACCCTCTGAACCGCAGCAGGTTTCACCTGGACGCAAGCATCGGACCACGTCTCCGGCACTCGGCATCCGCTGTGACCAAGGCCACTTCCGACGGCACCGCATAGATTGGTCCCCACCACGACCACCATCCGGGGACAGGACTGCCGTGACCACCGAACAGATCGTCGGAACCATCCGCGCCGACCGCCCGCTCCTGGTGCTGGCGGTGAAGGAGGAGGCCCAGTTCCTCCCCGAGGGACTTCCCGTGCTGATCACCGGGATCGGCAAGATCAACACGACTCTGGCGCTGTCCACGGTTCTGGCCTCGACGCGTCCGTCGGCCCTGATCAATCTCGGCACCGCGGGCGCCCTGCGCCCGGGACTGGCCGGGCTGCACGAGATCGGCACGGTGCTCCAGCACGACCTGGACACCGACCTGCTGCGGCGGCTGACCGGCGAGACCTACGGGGCGCCGATCGCGGTGCGGCCCGACGGGCTCACGCTGGCGAGCGGCGACACCTTCGTCGCGGGTGGGCCGGTGCGCGACGCGCTGGCGCGGCGGGCGCAGCTCGTCGACATGGAGGGCTACGCGGTCGCGGCGGTCGGCGAGCACTTCGGGGTGCCGGTGCGGCTGGTCAAGCAGGTCAGCGACGACGCGGACGAGAGCGCGGCGAAGAGCTGGCCGGTGGCGGTGGCCGAGTGCGCGCGGGTTCTCGCCGGCTGGGTGTCCCGCGAACTGGCCTGACCCCCGAACGCACCGCGGCGTCCCCCATTTCTGGAGGACGCCGCGGTGTGGGAGATCAGGCCAGGATCGCGAGCGCCTTGTTCAGCGTCGCCGACGGCCGCATGACCGCCTCGGCCTTGGCCGGGTCGGGGCGGTAGTAACCACCGATGTCGACCGGCTGCCCCTGCACGGCGAGCAGTTCGGCGACGATGGCCGGCTCCTGCTCGGCGAGCACGGAGGCCACCGCCGCGAACTGGGTCGCGAGCTCGGTGTCGTCGGTCTGCTTCGCCAGCTCCTGGGCCCAGTACGTGGCCAGGTAGTAGTGGCTTCCGCGGTTGTCGAGCTCACCGGCCTTGCGGCTCGGGGACTTGTTCTCGTCGAGGAACGTGCCCGTCGCCCGGTCGAGCGTGTCCGCCAGCACCTGGGCGCGGGCGTTCTTCGTGCTGATCGCCAGCTGCTCGAAAGAGACCGCCAGGGCCAGGAACTCGCCGAGCGAGTCCCAGCGCAGGTGGTTCTCCCGCACCAGCTGCTGCACGTGCTTGGGGGCCGAGCCGCCGGCGCCGGTCTCGAACAGACCGCCCCCGTTGATGAGCGGCACCACCGACAGCATCTTCGCGCTGGTCCCCAGCTCGAGGATGGGGAACAGGTCGGTGAGGTAGTCGCGCAGCACGTTGCCGGTGACCGAGATGGTGTCCTCGCCGCGGCGCAGGCGCTCCAGCGAGTACCGGGTGGCCTCGACCGGGGAGAGGATCTCGATGGTCAGGCCGTCGGTGTCGTGCTCCGGCAGGTACTGCCGGACCTTGGCGATGAGGTTCGCGTCGTGCGCCCGGGTCTCGTCGAGCCAGAACACGGCCGGGACGCCGGTGGCGCGGGCCCGGTTGACGGCCAGCTTCACCCAGTCGCGGACGGGGACGTCCTTGGTCTGGCAGGCGCGCCAGATGTCGCCCGGCTTCACGTCGTGCTCGATGAGCGTGGCGCCCGAGGCGTCGACGACGCGGACGGTGCCCGCGGCCTCGATCTCGAACGTCTTGTCGTGGCTGCCGTACTCCTCGGCCTTCTGGGCCATCAGGCCGACGTTCGGCACGGAGCCGATCGTGGCCGGGTCGAGGGCGCCGTTCGCGCGGCAGTCGTCGATGACGACCTGGTAGACACCGGCGTAGCTGCTGTCGGGCAGCACGGCGAGGGTGTCGGCCTCGTTGCCGTCCGGGCCCCACATGTGGCCGGAGGTGCGGATCATCGCCGGCATCGACGCGTCGACGATGACGTCACTGGGCACGTGCAGGTTGGTGATGCCGCGGTCGGAGTCGACCATGGCCAGAGCGGGGCCGTTCGTGAGCTCCTCGTCGAAGGACGCCTTGATCTCGTCGGCGTTGTCGATCGAGGAGAGCCCGTTGAGGATCGCGCCCAGACCGTCGTTCGGGGTCAGGCCCGCGGCCTTCAGCGTCTCGCCGTACTTCGCGAACGTGTTCGGGAAGAACGCCTTCACCGTGTGGCCGAAGATGATCGGGTCGGAGACCTTCATCATCGTGGCCTTGAGGTGGACGCTGAACAGGACGTTCTGGTCCTTGGCGGCCTGGACCTGCTTCGTGAGGAACTGGTTGAGCAGTTCCACGTCGAGGCGGGTGGCGTCGACGATCTCCCCGGCGAGCACCGGGACGCTCGGTTTGAGCACGGTCACGGTGCCGTCGGTGGCCACGTGCTCGATGCGCAGCGTGGTGTCGGCCTCGATGACCGTGGACTTCTCGCTGGTGCGGAAGTCACCGGCACCCATGGTGGCGACGTTGGTCTTGGAGTCGCCGCTCCAGGCGCCCATGCGGTGCGGGTGCTTGCGGGCGTAGTTCTTCACCGACAGCGGCGCGCGCCGGTCGGAGTTGCCCTCGCGCAGCACCGGGTTGACGGCGCTGCCCTTGACCTTGTCGTAGCGGGCGCGAACGTCCCGCTCGTCGTCGGTCGACGGGCTGTCCGGGTAGTCGGGCAGGTCGAAGCCCTGCTCGCGCAGCTCCACGATCGCGGCCTTGAGCTGCGGGATCGACGCGGAGATGTTGGGGAGCTTGATGATGTTCGCCTCGGGACGCCTGGCGAGCTCACCGAGCTCGGCCAGGGCGTCGTCGAGCTGCTGCCCCGCGGGCAGGCGGTCGGCGAAGGAGGCGATGATGCGGCCCGACAGGGAGATGTCGCGGGTCTCGACCGTCACTCCCGCCGTGCTCGCGTACGCCTGCACGATCGGCAGCAGCGAGTACGTGGCGAGGGCAGGTGCCTCGTCCGTGTGCGTGTAGATGATGGTGGAAGCGTCGGCCAACGCTGGCTCTCCGTCCTTAGATCCGGTCTCGGGCATCTGTGAGCCTACGACTTCGTGACTGCCCATGGTCAGTGAGGCTCACGTGCCGTGGGTCGCACTGATCATTACGCCGAACGGGCCGTGGAGACTCTCGCCCGCTCCGTCGGCCCGGCCGGGCCCGGTGACGAGGTGATGCGCTGCCCGGGCGCCACGCCTCGACATCGTCCGGCACCCACCAGGTGTACCTGGCCGGCCGCAACGCGAACGCCCCCGGCCAGTGGCGAGGACGACCCGATGGGACGCGCCACCGGGTGCCGGAGCGGAGCTTCACCCCCACCCCGACGGACTGCCATCGGCTGCCACGGCGTCTACCCGGCGAAGGACGACTGCGGCACCGCCGGGCAGAGGTGGCAAGGTCTTCACCCGACACCTCCGCCGTCAACGGCTCGCCCACGGCCCCTTCACCCGGGCGGCTTCTGGGTGCTGCCCACACCGTCGTCCTCGCCGGTGCCGGAGGTACGAGCAAGGTCTTCACCGTGCCGTTCACCGACGAGATCTGCCGCCCCACCGGTGCCTCTGCCGGGCCAGGACCAGTGACGGGTGCTGTGACACCTTTCCGTGAGGTGGGGCGCTGGATCTCGCCGCCCCCACCTCTCAGGTCTGGGCGTCGGCGCGGTCGCGCTGGTCGAACTGATGAGGGACGCGTGGGGGCGCCTCCTCCTCGGAGACCGGGTCCGCGGGGTCGACCGGAATGGCGGGGTCGGCCGGGCCGGCGGGGTCGACCTGATCGGCGGGCCTGGACGGGTTGGCTGCGGCGGCGGGCTCGGACAGGTCGGACAGGTCAACCGGATCGGCGAGTTCGACGGAGACAGCCGCGTTGACAGGCTCGGCCGGGTCAGCCGCGTTCCCGAGCTCGGTCGGGTCACCGGAATCAGCCGGGATCGCCGCCTCGGCGGGGTCGACGGAGTCGGCCGGATTGGCGGGGTCGACCTGATTGGCGGAATCAGCCGGGTCGGCGGCGTTGCCGGGGTCGGCCGGCCCGGCCGGGAGACCGAGCTGGGGGAAGGGTTGCTGGAGCCCGGCTTCGTCGAGATGCCGGCGCCAGGGGCCGGCCGTGTCGCCCAGGTGGTCGGGGTGCACGATGCCGAGGCGGGCGTCGCGTGGCCAGGTCACCTCGGCCCCGGCCAGGTCGATGCCGGTCGGGTCGGCGGACCGGCCGTTGCCGGTCACCCGGAAGGTGACTGCCGGACGTCCGTCTTCGTAGCGCGCGCACACGAGCCGGTGCGCGAGGTGACCGAGCACCGGGTGGCCGGCGAACTGCTCGCGGAACTCGGCGGCGCTCCAGAGCCGGCCCGAGAGCATGGCCTGCTCCAGGCGGGTGACGACGTCGGGGGCGATGCGCCTCGCGTCTTTCCTGAACACCGTGAACCGCTGGTGGGCGGCCGCGGCCCGGGTCGGGTCGTCTTTCGCTCCGGGCTTGGGCAGCGTCTTCAGCTGCTTGCCGGAGGCCGTGACCACGGTGGGCAACAGCTTCTCGTCGAGGCCCACCACGAACTGGCGGGGGCCGTAGTCGAGGCGCATCCGGCCGTCGGCGTCGAGACCGAGGTGGGGCACCAGACGGTCGGCGAGCTGGTCGGGGTTCAGCCCCCGGTCGTCGGCGACGGCGGCGAGCGCGCTCTGGGCCGCCTGCCGCAGGCTCTTGCCCGGGCCCGACTGCGCGACGGTGTTCAGGTGCTGCAGCACCTCGTCGTTGCCGGTCTCCGAGCCGATCGCGGCCAGGGCCCGCACGGCGGCCACCGCCTGGGTGGTCTCCCCGGGCCAGGTCAGCAGCAGCGGGGTGAGGCGGTGCGCCACCTCGGCGTCACCGGCGAGCGCGAGGGCGTCGAGCACCCAGTTCTCGCGGGGCGCCGCCCCGGCCGCGAACCAGCGCTGGAACAGGGCCCAGACGAACGCCGACAGATCGGCGGACTTGAGCTTCTCGCGCACGAGAGTGAGCCCGGCGTAGGGCTGATCGGTGCGGCTGACGGCGAAGAGCGTGAGCAGGTGGAGCGCCGCGACGTCGGGCAGCACGCCCGAGCGGTCGCGCAGGCGGACCGTGGGCAGCAGGACGGGCACCGCCCAGTCGGGGACGGCCGGGATGTCGGTCGGCAGCTGCATCAGCGGGTCGCGGGCCAGGAGCTCTTCGACCGCGGCGGGCGCCTCACCGCCGTAACTGCCCGCGGCGACGAGGACTTCGGCGGTGCGGCCGTGTGCCGCCAGGTGCCGGAGGGCGGCCTCGGCCTGACGCCGGGCCGCTCCGGCCGGGCCGAGCGCGGGTGGCACCAGGGCACGGGCGGCCGGGGCGGCGTGCCGCAGCAACCAGGCCGAGGCCGGGACGCGCAGGGCCTTGCCCCGGGCCAGCCACTCGGCGGTCTGGGTGGCGAGGTCGGGTGAGAAGCAGGGTTCCAGAACGGGGGACGCGTCGGCGGGGGTCTGCCGGGCCCGGTGCAGCAGGGCGGGCACGGAGTCGGCGCCGAAGCGGGCGGTGACGGCACGCAGCAGGTGGGTGGGCACGTCGCGGGCCGGTTTCCAGGTGGCCAGGGCCGGACGGGCGAGGTCGTCAGGACCGTCGAGGAAGAAGAAAGGCTCGGCCCGGCGCTCGTGGCGGCGGCTCACGTCGGCGGCCCGCTGCTGCCAGACGTCGAGGGGGTCGTCGGGAGAGAAGGGCGAGCGGTGGGTGGGAGGCAGCTCGGCGAACGCCTCCCGCTCACCCTCGCGCCACTCGACGGCCGGCGCGTCGGTGCACTCCAGGCCGGCGATGACCACGGGCCGGGGGGTCGGGGCCCGGTCTTGCCACGGCGGCGTCACCAGTAGCGGGGGCAGCGCCTGTTCCGGCGCCACCGGCCGGGCCGCGGCCTGGTCGAGCAGGGCCCGCACCCGGGCCGCGGACTCGTGCGGCAGCTCCGTGACCAGGGCGGCGGAGAGCCCCTGGTGGCCGCGGACGTGGGCGCGCAGCAGGTCGGCGAGCGGCCCGTCGGACCCGGTGGCGGACAGCACGGTGAGCGCGGCGCCGGGGAACCGGGACGCGGCCTCGAGCAGGGCGGCCTCGCCCTGGGGGCGGGAGACCCGGTCGGCCAGGGCCCGCAGCGCGGCCGGGCCGGGGATCTGCGCGATGCCCTCGAGCAGGCGGCGCCGGGCCTGGACGTCGAGGTGGTCGTCTTCGTCGAGCCAGGCCAGGAAGACCGGCAGGGCCTCGGCGCCGAGGGCGTCGAGCAGGGTCGCCACGTGGCCGGACGAGGAGGTCAGCGCCACCCGGAAGCTGCCGTGCGCGGTGGGCGCGGCGGCCAGGCGCTCGAGCTGCTCGACATCGGTGACCGCGGTGCTCAGGGCGTTGGGACGGTAGTCGTCGGCCGTGGTGCTCGCGGCCGAGACGTCGGCCTCGACCCAGTCGAGCTGGTCGGGCACCAGCAGGGCGACGGCCAGGCGGTGGTAGACGTGACGGGACCGGTGGGGCGCGAGAACCTCGACCACCCGGGTGTACTCGGCCTCGGAGGCTCCGGCGAGCGCCGCCCGCACGCGCCACAGCGGGTTCAGCTCGGGCGTGGACCACCAGGGGCGGCCCGCCTCTTCGCCGGGCTCGAGGAAGCGCACGTCGTGGGCGGCCGGAGCCGGCTCATCGGTGCCCCCGGCCGCCTCCTCCGGGCCGGTCACCTCACCCGGGGCAGCCAGCTCACCCAGGGCAGCCAGCTCACCCGCGGCAGCCGCCTCACCCGGGCCGGTCACCTCACCCGGGGCAGGCAGTTCACCCAGGGCAGCCAGCTCACCCGCGGCAGCCGCCTCACCCGGGCCGGTCACCTCACCCGGGGCAGGCAGTTCACCCGGGGCCATCACCTCATCTGCACCAGGCTCGCCACCGGACCCGGCGGCGAGCACAGCACCAGGCACATCGCCGGGCACATCGCCGGGCCCGGCACCAGCCACCGGACCGGCCCGGTTCTCCCCGATCCGGAGGCCGAGCAGCTCGACCGCCGCCCCGGCCGCGAACTCCAGCCCCCGTTCCGCGATCCAGACGTCGGCGAACGGGGCCCGGTAGCTGTCACGGTCGCGGTGCATCAGGGCGAGGGCCACGACGGCCGCGCCCAGCGGCGGCGCGTCGGCCGCGCCGTCGAGCCAGGCCCGCGCCGCGTCGCGCAGCGGCGCGTCACTCGCCCGCAGCAGCGCGCTCAGATCCTCACGAGCCGGCTCCAGGTACGCGTCGACCGCCTCCCGGGCACCCGGCTCCGGCTGCAGGGGCCCGGCGCCGAGAGTGCCGCGGCGGGGGTGCAGCCGGTGCTGCCAGGCAGCGGTGAGCTCGAAGTCACGCATGTATCCGGAGATCCTCGTCTGTGGTCGGCCCGGCGCCGTTGAGGCGTCGCGGCCCGCACCCTAGTCACGAGGTCCGACAAAATGCGCCCGAGCCACCCCGGTGCGCGCCATCAGCTACGTCACAACGCCCCACCGGCCACTTCGTGCTCAACCCGCGCCCGCAGGAACGCGCTGGTGAGAACCACCCCGACCAGCTCGAACCGGGTCGGTCCGGCCAGATGCCGTTCCGAGGCCTCCTGCACCCCGGGCCAGCTGCTCGAGCCGTAGTCGTCGAGCACCACGATTCCGCCCGGCGCGACGATCTTCTCGGCGTAGGCCAGATCGCTGGCGACCCCCTCGGCCGAGTGGTCACCGTCGATCACGACCACGCCGTACTGCCGGTCGGCGGCCTGGGCCTGCACCTGCGGGTCTTCGGAGAACCCGCGCACGATGCGCAGCCGCTCCGGGTCGACCCCGGCCAGGGCCAGGTTCTCGCGCACCACGGTCTCGGTGACCGGTGAACCCGAGGTGTCGGCCCGCAACGCGCCGGCCTGCAGCTGCACCGAGGCCAGCGGGTCGATCACGGTGAGCCGGTAGGGCAGCCCGACCCGGCTGATCTGACGCACCATCCCGCCCGAGAACAGACCGAAAAGAGTTCCGATCTCCAGGATCTCACCATTGGGCGGGTTGAGCAGCGGGGTCGTGACCAGCTTTCCGAGGATGTTGCGGGGCGTGCCCGCCAGGCGCCCGACACCGCGCAGCTCCAGCTCGAACAGGGTGCGGTAGGCCTGCACGACGCGTTCGTAGGCGTCCGGGACCCGCGTCACCGCATGCACCTGGGCGGCCAGCTCACGCAGCTTCTCCTCGCTCACCAGCCGGGAGTTGCGGCGGCCGTGCGGCCCCAGGAGCAGGTCGACGGCGTACTCCGACTGCCGCACCCGTTCCCGCATGCCCTCCAGCTCGGCCCGCACCTGCGCCAGGTCCTCCCGCAACTGCCTGCCGTCGCTCCTCAGGCCACGCACGGCCCGGCTGGAGTCGACGACCTCCCGGGCCCGGCGGCGCGCGAGCCGCTCGATGCGCCGGTCGAGCACGTTCAGCGCGGGCCGGATCGCGCGGACGGTGGTCTGCCGAGCCCAGTTCTGCGACATGCCGAACATGCAACCACCATCCCCGCACCCACGTGACCCAAAGGGGCGAATTGCCCCGGCCGGTGACCACCACGTCCATCATTGCCGCGCCCGACCGGACCGGTTTCGCCCCGGACACCAACAGATTTCGACAGCATGTCGAACTCCGGAACGGGGTGCCCCGCCTGTGTCGGCCAACGGTAGGTGGCATATTCACGCCATGGCGATCCTCACGCAGTCGCACACCTCCACCCGCTGGTCCTCGCACCCCGCCCTCGACGAGGTCGACCCGTTCATCGGCACCGCGGCCACCGACCTGCCCGCCCCCCGGGGCCTGGCCGCGAGCTGGTGGTGGCCCAAACCGCAGGTCGGCAACACCCATCCGGGCGCCACGTCCCCGCTGGGCATGGTCTCGGCCTGCGCCTACTCCGGCGCCTACCCGACGGGGTACGGGAAGTACGGCAAGAACACCCAGGGTGTGCCCGAGGAGATCTACGACCGGCTGCAGGCCAGTGGGTTCACCCACTTCCAGCAGAGCGGCACCGGGATGATCCGCAAGTACTACAACTACGTACGAGTCACCCCGATGATCCAGCCGCTCGACGACCTGGGTGAGTCCTGGGCCCTGACCGACGAGGAGGCCCACCCGGGCTACTACGCGGCCACCCTCGACACCGGCATCCGCTGCGAGATCACCGTCGGCGAGAAGGTCGCCGTGCACCGTTACACCTATCCGGAGAGCCGCAGCGCGCGCACCGTCGTCGACCTCTCGTGCGGCGGGCTCTCGATCGACCGCAGCCGCACCGTGCCGCTGCGCGCCCAGGTCGAGCTCATCGGCCGCGGCCAGGCCCAGGGCACCGTGGTCGTCGAGGGGGTGCCGCTGTCGTTCCACCTCGAGGTCGACACCCCCGGCTGGCGCCAGATGCTCTGGCACGACCGGCGTCTCATCGACGGCGGCACCCGCCTGGACTTCGACAGCATCCGGCACACCACCCTGCGCCCGTTCGGCCTGGTACTGATCGGGCCGGCCCGCGCGGGACAGACCGTGGAGCTGCGCATCGGCTTCTCGCTGCGGGGCCCGGAACAGGCCCGCGAGAACCTGAACCGCGAGTGCGGCACCGGCCTGCCGGCGTTCGACCGGGTGCGCGAGGCCACCGCCGAACGCTGGGCCGACCACCTCGGCCGGGTCCGGGTCGAGGGCGGTACGCCGGCCCGGCGCACGGTGTTCGGCACGGCGCTGTACCACTCGCTGATCAAGCCCTGTATCGCCGACGACGAGAGCCCCTTCTGGCCCTACGGCGGGCCGTTCGCGTTCGACGTGTGCACGATGTGGGACATCTACAAGACCCAGCTGCCGCTGCTGGAGGCGATCGCCCCGAACCGCGCGGTCGACCTGATGGAGTCGCTGATCCGGGTGGCGGAGGAGGAGGGCAACTTCCCCATCGGCTACCGGATGGCGCGCGGGGCCGACCGCTTCTTCCGGCAGGGCTCGGCCCTGGTGCACACCGCGCTCGCCGACATCCACGCCCTGGGCCTGGGTGACCTGGACTGGTCGTGGGCCCTCGTGCACATGGACGACGACCTGCGCCGCCAGTACGGCGAGGACTACTTCGACAAGGGCGTGGTGCACCCGATCAGCCACACCCTCGACCTGGCGATCGCGCACCACTGCACGTCACGCATCGCCAAGGCCCTGGCCGACGACCAGCTGGCCCGGAATCTGGCTGTGCGCAGCGGGAACTGGGTGAACGCGTTCGAGCCGGGCACCGGTCTGCTGCAGGACTCGACGTTCTACGAGGGCGGCAAGTGGAACTACTCGTTCCGGCTGATGCACGACATGGCCGCCCGGATCCGGCTGGCCGGAGGGGACGCGGCGTTCACCGGGATGCTCGACGCCTTCTTCGGGCACGGCGCCGCGCCGGTGCGCCAGCCCGGCCTCTCGCCCTCACCGGAGGAGATGGCCGCGGGGTACGCGCTGAACCGGTTCGAGGGCCTGAACAACGAGCCGGACATGGAGGTGCCCTGGGCCTACCACTGGGCGGGGCGTCCCGACCGCACCGCCGAGGTCGTGCACTCGGCGCTGACCTGGCAGTTCGGCACCGGCCCGGGCGGCCTGCCGGGCAACGACGACTCCGGCGGCCTGAGCTCGTGGTACGTGTGGGCGTCGCTCGGGCTCTTCCCGGTCGCCGGACAGGATCTGTTCCTCCTTCATCCACCTGCTTTTCCTCACAGCGTCACGCAGTTCAGCGCCGGGGAGCTCACCGTGGAGACCAGTGGCCATACCGAGACACCCATCAGCAGCGACGGTCTCGACGCCGAGCCGCCGGTGCAGTACCTTCAGTCCGCCACGCTGGACGGGAAACCTCTGGACGGGCCCCACATCCCGGCCCACGTCCTCCATCGCGGCGGTCGTCTGCACCTCCACCTCGGGGCCGAGCCCAGCTCCTGGGGCGGATCCGCGCGACCCCCGTCACTGTCCGACTGACCCCCGGAAAACAAGGATTCGATGAACCTTCCGCACCGCCGCCTCGTCATCATCGTGCGCGCCGACCCGGTGATCTGCGGTCACTCCGGCGAGGCCCGCAACCTGGCCGAGGTGGCCCTGACCCGCGGCTTCGACGACGTGCGCCTGCTGACCTGGCCGATGGAGGCCCTCGAGGCGGCCGGCCTGCCGCTGAAACCGGTCGACGGGCTGTTGCCCTACAGCCCCGGCATCACCGTCGAGCGGCCCGAACCGGTCGGCGACTACCGGGTGCCCGACGGCCGGTACCTGGCCGGGCTGACCGGCCGGCTGGTCGAGCTGCTGGCCGAGCCGGTGCCCACCGTGGTGCTGTCGATGTACCTGGTGCCGCACGCCGACGTCGCGGTCAACGCCGTCGCCGCCGCCCGCGCGGCCGGGCTCGACCCGCAGGTGCGCACCATGGCCAAGGCGGTCGGCTCCGACGTCACCAACGTGATCCGGAACGCCCTGCGCGAGCAGCACTTCGGCTCGGCGATCACGCTGTTCACCACGTTCCTGGCCAACGACGAGCTGATCGCGGTCTCGGAGTACACCCGCGACGAGATCATCGCCTGCGCACAGGAGGTCGACGAGATCGCGGGGACCACGTTCGCCGAGCAGTGCCGGCGGCGGGTCGTCATCGGCTACCCGCCGATCGACACCTCGGCCTACCTCGAGCCCGATCCCGCCGAGGTCGACGCGGCGCTGGCCCGGCGCGGTCTGGAACGGGGCGGTTACGTGCTCTTCCTGTCCCGGGTGGCCCGGGCCAAGGGCGTCTACGACCTGGTCACCGCGTTCGCCCAGACCCGGTGCCGCGAGCGGGTCAAGCTGGTGATCGCCGGGAACGGGCCTGCGCTGGAACACATTCAGGCGATGGCGCTGGAGGACGAGCAGATCGTCTTCCTCACCGACGTGGACGACGACGAGAAGTCACTGCTGATGAACGGGTGCGCCGCCTACACGCTGCCGACCAAACCCGAGCCCGACTTCGTGGAGACGTTCGGTATCGCGCTGGTCGAGAAGATGCTCTCCGGCGGGGGCCCGGTGATCACCACGCTGACCGGGGGCACCGGCGAGGCCGTGGGTGACACGGCGATCGTGATCGAGGCCGGCAACGTCAACGAGCTGACCGCGGCGATGGACCGGGCGGTGCTCGACCTCACCGACGGCGAGCGCGCGGAGATGGCCCGGCGGGCCCGGGAGTACGCCGTGAGGTTCGACCGGGCGCCGATTTTCGACGCGCACTTCGGCGCGGCCTAGGCCTCGGGCCGGGCCGGTTGCCGTGATCGGGTGGCTCCGGTGCGCCGCGACCGCACGGACGTCACCCGCTCCCGGGTCAGTTGCCGGGGGTTGCGCCGAACTTCGAGCGCAGGAACTCGCCCTGCCGCAGCAGCTGCTGTTCGAGGTTGCTGCGGGAGGGGCGCCGGGCCAGGTCGGCCAGCGCGGTCTCGATCGAGACCAGCTGGTCGGCCACCTCGGCCTGGGCGGAACGGCCCTGCACCGGGCTGTTCACGTCTTTCAGGCTCAGGAACGGCTCGAGGGTGTCGGGCAGGTAGCGCTCGACGCTGGCCTGCACCAGGTGCATGCCGTCGGCCTCGAGCTCGCCCTCCATGAGACGCACCAGCAGGTCGTCGAGGTGGGTGTCGATGGCCCGCAACGCGGTGAGGCCGCGCTGGTCGAGACGGCCCGCGGCCCGCTCGACCAGGGCCCGGCGACGCTGGTCGAGACCGGGCACCGCCGACGTGGCCCCGACGGCGACCACGTCGGCGTGGGCCAGGGCCGAGGCGATGGCCCCCAGCCGTTCGCGGCCGGTGCGGCGGGTGGCCGCGCCCAGCACCAGCGAGGCGGTGACCGCTCCGGCGACCAGGCCGATCAGGCTCGCGGCGATCACCCCGGCGCCGAGAAGCACGAGCACACCGATCCAGCCGCCCAGCGAACCGGCCACGACCGCGGTGTCCCGGGCCAGCTGGGCGCCGGTGCGTTGCGCGGCCTGGTGGGACAGGCTGCGCAACGCGTCGTCGTAGGCCGCCGAGCGCTGCACCAGGCAGCGCGCCTGCACGACCGGGAGCCGGGGGGCGAGCAGGTCGACGTCGGCCCGGGTGCGGGCCAGGTCACGCCGTACCCGCCGTGCCGCGGACGAGGGAACGGTGCCCCGGGTGGCCAGGGCACTGACGCGGTCACGGGTGCCGTCGAGCCGGGTCTGCACGGCCTGGGCCGAGCCCTGCGGGTCGGCCAGGAGCAGCGGGGCGGCCACGGCCCGGTAGGCCCGCTCGGAGACGGCCGGCGCCCGGTCGTGCACGACGTCCACCACACCACCCAGCACCCGCCCAGCACCCCGCACCACCATCGCACCCTCCCTCTCCGAGCCCCAGTATCCGCCTCCTCCAACGCCGAGGTCGAGACGAACGTGCCCGGAGAGACACCCGGCGCTTCGAAGCAGGCCGGCGAGACGGCTCAGCCCCGGTGGATCAGCTCCAGGATCTGCGAGTAGTACCCGTGGAACTCCGGGCTGCCCAGCACCTCCGGGTCACGGGGACGGGGCAGGTCGATCGCGAACTCGGCGGCCACCTTGCCCGGCCGCGGCGTCATCGCCACCACCCGGTCGGAGAGGAACACGGCCTCCTCGATGTCGTGCGTGATCAGCATGACCGTCATCCGGTTCTGCTCCCAGACCTGGGTGAGCAGCTCCTGCATGGTGCGCCGGGTGAGGGCGTCCAACGCCCCGAACGGCTCGTCCATCAGCAGCACCTCGGGCCCGTACGACAGCGACCGGGCCAGGGCCACGCGCTGCTGCATACCGCCGGAGAGCTGCGCCGGGTAGGACGACTCGAACCCGGTCAGCCCGACCTGGTCCAGCACCTCCCGGGCCCGCTCCACGCGGGCCTTACGGGACAGCCCCTCCTCGCCCTCCAGGGCGAACACCACGTTGTCCAGGGCCGACAGCCACGGCAGCAGCGTCGCCTGCTGGAACACCACGCCGCGGTCCCGCCCCGGGCCGAGGATCTCGTGCCCGGACAGCGACGTCGTCCCGGTGGTGGGCGCGTCCAGCCCGGCGATCAGCGACAGCAGCGTGCTCTTGCCGCAGCCGGAGGCCCCGACGACCGACACGAACTCCCGGTCGCCGAGCGTCAGCTCGACGTCGGACAGGGCCACGACCTCGCCGAACCGCTTGGTGACGCCGGAGACGACGACCTTGGGCTCGCGGGCGAGCGTCTCGAGGGTCTCGGAGGTCATCAGGAGCGTCCCTTCAGGTAACGGAAGAACTGCCGGCCCAGCGCCCGCATCAGCTGGTCGAAGACCAGGCCGAGCAGACCCAGCACGATCACGTAACCGATGATCAGGTCGGTCTCGAGGAATCGCTGGGCCTGGGTGATGCGGTAGCCCATGCCCTCGGTGGCGGCGACCAGCTCGGCCACCACGAGCCAGGTCCAGGCCCAGCCCAGGCTGATGCGCAGGGCGTCCCAGATCCGGGGCAGGGCGGCCGGGAACACGATCCGGGTGAGGATCTTGACCGGCCCGTGGCCCAGCGTGGCGCCCAGGTTGCGGTACTCCACCGGCACACGGCGCACCGCGTCGGCGAACATGAGCACCTGCTGGAAGAACGTGCCCAGGAAGATGATCAGGAACTTCTGGCTGTCGTTCGTGCCCACCCACAGGATCGTGAGGGGCACGAACGCCACCACCGGCATGTACCGGATGAAGTCCATGATCGGCTCGAGAGCCGCCTCGACCCGCGGGATCGCGCCGCACAGGACCCCGATCGGGATCGCGATCAGGCTGGAGGCCAGGTAGCCCACCATCACGCGGTAGGTGCTCACCCCCATGTCGCTCCACAGCTCACCGTTGCCGGCCTGCTCGCCGAGCTTGGTCAGCACGGCCTGGGGCGAGGGCAGGAACAGGGGCTCGACCAGCTCGAGAGCGGTGACGAGGGCCCACACGGCGAGGAGGACGACGAACCCGGCCACGGCGGTGACGAGGTACTGGCCGCGGCTCAGACCGGACGACACCGGCCGGGACCGCCGGGTCCGCACAGGAGAGCTGGTCGTGGTGGTCATGAGGGTGAGCCCCTTACTTCGCGGCTTCGACGAGGCTGGTGTCGACGGCGGTCTTCAGGTCGGTCCCGCCCTTGAGCAGGCCGATCTGGGAGGCGATGTCCTGCACGTCGGGCAGCACCGTGTTCAGGTAGTCACCGCCGAGCATGGTCTTGTTGGTCTCCAGCGAGAAGAACTCGACGCCGTCGAAGGCGGTGTCGAGCGAGGCCGCGTCGCTGCCGATGCCCTTGGCGATGATCTCGCGGGCGGCCTGGGTGTCGGACTCGTAGAAGCCCACCGACGGGCCCCACGCGTTCACGATCTTCTGCACGTCGGCGGCGTTCGACTTCAGGTAGTCGTTGTCGACCACCAGCACGTCGCTGATCAGGCCCTCGTTCTCGGCCGCGGTGAAGAGCGTCTTGAACGAGCCGGCCTTGGACGCCTCGGAGATGTAGGGCTCGTAGGTCACCGCGACCGGGACCTTCTTGCCGATCAGGGCGGTGGCGGCCTCGGACGGGTCCATCGGCACCGGCTCGATGTCGTCGAGGCTCAGGCCGTTCTCCTGCAGCGCGTAGCCGAGCAGGAGGTTGCTGACCGAGCCCTCCTCGAACGCGATCTTCTTGCCCTTGAGGTCCGCGACGCTGGAGATGCTGTCGTCGGTGAGCACCGCGTCCGCCGTCTTGGAGGCGTCCAGCAGCAGCACCACGCTGACGTCCAGGCCCTGCTCGATGAACTGCAGCGCGGAGTGGCTCGCGGCGTTGGCGACCTGGATCCGGCCGGCGGCGAAAGCGGCCGTCATGTCCGCGTCGCTCGCGAAGTTGGTGATGGTGACGTCCACCCCCTCGTCCTCGAAATAGCCCTTGTCCTGGGCGATGTACCAGGGGCCGTACCCGAGCCAGGGCTGGATGCCCATGCCGACGGCCTCGGAGCCGTCGCCGGACGACGAGCTGCCGGAGGAGCAGGCGGTGGTCACGGACAGGGCCACAGCGAGGGCCACGGCTCCGACTGCACGGCGGGAGCGGGTCTTCAGAGTCATCGGGGGGTCCTTCCGGGGCGGGGGTGCGGGGAGCACCTCGGCCTCAAGCATCGAAGACCTGGGGCTCACCGATCAAATAGCTTCGGACGAGCCGCTTCATCAGTTCCGTTGATGAAAAGCATCAGCAACGCTTGCGAAACACGCTCGAAACCTGGCGGCCGGGTTGAGCTCCGGTGAGCCCGGTCACCCCGGCCCGACCCGCGCAAACGTCCGGCTCCACGAGAGCCGTCCGGCCCGGGCGAAAAGGGCCACCGATGATGGACGCGCGGGTCGCCCGGGGTGCCCGGCCGCCGGTTCGAATGTTGCACATACGTTTCGGCGAGTTTGCCGCGTGGCCGTATCTGAATTTTAGATGTCGTGGCGCGTCCGGGCCGCCAAAACGCGTCGATCCCCGTCCGGCTCGAGGACGGGGACCGCGCGCGGGGGACGAACTACCCGACGATCAGGTCGGCGGCCCGCTCGGCGAGCACCAGCACGGTGCCCACCGGGTTCACGGCGGTGACGGTCGGGAACACCGACGCGTCGGCGATTCTCAGCCCTTCGAGGCCGATCACGCGCAGCTCCGGGTCGACCACCGCGTCCGGGTCGTCGGGACGGCCCATCCGGCAGGTGCCGCTGACGTGGTAGACGGTCTGGTGCGCGGCCCGCTCGATCCGCGAGATCTCCTCGTCGGTCTGCGCGTCCGGCCCGGGGAACACCTCCCGCACGATGTGCCGGGCCAGTGGCTCGGCCGCGGCGATGCGCCGGGCCAGGCGGATCCCGGCCACCAGCATGCGCTCGTCGTGCCCGTCCGGGTCGGTGAAGTAGCGGTAGTCGATCAACGGGGGACGCGTCGGGTCACCCGAGTCGATCCAGACCCGGCCGCGGCTGCGGGGTTTCGCCACGTTCGAGGCCATCGACAGGTTGCGCGGCGGCAGCACGGCGCCCTGGGCCTCGGCCTGCCCGCCCACGGTCGTGACCGGCAGGTGCATGAGAACGTCCGGCCGGTCGGCGTTCTCGTCGACGCGGGCGAGCACCCCGGCGTCCCAGTCGGTGGCCCGGACGTCGGGCACGTCACAGTCGATCTCGAAGACGGTCAGGCCCTCGGCGTGGTCCTGCAGGTTCTCCCCCACCCCGGGCCGGTCGAGCACCAGGTCCACGCCGGCCTCCTTCAGCACCCCCGCCGGGCCGACGCCGGAGAGCAGGAGCAGGCGCGGGGTGTCGATCGCGCCGCAGCTGAGCACGATCTCGCGGGCCGTGAAACGCTCGCCGCCCTCACAGACCACGGCCTTGGCACGCGTCCCCTCGAACTCGAGCCGCAGCGCCCGCCGGCGCAGCAGCACGTGCAGGTTCTCGCGTCCCAGCACCGGGTGCAGGTACGAGACCGAGGCCGAGGAACGCACCCCGGTGGCCGGGTCGTAGCCGATCTCGAAGAACCCGGCCCCCTCCACCAGGTCACCGGGCAGGTCGTTCCAGGTCTCGCGGCGCGGCACCCCGAGCGCCGAGACCGCCGACCGCACACCCAGTTCGACGAGAGGGTTGCGGTGCTCGGGCGCGACCGGCGTGATCGGCGCGGCCAGCCGGTCCCAGTACGGCAGGATCACCGACGGCTCCCAGCCCCGCGCACCGGCCGCGACCCACTCGCGCAGGTCGGAGGCCAGGGGTTTCCACGCGATCATCGTGTTGACGCTCGAGCAGCCGCCCAGGATGGTGGCCCGGGCCTGCCGGATGTTCGAGTTGCCCCGTTCCTGCGGCACCGAGCGGTAGTCGAGGTCGTACTCCCCCTCGAGCATCTCGGGCCAGCGGGCGATCTGCAGGGCGCGGGGCTCGTCCACGTCGCTCGGGCCCCACTCCAGCACCCCCACGCGGCGGCCGGGATCGGCGCAGAGCCGGGCCGCGATCACCGACCCGGCCGTGCCACCCCCGACGACCAGTACGTCGAAATCGGTCACCGGCGGGGTCTGCCCGCTCTCCACCACGCTCATCTGAGAGGTACTCCTGTCGTCCGTGCCGTTCGGCACCACGCTGTTCTCCACCGTGCTGTTCGCCACCACCAGGATGGTCACGTCCGGCCCCACCACCCAAGACTGTTTTACCGCTCCGGCGCATCACTTTCCGCGATGAAGCGACCTCGGTCACGCCGCATGTTTCGACGGCGTTTCCCGGCATCTGCCCCGCCGATGCCCTTCCCCCGGCAATCCCTGCTTGAGAGAGCGGTTCTCGCTGCCTAGGCTCGACGCCCGCACCGTTTCGTTGGGAGATCCCGTCATGACCGAGTCCGCCGCGAGCTGGCACGCCCAGGCCGAGAGCCTCACCCACCCGGTCCGGGCCGTCATCGGCGGCGAGCTCGTCGAGGCCACCGGCGGACGCACCCTCGACAACACCGACCCGGCCACCGGCCGGGTGCTCGCCCGGGTCGCCGCCTGCACCCCGGACGACGTCGACCGGGCCGTGCGCGCCGCCCGCGCGTCGTTCGACCGCGGCGTGTGGCGCCTGCAGTCGCCCGCCGCGCGCAAGCGGGTGCTGCTGCGCCTGAGCGAGCTGATCCTCGAGAACGCCCGGGAACTGGCCCTGCTCGAGTCGCTCGACACCGGCAAGCTGATCTCCGGCACCACCACGATCGACATCCCGGGCAGCGCCGCGATCCTGGCCTGGTACGCCGAGGCGGTCGACAAGGTCTACGGCGAGGTCGCCCCGACCGCCGGCGGCAACCTGGCCGTGGTCTCCCGCGAGCCGGTCGGCGTCGTCGGTGCGGTGATCCCGTGGAACTTCCCGCTGGAGACCGCGATCTGGAAGATCGCCCCGGCCCTGGCCGCCGGCAACAGCGTCGTGCTCAAACCGGCCGAGGAATCCCCCTCCACCGCCCTGCGTCTCGGCGAACTGGCCCTTCAGGCGGGCCTGCCCGCCGGCGTCCTCAATGTCGTCCCCGGAAACGGGCACGAGGCCGGGCAGGCCCTCGGTCTGCACCCGGACGTGGACGCGATCGCCTTCACCGGCTCCACCGAGGTCGGCAAGCTCTTCCTCGGCTACAGCGCCCGGACCCGGCTGCGCAGGCTGCAACTGGAGTGCGGCGGCAAGAGCCCGAACCTGGTCTTCGCCGACACCGCCGACCTCGAGGCCGCCGCCGACGGCGTGGTCGCGGGCATCTTCAGCAACAGCGGGGAGGTCTGCTCAGCCAACTCCCGCCTGCTCGTGCAGCGCGAGATCGCCGACGAACTGGTGCGACTCGTGATCGAACGGGCCGCGGCGAAGCAGCCCGGTGACCCGCTCGACCCCGCCACCGGCATGGGCCCGCTGGTCAGCGACCGGCACGCGGCCAAGGTCCTCGACCTGATCGCCGACGGCACCCGCACCGCCGAGCTACGCCACGGAGGAAAGGTTTCCGGCCCCCGCGACACCTTCGTCGAGCCAACCGTGTTCACGGGCGTCGACCCCACCTCGCGCATCGCGGTGGAGGAGGTCTTCGGGCCGGTCCTGGCCGTCTTCCCGTTCGGCACCGAGGAGGAGGCCCTGGCGCTGGCCGGGGACACGCCCTACGGCCTGGCCGCCTCGGTCTGGACCGACAGCCTCTCGCGGGCCCACCGCGTCGCCTCCCGGCTGCGCGTGGGCACGGTCTCGGTCAACTGCGTCGACGCCCTCGACGTCACCACCCCGTTCGGCGGTTTCAACCAGTCCGGCTTCGGCCGCGACCTGTCACTTCACGCCCTCGACGAGTACACGGGCCTCAAGACCACCTGGATCCGGTACTGAGACGGCCCGACCTGACCCGACCAGACCCGACCAGACCTGGCCCGACCTGGCCCGACCAGACCTGGCCCAACCCGACCTGAGCTGCTCCGACCTGGCTCGACCTGACCTGGCTCGACCTGACCTGGCTCGACCTGACCTGGCTCGACCTGACCTGGCTCGACCTGACCTGCTCCGATCTGACCTGCTCCGATCCGGCCCGGCTCGACCTGGTCAGACGCACTTCGGCCACGACCTGGCACGGACAGGGCAGTGGCGGACGGGGTTCCGTTCATGGACGGAACGGTGCCGGTGGGGGCTACCGAGGGTGGGGTGAGTAGAACCGCGCTGCTTTCGATTATCGATTATCGAAAGCAGCGCGGTTCTCGTTCGGCTGGGATGGCCCGACGGGTACGGGCAGTCGGGGGTGCCGGGAACCGGATTGTTCACACGTCGGGCCGGGCCGGGCCGTGCGGGCCAGGGCCACGGCCAGGGGCCAGGGGCCAGGGGCCAGGGGCCAGGGGCCAGGGGCCAGGGGCCAGGGTCACGGCCAGGGGCAGGGTCACGGCCAGGGCCAGGGGCCAGGGGCCAGGGGCAGAGTCACGGCCACGGGCTGCGACCAGGGCCAGGGCCGCGACCAGGATCAGGGTCAGGTTCGCGGTCAGGGTCAGGTTCGCGGTCAAGGTCAGGTTCGCGGTCAAGGTCAGGTTCGCGGTCAAGGTCAGGGCCGCGGCAGGTAGGGCCAAGTCAGGTCGCGGCGCATCTGACCAGGCCGGTCGGTGGCGCCAAGGTGGCGGTTCGGTGGTGCCGAGGTGGCCGGCCAAGCCGCACAGCCGGCCAGACCACACAGCCGGCCAGACCGCACAGCGTTCCGGTCAGTGCTCGCAGGAGCAGGCGCCCGGCGCCCCCGTGTGGCAGGCCGTGGCCTGGGGACGGGGCGCGTCCAGGGCCGGGTTGCGGTCGAAGAATCCCGACGGCTTGAGCACGAAACCGGTCTGGTCGACGGGCATGATCGGCCAGTCCTCCGGCCGCGGGAAGTGTGTGAGCCCGAAGGTGTGCCAGACCACGATGTCCGTGCCGTCGACGTCGCGGTCGGCCCGGGTCCAGGTGTCGATGCCGGTGTTGCCCGGGTTCTGGTTCACGTACTGACCCGAGGGGTAGCGCTCGGCGTCCGACTGGGCCGTCACCCACAGGTGTTTCGTGGTGAAGGCGGCCCGGCGCGCGATCGACGACGACGGGTCGGCCAGCAGCGTCGGCCCGCCCTCGGGATGCAGCGTGTACCCGACCGGCTGGCCCACCCGGTTGAGCACCGACGGATTCACCAGGTGCCAGACGCGTCCCACCGACCCGTCGGCCAGCCGGGCCGCCTCCGACTCCCGCCGCAGGCGGGTGGCCCGTCGCGTGAACGCGTTGCCGTGGGGGTTCTCGCCCGAGACGGGGACGCGCACCGCGTCCACCTCGTCGACGGCGTTGCCCACCCCGTCCACCATCAGGTCGAGACGCGCCGAGAACAGGTGCTGGTGATACGGAGCGCCGACCCCGGGCGCGATCTGACTGGCCCACGGATACCCCTCCCCCGGGTAGGAGGACGCGAAAACCACGCCGGTGGCCTTGCACTCGAGCTCGATCGTGCCGTCGAGGTACAGGTACCAGTAGAAACCGTAGTCGTAGTTGCCCACCGTGATGAAGAACGAGATCACCAGGCGGCGCTGACGACGCGTCGAGGAGGTGCGGTTGTACGGATCGGTGTGCTTCCAGAGCAGGCCGTCGTCCTCTTCGTGCATGCAGATCGCGTTGCCCATCGGCCGCGGCCGGCCGTGGTCGTCGGCCAGCACCGCGTCGAAATAGTGGATCTCGCCCAGGCAGTCGCAGCCCAGCGTGAGCGAGTTCGCCTCCCGGCCCAGCGAGTACTCACCCGCGTCGAAGTAGTTCTGCCAGAACCGCACCGGCGACGGATCACCGTAGGGCACGACCATCTCGGCCACCGACGCCCGGTACACGATCGGCCGCACGCGCCCGCCCTGGTCGCGGTCACGGAACCCGATCTGGTGCAACGTGAGCCCCTCGACCTGGTCGAAACCGACCCGGAACTCCCAGTTCTCCCAGCGCACCAGATCGCCGTCCACGGTGAAGCTCGGCCCGTCGGGCTGGATGATCCGCAGGGCCTTCTGGGTGTCCCGCTCCGACAGTCCGGGCATCTCGAAATCGGCTCGCTCACGCGGTAGTTCGAAGAGACCGTCATCGATCAGGTCGACCACCTCGGCGGTGATCAGGTCGACGTAGGCCACGATCCCGTCGACCGGGTGGGCCCAGACATTGTCGGCGTCGTCGAGCTGCAGGAACGACAGGCAGCGCACGAGTCGCCGCCCCCGCTCCCCCTCGATGCCGAAGTCCCCCGCGCTCAGGGCCGAGATCCGGATGCGGGTGGGCTCGTCCAGGCCGCGCCGGGCCATCGCCGCACACCAGCCCTCGTGCTTCCAGAGGATGCTCTCGACCAGGTCGAACTCCTCGCCCATGATCGGCGGCTGCCCCTCGGTGACCACGTCGACCCGGCGGCTGGTGACCACCGAGCGGCTGGTCAGCGAGACCACGACCTCGGTGACCGCGCCGCTGACCCGGTCGAGCAGGGTGCTGCGCACACGCCGGTCCCAGGTGGTTCCCGGGGTCCAGGCCAGCACCTCGGCCTTGGCCGGCTCGTCGGGCAGCACCAGCGGGAAGCGCGTGTGCGGGCCGATCAGCCCAGCCTCGTCGAGAACAGCCCGGTTCAGGATGATTTCGGACGCGGTGAGGCGGTCGAGCGGATGGGTGGCCGTCTCGGTCGGGCTGGGCACGGGCGGACCTCGTTCGTCGTCGTGAAGTTCTTTGTTGTTGGCATCAAAGAATCGGGGCGATGCCGAACAGTAGAACCCGCCCCCGTGCGGGAGGACAAGGCCGTCGGTTGATGATTCTTTGATGCAGACCATCAATAATGGAGAGATGGCCCGGCCCAAGGATCAGCGAGAGCGCCGTCACGACCTGGTGCGGGCGGCGATGCGCGCCATCACCGCGCACGGCGCCGCCGGCCTGAAGATCCGCGACGTCGCGGCCGAGGCCGGCCTGTCACCGGCCCTGGTCAGCTACTACTACCCTCGCCTCGACGACCTGCTGCTCGACGTGCACGCCCACGTCGTGCAGCGCTTCTACACCGCCCGCCGGGCCGCGATCGAGACCCTCGACGACCCGGTCGCCCAGCTGCGCGAGCTGGCCCGGCGGGGCGTGCCCGGGCACGACGAGATCTCCCCGGTGATCTACGAGATGCACCTGCACGCCGCCCGCAACCGGCCGCACGCCGCGCTCATGACCTCGCTGTGGGAGCAGGAGGTCTCACTCTACGAACGGGTGCTCTCCCGCGGCGAGGCGTCGGGCGTCTTCACGCTCCGGGCCCCGGCCCGCACCGTCGCCGAGACCGTCGTGGCGCTGGAGGACGCGGTCGGCCTGCACCTCGCCGGGCACAACGCCGCGCTCCCGGCCGAGCACGCCCGCGACCTCGTCGCCGGCCTGCTGGAACGCGAGACTGGACAGCATTTCTGACCGGTTTCAGGTGCCCGGGTGCGGCCGGGCACCCGGCACGGCGTTGGCCACCACCCGCACCGCGTCGGCCACCGCCCGCACCCGCGCCGTGGCCCGCACCGAGCGCAGGGTGGCCACCACCAGGGGCAGGCCGGGCACTTCGTCGGAGATCGGCCGGGTCACCACCGCGCGCCCGTCGTAGGTGGAGTCGTGCCGGGGCTGCTGGTTGAGAATCGCGTAGCCGTAGCCCTTGGCCACGAGTGAGCGCACCGTCTCATAGCCGTACGAGCGGTGCCGCACCACCGGTTCCACGCCCGCGCCACGCATCACGTCGAGGAAGTACTCACGACTGTGCGGCAGGTCGAGCAGGATCATCTTGTCGTGCGCCAGTTCCCGCAGCGGCACCCGGCGGCGCGCCGACAGCGGGTGCCCGGCCGGCAGCACGACGTGCGGGGGCACCGTGGTGACGATCTCCCGCCGCATCTCCTCGCCGAACGCGAAGTCCCAGCTGACGGCCATCTCCGCGCGGCCGGAGCGCAGTGCCTCGCGGGCCTCGTCGGCGTCCACCTCGATCACGTCGACGTCGAGCCCGGGATGCCGCTCGGCCAGCAGCGCCATCACGTCGGCGAGCAGGAACGGCGCCAGGGTGACGAAGAAGGCGATCCGGATCGTGCCGCGGACCTGCTCGTCCATGCCGCGCGCGGCGTCGAGCGCCTCGTCGAGCGTGCCCAGCACCGCACGGGCGTCGCCGAGCAGCTGCTGCCCGGCCGGGGTGAGCGCCAGCCCCTTCGAGCGCATCCGGATGAACAGCTGCGCCCCGACCTGACTCTCGAGCTGCGCCACGGCCGACGACACCGCCGACTGCGCCACCAGCAGGCTGGTGGCGGCCTGGGTCATGCTCAGGCAGCTCGCGGCCTCGACGAAGTAGCGCAGCTGCGCGAGCGTGATGTCCGGCTTGCGGGCCATGGCACTCCTTGCGGGCGTCGATCAGCGCAGTAGGGCGGCTGAATCAGAACACCATAGGCCATCTGCATCAGCTCAGCCGATGCCGCGCTCCCGCGGCCGCACGCCTGTGCTTGCCTGCGAACGGCCGGGTTTCAGGCATGTTTCCATCTCGTTATCGGCGCCGCTTCATCACTTCCACCGATCTACTTCCCTGCCGAATTCATTTTTTACTCCGCCAGAAAGCGCTCCTACGCTGATCGGGAACCGGTGGGACGGGTGCCGATCGCGCCGCCCCCGGCTCCAGCACGTCCTTCCCCTCAGAGCTTGGAGACGAAATGGCCCACCACGAGGTGGAGGTTCTCGTCGTCGGCGCCGGCCAGGCCGGTGTCGCCACGAGCGAGCACCTGACCCAGGCCGGGGTGAAGCACCTCGTTCTCGAGCGCGGCCGCATCGCCGAGCGCTGGCGTTCCGAGCGCTGGGACTCGCTGGTCGCGAACGGCCCGGTCTGGCACGACCGTTTCCCGAACCTGGAGTTCGCCGACGTCGAGCCCGACGGCTTCGCCACCAAGGAGCAGGTGGCCGAGTACTTCGAGGCCTACGCGGCCAAGTTCGACCTGCCCGTGCGCACCGGTGTCGAGGTCACCTCCGTCCGGCGCAACGACGGCGAGCCCGGTTTCACGGCCGAGACCTCCATCGGCACCGTCAGTGCCCGCTACGTCGTGGCCGCGACCGGCCCGTTCCAGACCCCGGTGTTCCCACCGATCGTGCCGACCGGGGCCGTGCACCAGATTCATTCCAGCTCGTACCGCAACCCGCAGCAGCTGCCCGAGGGCAACGTGCTGGTGGTCGGCGCGGGCTCGTCCGGCGTCCAGATCGCCGACGAGCTGCAGCGTTCCGGGCGCCAGGTGTACCTCTCGGTCGGGCCGCACGACCGGCCGCCGCGGCGCTACCGCAACCGCGACTTCGTCTGGTGGCTGGGCGTTCTCGGCCTGTGGGACCTGGAGACCCCGGCCGCCGGGGCCGAGCACGTCACGATCGCCGTCAGCGGCGCGCGCGGCGGGCACACCGTCGACTTCCGCGAACTGGCTCTCGGCGGTATCCGCCTGGTGGGGCTGACCGATTCGCTCGAGGACGGTGTGGTGACCTTCCGCGGGGACCTCGCCGACAATGTGGCCGCCGGGGACGCGAACATGCTGGCCCTGCTGCGGGCGGCCGACGCGTACGTGGCCCGCAACGGGCTCGACCTGCCCGAGGAACCCCAGGCGCACGTGCTCGGCGATCTGCCCCTGGACGCCCAGAATCCGCTGCGCTCACTGGATCTGGTGGCGGCCGGGATCACCAGCATCGTCTGGGCCACCGGCTTCAAGACCGACTACAGCTGGCTGCAGGTCGGCGACGCCGTGGACGACTCCGGCAAACCCGTTCACCGTCGTGGCGTCTCGGCCGAGCCCGGCGTCTACTTCGTGGGCCTGCCGTGGCTCTCGCGGCGCGGGTCGAGCTTCATCTGGGGTGTGTGGCACGATGCCAAGCACGTCGCGGGTCACATCGGCACGCAGCTGAACTACGTCTCTTACCAGGAGAAGTCATGATTGTCGCGGGTGGCCACCGACGGATCCGGCCCTTCAACACCAAGGACACCTACCCCGAGCAGAACCTCGACAACGACCTCTGCCAGGCCGTCGTCGCGGGCAACACCGTGTACGTGCGCGGGCAGATCGGGCAGGACCTCGACACCAGCGAGTCGGTCGGCATCGGTGACGTCGGCGTGCAGACCGAGCAGGCCATGGCCAACATCGCGATGCTGCTCGACGAGGCCGGCGCCACGATGGAACACCTGGTCAAGCTCACCATCTACATCGTCGATCCGCGTTACCGCGAAACGGTTTACCGCGCCATCGGCCGGCACACCAAGGGCGTGCACCCGATCTCCACCGGCATCGTGGTCTCGGCCCTGGCCCGCCCGGAGTGGCTCGTCGAGATCGACGCGATCGCGGTGATCCCCTCATGACCTTCTCCGTGCTGGCCACCGACCCCTCCGGCGCCGTCGGGATCGCCGTGACCTCGTCGTCCCCCGCGGTCGCGGCCCGCTGCGTGCACCTGCGGGCGGGAGTGGGCGGGGCCTCCTCGCAGAACGTCACCGACCCGCGCCTGGGAACCGCGCTCCTCGACGCGTTGGACTCGGGTCTCCCGGCTCCCGAAGCCCTTTCGCGGGTGGTCACCGACCGCGAGCACATCGAGCACCGCCAGCTCACGGTGCTGGGGCTCGACGGGCCGGGCGCCGCGTTCTCCGGCGCCGGAACGTTGGGGGTGCATCACACCGTCGTCGGCGACCGGGTGGTGGCCGCGGGCAACCTGCTGGCCTCCACCTCCGTGATCTCCGCGGTGGCGCAGGCTTTCGAGCAGTCGTCCGGTGAGCTCGAGTCCCGTCTGCTGCTCGCGCTGGAGGCCGGGCTGGCCGCGGGTGGTGAGGCCGGGCCGATCCGCTCGGCCGGGCTGTCGGTGGTGCGGCAGGTCGCCTGGCGCGAGACCGACCTGCGCGTCGACTGGAGCGACACCCCGCTGGAGGATCTGCGAGCGCTGCTCGAGGTGTGGATGCCGCAGCGCGACGCCTACGTGACGCGGGGGCTGAACCCGGAGTCGGCGCCGTCGTACGGGGTTCCGGGCGATGAGTAAGGATGCTGCCGCGGCCGGGGTCTCGCGGGACGCCGGGCGGCTGATCCAGCTGTCCGAGCTGCTGCACGCGAACCCGGAGACCGGCTGGCAGGAGCACCGGGCGTCGCGCTGGGTGGCCGAGGCGCTGTCCGAGGCCGGTTTCGACGTGACGCCGGCCTATCTCGGCCTGGAGACGGCGTTCCTGGCCACGTACGGCAGCGGCCCGTTCCGGCTCGGCCTGTGCGCCGAGTACGACGCGCTGCCCGGGCTGGGGCATGCCTGCGGGCACAACCTGATCTCGGCGATCACCGTCGGCGCGGCGCGGGCCCTGGCCCCGCTGGCCGACGCGGCGGGTCTGACCATCGAGGTGTACGGCACGCCGGCCGAGGAGGGTGGTGGCGGCAAGATCGAGCTGCTCGAGCGGGGCGCCTTCGCCGGGCTCGACCTGGCGATGATGGCCCACCCGGCGCCGGTCGACGTGGCCGAGGCCGAGCCGTTCGCGGTGTCGCACTCGCACGTGTCGTACCGGGGCAAGGCCGCGCACGCGGCGGCCTACCCGGAGCACGGCGTCAACGCGGCCGATGCGTTCACCGTCGCCCAGGTCGCGATCGGCCTTCTGCGGCAACAGCTTCCGCCGACGGTGCGGGTGCACGGCGTGATGACCAACGGTGGCGAGGCACCCAACGCGATCCCCGCCCACACCGAGGGGCGCTGGTACGTGCGCGCGTCGTCCCTCCAGCAGCTGACCGAGACCGAGGAGAAGGTCCGGCGCTGCTTCGAGGCGGGAGCGCTGGCCACCGGCGCCACCCTGGAGATCGAGCCGGAGAGCAAGCCCTACGCCGAGTTCCGCACCTTCACCCCGGCGCTGGAGGCGTACCGGCGCAACGCCCGGCAGCTGGGCCGGGTGTTCGACGAGCACTCCCCCGCGCGCAGGATGAACCGCGCGTCGACCGACATGGGCAACGTGTCACAGGTGGTGCCCGCGATCCACCCGTACATCGGCATCAACTCGGGAACGGCCCTGAACCACCAGCCCGAGTTCGCCGCGCACTGCGTGGGGGCGGACGCCGAGAAGGCTCTGCTCGACGCGGCGACGGCCCTCGCCTGGACGGCGCTGGACATCGCCGTGCCCTGACCGGCCGGACGATCCGGGCACGGTGATCGCGTCCGGTGCGTCGGCGGTCCGTCGGCGGTCCCGATCGGCGGCACCCCGGAGACCCGGGTGGTGCGGTGGCCGGCCCCCGGGATCGCTCCCCGACCGTTTTCATATGTTCCTCACGGGTTCCGCACAGCCCGCCGCCCTACGGTTCCTCCCCCGACGGAGGAGAGGAACCATGACCAGCGGACGTGCGACCCGTGAGGCGCGGCGGCAGAAGATGGAGCAGGAACGGCTGCGGGTGGCGCGGGAGAAGGCCACCCGGCAGGCGGTCCGGGTCGGTACCGCGGTCGTGCTGGTGCTCGTGGTGGTCCTGGGCGGGTTCCTCTACTGGTCCGACCGCCGGCCCGGCGAGGAGGCGACGGAGACGGCCGCGACGACCACGCCGTCCAACATCGGGCCGGACAACTCGGTCGTGGTGGGTGACGAGACCGCCGCCGTCACGATCGACCTCTACGAGGACTACGCGTCGAAGGACTCGGCCACGTTCGAGAAGTCCGCCCGCGAGCAGCTCGCCACCTGGGCCGAGGACGGCGACGTGCAGGTTCACTACCACCTGCTCTCCACGGACGACGCCGACAGCGAGACCACCGGGACCACCGCCGACCAGGACGAGACCTCCGCCGGCCTGAAGGCCGTCAACGCCGCGGCCGCCGTGGTGAACGCCGACCCCGACGCCTTCCCGGCCTTCCACGAGCTGCTCCTCGAGCACCAGGGCGACGACCTCACCGACGACGCCCTGATCGGTTACGCCGTCGAGGCCGGCGCGAGCCAGGACGCGGTGAGCACCGCGATCTCGAGCCTCACCTACGGCGACTGGGCCACGGAGGCGACCACGGCGTCCACCGTCACCACCACCCCGGCCGCACGGGTGAACGGGACGACGGTGGACGACCTGAGCGCCAGGACCCTGCGGACCGCGGTCACCGAGGCCCTGGATTCCGGCGAGTAGCGTGCCCCTCCCGGCTGCCCTCGGGTGCAGCCCGTAGCCTCTTCGCCGAGTGGTGCAACGTCGGCGCACGGGTCGTCGTCTGTCTGGTGCAAGATCCCCGCGAGGGGACGTGTGCACCCGGCCGGCCGGTCACGGACCGACCCGGCCAGGGGCACCGACGAGCCAAGGAGGAGCACGGTGGGCCTGTTCGACAAGATCCGCGGCGAGCTGATCGACATCATCGAGTGGCTGGACGACAGCCGCGACACGATGGTGTACCGCTTCCCGCGCTACCAGAACGAGATCAAGATGGGCGCGAAGCTCGTCGTGCGGGAGTCCCAGACCGCGGTCTTCGTCAACGAGGGCCAGATCGCCGACGTGTTCACCCCGGGCACGCACACGCTCGAGACCCAGAACATGCCGGTCCTGAGCACCCTCAAGGGCTGGAAGTACGGCTTCAACTCGCCGTTCAAGGCCGAGGTCTACTTCGTCAGCACCCGCCAGTTCACCGAGCTGAAGTGGGGCACGCAGAACCCGATCATGCTGCGTGACGCCGACTTCGGCATGGTGCGGGTGCGGGCGTTCGGTGGGTTCTCGGCGCGCGTGGTCGATCCCGGCCTGTTCCTCAAGGAGCTGGTGGGCACCGACGGGCTCTTCAAGACCGACGAGGTCAAGGAATACCTGCGGCAGATGATCGTGGGCCGGCTGGCGGGTGCCCTGGCGCACGCCCAGGTGGCCGTGCTCGACCTGGCCGCGAACCAGGAGGCCATCGCCGCGCGCCTGGCCGGCACGCTGACCGAGGAGCTCGCGCCCTCGGGAATCGCGATCCCCAAGTTCATCATCGAGAACGTCTCCCTCCCGCCCGAGGTCGAGGCCGCGATGGACAAGCGCACCCAGATGGGTGTGCTCGGCGACCTGAACAAGTACACGCAGTTCCAGACGGCGAACGCGATCGAGAACGCGTCGAACAACCCGGGTGGTGCGGGTGACGCTCTCGGGATCGGGCTGGGTGTCGGGCTGGGTCAGCAGGCCGCCGCCGCGATGTATCAGCAGCCCCAGGCGCAGGCTCAGCCTCAGCACCAACCGGCCGGTCCTCCCCCGCTGCCCGTCGCCGCCCAGTGGTACATCGCCGTGAACGGTGCCCAGCAGGGGCCGCTCGACGAGGCCGGGCTGCAGGCGCAGGCCTCCTCCGGCGCACTGTCGGGCACCACCCTGGTCTGGAAGGCGGGTATGGGCGAATGGACGCCGGCCGCCTCGGTTCCCGAGGTCTCCCGGTTCCTCACCCAGGGTCCGCCGCCGCTGCCCCCGCAGTAGATTTCCAAGCCACCGACGATCTAGAGCCAGGTCAGGGATGACGGACCAGCAGCAGTACACCCAGCAGCAGTACCCGTGCGCCTCGTGCGGCGCGCGGCTCACGTTCGCGCCCGGCACCACCGCGCTCAAGTGCCCGTACTGCGGGTTCGAGCAGGAGGTCGCGCGCGACGAGAACCGGGTGGTGCGCGAACACGACTACGACCTGTGGATGGCTACGGCGCAGAGCATGCCGGTGTCGCAGATCGCCGCGCACACGGTGACCTGCACCGGCTGCGGGGCGCGCACGGAGACCGACAAGCTCTCCGACGCGTGCCCGTTCTGCGGCGCCGCGATCGTGGTCGAGGCGAACACGGACATCATGATCACGCCCGAGGGCGTGCTGCCGTTCGCGATCGCCTCGGACAAGGCCATGGATCTGCTGCAGGCCTGGGTGAGAAGCCGCTGGTTCGCGCCCAACTCGCTGAAGTCGCTGGCCGCCCGCGAGGGTATCCAGGGCACGTACCTGCCGTACTGGACCTACGACAGCGACACGATGACCATGTACCACGGTCAGCGCGGCGACTACTACTACGAGACCGAGACCTACCGCGACTCCGACGGCGAGGAGCAGGAGCGTCAGGTGCGCAAGATCCGCTGGTGGCCGGCCTACGGGCAGGTCGAGCGGATCTTCGACGACATCCTGGTCCCCGCCGTCACCCGCCTGCCCTCGAAGCGGGTGGAAGCCCTTGAGCCGTGGGACATCCCGGCCGCCGTGCCCTACCAGCCGGAGTTCCTGGCGGGCTACCAGACGCTGCGCTACGAGGTCGAGCCGCCGGCCGGCCTGGAGCAGTTCAAGCAGATCGCGGAGCGGCAGATCGAGCGGGACTGCCGTGACGACATCGGCGGTGACGAACAGCGGGTCACCTCGATGGACACCCAGTGGAACGCCATCACGTTCAAGCTCCTGCTGCTGCCGGTCTGGCTCGCCGCCTACCGCTTCGACAACAAGACCTGGCAGGTGATGATCAACGCGCGCACGGGTGAGGTCATCGGCGACCGGCCGTACAGCGTCGCGAAGATCGTCTCGGCCGTGATCGCGGCGCTCGTGGTCGTGGGGCTGGCCGTTCTCGCCTACACGATGTTCCAGGGGAGGTGAGATGTTCACGGGGCTGAGCGCTTTCCCGCTGACACCTCTGACTCGGGAGGGCGTCGACGAGGTCGCCCACGCGGGTTTGACGGCACGGCTGGTGGACGCGTCGGTCGACTCGATCACGGCCCTCGGGTCGACGGGGTCGTACGTCTACCTCGACCGGGCCTCGCGGGCCCGGGTCGCCCGGCTCACCGTGGAGAACGCGGGGTCGATCCCGGTCGCCGTGGGTATCGGCGCCCTCAGCACCCGGGCCGTGCTGGAACACGCCGAGGACGCCCAGAACGCCGGTGCCGCCGGTGTTCTGCTCGCCCCGGTGTCCTACCAGCCACTCACGCCCGACGACGTGTTCGGTCTGTTCGAGGACGTCACGCGCGAGCTGTCGGTGCCCCTGGCGGTCTACGACAACCCGGCCACCACGCACGTCACGTTCACCGACGAGCTCTACGCGGCGATCGCGGCGCTGCCGAACGTGGCCTCGATCAAGATCCCGCCGGCGGCGGCCTCCCGGGTGCCTGAGCTGAAAGGGCTTCTGCCTTCGGGGATCACACTGGGAATCTCCGGTGACGCGGCCGCCGCGACCGGCCTGGCACAGGGGTGTGACGCGTGGTTCTCGGCGATCGGGGGAACCCTGCCCCTTCTCGCCCAGGGGATCGCCCGGCCGGCCCGGGCCGGGGACCACCCGGCCGCCCTGAGAGAATCGGCTCGGCTCCAGCCTCTGTGGGACCTGTTCGCCGAGCACGGCAGCTACCGGGTGATCGCGGCGATCGCCGAGCACCTGGAGCTGGTCACCCGGCCGAGCCTGCCCCGGCCGATCCGGGGCCTGCCCGACGAGACCCGGGTCCGTCTGGCCGCGGTGCTCAAATTCGTTGCGGCGTGAGCATCTCGCTGGTAAACAGCTCCGGTGCACACACCTCTGCCGTTCTCGGAACTCCTGCGCCTGTTCGGCGAGCGCTCCGCGGACTTCCGGGCGGCGATCGCCGCCGCCCCCGATCTCGAGGTGCGGGTACCGACCTGCCCCGACTGGACGCTGTCCGACCTGGCCCGGCACATCGGTGAGCGCCGCCGGTGCTGGGCCGCGACGGTGGCCGCGGGCCCGGACGCGACCGGCCTGGTCGTCCCCGACGACATCCCGCCCATGCCCTCCGACCGCGCCGAACTGGTGGCCTGGCTGGCCGAGGGCGCGCAGCAGCAGATCGACGCGCTGGCGGCCGCGGGGCCCTCGGCGCCCTGCTGGACCTGGTGGGGCGACTCGCAGTCGCCGCGGACGTCCGGTGCGGTGGCCCGGCACCAGCTGCAGGAGATCTCGGTGCACGCCTACGACGCGCAGCTCACCGTCGGTCCCGGGAAGCCGCTGCCGTCGGAGGTGGCGCTCGACGGGGTCGAGGAGTTCCAGTTCACCATCTGTGCCAACACCACGCCGTGGCCCCACCGGCCCGCGGTGCTCGACTACCACGCCACCGAGGGCAGCTCCTGGCGCGTGACGCTGGGCGCCGACGGGGTCCGGGCCGACCGGCTCGACCTCCCGGCTTCCACCCCCGACGTCTCCGTGCGGGGAACCGCCAGCGACCTGCAGCTCTTCTGCTACGGCCGGCTGGAACTCGACGCCCTGCAGGTGACGGGTGACGTCACGGTCATCGACCAGCTGGTGGCGTGGGACCCGAGCGCCTGAGTCTCAGCCCAGCTTCTCCAGCGACGCCCGGAGCGCGGCGAGAACCCCGGCGGCCCGGGCCAGTTCGTCGAGCGGGGCGACGTCGGCGGTGAGGGCGGTCAGTTCGCGTTCCAGCACCGGGCGGGCCGTCTTCAGTTGCTCGGCCCCCTCGGGGGTGAGCGTCAGGATCGACGAGCGACGATCGCCCGGGTTGGCCGCCCGGGCGCACAGGCCGGCGGCCTCCACCCGGTCGACCGCCTTGCTCGCGGCACCCACCGTGATGCCGATCGCCTGGACGACGTCGAGCACCCGGCAGTTCTCGGTGGAGTCGATGATGTGCAGCAACTGGAACTGCCCGAGCGTGAGCCCGTGCCGGTCGCGCAGCCGGGCGTCGGCGGTGTTGTAGAGCCGCGTCTCCACCCGGACGAAGTCGAAGAACATCTCTGTGGCCTGGCTCACGCACACCTCTTTAAATTCCTGGGAATCTAGTTCCCGGGAAGCTGGTTGCTCCCGTCACGATAGATTCCCTGGAAGCATCTTTCCATGGAGTCGACTGCGACGAGCGACCGGAGCCGGCATGACCATCGACCCCACCCTCGCGGACCAGCGCACCTCCTACGACCAGCTGATCCACCGGGACCTGCCCGCGGGCGTCACCACCCGGACCACCACACTCGGTGGCCGCCCCGCCCTCGAGATCCGCACCGGCGCCACCGGCGGCACCCTCCTGTTCCTGCACGGCGGGGGCTACCGACTCGGAAGTCCGGCGGCCTACGCCGGTTTCACCACCGCCATCGCCCGGCAGACCGGCACCGAGGCCGTCGCCCCGGACTACCGCCTCGCCCCGGAGCACCCGTTCCCCGCGGCCACCGACGACGCCCTGGCCGCCTACCGCGAGCTCGTGCGGAACGTCCACCCTTCGCGGCTCGTGATCGGCGGCGACTCGGCCGGCGGCGGGCTCACCATCGCCACCCTGGTCGGGGCTCGCGACGCCGGACTCCCGCTTCCCGCGGCGGCTTTCGTGTTCTCGCCGTACGCCGACCTCACCCACAGCGGCGAGTCCATGCGCACCCGGGTCGGTATCGACCCGATCTTCACCCCCGAGGCCCTGGCCACGCTCGGCGCGCTCTACACCTCCGACCCGCACGACCCCCGGGCCAGCGTCTGGACGGCCGACCTGAGGGGCCTCCCGCCCCTGCTGATCCAGGTCGGCTCGAGCGAACTGCTGCTCGACGACGCGGTGCGCCTGGCGGCCCGGGCCGCGGCCGACGATGTCGACGTGACGCTCGAGGTCACGGCCCGGGCCCCGCACGTGTTCCAGAACCGGTTCGGTGACGGCGGTCCCGCCGACGCCGCCCTGGAGAACGTGGGCCGGTTCGTACGCCGGCACCTCACCGTTCGTCGCTGAATCGCCGCCGGGCGGGAAATTCACCGTCCCCGCCCTCAAGGTGTCGCCCCTGTCACGATCAAGATCAGAACCGCGTTCGACGAGACTTGCTTGAAGGCTCACGAAACGTTGAAGGCGGGGAAGATGGGCAAGAGGCAGAACCACGGACGGAACCTGCTGGGTTCGCTGAGCATCCGCACGAGCATCCTGCTGGTGGTGACGGTGGCGCTCGCCGTGACCGTGCTCAGCGCCGGGATCAGCCTGCTGTCGATGAGCAACCTGGCGAAGAACAGCTCGGCCATCTACACCAGCTCGTACCAGCCGGCTCAGGACATCGCGACGGTGCGCGAGATGGTGTGGAAGGCCCGCTGGGCGTCGCTGAAGGCGAGCACGTCGCTGGACGCGCCCACCACGAACGACTACCTGAAGCAGTTCAGCGAGATGCTGACCGTCATCGACTCCGCGATCACGAGTTTCGAGGCGCAGCCGGTCACCACCGCCGAGCGCGAGAAGATGCGGGCCTTCGCGGGCAACTGGCAGACCTACCTCGAGATGCGCGACCACGCCGAGGAACTCAATGCCGCGGGCCGCACCAAGGAGTGGCAGGACTACTCCACCAACGAGATCAACCCGCAGATGGCGCAGACCCTCGACGACCTGGCCGGTCTCACCGAGATGTCCACCGCCGCCGCGAAGACCAACGTGGACGCGGCGTCGGACACCTTCGGCCGCAGCCGCCTGGTGCTGATCCTCACCCTGGCCCTGGCCATCGCGATCGCGGTCGGCCTGTCCACGGTGGTCGCGCGCAGCATCACCGTTCCGCTGGCCCGCCTGCGGAGCGTGCTCGAGGCGGTGGCCTCGGGCGACCTCACCCAGGACATCCACCTCGGTCTGCGCAACGAGGTCGGCCGGATGGGCGAGGCGCTGTCCGAGGCGGTGCGGCGTATGCGCGCAACGCTCGGCACCCTGGCCACGAGCAGCCAGGCCCTGGCCCAGCACTCGGGCGAGCTGGAGCGCTCCAGCTCGGCGATGTCGACGAGCGCGCACACCACCAGCGACAGCGTGAACCGGATGGGGGACGTGGTGACCGGGGTGGCCACGAACGTCCAGGCGGTCGCGTCGGGAGCCGAGCAGATGGGCGCGTCCATCCGCGAGATCTCCTCCAGCGCCCAGGATGCCGCGGGCGTGGCGGCCCAGGCCGTGACCGTGGCGGCGGACGCGTCCGAGATCATGATCCGGCTGGGGGCCTCCTCCAGCGAGGTCGGGAACGTGGTCAAGCTGATCACGTCGATCGCCGAGCAGACCAACCTACTGGCCCTCAACGCGACCATCGAGGCCGCCCGCGCCGGTGACGCCGGCAAGGGCTTCGCGGTGGTGGCCGACGAGGTGAAGCAGCTGGCGCAGGAGACCGCCCGGGCGACCGAGGACATCTCGCAGCGCATCGAGGCGATCCAGAGCGACACCTCGGTGGCGGTCGAGTCGATCGGCCGGATCAGCCAGGTCATCGGCGACATCAACTCGTACCAGACCACCATCGCCACGGCTGTCGAGGAGCAGTCGGTGACCACCAGCACGATGGCCGCCGACCTGACCACGGCCGCCGGCGGAGCCGACCAGATCGGGCACGGCCTGACCAGCGTGCACTCCTCGGCCAACACCACGCTGAACGGGGCCCAGGCCACGCAGGCGTCGGCCGCGCAGCTGGCGGCGATCGCCGGTGAGCTGCAGAGCGCGATGTCGGCCTTCCGGGTGTAGCTCGGCCCGCCCGGTGCTGCGACCCGTTCGCGGCCCCGGTGCACCCGTGTTCCCGACCCAGGCGCACCCGTGCCCGGACCGAGCCGCACCCATCCCCCGACCGAGCCGCACCTCGTTCCGGCCGCACTGCACCTCATCCCCCACCCGAGCCGCACCCCGTTCCGGCCGCACTGCGCGCCGTTCCCAGCCGAGCCGCACCCCGTTTCCGCCTGAGCGCAACACACCCCCCTATACCCGATCGGTATAGGGGGGTGTGTTCCGTTCCGGCTCGACCCGACGGTCACGATGCCTGTGCCGGAGCTGTAAGGCCACAAAACAATTCGGCTGAACGCCCCACCCCCAACATCACCGGCAGCGGCATAGGTTAGCCTCACCTTCGTGAGCCTGCCCTTACCCGCACCGGCGCTGACCGGCGCAGATCTGACCCTCGGCTACGACGGCAAGACCGTCGTGCGGGCGGCCGGCATCAGCCTGCGCACGGGCCGGGTCACGGCACTGATCGGCCCGAACGGCTCGGGCAAGTCCACCCTGCTGCGCTCGCTGGCGCGGCTCCACACCCCGCAGGCGGGCGCCGTCACCCTGGGCGACGGCGTCGAGGCGCGCACGCTGCACCCCAAGGACTTCGCCCGCCGCGTCACGCTGCTGACCCAGTCCCGCCCCACCCCCGGTGGGGTGCGGGTCAAGGACGTCGTCGGGTACGGGCGTCATCCCTATCGCGGCCGTTTCGGCTCCGGTGATGAGGACGGCGCCGCCGTCGTCGAGCGGGCCCTGGAACTGACCGGCGTCGCCGCCATGGCCGAGCGCCCGGTGGACGAACTGTCCGGCGGTGAGCTGCAGCGCGTCTGGCTGGCCACCTGCCTGGCCCAGGACACCGGCGTGGTCCTGCTCGACGAGCCGACCACCTTCCTCGACCTGCGCTACCAGATCGAGATCCTCGACATCACAAGAGATCTCGCGGACGAGCACGGCGTCGCCATCGGCGTGGTGCTGCACGACCTGAACCAGGCCGCCGCCGTCGCCGACGAGGTGGTCCTGCTGCACTCGGGGGTCGTGCGGGCCACCGGCACCCCCGCCGAGGTCCTCACCGCCGACCTGCTCAGCGAGGTCTACGGCCTGCGCATCGACGTGCAGATCGACGAATACGGCGGTGTGCACACCAAGCCGGTCGGCCGTCACACGCAACGGCTCTCACGCCTGCCCAGCCTGTAATCATCCACATCACGAAGGACGAAGCATGTTCACCCGCCCCCGCCGCGCACTGACGCTGGCCGCGACCACCACCGCGGCCCTGGCGCTGCTGCTCACCGCCTGCGGCACCACCGAGTCGACCGGCTCCTCCAGCGAGTCCACCACCTCCGCGGCCGCCTCCGGCCCGGTCTCGATCACCGACGAGCGCGGCACCGTCGAGCTCGACGCGCCCGCGACCAAGGTCGTCTCGCTGGAGTGGGGCCTCACCGAGAACCTGCTCGCCCTGGGCGTCACCCCGGTCGGCGCCGCCGACGTCGAGAACTACAACATCTACGACACGGTCATGCCCCTCGACAAGGAGACCCCGGACGTCGGCGTGCGCGGCACCCCGAACACCGACGCCATCTCCGCGCTCGACCCCGACCTGATCGTGGCCGTCACCGGTCTCACCGACAAGGTCTACGAATCCCTCGAGAAGATCGCCCCCGTGGTCGTTCTCAAGGGTTCCGACGGCGCCGACGCGATCGGCTACATGCGCACGACCGTGAACACGCTGGCCGAGGCCACCGGCCGGACCACCGAGGCGACCGCGCTGCTCAGCGAGTTCGACGCCAAGGTCGAGGAGGGCAAGAAGGCCCTGGAGACCGCGGGCAAGACCGGCGCCCCGTTCGTGCAGGCCGACGGCTGGGTGCAGTCCGGCACCGTCACGATCCGCATGTACACGCCGACCTCGTACTTCGGCGCCGTCGCCAAGGAGATCGGCCTCGACAACCAGTACACGACCGGCGGCGACGCCGACTACGGCCTGGCCACGATCGACGTCGAGGGCCTGACCAAGATCTCGAACGCCGACACGAGCTTCCTGTACGTGCAGGGCGGCGCCCCGGCCGACTCGTTCGTGAAGTCCCTCGAGGACAACGCCATCTGGAAGAAGCTCGACTTCGTCAAGGCCGGCAACGTGAAGCCGATCACCGACGGCATCTGGATGTTCGGTGGCCCGAAGTCCGGCGCGGCGTACATCGACACGCTGGTCGAGAACGTCACCGCCGCCGGCTGATCACACCGCAGTGACCCAGACCCGCACCGCCGCCCCGGGGACGCCCTCCGCGTCCCCGGGGCGACCCGCGTCCCCCGTGCCGATCACGGCCGCCGTCGGCGTCTTCGTGATCGGCCTGGCCGCGCTCGCCGCGCTCTCCGCGGTGCACCTGACCCAGGGCACCGCCGACCTCGGCCTCGGTGAACTGCTGCGCGGGGTGCTCGGCCACGACCAGTCCGACGCCAGCGCCGTTCTCGTCGCCAGCCGTCTGCCCCGCCTGGGTGCCGCCGTGTTCGTCGGCCTGGCCCTGGGCGTCGCCGGCACCACCCTGCAGTCGGTCGCCCGCAACCCGCTGGCCTCGCCCGACACCCTCGCGGTCAACGCCGGCGCCTACCTCACCGTCGTCGCCGTCGCCGCGTTCGGCGTCAGCCTGCCGTTCTACCTCGACGGCCTGGTCGCCTTCGTCGGTGGATGTGCCGCCGCCGCAGCCGTTCTGGTCATCTCACACGGCGGCGACAACGGCCCGACCCGTCTGGTGCTGGCCGGTTCCGCCATGGCACTGGCCCTCAGCTCACTGAGTTACGTGCTGCTGATGCTGTTCTCGACCCAGACGACCGGTCTGTTCGCCTGGCAGAGCGGCACCACCGTGCAGTCCGGCGGGCACCAGGTGAAGATGGCGATCCCGGTCATCCTGCTCGGCATCGCCGGTCTGCTGCTGCTCGCCCACCGCCTCGACGTGCTGGCCCTGGGCGAGGACTCGGCCCGGGTCCTCGGCATCGACGTGCGCCGCACCCAGGTGCTCGCGGTGCTGCTGTCGGTGCTGCTGGCCGCCATCGCCGTGACCGTCACCGGCCCGATCGGCTTCGTCGGCCTGAGCGCCGGCGTGGCCGCCCGGTTCGCCGCCCGCAAGCTGCCGGGCCTGGGCAAGCACGTCGTGCTGCTGCCGCTGGCCGGGCTCCTCGGTGCCCTGGTGGTCGTCTCGGCCGACGTCGTGCTGCGCCTGTTCGTCTCCGCCGACGTCTCGATCATCATCCCGACCGGTGTCGTCACCACGCTCTCGGGCGCCCTCGTGCTGGTCTGGCTCGCCCGTCAGTTGCGCGGGGGCGCGGTCGGCCAGGGGACGCGCGGTGCCCACGGCACGGTGCGTTCCGGAACCTGGGTGGCCGGCTTGTGGGTCGTGCTCGTCGTCGCCCTCGTCGGGGTCCTCATCGCCGGCATGCTGCTCGGACAGCGGATCGTCCTGCTCGGCGACGTGATCAACTGGGTCGGCGGCGCGGCCGGGCCCCAGGTCGACTTCGCCCTGAGCCAGCGCTGGCCGCGGGTTCTCGCCGCCCTCGCCGGCGGTGCCGCCCTGGCCCTGGCCGGTGCCGTCGTGCAGGCCGTGTGCCGCAACCCGCTGGCCGAACCCGGCCTGCTCGGCGTCACCCCCGGCGCCTCGCTCGGCGCCGTCGCGGTCGTGCTGCTCCTGCCCGACCTGGGCACCTGGTCGATGATGGCCCTGGCCACCCTCGCCGCCCTGGCCACGTTCGCGCTGGTGCTCTGGCTCGCCGCCGGCACCCGGGCGACCGGCCGCGGGCTGTCCTCGGAACGGCTCGTGCTCATCGGTATCGGCGTCAGCTCCGCGGCCACGGCCGTCACCACCCTGATCGTGGTGGTGGTCTCCCCCTACGACCTGAACCTGGCCCTGACCTGGCTGTCCGGCTCGACCTACGGCCGGGGCACCGACCAGTCCGTGCCGGTGCTCATCTGCCTGGCCATCGCCCTGCCGGTCACGCTCTGGGCCTCCCGCACGCTCGACCTGATCGTGCTCGACGAGGACATGCCGCGCGTGCTCGGCGTGCGCCTCACCGCGGCCCGGATCGCGTTCTGCGCCCTGGCCGCGCTCCTCACCGCAGCCGCGGCCTGCGCCGTCGGGGCCCTCGGCTTCGTCGGCCTGGTCGCCCCGCACGCCGCCCGGGCCCTGGCCGGGGGCCGGCACTCGCGGTCGGTGCCGGTGGCCGTGGCGCTGGGCGCGATCCTGGTCTGCCTGGCCGACACGATCGGCCGCTGGCTGATCGCCCCGTCGGAGATAGCGGCCGGCCTGGTCACCGCGATCATCGGGGCGCCGTACTTCGTCTGGCTGCTGCACCGCACCCGCGCCGGCTGAGGCGGTGGTGGTGGCAGTGATGGCGGCAGGCAGCGGCGGTGGCCGGGCCTCGTCGATCGCGACCGGGCCCGGCCCACCCCCGCGTGCCCGAGGTGTCACGCACCGCGCATCACGATTCGCGCACACCGGCAAGCCTGCTTTCGGGTGGTCCGTTTTGCGGCGCGTCGCCCAGCGGTTCGTGGGAGGATCGGGGTGAACCCGAACTGAAGTCGCCCTCTGCCCCGACCGGCTGACAGTTCGTGCGGCACGACTCCTCCGCCCGGAGGACAACTGCTCAGCTCACACGCGGTACGGCCGACCATGGGCGCGTCGGTCTCTCCACCCGGTATACGGAGGCAGCGCTTGGCCGAGAGCCTGGACGGCTGGGGCACGTACGACGAGCCGCAGCCCCGGCAGCGCCCACGACGTCGAAAACGGCCGGTCGAGGCGGCACGCTCGCTGCCGCGTTACATCGACCGCAACCGCCGCAAGATGCTGATCCTGTCGCTGCTGCTCGCCTGCGTGATGCTCACGGTCACGGTGGTCGCGGTCACGGTGGCCGGCAGCCGCGCCAACTACAGCGACACCAACCGGGGCCGGTCCGAGATGGTCTCGCAGTGCCAGCTCATGTACCCCGACGACAGTGCCAAGTCGCAGCAGTGCGTCGACAACGCCCCCTGACCCTCCCGCCTCACGACGTCGTGGGCCTGGACGCCCGGCACGCGGCCACCTCCACGTCGGTGCGGGTGCGCACGGCCGGCAGCCACCCGACGACGTCGCTCCCGGGCACCGCCACGTGGTACCAGCGGTGCGTCGACACCCCGGTCTCGTCGGTGATGAGCCGCCCGTCCGCGATCACGCAGTCGGCCACCACCACGTCTTCGTGAAACACCCGGCCGGTCTGGTTGTCCGCGCTGCGCGGCTCCCACGGACTGCGGTAGAGCCCCAGCGCACAGGCTGCGATCCGCTGGTCGCGGCAGGGTTCCTCGACGTTGAACACGGTCAGCTCGGTGCCCCGGTCGAGCACCGCCGCGGCATCGGGCCCGGCGTCGGGGCCCGGATCGCCCGGCTCGTCGCCCGCCAGCCCGATCTGCCAGACCAGGCCGGCGCCGAGCACCACCACGGCCGCCGCGACGGCGGCCACGATCCACAGTCGTGACCGGGTCTTCCGAGCGTTCGGGGTGTCCGAGGGGGCGATGGTGGACGCGGGGAGCACCGGCATCGCACCGGTCAACGGCGCGGACGTCCCCGACCGGGCGGGGTCGGCCGCGTCGGCAGAGCCGGCCGGGTCGGCGGGCCGTGACTCGTCGACCATCAGCACGGCCCAGTTCTCCAGCCACGCCGCGGCCTGCGCGTCGTCGTCGGCGTAGGCCTGCACGACCTGGCGGATCACCGGGTTGCGGGGCTTGCGCCGACCGCTGAGAGTGTCGTTGAGCGTGCTCAACGGGATGCCGGTGCGCTGGTGCAGGGCCCGGTAGCTCTCCCCCGCCGCCACCCGCAGCGAGGCCAGGGCGCGCACGAACTCGTCCGAGGTGGTGGCCGCACCCGGGTCGCGCGTCGGACGGGTGGAATCCGGCAAATGCTCACTTTCGGACACGCGTCCACCCTAACCAGCACGACGGCCCGCGGCGGGCGATTTGGCGGGCCCGGTGCCCCGGCGAACGGCCCGCCGGTTGCGAACCCGTCCCGAAGCCGTCCCGAAGCCGTCCCGAAGCCGTCCCGACCCCGCCCCGAACCCGTCCCGCACGGTTCAAACCCAGGAGGGCGTCCGGGACTGTCCGAGATCGTCCGCAGCCCTTGATCGGGCTCTGACCTGCACGATTGGCTGTTGCCGCGAACGGCGGCGGCCCGTGCCGGAGGGGAACCGGCCGACGCCGAGGGCGGAACGTGCCTGATCACCGAGGGATCCGCCCCGGTGGTCACGCACGGTCCGCCCCGCGGTCCGGCTCGGCGTCCAGGGCCCCCGCTCAGGCCCCGCGCTCAGGACCCGCGCTCAGGACGCGCGCTCAGGACCCGCGCTCAGGCCCCGATCGCCGGGAGCTCGACCGTCTGCACCGGGCTCACGTTGCCGGCCCGGTCGGTGGCCGTCACCTCGAGCGTCTGCGGCCGGTCGTGCAGGGCCCGGGTGAACGGCTCCTGGTAGACACCCCAGAAGGTCTCCGCCGTGCGCCACTGGATCCGGTCCACGCCGGACACCTCGTCCACCGCGTCGAGCGTCACCTCCACGCTGCTGCTGCCCAGCGACCGCACCCGAATGCGTGGCACCGGAGGCGTGGTGTCGACCGCGACCTCGCGCTCGGCGTACACCGTGCGCCCCAGGCCGTCGCTCGCCCGCGCCCGCACCAGGTGACGCCCGTCGTCGAGCGCCGGGAGCCCGATCCCCGTCCGCCACGCGTCTCCGTCGGCGATCTCGAGCACCGTGACGCCGGACCCGGCCGAGACCACCGTGGCCGCGCACGCCGGGGCACTGGTGTACCAGCCCGAGGGGGCCCGCTCCCCCGTGACGTCCACCCGGATCACCGGGGCCGCCTCACCGCTCAGCAGGTCGTCCGGAACCTCCCAGACCACCACGTCCTCCGTCGGCTCCTCCGACCGCCGCACCCGGCCGCCCTCGAAGGGAGTGCCGCCGGGACGATGCGGGTCGGTCGTGCCCCGCCGCCGCACCACCGGATCGTCGAGCGTGCTCTCCGCCGCCGCCCCGAGCACCGCGCCCAGCTCGGCACCACTCAGCAGACCGGTCCGGGCCGCCGTGATCACGTGCCGGTGCACCGCTGAGAAGAAGTCCTCCACCGACCCGTAGCCGCCCTCGCCCCACAGCGCCCCGAGGAACGACCACCCGTGCTGGTCGTGCCGGTTCGGGACACCGGAGTCGCTGCCGAGGAACGCGATCCGCTCATCGGCCAGCCGCAGGTAGAGGTGGTAGCGATGATCGCCCCCCGACCAGGCCGGCTCGAACGTGCGCCCGAGCACCGTGACCAGATCACCGTCGCGGGTGAAGCCGTCGAGACTGCCGTCCAGCCGCCGCAGCGCCGCCGGGGCCACCGTCTGCGTGGTGGTCGCGTCGTCGCGGGCCAGCAGCACCGTCGGGCCCAGCTCGAGACTGACGAGGGACGGGTCGTCGGGCGCCGGCACCAGCCGCAGCGGGAGCGGCAGCTCGAGGCCGACCGTGTCGCCGGGGCTGAACTCCCGGGACACCGTGACGAACCCGGCCCGGGGCCGGCTGATCACGGCACCCGGTGCGACGACCCGCTCACGGCCCCGCGCCCACTCCGGGATCCGCAGGTGCAGGTCGAGCCGTCCGGACACCTCGAGTGTCAGCGTCACCTGCCCCTCGCGCGGGTACCGGGTGTCGAGCGTGACCGAGCCACCCGCGTCCGCCCACTCCAGCCGCGAGGGCACGTACTGCAGCACGAACAGCTCGCCGGGCGCCGCGAAGAACACCGATTCCTGGTGCTTCACATGGGTTTCCAGGCCGGTGCCGCCGCAGCAGGTGCCCACGTTGCCGTACTCGCGCACGGCCCCGGCGTCGACCGGGTACATGTAGACGACCTCCGGGCTCACGTCGGACGTGACGTCGGCCCGCGCGCCCACCAGGTGGTTGAGCCCGGCCCGCTCGGCGTAGTCCGCGTACCGCACGTCGAGCGTCAGCCCGAACAGGCCCTTCGCGATCTTCAGCAGGTTGTAGGCGGCACAGCTCTCGGCGTTGCGGCGCCCGACGAATCCCGCCACCACCCCGGCCGGGCCCCACAGCTCCCCCTCACCGGTGCCGCCGTGCGCGAAGGTGCGCCCCGGGACGATCTGCTCCCAGAGGTTGACCACCGCTTCCAGGTAACGCTTCTCGCCGGTGGCCTGGTACTGCGCCAGGTGCCCGGCCAGCATCGGCAGGTGCTGATTGGCGTGCATCCCGTCGAGCACGTCCGCACCGGACGAGGCGGCGTCGAGCAGGCTGTCCATCTCGAACGCCGAAGCCGCCTCGAGGAAGGACTTCTCACCGGTGACGCGGTACAGCGCCACCAGGCTCTCGTTCATGCCGCCGTACTCACCGGCGATGTACAGCGACCACATCCTCTGCACCTGGGCCCGTTCCAGCCGGGCCATGCGCTGCACGACCCAGTGCCCCATCGAGGTGACCACCTCGACGGCCTGCTGCGAACCGACGTGCTCGTGGGCGTCCAGAAGCCCCGCCATGATCTTGTGCGTGGTGTACCAGGGCGCCCAGATCTCACCGTAGGGCGCGAGGTGCTCGAGCCGGTCGAACTGCCACTCCCCGTAGGCCGCGAGGAAACCGGGATGACTGAACCGCCCGGTGGCGGCCAGTTCCCGCTGCACCTCGGCCAGCCCGGCGACCATCTCCCCGGTCTTCTCCCGGAACACCGCCTCACCGGTGGAGGCGTGGGCCAGGGCCAGCATCGACAGGAAGTGCCCGGCGTAGTGCCCGCGCAGCAGGCTCGCCGTGGGTGCCACCCCGGCGCCCGGGTAGTCGGCCCCGGACCAGGGCTGCTCGTCGGGGTGACCGAAGTCCTCCCAGTTACCCGGGGGCTGAGCGCCTTTCGTGTCGAGGCCGGCGTTGGCGCGGAACACCGCCAGCACCCGGTCGACCGGGTAGACCCGGGCCAGGTGCAGCATCTGGTCCTGCGCGCGCGACTGCACCCCGGGATTCAGGGTGACGTCGGACAGGGCGAACGGACGGGCCAGGGTCACCGCGTCTGCTCCCGGGTCCACTTCTCCAGGCCCGCCGCGTCGATCGGCAGCGCGCCGGAGAGCACCTCGTGGCCGCCCGGGGTGACGAGCAGGTCGTCTTCGATGCGCACGCCGATACCCCGCAGCTCGGGCGGGAGGGTCTCGTCGTGGGCGTGGAAGTACAGGCCCGGTTCCACGGTCAGCACCATGCCTGCCTGCAGCGGAGCGCCGTGGTACTTGTCGTAGACGGACATCCCGCAGTCGTGCACGTCCAGACCCAGGTGGTGCCCGACGCCGCAGGCCAGGTAGCGGCGGTGCTGCTGCCCCTGCGGCGACAGGGCCTCGTCGACCGAGACCGGCAGCAGACCCCAGTCGTGCAGACCCCGGGCGATGATCTCCATCGAGGCGAAGTGGAAGTCCGAGTACTGGGCCCCGGGCCGCACCTGGGCCATGCCCGCCCGGTGCGACGCCTCGACCAGATCGTGCACGGCGCGCTGGATCCCGGTGAACTCCCCGCTCGCCGGGATCGTGCGGGTGACGTCGGCCGTGTAGAGCGAGTCGGCCTCCACCCCCATGTCGAGCAGCAGCGTCTCGCCGGGGAGGACCGGGCCGTCGCAGCGCACCCAGTGCAGGATCGGCGCGTGCGGCCCGGACCCCACGATGGTCGCGTAGCCCGGGCCGTTGCCGAACGTCCGCGCGTGCCGGTCGAACGTGCCCTGCAGCCAGCGCTCGCCGAGGTTCTCGGCCAGCACCCGCGGCAGCTCGCCGGCCACCGCCGCGAAACCGCCCACGGTGGCGTCGATCGCCTCGCGGAGCTGGGCGATCTCCCAGTCGTCCTTGATCATGCGCAGGTCGGAGGCCACCTCGGCGGTCTCGGCCTCGTCGACGCCGTCGGGGGCGACGAACTCGCTGACCGGACGGACCCTCACCCCGAGAGCCGCGGCCCACTCGGCGAGCCCGGCGCTGGGCCCGACCCAGAGCTCGCCGTGCGCGGCGCTGGCGTAGAAGTCCTTCTCACCGGGCCGGGCGGGCGGGGGCAGGTAGAGCGTCGCGTCGTGACCGGTGCCGTGCGGGGTCATCACCAGCACCGAGCCCTCGGCCTGGCAGCTCGTGGCCCAGACGAAGTCGCTGTCGGCCCGGAAGGCGTAGTCGGCGTCCCCGTTGCGGTTGCGGGCGGCGCCGGAGGCGAGCACCAGGGTGCGCCCGGGCAGCGCGGCGCTGAGGCGGTCCCGGTGGTCGGCGGCGGCCTGCGCGGCGGCGGCGTTCACCGGGGCGGGCACCGGGCGGTCTTCCCAGCCCTGGCTGATCCAGCTCTGGAAGCCGGTGCTCTGCTCGGACAGCCGCGGCGGACGGGTGCCCGCCCCGACCGGTCGCTCTCCGGCCGGACCGGGCGGCGTGGTGGTCACGAAGCTGGGTGTGCTGGTCATCGGAGTCACTCTCCCCTGGGCGTGGACGTGGTCGTCTCGAGCCGGGCCCCCGCGTTGTGCCGCCGGGCCGCCTCCCACTCGGGGCGGATCCGGGGCACCGCGGCGAGCAGCTTGCGGGTGTACTCGTGCTGCGGGTCGTCGAACACCGCGTCACGCGGCCCGGTCTCGACCACCCGGCCCGCCGTCATCACCGCCACCGTGGTCGCGATCTGGCGCACCACGGCCAGGTCGTGCGCGATGAAGAGGCAGCCGAATCCCTCCTCCCGCTGCAGCGTGCGCAGCAGGTTGATGATCTGGGCCTGCACCGAGACGTCCAGCGCGGACACGGCCTCGTCGCAGACCAGCACGCGGGGGCCGACGGCGAGGGCCCGGGCGATGCCGATGCGCTGGGCCTGACCACCGCTGAACTGGGCCGGGTACCGGTCGACGTGCCCGGGATCCAGGCCCACCCGTTCGAGCAGGCCCTGCGCCACGGCCCGCGAGCCGCCCGGCATCGGCCGCTTCTGGTAGCGCAGGGGCGCAGTGACGATGCGCTCCACGGTGTGCCGCGGGTTGAGCGACGAGAACGGGTCCTGGAACACCATCTGCACCTGACGCCGGACCTCGAGCAGGTCGGCGCCGGACAGCGTGGTGACGTCCTGGCCGTCGAGGAGCACCGTGCCCGAGGTGACGTCGATCAGCCGGGCGGCCAGGCGCGCGGTGGTCGACTTGCCCGAGCCGGACTCGCCGACCAGCGCCAGGGTCTGGCCGGCGTGCAGCTCGAACGAGACGTGGTCGACGGCCGTGAACCGCCGGGCCGGTCTGACCAGCCCGGCCGTGCCCGCCACGTCGAACTCCTTGACCAGCTCCTGGGCTGCGAGGAGCGTCATGCCGGGCCTCCCGTGGTGGTGCGGAGTTCGCCGATGCTGTCGTCGATGCGGGGAACCGCGTCGAGCAGCGCCTGCGTGTAGGCGTGCTGCGGGTCGGAGAAGATCCGCTCGGCGGAACCTCTCTCGACCACCGAGCCGTCGCGCATGACGATCAGCTGGTCGGCCACCTCGCTGACCACGGCGAGGTCGTGCGTGATGAGGATGAGCGCAGCGCCGGTGTCGCGGCGCACCTCGGCGAGCAGGTCGAGGATCTGGGCCTGCACGGTCACGTCGAGGGCCGTGGTCGGCTCGTCGGCGATGATCAGCTCCGGCTCGGTCGACAGGGCCATCGCGATCATCACGCGCTGGCGCATGCCACCCGAGAACTGGTGAGGGTAGTCGTCGACCCGGCGGCCGGCGTCCTTGATGTGCACCCGTTCCATCGCCTCGATCGCCGCCTGCCGGGCGGCTTTACGGCTGACGCCCGACCGGTGCGACCGGTACGCCTCGGCGATCTGCGTGCCCACCGTGTAGTAGGGGTTGAGCGACGAGAGCGGGTCCTGGAACACCATCGCGATCCGGTTGCCGCGCACGGCGCGCATCTGGCGCTCCGGCAGTGACGTCAGGTCGGTGCCGTCGAAGTCGATGCGCCCCGAGCGCCGGGCCGACGCGGGCAGCAGCCCCATGATCGCCAGGCTGGTCATCGACTTGCCCGAGCCGCTCTCACCGACGATTCCCAGCGTCCCACCCGCGGGGACCTCGAAATCGATGCCGGCCACCACGTCCGTCGTTCCGAAACTGACCGTAAGGCCCTGGGCGGACAGCAGACTCATGCCGACACCCCCACCCGGACGCGCGGGTCGATCGCCGAGTAGAGCAGGTCGACCACCATGTTGCCGACCACCACGAAGAACGCGGCGAGCAGCGTGACGGCCATGATGACCGGCTGGTCGTTCTTGGTGATCGAGTCGGCGGCCAGCTTGCCCACCCCGTTGATGCCGAAGACGGTCTCGGTGATCAGAGCGCCACCGAGCAGGCCGGCGAAGTCCATGCCGGCGATGGTGACGATCGGTGTGAGGGCCGGGCGCAGGGCGTGCCGCCGCCAGACCAGGTCCGGGCGCAGCCCTTTGGCGCGAGCGGTGCGCACGAAGTTCTCGTCGAGCGTGTCGATCACGTTGGCCCGGGTGAGCCGCGTGTACGAGGCCGCGTAGCCGATCGCCAGCACCGACCAGGGCAGGATGAAGTTGAGGAACCACTGCACCGGATCGTCGGCGAACGGCACCGCCTGCGGGAACGGGAGCCACTGCAGCCAGACCACGAAGACGTACTGGAGCGCCAGCGCCAGAACGTAGTTGGGCACCGACATGCCGCCGAGCGTCAGCCCGGCGATGAAGCGGTCGGCGAATCTGCCTTCCTGCACCGCGCTGACCAGACCACCGATCACGCCCATGAGCAGCCAGAGCACGGCCGCGCCGATCGCGACGACGGCGGTGACCGGCAGACGCTGCACGATCATGTCGGTGACGACCTGCGAGGTCTGGAACGAGTAGCCCAGACACGGTGCCGGGCAGCTGATCCCGCCGTCGTACTCCCGGCCGACGAAGAGCCCGCGCAGGAAGTTGAGGAACTGGGTGACGAACGGATCGCTCAGGCCCAGGTTCTCGCGGATCTGGTCGATGCGCTCGGGGGTGCAGTTCTTGCCGCAGATCTGCACCGCCGGGTCGGGCGAGAGCAGGAAGAAGACCATGTAGGTGAAGAGGCAGACCCCGAACAGGACGAGAACCATTCCGGCGACGCGGTTCACGACGTACTTCGTCACGAGCGACCTCCCGGGTCCACCACGGCGCGGATGCGGTCACCGAGAACCATGAACGACAGCACGAGCAGCGCCAGGAACACGCCGGGCACCAGGAAGTACAGGGGCACGACCGAGTACCAGAGCACCGAGCTCGAGATCATCTGCCCCCAGCTCGGGGTCGGCGGAACCACCCCGACGCCGAGGAAGCTGAGCCCGGCCTCGGTGCCGATGTAGCCGGGCACCGCGAGCGTGACCATCACCAGGATGGTCGAGCGCAGGTTGGGCAGGATCTCGGTGAAGACGACCGTGGCCCGCGAGGCGCCGGAAGCCACGGCGGCCTCGACGAACTCGCGTTCCTTGAGCGACATGGTCTGCCCGCGCACGATCCGCGCCAGGTAGGGCCAGCCGAACACCGAGATGACCACGACGAGCAGGTACTGCCGGTTGTCGGCGGGCATCGCTGAGAGCACGGCGATCATGAAGATCAGCGCGGGGAAGGCCATGAGGAACTCCATCACCCGTGAGATCACCATGTCGGTGCGTCCACCGAAATAGCCCGCCAGCAGCCCGAAGACGACTCCGAGCACGCTGGTGAGGACCGTGGCCGAGACCGCGATGAGCATGGACGACCGGGCGCCGTAGACGATGCGTGCGAACACGTCCCGCCCGGTGCCGGGTTCGACGCCGAGCCAGTGCTCACGGGAGAAGCCGTGGAGCGGGATGCCGCCCATGTTGGCGTCGATGGCGCTCTGGTCGAACTCGTAGGGACTCCAGCCGCTGATCTTCACGATCAGCGGGGCGAAGACGGCCATGAGCACGATCAGGCCGATGTAGGCCGCGCACGCGACGGCGGCCGGGTCACGCAGCAGCGTCTTCAGGACGCGGCCCCGTGCCTGCGGGGTGGTGCCGGCGGTCTCCTGCTCGGATTCCGCCGGCACCGTCAGACCGGTCGAGGGGATGGTCATCTCAGCCCCGCGACGGGTCCTTGAGCCCGATGATGGTGTAGTCGATGTCGCCGCTCGGGGTGATGAACCCGCCGAGGTTCTCACCCGGGAGGTAGAGCCGGTTCTCGACGTTCAGCGGCACGACCGGCGCGAGCTGCATGATCTGCTCGTCGAGGGCGCCCCAGGCGGTGTTGGCCGCGTCGATGTCGGTGAGCTTCTTGCCCGCGTCGATCGCGTCGTTCACGGCCTGGTCGTCGAGCTGGGCCAGGTTCGAGTTGCCCTTGTCGTAGATGTTGCGGCCGTCGAACAGCGGCGGCAGGAAGGTCGAGGCACTGGAGTTCCAGTCCGGGCACCAGCCGGTGATCGCGGCGTCGTGCTGCTGCGACGGGGTGCCGATGGTCTCGTAGTAGGTCGAGACGTCGATGACGTTGAGCTTCACGTCGATGCCGACCTTCTGCAGGGCCTGCTGGATCGCCTCGCCCTGGCGCTGCATCACCGGGTTCGCGCGGATGTCGAGGGTCAGCTCGAACCCGCCGTCCTGACCGGCCTCGGCCAGCAGGGCCTTGGCCTTCTCGACGTCGCCCTTGCCACCCTCGCTCGGGTACAGGTCGAAGTCCTTGTGACCGGAGACCGTGCTCGGGATGATCGTGTTCGCCACGGTCGCGAACTGCGTTCCGCCGGCGGCGTTCAGCACGCTGCTCTTGTCCACCGCGTACTCGATCGCCTGACGCACCTTGACGTCGTTCAGCGGCTTCTTGGTGGTGTTCAGCCCCATGTAGGTGAGGCAGGTCGACGGGTTCTTGACCAGTCTCTGCTGCAGGGCGGGCGTCTGGATACGCGCGATGGTCGCCGTCTGGATGCTCGGGGCGCTGGTCATCGAGTTGATGTCGCTGCCCTGCTGGGCGATGAGGCGCTCGTCGATCGTGGCGCCGTCGATGCCGATGGTGAAGGTCCAGTTGTCGGGGTAGGCCTTGCGCTGCTCGTCGGTGGAGGCGTCCCACTCCGGGTTGCGCTTCAGCTGGATCACGCTGCCGGGCGTGAACTTCTCCAGGTCGTAGGGGCCGGAGGCGACGATGTCGTTGATGAACTCGTCGCCCTTGCCGGTGCCCTCCGGGAACGGCGTGCCGCTCGGCATCGACAGCACGGCGTCGAACTCGGGGAAGGCTTCCTTCAGGTGGAAGACGATCGTGCGGTCGTCGGGCGTCTCGATGGTGTCGAGATCACCGGACCGGTAGGGGCCCTCGTAGTCCTTCGGCGCGTCGATGACCTGCTTGAGATAGGGCGAGCCGATGCCGATCTCGGGGTCCCAGCTGCGGCTGATGCCGAACTTCACGTCCTTGGAGGTGATCGCGGCGCCGGTGTCGAACTTGACGCCCTCCTTCAGCGTGTAGGTCCAGGTCTTGCCGTCGTCGGAGACCTTCCCGAGCGACTCGGCCAGGTCGGGCACCATCGCGTTGGGGTCGGACGCGTCGTTGGCGGCCTTGGTGACGAGCGTGCGGTAGACGAGGCGGTAGAACGAGTTGACGCCGCCGTCCCAGCCCCGGGTCGGGTCGAGGTACGAGAAGTCGGCGTTCTGCAGCACCTGCACGGTGCCGCCCTTGCGCGGGGTCTCGCTGCTGCCGCCCGCACCGCTGGTGCTGCCGCCGGCCGAGCCGCCGGAACAGGCCGACAGGGCGAGGGCCGAGGCCATCACCAGGCCCAGGGCCGTCCGGGGAGTGCTTCTCTTCACGGGGTTCTGCCTTCCGGGATGACGCGGACCGGGTCGCGAGGGGGCGGTGCCGGTGCGCGTTGCGTCGAGATCAGCGAAAGTCGTTCTCGCGGTGCGAAAGATCCACGCCGGGGATACGTGGGGAGACAGGCGGGACGTGAGGCCCGGGCAGGAGGGCGGCCGTCAGGCGCGCCCCACGGGTCACGACAGGTGCCGGGATTTATGGGGTAATGCCGGTCACTGGGTGGAACAGTAATATGTCACACCTTGCAGGTGAAGAGGTGAGGGCGGTCTAGTTACAAACCATTAATGTTTCCGTCGGCGAACGGCCCGCTTTCGCGGTCATCTCACCGAAAGTGAGCACTCGGCAGCAGTTTCACTGGTTTTCCAGGCGGCTTGAGGACGCGTCGGTCACCCCGGGCGCGTCGGTCCCGCTCAAGCGGTGGGGCGCCTCGGAGCGAGTGGTGCAACCTCACGCCCTCGGGATCAGCGCCTGTTTCATGCGCGCCGGATGACGCCGCCCGGTGGTGTGACCTGATCCGGTGCCGACGGGCCGCTCGTGTCTCCGGGAGCAGAGCACCCCCCTATACCGCTTGGGTATAGGGGGGTGTTCTGCTCTCGGGCCGTGGCCAGCCGGAGTGACCGGGCGTGCCAGGGTCGACCGGGCGGACGGCGTCGACGGGGGTCAACGGGGTCGACGGGATGGATCGGGACAGACGGGGTGGACGGGATCGACCAGGTGGACGGGGTCGACCGGGATCGACCAGTGAACGGCGTCGACCGGGTGAACGGCGTCGACCGGGTGGACGGCGTCGACCGGGTGGACGGCGTCGACCGGGTGGACGGCGTCGACGGGGGTCGACGGGGTGAACGGCGTCGACGGGGTCGACGGGGTCGACGGGGTCGACGGGGTCGACGGGGTCGACGGGGTCGACGGGGTCGACGGGGTCGACGGGGTGAACGGGATCGATCAGGCGGACCGGGGGCGACCAGGGCGACCAGGTGAGCCGAATGGCGAATTCGAGATTCCCACCAGCGAATTGGCGTGGTCAGGCCCACTGGACGACCCGGCGCGGTCACGCCCACCCCGGCAATCCCGGCGCGCTCACACCCACCCGGGCAGCCCCAGCACGCTCACACCCACCCCGGCAACGCCGGCATGCTCACACCCACCCCGGCAACCCCGGCACGCTCACACCCACCCCGGCAGTCCCGACAGCCCCGGCACGGCCACCCGGGCGCTCTCAGGCCTCGTCGCGTCCGCTCCACCAGCCGAGCACGTGCTCGATGTGCGAGTGCATGAGCTGTTCGGCGCCGCGGCCGTCGCGGGCCTCGAGCAGGTCCATCAGCTGCAGGTGCTCGCCGGCCGAGCGGGCCAGTTCGTCCGAGCCGATCAGGTTGGCCAACCCCACCATGCGGGTCTGCTGACGCAGGTCGCGCACCAGCTCGACCAGGCGGTCGTTGCCGGTGAGCCGGAGCAGGGCCAGGTGGAAGTCGACGTCGGCGGCCAGGTAGGTCGGGATGTCGGCCGAGGCTGCGGACTTCACGATCAGCGCGGCCTTCTCGCGCAGCTCGACCGCGGCGTACGGCTGCAGGATGCGCGCGATGTCGCGCATCGGGGGCACCTCGAGCAGCTGCCGGATGCGCACGATCTCCCAGAGGTCCTGCTCGCTGACGTCCGTGACCCGGAAACCCTTGTTGCGCACGGTCTCGACGAACCCGCGCTTGGCCAGGTTCAGCATCGCCTCGCGCACCGGGGTCGCCGAGACCCCGAAGCGGGCCCCGAGCGTGGGCGCGGTCAGCAGCGTGCCCGGGGCCAGCTCACCGGACACGATCGCCGAGGCCAGGGCCTCCTCGACCGTCCCGCGCAGGCTCGAGCCCGCGGCGACCGGTCCGATGTGCGACGTCACTTACCCTCCCGACCCGAGCATCCGACGAGCGATGCTACTCACCCCGGCTGTCCGCCGTACGCAGCTCGGCCGGCAGCAGGCTCTCGGGGAACCCCTGGAAAGCGACCGGCCGCTGGAACCGCTCGATCGCGGCGAGCCCCACCGAGGTCGTCAGCGGGCTGGTGGACGCGGGGTACGGGCCTCCGTGCTGCTGCGCGGCACTCACGCTCACGCCGGTCGGCCACTGGTTGTAGAGCACCCGGCCGACCCGGGAACTCAGCGCCGCGACCGCCTCGGCGGCCACCGCGTCCCCCGTCGCCGTGCCGTGAACCGACCCGGTGAGCTGCCCCGGAACCGTGCCCAGGGCGTCCGCCAGCTCCTGCGCCGACCCGTACTCGACCACCAGCCCGGCCGGGCCGAACATCTCGGTCTCCAGAGCCTTCGGGTCGAGCTCCGCGACGGTGGTGCGGAAGACCCGCGCCGCCACGCCCTGCTCGTTCGCCGGCCCCGAGACCGCCTCGACGATCCCAAGCAACCCGGCCACCACGTCCGTCGACGCCCGGAAACCCTCTTCCAGGCGGGAGTTCAGCATCCGGCCGGGCTCGGCCAGGGAGACCGAGGCCAGGAAGGAGTCGGCGTCGGGCACGAAGACCAGGCCCGGATTCGTGCAGAACTGGCCGGATCCGAGCAGCAGCGAGTCGAGCCAGCCGGCGACGATGTCCGGTCCGCGCTCGGCCCAGCCCTCGGGCGTGACCACGACCGGGTTCACGCTGCCGAGCTCGCCGTAGAACGGGATCGGCTCCGGACGCGAGACCGCGATGTCGTACAGAGCCCGCCCACCGGCGGTGGAACCGGTGAAACCGACTGCCTTGATCCGGGAATCACGCAGCGCCGCGAGCGAGGGGTCGACGCCCTCGACGAGTGCGAACATCCCCTCCGGCAGCACGTCCGCGACCAGCGCGGCCGTGCGCCGTGACAGTTCCGGATGCCCGGGGTGCGCCTTCACCACGACCGGGCAGCCGGCCGCCAGCGCCGACACCGTGTCACCGCCGAACACGCTGAACGCGAACGGGAAGTTGCTCGCGGCGAACACCAGCACGGGCCCCAGCGGGACCACACCGCGCCGCAGGTCGGGCCGGGGACCGCTGCCCCAGTTCGCCTCCGGCGGGTCGACCCGGCTGGGCGTGAGGGCACCGGTGCGCAGGGCGTCGGCGAACAGCCGGGCCTGGAACGTGGTGCGCTTCAGCTCACCGGTGAGCCGGGCCGTGGGCAGGTGGGACTCGCTGTGCGCCAACGGGATCAGCTCGTCGGCCGCCGCGTCGAGCGCGTCGGCGGCGGCGTCCAGCCAGCCCGCCCGGTCGGTCGGCGTGGCCGCCCGGGCGCCGGTCAGCGGGACGGCCGCGGCCGCGCTCAGTACCTTGTCGAGGGAGGTCATGTCGTCCTTGCTCATGTGCTCACGATGTCAGAACTCGAAACCCTCCGGGTACGGGTCGCTCGGGTCGAGCAGGTACTGCCCGATGCCGGTGACCCAGGCCCGTCCGGTGATGGTCGGCAGCACGGCCTTCAGCCCGCCGACGGTGGTCTCGCCGATCAGCCGCCCGGTGAAGCGGCTGCCGATGAAGCTCTCGTTGACGAAGTCCTGGTGCAGGGGCAGCTCACCGCGCGCGTGCAGCTCGGCCATCCGGGCGGACGTTCCGGTGCCACAGGGCGAACGGTCGAACCAGCCCGGATGGATGGCCATCGCGTGCCGCGACAGCACCGCGTCGGAGCCCGGGGCGATGAATTCCACGTGGTGGCAGTGGTTCACACCCTCGATCTGGGGATGCTTCGGCGGCGCCTGAAGGTTGATCGCGTTCATGATCGCCAGCCCCGCGCCCAGGATCTCCTGCTGTCGCGACCGGTCGAACGGCAGGTTCACCGCGTCGAGATCGACCATGGCGTAGAAGTTCCCGCCGAAGGCCAGGCTGTAGGGCACGGCCCCGAGACCGGGCACCTCGATCGTCTCGTCGAGCCGTTCGCAGTACGAGGGGACGTTCTCGAGGGTCACGCTGTCGGCGTGGCCGTCACTGACGGCCACCTTCGCGACGACCAGCCCGGCCGGGGTGTCGAGCCGGATCGTGGTGACCGGCTCGATCACCTCGACCATGCCGGTCTCCACCAGAACCGTTGCCACCCCGATGGTTCCGTGCCCACACATCGGCAGGCAGCCGGAGACCTCGATGTAGAGCACCCCGAAGTCGGCGTCCGGGCGGGTGGGCGGCTGCAGGATCGCGCCGCTCATCGCCGCGTGCCCGCGCGGCTCGTTCACCAGGAACCGGCGCACGTGATCCATCTCCGCGATGAAGTGCAGGCGCCGCTCGTTCATGGTGGCGCCCGGGATCACCCCCACTCCCCCGGTGACGACCCGCGTGGGCATGCCCTCGGTGTGCGAGTCGACCGCGGTGAAGAGCCGTTTCGACCTCATCAGGCCGTGGCCCGCAACGACTCGATACCCGCGATCGCGCGCTCCATGTCGGCCCGCACCTGCGCGGTGTGCTCCGGCGTGAGCGGGCCCCGCGGCGGGCGGCACGGGCCGCCGTAACGCCCGACCATCTCCATGCCCAGCTTGATCGCCTGCACGAACTCCACGCGCGAGTCCCAGCGGAACACCGCGACCAGGTGCCGGTACAGCTCGCGGGCCTGATCGTAGCGCCCGGCCACCATGTGGTCGTAGATCTCGACCGACTCGCGCGGGAAGGTGTTGGGGAAGCCCGCGAACCAGCCCACCGCACCGTCGACCATCAGCTCGAACAGCACGTCGTCGGCGCCGGCCACGATGTCGATGTCGCACAGCTCGGAGATCTCGAACGCGCGGCGCACGTCGCCGCTGAACTCCTTGATCGCCGAGATGTTCGGGATCTTGGCGATCTCGGCCACCAGCGACGGCACCAGGTCGACCTTGGTGTCGATCGGGTTGTTGTAGATCATCACCGGCAGGCCGACCTCGGCGATCTTCTCGTAGTGCTCGATCACCTGCGCGGGCGAGGCCCGGTACATGGTGGGCGGCAGCGAGAGCACGCCGTGCGCACCGTCTTCGGCGGCCAGCTCGGCCCAGTGCCTCGCCTGGTGCCAGCCCGGCCCGTGCACACCGGCCACGACCACGCCGCGGTCGCCGACGGTCTCGACCGCGACCTGGATCACCTTGCGGCGCTCGGCGTCGGTGAGCGAGGAGTACTCACCGAGCGAGCCGTTCGGGCCGACACCGCGGCAGCCGTTGCTGATCAGCCAGTCGCAGTGCTCGGCGAACTTGTCGTAGTCGACCTCGAGACCGGCCGGGGCGGAGGGGTTCTCTTTGTAGGGAAGGGCGGTGGCGACGATGACGCCACGGAGGTCGGTGGTCACGGATGGTCCTCTCGATCAGGGGCACGTTCGGGTGCGGGAGCGGGGGTGAGGGTCGCGGCCAGTTCCCCGAGCCGGACCGGTGTGGCGATGGGGCGGTGCGACGTGCGGCCTGCCTGCATCAGGCCGCCCGTCTCGACGACGAGGATGTCCTCGAGGTTGCGGCCGCAGGTGCGGCCCTGGCACGGCCCGAGACCGGCCCGGGTCGTGAGTTTGAGGGAACGGAGTCCGCGGGCACCGGTTTTCGCGGCGATGTCGCGGACCTCGCCGACGGTGACGTCCTCGCAGCGGCACAGCACGGTCTCCGGCGTGGCCCAGGTCTGCCAGCCCGGCCGGATGCCGTGGGCGGCGTGCATGCGGCTGGCGAAGGTCGCGTACCGCCGGCGCTTTTCCAGGGCCTGCGGACGCGGTGGTCGCCCGGCCGCGGCGCTCCCGGCGATCTCGCCCTCGGCGAGGGAGAGGTCGGCTCCGCCGATCCCGGTCAGCTCGCCCGCGCTGAAGACGCCGGGAACGGTCGTCCTCTGCTCGTGATCGACCACCACGAAACCGTTCTCGTCAACCGCGCACCCGGCCGCGGTGGCCAGCTCGGTACGTGGGACGAAACCGTGACTGACACAGACGGCGTCGACCTCGATCACCCTCTCGGAGCCGGGTACGCGCGTCCAGTCGTCATCGAGTCCGGCCAGTGTGACCGCCCGCACCCGGTCGGTGCCGTGGGCCTCGACGACGGTGCGGCCGGTCCAGTAGGGGACGCGGTGGCGCGCCATCGCCTGCACGTAGCCACCGAGTTCGGTCGCCTTGGAACGGGTGCCGAGCAGTTCCCAGGGGCGCGGGAGCCAGCCTCGCGCCAGGCGCCGCGGGCCGGAGGCCTCGGCGACGCCGACGACCGTGGCGCCGGTCTGGATCAGGCTGGTGACGACGGGGAGCAGGAACGGCCCGGCCCCGGCCACCAGCACCCGCTGCCCGACCGCCACCCGCTCGCCCTTGGCCAGGGCCTGGGCGGCACCGGCGGTGAAGACGCCGGGCAGGTCCCAGCCCGGGAACGGGAGGGTGCGCTCCTGGCCGCCGGTCGCGACGACGAGCCGGTCGGGCGCGTAGGTGCGCGGTTCGCGGTCGGTGCCGTCGGGTGCGCCGACCATGACGTGCACGAGGGGCGGCGCGTCGTCGTTGCGGTCGACGGCCCAGACGTGGGCCCCGAGCACGACGTCGCAGCCCTCGGTGATCGTGCGCCTGAGCTCGAGGAAGGTGTCCCAGCCGTGGTGCAGCGCGGCCTCGTTCGCGCCGCTGCGCCCGTCGGCCAGGTGGCGCCAGTACTGCCCGCCCAGGTCGTAGCCGGCCTCGAGCACAGTCACCCGGGCCCCGGCCTCGAGAGCGGCCGCGGCGGCGGCCATCCCGGCCGGGCCACCGCCGATGATCAGCACCTCAGCCATCCTGGACCCCCGTGGTGATCACGTCGCCCTCCTGCGCACGCCGCTGACAGGCTCGCACGTCGGGCAGGTCGTTGACCGTGACCAGGCAGTCGAAACACACTCCGATACCGCAGAACACGCCCCGCGGACGGCCGTTCCGGCTGGTGCGCCAGGAGACCCGGCCGGCGCCGAGCAGGATGCCCGCGACGGTCTGCCCGGCCTGGCCGGTGACCTCCTCGCCGTCGAGCGTGACGGTGAGCGGGCCGGAGTCCTGCGGCCGCACCGGGTCGAGCTCGACAGGGACGCGACGGGGGTTCACGCGGCGTCCTCCAGGGTCAGCGTGGGCCGGTCGACGCGGAACGGGTTGCCCGGATCGGGTTTCGCGAGCAGGCCGGTGAGGATCTCGGCCGTGGCCAGACTCAGCCCGATGCCGGCCCCCTCGTGGCCGGTGGCGTGGAACAGCCCCTGCACCCGGGGGTCCGGGCCGATCACCGGCAGGTGGTCGGGCATGAACGGCCGGAACCCGCCGTAGGCCCGCATCACCGGGACGTCCTTGAGGAAGGGGAAGAGCAGCAGCGCCTTCGCCGCCATGGTGGCGACCACGCGGGCCTCGATGCGGTCGTCGAAACCACGCCGCTCACGTGACGAGCCGATGAGAACGGTGCCGGCGGCGGTGGACTCGACCACGCTGGAGACCTGGAGGTCGGCCGCACCGGACCCGACGGCGCCGACGTAGTCCGCGTCGTAGACCTTGCGGTGGACACGGTGCGGCATGCGGGTGGTGACGAGCACGGTGCCGCGCCGGGGACGCACCGGCAGCGGGGCCCGGAGCCGACGCGAGAGCTCACCCGACCAGGGACCGGCGGCGAGCACCACGGCGTCACCGGTGACCGGGCCGTCGGTGGTCAGGACCCCCTGCAACCGGTCGCCGATCAGCAGCGGCCCGACCACCTCGACGCCCTGCCGCACCCGCACCCCCCGGGAACGGGCGGAGGCGAGCAGGGCTTCGGTCGCGACGACGGGCTGAACCTGGGCGTCGCCGGGATAGAAGACCGCGGCCGTCCAGTCCCGGGTGAGATCCGGTTCCAGCTCGCGGACCCGGGACTCGTCGACCTCGTCGGCCACCACGTCCGCCGTTCGCTGTTCGGCCGCGAAACCGCGCAACGCGACCGCGCCCGCCCCGGTGGTGGCGACGACCAGCCCGCCCTTGTGATCGAGTTCGAGCCCCGGGAACCCGGCCGGCAGCTCGTCGCGGAGCTGCCCGTCGAGCTCACGCCACAGCTCCAGCGAGCGCCGCATGAGCTCGAGCTCGGGGCCCGGGCCCTTGTCGGAGACGAGGAGGTTGCCTTCCCCGCGCGAGGAGGTACCCCCCGCGGTGGGACCCCGGTCGAGCACAACCACCTCGTAGCCGTGGTGCCCGAGGGACCGGGCGATCGCGGCGCCGACGATGCCGGCCCCGATCACAATGATGCGCCCTCGCTCAGTCACGTCAGTAATATTGCACAGCGCCCAGCCGGGCGGAAGGGGTGAATTGTTCCGACCGCTGGGCGAATATGCCGGTCGGAGAACAGTTAACAAGCCTGTAGCAATACTTGGGCGTCTTGACAGCACCCGGCGGTCCCACTAAGGGAGCGGCGGCGATTCATCAGTGGCATTGCACTGATCCACTGCCGGACGCGCGCGCGGGCCGGTGCGGGTCTCCGGCCCGCCGGGCCGGTTCAGACGATCGCGGACGCCGATGTCCCGGACCTCGTACCGGCCCCGCCCATGTGCCGTGACATGATCGGGCCGCTTCCGCAACGACGACGCCAGGAGTGCGACGTGCCCGGTCTCGACGCGTACACGACCGAGTTCACCGAGCCCGCGGGGTATCTGAACTTCGCGGCCTACGGCCCGCCATCGACCGCCGTGGTGCGGTCGCTGACCGACGCGGCGCAGCTCGCGGCCTCGGGCGAACCCGCCGCGAACCTGCACGCGGCCGACGCCCGGGCCCTGGCCGCCGTCTCCCGGCTGAGCGGGTTCGCCCGGGAGAACTGCCTGCTCACCACCAGCACCTCGGCCGGGCTCCAGCAGATCGCGTTCGGGCTGCCCGGGGCCCGGGTGCTCGCGGGCCGCGACGAGTTCCCCTCCAACCTCTACCCGTGGTGGCGCGCCCAGGAGGCGGGGCTCCTCGAGGTGAGCCTGATCGCCGGGGGTGACCACGGCGTCCCCCGGCGGATGACCCCCGAGACCATCGACGCCGCCCTGACCCCGGCCACGACGGCCGTCGCGATCAGCGCCGTGGACTTCCGCACCGGATACCGGGCCGACCTGCGGGGGATCCGCGACGTGATCGGCGAGAGGCTGCTGATCGTCGACGGCATCCAGGGTTTCGGCGTCCTCGACGCGGACTGGCCCCTCGCCGACGCCCTGGTCGTGGGTGGGCAGAAGTGGCTGAGGGCAGGCTGGGGAACGGCTTTCGTGGCCCTGTCCGACCGGGCGCTGGAACGGGTGCGCCCGACCCTGGGCAGCTGGACCGGCGTCGAGCGGCCGACCGCCTACGACGGGCTCGAGCATCCCCCGGCGCCGGGGGCGCAGCGCCTGTCGATCACGAACGTCTCCCCGTTCACCTCGGCCGCCCTCGGCACCGCGCTGGAACTGCTGGAGTCGGCCGGGGTGGCTGCCGTCGCCGGGCGGATCACGGCGTCGGCCGGCGCCGTGGCCGATCGCCTCGACGCCGCCGGGATCGAGGTCCTGTCACCGCGCGACGAGGCGCGCCGGGCGGGCCTCGTGGTCGCCCGGGTGGCCGACGACCGGGCCGCCGCGACCCGGGACCTCCTGGCGGACAGGGGAATCACGGTCACGGCCCACGACCCCGGGCGCATCCGGATCAGCGTGCACGCGACCACCGACCCCGGTGACGAGACGTTCGCGACCCTCGTGGACGTCCTCACGCAGGTTCGCTCCTAGCCGAGCTCACCACCACGACCGGAACCGCATCACCAGGGCGAGCACCACCGGCACCCAGACCAGCGTGGTCACCACGACCCGGAGTGGGCCGGGCCGCATCCGGCGCAGCACCCAGAAGGTGACGAACTCGGCCGCGATCACCCAGACGAGTCCGGCCCCACTGAGAAAACCCAGCACCAGCGCCGCCATCAGCCCGGTCCCGGCGGCGGTGGGCAGGGGCCGCAGCACCGCGACCTGCTTGCCCTCGTCGGGCAGTTCCACCGTGGGACTGCGGTGCCAGAGGCTGAAACCGATCTCCGGGCGGTGCACCGTGCCCTCGGCGTCGGTGAGGATCCAGTTGTCCCAACGATCCCGGGGCAGGGGTTCACCGTCGCGCAGGAAGCGCCCCGGTTTCTTCCTGGGGATCTCCACCACCAGATCGACCCCGGCCACGCAGACGGGATAGAGGTCCATGGCTCACATGATCAAGGGCCCGGACAAGAGCCGCACGCGCACCGGCCCGCTACCGGCCACGAACCGGCTCATCCCTGTCGGGTGCTACCCGCGAGCGCGCAGTCGGGGCATTCTCATCCGCATTCCGGCCGGTGCCCCCGCATGAGGTCCCGCCCTAGGCTGAACACATGGGTTTTCACGGGACCGGGACGCGCCGATGACGACACCCTGGACGCTGACCTTCGACGCGTCGGACGCGCCGGCGCTGGCCGCGTTCTGGGCGGTGGCGCTCGGGTACGTGCCCGCTCCCCCGCCGGCCGGGTTCGCGTCCTGGGAGGAGTGGTACGAGCGGTTCGACGTGCCCGCGGCCGAGCGCGACGAGCTGGCCTCGATCGCCGATCCGGAGGGGGTGCGTCCGGGCATCTCGTTCCTGAGGGTGCCGGAGCCGAAAACGGCCAAGAACCGGGTGCATCTGGATGTGCAGGCCGGGGGCGGGCGGGCTGTCGACCAGGGCGAACGATGGACGCGCATCACGGCCACGGTCGACCGGCTCACCACGGCCGGTGGCCGGGTGGTGCGGGTGGACGCGCGGGGCGACGGGACGCCCGACCACGTCGTGATGACCGATCCCGAGGGCAACGAGTTCTGCGTGGTCTGACCCGGCCGCGAGCCGCTCTAGGAGAGGGCCTGGCGGCAGGCGCCGAAGGTGAACGACACCGAGGCCCGCACCGGGTCGGTGCAGCTCTGGGTCTGCTGCGCCTCGCCGTCACGACCGGTGGTCACCACGACCTCGCCCGCCTGCTCGTGCCGGTAGGTCTGGACGATCTCGTCGCCCTCGACCGTGGGGAAGGTGACCTCGAGGCGGGCCGCGTCACCGGCCGTGACCGCGCCCAGGAAGCAGTCGGCCGCCCGGTCGCTGATGCGCTCGCCCGCCGCCAGGGTGAAGGAGCCGCAGTCGGTGCCGGGGGACGACGCCGACGCCGCCTCGACGACCTGCACGTCACCCCGCCCACCGCACGCGCTCAGCACGACGATCAGACCGATCCCCAGAAATGCCCTCAGCCGCATGCGTTCTCCTTGTCCCCGGGCCCAGCCTACCGCTCCGGGCCCTCGGCCTGGATGGCGTACAGCGCGTAGGGATCGTGCAGCTCCCGGCCCAGCACCGACCGCATCCAGTGCGCGTCCCGGGCCGCGGCCTGCCACCGGCTGTCGGAGCGGCCCTCCCCGGTCAGATTGGACGCGAAGATCCCGGCCGCGGACTTCGGCAGGAAGTCCTCGTAGACGATCGGCGTCAGATCACCGGCGGAGTTCCGGACGTAGTAGGCCAGCCCCTCGGCGTGCAGGGCCTCGTCGGTGCCGGGCAGCCCGTCCAGACCGAGCTCGTCGTACCGGCGGCGGCCTTCCGGGGTCAGCGCGACGCCGCGCTGCTCCACCTCACCGAAGCGCACCCGCAGCGCTCCCTCCGAGACCGAGCCGTCCGCGTCCCGGAATCGACGGGGCTCGGCCAGTGCCCGGAACGACGTCTGGCGCAGCAGCACGTCGGGCACGCCCTCCGGAGTGCGGGGCGGCCCCTGGATCCGGTCGATCATCTCGATCCCGAGCCGACCCATCCGCTCGTACAGCGCGTCGATGTCGAGCACCCGCGGCGTCAGGTGGTTGATGTGCGTGCTCGTCACCCCGCCGATGTCGGCCGCCACACTCGAGATCTCCTCCAGCCGGGCGTACCAGGCCCGGTCGACCGGCTCGGCCGAGAGCGCGAACGAGGCGGTGGCCAGGTCGAGGAAACGGTCGGCCGCGGCCGGGGGCAGGGAGCCCTGCAGTTCCATCCGGTCGGCCAGCTCGAGCAGCTCGGCCGGGAACAGCGTGCGGGCGCCCAGGAACTCACGCAGCTCGGACTCGGTGCGCTCGTCGAAGAAGCGCCGGTCGTCGATCACGAGCATCGAGGTGAAGACCCGGAACGGGTTCACGGCCAGTTCTTCCGGGGCCACCGGGCGGAACGCGGTCGAGATCACCGGGATGGCCGGCCGGGCCTCGCGCAGGTCGTAGAAGCCGACCGGGTACATCCCGGCGGCGCCGAAGATCCGCCCGGTCTGCTCCAGCTCGGCCGCGGTGCCGACCCGGATCGCGCCGTGCCGCTCGGCCGTCACCCGCTCCAGCGTGCCCAGCCGCCCGGCCGCGTCACCGAGCCGGGCCAGCACCTGCGCGTTGACCTCCTGCGAGACCTCGACCAGCGTGGTGTAGGCGGGCACCTCGCGGCCGTACAGCTCGGACAGCCGCGCCGCGAACCGGGAACGGAGCTGCGTCGGGCCGACGACGGTCATGCGGTCTCCTGAACACTCGTCCGGCACGAGCCCATTGTCGCCGGTGCGGGACGGGTTGCGCCTCGTCCCCCGCCGTCCGTGAGCGGACAGGTGCCGTTCGACGGATGGAGCGACCCCGGGACACCGCCCTTCGGGTGAACGACATTGAGACATTACTGTCTCACGTGAGACAGTGAAGTCTCATCCTCTGTGCCCACAGAAAAGCCCACAGAAACAGGTCAACCGTGAACTCCCGGGACGCGATCCTGGCCGCCTCCCAGCGGCGCCTCAACGTCGACCCGAGAGCGTCGATGACCGACCTCGCCACCTCGGCCGGTGTCGGCCGGGCCACGCTGCACCGGCACTTCTCCACCCGCGACGAGCTGCTGCACGAACTCGGCACGCGCAATCTCAACCGATGGCAGAACACCATGGAGCGCGCCGGGGTCGACGACGTCATCGCCTCCGGTGACGCCGCGCGCATCTCCGCGTGCCTGCGTGGGCTCTTCCGGCAGTACCTCGCCGACTACGACGAGTTCGGGTTCGCGCTGACCGACCCCTACATGTGCACGGCCCCCGAACTGGTCGAGCGCACCGAGGTTCTCGCCGACAAGGAGACCGAGCTGCTCGCCGCCGCACAGCGTGCCGGTGTGCTGCGCGACGACCTGCCCGCCCGCTGGCTGTCCACCGCGGTCTACGGCCTGCTCGTGGCCGCGCGCGACGCCACCACCACCGGCCGGGTCGCCCGCGCCGACCTCGACGAGATCGTCATCTCCACCTTCCTGAACGGCACGAGAGCCCAGTGAGCACCCAGACCCCCGCCCCCGAGTCCGCCACCACCGCAACGGTCCACAACCGCTGGGCCGGCCTCGCCGTCCTGGCCGCCAGCCTGCTCGTCGTCGTCATGGACATGACGGTGCTGAACGTGGCGCTGCCCGACCTGATCGCCGACCTGCGTCCCGGCGCGGTCGCGCAGCTGTGGATCGTCGACGCCTACCCGGTCGTGCTCGCGGGCCTGCTGGTGCCGGTCTCGTCGCTGGCCGACCGCTGGGGCCGCAAGCGCATGCTGCTGGCCGGTTTCACGGTCTTCGGCCTGGCCTCGCTCCTCGCCCTCCTGGCCGACTCGCCGGGCGAGGTCATCGCCCTGCGCGCCGTGCTCGGCCTCGGTGGCGCGATGATCATGCCGACCACCCTCTCGCTGATCCGCACCCTCTTCCCCGACCCGGCCGAGCGGGCCACCGCCCTGGGGATCTGGGCGGCCATGGCCTCGGTCGGCAGTGCCGTCGGCCCGATCGTGGGCGGCGCCCTGCTCGAGCGGTTCAGCTGGCACTCCGCGTTCCTCGTCAACGTGCCGCTCATGGTCGGCGCCGTGATCGCCGGGCTGGTGCTGCTGCCCGAGAGCCGGTCGTCACGGCCCGGCCGTCTCGACGCCACCGGTGTGCTGCTGTCGGTCGGCGGCATGGTCGGGATCACCTACGCCGTCAAGCATCTGGGCAAGCACGGGGCGGACGGCCAGGGGCTGGTCGTGCTCGTGGTCGGCGTGCTGGCGATGGTCCTCTTCGTGCGCCGCTGCCTCACCCAGCCCGAGCCGATGCTCGCGGTCGGCCTGTTCCGCGACCGGATGTTCCGCTCCGGCGTGGTCACCGCCGTCGCCCACAGCGGCGTCACCATGGCGCTGCTGCTCGTCGGCTCGCAGTGGCTGCAGCTGGTGCTGGGCTGGTCGCCGCTGGCGGCCGGCGCGGCGCTGCTGCCGATGGCGCTCGGCGGCATGATCGGCTCGCCGTTCGCCCCCGCCGTCGCGGCCCGCGCCGGGGTCCGCCCGGTGCTGGTGACCGGCCTGCTGCTGACCGCGGCCGGTCTGGCCACGATCTTCGTCCTGCCCCGCCCGATCCCCTACCCCGGCGTGGCCGTCGCGCTGCTGGCCATCGGCCTGGGCGGTGCCGCCCTGGGGGTCGGCTCGGCGCTGATGATGGGACGCGCCCCGGCCCACCAGTCCGGCTCCGCCGCCGCCATCGAGGAGATGTCGTTCGAGGTCGGGGCCGTGCTCGGGGTCTCGATCCTGGGCAGCCTGGCCGGGCTGGTCTACCGGGCGGGCCTTCCCGACGGCGTGCCCGATCCGGTGTCCGAATCGGTCGCCGGCGCGCTGGGGACCTCCGTCGAGAACGCGGCCACCACGTCCTTCATCGACGCCTTCGCCACCGTGGGCCTGGCCGGTGCCCTGGCCGTGCTGCTCGCCGCCGCGGTGGTCTGGTGGTGGCTCCCGCGCGACCTGGACCTCGCCGACCTGAACCACTGATCCGGAGGTCCGGCCGGCTGACACGTTTCAGCCGGTGCTCACGAGGGACGACGCCGTCGCCGGCCGCCCACCACGGCCGGCGACCCGTTGGTGAGCCCTGGAATCCGCCCGGCTGACCGCTGGCCGACGGCGGGAATCTCCCCCCGATCGACACTGGATGACCCGGCCCGGCCCGTGCTACGTTCCCTTGAAACGTTTCAGCGACGAACGGACAACGCCGTCATGCCACACCTGAAGGACGTCGCGCCCCAGCTGGCGCAGCAGGCGATCGAGCTCCCCTCCTGGGCCTTCGGAAATTCGGGCACGCGTTTCAAGGTCTTCGGATCGGCCGGCACGGCCCGCGACCCGTTCGAGAAGATCGCCGACGCCGCGCAGGTGCATCGCTACACCGGGCTGGCACCCGTCGTCGCCCTGCACATCCCGTGGGACACGGTGGAATCGTTCGCCGACCTGCGCAAGCACGCGGAAGACCTGGGCGTGCAGCTGGGCACGGTCAACTCCAACACCTTCCAGGACGACGACTACAAGCTCGGCGCCCTGACCCACACCGACGCGACGATCCGCCGCAAGGCCATCGACCACCACCTCGAGTGCATCGACGTGATGGACGCGACCGGCAGCCGCGACCTGAAGATCTGGCTGGCCGAGGGCAGCAACTACCCGGGCCAGGCCGACCTGCGCGGCCGTCAGGACCGCCTCGCCGAGTCGCTGGCCACGATCTACGAGCGCATCGGTGAGAACCAGCGCCTGGTGCTGGAGTACAAGTTCTTCGAGCCGGCGTTCTACCACACCGACGTCCCCGACTGGGGAACGAGTTACGCCCAGGTCAGCGCGCTCGGCGAGCGGGCCGTGGTCTGCCTCGACACCGGCCACCACGCCCCGGGCACCAACATCGAGTTCATCGTCATGCAGTTGCTGCGCCTCGGCAAGCTCGGCAGCTTCGACTTCAACTCGCGCTTCTACGCCGACGACGACCTGATCGTGGGCGCGGCCGACCCGTTCCAGCTGTTCCGCATCCTGTTCGAGGTGGTGCGCGGCGGGGGCTACGGCAACCCGGACGTCGCCTTCATGCTCGACCAGTGCCACAACATCGAGCAGAAGATCCCCGGCCAGATCCGCTCCGTGCTCAACGTGCAGGAGATGACGGCCCGGGCCCTGCTCGTCGACACCGAGGCCCTGACCGCCGCCCAGGAGAGCGGTGACGTGCTGGGTGCCAACGCGATCTTCATGGACGCGTTCTACACCGACGTGCGTCCCGGCCTGGCCGAGTGGCGCGAGAGCCGGGGTCTGCCGGCCGACCCGATGAAGGCCTACGCCGCGTCGGGCTACCAGCAGCAGATCGAGACCGACCGCGTGGGCGGCGCCCAGGCGAGCTGGGGCGCCTGAGTCTCCCCGTCGTCCATCATTTCCGAACCCCTTTGAACCAGAGGAAGCAATGACGAACGAGACCGTCGCCGCGCTCATCGCCCGGAGCAACCGCCTCGGCGCCGACCCGCAGAACACCAACTACGCCGGGGGCAACACCTCGGCCAAGGGCACCGGGACCGACCCGGTCACCGGGCAGCCGGTCGAGCTCCTGTGGGTCAAGGGCTCCGGGGGCGACCTGGGCACGCTCACCGAAAAGGGTCTGGCCGCACTGCGTCTCGACCGCATGCAGGCCCTCGTCGACGTCTACCCGGGCATCGAGCGGGAAGACGAGATGGTCGCCGCGTTCGACTACTGCCTGCACGGCAAGGGTGGCGCGGCACCGTCGATCGACACCGCCATGCACGGCCTGGTCGACGCCGCGCACGTCGACCACCTGCACCCCGACAGCGGCATCGCGATCGCCACCGCGGCCGACGGCGAGGCCCTGACCCGGCAGATCTTCGGCGACAAGGTGGTGTGGGTTCCCTGGCGCCGCCCGGGTTTCCAGCTCGGCCTGGACATCGCCGCCATCAAGAAGGCCAACCCGCAGGCCATCGGCACGATCCTGGGCGGCCACGGCATCACGGCGTGGGGTGACACCAGTTCCGAGAGCGAGAAGAACTCGCTGTGGATCATCGAGACCGCCGCCGCGTACATCGCCGCGAACGGCTCGGAGAAGCCCTTCGGTTCCCCGAGAGAGGGCTTCGGGGCACTGCCCGAGACGGAGCGCCGGGCCAAGGCCGCCGCCCTCGCCGCCACCGTGCGCGGTATCGCCAGCCGCGACAAGCGCATGGTCGGCCACTTCACCGACGCCGCCGTGGTGCTGGACTACCTGGCCAGCGAGAAGGCGCCCGCCCTGGCCGCTCTCGGCACCAGCTGCCCCGACCACTTCCTGCGCACCAAGGTCAAGCCGCTCCTGCTCGACCTGCCCGCCTCGGCGAGCGTGGAGGAGAGCATCGCCCGGCTCAAGGAGCTCCACGAGGAGTACCGCGCCGACTACACGGCCTACTACGACAAGCACGCCTCCGCCGACAGCCCGGCGATCCGCGGCGCCGACCCGCTGATCGTGCTGATCCCGGGCGTGGGCATGTTCAGCTACGGCGCGAACAAGCAGACCGCGCGGGTGGCCGGCGAGTTCTACGTCAACGCGATCAACGTGATGCGCGGCGCCGAGGCCCTTTCCACCTACTCCCCCATCTCCGACGCCGAGAAGTTCCGCATCGAGTACTGGGCCCTGGAGGAAGCGAAGCTGCAGCGCATGCCCAGGCCGAAGTCGCACGCCGGCCGGGTGGCGTTCGTGACCGGCGCCGCGTCGGGCATCGGCAAGGCCATCGCCCAGCGCCTGGCTGCCGAGGGCGCCTGCGTCGTCGTGGCCGACCTCGACCTGGAGAAGGCGCGGGCCGCGGCGGCGGAGCTCGGGAACAGCGACGTGGCCATCGGGGTGGCCGCCGATGTGAGCGAGGCCGGCGACGTCCAGAAGGCCGTGGACGAGGCCCTTCTCGCCTTCGGCGGCATCGACCTGGTCGTCAACAACGCCGGGCTCTCACTGAGCAAGCCGCTGCTGGAGACCACCGAGGCCGACTGGGACCTGCAGCACGACGTGATGGCCAAGGGCTCGTTCCTGGTGTCGAAGGCCGCGGCCAAGGCGCTCATCGAGCAGGGTCTGGGCGGCGACATCATCTACATCTCCTCCAAGAACAGCGTTTTCGCGGGGCCGAACAACATCGCCTACTCCGCCACCAAGGCCGACCAGGCCCACCAGGTGCGGCTGCTGGCGGTCGAGCTCGGCGCCTACGGTGTGCGCGTCAACGGCGTCAACCCCGACGGGGTGGTGCGCGGCTCGGGCATCTTCGCCTCCGGCTGGGGCGCCAACCGCGCCGCGACCTACGGCGTGGCCGAGGAGGACCTCGGCCAGTTCTATGCCAACCGCACCATTCTCAAGCGTGAGGTGCTGCCCGAGCACGTCGCCGACGCGGTGTTCGTGCTGACCGGTGACGAGCTGAGCCGCACCACCGGCCTGCACGTCCCGGTCGACAGCGGCGTCGCGGCTGCCTTCCTGCGGTGAGTGACGTCACCGGCCGGGCCCTCTCGCAGGGCCCGGCCACCAGCCCGGCAGCCGCCCCGGCCACCGTGGCCGCCGTCGACCTGGGCGCGACCAGCGGCCGGGTCATCCTCGGCACGTTCTCCGACGGTGCGCTGCAGATGCGGCACCTGGCCCGGTTCCCCAACGAGCCGGTCAGTTTCGGCGGCGGACTGCACTGGAACGTCGTCGAGCTCTACCGCCAGGTGCTGTCCGGGCTCACCACGGCCGAGCGGGAGCACCCGGGTGAGATCGTCAGCGTCGGCATCGACTCCTGGGCCGTCGACTACGGCCTGCTGCGGGGCGGGCAGCTGCTCGGCGTGCCGTTCCACTACCGGGACGCCCGCACGGCAGAGGGTGTGGAGAAGGTGCACGCCCAGTTCGACGCCCGTGAGCTGTACCGGCGCAACGGTCTTCAGCACCTGCCGTTCAACACCGTGTTCCAGCTGGCCACCGACGGCCTGCTGGACGTGGCCGACACGGCGCTCCTGATCCCCGACCTGCTGGCCCACTGGCTGACCGGCGCCGTCGTGGCCGAGCGCACCAACGCGTCCACCACCGGCCTGCTCGACCCGCGCACCGGCCGGTGGGACACCGAACTGGCCACCGCTCTGGGCATCTCACCGTCGATCCTGCCGGGTCTGATCGACGCGGGCACGGTGGTCGGGCAGCTCACCGGGGACGCGGCCGGCTCGGTCGGCCGAAGGGTGGACGTGGTGGCCGTCGGGTCGCACGACACGGCCTCCGCGGTGGTCGCGATCCCGAACACCGGACGCGACTTCGCCTACGTCTCCTGCGGCACCTGGGGTCTCGTCGGACTCGAGCTGGAACGGCCGGTGTTCTCCGAGGAGGCACGCGAGGCCAACTTCACCAACGAGGGCGGCGTCGACGGGCGGATCCGGTTCCTGCACAACGTGATGGGGCTGTGGCTGCTGTCGGAGTCGGTGCGGTCGTGGGACCGGGCCGCGGGCAGCAGCGAACGGTCGAGCAATCTGGAACTCCTGCTCGCCGAGGCCGGATCGGTGCCCTCCCCGGTGGAGGTCTTCGACGTGGACGACCCGAGGTTCATGGCGCCCGGCGACATGCCGGCCCGGATCGCGGGCTGGTACACCGAACGGGGCCTGCCCGCGCCGCGGACCCCGGCCGAGTTCACCCGGGCGATCATCGACAGCCTCGCCCAGGCCTTCGCCGACACCGTGCTCCGGGCCGCGCGGATCGCCAAGACACCGGTCACCGTCATCCATGTCGTGGGTGGGGGTGCCCAGAACAGGCTGTTGTGCCAGGCCACCGCCGACCGCAGCGGGCTGCCCGTGCTGGCCGGACCGGTCGAGGCCACCGCCATCGGCAACATCCTGGTGCAGGGCCGCGCCGCCGGTCTGGTCGCGGGCGGCCTGCCCGAGATGCGTGACCTGGTCGCCCGGGCGTTCACCCCGCTCCGCTACGAACCCCGCCCCTGAGAGGGATCATGCAGCGCCAATTCCCCAAGCCGGCCGAGATCTTCGAGCTGATGGAGTTCAGGAAGCCGGAGTTCAACGGCCGTAAGCGCCGTCTCGACAAGGCCCTGACGATCGACGACCTGCGGACGATCGCCCGCAGACGTACCCCACGGGCCGCGTTCGACTACACCGACGGCGCCGCCGAGGCCGAGCTGTCGCTGTCCCGGGCCCGCCAGGCGTTCGAGGATGTCGAGTTCCACCCGGGCGTGCTACGTGACGTGGCCCGTGTCGACACCTCCACGACCGTGTTCGGCGGCCCGTCCGCGCTGCCGTTCGGGATCGCGCCCACCGGCTTCACCCGGCTGATGCAGACCGAGGGCGAGATCGCCGGCGCCGGGGCCTCGGCCGCCGCGGGCATCCCGTTCTGCCTCTCCACCCTGGGCACCACCTCGATCGAGGACGTCAAGGCCGCCAACCCGGCGGGCCGTAACTGGTTCCAGCTGTACGTGATGAAACAACGCGAGATCTCCTACGCCCTGGTCGAACGCGCCGCCGCCTCCGGTTTCGACACCCTGTTCTTCACCGTCGACACCCCCGTGGCCGGAGCCCGCCTACGCGACCGGCGCAACGGATTCTCGATCCCGCCGCAGCTGACAGCCGGCACGATCCTGAACGCGATCCCCCGCCCCTGGTGGTGGTACGACTTCCTCACCACCCCCAAACTCGAATTCGCGTCACTGTCCGCGACCGGCGGCACCGTCGCCGAACTGCTGGACTTCGCGATGGACCCCACCATCTCCTACGAAGACCTGAGCATCATCCGCCAGATGTGGCCCGGCAAGATCGCGATCAAGGGCGTGCAGAACCTCCAAGACGCCCGCAAACTCGCCTCCCTCGGCGTCGACGGGATCGTCCTGTCCAACCACGGCGGCCGCCAGCTCGACCGCGCCCCCATCCCCTTCCACCTCCTGCCCGACGTCGCCCGCGAAGTCGGCAAGGACGTCGAGATCGTCGTCGACACCGGCATCATGAACGGCGCCGACATCGTCGCCTGCATCGCCCTGGGCGCCCGCTTCACCCTCATCGGCCGCGCCTACCTCTACGGCCTCATGGCCGGCGGACGCCAAGGCGTGGACAAGAGCATCGAGATCCTCACCGACCAGATCGTGCGCACCATGAAACTCCTCGGCGCCCACACCCTCGACGAACTCCAACCCCACCACGTCACCCAACTCCAACGACTCGGCCCCATCCGCCGCAACTGACCACCCACACACCCCCTATACCCCCGAGGCATAGGGGGTGTGTGGCTGCTCTACCGCAATCGCGGTACACCGACCACGACGCCGGGCTGACGTCACCGAGGGCCCAGGACGGGAGGGTGAGACCACCTCACCCCCTGACCTAAGGAAGATCCGTGGTCCGTCTGGCCAACTGGTGCACCCGCCGCTGGTACCTCGTACTCGCCGGCTGGGTGCTCGCCCTCGCCGCCCTCGCCGGGCTCGTCGTCGCGAACGGCACCGCCTTCACCGACTCCACCACCATGCCCGACAGCGAATCAGCCACCGCCTACAGTCTTCTCGGGCAGGGAGACGGCCCGTCGACGACCAGCGGCAAGATCGTCTGGCACGCCGGCGACTCGATCACGGGCGGCCCGGTCCGCACCGAGATCAACCAGATGCTCGAGACCGTCAGCGCCAGTGAGGGTGTGATCTCGGTCGTCAGCCCGTACACGAAAGCGGGCGCGTCACAACTGAACCGGGAGGCCAACACCGCCTTCGCCACGGTCACCCTGGCCGACGACGCCGACACCGAGCCGATCGAGGACGCGGTGCAGACCGTGCGCGAGAGCGGACTCTCCGTCGAGACCGGTGGGCAGGCGTTCGCCGAGATCCCCAGCGCCGGTGGCGCCACCGAGGGCATCGGCGTGCTCGTGGCGCTCGTGCTGCTGCTCTTCTTCTTCCGCTCGGTGGCGGCGGCGGTCCTGCCCATCGTCACCGGCGTGGCGGGCGTGGGTATCAGCCTGCTCGGCGTGATGGCCGCCTCGCACGTCGTCGACCTGTCCGCGAACTCGCTGACCATGGGCGCGCTGATCGGGCTGGGCGTCGGCATCGACTACGCCCTGTTCATCGTCAACCGGCACCGGAAGGCGCTGCTGCGCGGGGCCTGCGTCGACGAGGGCGTGGCCCAGGCCCTGAACACCTCCGGCCGTGCGGTGATCTTCGCCGGTCTGACCGTGATCGTCGCACTGGTGGGCATGTTCGTCATCGGCGTCGGCATCCTCACCGGCATGGCCTTCGCCGCCGCGTTCACCGTGCTGTGCACCGTGCTCGCCGCGAACACCCTGCTGCCGGCCCTGCTGCGCCTCCTCAAGCTCCGGGTGCTGGCCCGTAAGGACCGTCACGGCAACGCGTCTCGTTCCGCCAACGGCCTGGCCGCCCGCTGGGCCACCGGTGTGCAGCGCCGCCCGGTGATCGCCGCCCTCGCTTCCGTGGTGGTCGTGGGCGTACTCGCCTACCCGGCGCTGAGCATGCGCCTGGGCAACGCCGACGCCAGCAGCGACCCGGACGACTCGGCCTCGCACGCCTACTTCGAGCTGATGTCCGCGGGCTTCGGCGAGGGCACCGACGCAACCCTCCTCCTCGTCGGTGAGACGCCCGACCAGGCGACCACCACGTCCTTCAGCTCGATGGTCCGGGACCTGCCGAATGTGCCGAATATCGCTTCGGCCGTGATGACGAGCCAGCAGGGCGGCATCTCGGTCGCCGCGATCACCCCGAGCCACAGCGCCCAGACCGAGGAGACCTCGGACCTGGTGCACACCCTGCGCGAGGAGGTGATCCCGGCGAGCGGCGTGACGACCTACGTGGGCGGCACCACGGCCACCGACATCGATCTGTCCGACGCCATCATGGACAAGCTGCCGATCTACCTGCTGCTCGTGGCGGCACTCGGATTCCTGCTGCTGGTGCTGGCCTTCCGCAGTCTGCTGGTGCCCCTGCTCGGCGCCCTCACGAACCTGGCGACCATCTGCGTGGGCCTCGGCGTGGTCACGGCGGTGTTCCAGTTCGGCTGGGGCAGTGAGCTTCTCGGCGTCGGATCGGGCGCGCCCATCCTGTACCTGGTGCCCGTGCTGATCTCCGGCGTGATCTTCGGGCTCTCGATGGACTACCAGGTGTTCCTGATCAGCTCGATGCACGAGGAGTTCCACCGGAGCGGCGACAACCGCCACGGCGTGCGGCAGGGCCTGACCGAGAGCGCCGGGGTCATCGTCACCGCCGCCACGATCATGCTGGCCGTGTTCGCGTCGTTCGGGTTCAGCGGCGAGCGCATCATCTCGGCCCTCGGCCTGGGCATGGCGATCGCGGTGGTGGTGGACGCGTTCGTGGTCCGGCTGACGCTGGTGCCGGCACTGATGACGCTGATCGGCCGGGTGAACTGGTGGTACCCGCGCATTCTGGAGCGAATCACCCCGAAACTGGCGCTGGAGAACGCGGAGACGCCGGAACCGGTATACAGCTCCCAGACCACAGTCCCCCGGATCCAGGACCACGTATGACGTCAGCACCACCGGTTCGGGCCCAGGAGAGATCCTTCTCCTGGGCCTGGCCCGCGTTCGACCTCGTCTACCTCGCGTTGATGTTCGTGACGGCGACGGTGCGGATGGGCGGGCGCGACTACCCCGGTCCGGAGCTCACGACGCTGGTGATCGTCTCGTGGGTGCCGCTGCTGGTGCGCCGGCGCCACCCGGCTGCGGTGCTGCTCGCGGTGGTGGTCGTGGAGGCGGTCCACATGACGACGGTGCAGACGGCGGGGGTGAACCTGACGGCGAACATCGCGATGGGGGCCTTCCAGCCGGTGCCGCTGGCCAGTATCGCGGCCGCGTTCACCCTGGCCGCGAAGCGACCGGGCCGGGCCGGCTGGGGCCCGGGCGTGCTCGCGGCGCTGGTGCTGCTCGGCACCGGGATCGTGTCGCACGGGCACAGCCTGCTGGTGACCAGTTTCGTGGTGTTCGACCTGATGATCATGGCGGTCGGCGCGGGGGTCCTGGTGAGCCTGCGCCGCGAGCGGATCGCCCGCGACGAGCGGGACCGGCAGGCCGAGATCAGGGGTGAGGTGGTGGCCGAGCGGATCCGGATCGCCCAGGACCTGCACGACGTGCTTGCCCACCACCTGACGCTGGTCAACGCGCAGGCCGGGGTCGCGGGTTACCTGCTGCGCTCCGATCCGGCGGCGGCCTCCGACGCGTTGCGGGACATCGCCGGCAACACCCGCCGGGCTCTCGACGAGTTGCGGGCCACGGTGGGGATGTTGCGTGAGGACGACGTGGCCGCCGAGCCGTTGAAGCCCACCCCGGGCACGGCCCAGCTGGGCGAGCTGCTCGAGGGTTTCCGCTCGGCCGGGGCCCGGGTGTCGTTCGGCACGACCGGGGAGCCGCAGCCGCTGCCGGCGGGCAAGGACCTGGCCGTGTACCGGATCGTGCAGGAAGCCGTCACGAACGCCACCAAGCACGCGCCCGGTGCCCCGGTCGAGGTCGGGCTGCACTGGCAGCGGCGCAGTCTCAGCGTCGCGGTGACGAACCCGGCCCCGGCCGGACGGCCCGCGGGCTTCCAGGGGCCGGGCACCCGCCACGGCCTGATCGGCATGCGCGAGCGAGCCGTCACCGCCGGCGGAACCCTCACCGCCGGCCCCACGTCCACGGGAGGGTTCGACGTGCGTGCAAGCATCCCCGTGCACCCCGACTCCGAGGAGACGTCATGACCGTCCGGGTCCTACTGGTCGACGACCAGGCGCTGCTGCGCTCGACCCTGGCCCTGCTGTTCCGGGCCACCCCCGGCGTCGAGCTGGTGGGTGAGGGCGGAACCGGTTCCCAGGCCGTCGAACTCGCCCGCTCGACGCGGGCCGACGTGGTGATCATGGACATCCGGATGCCGGACATGGACGGCATCGAGGCCACCCGCCGGATCACCGCCGACGAAGACCTGGCCGGGGTACGGATCCTGGTGCTGACCACGTTCGAGACCGACGACCTGGTGGTGCGCGCGCTGCAGGCCGGGGCGAGCGGCTTCCTGGGCAAGGGGGCCTCGCCCGAGGAGCTGATCGCGGCCGTGCGCACGATCGCGGCCGGCGAGTCGCTGCTGTCGCCCTCGGCCACCACCGCGCTGATCGCGAGATTCCTGGAACAGCCCCAGATCACGACCGAGGTCAGCACCCAGGCCCTGGTGCAGCTGACCGACCGCGAGCGCGAGATCACCACGCTGGTCGGGGCCGGGCTGTCGAACCAGGACATCGCCGATCGTCTGTTCATCAGCCCGGCGACGGCGAAAACCCATGTGAACCGCGCGATGATGAAGACGGGCGCCCGCGACCGGGCCCAGCTGGTGGTGTTCGCCTACGAGGCGGGCCTGGTCAGCCCCTCGCAGCGACGTTCACCCTGAGACCGGCCGAGGTGCCCCGGCGCGTCCGTCATCGACCGGCGTTCACCCCGCCTGGGCCCGGTGCAGGGCCGCGTAGCGACCGCCGCGGGCGAGAAGGTCGTCGTGGCCGCCGATCTCGACGATGCCACCCTTCTCGAGCACGACGATGCGGTCGGCCTGGCGGATCGTGGAGAGGCGGTGGGCGACCACCAGCGTGGTGCAGCCGCCCATCAGGTGGGACAGGGCTTCCTTGACCTGGCTCTCGGACTCCGGGTCGAGGGCACTGGTGGCCTCGTCGAGCAGGAGGATGCGGGGTTCGCGGATCAGGGCGCGGGCGATCGCGATGCGCTGGCGCTGGCCCCCGGAGAGGCGGGCGCCGCGCTCCCCCACCACGGTGTCCCAGCCGTCGGGCTGGGAGTCGACGATGTCGAGGGCCTGGGCGTCGGCGAGGGCGCGGCGCACGCGCTCGTCGGGGACGTCGTCGAGCCCGTAGGTGACGTTGTCGCGGATGCTGCCCTCGAACAGCAGCGGTTCCTGGGGCACCACCGACACGAAACGCCGCACCACGCGCAGGTCGAGGTCCTGCATGTCGGCGCCGTCGAGCAGGATCCGGCCGCGGGTGGGACGCACGAAACCCAGCACCAGGTTGAGGATCGTGGACTTGCCGGCACCGGAGGGGCCGACGAACGCGACGGTCTCGCCGGGTTCTATCGACAGGTCGATGCGGTGCAGGGAGTCGACGGTGGCGTCCGGGTGGCGGTGACTGACGTTGTGCAGCAGGAGGGCGCCGCCGACCTGGGTCACGGCGTGCTTGCCCGCGTTGAGCTCGAGATCGGGCTCGGCCAGCACCTCGGCGATCGAGCGCACCGACTCCACGCCGCGGGCGGCGACGGGCAGCAGGCCGAGCAGCTGGATCAGCCCCTGGGTGAGCAGGGTGAAGTAGGTCGACAGGAGGACGACGTCGCCGGGTCCGATGGGCAGGGTGCCGGTGAGCGCGGCCAGCGCGGCGAGGGCCAGGCAGGCGACCCCGAGGAACTGCATGCTCACCCAGGACATGGACGCGGTGTGCCCGTTGAGCATGTCGAGCTTGAGGGCCTGCTCGCGCACCCGGTCGACGCCGGTGGCGACGCGGTTCATGGCGGTCTGCTCGAGGCCGTGGGCGCGGGTGACCGGGATGAGTGACGCCATCTCGCCGACCCGGGCGGCCAGGCCCTCCATCTCGAGGCGGAAGCGCTCGTTGCGGTCACGGCTGCGGCGGGCCACGGTCCAGCGCACGAGCAGGGCCATCGGCACGGTGAGCAGGTAGACCGGCAGGAACTGGGGCACCAGGATCGCGGTCATCACGGCCGCGCCGGTCACGACCATCACGGCCGACAGCAGCGGGTGGGCGACCTGCTGCAGCATCAGCTCGATGTTCTCGACGTCGCGCACCACCTTGTTCTGCACGACGGCGCTGGTGGAGCGGTTGTGGAAGCCGATGGACAGGGTCTGGAGCCGGGCCGCGAGCACGTTGCGCAGCTCGGCTCCGGTGTCACGCACCACGATCATGAAATTGCGCGTGTAGACGAGGTGGTTGGGGTAGTTCTGGGCCAGCAGGGCCACGGCGAGCACGAGCCAGCCGGCCACGGTGCTGATCTCGCCGCCGGTCGCGACGGTGTCGATGATCCCCGCCGTGATCACCGGGAGCATCCACATCGGGATCTCCTTGAGCACGAAGGCGCCGAGAGCCACGGACATCCGGCCGGGTCTGCGCGCGAGGAGCCGGAGGAGGGAGCGCACCGGGTGCGCGCCGTCGACGAGAGCCGGTTGGGAAAGCGCTTGCCCAGACATTGCTCGAGTGTAAGGGCTCGATCCGCGTCGGTTCATGATCAATTCCCGGGACGCGCGGCGCTCCCGGGCGCTACGATCCGGCAGCCCACGACAGATCGTGCCATCAGCTCGAGGAGAGCCCCCGTGATCCGGTTCCTGCCCGCCCTCGTCGAGCTCGGCCTGCTGATCTTCTGCCTGATCGACTGCATCCAGACCGATTCCGCCCTGGTGCGCAACCTGCCCAAGCCGCTCTGGATCCTCATCATCATCGTCCTGCCGGTGATCGGCCCGATCTGCTGGCTGGTCGCGGGCCGGACCTGGCCGTCGCAGGCCGGCAACGCGGTGCCGTGGCGCTCGACCGCGACGGCCGGCTTCCCGGAGTACGAGCGCCCGGCCAGCTACTCCCGGGATGCCGCCGCCATCGACGACCAGCTGCGCCGCGACCAGGAGCAGGTCGACCGGGAGCACGAGGAGGCGCTGCGCCGGTGGGAGCAGAGCCTGGCCGAGCGGGAGCGCGAACTGCGCGAGAGGGATGCCTAGGCGAGGAGCTCGGCCGTCGCCTCCCACAGCCGGCGCTCGCGATCACGGTCCTGGGCCAGGGGCTGCACCTCGACCACGCGGTCACGTACCACGAACGCGCCGTCGCGCAGGTGGGCCCAGCGCGCGTCCACCGCGACCGCGGCCAGCAGCGGCCCCGACCGTTCCGGGGTCGCGACACCGGGGATGTGCCCCAGGGCCCGGCCGACGGCCTGCACCGCCGGCGGGGCGCCCCGCCCCAGGGCGGTGCCGGGCATCCAGCCGGGTTCGTACACCACGACACTCACGCCCGGCGCGATCCGGCGCTGCAGTTCGTGCGCGTAGTACAGGATCGCCAGCTTGGAGTCCGAGTACGCCGTCATTCCCGAGCTGCCGGTGCCCGGCTCCGCCAGCTCCAGCGGGTCGCGCCAGTTCGCCGGCGGTACGTGCATCAGCCGGCGCCAGATGTTGGCGTAGTACGTGTTCGAGCCCAGCAGAACGATTCTGGCCGTCGGCGCGAGCACCGGCTCCAGGTCGCCGACGAGCTGCGCGTGCGCCAGGTGGTTCACGGCGAAGGTGAGCTCGTGGCCGTCGGCCGAGGCGCGCATGCCGTCGCTCGAGGCGATGCCGGCATTGGCGATCAGGGCGAGCAACGGACGCACGGTCCCGGCTTCCACGAGCCCCCTCACGGTGGCGGCCGCGGAACGGACGTCGGAGAGGTCGGCCAGGTCGCAGCCGATCGGGTGAGCCCGGACGCCGGGACGGCGCACCCGCTCGGCGACCTCGTCCAGGGCGGGGCCGCGGCGCCCGACCAGGAGCAGGTCCTCGACCTCGGGATGCCGGGCCAGGGCCTCGGCGGTGACCCGGCCCAGACTGCGGGTGGGTCCGGTGATGAGCACGGTCGTCATGGGCAGCAGCCTGCTCGCCCCGGCCGGGCTCAGGCAGTCGCCGGGTTGTCGTAGGACTGGCAGGGCCAGGATCCCGGCGGCCGGGAGGGGCAGACTGGCCGGGTGAGCGAATTCGGGGCGGCCCTGCGCCGGCGGCGTGACCAGGTGAGCCCGGAGGCGGTCGGCGTACCGCTGGGCCGGCGGCGGCGCGCGACCGGGCTGCGCCGGGAGGAACTCGCCCAGCTGGCCGGGATCTCCGCCGACTACCTCACCCGCCTCGAGCAGGGCCGGGCCACGACCCCCTCGGCCCAGGTCGTGGAGGCCCTGGTGCGGGCGCTGCGCCTGCCCGACCCCGACCGCGCCCTGATGTACGAACTGGCCGGGCTGACCGCGCCCGGTCCCGACGTCGTCCCCACCCGGATCCCCCCGAGCGTGCGGCGCCTGCTCGACCGCTTCGACCAGCACCCCGTCGTGGTCTACGACGCCACCTGGACGCTCGTCGAGGCCAACCCCGCCTACGACGCGCTGATGGGCGACACCACCGGCTGGACCGGCCCGGAGCGCAACGCGATCTGGCGGCATCTCCACGGGCACCGCAACCGGGTCGTGCACACGCCTGACGAACTGGCCACGCACGTCGCCCGGCTGGTGGCCGACCTGCGCCGTACCGCCGCCCGCTACCCGGCCGACCGTTCCCTGGCCCGGCTCATCGGTGAACTTCGTCGCGGGACGACGGGTTTCGGCGACCTGTGGGACTCCCCCGCCCCGCCCCGGCCCGATCCGTCACGGCGCAAGACGATCGACCACCCCGCGGTCGGGCGCATCACGCTGGACTGCGACGCCCTTCTGCTCGCCCTCGACGACCTGCGCGTCAGCGTCTACACCGCCGAGCCGGGCACACCCGACGCCGAGAGGCTGGCGCTCGCGCTGGTGCTCGGTACGCAGGAGCTCACGAGGCCAGCTGCGCGCCCCGCGTCTGGTTGATCTCGGCCCACACCACGTCGAGCGACAGGCCCAGCACCTCGGCGATCGCCGCGATGGTGGTGAAGGCGGGCGTGGCCACCCGGCCGGACTCGATCTTGCGCAGGGTCTCGGGCGAGACCCCGGCGTCGAGCGCCGTCTGCAGCATCGGGCGATCACCCCGGGCCTCCCGCAGCAGGGCGCCCAGACGCTGTCCCCGTTCGACCTCGTTCGCGGTGAGCGGCATCCTGACCATGACCCCGATGATAGCTGGGATAGTATTACCGGGATAGTTATTGGTCGCGCGAGAAAAGACGCTGATGATCGAGATCCTCACCCCCACCGAACTGCCCGCCGCCCGGGTCACCGGCGCCCTGGTCGGGCACATCCTGCAGACGCTGAAGGGCCGGGCCACGGTCGGCACGAACCTGCTCGACATCGACCGCTGGACCAAGGAGATGATTCTCGAGGCCGGGGCGACGTCGTGCTACGTCGACTACGAGCCCACCTCGTTCGGCCGCGGCCCGTTCGGCCACTACATCTGCACGGCGGTGAACGACGCGGTGCTGCACGGCCTGCCGAAGAACTACGCCCTCAAAGACGGTGACCTGCTCACGCTCGACCTGGCCGTGCTCAAGGGCGGGGTCGCGGCCGACGCGGCGATCAGCTTCGTGGTCGGCGAGTCGCAGCCGGCGCAGAGTCTGGCGCTGATCGAGGCCACGCGCACGGCCCTGGCCGCGGGCATCGAGGTCGCCCGGGCCGGCAACCGCATCGGCGACATCTCGCACGCCATCGGCAGCGTGCTCACCGGCGCGGGCTACCCCGTCAACACCGAGTTCGGCGGGCACGGCATCGGCTCGACCATGCACCAGGACCCGCACATCCCCAACACCGGCCGCGCCGGGCGGGGTTACACGCTGCGCCCGGGGCTGCTGCTCGCCCTCGAGCCCTGGGTCATGCTCGACACCGCCAAGCTCGTCACCGACGCCGACGGCTGGACGCTGCGCAGCTCCACCGGCTGCCGCACCGCGCACACCGAGCACACCATCGCGATCACCGACGGTGAGCCCGAGATCCTCACCCTGGCCAACTGATTCAGGGTCTCGCGCACATCAGCACCAGCACCACGCTCCGGACCAGACCGAAGACGCCGTCGCGACCAGGACCAGCCCGTCGCCCGCTGACGAGACCCGACGGGGGACGAAGGGCCCGGGCCCTTCGTCCCCTCTCACCTACCGCTTCAGCAGGGGCACCTTCGACCAGTCCGTGTCCGAGGCCAGGTAGAAGCTCGGGTACGACGGCTGGTTGTAGGTGGTCTGCTGCCGCGCCACCTCGACGCGGTACTGCGGGTCGGCCATCAGCGTGTAGAGCTTGTGGTTCGTCAGCTCGGTGCTGGTGTAGACCCGGATCGCCGAGCTGTCGGACGTGCGCACGAGCAGTTCCTCGCGCCAGTCACCGAACACGTCCGCGACCAGCGAGGCCGTGCCCTTGGTGCCGTTGTTCGTGCGGGTGCCCTCGGCGGTCAGCCGGGTGCCGCGCGAGGCGTCGTCGATCGTCGGGGTGACCTCGCCGGAACCGTTGAGGATCTGCGTGGTTCCGTCACCGGCCCAGCGGATGCTCTGGTTCGTGCCCGGGCTGGTGTTCGTCACCAGGTCGCCCTGGGCACTGTGCAGGCCGAGTGCGCCGGAACCACCCGGCATGCTGGCCCAGTTCTCGATCCCGGGCACGTCCGGGAGCACGTCGCCGATCATCCCGCGCCCGGTGTCCGCCCCCGAGTAGGTGCCGAAGAGCACCTCGCCGTCCGACGCGTCCCTCATCGCCATCCCGTAGGGCGCGTAGGCGCCGCCCTCGTGCACGGTGAAGATCTCGAGACCGGGCCGCGTGGGATCGATGTCGGTGACGTGCATGGCGTCTCCGTGACCGAGGCGGGCGCTCACCCCCGGGGTGGCGCTGCCCGCGGGCATGGTGTCGAAGGACGAGTAGAGCAGGCTGCCGTCGTGATCGACAGTGGCGCTGCCGTAGACGATTTCCTGCTTGCCGTCCTGGTCGACGTCGGCCGCGCTCAGGCTGTGGAAGCCCTGCGTGGTGAGCGTGCCGAACTCCTTGCTGGTGCCGTCGCGCCCGTGCGGGGAGTCGTTGAACGGGTTCGTCATCGGGGTCCAGCCGCTGTCTACGTACCAGTTCTCGGTGAGCTTCTTACCGTTCCAGCCGTAGGCGACCAGCGTGGTGCGGGTGTAGTAGCCCCGCGCGAAAACGGCCGACGGGCGCCTGCCGTCGAGATAGGCCACACCGGCGAGGAACCGGTCGACGCGGTTGCCCGGTTCGATGCGGGCCATGGCGTAGTCGCCCCACAGAAGTCCGTCGTCGGTGCGTCCCGGCTTGTAGTCGGTGGTTTCGAGTTCCTGTCCCGTCCGGCCGTCGAAGACCGTGAGGTACTCGGGCCCGTCGACGATGAAGCCCTCGAAGTTCCGCAGCTGGTTGCGGGCACTGCGGCTCGGTGCGTAGACGTCGATGAAATAGTCGACGAGCTTCTCGGCATCGGCTGTGCTGAGCGGGTATTCGTACTGCTTCTCGATGCCGAAGGCCTGTTCGAGGGTGGCGGGCCACTGACCTGATGTGACCTCGCGCCTCTGGCTCCAGCCCTTGAACAGCGTGACGAGATGGTCGTGATAGTCGGCCGCGCTCATCCGGTAGTCGTCGGAGTTCTTCACCCCGGCCTTCCTGTCCTTCGCCGAGATGGTCACGTACTTCTCACCTATCACCCGGCCACTCTTGTCGTAGCGGGTGATCCTGGTGCCCGGGGCGGTCTTGAACATCATCTCCGAGCGGCCGTCACCGTCGAAGTCGTAGACCAGGAACTGCGTGTAGTGAGCCCCCGCGCGGATGTTCACGCCCAGGTCGATGCGGTGCAGCAGGGTGCCGTCGAGCTCATAGGTGTCGATGAACACGTTGCCCGTGTAACCGACCTGGGAAACGTCCTTGGAGTTCGACGGGTCCCACTTCACCACGTACTCGTACTGCCCGTCGCCGTCCACGTCGCCGACGCTCATGTCGTTGGCGGAGTAGGTGTAGGCCTCCCCGGCCGGGGTCGTACCGCCCGCCGGGCGTTTCAGCGGCAGATCGACATGGCCGGTGTCCCAGGCCTTCACACTGGCCGAGCGGCCGTACTCCTGCTTGCCCCGCACGGGCACGACCCGGTACGTGGCCGTCCCGGTCGCCGAGCCGTCCTTGTCGAGGTAGTTCGTGCTGCCGGTGACCGTGGCCAGCTTCTTCCCGCCCCGGTACACGTTGAAGTTCGTTCCGGTCAGACCGGTTTCGGACGACCCGGTGGCCTCGTCGCCGAGCAGGCGCCAGCTCAGGAACACGCCTTCACTGGTCCTGGCGGCGATCAGGCCGCGGTCGAGCTTCTCGAGCTCGGCCTTCACCTGAGGCCGGGATTGCCGCACATCGTTCGCCGATGATCCGGCGGCCCGGTGCGAGAGGCCGGCGGCCTGGGCGGAGGGGCCGGTGGCCTGGGCGAAGGGGCCGGTGGCCTGGGCCGGGAGGCCGGTGGCCTGGGCCGGAAGGCCGATGCCCCGGGCCGAGAGGTCGGTGGCCTGGGCCGAGGGTCCGGTGAGCATCAGACCGGCGGCGCAGGAGGCTGCCAGGGCGGCCCTGACCAGGCGTTTCGTGCGGGGACTCATCGTTGGGTCTCCTCCGACAGATGCTGAATCGTTTCAGACTGCGCGAGTCAGCTTGACCCGGGCATTTCGGTCATGTCAATGGCCGTCGGCCGATCCGGGTCTTTCGAAGGGGGGACGCGTCGGCCGGCCCGGCCGGGGACACGGCCGCAACCAGCCTGCCGGGCCACGCGTTGGTCCGGGCCGGCGGGCACGCGCCGGTCGGGTCCGGCGCGCCCCATCGGTCCGGCCCGGTCCGGTCAGGCCCGGCCCGGCCCGGTCTGGTCCAGTCAGGTCTGGTCCAGTCAGGTCTGGTCCAGTCAGGTCTGGTCCAGTCAGGCCTGAGCCAGTCAGGCCTGAGCCAGTCAGGCCTGAGCCAGTCAGGCCTGAGCCAGTCAGGCCTGAGCCAGTCAGGCCTGACCGACCGGGTGCGGCGACGGACGCGACGAGCCCGGCGCTCGGGCACGGGCGTACGGGCACGGGCGGGCAGGTCTGGGTGGACTCGGGGGCACGAGGGCCCGATACGCGGCGAATGTGGGTGACGGCCCTCATAGGCGTCCCGGGAGCGGGTGGGCACGCTGCGATGATCGACGCGTCCGGCGCACCGCCCGGGCAGCCCGGGTGCGCGCACGGGCAGCTGCGCAGGTGCCCGCGGGGATCTGCCGCCTTTCCGGGCGATCGGGGTCAATCGGGGCACCGTGTCCCTGCCATGCTTTCCGAACCCGGACGCAGGGTTCCGGACGAGGAAGGGGAACGAACGTGCGGGTTATACCGGCGGCCCGGTGCGCCATGGCCGTCTCGATCATCGGGCTGGTGCTGGCCGGATGCAGCGGCGGCTCCTCCGACGACGCCTCGCCGGCGCCGTCCGCGTCGAGCAGCGTCGCGGGCTGGACCGTGGACGCGACCCAGGACGCGGCCTGGACCCAGTCCCTGGCCGACCTGAGCACGCAGAGCGAGACCGCCAAGGGCGAGGCCCAGATCCAGCTCCGCACCGAGGTCGGCACCGTCGCCCGCGAGATGGGGGCGGCCGGTGGGCCCGACGGCATCGGTCACGTCGTCTGCGTGGCCCTGCCGGTGCAGATGAAGACCCTGTCCGGCCGCATCGCCGACGACCAGGAGCAGCTGGCGCAGTACCTGGGGGCGTTCGTCGACAGCGTGCTGGTGGAGGCCTCGGCGGGTGAGGCGCGCAGCTTCGCCGACGCCCAGCTCGACGCCAAGGTCCGGGCCGAGTGCCCGGACGTGCGCCAGGACGTGATCGACGCCACCGGGGTCACGAGCCTCGACGACCTGTACGAGGCTGCGGGGAGCTGACTTTTCACTCGCCGTCAGCGGCCCGGCGCGCAACGCCGGGCCGCTGCGGTGGTCGTTCCGAGAGGGGATGAGATGATGTCTGCCGTGGTGACCAAACGCGCGGTTCTGGCTGTGTCGGCGGCACTTTCACTAGGCGGCCTGATGCTGTCCGGCTGCAGTGGCGAAAGTGCCGACAGCGGTGGGGAATCCGCGGCACCGGTGGCCAGTGCCAGCCCGGAGTCCGGTGACTACGAGAGCCAGGTCGAGGAGCTGACCGGCCGGATGGACTCGCTCGACAGCCTCGACGACCTGACCGAGATCGCCGAGCTGCAGGAAGAGCTCGGCAGCGTGGTCACGCAGTGGGCCGCCGGCACCGGGCCGACCGGCCTCGGGCACCTGGCCTGCGAGGTCATGCCGAGTCAGCTGCAGGCCGTGAGCAAGTCCGACCCCGCCGACCAGGCCAAGCTGATGGGCCTGAGCTGGCTGGCGCCGGTCGTGGCCGCCGCGGGCGGCGGATCGGCCACCGACGTGGAGTTCGGGCACGTCCGGCTCGACGCGCAGATGCGGGCCGAGTGCCCCGACGTGCGCGGCGAGGTGCTCGCCGCCACCCGCGTCGCCAGCATCGACGACCTCTGGGACCAGACCCAGAACGTCAGCCCGTGACCCGTCCCGCCGTCGCGTTCGGTCTCGTCCTCACGGGCCTGCTGCTGGGCGCCTGCACCACCGGCGACCCCGACATCCCGTATCCGTCGTCGGCCTTCGAAGACCGCTCCCCCAGCCCTGACCCCACGGTCGAGAGCACCTGGAACGTCGGCAAGGCGCAGGACCGGGCCTGGAGCGCCGAGCTCGCCGAGATCTCGACGACGATGAAGAAGATCAAGCCCGCGGTGGAGGCCGACCACGCCACCGCCCTGCGGGCCTACGGCGACCTGATCGACCGCACCAACGCCGTGCTCTACGACATGGCCACCACCGCCGGCATCGCGGGCATGGGCCACATCGGCTGCGAGGTGTTCCCGGTGCAGCTGCTCACGCTGCCCGCCGACTACCCGCCCGAGAGGGCGGCCCGCAACCTCGGCATCTTCTGGGCCGCCCCGATCGCCGACGGTGGCGCCGACGACGGCACGTTCGCCGACGCCCAGTTCGACGCCCGGGTGCACGAGGAATGCCCCGACGTGCGTCAGGACGTCCTCGACGTCACCGGGCTGGACTCGCTCGACGACCTGTACGACTACTCGGTCGAGGAGAGCCCGGCGCCCGAGGTGGTCTAGCGGCTGAACACGACCCGGCCGTCCACGAACGTGAGATCAACCGTGCACCGACCGATCTCGTCCACCGCAACGGCGAACGGGTCACGGTCGAGCACGACCAGGTCGGCGCGGTGCCCCACGGCCAGGGTGCCGGTGTCGTCGCGCCGGTTCACGTAGGCGCTGCCCGAGGTGTAGGCCGCGAAAGCCGTGTGCGCGTCGATGCTCTGGCCGGGCCGGAACGCCGGCGCGGTGCTGCCGAGCGTGCGCCGGTTGACCGCGGTGTGGATGCCCAGCAACGGGTTCGGGCTGCTGACCGGCCAGTCGCTGCCCGCCGCCAGCCGCGCACCGGCACGGTGCAGGTCGCCGAACGGGTACTGGTGCCCGGCCAGGCCGCCACCCAGGAACGGGATGGTCAGCTCGTCCATCTGCGGTTCGTGCGCGGCCCAGAGCGCCTGCAGGTTCGCCGTCGCGCCGAGTTGCGCGAATCGGGCCACGTCCGAGGGGTGCACGACCTGCAGGTGGGCGAGATGGGGCCGGGTGTCGCGGAATCCGTTGGCGGCACGGGCGGCGGCGATCGCGTCGAGGGCCTCACGCACGGCCCGGTCGCCGAGGGCGTGGAAGTGCACCTGGAAGTCGAGGGCGTCCAGCGCCGTGACGTACTCCCGCAGCTTCAGCGGGTCGACGAAGCTCAGTCCACGGTTGGCGGTCGCGTGCCCGCAGGAGTCCCGGTAAGGCACGGTCATTCCCGCGGTGAAGTTCTCGGCGACCCCGTCCTGCATGATCTTGACGGTGGACGCGTCGAGGCGGCCGATCCTCAAAAGGTCGCGCCGGGCGGTCAGTTCGGGGATCTGCTCGGCGCCCCGGTCGCGGTCCCACCACAGCGCGCCGACGACATCGGCGGTCAGGAGATCTCTTTCGGCGGCGGTGCAGTAGGCGTCGGTCACGTCGGGGTAGCCGTTGGTGGCCGAGAGCATGGCGTCCTGCCAGGCCGTGATCCCGAGCGAGTGCAGCAGTTCCTGGGCCCGCAGCAGCCCGGTGAGGCGGTCGGCGGCGGTGGCCTTCGGGGCGATGTCCGCGACCAGCGACACCGCCCCCTCCTGCAGCGCACCGACCGGGTGGCCGTCCGCATCCCGGTTGATCACCCCGTGCGCCGGATCCGGCGTGCCGCGGTCGATCCCGGCCCGGCGCAGGGCGGCACTGTTCACCCAGGCACCGTGGTGGTCGCGGTTGAAGAAGAACGCGGGACGCCCACCGGTGACGTCGTCGAGCAGCTCCGCGGTGGGCACGCCGCCCGGGAAGCTCTCCATCGACCAGCCGCCGCCGAGAATCCACTCCACCTGCGGATGGGCGTCCGCGTAAACCTTGATCAGCCGCCGGTACTCCCCCAGGTCGGTGGTGCCCGACAGGTCGCACTGCCCGAGCTCGAGGCCGCCGAACACGGCGTGGACGTGCGCGTCCTGGAAACCGGGCAGCAGCGCCCGCCCGGCCAGGTCGACGATCTCGGTCTTGGGGCCCACCGCGGCGGTGGCCCCCACCCCGAGGGCGACGATCCGGCCGTCCCTCACCGCCAGCGCCGAGGACTGCGAGCGGGCGGCGTCGAGGCAGTGAACAGGGCCACCGGTGAACACGAGATCGGCGTGCGGGTCGGTCATGGGCCGAGGATACGGACTGCCGGCCGGACCGGCCCCCGCGTGCCGGTCCGGCCGGCCCGCGGCTACTTCGTGAAGGGCCAGCTCCCGACGGTCGTGCCCCGGGTCCCGGAGCCGCCCTCGGTGGTGAAGTCCAGGTCGGTGTCGTCGTCCGGCCCGATCTTCGAGACCTCGACGGCCCAGCTGGAGGTGCCGTCGTAGGTGAGCTCGCCGGTGGCGTGCTTCACCGTGACGTCGGTGGCCCCGGGCGCGTACACGACGACCGCCCCCGCGACCGCCTCGTCCGTGGGCTCGCGGTAGCGCAGGAACACCGCCTCCGCGTTGCGCACGATCGAGTCTTCGATGGCGACCTGCTCGCTCGCGGCGTGCATCGGCGTGAAGTCACCGGCGTCACCACCGGCCGGGGCGAGGAGGAACATCTCGTTCCAGAAGGGCTCGCCCCTGCCGTCGAGCCGCGTGGGGTACACCGCCACCGCGTACCGCACCTGGCCGACCTCGCCCAGGGCCGTGATGTCGACCAGAGCCGGCGATTCCAGCTGGTACCGCTTGCGGCCGGCCCTGACCTGCCGGGCCACGATCTCGCGCAGCTGCGCCACCGTGCCCGGGTCGGAGGCCACCGCCGCGCTCACCTTCTCACCGGAAGACCCCACCGAGACCGGCGTCGCCTCCGCCGGGACCGTGACCGAGTTCGAAGCCGAAGCCGTGGGCCGAGCCGAGGCCTCACCGCCGCTCTCGGACGTGCACGCACTCGTCAGCAACACCGTGACCGCCGCCACCGCCAGCGCCGACCGTAGGTTCCCCACCCGCATCCTCACCACATCCGCTCTCGTGAGCGCGTCTTCACGCGCCGTCACCGGATTCGCCGCGGACCGCGCCCGTGCCCCCACGCGGCGGTCCGTCACCCCGGTGATCTTCCCTGGAGAGTACGGAAGGCTCCCGATAAATACGACCGGACCGGGACGGGGCCGACCCGGGAGGTCTCCCGGATCGGCCCGGCCCGCTACACCGCCGCCCGGGCCGAGGTCAGCGCCGCGTCGAGCGCCGCCAGCCCTTCGTGGGCCTGCTCGTCGGTGAGGTTGAGCGGAGGGACGACGTGCACGCGGTTGTAGTTCGCGAACGGAAGGAGGCCCTGGGCCCGGCAGGCCCGGAGCAGGGCCGCCGTCGCCGGGCTGCTGCCGCCGTACGGGGCCAGGGGTTCCCGGGTCGTGCGGTCGGCCACCAGCTCCAGCGCCCAGAACGCCCCGGTGCCCCGCACTTCGCCGATCCACTCGTGCCGGTCCGCCAGCTCCCGCAGGCCGGGGCCGAACACGTCCTCACCCAGCCGGGCCGCACGGGCGACCGTTCCCTCGTCCTCCATCGTGCGGATCGTCGCCACCGCCGCCGCGCACGCCAGCGGATGCCCGGAGTAGGTCAGGCCGCCGGGATAGACGCGCTCGGTGAAGGTCTCGTGGATCGCGTCACTGATGGCCACGCCACCCAACGGCACGTACCCGGAGTTGACGCCCTTGGCGAAGGTCAGGAGGTCGGGCGTCACCCCGAAATGCTCGATCGCGAACCACTTCCCGGCCCGGCCGAAGCCGGACATCACCTCGTCGGCGATGAGCACGATGCCGAACCGGTCGCACAGCTCACGCACCCCGGCCAGGTAGCCGGGCGGCGGCACCATGATCCCGGCCGTGCCCGGGATCGACTCCAGGATGATCGCGGCCACGGTCGAGGGTCCCTCCAGCGTGATCACCTGCTCGAGGTGGGCCAGCGCCCGCTGGGACTCCTCCTGCTCGGTGGTCGCGTGAAAGGCGCTGCGGTACAGGAAGGGCCCGAAGAAGTGCACCGTGCCGGACGAGGCGTTGTCGTTGGCCCACCGGCGCGGGTCGCCCGTCAGGTTCACGGCCAGGTGCGTACCGCCGTGGTAGGAGCGGTAGGTCGAGAGCACCTTGTGCCGGCCGGTGTGCAGCCGGGCCATCCGCACCGCGTGCTCGTTCGCGTCCGCCCCGCCGTTGGTGAAGAAGACGTGGTTCAGGTCGCCCGGGGTGTGCGAGGCGATGAGCCGCGCCGCCTCCGACCGGGCGCCGTTCGCGTAGGCCGGGGCGACCGTGCACAGCGCCGCGGCCTGCTCCTGGATCGCCGCCACGATGCGCGGGTGCTGGTGGCCCAGGTTCGTGTAGACCAGCTGCGAGGTGAAGTCGAGCAGCCTCTGCCCGTCACCGTCCCAGACGTAGGGGCCCTCGGCCTTGGTGATCACCATCGGGTCGAGCGCGCCCTGCGCCGACCAGGAGTGGAACACGTGGGCGCGGTCGAGCTCGTAGGTGCGCCGGGCGTCGTGGGTGCCGTCGAGATCGGACATCGCCGCACCCCCTAGTCGTTCTGCGGGAAGCCGAGCTGCAGGCCCCCGGACGGACGGTTGGCCGGGTCGATCCAGCGGGTCGTGACGACCTTGCCCCGGGTGAAGAAGTGCACGCCCTCGACGCCGTGCGCATGGGTGTCGCCGAACAGCGAGCGCTTCCAGCCGCCGAACGAGTAGTAGGCCACCGGAACCGGAACCGGCACGTTGACGCCGATCATGCCGACGTTCACGTCCTTCTCGAAGCGGCGCGCGGCGCCGCCGTCGTTGGTGAACACGGCCGTGCCGTTGCCGTAGGGGTTGGCGTTGATCAGCTCGACCGCCTCGGCGTAGGTGGCGACCCGCACGACCGAGAGCACCGGGCCGAAGATCTCCTCGCGGTAGATGTCCATGTCGGCGGTGACGTTGTCGAAAAGCGTCGGCCCGAGCCAGAACCCGTCGGCCTCACCGCGGGCCTGCACCGTGCGCCCGTCGACGACGACCTTGGCCCCCGCGGACTCGCCGTCACCGATCAGGCCGGCCACCCGGTCGCGGTGCGCCTTGGTGACCAGGGGGCCCATGTCCGCCTCGCGATCGAAACCCGGCCCCCCGTCACCGATCAGCAGCGTTCGGGTGCGTTCCGCGACCCGGGCGACCAGGTCGTCCGCAATGGAGTCGACGGCCACGAGAACGCTGATGGCCATGCAGCGTTCGCCCGCACTGCCGTAGCCCGCGCTCACGGCGGCGTCGGCGGCGAGGTCGAGATCGGCGTCAGGCAGCACCACCATGTGGTTCTTCGCCCCACCGAGGGCCTGCACGCGTTTGCCGTGCCTCGAGGCGGTCTCGTAGACGTAGGAGGCGATCGGCGTGGACCCGACGAAGCTGATGGCCTGCACGTCGGGTGAGGTGAGCAGCGCGTCGACGGCGACCTTGTCGCCCTGCAGCACGTTGAACACGCCGTCGGGCAGACCGGCCTCCTTCCACAACCGCGCCAGCCAGATCGACGAGGAAGGGTCCTTCTCACTGGGTTTGAGCACCACGGCGTTGCCGGCGGCGATGGCCACGGGGAAGAACCACATCGGGACCATGGCCGGGAAGTTGAACGGGCTGATCACGCCGACGACGCCCAGGGGCACGCGCTTGGAGTGCACGTCGACGCCGGTGGAGGCCCCCTCGGTGTGGCCACCCTTGAGCAGATGGCTGATGCCGCAGGCGAACTCGACGACCTCGAGGCCGCGCGCGACCTCGCCGAGAGCGTCGGAGAGCACCTTGCCGTGCTCGGCGGTGATGATCGCGGCGAGTTCGGCCCGGCGGGCGTTGAGCAGCTCACGGAAGGCGAAGAGCACCTGGGTGCGGCGGGCCAGCGAGGTGTCGCCCCAGGCCGGCTGGGCCCGCACGGCGGAGGCGATGACGGCGGCGGCGTCCGCCTCGGAGGCCAGGGCGACGCGTCCGCTCTCGGCGCCGGTGGCGGGGTTCGTGACCGGGGCCCACTGCTGGGACGAGCCGGTGAAGGCGCGGCCGTCGGCCCAGTGCGTGATGTCTGCGCTCATCCGGGCATGGTGCCGGTCCGGAGCCATGATCGCAGCCTGCACTCCGTCGGCGTTCGGCCCGATTCCCGCACAGAGTGTCAGGCCACCTCGACCGTGACCGCTGCCAGCACGGTGCGATTACGGCCGGACCCCTTGGCCTCGTAGAGCGCGGTGTCGGCCTGCTGGAGCAGGGTCGCCGCGTCGTCGGTGCCGTTCCAGCGGGCCACGCCGATCGAGCAGGTCTGCTGGTAGGGCACGAGGCGGCGCAGTTCGTCGAGCACGTGCAGGCCCTCCTCGACGCCCGAACAGCTCAGCGCGACGGCGAACTCCTCACCGCCCCAGCGGGCGATCCGGCCGGTCGGGCCGACGGCCACGCTCCAGGCCCGGGCGGCCTCCCGCAGCAGCTCGTCACCGGCCTGGTGGCCGAAGGTGTCGTTGTAGCGCTTGAAGTGGTCGAGGTCGAGCAGCCCGACGAGGAGCATCCGGCCGCTCCCGCGGGCGGCGGCCATGGTGCGGGCCAGCTCGAAGTCCCAGGAGCGCCGGTTGGCCACGCCGGTGAGCGGGTCGGTGCGGGCCATCAGCGCCATCTGCTCGGACTGCCGGCGCAGTTCCTGCAGCAGGTCGTAGATCCGGGCGATCACCATGATCAGCAGGAGGAGCGAGCCGATGCCGAGCAGCACGGCGCCCTCGTACTCGCCGAACGACATCCGGGTGATGAGCACGGCCAGGGGCATGCCGGCCGCGAGCGCGAGCACGGCGAGCCGGGGCACGGTCAGGCCGCTGCCGTCGATGGCGGGGGCGCGCACCACCTCCCCGCCGCGCCCGGCGCAGACGGCCGAGGCGCCGACGAAGGCGTAGAAGCAGGCCCAGACCATGTTCATCCAGCGCGGGAAGTCGGTGCTCCCACCGGTGAGCAGGATGACGTTCATCGAGATGTCGGCGACCAGTGAGCAGCTGATCGCGGCCACGACCCAGTAGGCCACGGCGGACCGGCCCGGGCTGGCGACGAGCAGGCGGGCGACGAGGAAGACGAGCAGCACGTCCATCAGGGGGTAGAGGCTGCCGGTGATGCGGGAGGCGACGGTCTCGGAGGTGTCGGCGAGCAGGGGCAGGATGACGAACACCAGCGCGAGCACCGCGGCGGCGGCGGTGACGATGGCGGCGTCGAGCATGCCGCCGAAGGGTGGGCGGTGATTGCGCTGCCGGTCGAGGGCGACCACGCCGCAGGCGGTGAACAGGTACGAGCTGATGTAGAGCACGTCGACGGGGGTGGCCCAGGCGTCGCCGTCGCCGAACTGCAGCACGCCGGAGTAGATCTCACCGGCCAGGGCGGCGGTCTGCATGGCCAGGAGCCAGTACCAGGGGCGGCGGGCGTGGACGGGCAGGCGGCTCACGGCGAACACGAGCAGGCCGCCGGACGTGGCCACGGACAGCGTGTAGATCACGACGGCGAGGTCGCGCGCCGGGTCGAGGAAGGCCAGGGACAGGATCAGCACGGCGCTGGGCGTGCCCGCCAGGCAGGCCGCCCGCAGGCTCGTTCTCGGCCCCGGCATGTGCAGGTTCTCGGCCGGGCGGGCCGGGGCTGTCAGTGTCGCCGGGAGATTGACCGGTTCGGCCCCGCGTCCGGTCACCGAGAGCGAACCCCTCGTGCGGACGCGGGGTCCCGGGCGGTCTCTCCGGCCAGAACACCGGTGCCCCGGGCAGAACGTCGGTGCCTCGGGCCGGACGGCGGGCCTCTCCGGGCCAGGAGGGCAAGGTCTGGGGCAGAATGCGGAGGCGTGCCCCACCTGAGCGTCGCCGACGTGCTGCAGCTGCCGGTCGTGCGGCAGGGCGGCCCGGTGGTGCTGGCCGGCCACGCCGGGCTGGAGCGGCCGCTGCGCTGGGTGCACGCGACCGAGCTGGCCGACATCGCACCGCTGCTGCGGCCCGGTGACCTGGTGCTGACGACCGGCGTCGGGCTGCCGGCCGACGACGCCCTGGGGGACTTCGCCCGGAGCCTGCACGAGGCCGAGTGTGCCGGGCTGATCGTCGAGTACGGACGCCGCTGGTACGGGTCGCTGCCCGCCGCCCTGGTCGGGGCGTGCGGTGAACTGGATCTGCCGCTGGTCGCCCTCACCCACGAGACCCGGTTCGCCGCCGTGATCCAGACGGTGGGCGAGCTGGTGGTCGACCGGCAGCTCGCCGAACTGCGCGATGCCGAGCGGGTGCACGAGACGTTCACCGAGCTGAGTTCGGGCGAGGCCGGGCCCGCGGAGGTGCTGGACGCGGTCGGCCGGCTGGCGGCGGCGCCCGTGGTGCTGGAGAACGAGCAGCACCGGCCGCTGGACTTCCGGCCCGGGCCGGACGGGTCGCACGGGTTCCTGGACGGCTGGCCCGCCCGGTCGGCGCGGGTCGTGATCACCGGGCGCACCGGCTGGGACGAGGGCAACGGCTGGCTGGTCACCCGGCTCGGCACGCGGGAGCGGTCGTGGGGACGCCTGGTGATCGGCTCGCCGGAGCGTCCGCCGCAGCGGCTGGTCGCGGTGGCCGAACGGGCCGCCGCGTCGCTGGCCCTGCACCGTCTGCACGACCGCGACCGTGACAACCTGACCCGCCGCCGGCACCACGAGCTGCTGGTCACGCTGCAGGCCGGGCCGCCCTCCGACGAGGTGCTGCGACGCTGCGAGCTGGCCGGGCTGCCGGTGGAGCGGCGGCGGTTCGCCGGGCTGGTGTTCCGCCCGGCGCGGGTCGGGGCCGGGCGGCCGGACCTGGACGACGTGGTGGCCTCGGTGGTGCACAGCGCCCGGGTTCCGGTGCTGGTGTGCGAGATCGACCGGGAGGTGCGGGTTCTGGTGTCGATGCCCCACTCCGCCGACGAGGGGGCCACGATCGACCGGCTGGCCGAGCGGGTGGCGCAGCGGCACGCGGTGGTGGCCTGCGCCGGGCGGGCCGTGTCGTCACCCGACTCCATCGACCGCACGCTGCTGGAGGCCCGGCAGGTCGCCGACTCGCTGAGCACACCGGGCCAGGGCCCGCGGGTGCACCGGCTCGAGGACGTGCACCTGCGCGGCCTTCTCACCCTGCTGGGCACCGACGACCGGCTGCGGCTGTTCGTGGACCGCGAGCTGCGGGCGCTGCGCGAGTACGACGCCACCGCCGCGGCGCCCCTGACCCCGGTGCTGCGCGCGCTGCTCGAGCACCCGGCGGGCAAGTCGACCGCGGCCGCGGCGCTGCACCTGTCGCGGGCCGCGTTCTACGACCGGCTGGCCCGGCTGCAGAAGGTGCTGGGGCTCGACCTCGACGATCCCGGCATCCGGGTCTCGCTGCACGTGGCGCTGGTGGCCGACGAGCTCGCGCGGCGGCGCCCGGAGGGGTGAGACGCCCTTCACCCGGCCGGGGCCGGGGCCGACGACACAGCCATGCGTCTCGACGCCGGGCGGCGTTTCCTTCTCGTCGCGGCCCTCGCGCTCGGCGCGTACTGGCTGGTACCGGCCGGGATCCCCCGGTCTGTCCTGCAGGCCGCGATCATCGCCGGCTCGGCCGTGGCCGCCCTGGTGGCCGCCCGGCTGGACCGCGAACGACGGCACGTCTGGCTGGCTCTCGCGCTGGCGATGCTCGCCGGGGCCGTCGCCGACTCGATCCAGGCCGGCTACCTGGCCCGCGGCGAGGCGCTGCCGTCCCCGTCGTGGTGCGACCTGTTCTGGACGGTCAAGTACGTGATGGCCGGTGCGGCTCTGGTGATGCTGCAGCACCGGCGCCGGTTCGACGTGGCCGGGGTGCTCGACACCGCCGTGATCACCGCCGCGGGCGGCCTCGTGCTCTGGGTCACCGGCTCGAGCCCCCTCACCGGCGGCCTGACCGGCGCCGAGCAGCTCGCCCTGATCTTCCCCCTGGCCTCGTTCGCCCTCCTGGCCCTGGCGATGTCGCTCATCACCTGCTCCCCCCTGCCCGTGAACGGACTGGGCGTGGCCGCCCTCGTGGTCGGAGTGGTCGCCGGGCTGGTGGGCAACGTGCTCTACGGGGCCTCCGGGATCCTCGTCACGCCGCAGCAGCGCTGGTACGAGTCGCTGTACCTGGTCGGTGTCGTCGCCTGGGGCTACGGGTCACTGCGCTCCGCCACCGCCCCGGCCCCCGCCGCCAACCGGGAGGCCCGGGCGTTCTCCCCGGTCCGGCTGCTCCTGACCAGCGGGGCGCTGATGGCCGTGCCCGCGATGCTGGTGTACGACAAGTTCCACGACTCCGAGCTGAACCACGTGCCGCTCGCGATCTTCCCGAGTTTCCTGTTCCTGCTCGTGCCGCTGCGGATGTCGCTGGCCACCCGCGAGCTGAATGCCTCGACCCGGCAGCGCGACGCCTATCGCGACGACCTCGTGCACCAGGCCGCGCACGACCCGCTCACCGACCTGCCCAACCGCGCCTACCTGATGGAGCTCCTGGCCGCCCAGCTGCAACGGGCCCGGCGCAACGGCACGACCACCGCCGTGCTGTTCGTCGACCTGGACTTCTTCAAACGCGTCAACGACCAGCTCGGGCACGCCGCCGGCGACGAGGTGCTGCGCACGGTCACCGAGCGGATGAAGGGCGTGCTGCGCGCCGGGGACGTGATCGGGCGGCAGGGCGGTGACGAGTTCGTGGTGCTCGTCGACCCGGTGCCGCCCCCGGCCGAGCTGATGGCCGTCGCCGACCGCCTGGTGCGGGCCGTCAGCGAGCCGATCATGACCGCCGGCGGCAAGGCCTCGGTGGGCGCCAGCATCGGCATCGCACTGTGCCGCGACGGCCGGACCGATCCCGAGAAACTGCTCCAGGACGCCGATCTCGCCGCCTACCGGGCCAAGAGCAACGGACGCGGGCGGGCCGAGGTGTTCGACATGGCGCTGCGCACCGAGCTCGAGGCCCGCGCCAAGCTGGAGGCCGACATCCGGGCCGGGCTGGCCGACGGGCAGTTCGAGCTGCACTACCAGCCGGTGATGAGCGTGGCCACGGGCAGCCTGCGCTCGTACGAGGCGCTGATCCGCTGGAACCACCCCGAACGCGGCCTGGTGCCCCCGGCCGGCTTCATCCCGCCCGCCGAGGAGAGCCTGCTGATCTGCGAGATCGGCCGCTGGGTGCTCGGTACCGCGACCCGGCAGCTGGCCGGGTGGATCTGGGACGATCCCGAGACCCATCGCGGCGTGACCGTCTCGGTGAACATCTCGGCCCGGCACCTGGCCTCGCCGTCGCTCGTCGACGAGGTGCGCCAGGCCCTGCACGAGAGCGGTCTCGAGGCCGCCCGGCTGGTGCTCGAGATCACCGAGACCGCCCTGATGGACGAGCCCACCGCCGACGCCCACCTGCGCGACCTGCGGGCCCTCGGCGTCACGGTCAGCCTCGACGACTTCGGCACCGGTTACACCAGCATCGGCCAGCTGCAGAAGCTCCAGGTCGACACCCTGAAGATCGACCAGAGCTTCCTGCACGCCGACGACACGCCCACCCAGGCCCTGGTCGAGCTCATGGTCACCGCCGCCCACGCGTTCAGCCTCGACGTGGTCGCCGAGGGCGTGGAGACCCGCGAACAGCTCGACCGGCTCGCGGACATCGGCTGCGAACTCGCGCAGGGGTACTACCTGGGCCGGCCCAAACCGGCCCGCGACACCGTGGTGCAGGCCGAGAGCCTGAGCTGAATACTGCTCGTCGTGGACTTCCGCTTCGAGGCCGAGCTGATCGAGTGGCGCGGCCCGGCGCCCTACTACTTCCTGCCGATCCCCCCTGAGATGGTGGACGCGGTGCGCGAGGTCGCGGCCGACGTCACCTACGGGTGGGGCATGGTTCCGGTCGAGGCGACGATCGGCGCGAGTTCCTGGGAGACCTCGCTGTGGCCCCGCGAGGGCGGCTACCTGCTGCCGGTGCGCAAGTGGGTGCAGAAGGCGCAGACGATGGACGTCGGCGAGACTGCCACGGTCGGGATGCGGGTGGTCTCGCGGGGCGGTCGGGCGGCGAACGGGACCGGCCCGACCATGTGATCAGGTCTCCCGGCAGCGCAGCACCGCCCGCGCCGGTGACTGGGCCGGAGTCTGCGGCGCCGCCCCCGGGCGGCCTGGACCGGGCCGTTGCCCGACGGTTCCCGATCCCGGCCGGCCCCGAGCCGGTTCAGGCCGGCGGGACGAAGAAGTTGTCCCGGAATAGCCCGGTCGGGTCGTAACGGCGCTTCAGCTCCCGCAGCCGGGACAGGTGCGCCGGCGGGAAGGCCCGCTCCAGCGCCGCCGGGCCGGTGCCGGTCTCGAAGCTCAGGTACAGGCCCTCGAAGTACGGCAGCAGACGGTCCCAGTACCGGTCGAAACCGGCCGGGGCCGAACCGAACGCCGCCACCGAGAAGTTCGCGTCCCGCCAGGCGTAGGCCGTGGCGTCGGCGGGCACGTCGGCGACCGCCCCACCCACCGCCCGCACCGAGAAGAAGTACGAGCCCCCGGCCGCGAGCATCGCCTCGACCTCGCGCCCGAACGCCGGCGTCAGGTGCCCGATGTTGCCGGAGTGCGAGAGCGGCTCGCCCTGCGCCTGCTGCGGCGCGTCGCTGACGAAGGCCCCGATGACCTCGTCGTAGGTGGTCAGGGCCACGGACTGGTCGAGCAGCGGCGCGATGTCGGCGATCGGCTGCAGGATCCCGACGATCGTGTCCGGGTCGGAGGAGTTCACCAGCAGCATCGCCTGGGCCACCTGCCGTCCACCGCGCGGCGGGCCGAGGATGACCTGCCCGGTGACGCGCCGGTCGGCCGCCTCGATCGCCGCACCCCAGGCCGTCAGGAAACCGGGCACGTCGGCGGCGTCGAAGACCAGCTGGGCGAAGGCCACCTTCTCGACCGGCCGGGCCTCGAACGTGAACGACACCGCGACCCCGAAGTTGGCCCCGGCCCCGCGCACCGCCCAGAACAGGTCCGGGTTCTCCTGCTCCGAGGCGTGTTTCACGGTTCCGTCGGCCAGCACCACGTCGACCGAGCGCAGCAGGTCGACGGTCAGGCCGTGCTCGCGGGCGAACCAGCCCACCCCACCGGCCGTGGCCAGACCCCCGACCCCGACGCCACCGTAGTCACCACTGGTGATCGCCAGCCCGTGCGGCGCGAGTTCACGGGCCACGTCCACCCAGAGCGCACCCGGACCGACCCGTACCAAAGCGCCCGCCGCGTCCACCATCTCGACGCGATTGAGGGCGCCGACGTCGATGACGAGACCGCCCTGGTTGAGCGAGCGCCCGGACAGCCCGTGCCCGGCGCTGAAGATACCGAGCGGAACGTCCCGGTGGGCGCTCGCGAAAAGCACCGCGTCGGAGACCTGCTCGATCGACTGCGGCCTCAGCACGAGCCCCGGGGCACCTCCCCGCAGATACCCGGAGCGGTAGCGCGCATAGGCCGGGTCGGCGGGCTCGACGGCCCGCTCGGCCAGCGACGACGGCACCCCGTCGTAGTCGATGCCCTCGGCCCGCCGGGCCTTCTGGGCCGCCGTTCGCACCGACACCACCTCGGCCACGCCGCTCGCCGACCGGGCCGCAGCCACCCGCTCGCGCACCACCGGCACGACGTCCGCCGAGAAGGCCTGCAGCACGCGCGGATCGTCACTGGCCAGGATGAAGGTGCTCGCGCCCTCCTCGAGGGCCAGGCGCACCAGGTCGTCGGCGGTCTCGTTCGGCGAGATGTTCAGCAGGCGAACGATCTCGGCCGGGTCGCGCCCGGCGGCCCGGGCCTCCTCGTCGAGAATCTTGTTGCCCGCCGCCAGGTCTCCGGGCTTCAGGTACGGCAGCGAGGGCAGCCAGCCGTCACCCTGCCGCCCGGTCAGGCGCAGCATGCGCGGCTTGTACGCGCCGATCCACACCGGGATCGTGTGGGCCGGCGCCGGTCCCCGCTTGGCCCCGTCCACCCGGTGGAACTCACCGTCGACCCGCAACGGCCGCCTCTCCCCCGCGTCCCAGATCCCCCGCATCACGTCGATGGCCTCGGACAGCGCGTCGACCGCCTGACCGGGCGTGAGCCGCCGGCCGCCCATCCCCTCGACCGCGTCCCAGAACGCCCCGGCCCCGAGGCCGAGACTCACCCGGCCGCCACTGAGCAGATCGAGACTGGCGGCCGATCGGGCGAGCACGGCGGGCGGGCGCAGCGGCAGGTTGAGCACGTTGCCGGACAGGTGGATGCGCTCGGTGCGGGCCGCGACCCAGGTCAGCAGCGTCCAGGTGTCGAGGAACCCGGCCTGGTAGGGATGGTCCTGGAAGGTCACCAGGTCGAAGCCCAGTTCCTCGCTGAGCACGGCCAGCTCGCCGGGACGGGAGGCGTTCGCGGCCGTGGGGGTGATGAAGGTCCCGAACCGGATCGGGTGGCCGTAGTCAGGCATGCGCACCAGCTTTCGCTGCGGGCGGAGCGCCTGGCAACCACGATGTTAGTGACTTACCTTGGGTGGGTGGAAACTCCTTTCGGTCCCCCGATCGACGACGAGGCCTGCGACCGTTCCTCGCTGGCCGAGATCACCGCCGTGTTCAGCAAGCGCTGGACCGGGGGCGTGCTGCTCGCCCTCAGCCGCGGCGCCGACCGTTTCGGGCAGATCGAGGGCATCGTCACCGGCATCTCCGCCCGCATGCTCTCGGCGCGGCTGCGTGAGCTGGAGCACCACGGCCTGGTCGCGCGGGTGGTCACCCCGACCGTGCCGGTCTCGGTCCGCTACTCGCTCACGGCCCGGGGACGCGTCGTGCTGGCGACCATGCAGCAGCTCACGCCCCAGCCCGGTCGTCTTGAGGACGCCTCTCACGTCGCCTGACGCGATGGCCGGGCACACCATCCCGGCTCCTGATCGCCATCAGCCGATCAGAGGGCGCTCGCCTCGGCCTTATCCCTCATTCTTCGCGCCGGGGGAACTCGACCGGCGATTCGATCTCCCCGCCACCCTGACACTGAGCGGTGTCATTTTGGAATGCGGGAAGGCTGACCATGATCCGGGCACTGACCAGGGCATCCGTCGCGGTGCTGGCTTCCGTCGGGCTGGCCGTCGGCGGGGTGGCCGGGGCGGGCCCGGTGCGGGCGGCCGACGCCACCGGCGCGAGCGTGAAGGTCGCGAACGGCACGGCCAAGCTGGGCGGTGGGTGCATCCAGCTCCGCACGACGATCCGGCCGCCGGCCGGGGCCACGTCCTGGGACGCGACCACCGAGGTCGACGAGACCACGGGCAGCGGCTACTCCTCCGGCAGCACCGACGCCCCGGCCACGGGCACCCTGCAGCACTGCCCCACACTCGAGGGCGTCGGCCGGTTCCACTGGACCTCCACCCTCACCTACCGCACCGGGGACAGCGACACCGAGTCCACCGCGTCCTTCAGTGGCACCTACACGATCGCCAAGGCCCGGCGCACGGGCACGCTGAAGATCTCCGACCGCACCCCCAGGTACGGCCAGAAGGTCACGTTCCGGACGTGCATCCCCGGGCCGCGGTACGTCGACTACAAGCTGCAGGTGCAGGTCGGCAAGACCAAGATCGAGACCTCGCCCGCCCTGACCACCGGCTCCCGGGGCTGCGACAGCCTCTCCGCGGTCTGGCCGAAGTCGAAGCTGGTGCCGAAGTACCGCCTCTACGTCCCGGGCGAGGACACGATCAACCGCTACGTCGGCCCGTGGCTCACCGTCCGGGGTCACGCCTGACCCATGGCGCCGCGCCTCTGCACGGTAAGGAAACGATCACTGGTGCCTGACGATCCGGGAGAGAGAAAACTTCACCCGCCCGGCGTGCGTGCCGATCGGACCCGGGTGGGTTCAGAAATCGGGTCGGGCGACGCCTTTGTCACCGCCGCCGTCGCCGACCTGGACCAGGCCGTCGCGCACTGGGACGAAACGGCCCGCGCCGAGCTGACCAAGGCCGTCCGCTACGGGATCCTCGCGCACACCGGGCAGTTCCGGCGCAGCGGCGAGCCCTACATCACCCACCCGCTGGCCGTGGCCACGATCGTGGCCGGGCTCGGGGCCCAGCCGGTCACGGTGATCGGCGCGGTGCTGCACGACACCGTCGAGGACACCTCGGTGACCCTGGAGGACGTGCGGGAGGAGTTCGGCCCGCAGGTCGCCGTCCTGGTCGACGGCGCCACCAAGGTCGCGGCCGTGCGCGGCGACCACCCCGACCGCACCGAGGCCGAACGGCTGCGCAAGCTGTTCGTGGCTCTGGCGGCCGATCCCCGGGTGGTCACCATCAAGCTGGCCGACCGGCTGCACAACCTGCGCACGATCGGGTCGCTCCCCTCGGCGAAGGCCGCCCGGATCGGCCGGGAGTCGCTGGCCATCCACGGCCCGCTCGCCCACCGTCTCGGATTCGCCCTGATGAAGGCCGAACTCGAGGACCGGGCGTTCGCGGTTGCGCTGCCCGACGAGTACCTGGAACTGCGCGCCGAGCTGGTGAACCGTCCTCACCTGGAGGACACCCTGCAGGAGGCGATGACGGCGCTCGACGCGCACCTCAACGCCACCGACGGATCGACCGGTCGCCACCGGCACCAGATCACCGGCCGGATCAAGCACCTGTGGAGCATCTACCGCAAGACCCACGTCTCCGGCCGCGACCTGGAGAGCCTGCACGACCTGATCGGCGTGCGGGTGCTCGTCGACGACGTGGAGGACTGCTACCGGGTGCTCGGCCTGGTGCACGCCCTGTGGGAGCCGGTGCCCGACCGGTTCAAGGACTACATCGCGCGCCCGAAGTTCAACGCCTACCGCTCCCTCCACACCACCGTGCTGCTCAACGGCCGCATGGTCGAGGTGCAGGTGCGCACCCACGAGATGCACACCGCGGCCGAGAACGGCAGCGCCGCCCACCACGCCTACAAGCACGAGACCGGCACCGAACCGCAGTGGCTGTCGCGGGTTCTCGACTGGCACGACGACAGCGTCGACGACACCGAGTACCTGTCCGCCGTCGCCGGTGAACTGCGTTCCGAGGAGATCTGGGTGCTCACCCCGCGCGGTGACGTGATCTCGCTGCCGGCCGGCTCGTCGGTGGTCGACTTCGCCTACGCGGTGCACTCGCAGATCGGCGACCGGGTCTCCGGAGCCCGGGTCAACGGCGCCCTGGTGCCGCTGAGCACCCGCCTGATCAGCGGCAACACGGTCGAGATCATCACCCGCCGCACCACCGGCCCGTCGCTGGACTGGCTGGAGTGGACCGTGACGGCCCGGGCCCGGCAGCGCATCCGCGCCTGGCACACCCGGCAGCGCCGCGACAGCGACCGGGCCAGCGGCGAAGCCGCTCTGGTGCAGCTGCTCTCGCGCAAGCGGGTGCTGCCCCGGGCCCAGGCCGAGTCCGCGCTGCTGCGGGCGACCGGGCTGGACTCGCTGGAGGCCCTGGCCGAGGAGGTCGGCGCCGGCCGGATCGAGCTGGAGACGCTGGCCGAGGCGCTGGCGTCCTCCGCGTCCTCCGTGTCGTCGGCACCGGCCACCGCGCCGTCCACCCCGGCGCCGCGCAGCGCTCCCGCCGACGACGAGACCCCGCCCGGACCGGCTCCCACGCCCGCCGGGGTGCCGCTCCTGCACGTGACCGCCCCGGGCCTGACCGGTGTCACCCTGACCTGGCCGGGCTGCTGCCACGCGGTGCCGGGACGCGGTCTGCTGGGCGTGCTCTCGCGCACCCGGGGCATCGTCGTGCACGCGTCCGACTGCCCGCAGGCCCTGGCGTCCCTGGCCAAGGACCCCGCCCGCAACGCCCGCCTGGCCTGGGTGCGGGCCGGCTCGCACCTGTCGATGATCGACCTGGTCTGCGAGAACACGCCGGGCATGGTGGCCCGGGTGACCGTGGCGCTCGCCGGCGCCGACTGCGACATCGAGGCGTCGTCGTCGTACATCGGCGAGGACGGCGCCGGGCACCAGTCGTACGAGGTGGTGCACCACACCAGCCGGGCCGAACTGGTCACCCGGCTGCGGGAACTGCCGGGGGTGCGCTCGGCCCTGGTGCGCTGACGCGACGGTGCCCGCCGTCCCCGACGGCGGGCACCGTCGTCCCCTGTCGTCAGCCCTGCGGGCCACCACCGGGCTGGAGCGCCCCGTTGACCGTCAGCGAATAGGGCGCGTACTGCTGCACGTCGCCGGTCGGCTCGTCGTAGGCGACGATCGCCACCACCCGGTCGGCCTTGCGCAGTTCCCGGATCTCGGCACTGCGGCGGCCCAGGTCGACCGACGGACGGCCGTCGAACGTGACCTGGTAGGCGCGGTTCTTGCGGTCGTCGAACCCGACCAGCCGCAGGTTCCAGTGGTGCACGGCCACCGGCGCGATCTCGGTCGGCGAGTCGAACGGCTCCAGGCTCGACCCGTCGCTGACCACCCTCGCGCCGACCGACACGTCGTCGACGAGCAGGCCGCCCTCGTTGACCCCGCCGTCACTCACGTACCGGATGCTGACCAGGATCGTGCGGCCCGCATAGGCGGACAGGTCGTACTCCTGCGGCTCGAAACCCTCGGTGGTGCCGTTCAGCCCGGGACCCAGCGGCCCGTCGTCCACCGTGCCGCTGCCCGGAATCGGCTCCCCGTAGGTCTTTCCGCCGTCGGTCGAGACACTCACGTAGCCGTAGTCGTAGGTCGCCTCGGCACCGTACTTGGCCCGGAACCGCAGCGTCGGGTCGGCGGCCGGCACCGTGACCGCGGTGACCAGGGCCGCGTCGATGTTGTCGCCGTCGCCCGAGAACAGCACCGGATCGCCCGGACGGTCCGGGTCGTCGTTCACGATCGTCCAGGCCAGCGGCGCGACCGGCAGGGTCCTCGCACCCCGGAAGACCAGCTCGTCCAGGTCCTTTCCGCGGAGCTCGGCGCCCCCGCGCGTCAGCCGGACGTAGTCGGCGCCGTTCGGGGCCGCCCCGGGATCGGCGTACGACTGCGGGTTGCCGAGGTTCACCGAGGCGGTCATGCTCGCGCTGGTGACCCGCTCCTTGGCCACCCCCTCGACGCGGGACTTCCTCGAGGCGTCGAGGAAGGCGTCGAGCAGGATCGACGACTGGAAGTCGTGCAGCACCCCGTAGAGGTCGCCTCCGCTCCCGAGCACCGCCTTGATCGCGGCCAGGCCCTGGTGATCGCCGTCGCGGTGCAGCTCCGAGATGGCCTGCGGGCCGTAGTGGTCACGCAGGTAGAGCATCAGCGCGTACGGGTGCCCGTAGTCGGCCACGATCGACGCGGCGTTGCCGGTGTCCTCGCCCCAGAGATTCAGCGAGTTCTGCGGACCGCCGCAGTCCCGGGGGTTCGGGTTGTACGGCGTCTGCACCGGACCCCAGCCCTGGTAACAGATGAGGTGGTTGTCGTGGCCGCGCTGGTTCACGGTCGCGGTCGAGTTGCTGTACCCGGTCAGGGCCATCGCGTAGTCGGCCAGGCCCTCGTCGACCCACACCGTCTCGAACGGGTCGTTGTAGTAGTGCAGCAGGTGCTGCCACTCGTGCGCGAAAATGCCCTCGTAGAGCCGGGGCCGGGCCGGGCGGCTGGTGCACAGGTCCGGGGTGGCCGCGTCCGGCGGGTTCGCGGTGGTGCGGTGCGTCCAGTCGAACGCGTCGATCGTCATCACGTTCCGGTCGAACTGCTCGTTGAGGAACGGGACGAAGAAGCCCCCGACGAAACCGGTGACGCTCGGGCCGACGTAGAAGTTGTCGTCGCGGATGTTGTCGACCAGGGTGACGGTCTTCTCGCCGGCGCCGGTGAACACCCCGCCGTTGCCGTCGTCGTCCGGGCCCAGCAGGGCGTTCGAGCCGTCCCGGGCGGGTGGCGTCGAGAACGCGGCGGTCTCCTCCGGGTAGATGTTGGTGTCGAACTCGTGCACCAGCCCGGCCACCTGGGCGTCGCTGACACTCGTGGTGCCCGGCACGGCGTTGCGGCAGTCGCCCTCCGGGAACGCCAGGTCGTTCGCGACCCAGACCTCGATGTGGTCGCCCACGCCGCGCAGCGTGAAGTCCTTGCGGTAGAAGCCGGCCGTCTCGTCGTCGGCGAGCCACTGGCGCACCGTGCCGACCTCGGGAGTCCCGGCCGCCCCGGCCTTCCGGGCCTCGGCCGCCGGGCGGTAACGCTCTGGCGTGGGCGCCTTCTCACCGTCGATGAGGAGCGGCGCCGAGGAGCCCATGACCGCGTCCGGACCCACCGGCGTCACCGCGGCCCGGGCGGGTGACGCCAGGGCGCCGAGCGGGAGGGCGAGCGCCGCGGCGATCAGCGCCACGGCTCGTTTCCGGGCCATCAGAACTCCTCGAGGAGGCGGGTGGAGCGCCCGAAGGCGGCACCGACCGTAACCGAGCCGGTGCCGCCTCCTGCCCTGACCATCCGGTAACCCGCCGTTCGGTCAGGCCGGAGAAGCGGCTGACAGCCCGGGGTCCGGCCGGCGGGCAACGGGCCGGCCCTCCCCCACGCGAAGGTGCCCGCCGTCGTCGACGGCGGGCACCCGCGTTACTCATTGTTCAGTTCTGATGCGGTATTTCAGGACTCAGTTCGGGGCGCTGCCGCCCGGCTGCACCGTGCCGTTGACGGTCAGCGTGTACGGCGCGTACTGCTGGACCTCTTCGGTCGGCTCGTCGTAGGCCACGATCGCCACGACCTGGTCGGACTTCTTCAGCTTCTTCAGCTCCGCGCTCTTCTTCGAGAGCTTGACGCTGTTCTTTCCGTCGAACGAGACCTGCACCGCCTTGTGCTTCTTGGCGTCCAGGCCGACCAGGCGCAGGTTCCAGTTGTGCACGGTCACCGGCACGATCTCGGTCGGCGAGTCGAACGGCTCCAGGCTCGAGCCGTCGCTGACCGTGGTCGCGCCGACGGTGATGTCGTCGACGAGCAGGCCGCCCTCGTTGACGCCGCCGTCGCTCACGTACCGGATGCTGACCAGGACGTCCTGGCCCGCGTAGGCCGACAGGTCGAACTCCTGCGCCTCGAAACCGTCGGTGGTGCCGTTCAGACCCGGGCCGAGGGGCCCGTCGTCCACCGTGTTGCTGCCCGGAATCGGTGCGCTGTAGGTCTTTCCGCCGTCGGTGGAGACGCTGACGTAACCGTAGTCGTACGTCGCCTCGGCGCCGTACTTGGCCAGGAAGCGCAGCGTCGGGTCGGCGGCCGGCACGGTGACCGGGGTGACGAGGGCCGCGTCGGTGTTGTTCGCGTCACCGGAGAACAGCACCGGGTTGCCGGGACGGTCCGGGTCGTCGTTCACGATCGTCCAGGACAGCGGGACGGCCGGGAGGGTCTTCGCGCCGCTGAACGTCACGGAGTCGAGATCCTTGCCGCGCAGCGCCTTTCCCTTCTTGGTCAGGGCCACGTAGTCGGCGCCGTTCGGGGCCGCGCCCGGCTCGGCGTACGACTGGGTGTTCTCGAGGTTGACCGACGACTCCAGGCTCTTGCTCGTGGCCCGGGCCTTCGAGATGCCCTCGACCTCGGACTTCCTCGAGGCGTCGAGGAAGGCGTCGAGCAGCGTGCTCGACTGGAAGTCGTGCAGGACGCTGTAGACGTTCTTGGCGCCGGCCTTCTTGAGCAGGGCGGCCAGGCTGTCGAGGCCCTGGGCGTCACCGTCGTTGTGCAGGGCCGTGAGGAAGTCCGCGCCGTAGTGGTCGCGCAGGTACAGCATCAGCGAGAACGCGTGACCGTAGTCGGCCAGCACCGCGTTCGGGTTGTCGCCGCCCTCACCCCACAGGTTGAGCGAGTTCTGCGCCCCACCGCAGTCGCGGGGGTTGGGGTTGTACTGCGTGGCCACCGAGCCGTAGCCCTGGAAGCAGATGATGTGGTTGTCGAAGCCCGGCTCGTTCACGGTCGCCGTGGAGTTGGCGTAGCCGTCGAGCTCGATCGCGTAGTCCGACAGACCCTCGTTGACCCAGTTCACCTCGTTCGGGTCGGTGTAGTACTGCAGCAGATGCTGCCACTCGTGCCCGAAAACGCCCTCGTAGAGCCACGGACGCGCGGGGCGGCTCGTGCACGGGTCGCTCGTCGCCGCGTCGGCCGGGTCCGCGGTGGTGCGGTGCGTCCAGTCGAAGGCGTCGATCGTCATGACGTTGCGGTCGAAGATCTCGTTCAGGTACGACGAGAAGAAGCCGGCGGTGTAGGTCTGCACGGCCGGGAAGTCGTAGTAGTTGTCGTCGCGCACGTTGTCGACGAGCGTGACGGTCTTCTCGCCGCCGCCGGTGTAGACGCCGCCGTTGCCGTTCGCGTCCGGCTTCAGCAGGGCGTTGGAGCCGTCGCGGTCGGGCGGGGTGCTGAAGGCCGCGGTCTCCTTCGGGTACATGTTGTCGTCGAACTGGTCGATCAGCCCGGCCACCTGCGCGTCGGTCACCGTGGTGCTGCCCGCGACCGCGTTGCGGCAGTCACCGGCCGGGAACGCGATGTCGTTCGCGACCCAGACCTCGATGTGGTCGCCCACGCCCCGCAGGGTGAAGTCCTTGCGGTAGTAGCCCTGCGTGTCGTCGGAGGCCACCCACTGGCGCACGGTGCCGACGGCCGGGGTCTCGCCGGCCGCGGCCTTCCTGGTCTGGGCCTTGGCCTTGTACGCGCTCGGGGCGTCGACCTGCTTGCCGTCGACCAGCTCCGGGGTCTTGGTACCCAGGGTGATGTCGGGGGCGTCGGTGGGGGTGGACGCGGCGGCACCGGCGGACGCGGGCAGCACCAGGGCGCTGATCGGGACGGCGAGCGCGAGGGCGACCGTCGCCGCTATTCGTTTCCGGACCATCAGATCTCCTCGGGGGTGGGGCGGAGTTCGATGCACGGGTGGACGACCGGACCGGTCGGGATTCGGGGGGATCCGTCGTCCACTCCGGCAGGGACGGTGTCCCGGTCGGGGGCTGAGCAGACGGTAACGGACGTGGCGGTAAATGTCAGGACTTGACGCCATCTGACTGTTGCGTAGGGAAACCAGTCGTCGGCTGTGGTTCGCGGGGACCGAGGAGCGTGGCCGTCAGGAGCCGGAGCGGCTGTGGCGGCGGGTCAGCCACCAGCCGGCGGCCACGCCGATCACGCTCACGGCGATCCCGACCCCGGTCGCGACCAGGGCGAGGGAACCGTTGCCGGTGACCGCCGCGTCCCCCAGGGCCGTGTAGGCGAAGGCCCGGGGGGCGGAGCCGATCAGGGTGCCGAGGGCGATCTGGTGGGCCCGCAGGCCCAGGAGCCCGAAGGCGTAGGAGAGCGGGGCGTCGGGGACGCCGGGGATCAGGCGCTGCACGAAGACCGCGAAGGTGCCGTGGCGGCGGGCCAGCTCGGTGAGCGCCCGCACGCGCTCGTTGCTCAGTTCCTCGACCGCGGGTCTGCCCGCCCGGCGGGCGATGAGCAGGGCCAGCACGGACGTCAGCATGGAGCTGAGCACGCTGCAGACGAAGCCGACACCGGTGCCGAACATCGCGCCGCTCGCCGCGGACAGCAGGGGGCCGGGCACGAAGACCAGCCCCAGCACGCCGGACACGACGACGTACACCGGGGCCGCCAGGAGCCCGAAGCGCTGCACCGCGTCTTGCAGGCCGTCGGCGCTGACGGGCAGGAGGGCCCAGGTCAGCAGGCCGGCGAGGACCAGCAGGGTGAAGAGTCCGGCGAGGCGGAGAACCGGGCGCTGCACACCGTCAGCCTCGCACAGTCAGCACCAGGCCTTGCCCTCCAGGTACCAGCCGGCGTCGACCCGGACGAACTCGATGACCCCGACCCGGTAGCCGTTGGGCCGGACATAGGCGAACTCCCGGCGCTGCTCGGTGGTCCCGACCCCGACCAGACGGGCGTCCGGATGCTCGGGCAGCACCGAGACCCGGCCGAAGAGCTCGGCCTGCTCGCGCGCCGGGGGCAGGGTGTCACCGGTGAAGAAGCCTCCCGTTCCACCGGCTCGGTTGCCCGGACACTCCTCACGGGTGAGCGGGCCGGAGAAGAGAGGCACCGGTTCAGCCGACTGTGCAGTGGTCTCACGCTCCTGGGTGATCAGGAACATCCCGACGATCACGGCGCCGGTCAGCACCGACGCCGCGCCGGTCACCAGCCGACGCCGATACTGGTTCCGATGCCGGTTCTGTTGCCAGTTCCGATCCCAGTTCTGATGCCGGTTCTGATGCCGGTTCCGGCGAAGCACCGCCGCCCGCGCGGTGCGGGTCAGGTCACCGGGCACCGGAGCCTCGAGCGCGGCCTCGTGAAAGGTCTCGCTCAGCGGGCGTTCCACCAGGTCCGTCATCGGGCTCCCTCTGCTCGGCCTTCCGGGACGGCCCGCTGTGCCCGCAGCGTCGCCAAGGCCCGGGAGGCCGTGGCCCGCACCGAGCTCAGCGAGATCCGCAGGGTGCGGGCGATCTCGGCGTCGTCGAGGTCACACTAGTAGCGCAGCACCAGAACTGTCCGGGCCCGACCGGCACGGTGCGCATCTCGTCCCGTCCCGCCACCCCTTCGGCTGGGTCCACGTCCGCGGCCCCGGGAACGAGACCTGAAGCCCGCTCCCCCCCGACGGTGCCCCCCTCGTCCCGGCCCGCTGCCACCGAGTCGGGAACGAGACCTGAAGCCCGCTCCCCCTGACCGCGCCCACCTCGTCCCGGCCCGCTGCCACCAGGTCGGGAACGAGACCTGAAGCCCGCTCCCCCCGACCGCGCCCACCTCGTCCGGCCCGCTGCCACCGAGTCGGGAACGAGACCGGAGGCCCGTTCCCCCACCCACCGGCGCCGGCGCGTCCCCCGGCTTGGGTCGTGCGCGCGCAACCGCTGTGCTTTCGATTATCGATAATCGAAAGCACCCCGGTTTTCATCGGGCCACCATCGCCCGACGGGTATGGATGCCGATGACTGTCGACGGGAGCAGAACGAGCGCCGCCTCCACCTGCGTTCAGGCCGTGAACGGCCTCGGCGGCGTGGTCTCCACCGACAGCATCGAGAGCAGGAACTCGCGGAAACCGTCTTCGTCGATCTCCTCGACCACCGTGGCGTTGGGCGCCAGTCCGTGCACGCCCCACGACATCGCCGCGTAGCCCCGGGTCAGCTCCGAGCCGGTCTCGATGTCGACGTTGTACTGCGCGGAGCGGCGCACCAGCTCCGGGCGCAGCAGCACCGCGACCGACAGCGAGTCGGGGTGGGTGGTGCCCGGGATGCCGACGCTCTCGTCGAAGGCCAGCGTGGACGAGCAGACGCGGGTGAAGAACTCGGCCAGCGGCGTGCCGATCGCGGCGATCCGGTCGAGCACCGGACGCTGGAACACGGCCTGCTGCAGGGTGAGAGGGGCCCAGGGCACCACGGTGACGTTGAACCCGGCGTCGAAGACGATCTTCGCGGCCTCGGGGTCGACGTAGAAGTTGAACTCGGCCGCGGCGGTGATGTTGCCGCGGGCGTTGTTCGAGCCCCCCATCACCACGAGATGCTTGACCTGCTGGGCGAACTCGGGACGCTTGGCCACCGCCAGGGCGATGTTGGTGAGCGGGCCGATGGCCACGATGCTGAGCTCACCGGCGGCCTCGTCGGCCAGGCGCAGCAGCGCGTCCACCGCGTGCTCAGTTTCCGGCTCCAGACCCTCGAACGACATGTCCAGGCCGCCGGCGCCGTCACCGTGCACGTTCTCGGCCGAGACCCACGGGCGCACCAGGGGCCGGCGGGCGCCCAGGTAGATCGGCGCGGCACCGAGCTTGTCGGAGGCGTTCAGGGTCAGGTACGCGTTGCGCACCTGCCGGTCGAAGCCGACGTTGCCGGCCACCATGGTGATCGCCCGCAGATCGGCGCCCTCCGTCAGCAGGCCGGCCAGGATCGCGACGCAGTCGTCCTGGGCGGTGTCGGTGTCGATCACCAGGGGGATGCTCACGGTTCTTCTTTCCTTCCAGCGGTGCAGAGTGACGGGAAGCAACCTAGCCGGATCCGGGGAGCGGAGAAGAGCCGGATAACCTGCTCGGATGCCGAGAGGGCTGAACATCAGCAGCCGTGACCTGCGCGACGCCCTGTTCGGCCTCGTGCCGACCGCCGCCGCCCTCCTGGTGTCGTCGTGGATCCTCGCCGACCTGGAGATCGCGCACTGGTGGTGGGCCGTCGCCGTGGCCGCGGTCACCGCCGTCATCGACGCGGTCGTGCGTCCCGCCCTGCGCCTCATCGCCGGTCTGGCCGGGGCGATCACCGCGCTGGTGCTGGGTCTCAGCGCGCAGCTGGCCCTGATCACGCTGGCGCTCCTGCTGGTGCCGGGCGTGGTGTTCACCGGTCCGCAGGCGGTGGCCCAGACCCTGCTGCTGGCCGCCCTGCTCGCCGCCGCCACTCGCTGGCTGGTCGGCGTCAACGACAGCTCCTACCTGGTGGCCGACCTGATCCGGCGGGGTGAGGCGCGGCGCCGGCGCCGGGGTCACGAGAAGCCCGGCGACCAGCCCGCCGGGGTGGTCTTCGTGCAGATCGACGGCCTGCCCTACCCGCTGCTGCAGAACGGCATCGTGTCCGGGGTGCTGCCCACGCTGTCGCGCTGGGTGCGTTCGGGCAGTCACGAGATGACGCCGTGGTGGGCCCGGGTGCCCTCGACCACCCCCGCGAGCCAGGCCGCCCTGCTGCACGGGAGCAACGACGGGATCCCGGCCTTCCGCTGGTACGAGAAGGAGTCCGGCCGGCTGCGGGTGGCCAACCGCCCGGCCGACGCCGCGGTCATCGAGGCCCGCCTGTCCGACGGCCGGGGCCTGCTGGCCGACGGCGGGGTGAGCGTCAGCAACATGTTCAGCGGTGACGCACCCACCGCCCTGATGGTGATGAGCCGGGCCGCCCGCCGCGGTGACCTGGGGCCGGGCAGCTCGTACATCCGGTTCTTCTTCAGCCCGTTCGTGTTCGCCCGGGCCCTGGTGCTGATGCTCGCGGAGATCGTCAAGGAGCTGTACCAGGGCCGCCAGCAACGGGTCCGGGGCATCGAGCCGCGCATCCGGCGCCGGGGGTCGTACATCGCGCTGCGCGGCCTGACCAACGTCGTGCTGCGTGATCTCAACGTGGCGCTGGTGGCCGAGCACATGATGGCGGGGGCACCCTCGATCTACGTCGACTTCGTGGACTACGACGAGATCGCCCACCACGCCGGGGTCAGTCGCAGCGAGTCGATGGACGCGCTGGTCGGCCTCGACCTGGTGCTGCACACCCTGGAACGGGTCGCGGCGGCCGCGCCCCGCGACTACCGGTTCGTGGTGCTCTCCGACCACGGCCAGGCCCAGGGGTCCACGTTCCGCCAGCTCACCGGCACGACGCTCGAGGAGGCCGTGCGCGCGCACTGCGACGCGTCGGTGGGCGGCACGGTCGAGGAGACGGGTGACGTGGAGGGCTGGGGTCCGCTGAACGCTCTGCTCGGTGACGTGCTGGCCGCCCGGCCGAGGGCCCGGTGGGGCCGAAAACGCAGCGAGGCAGGCGTTCTCGTGGGTCCCCAGCGCCTGAGTGGTGACGAGAGCGAGCCTCCCGAACTGGTGGTGGTCGGGTCGGGAAACCTGGGTCTGGTCTGGTTCCCACAGATGCCCGGGCGGGTCACGGTCGAGCGGTTCACCGAGGTCCATCCGGGCCTGATCCCCGGCCTCGTCACCGAGCCGGGCATCGGTTTCGTGGTGGCCGACAGCGTGCGGGGCCCCCTCGTCATCGGCCCCTCGGGTGTGCGGGTTCTGCTGGAGGACGTGGTGGAAGGCACCGATCCCCTGGCCCCTTTCGGTCCCCGGGCTTGCGCGGACCTGCTGCGCGTGGCCCAGATGCGCGGCGCCCCCGACCTTTACGTTCACTCCACTCTGCACCCCCGCACGGGCGAGGTGCACGCGTTCGAGGAGCTCGTCGGCTCGCACGGCGGGCTCGGCGGGTGGCAGAACCAGGCCGTGCTGGTGCATCCCACGGCCTGGCCCCTCGACGACGACCTGCTCGACCGGTCGGTGCCGGGCGAGGAGCTGCTCTACGGGGCGGACCAGGTGCACCGTCAGCTGGTGCGCTGGATGGAGCGGTGCGGGGCCCGCAAAGCGTCGGTGCCCGAGAGCGCACGCAGCGAATAACGGCAGTTCGCCCACACCACGTACAGCAGCGGAGCCAGCGCCAGGCCGAGCCCGAGGGCGGGCCGCAGCACCACGGCACCGCCCAGCAGCGCCAGGACGAGCAGCGACACACCCGTCAGACACCAGTGCCGCAGGCCGAGATACAGCCCGGCGCGGGCCAGGTCACGCACCCGCAGGCCGGGGTGCTCGGCGAGCCCGACGAGCACGTGCAGCGTGGTGATCACGACCAGCAGGGCGAGCACGGCCAGGAGCGGGATCACGGCCGGCATCGCGTTCCTGAGCAGGTGGGCGTCCACGGCGAGAACCACGAGCACGAAGGACGCGGCGGCACCGGTGCGCAGGGCGGGTGCCAGTGAGCGTCGCCAGTGGTGGACGAACGACACCGGCTCCCTCCCGCCGAATCGGGCGAAGGCAGCGACGGCCGCCGGTGCCCACAGCGGCGCGAGAACCGGCCACAGCCGCGGGGTCGAGGCCGTGAGCAGGAACGGGAGGACGGCGATGACGACGAACAGGTTGGTGCTGAGGAAGAGCCAGACCGTGCCGATGACGCCGGTCCAGGTCTCGTAGCGGCCGGCGGCGTTCATCCCTTGATCCCGGTGGTCGCGATGCCCTGCACGAAGTACTTCTGGCCGAGCAGGAACACGATCGCGATCGGCAGCACCGAGAGCACCGACCCGGTCATGATGAGCGCGTACTGCGCGTTGTACTGGCCGATGAAGGTCTTGAGGCCGATCTGGATCGTCCAGAGGTCCGGGTCGCGCAGGTAGATGAGCGGGCCCAGGTAGTCGTTCCAGACGTTGACGAAGGTCAGCAGCGTGAGCGAGGCGATGGCCGGCATCGACAGCGGCAGCATGATCCGGCGCCAGATGCCGTACTCCGACAGCCCGTCGATGCGCGCGGCCTCGGACAGTTCCTCCGGCACGGTCTCGTAGAACTGCTTCATCAGGAACACCCCGAACGCGCCGAAGGCCTGCAGCGCGACCATCGCCCAGAGAGTGTTGGACAGGTGCAGTTTCGAGAACAGGATGAACTGCGGGATCATGTACGCCTGCCACGGCACCGCGATCGTGCCGACGTAGGCCAGGAACAGCACGTCCCGGCCGGGCCAGCGCAGCCGCGAGAACCCGTACGCGGCGAAGCTTCCGGTGAGCACCTGCAAGAAGGTGATCACCACCGACAGGATCAGCGTGTTCCTGACCCAGGTCACCATGCCGGACCTGGTCCAGATGTCGACGTAGTTGCTCCAGTGCCAGTCCGGCGTCCAGCGGATCGGCACGGTGAACACGTGGTTGTTCGTCTTCAGGCTGGACAGCACCATCCAGAAGAACGGGGCCAGCACGGCGAGCGAGGCCACGATCAGGGCCGCGTGGCCGACGACGGGCCAGAGACTTCGCCTGCGGGCCGTGGTCTTCCGGTCTGTCACGGGCCGGGTCCCGGTGAGGGTCATCAGGCGCTCCTGCGGCGGTTGACGAGGAACTGCACCAGCGTCACGGCGATGCAGATCCCGAAGAGCACGACGGACACGGCCGAGGCGTAGCCGAACTGGTTCTGCACGAAGCCCTTCTGGTAGATGTACTGACTCAGCACCAGGGTGGACTGCCCCGGCCCGCCGTTGGTCAGCACCAGGATCAGGTCGAACACCTTGAGGCTGCCGATGGTGAGCACGACCGTGACGAAGAACGTCGTCGGCCGCAGCCCGGGCAGCGTCACGTGCCGGAACCGCTGCCAGGCCCCGGCCCCGTCGATGGTCGCGGCCTCGTACAGGTCCCGCGGAATCGTCTGCAGCCCGGCCAGGAACAGCAGCATGTAGAACCCGAGGTCCCGCCAGACGCCGACGATGATCACCGAGGGCATCGACCAGTCCCTGGAGTTCGTCCAGCCCGGCGGGCCGGCGACCCCGACCGCGCCCAGCAACTGGTTGACCGGTCCGGTCTCCGGGCTGAACATCATGTTCCAGACCGCCGCGATCGCCACGATCGAGGTGATGTACGGGAAGAACGCGGCGGTACGGAAGAACCGCACGCCCCGCAGTCTCGTGTTCAGCAGCAGGGCCAGCGCCAGGGACAGCACCAGCGTCACCGGCACGTGAACCCCGGTGAAGTACAGGGTGTTCCGCAGGGCGGTCCAGAAGCTGCGGTCACCGGCCAGGCGCCGCAGGTTGGCCAGGCCGGTCCAGTCGGCCTGGCCGAACACGTTCCAGTTCGTGAACGACAGGTAGAACAGCGCCAGCACCGGCACGAGCGTGAGCAGGGCGAAGCCGAGGAAGTTCGGCAGCACGAAGCTCAGGCCGATGAGCGCGTTGCGTCGGCGCAGCGAGGCGGCCATGACCCGCTCAGCCGCCGATCTGGTTGGCGTACTCCTGCTTCGCCGCCTCGAGAGCCGCCGGCACGTCACTGCTGCCGGACATGATCGCGGTGTGCGCGTCGTTCAGCAGCGTGGTGATCGTGGGCGTGTTCGCCGACACCGGCACCTCGGGCCTGATCACCCGGGTGCTGAACGTCGACTTCGCGAGCTCGTCGTCGGGCATGCCCTCCACCGCGAAGAACGCCTCGGCCACCGCGTCACTCGTGTTGGCCGGGGTGATGCCGATCTCGGCCAGCGCCGTGCTGCCCTCGTCGCCGGAGATGTAGGCCAGGAACTCCTTGGCCGCGTCCACCTTGCGGTCGGAGATCCCGGCGTTGATGCCCATTCCCGTCGGCCCGCCGAACGTCACCGGACTGCTCAGGGTCGAGGCGTCGATCTGCGGGGCCGGAGCGAAGCCCCAGTCGAACGTCTCGGCGTCACCCGACTCCTGCTGGGCCAGCAGCGTCGCGATGTACCAGGAGCCCATGAGCATCATCGGGACCTTCTGGGTGCCGAACTCGCCCTGGTAGGTGAGGGTGTTCGTGGTCGCGGTGCCGTAGTCCACCGCGGCCTTCGACTTCTGGAGCTCGAGGGCCCGCTCGTAGTACGGCTGCAGGTAGGCGAAGTCGCCGGCCAGGAAATCGGCCTGGCCGTCGGCGGTCTGCGCGTTGGCGAAGCCCTGCACCGCTGAGGCCCAGGTGTGCGTGTAGGTGCCCGCGTCGGCACCCGGGGCCTTCGCCAGCTCCCCGGCCGCGGCGGCGTAGTCGTCCCAGGTCCAGCTGCCGTCGGGCTCGTCGACCTTCGCGGCCTCGAACATGTCCCGGTCGTAGTAGAGGAACCAGCCGTCCTCGCGGTAGGGCACGGCGTAGGTGGCGCCGTCCACGGTGTAGGGCGCGGCCGCCGACTTCACGGTCTCGTCGAGGCCCCCGGTCACGTCGGACACGTCGAGCAGCTGCCCGCCGCCCTGATAGGTCGCGAACGTGCACAGGCACTTGATCGGGTAGACGTCCGGGGCCGATCCGGCGGACAGGTCGGCGGTCATCTGGGTGTCGTAATTGGCCGCGTCGTACTCCTTCACCTCGACCTTGACGTCGGGGTGGGACTTCTGGAAACCCTCGGCCAGGAGCTCGAACTCGGGGGTGGTGGCCAGGCTCCAGCCCCCGACGGTCAGGGTGACGGGGCCGGACTCGTCACCGCTGTCGCCGGAACTGCATCCGGTCAGGGCCAGGGCGGCGACGACGGCGAGCGAGGCGATCCGGGTCAGTCTCGAGCGGTCCATGTCTCTCCTTTGAGATCGGAACGGTCAGCCGAGGAGCTGGTGACGGGAACGGGTTGCGTCGGGCCAGGTGACGGTGGCGGAGCGGTGCTCGTCGAGGGTGACGCTGATCGCGGGCCGCCCCGGTTCGACGCCCGAGAGCGTGACGACGACGGCCTGCCAGACGTTCTCCGGGGCGTCCAGTTCCACCCAGGGGACACCGATCTCGGGAGCCAGCGGACTCGCGTCCTCACGGGTGCTGACGCCCTCGCTGCTCGGGGGCCCGCCGAGAACGTCTACGCGGGAGTGCAACTCACCGCCGACCGGCACCGGCCAGCCTGCGATGCGCACCGCCCGCACGTCGCCGGCGGCCTCGTCGACGCGCACCAGGCGCACCTCCCAGGGACCACGCACGATCGAGCAGACACTCACGTGACCGACCTCGCGGGACTCGCCCACCAGACCGCCGGCGTGACCGGCCCCGCGTCCGCCCAGATCGACGCGGCCCGTCACGACCCGTTGCGGTCCGCCGGAGGACGCCTGCCCCACCGGCGTTCCCGGGTCACCGGAGGTCTCCCCCGGGAACATCCCGGCCCGGTGCGCCACCCGGCCGTCGACGAGCACCAGCGCGGCGCACTGGTCGAACGGCTGTTCCCAGGACGCCTCGTCGAGCGGCGGCAGCGTCGCCGTGGAGTAGCCGAGGCGGGCGTACAGAGGCGAGTCCCCCGCGTCCGTGCCCGGAACGTCCTTGTCCGTGCCGTGGTTGACGATGCGCACGATGCCGTCGGCCCGGGTTCCGTGCACCACCCAGCCGGGTGCGCGCAGCGCACGCAGCGTGTCACCGGTCTCGACCGGCAGCGGCTCCTCGGGGGCCGACCACACCGGATGGTCGGCGGGCAGGGCGATGCCGAGCAGGCCCTTGCTCGCCCAGTACGGGGATCCGGGGCCGGAGTACGACTGGGCCAGGGCCCGCCACGGGCCGAACCAGCCCAGGGTGAGAAGGCCTTCGGCGTCGGGCACACCACGGTCGGTGAAGTGCCCGGCCACCTTCGAGGCCGCCCGCCGCAACTGGCCCGGCGGCACGGACGGCACCTCCGCCACCGCTCCGGCCCAGAACGGGGCCGCGGCCGCGAACCGGTAGATCAGGCTCCGGCCCTGCATCAGTGGGCCGCCGTCGGCACCGACCAGGTACACCGCGTCCTGCAGGTAGCGGTCCAGGTCGGCGGCGTCCCGTTCCCGACGCCCGGCGGCCAGGTCGGCGGCCCCGGTCATGCGCGCCCACAGCGTCGGGTAGAGGTGCAGGGCCCAGCCGGTGTAGTGGTCGTAGGCCCGCGAGGTGCCGTCGGCGATCCAGCCGTCGGCGCGGCGGAACGCGTCGTGCCGGGCCAGGTCGGCCTCGATGTCGTCGGGCGACCAGGGGCCACCGACCGAGCGCAGGAAGGTCTGCACCACGACGCGGAACCACAGCCAGTTGTTGACCGGGTAGGTGTCGTCACCCACGACCTCGGCCAGGTAGGCGACGAGGCGTTCCTGCACCCCGGCGTCGAGGCGGTCCCAGAGCCAGGGACGCGTCAGGTCGAGGACGAGGGCGATCGAGGCCGCCTCGACCTTGGCCTGGCCGTGCTCGGACGGGCGCACCCAGCGCTCGGGCGACCCCGGGGCGGTGCCGGCGGCCAGGCCGTCGGCGTACCACTGGGCCAGTCCCCGCGGATCGGCGCCGCGCTCCCCCGCGAGCCGGAAACCGGCCAGCAGGAAGGTGCGGGCGAATCCTTCGAGCCCGTCGACGTCGGTGCCGTACCCGCCGGGGGCACCCGGGAACGTGAACCGGCCCCGGCCCGGCGACGCGTGGGGCCGGGCGGCCAGGAGCAGGCGGTCGGCCAGAGCGGTCCAGGTCTCCCGGGTCCAGGCGCCGGAGGTCTCGATCATGCGCTCCACTCCAGTTCGGCCGCGGTGACCGGGGTCAGGAACTCCTCGCCCCGCGTCCACCGTTCGAGCTCGGTGATGGCGTGCGCCGACATCCGCCGGACCTCCGACCCGAGTGATCCGGCGACGTGCGGCGTGACCATGACGTTCGGCAGGCCGAGCAGCGGGTGCCCGGCCGGCAGGGGTTCGGGGTCGGTGACGTCGAGCAGGGCGTGCAGACGACCGGCCCGGCACTCGGCGGCCAGGGCGTCGTGGTCGACGAGCGCGCCGCGGGCGGTGTTGATCAGGGTGGCGCCGTCGGGCATCGCGGCCAGCTCGCGGGCGCCGATGAGGCGGTGGGTGCTGTCCAGCGCGGGGGCGTGCAGGGTGAGAATCTCGCTGCGGGAGAGCAGTTCGTCGAGACCGACCCGTTCGGCCCCGGCCGCCGCGACCGCGGCCGGGTCGGCGAACGGGTCCGCCACCAGCACCGACCGGGTCTCGAGGGCACCGAGCAGCTGCACCACCCGGCGCCCGATCCGCGAGAAGCCGAGCACCCCGACGGTGCGGCCGTAGTTCGACAGCTCGGGCCGGGGCCGGACATCGGCCCAGCCGAGCGGCCTTTCGAGTCGGGTCCGGGAGGCCAGCGTCCAGGCCTGCTTCCCGGCCATCACCACCGCCGCGAAGGTGAACTCGGAGACCGGCACGGCGTTGGCGTCCGCCGCGGCGCTCACCGCGATGCCGCGCTCCCAGACCGGCTGCCCGACCAGGCCCCGCACGCTGCCGGCGGCGTGCACCACCGCCCGCAGTCGCGCAGCGGCCGCGACCCGTTCGGCACTCAGGTGGGGCGCGCCCCACGAGGTGACCATCACGTCCACCGTCGACATCGCCGACCGGACGGCCCGGGAGTCGAGCTCCCCCACCGGATCCGGCGTGACCAGCTCGACGCACTCCGCCAGACGCTGCCGCTCGGGCTCCCCGAACTGCGAGGAGGCGGCCTCGGGATCCATCACGAGCAGTGCACGTGGACGTCGCAACCCGGCGTCTCCTTCCGTGGATCAGCCTGCTCGGATGCGATCGAACAGCTTCGGATGCGCGCACTTTCGCACCGAACCGCGCATACCGGCATGAGAACTCGACGCACGCACGACTGTCAAGGAACTGGCGCGGAACGGTTCATCACTGGACAGAAACGCACACAAGCGCTCACAGTGGGCGGGCACACCGCCGTGCGTCACCGTGAGGGGGAGGTCGAGTGAGCGCGGGACCGGAGTCCGAACGCCCGCTCCTGGCCGTCGATCGTCAGCAACAGCTGCTCGACCTGATCCAGCAGCGGGGCACCGTGCGGGTGGCGGAGCTGGTGACCGAACTGGACGTCGCGGCCGCCACGATCCGCCGGGACATCGCCGCACTGGCTGCCGACGGGCTGGTGCAGCGTGTGCACGGCGGGGCCACGACCGCCCGGGCCGATGCGGTGCCGAGCGAAAGTCTGCTCGAGACCGGAATTCTCGGCATGCTCGTGCCCTCCCTGGACTACTACTGGCCCGGCATCGTGCGCGGCGCCGAGGTGGCCGCCCGCGAGAACGGCCTGCGAGTGGTGCTGCGCGGGTCGTCGTACACCATCGACGACGAGCGCCCCCACCTCACCCGCCTGCTCGAGCAGGGCGCCGGGGCGATCCTGGTGTCACCGAGCCCGGCCAGCCCACACCTCGCGGAAACCGTCGACCAGCTGGGCGATCTCGACGTCCCGGTGGTGGTCGTGGAGCGGCCCGGGCTCGCCGAACCGGCCGGGCGGCCGTTCGAGCACGTGCACTCCGACCACGCGTTCGGCGGCGCCCGGGCCACGAAACACCTTCTCGCGCTCGGACATCGCCGCATCGCGTTCGCCTGCCCGCCGGAGAGCCCGACCGGCCCGGCCGTGCGGGAGGGCTGGTCGCGGGTGCTCGACACGCTCGACGTGCCCACCGCGTCCCGCATCGATCTCAGCATCCCGCAGCACGGTTCCACGATCTCCGAGACCGCCGTCGACCACGTGGTCGACGAGCTCCTGGCCTCCGGCTCGACCGCCGCGCTGGTGCACGCCGACGCGCACGCGATCGCGATCGTGCAGCGCCTCGAGGACCGCGGATTCTCCGTGCCCGCCGACCTTTCCGTGGTGGCCTACGACGACGAGTTCGCCAGCCTGTTCAGCCCGTCACTCACGGCCGTGCGGCCGGCCCGGGCCGCGATCGGGCGCGCCGCGGTCGAACTGGCCGCCGCCCGGCTGGCCGATCCGGACCGCCCCACCCACCGGGTCGTCGTGCTGCCCACCCTGCACGTGCGCGAGTCCAGCGCCGGACCGAAGGGATGAGACGTGAGCACCGGACCTCTGGGCGAGCTCTGGCCCGACATCACATCCGAGCTGCTGCTGCCACCTGATCAATGCCTTCCGCTGGGGGGCCATTTCACTGACACCGCTGATCTGGTTGCCCGGGCCGAGCTCGACCGGGGTCATCCCTGGCCCCAGCCCCTGGCCCACGCCGCCGCGCGGTTCGTGCTCGACGGTGACCGGGAGGAGTACCAGGAGGCGGTCTTCGAGCGTCAGTGGCGGCTGAGCCGGGCGGTCGTGGCGGCCCTGGTCACCGAGGAGACGCACTGGCTCGACGAGGTGGCCGACGGGGTCGTGCTGCTGTGCGAGCAGAGCTCCTGGTGCTGGCCCGCCCACGACGACAGCTGGCCCGCACACGGGTCGGTGCTGCCCGTGATGTCCTCCCCGTACCTGGATCTCGGCGCCGGGGAGGTCGCCGGGCAACTCGCCTGGGTCGACGCGGCGCTCGGACCGGCCCTCGACGAACGGTTCCCGGGACTGCGAGCGCGCATGCGGCACGAGGTGCGGGTGCGGGTGGTCGAGCCGTTCCTGAACCGCCGCGACTGGCACTGGCTGGGGCTCGACGGTGACGTGGGCAACTGGACCCCGTGGATCCACGGCAACATCCTGCTGGTCGCGCTGCGGCTGATCGACGACCCCGAACTACGCTGCCACGTGCTTGATCTCGCGGTCCGGGGGCTCGACCGGTTCGTGGCCGTGCTACCGGCCGACGGGGCGGTCGACGAGGGCTACGCGTACTGGTGGAACGGGGCCTGCCGGGCCCTGGAGGCGCTCGACCAGCTGTGTCAGGCGACCCGCGGGGTGCTGGACGCCACGTCGGTACCGGCCCTGAGGGCGACCGTGGCGTTCCCGCACCGCATGCACCTGGGCGGCGACTGGTACCTGAACCTGGCCGACGGACCGGCCCGGCCCCCGGCCGACCAGCCCTGGGCCACCCTGTTCCGGGCCGCGCGGGTGATGGGCGAGGAGTCGGCGGCGCGGCACGCGGCGGCCCGGCGCGGCGCCGCGCCGTCGGAGCGCGAGGGTCTCGGCCGTCTGCTGCTGGCCCTGACCGACCGCGAATGGGCCGATGCCGCCGTCACTTCCCCGCCGTTGCCCCGTCAGGTCTGGCTGGAGTCGATCCAGGTGCTGCTGGCCCGCCCGACCGAGGGGACGGACCGGGGGCTCACCCTGGCGGTCAAGGGCGGGCACAACGGCGAGCACCACAACCACAACGACGTGGGCCAGGTGGTCGTCGCCGCGAACGGGGTGCCGGTGGTGGTGGACGCCGGGCGGCCCACCTACACGGCCCGGACCTTCGGCCCCGACCGCTATCTCATCCCGACCATGCAGAGCGACTGGCACAGCGTCCCGCGGATCCGCGGCACGGCGCAACGGGCGGGCCGGGAGTTCGCCGCCCGCGGTGTCCGGCACCGCCTGACCGACGAGATCGACCGTCTGGAGCTGGATCTGGCCGCCGCCTACCCGGGCTTCGAGACAGATCACTGGTGGCGTTCCGCGCAGTTCGACCGGCGTTCCGGCGTCATCACCGTCACGGACGCCTGGAGCCTCACCCCGGGAACCGGCTCGTCCCAGGTGCGCTACCTGCTGGCCGGCGACGTGCACCTGACCCCGGGCCGGGCGACGGTGGTGCACGGCGACGCCTCGGTGACGCTGTCCTGGGAGTCCGGTGAGCCCGCCCGGCTCGACGTGCTGCCCCTGAACGACCCGATGCTGGCGGACGTCTGGGGCGAGCGCCTCACCCGCCTGTCGCTGGACGTCGGCGCGGCGCCGACGGGTTCCCTGAACGTCGTCGTGGAACTGCTCTGACGGTGGAGGCCGGACACGGGCCGTCCGGGTCACGGCCGGTGGGCGTTCCGGCTGCTTGAATCGGCGCATGGGGATGCACTGCGTCTACTTCGCCGCGTCCACGGACGAGGAGGCGGCCGCGACGGTGCACCGGGCGGGCGGTCCCGGGTCGCAGGACGTGCTGGTGCCCGCGCCGCGGGAGCAGCGGCGCACCTGGTTCCGGCGTCAGCCCGGTCCCGGCTCGGCGGTCGCCGTCGACGAGTCGCTGCCGGTGTTCGACAGCGTCCCGGCCCGGGGCCTGGAACCGGCGCTGCAGATGGGCTCGCTCGAGGAGCTCCTGACCGAGCGCCCGCTGCTGCCGGAGGACGAGCCCCGTCGCGGCGAGGTGCTCGCCGAGCGGGACGGGGGTCGCCTGGTCGTCCCGGTCACCGACCGGCTGCGCGACGCCCTGGCCTCCTCGACCGGTGACCAGCTCGAGGAGGTGGCCGACGCCTGGCTGCGCACGGGCGAGTTCGACGATGCGGAGGTGCTGGGCTCGGTGCTGCCGTCGCTCGCGGAACTGGCCCGCCGGGCCCAGGAGCACGGCCACCACCTGTACTGCTGGATGTCGCTGGGAGACAACCGGTCCTAGCGCAGAATCGCCGTCCCCGGCCGGCAGCGACCGCGGAACCGGCCCGGCCCGACGGGCGGCGCTCAGAGCGGGATCTCGGCGCGCTCGCCCAGGCCCAGCACCAGCGGCCGGCACTCCGGCGCGCGCTCGCGCAGGGCCTGCACGAACGCCGGGCCGCCCGCATCCATCCAGCCGCGCGGGAACCGGCCCACGACCGGCGCCCGCAGCGTGCCCCAGTGCACCGGGATCGCCACCCGCGCGCCCACCCGGGCGCAGGCCTCGGCCGCCTGCACCGGGTCCATGTGGCCCCCGGACAGGCGCGGGCCCCAGCCACCGATCGGCACCAGCGCGACGTCGACCGAGCCGCCGGCCAGCTGGGGCAGGTCGGCCATCTCGTCGTACAGGCTGGTGTCACCCGCCGCCCACACCGACAGGCCCGGCGTGATGACCAGGTGCCCGTTCACCGCGTTGGGGCGGTGCGGCATCGGGCGGTGTCCGTGATCGGCGCGCACCAGTTGCACGCGGGCCTTGGTGCCGGGCACGTCGTAGCCCCCGGCGGCGTCGAGCGGCGCCGTGACCAGGCCCTTCGTGCGCAGCCAGGCGGCGTTCCCGGGGGCGGTGACCACCGGCGCGCCGCCGACCAGCCGCAGCGAGCGCAGCTCGGCGTGGTCGTGGTGCAGGTGGCTGAGCAGAACCACGTCCGGGTCGGCCCACCGGCTTCTGGACGGTGTGGTCCCCCGCCGCCGCAGCGGGCCGTTGTGCCTGAGCAGGAGTGGGTCGGTGAGGACACGGGCACCGCCCGCCTCGATCACGACCGTGGAATGGCCCAGCCAGGTGATGGCGGGGGGCCTGCTTTCTGGTGTCACCGGGCCAGCATGCTCCACCTTCCCGGGCGCGCATCCAGACGAGCCGTTCGCCCGCGGGCCGGTTCTCAGCAACGGATCGGTAGGGTCCTCGCTGTGACGGCAGGGATCCTTACCGGCCGGCCCCTGATCGCGACGACGGCGATGCTCGGGGTGGTCGCGTACGGAGCGCTGGCCACCCTGCACGTCGTCCTGCGGCAGCTGGCCGGTGACCATTTCTCGTGGCTCTACGTGCTCAACATGCTGGCCGTGGTGCTCTGGGCGCCCGCTCTGCCGGCGCTGCTCCTGCTCCTGCTGGGCCGGTTCTGGTGGCCGGCGGTCGCGCTGTGCGTGCTGCCGGCGGTGATGTGGGCGACGACGTTCGGGCCCTACCTGGTGCCGGGCCGGGACTCGCCCGGTCAGGCCGCCACGGCCCCGGGCACCTCGGCCCCGGGCACCTCGGCCCCGGGCACCTCGGCCCCGGGCACCTCGGCCCCGGGCACCTCGGCCCCGGGCACCTCGCTGCGGGTGATCTTCTGGAACGTGAAGCCGCGCGACCCTTCGGTGGACCTGGCCGCGCTGGTGGCCGAGAGCACCCCCGACATCGTGATGATGGCCGAGCTGCCGGGTGATTTCGAGGACGAGGTGGTCGCCGCGGTGCCGAGCCTGCCGTACCACTACTTCGCCCCGGCGGTTCAGGCCGAGGTGGCGTGCTGCGGTGAGACGGCCGTGCTGTCGCGGTACCCGATCGTGGACGCGCGGACGATCGAGGGACTGCCCGCCCAGGCGCGGACGGCCGCGGTGGTGACGCTGGACGTGGACGGGACGCGGATGGACGTCGTGCCCCTGCACCTGGCCTCCCCGCTGGCCGGGCGGGGCGTGCGGGACCTGGGCAGGCAGGCCCGCTTGCGGGAGGACGAGACCGCCGTGATCGCCGACGCCCTCCGTGACCACGACGTCCCCCTGCTGGTCGGGGGTGACCTGAACTCGTCGATGGCCAACACCCCGCGGCGGCTGCTGCGCGACGCCGGGCTCGAGGACCTGCAGCTGGAGTCCGGTTCGGGTCTGGGCACGACGCGGCGCAAGCTGCGGATCGACTGGCTGTTCGCGAGCGGGCTGAGGACCGGGCGGGCGTGGACGGGCAACGCTCGCGACAGCGATCACCGTCCGGTGCTGGCCGACGTGGTGCTGCCCCGCTGATCGATGACATCCGTGCGGCCAGGACGCACGGATTCACCCGATCCGGCTTCGGGTGCGGCGGCCGGTAGCATCCGCAGGATGCACGGGATCACTGCGGCCGACGTGGCCGACGCCGCGGAGGTCTCCACCTCGCTGGGAGTGGCGGCGCTGGCCGGGCTGTTCCTGACGGTCACCCTGGGTGCGATCGTGCCGGTGGTGCCGACCGGGGCGGCGGTCAGCGCGAGTGCGGCCTACGCCTGGCACAACGAGCCCTGGGTGCTCCTGCTGGTGCTCGCGGTCGGCGCGGGCGGGGCCTATGCCGGTGACCTGGGCACCTACGCGGTGTGCCGGCTGGGCGGGCGCGCGATGGCGCGCCGTCTGCGCTGGCTGCGCGAGGACGAGCACCTGGGCGCGGTCGAGGAGCGGCTGCAGCGCAACGGGGTGCAGACCCTGCTGGTGTCGCGGCTGCTGCCCGGCGGGCGCATCCCGGTGCTGCTCGCGGCGGCCTTCCTGGGGCTCGACTGGCGCACGTTCCTGGTGGCCAACGCCCCGGCCTGCGCGCTGTGGGCGGTGGTCTACGCGGCGATCGGCACGGTCGGCGGCAGCATCTTCCCCGAGCCCTGGCAGGGGGTGGTCGCGGCGGTCGTGATCGTGCTGGTGGTGACCCAGGTCGTGGGCCTGGTGAACCGGCGCCGGTCCCCGGCCTGAGGGCACTCGGCCCAGGCTGCCAAAATATGGTCATGCGCATGGGATTCGGTGCCGCTGCGCGAGCAGGGTGGGACACGCCGCTGCGGCGGCTGAGCAGGTTCGACGGGGTGACGTTCCACCCGGTCGACGAGGCCAGCGTGACCGAGCGTCACGTGCACGTGTTCGTCCACGGCTGGCAGCCCGGTTTCCGTCTGCAGGAGCGACTGCACGCCATCACCGACCTGGTGCCCGCGCTGCCGGCCTGGGACCCGCGTCTGATCGACCCGGTCGGCCGCACGCTCAGCTCGTACCACGTGGAGCTGCTCGGGGCCCTGGCCGCGCTGGGCCCCGACCACTGTGTGCTGCACTACTCGTGGATCGACGAGTCGGCCACCGACGCCCGGGTCATGCTGGCCTACCGGTCACGGCAGGCGACGCAGGTGAACGGGCGCCGTCTCGCGGCCGGGCTGCAGCAGGTGCTCAAGAACGGCGAGTCGCAGCTGCACCTGATCGGTCACAGCCACGGCAGCGCGGTGGCGGTGCACGCGGCCGCCGCCCTGGGCCGCACGCCCCGTCAGGTCACGCTGCTCGACGCGCCGGAGAACCGGCTCAGCCGTCTGAGCGGGGCGGCGAACCTGATCGACGTGGTGCTCCCCCGCATCCGGCCCACCCGTGACGACGAGGGCCCGTTCGTGGACTCGTACGCCAGCGTGTTCGGGCGTCCGTACCACCGCAAGGGCGGGCTCTCGTCGGTCGTCGACGTGTCGCTGTACGCCGGGCTGGCGCTGAAACCAACCTTCGTGGAGGCGCTTTCCGAGGCCCACCTGTACGCCGTGGACTGGTACGCCCTGTCGGTGCGCGAGGCCGAGCGGGGTGTCGGCTACGGCTGGTCGCCCCTCTACGACGGCGATGTGAAACACCTTTCGTCGTACTACCATTCGCGAGGGCGCAAGAAACCCCTGACGCTGGGCCGCCGGGCCGGGCTGGCGCACCTGATGGGCGCCCAGCGCCCCCTGCCGGCACCCCGCCGCGACAGCCGCGTCACCGACATCGACCTGCACCTGAACCGGCGTTATCCCGCTTCCGCCAAGGTTCTACGGCTCCTGCCCGGTGACGGCCTGATCACGTTCGACGTGGAGATCGACGGGGGTGACGGGGACGAGCAGATCCTGCTCGAGCTCGACGCCGTGCCGGTCTTCATCGGACTGGCCCGCTACCCGGTGCCGCGCTCGGGCCGCTACGTGGTGCTCACCGACGGCAGCGCCGGCGAGCACCTGCTGACGGCCCGGCTGGTGACCGACGCGTCCACCCGCGCCTGGCCCCGTGTGCTGATCACGAACGTGACGATCGAGTCGTGGCCCGACGCCATGCCGGGCTTCACGATGGAACGCGTCGCGATGCGCACCTTCGTGTCCGGGCTCGTGGTCGGCGGGGCGGGCACCCTGTTCACGCAGATGCTGTGGAAGCTGCTGCGCTGGACGCTGCGGCCGCTGCCCCGGATCGTGCGGCGGATGCTGGCCGAACGGGCGCTGCGCTGAGGGGGCGATCCTCGGCGCGGTGCACGGTGCCGGGCGGCTGTCAGTTCCGCACGCGTACCCGCCGGCGTAACCGCCCGGCCCGCGACAGCACCCGCGCGGGGCCGGGATGCCCGAGCGTCAGGTCGTCGATCTGGTCGCGGTGACGCAGCACCAGCCGGGCGCCGACGTCCTGGTACGAGGCCGGGTCGACCGGCATCAGCCACTGCCGCAGCCGGGTCGGGCCGCTGACGTTCAGGCCGAGGTCGTCGAGGATCTCGTCGACGAAGTGCATCGAGAACGGCACCACGTTGGTGCCCCGGCCGTGCTTGCCCTCGGTGCGCCGCTCGGCCCAGCGCAGCTGCGCGGCCACGTGTTCGCGCATGGTCAGCTCGTCGGGCAGGGGCAGGCCGCCGAGCAGGTGGGCGGCGATCCAGACGGCGGACATCTCGGAGCCCAGCGGGCTGAAGAACGACGAGCTGTAGCCCGCGAAGGTCAGGTTCGGCACGCCGGGCGGCAGGATCTGGCGGTAGAGCGTGAAGTTGCCGCGGTCGTCCTGCAGCCGGGCGACCAGGTCGGGGGCGAAGAACGGCACCACCTGGTCGAAACCGGTTCCACAGATCACCAGATCGGCGGGAACGGTCTCGCCGTTGCCGAGACGGGCCGTCGGCTGGCCGTTCTCGGCGCCCAGCTCGTCGATCGTGGTGTCGCGGACGACCCGGATCCGGCCGTCGCGGATGCGCTCGTACAGGCCCTCGGTGACGAGACTGACGGTGCTGCGGGCGATCCGGCCGAAGTCGCCGCGCGGCACCAGGCCCAGTTCCCGCAGGCGCAGCTGGCGCACGGTGAGCGCCCCGACCGAGTTCAGCATCGCCTGGCCGACCCGGCCGCCGCCGCTGTGCATCAGGCGCTCGACGCGGGTGGGCCGGATGTAGCGGAACAGTCCCTCGCCCAGCCGGGTCAGCAGCAGGTACTTGTAGTTCAGCACGCCGCCCAGGTAGCGGGGCATCTTCCAGAGCAGCTCACGGGCGACCACCGTGGTGCTCGCCGCGACGTCGCTCACCTCGACCGCCGCGTCGCAGGCGGACTTTCCGTAGCCGACGACGAGCACGTCCCGGCCGCGGGCGTCCTCCAGGTCCGTGAAGTCCGACACCGCGCTGACCTCGCCCCCCGCGTCCTCGAACACCGTGCGCCCCGGGAAGACCGGAATCGCGGGCTGCGAGAACGTGCCGTTGGCGACCACCAGGTGATCGAAGGTGAGCGTCTCCTCGAGCTCGGCCCCGGTTCTGGCCCTGGTCCCGGTTCTGGTCCCGGTTCCGGCCCCGGCCGGGCGCACGGTCAGTGACCACGACCCGGGCCGCACCACCGTGGCCGAGACCACCTCCGTCGACAGGCGAAGTGCGGGCCCGAGCCGGAACACCTCGACGTAGCTCTCCAGATAGCGCTGCACCTGTTCCCCCGAGGGCCACTGCGGGTAGTGCGCGGGCATCGGGTGCTCGGAGAAGGCGTAGGTGCGCTTGTCGTTCTGGGTGCGCAGTCCGGGGTAGCGCCGGGTGCGGCTCCACACCCCGCCGACGTCCGGCGCCCTCTCGAACACCGTGACCTCGAACCCGCAGCGCATCAGCATCCGGGCCGTGCCCAGCCCCGCGAACCCGGCACCGATGACGGCGATCCTCATGTGTCCAACCCCCCGTTGAGACGCGATCCCGCCATGATCGCGTCTTCACCGCCCCGGGGGCCGGACCGACGCCCGGGGATGCGGCGACCGGGCCTAGACTCGGGCGCTGCTGAAGATCGACGCGGGGAGCCGGACATGTCCGAAACAGCGCCATTCCTCTTCACCCGGGTGCATCCCCCGGCCCTCTCGCCCGGTGACCACGCGCTCAGGGGACTGCTGCAGGCGGTCCGGCGCGTGCCGCGTCCGTTGCTCGCCGCGGTTCTCGAACGCGACCCGGAGACCGACCCGGTCGCGCACCTCGTGCGCAGGCTGCCGAACCTGCCGACGAACGCCCTGCGGGGGCGGCGGCTGCCGGTCAGCGCCTGGGAGACCACCGTGGCCGGGCAGCGCCTGCGCCTCTACCACCCGGCCGGCGAACTCCCGCGCAGCCTGCTGGTTCTCGTGCCCGGCACGCCGATCGCCGATTACCCGTTGCGGTTCCTGGCCTTTCACGCGCATGCGCAGGTTCTCGTCACCCCTTCAAACCTGATGGTGGACGACGCGGTCACCCTGATCCGCTGGGTCACCTCCCACACCCGGCAACTGGGCGTCGACCCCGCGCGTATCGCCCTGGGTGGTGAGGGTGCGGGTGCCGACCTGGTGGCGGCGGTGTCCCTGGCGCTGCGGTCCGACGAGCGGCGCCCGGCCCTCCAGGTGCTGCTGGGCCCCCGCACCGTGCCCGAACGGGGTGCGGACCTGTCCGGGGTGCCAACCACGTACGTGGCGTCCGCCGGCACCGAGGCCCAGCGCGCCCCCGCCCGCCGGTACGCCGAGGCCGCCCGCGAGGCGGGCGTACAGGTCACCGCCATCGAGCACGCCGACCTCCCGCGCGACTACCTGCCCTACGCCGGGCTGGGCGGCCGTTTTCTCGAAGCCTCACGACACGCTGCCTACGCCGTACGCAACGCCATGCTGTAGACAAGGCCCCCGCATGCGGCCCACGCGGCCACCACATCCACACAGCCACAGCACCTCACGCGGCTACGACACCCCGCACAGCCACAGCACCTGGGCGGCCACAGCACCGCAAACAGCCACAACACCTCACGCGACCACGACACCCCACAGCCACAACACCTGGTGCGGCCACGACACCCCACACAGCCACAACACCTCACGCGACCACGACACCGCACACAGCCGCGACACCCCCACACGGCCACAGCACCTCATGCGGCCACGGCACCTCATACGGCGGCGGCACCTCATGCGGTGGCACCTCATGCGGTGGCAGCTTCACACGGTGGTCGCGCCATGGGCTGGTGGGCCCCGGAGGGCGCGGTTCTACAGGAATCGCGGCGACCTCGCCGTATCCCTGGTGCTGGAGGCGACTGTTCGCTGCTTTCGATTATCGATAGTCGATTATCGAAAGCAGCACCCTGTCGGTTCTCGGACAGATGGGCGCGCAGGGCAAGGGGCCGGCACGGGCACACGGACGCGCATAGGAGCCGTACCCCCGAGGTACGAGGCGGTTGTGCGGAAGAGGACGCGCGGGTGGAGGCACGCGTGAGCGAAGGCGCCGGTGAGGTGGGGCCCGCGAGGGTGCGGCGCTCATGGGGCATGCACTCGTAAGCGCCATGTAGGCGAAAGTGCCACGTGGCTAAGGCACCGGTGTAGTGAGACCGGCCGTGGGTGGGACGCGCGGCTGGGGGCGTAGGGTGCGGCCCGGTCCGGCCTGGGCGGCGTGGTGGGGCGCGCGGGTGGATGTGGGTGAGCGCGCGGTGGGTGCGGGTGGGCGCGCGGGTGGGTGCGGGTGAGCGCGCGGGCGGGTGCGGGTGGGTGTGAGCACGTGCGGCGCGGTCGTTGGGCCGGGCGGGTGGCTCGGGTCGCCGGGGTTCGTGGGCTGACGAACGCTGATGGGCGTGAACAGCGTCGGTGAAGAGGATCTGGCGGGCCGGGACCTACGGCACACACGGCTGCGCGACTACAAACTGGACGGCGCCGATCTGAGCCGGTGCATCCTGCAGGGGACGGACCTGCGGGGCACCGATCTGCACGGGGCCAACCTGACCGGTGCCAATCTCGAGGGTGCCAACCTGGCCGGGGTCGACCTGCGGGCGGCCACTCTCGAGAACATCGTGCTGACCTGGGCGAACCTCAAGGGCGCGCAGCTCGGCGCGGCCGATCTGCGCGACGGGCACCTGCACGGGGCCGACCTGTGCAACGCCGACCTGCACGACGCCGACCTCGACCACGCCGATCTGGGGGATGCCGCCGTGCGCAGCGCGGACCTGCGCGGCGCCAAGCTCACCTGGGTCCGGCTGTCCGGGGCCGATCTGAAGAAGGCCGAGGCCGCCGGCGCCGACCTGGCCCACGCCAGCCTGGCCGGGGCACACCTGACCGAGACCCAGATGCTGCAGGTGATCCTGACCGAGGCCGATCTCACCGGGGCCACCGTGGCCGGCGCCGATCTGGCCGGGGCCGACCTGAAAGACGCTCGCATGCGCAGCATCACGATGGGGATGTCGGCGCGGCAGGGCATGGTGAACCTCGACCGGGCCGACCTGTCCAACGCCGACCTGCGCGACGCCCGGCTCTCGGCGGTGCGGCTCACCCACGCCGAGCTGCGCGGCGCCGATCTGAGCGGGGCGTCCGCGTTCAACGTGGAGCTGACCTACGCGCACTGGGACGACTCCACCCGCTGGGACTACCACCACGAACTGCAGATCCGGGACGCGTCCGTCCCCACCGAGGACGGCGGCTACCGGGTGGCGAAGCGTTACGTCATGCGCTGAATCGCCCGCCACCGGCGGGCCTCACATCGCTCTGACCAGGGACTGTGCCTAGACTCGCCCGCGGAGTCGAACAGTGAGGACGCATGGGCATGGCAGTTCAGGGCACGGTCGCGGTCATCGGGGCCACCGGAAACCAGGGTGGCGCCGCGGCGCGGCATCTGCTCGAGCAGGGCGCGCAGGTGCGGGCCCTCGTGCGTGATGCTGCGAGCCCGAAGGCCGCGTGGCTGAGTGACGCCGGCGCCTCACTGGTGCAGGCCGATCTCGACGACCCGTCATCGGTGCTGTCGGCCCTGCGCGGCGCCGACACCCTCTTCGCGATGATGACGCCCTTCGGGCCGGACGGGGTCGAGGGTGAGCTCCGGCAGGGGCGCACCGTCGCCGAGGCCGCCCGGGACGCCGAGGTGCGCCAGGTCGTCTACAGCTCCGTCGGCGGCGCCGACCGCTCGAGCGGTGTGCCGCACTTCGAGAGCAAGTGGGCGGTCGAGGAGTACCTGCGCGACCTCGGCCTCGACCTCACCGTGATCCGGCCGGTCTTCTTCATGGAGAACCTGGGCGGCGCCGCGGCCGAGGAGGGCGACGAGCTCGTCGTCCGCCTGCCCCTGGTGCCCGGGGTGCCGCTGCAGATGATCGCGGTGGAGGACATCGGCGCGATCTGTGCCACGGCCGTCCTCGACCCGCAGCGCATTCCCGGCGGCGAGCTCGAGATCGGTTCCGACGAGCTGACTCCCGAGCAGATCACCGCCGCCTTCGCCGAGGCCGCCGGCCGCCCGGCCCGTTTCGAGCCGGTGCCGCTCGCTTCCATCAGCGACCCCGACATGCACGCCATGTGGAGCTGGTTCTCCCAGGTGCCCGCCTACCGGGCGGACTTCGCGACCACCCGGCAGCTGCGCCCGTCGGCCCTGACGTTCAGCGACTGGCTGCGTTCGTAGCCAGCCGTTCCAGCAGCCCGTCGAGACGTAACGGGCGGACCTCCTTCAGCACGATGGCCGTGCTGGTGCGCACGATGCCGGGCATGTCCACGAGCATCTCGGTGATCCGGTTGAGATCAGCCGTGTCCCGGGCCACCACGCGCGCCAGCAGGTCACCGTCGCCGGTGGTGGCCAGCAGCTCGAGCACCTCCGGCAGCGCACTCAGCGCCTCGGTGGCCTGCACCCGCATACGCTGGCTGATCGACACCGTCACCAGCGCCAGCAACGGGTAGCCGAGAGCCGCCGGGTCGATCCGCCGGCTCTCCCGGCCCAGCGCCCCGCTCTCCGTCATCCGCCGCAGCCGGGCCTGCACGGTGTTGCGCGCCAGACCGGTGTCCGCGGCCAGCGCCACCACCGTGGCCTGCGGATCACGGTCGAGCGCCAGCAGGATGCGCGCGTCAGTGCCATCAAGAGGTGTCAGGTTGCTCAATGCCTCTTCCTTCCCGGAGTCGGGCTTGAGCATATTGCTTCATTGTTCAGCAGGATATTGCGCAGCCTGCTCCATCCAGACCATCTTGACGTCATGGACGAGCGGATCACTGTGGCGGAGTACCTCGGGCACCGGCTGCGCCAGGCCGGGGTCGAGCACCTGTTCGGCGTACCCGGCGACTTCAACCTCACGCTGCTCGACCACCTGACCACCGTGCCCGGCCTGCACTGGACCGGATCCCCCAACGAGCTCAACGCCGGCTACGCGGCCGACGCCTACGCCCGCCGCAAGGGTCTGGCCGCACTCGTGACCACCTACGGCGTGGGCGAACTCAGCGCTCTCAACGCGGTCGCGGGCAGCGCCGCCGAGGACGTTCCGGTGGTCCACATCGTGGGCAGCCCCTCGACCGCCGCGGTGAGCACCGGCCGCAAGGTGCACCACACGCTCGCCGACGGCGTCTTCGGGCACTTCGAGCGGGCTTTCGCCGAGGTCTGCGTGCACTCCGAGACCCTCACCGCCGAACGCGCCGCCGAGCAGATCGACGCGGTGCTGCTGGCCGCCCGGACCCACCGCAAACCGGCCTACCTGAGCGTCCCGATGGACCTGGCCACCCTGAAGGTCTCCTCGGCCCCGCTGAACACCCCACTGCGGCAACCGGTCTCGCCGACCGCTGAGCTGGAACGCGATCTGACCGAAAGCCTCCGCACCGCAACCCGACCCGTCTTCGTCGTCGGCCACCTCGTCCCCCGTTACGGTCTGGTGCCCGCCGTGCTGAAGGCCGCCCGGGCCGCGAACATCCCGATCGTGACCACGCTCGCGGCCAAGGGCGTGATCGACGAGTCCGATCCCCTGCACTTCGGCGACCACGCGGGCACCATGGTGGACGCGTCGGGAGGCCTGGTCACGGACGCGGACCTGGTGATCGAGCTGGGCACGGTTCACACCGACCTGCTCACCGGGTTCTTCACCCATCGCGTGGGCGACGTGCACTTCTCGGCGACCCGGGCAGGCGGGCACGACGTACTGTTCCCCGACGCGGTCGCGGCTCTGGCCCGGGTCTGCGAGGACCTGCGATTCTCTTTGCCGGACAAGTCTTCCCAGGATCGGCCGGCGGCCGGCCACTCGGACGAGGACGCGGTCTCCCAGGAGTCGCTCTGGTCGGTCGTCGAGTCCTGGCTGCCCCCGGGCACGGCCGTGCTCGCCGACACCGGCACCGCGTTCTTCGGCTCGGTGCGCATGCGCCTGCCCGACGACACGGTCTACGTCGGCCAGCCGGTCTGGAACTCGATCGGTTACGCCCTGCCCGCCACGCTCGGCCAGGGTCTCGCCGAACCGCACCGCCGCCCGGTGCTTCTCGTCGGGGACGGCGCCGCGCAGATGACCGTGCAGGAGCTGAGCACCATCGCCCGGGCCGGCCTGACGCCGATCGTGCTGCTCATCAACAACGACGGCTACACCATCGAGCGCGCCCTGCAGAGCCCCAAGGCCGGGTACAACGACATCGCGCCCTGGGACTGGACCTCGCTGGCCGTCTCACTGACCGGCGGTGCCGTCTGGACCCGCACGGTCTGGACCAACGCCGAGCTCCGCCGGGCCCTGCACGAGGCCCCCGCCGACGAGTTCGTCGTCCTGGAAGTGGTCGTCGACGCGTTCGACACCCCTCCCCTGCTGAAAGAACTGGCCGAGCGCAACTCCGGAGGTGCGAAGTGACCCGTCCCCTGCTGCGCGAAGCGGTGCGAGGCCTGCCCGGGTACGTTCCCGGCCGCCGCGCCCTGGGCGCCGACATGGCCGCCCTGGCCTCCAACGAGAGCCATTTCGACCCGCTGCCCTCGGTCCGGGCGAAGGTGCTCGACGCCGCCCACCGGGTGCACCGCTACCCCGACCTGAGCTGCCTGGCCCTGCGCGAGCGGATCGCCAAGGAGTACGCCCTGGGCAGCGCCGACGAGGTCGTGGCCGGTCCGGGCAGTGTCGGTGTGCTGCAGCAGCTCCTGCTCACCGTGCTCGACCCGGGCGACGAGGTGGTGCACGCCTGGCGGTCTTTCGAGGCCTACCCGATCCTGGTCACGATCGCGGGCGGCGTCTCGATCCCGGTGCCGTTGCGACCCGACGAACACCACGACCTGCCCGCGATGCTCGCCGCGATCAACGACCGCACCCGCGCGGTGCTGCTCTGCTCACCGAACAACCCCACCGGCGTGGCGATCACGCACGCGGACCTGACCGCGTTCCTCGACGCCGTGCCCCCGCACGTGCTGGTCGTGCTCGACGAGGCCTACGTCGAGTTCGTCACCGGTGACGACCGCGTCGACGGCCTGGCCGCCTACCACCGCTACCCGAACCTGTGCCTGTTGCGCACGTTCTCCAAGGCCTACGGCCTGGCCGGGCTGCGCGTCGGCTACGCGATCGCCGATCCGGAGCTCGCCGAGGGCGCCCGCCGCACCGCCATCCCGTTCTCGGTCAGCGCCCTGGCCCAGGATGCGGCCATCGCCTCGCTCGACGCCTCCGACGAGATCGCCCACCGGGTGGCGTCGGTGGTGGGCGAACGGACGCGTCTGGTCACCGGCCTGCGCGAGCTCGGCTGGAGCGTGCCGGACCCGGCGGCGAACTTCGTCTGGCTGCGCGCGGACGACGCCCCGGCCCGGCTCACCGTGGAGCGGCTGGCCGCGGCGGACATCCTGGTGCGCGCCTATCCGGGTGACGGCATCCGGATCACGGTGGCGGACGCGGCGACGAACGACCGGGTGCTGCGGGCCCTGGCGTGAGGGGCGGTGCCGGAGGGCGGTAACGGCAGGGCCTCCCTGAACGCGGCGGGGCGTTCTACCGTGGGTGGATGAGCTCGACCGACCTTCGCACGCAGATCCGTGAGTTCCTCTCCAGCCGCCGTGCCCGCATCACCCCGGATCAGGCCGGTCTGCCCGCGTACGGCGGCAACCGGCGGGTCAAGGGCCTGCGCCGCGAGGAGGTCGCCATGCTCGCCGGCGTGTCGGTCGACTACTACGTGCGGATGGAGCGGGGCAATCTGGCCGGCGCGTCCGAGAGCGTGCTCGAGGGTGTCGCCGACGCGCTGCGCCTCGACGAGGCCGAGCGCTCACACCTGTACGACCTGGCCCGTGAGAGCACCCCGGGCAGCCGGGCCCGGCGCCGTCCGGCCCCGCAGAACCGGGTGCGCCCGGCGATCCAGCAGATCCTCACCGCGATGCCCGACTCCCCCGCCTGGGTGCGCAACGGCCGGCACGACATCATCGCCATGAACGCGATGGCCCGCGCCCTCTACTCCCCCGTGCTGCTGAGCTCCCGGCAGCCGGCCAACACCACGTGGTTCATCTTCATGGAACCGGCCGCCCCCGAGTTCTTCGTCGACTACGACCGGATCGCCGCCGACGCCGCGGCCATGCTGCGCCTGGAGGCCGGGCGCAATCCCGGCGACAAGGCGCTCATCGGGCTGGTCGGTGAGCTGTCCACCCATTCGGAGCTCTTCCGGCAGCGCTGGGCGGCGCACAACGTGAAGTTCCACCGCTCCGGGGTGAAACGGCTGCGGCATCCCGTGGTGGGGCAACTCGACCTGGACTTCGAGTCGATGGACCTGGCGTCCGAGCCCGGCCTGCGCCTCAACATCTATACCGCCGCGGCCGACACGCCGACGGCCGACGCCCTGAAAATGCTTGCCTCGTGGGTCGCCTCGCAGGAAGAGCAGCCGACACCACACGGGTGACAAGCGGCGCGGCAACTGGATTCCCCCGCCCGTCGCGTTGCTAGGGTGCTCCGCGTCACTGCACCGGGGGAAGGGTCTGATCGATGCTCACTGCCGTCGAGACCGATGTGGACGGCATTCTGCGCAAGATCTTTCTGCCCGCCGCGCAACGGGATCCGCACCCCTGGTTCGCCCGGCTCCGGCAGGATCACCCGGTCCTGCGCACCGGCGACGGCCTGTGGATGTTCAGCCGCTACGACGACGTCGCGACCATCACCCGCGACCCGGCCCTCCAGGTCAAGGACGCGACCTGGTTCGACGCCGGGACCCCCGGCTGGCGTGACCACCCCGGACTGCGACTATTGCTGTGCAGCATGGTCTTCCGCAACGGCAGCGGGCACCAGCGGGTGCGGCGGGCCCTCGCCCCCTCGTTCACCCCGGCCCGGCTGCGCAACCTGGCCGCGGTCACCCGGCGGGCGACCTCCCAGCAGCTCGCCCTCCTCGACCAGAAGCCGGACCTGCACCGGGATTTCACGGTCCCGATCGTGCAGCGCACGGCCTGCGCCCTGCTCGGGGTGCCGGCGGACGACGGCCCGCAGCTGTACGACCTGGTGCAGCCGATGCTCAGCCTGCTCGACCCGTTCCCGGGAGAGAGCACGGTGGAGCGGGCCGACACCGCCGCCGACACACTGCTGCCCTACCTGGCCGACCTGCTCGAGAGCCGCCGCCGCGAACGGGGCCCGAACCTGGCCTCCGACGCCGCCGCCCTGCCCGACGACGACGCCCTCCCCGCCATCTTCCTCGGTCTGGCAGCCGGTTTCGACACCACGCTCTCGCTGCTCGACCACCTGATCCGCAGCCTGGCCGCCGCCCCCGCCCTGGCCGCCAACATCGCCGCGCACCCGCAGGCCATCGAGGCCGCCATCCACGAGAGCCTGCGTCACGACCCCCCGCTGCACCTGATCACCCGGGTCACAGCTCGCGAGACAGTGATCGGCGGAGCCCGTCTGGAGGCCGGGCAGGAGGTGATGGCGCTGATCGCGGCCGCCCACCGCGATCCCTCCCGGTTCACCGCGCCCGACGAGTTCGACCCCCGGCGCGCCCCGGCCGACCTCCTCGCGTTCAGCGGCGGCCCGCACTACTGTCTGGGTGCCCAGCTGGCCAAGCTGGAGGCCAGCATCGTGATTCCGGCCCTGCTGCAACGTTTCCCGTACCTGCGCCCAGGAGCCGGGGCCCGCACCAACCAGCGTGTGACCATGCCGGGATGGACCAGTCTCCCGGCCGTCCTCTGAACACACCGTGACCCCGAGGAGATCAGCCATGACCGCACACACCCGAAACCAGCTCCGCCGCAGCACCGTTCCGGCGGCCGTCACCGGGCTCCTGATCGCCTCGGCCGCCCTGGCCCCGGCCGCGTCGGCCGCGGCGTCCGCTTCTTCCGGCCTGAAGATCCCCGTCGTCTGCGAGAGCACCGCCGAGGACACCGTCGGTTCCCAGAACCCCGGCAACCCCGACGCCATCGACTTCGAGGGCACCGGCACCGTCGTCTGCCTCACGCTCACCGGAGGGTTGCTGGCCAAGGGCACGAGCACCTTCAGCGGCACCATTCCCAAGGGCGCGTGCACGAACCTCGACCAGGGCTACGTCTACCGCGCCCGCGTCGACTGGAACGACGGCACGTACACCACCGGCACCTTCGACGACTTCACCCAGACCAAGCTCGGCGGCACGGCGGCCGTGCTGATCAGCGGCGTCACCGATGCCTCGAGCACGAAGTTCGGGAGCTGGCACAACCTGCTCGTCAGTGCCTCACTGGGCGGCTGCGGCACACCCGCCGCCGAGGCCGACAAGACGCAGGCCGGCGTCGTGCTCTACACGCCCTGACCGCATGACCCTGGAAACCGGCGCGGCCCAGGACATCCGGATCAGCACGACGAGCTGGTTCGACCCGTTCGACCCGACCCTGCACGCCGATCCGTACGCCCGGTACACCGCGGCCCGCGAGGCGGGCCCGGTGTGCGACGGGCCGTACGGCCTGACCGTGCTCACCCGCCACCACGACATCTCAGCGGCTCTGCGCGACAACCGGCTGGGCCACGGGCGGCCCACGGCCGAGAACCGGATCTTCTCGTTCCTCGGCCAGGACCCGCCGGCGCACGGCCCGCTGCGCCGGGTCGCCGCCCGGTTCTTCAGCCCGTCGGCCGTGGCCGCCCTCACGCCCCGGATCGGCGGGTACGTCGACGAACTCGTCGACCGGGCCCTGGACCTCGGGCACCTCGACCTGCTGGCCGACTTCGCGTACCCGCTGTCGCTGCGGGTGATCTGCGGGCTGTTCGCACTGCCGGAGGAGGACCATCCCTGGATCCGGGAGCGGACGCCGCCGATCGGGCGGCTTCTCGACCCGGCGTACTCGATCAGCGACGCCGACAAGAAGGCCGCCCGATCGGCCGCGGCGGGTTTCGTGGCCTACCTGCTGCAGCAGATCGAGCACCGCCGTCACCGGCCGGGTGACGACGTGCTGAGCGCCCTGATCGCCGACACCCCTGACGCGCTGACCCGTCGTGATCTGATCCCGATGTGCGCCCTGCTGCTCCTGGCCGGGTACGAGACCACCGCCAACATCATCGCCAACTCCGCCCTTTCGCTGCTGCGGCACCCGGACGAACTCGCCCGGGCCCGCACCCGCGTGCGACGGGGGCAGCTCGACCGGCGGGCCATGGACGAGCTGATCCGTTACGACTCGTCGGTGCAGATCACGTTCCGCACGGTGCAGGAAGAGGCCGAGCTGGCCGGGCGCCGGCTGGAACCCGGCCGTCCGGTGGCCCTGCTGCTCGGGTCGGCCAACCGTGATCCCCGCGTGTTCCCGGATCCCGGCCGGCTCGACCTCGACCGCTCGCCCAACCCGCACCTCTCGTTCGGCGCGGGCATCCACTACTGCCTGGGCGGTCCCCTGGCCCGGCTCGAGGCGGGGCTCGCGCTGGGCCGTCTCCTGCACCGGTCACGGGTTCTCGGGCTGACCGATCCGCAGCCCCGGCACAAGGACCTGACCGCGACCATCCGGGGGCTCGCGGCCCTGCCGGTGTCGGTGGCCTGAATCGATGGAGACCTGATGACGCTCCCCGCCGTCGAGCGCACGGCCCTGCCCGGCGGCCTGCCGGTGTTCACCGTGACCGGTTCGGCCCCGGCCCGCCGGGCCCTGAACCACCCCCGCCTCGCCAGCGATCCCCGCCGCCTCCCCGATCCGGCCCACGGATTCGGCGGCTGCCGTCATCAGGACGACATGTTCGCCGCCGAGGGACGGCACCTGCTCAACAGCGACGGCGCCGATCACCGGCGGCTGCGCGACGTGCTGGCCCCTCGCCTGTCCCAGGAGCAGGCCACGAGCCTGCGCGATCCTCTCGAAAAGGCCTGCCACGAGCTGCTGGACGCGGTGGGTGAGACCGCCGATCTGGTCGCCGGATACGCCCGTCCCCTCGCGGTCCGGGCCACCGCGGACGCCCTCGGCATCCCGCCCGCCGACCGGGAAGCCCTGACCGCCGCGACCCTGGCCCGGATCAACGGCGGGCATCCCGACGACCCGGAGGTGCGCGCCGCGCAGACCCGGCTGGAGCACCGGTGGATCCGTCTCCTCGCCCGCAAGCGCCGCGACCGCGATCCTCACGGCCTGCTGAACCATCTGCTGACGGCCCACGGCCAGGGCCGTCTCTCGGCCGAGGAACTGGTCTCGGTCGCACTGGGCCTGTTCTCGGGCGGCATCTCCCCCGTCACCGTGTTCGTGGTCTCCGGGGCGGTCGAGCTGCTCCGTGATCCGGAGCTGCGCGAGCGGCTCGGCGACGACCGCACCGTCGACGACCTGTTCCGCCGCACCGTTCCGTTCCCGGTCGCGTCCTGGCGTTTCGCCCTGGACGACGTGGAGGTCGACGGCACCGTGATCCCCTCCGGTTCGGTCGTTCTCGTGCGGCTGCGCACCGACGACGCCACCAACCTGGCGTTCGGCGCCGGCCCGCACTACTGCCCGGGCGCCCACCTGGCCCGGCTCGTCGGGTCCCTCGCCCTGCGCACCTTGTTCGGCCGGTTCCCGCACCTGCGCCTCGCCGTCGACGAACGCGAGCTGACCTGGCACGGCGATCTGGTGGAGCGCTGCTACGACAGCGTTCCCGTCCAGCTCACCCCCACGACCTGACCGTGCGGCAGATCCCCCTGTCGTCGGCCCGGATCCGGCCCGGCCGGGCATACGAGTGGCAGGTCGTGCTCACCGGGCCACCGACCGCCTCCGGCCCGGCGAGCTACAGCCAGGCCCGGCACCTCGCCGCCACGCGGACGGCCCTGGCGATGACGACCGTGCACGCCCCGAACACCCTCTTCATCGCCGGAACCTTCGAGATACCGGGCGCTGTCGACCTCACGGCCCTCGAAGCCTCGTTCCACCACGTCGTGCAGCGTCACGACGTTCTGCGCACCCGCTACCACGGCACCACCGGCGACGTGCACCACGCCGATCTGACCAGAACCGATCACGGGCAGCTGAAATCGACGGACGACGTGCGCACCTATCTGCACGAAAGATTCCGTCGGGTCTGTGGTTTCCGCGGGCCGACCGCCATTTTCGGCGTGGTGGTACGGAACGACGGCGCGAGCGTCTACCTCGCGCTCGATCACCTGATCGGCGACGTGGTGTCGATGGCCCTGGCGGCGCACGACATCACCTCGGCCTACGAGCAGATCCGGGCCGGCTCCCGGCCCGAGTTGCCACCCACCGGCAGCTGGCTCGCCTACACCGAGACCGAACGGGCGGACAACCAGTCACTGCACGCCGACAGGCCCGAACTTGCGCCCTGGCGCGACTTCGCCTCAGGCACCGGCTCTCTCCTGCCGTGGTTCCCGCTGGAGTCCGGCCGACGACCCGGAAACGGCCAGTCAGCTCTACGACCTCGCCCGCGCCCGGACCCGGGTCAGCTACCTGCGGGCCTGGGAGCTGCTGGCACCGGAGCTGGATCCGGCCACCGGATACCGCCCGGTGAACTTCCTTTCGTACCTGGACTTCCGCCGGCTGCCGGGCGACGTGACCGTGTACCTGTGGACCTCCGGGACCCAGGCGCTCTACCCCTGGTTCTACCGTGACGAGGCCGGGCTGCACGTGAACTGGCTGCACGCGGACACCCCGGAGGCGGCCGACGCGGTGCGCCGGCTCAACGCCGCGCTACGTCACCGGATTCAGCTCACCGTGAGCCCGCGCTCGGCGAACCGGCGACGGGTGTCCTCGACCTGGTCCCAGGTCGGGGGTTCGGTGCCCTCGAGCCGGTAGCGGATGCGCAGCCGGTCGTACTTGCCCACCCCGAGCCGGTGGTAGGCCAGCACGTCGACCCGCTCCACATTGCCCAGCCCGGCCACGAAGTCGGCCAGGCCCTCGATGTTCGCCGGGTCGTCGGTCAGGCCCGGCACCAGCACGAAGCGCAGGTTCACCGGTTTGCCGAGCCGGGCCAGACGCCGCGCGAAGCGCAGCGTCGGGGCCAGCTCCCGGCCGGTCACGACCTTGTAGGTGCCCGGGTCGAACGACTTGATGTCGAGCAGCACCAGGCTGACGTCGCCGAGCATCTCGTCGGTGGCCAGGTGCCCGAGAAAGCCGGCTGTGTCCAGCGCCGTGTGCAGGCCCATCTCCCGGGCGCCGCGCAGGACGCCGGCCACGAAGCGAGGCTGCGCCAGCGGCTCACCGCCGGACACGGTCACCCCGCCCTTTCCCGCCACCAGCGCCGCCCGGTAGCCGCGCACCCGGGCCAGCACGTCGTCCACCGGCGTGACCTGACCACCCAGAGGCGTCCAGGTGTCCGGGTTCTCGCAGTACTGGCACCGCAGCGGGCAGCCGGCGGTGAACATCACGAACCGGGTGCCCGGCCCGTCGACCCCCGTCGACATGTCCCACGAATGCACCCAGCCGGCCTCCCCGCGCCGCCAGACCTCCGGGTCGTAACCCGGCAGCGGAGGACGGGGAGCGGCCATCAGGGCGACGCCGACGGTGTTCATCGACCTGCGGGGTCGCCGTGGAAGGTGCGGTTGATGACGTCCATCTGCTGCTCCCTGGTGAGGCGGACGAAGTTCACCGCGTACCCCGAGACCCGGATGGTGAGGTTCGGGTAGTTCTCCGGGTGCGCCATGGCGTCGACGAGCGTCGCGCGCTCGAGCACGTTGACGTTCATGTGGTAGCCGCCGGAGATCATGTACGCGTCGAGAATGCCGACCAGGCTGTCGATCCGGTCCGCCCGGGTGCGGCCCAGGGCCTCGGGCACCGTGGTCGAGGTCAGCGAGATGCCGTCGCGGGCGTCCGCGTAGTCGATCTTGGCCACGCTGAGCGCCGAGGTGAGCAGGCCGTGCTTGTCGCGGCCGTTCATCGGGTTGGCGCCGGGGGCGAAGGGCTCCCCCGCACGACGTCCGTCGGGCGTGTTGCCGGTCTTCTTGCCGTAGACCACGTTCGAGGTGATGGTCAGCACCGACTGCGTGATCTCGGCGTTGCGGTAGGTCGAGTGCGTGCGCAGCTTCTCCATGAACCGGTGCACCAGGTCGGCCGCGATCTCGTCGGCGCGGTCGTCACCGTTGCCGTAGCAGGGGAACTCGCCCTCGACGGTGTAGTCGACGATCAGCCCGGTCTCGTCCCGCACGGGCTTCACCGAGGCGAACCTGATCGCCGACAGCGAGTCCGCCGCCACCGACAGGCCGGCGATGCCGCAGGCCAGCATGCGGTGCACCGGGTAGTCGTGCAGGGCCATCTGCACGGCCTCGTAGGCGTACTTGTCGTGCATGTAGTGGATGATGTTGAGAGCGTCCACGTAGGTGTCGGCAAGCCAGTCGAGCATCTCGTCGTAACGCTTCATCACGGTGTCGTAGTCGAGGGTTTCGCTCTCGAGAGGACCACCCGGAGAAGGTGCCACCTGCGCGCCCGACAGCTCGTCGCGTCCACCGTTGATGGCGTACAGAAGGGCTTTCGCGAGATTGGCCCGAGCTCCGAAGAACTGCATGGCCTTGCCCACGGCGGCGCCCGAGACACAGCAGGCGATAGCGGCGTCGTCACCGTTGAAAGGGCGCAGCAGTTCGTCGTTCTCGAACTGGATGGCGCTGGTGTCGATGCTGACCTGGGCGCAGAACTTCTTGAACCCCTCGGGCAGGCGGGGCGACCAGAGCACGGTCAGGTTCGGCTCGGGAGCGGGGCCCAGGTTGTAGAGGGTCTGCAGGAAGCGGAACGAGGTGCGGGTGACGAGCGGGACGCCCTCCGTCGTGACGCCGCCGATCGACTCGGTCACCCAGGTCGGGTCGCCGCTGAACAGGGCGTCGTAGTCGGGGGTGCGCAGGAAGCGGATGATGCGGAGCTTGATCACCAGGTCGTCGACGAGTTCCTGGGCCCGGGTCTCGGTGAGGAGACCATCGTCAAGGTCGCGCTGCACGTAGATGTCGATGAAACTCGACGTGCGGCCGAACGACATCGCTGCCCCGTTGCCCTCTTTCGCGCCGGCCAGGTAGGCCAGGTACAGCCACTGAACGGCTTCCTGCGCGGTGCGGGCAGGCCTGGCGACGTCGAAGCCGTAGGTCGCGGCCATCGTCTTCAGGTCCTTGAGGGCCTGGATCTGCTCGGAAAGTTCCTCGCGGTCGCGGATCACGTCCTCGCTCGACCGGAAACCGTTGAGCAGGCTCTTCTCCCGGCCCTTGTCGTCGATCAGGGCGTCGACGCCGTACAGGGCGACGCGGCGGAAGTCGCCGATGATGCGGCCGCGACCGTAGGCGTCGGGCAGGCCGGTGATGATGCCGGCCTTGCGGGCGGCCAGGATCTCCGGGGTGTAGGCGTCGAACACGCCCTGGTTGTGGGTCTTGCGATACTTGGTGAAGGTCTCCGTCACCAGCGGGTCGATCTCGTAACCGTACGCCGTCAGGCCGTTCTCGACCATGCGCAGGCCGCCCTTGGGCATGATCGCCCGCTTCAGCGGGGCATCGGTCTGCAGCCCGACGACGAGCTCGTTGTCCCGGTCGATGTAGCCCGGCGCGTGGCTGGTGATCGTCGAGGGGGTCGCGGCGTCGACGTCCAGGATGCCGCGTTCGCGCTCGGTCTTCGTCAGCGCGTCGATGCGCCGCCGGATGGCCTCGGTGCGCGGGGTCGCCGTCGCCAGAAAGCTCTCGTCGCCCGGGTAGGGCGTGACGTTGGCCTTGATGAAGGCGCTGACGTCGATCCGGTTCTGCCATTCCTGCCCGGCGAAACCACGCCAGGCGGACCGTTCCGTCTGCAGGGTGTCCATGGCTCGATGGTCCGCCCGCCGCCGCGGGACTCCCAGAGGCCAAGTGCCCCGGTTCAGAGCGGGCTTTGGCCCTCGGGCGGCCGGTCCTGCCCTTGGTCCTGCCCGTTGTCCTGCCCTTGGTCCCGAAAGGTGACGGCCGACCGGCCCGTGCGCACGTCGTCCCTCGTTGGGATCGTGGTGGTCGGCAGGAGGCGCTCAATGACTCACCGATCCTTGTCCAGCACCACCGTCACCCTCGAGATGACCCAGGTCGCGGCCCTCGAGGAGCACCTGAGGCGCAGACGTCACGCTCCGGTCACGGCGGGAGGCCTGCGTCTGCGGACCCTCCCGGAGAAGGCCGTCCTGCAGAGCGTGACGGCCGGCGGCCCACCCTCGTACCCGTTCGTGTACGGGCATTTCCGGATGCCCGGCGGGGAGACCCGCTTCGACGTGGAGCTGCACACCGAGCAGCTGCTCCGGCTGTGCGACCGGATGGGGCTGCGTCAGCACTGGGGACTCCGCTGAACCCTGATCAGCGGCTCACGGCCTCAGCAGGCAGAACTCGTGACCGTCCGGGTCGGCGAGCACCTCCCAGGGCACGTCCCCCTGCCCGATGTCGACCTTCTCGGCGCCGAGGGCGAGCAGCCGGTCGAGCTCGGTCGCGAAGTCGGTGCCGGCGGCGGGCGCGAGGTCGAAATGCCAGCGTTCCTTGCCGGTCCTGGCCTTCACCGGCGGCCCGCCCCAGGTCAGCTTCGGCCCGCCGTGCGGAGAGCGGATCGCGGTCTCCTCGTCCTGGTCCCAGACCAGCGGCCAGCCCAGCACTTCGCTCCAGAAGCAGCCCTTGGCCCGGCTTCCGTCGCCGGACACCGCACCGACGAAACCGCACCCGGCCAGGAACCGGTTGCCCGGCGCGATCACACAGAACTCGTTGCCGTCCGGGTCGGCCATCACCACATGGTCGACCTCGCCCTGCCCGATGTCGAGATGCCCGCCCCCCAGCTCGAGCACCCTGGCGACCTTGGCCTCCTGATCGGCCAGGTCCTCGCTGGTGAGGTCGAAGTGCGCTACGTTCGGGCCGTTCCGGGGTTGCGTGCTCGGCTCGAAGTGCAGCAGGAAGCCGGTGTCGTCGGTGGGGCGCAGCGTCGTCTCGGCCCCCTTCTCGAACTCCCATCCCAGCAGCCCCGCCCAGAACCGCGCCGCACGCTGCGGGTTCTCCACGTCGATCGTCAGCGCCACCAGTTCGGCCGCCATGAACGCCATCCCCTCGTCTCGCCCGACGGGCCCGGCCTGACCACGGCACGACCCGGCCCCGCCGGGATTCTCCCGCCACCGTCCCGGTCACCGCACCCGATTTGTCTCACCGCCCGGCATCGGGTGACACCCGCGCGGTCCTGTCGCACTTCGCCACCGCTCACGGCAACCACACAGGGGCCGCTTGAGGACGCCCCGGTCACCCGGGCCGCGCCCGGGCACCCAGGGCTGCGGCCGGGACAGGAGGGGACATCTGATCTTGCGTTTCTGCTGAGGCGGGGTGGACTGGATGTCGCACGGAGGTTTCAAGCCGGTTTCCACCGGATGACACCCGTTGCGTGGGCGTCGACCACAAGTTGACGTCGGCGCACCGCAAAACGTCTGCCGCAAGGAGGCTTTCACCATGAGCACGAACAGCTGGGACCCGTGGAACTACCGCACCGACGCTGGCGTCGGCACCGGCCGTGACCTGGCCGGTCTGTCCGTGCAGGCAACGGACGGCCACATCGGCAAGGTCGACGAGGCCACGTACGAGACCGACGGCAGCTACATCGTCGTCGACACCGGTCCGTGGATCTTCGGCAAGAAGGTGCTGCTGCCCGCCGCGGTGATCCGCTCGGTCGACGTGGAGAAGAAGGACATCCACGTCGACCTGACCAAGGACCAGATCAAGGACTCGCCCAAGTTCGAGCAGGGCGGCACCTGGTCGGACACGACGCACCGCGACGACGTCGGCACGTACTACGGGCGCGGGTTCATGTAGGCCCCATCAGCCGGAGCGCGCCGGGCGAGGCACCCCTCCTACTCCTCGCCCGGCCACTCCCCCGTCCACCGCTCGAACAGCACCGCACCGCCACGATCGACCGCGGCCTTGACCCCGGCGAAGATCGCACCCTGGATCGTGGCGGCCAGCAGGATCTGGCCCCAGCCGAAGCGGCGGTCATTGGCTCGGGCGTGTCCTCGGCATCGGACACGTGCTTCCAGACCTGCTTGAACAGGACACCGGCCACCAGACCGGCACCGACGCTCCCGGCCAGGCCGAAGGGCTTGTAGAGGATGCGGGCCGAGGTGTTCGCCATTAGGGTCTCCTTGCTGGTCAGGGACATTCAGTGCCCTCCCACGGTGGCCCGGCCCCGGAGATCGGCAACCGCAGCAGACCCCTTCTCCTAAAAGTGACACGATTCGGTGTAACACTTTCGGCCTGGATGCCGTTAGAGACACAGGAAACTGCAGGGCGGCAGTTGACCGCGTCCTCTGTTCGTCCTCGTCTGTCTTTGAGGTCTTCGTGTTTCACCGTGTGCGCCAGCACATGCCCCTGGCGCTTGTGTTCCTGTGTGTCGGTCTTGCCGCAGCAATGGCCGCTCCCTTTCTCACCCTCTTCCTCACCGACGCGGTGCACGCCTCCGGGCTGCAGGTCACCGCGTTCCTGGTGGCCGCACCGCTCTCGTCCGTCGTGGTCTCTCTCACCATGGGCCACTGGTCGGACAAGCTCCCCTCCCGCCGCGGCCTGATCATCGGCGCGGCGGTCACCGGTGCCGTCGGCTCCCTGCTGACCGCCTGGCTGCGCGACTACTGGCTCCTGCTCGGCCTGACCGTCACCATGACGGCCGCCGCCAGTGCCCTTGTACCGCAGGTCTTCGCCCACGCCCGGGTCAGCCTCGCCGGCTCCCCGCAGGCCGTGATGACGATGACCAGCCTGCGCACCGTGCTGTCGCTGTCCTGGGTCGGCGGCCCGTTCCTGGCCACGATGCTGCTGGCCGCCGGTGACTTCACCGCCGTCTACAGCTTCGCCGCCGCGATGTACCTGATCGCCGCCGTGGTCGCGTACCGGATGTTCCCCGCCGGGGCCCCCGTCCCGCCGCCCACCATCGGGGGGACGAGTGATTCGGTCGAGTCCGTCGCCGGTCGCGACGAGTCCCGCCTCGTCATCGGCCTCACCCTCGCCGCCCTGGTACTGCTGAACTGCACCGGGCACATGTCGTTGCAGGCACTGCCCCTGTTCCTGAAGAGCGAGCTCGACGCCGGCCTCGGGGACGCCGGGCTGATCCTCGGTCTGTGCGCCGGTCTCGAGATCCCGCTCATGCTCGGATTCGGCCTGCTGGCAGCCCGTTACAAGCTACGCATGCTGATCCTGGCCGGTCCGGTGCTGACCCTCGGCTACCTGCTGGTGATGGCGTTCTCCACGGCCACCTGGCAGATCGCGGCGGCCCAGCTGCTCAACGCCTCGGCCATCGCCCTGCTCCAGGGCCTGGGCATCACCTACGTGCAGGACATGGTGCCGAGCCGTCCCGGTCACGCCTCCACCCTGTTCACCAGCGCGGGACCGGTCGGTGCGATGCTGGCCGGCCCGGTGCTGGGCATCGCGGCCGGCACCGGGTACCGCGACGTCTACTGGATCGGCGCCGCGCTCGCCGCCCTGGCGTTCGTGCTGATGCTGGCGGCCCGGCCGACCCTCACCGGCGCCCGCATCACCCGCACCACCCGGATCACGCGCCGGGCCGCGAAGAGCGAGCAGGCCGCACTCGTCGAGGCCTGACTCCCCGCACCACCCGGGCCCGCGTTCCTCCTGCCGATGAGGGACGCGGGCCCGCACCTTCGCCGGGTACGCGCCCGGTCTCCCGACGCACGCGGACGACCACCACGTCCACCATCAGGAAGAGCAGCACGCCGACCCCGATCGTGGGCATGACCCAGCCCACCACCAGGGCCGCGATGATCGGGACCGGTCTCCAGCCGGCGGATCTCGGCGCCGGGCCGACCGCGAGACGGGTGCCGGTGGGGCGCCGCTGCCACCACATGCGATAGCCCCAGACGATCACGCAGACCAGGCCCACCGCCAGACCGGCCAGCAGCACCTGGTTCACGAGCCCGAACAGCAGGCCCATGTGCGCCGCGACGCCCAGCGTGGTGAGCTGGGCCAGCAGCGGCCAGTCCCCGAAACGGCTCACGGTCACAGTATTTCCGGTTCCGTCGATCACGGCCCGGTCGAGGTGCACGGGCACACTGCGGTCCTTCTCGATCACGGTCCAGCCTTCCCCCGCACCCGCGGGTGGGGTCAGGCGGATCGAGTTCTCCAGGCCCGCCGCCGCGGCCTCCGCGATCACGGCGTCGACCTCTTCCAGAGCATGGCCCACACCCGTGTGCGCCGTGTGCTCGGAATGCTGCGTGACCGTGGGCAGCTGGGGCGTGCGGCTGTCGAGCGCCGTCAGGGCATCACCGAAATGCCCTCCCGCCCAGCGCGACCAGGTCAGACCGGTCACCGACAGGAAGAGCAGCCCCACCGCCAGCCACACCCCGAGCGACGCGTGCCACGACCGGGTGCGACGAACTCCCCTGCGCGCCGCCAGGTCCGGGGTCAGGGCCCGGCGCAGGAATCCCGGCCGCGGGCGCAACCGCTGCCACCAGAGCACCAGCCCGCCGAGCACCATCACCCAGAGCCAGCTCGCGGCGGTCTCGCTGTACCAGCGCCCCCAGTCACCGAGCAGGAGGTTGCGGTGCAGGTCGTCGAGCCACGACCGCACCGGCGTGTACCCGGCCCAGGTCGTGAGCTCACCTGTCACCCCGGCCGTGTACGGATCCACGTAAACCGTGTGCTGCCGGTCGTTCTCGAGTCCGCCGACGGCGAACGTCACCTGCGTGGTGTCACGCGGCGCGTCACCGGGCACGATCTGCACGACCGTTCCCTCCGGATGTGCCGCCCGCGCGGCGGCCACCTGCTCGGCCACCGGCAGCGCCACCCGGCCGCCCGGGTCGACCCGCAGCTCTTCGCCGTGGACGACACCCTCGAGCTGCGGGCTGAACACGTAGCCCAGCCCGGTCAGTGCCGCGACCACCAGGAACGGGGCCACGAAAACCCCGGCGTAGAAGTGCAACCGGAGCAGGAGAGGACGCCAGGGCCGGGTCGCCGCGACGCTCACCTCGTCGGCCCGGAGGATCAGCGACGCGTCGTGCGTGCGGTCGGCGGGCAGGGTCATGAGAACTCCTCGAGCACGGTCGAGAGCGGCAACGCTTCTACGTCACGTAGAAACGAACCCTAGCCACCTTCTACTCCCGGTAGAAAATTACCGCCCGGTCAGGGCGGGTCCCGGGCTCAGGCGTCCCTCGGCCATCTGCCCCATCAACCGCCGAACCCGCGACAACGTCGCCGGATCGGGTTCCCAGCCGAGATGATCCAGCCCGCCCGGCACTCCCGACCCCAGACGCATGATCGCCCGCAGCGTCACCGCATGACTGACCTCGGCGGCCGCCTGGTCGTCGGCCCAGGCCTCGGTCACCGCCCCCACCGCCTCCGCCGCCGCCCGGCACGAGGGGACGAACGGGAAGATCCTCTGCCAGGCCAGGAATCCGGTCACCAGCAGGTCATGACGGTTGCGGGCGTGACAACGCTCGTGGGCCAGGATCGCCCGCATCTCGGCGCTGTCGGCCAGCTCCAGGGCACCTCGGGTGACCACGACCATCGGCCGGGCCCCGTTCGGCAGGCAGTAGGCCAGCGGCCGGTCGTCGTTCAGCACGTGCACCCGCAGCAGCGGGTCGTAGTCGGCCACCAGCGCCAGCGCCTCCTGGTGCCGCCGCTGCGAACGGCGCAGCCCCCGCACGGTCTGGGTCAAACGCACCAGCATCCACAGCAGGAAGAGCCCGGCCGGCCACAGCGACCCCACCGCCAGCGCCAGCGCGAGCAGCAGCAGGTAAGCCGTGACGAGCGCGTAGACCACCCAGACGACGGCGGCCTCGCGCGGGCGGCGCTGGGCCCAGCGGGCCCGGGAGAGCGGCCGCGGCACCAGCGTGAGCAGCACCCCGACCAGCGCCGGCAGCAGCAGGCTCACGAGCGCCTGCGCCGTTCCTCGGCCCCCAGCGCCCGGCGCAGCGCGTCGGCGTCGGCCTTCGACACCGCCCGCACGAACATCGACAGCGCCAGGGGGTGATCGGCGCTGTCCTGCAGCACCGCCACCATCGCCTCGGCCGTCAGCTCCTCCCGGCTGCGCACGGCCCGGTGCCGGAACACCCGCCCGTCCCGCTCACGGCGCACCAGGTCCTTGGCCCGCAGCCGGTCGAGCACGGTGTGCACCGTCGTCAGGGCCAGCTGCCGGTCGGCCAGCAGCTCGACCACCTCGGGCGCGGTCAGCCCGTCCGGACAGTCCCAGAGTGCCTCGAGAACAGCCCGTTCCAGATGATCCCGCCGTACCACCGCACGCCTCCTCCAACCCTCAGCACACTTCTACGTGTCGTAGAGAAAGTGAGTGTAGGGCCGGGGACTGTTCTCCTGCGGATCGGGACGTGGTTAGATCCTGGCACGGCGTGTCCCCCATATCGCCGCCACAACCACATACCGTCCGCGACGGCAGTGAAGGAAGCCGGTGAGAATCCGGCGCGGTCCCGCCACTGTCACCGGGGAGCAGACCCTATGCCGTGCCACGGCCGCACTCGCGGACCGGAAGGCCGGGGCGAGTGCTGATCCGGGAAGCCAGGAGACTTCGGCCGTCGCAGCGATCCAGGGCGAGGACCCGAGGAGATCCGATGACACACGCTGCAACGAGCGAGGTGCCCCGTGCACATCGCTGAGGGCTATCTGCCCCCGCTCCACGCCGCCGCCTGGACGGTCGCGGCCGCCCCCTTCGTGGTGCACGGCGCCCGCTGCGTGGTGCGCGAGGTGCGCGAACGCCCCGAGTCCCGGCTGTTGCTGGGCGCGGCCGGGGCTTTCACCTTCGTGCTCTCCGCCATCAAACTGCCCTCCGTGACCGGCAGTTCGAGCCATCCCACCGGAACCGGCCTGGGTGCGGTGCTGTTCCGGCCCCCGGTGATGGCGGTGCTCGGCGCCATCGTGCTGCTGTTCCAGGCCCTGCTGCTGGCCCACGGCGGCATCACGACCCTCGGTGCGAACGTGTTCTCCATGGCCGTGGTCGGCCCCTGGGTCGGCTACGGTGCCTACCGCGCCTGCCTCAGGCTCGGGCTAGCCTTCCCGGTGGGCGTTTTCGCGGCACTGTCGCTGTCCGACCTGTCGACCTACGTGGTCACGTCGGTACAGCTCGGTCTCGCCCACCCCGACCCCACGGGCGGCGTCCTCGGCTCCGTCGGCGAGTTCCTCGGCATCTTCGCCCTGACCCAGATCCCCCTGGCCGTCGCCGAGGGCCTTCTCGGCGTGCTGGTCTTCCGCGTCCTGGCCCGCATCGCACCGGACGAGCTGAGTTCCCTGGGACTGAAGCAGGCCCTCCCGGGCGAGGCGACCACCACCGCTGTTCAGGAGCGTGGCTGACATGACCCGCACCCCCCGCCGCCTCGCGATCGATCTGGCCCTGCTCCTTCTCGTGGTCGCCATTTTCGCGATTCCCCTGGCCCTGCGCCTGAACACCGACGGTCAGGCCGAGGGCGAGTCCTACGCGGGCAGCGACTCCTCCGCCGCCACCAAGGTCGAGGAGATCAACCCCGACTACGACGTCTGGTTCACCCCGTTCTTCGAACCCTCGTCGGGTGAGATCGAGTCCGGCCTGTTCGCCCTCCAGGCCGCCGCCGGCGCCGGTGCGCTCGGCTTCGTGCTGGGCCGCCTGTCCGGAAAGCGGCAGCGCCCGCGGGAATCGTGAGCGCACCCGCCCTCGATGTCGCCGCCTGGGCAAGTCCCTGGCGGCGGCACTCGCCCGGGGACAAGGTGCTGCTCAGCCTCGGCCTCGTGATCAGCGCGCTGGTCCTGCCCCCGTGGCCGGCCTCGCTCCTCGTCACGCTCGTGGCCCTCGGCCTGATGCTGGGCCCCGGCCGCACCCCTGCCCACCTCCTGCGCCGCGCCGCCCGCGGCCCGGCCGCCTTCATCGTGCTCGGCACCGTGACCATCGCGATCACCTGGCGCACGGACGGTTTCGGGCCGACCGTCACCGACGAGAGCCTGGGCAACGCCGCGCAGACCCTGGCCCACGCGATTGCGGGCACCAGTTCGGTGATGCTGCTGGCCGCCACCACCCCGATGACCGACCTGCTGGCCTGGGCCCGGCGCCGGGGCGTGCCCGAGGCGGTCGTCGACGTCGCCGGCCTGACCTACCGTCTGCTGTTCGTCCTGCTGGAGTCGATCGGCGAGGTCCGCGCCGCCCAGACCGCCCGGCTCGGCTACACCACCCGGCGCGCCACCCTGCGTTCGGCCACCACCCTGACGGCGGCCACGCTGACGCGGGCGTTCGACCGCTCGCGGCGGCTCGAGGCCGGGCTGGCCGGCCGGGGTTTCGAGGGAGTCATGCGCACACTGGCCGACCAGCGACCGTCGTCGAGAACCTTCGTCGCCGCCACCCTCGCGATGCTCGCCGCCGTGAGCGCGATCTCCCTGGCCCTGCCGTGGTGAGCGGCGAGATCGAGGTCACCGGCCTGAGTTTCGCCTACACCGGCGGCCCGCCCGTGCTCCACCAGGTCGACCTGAAGGTGGCCACCGGCTCCCGCCTGGCCGTGCTCGGCGCCAACGGCTCGGGCAAGAGCACCCTGCTGCGCTGCCTGTCCGGGGCCCTGAGACCCACCGGAGGGCAGATCGTCATCGGCGGCAACGAGCTGAGCCACACCCGGGCCGGGCTGCGCGAGCACCGGCACCGCCTGCAGCTCATCACCCAGGACCCGGACGACCAGCTCTTCTCGGCCTCGGTGCGCGAGGACGTCTCGTTCGGCCCGGTCAACCAGGGCCTGACCGACGACGAGGTGCGGGCCCGCTGCGACGAGGCCCTGGACCTGCTGGCCGCCACTCACCTGGCCGAGCGTCCCACCCACCAGCTGTCTTTCGGTGAACGCAAACGGGTGGCGATCGCGGGAGCCGTGGCAATGCGTCCGTCGGTGCTGGTTCTCGACGAGCCCACCGCCGGGCTCGACCCGGCCGCCGGCCAGGAGGCCACCGCCGCCCTCGACCGGCTGCACGCGGCGGGTACCACGCTGGTGATGGCCACGCACGACGTCGACCTGGCGCTGGCCTGGGCCGACGAGATCGCGGTCCTGACAGCGGGTTCCGTCACGCAGGGGGCACCCGCGGTGCTGCTCGACGACGACCACACCCTGGCCACCGCGCGACTGCGGCGCCCGTGGGTGCTGGCGGTCGCGGCCCGGCTGGGCCTCCCCCCGGACACGGTCAGGGACGAGGCCTCGCTCCTCGCCGCCCTCAGCCCCGGGGCGTGAAGATCAGGTGCGACTGCCCGGCGTGCTCGATGCGCTGCACGCCGATGCCGTAGACCCGTTCGATCAGGTCGCCCTCGACCACCTGGGCGGCCGGTCCCGAGCCCACCAGCCGGCCGTTCTCGAGCAGCACCAGGTCGTCGCAGTAGCGCAGCGCGAGGTTGAGGTCGTGCAGCACGACGACCACGGTGGTCTCGAGAGCGGCCACCAGCGAGAGGATCTCGTGCTGGTAGCGGATGTCGAGGTGGTTCGTCGGCTCGTCGAGCAGGAGGTGCGAGGCCCGCTGGGCGAGCGCGCGGGCGATGAGCACGCGCTGCTTCTCACCACCCGAGAGCCCGGCGAAACTGCGCGCGGCCAGGTGCAACCCGCCCACCCGGCGCAGCGACGTCCAGGCGATCTCCTCGTCCTCGGTCCTGACCCGCGCGAACGACCCCTGGTGCGGCGTGCGCCCGAGCAGCACCATCTCGGCCACCGTCATGGTGGTCTCGGCGGCGTTCTCCTGCACGACGACGGCCAGGTGCCGGGCGGACTCCCGGGCCCCCAGCCGGGGCAGCGGCCGCTCGTCGACCACCACCGAGCCGGAGGCGGGCCTCAGCGACCCGTACAGCAACCGCAGCAGCGTCGTCTTGCCGCTGCCGTTCGGCCCGATCAGCCCGAGAACCCTTCCGCTGCGGGCGGTCAGCGAGACATCGCTCACCACCTCGGTCTTGCCGTACGAGAAGTGCAGCCCGTTCGCCTCGATCACTGGCCGAACCGCTCCTCGATGCGCTCCAGCCCGGTGACGGCCAGCGGACCGGGCGGCTCGGTGAAGTTGAACAGCTGCGGCATCACGTCGCCGTTCTTCACCGCGGTCAGCTTCTCGGCGCCGGGCAGTTGCGTGATCGACTCGGTGACCTTCTGCGCGTCACCGTCGGAGTAGAGCAGGATCAGCACGTCGGGGTTCAGCCCGATCAGCTTCTCGAGCGTCACCTCGAACACCCGCTCGTCCACGTCGCCGAACACGTTGGTGAAACCGGCCGCCTCGAGCTGGGGTTCGGCCATGCTGCGCCTGCCGTAGGCGTAGGTCACCCCGCCGCCGACGGTCGGGTAGAGCACGGCCGCGGTGCGCCCGGCGCCGTCGGCGTTCTCCGAAACCTCGGCCAGGCGGGCCTTCAGCTCGGTGACGGCGGCCGTGGCCTCAGCGGTCTTGCCGAAAACGCGACCGTACATCTCCATCTGGTCGTACACGTCGTCGAACCCCGGGTCGTCCAGACCGTTGTCGCACAGTCCGGGTTCTTCGAGCAGCGGGATGCCCACCGTCACCAGGGTCTCGCGGTTGAGGTTCTCCACCTCGCCCAGCACCAGGTCGGGCTCCTGGCTGATCACGACCTCCTTGGAGATCTGCAGGTGCCCGGTGGTGTCGAGTTTGTCGGTCAGCAGCGGGATCCTGGCCAGCTCGGCGTTCGTGGCGTCGTCGTAGTAGTCGGCCGGATACTGCCCCGCGCGGGCTTTCACGTCACCGAGCACACCGAGGGCCTGCAGGTAGGGCACCGAGGCGCTCTTCAGCAGCACCACGTTCTGCGGCGCGGCGGTGAACGTCACGTCGTCACCGCAGTTCGAGACGGTCAGCGGGTATTCGCCGTCACCGCCACTGCTTGCGGACGTGGTGGTCGACTGGCCGCCGCAGGCGGCTACCAGCAGCACGGCGGAGAGGGCGATGACGGGGCGGCGCATGGTCTTTCGTGCTCCCAAGTTCTAGGCGCTGGGTCTAGGCGCTGGTGGCGTGCAGACGGCGGATGAGCACGAGCAGGAACGGCGCCCCGACGAGCGAGGTGATGATGCCGATCGGGAGTTCCTGGGGCTGGAGCAGGGTGCGGGCGATGGCGTCGGCCCAGATGATGAAGATGCCCCCGAGCAGCGCCGCGACCGGCACCACCCGGGCGTGGGTCGCGCCGACCAGACGGCGGGCCAGGTGCGGCACCACCAGCCCGACGAACCCGATGCTGCCCGAGGCCGCGACCAGCACGCCGATGCACAGCGACACCACGAGCAGCAGCACCGTGCGGAACCGGTCGGGTGAGATGCCGAGCGTCAGGGCCGTCTCGTCACCGATCGACAGTGCGTCGAGGCGGCGGCCCCACAGCGTGAGCAGGCCCACGGTCAGGGCGACCACGGCCATCACGACGTTGAGCGAGAAGCCCCAGTGCGCCAGGCCGAGCGAGCCGAGCAGCCAGAACATCACCGAGCGGGCGCCCTCGGCCGAGTCCGAGGCGAAGATCAGGAAGCTGGTCAGCGCGTACAGGGCGTACCCGACGGCGACCCCGGCGAGCAGCAGCCGTACCGACGTCACCCGTCCGCCGGAGCGGGCGATGAGGAAGACCAGGAACGACGCGGCCAGCGCCCCGAGGAACGCGGTGAAGGGCAGCGTGTTCTCGCCGGCCCCCACGCCGATCCCGAACAGGATCGCGGCGGCCGCACCGCTGGAGGCGCCGGAGTTGATGCCGAGCAGGTAGGGGTCGGCCAGCATGTTGCGCACCATCGCCTGCAGGGCCGTGCCGCACACGGCCAGCCCGGCGCCGACGAAGGCCCCGAGCAGCACACGGGGCAGGCGCACCTGCCAGACGATGGCATCCTGGGGCAGGCTCCAGGTGACCGTACCGGGCGTGCCGAGCAGGTGGTGGCCGATGATGCGGGCGACGGAGCCCGGGCCGATCGCCACCGCTCCCACGCCGACCCCGAGCACCACGCTCAGCACCAGCAGCACCGCGAGCCCGCTGATCCACGCGACCGCCCGGCGGCGCTGCCCACCGAGGCCGAGGTCGGAGACCACGGGCCGCAGGGACCGGGCCTCCCCCGTCACCTCATCCACCGTCACGTCGTTCATTATTGCGAACTATATGCAATAGAAGGTGACCGGCGTACGCGCGGTCACCACGTCGTCCCATAGCTCACATCTCTGGCCTGCATGGCCAACCGGTATCGGACGCTCGTTGAACGGCCCGCGGCGCCCGTGCCAGTCTGGGCTCTTCGACCTTCTCTGTACGACAACTGGAGTTTGCCCGTGGCGGGTTTCGAAGCCGGGCGGCACGTACTGCCGGAGCCGGAACGCAAGCAGTCGGTGGTGACCGCGGTCGGCATCCACGACCAGCACGAGCCGTTCCGGGCGATCGCCCCGGTCACCCCGCCGCCGGCCGCGCCCAACGTCGTCGTGGTGGTGCTCGACGACCTGGGTTTCGGCAGCTCCAGCGCCTTCGGGGGCCCGATCCGGATGCCCACGGCCGAGCGCCTGGCGGGCCACGGCCTGCGCTACAACCGCTTCCACGTCAACGCCCTGTGCTCCCCCACCCGCCAGTCCCTGATGACCGGGCGCAACTGCCACTCCGTGGGCATGGGCGGGACCACCGAGATGGCCACGGCCGCCCCCGGCTACAGCGGCTTCCGCCCGGCCAGCGCCGCCACCCTCGCCCAGATCCTGCAGGGCAACGGCTACAGCACGGCCGCGTTCGGCAAGTGGCACCAGACCCCGCCGCGCGAGATCAGCGCCGTCGGCCCGTTCGACCGCTGGCCCACCGGTGAGGGCTTCGACACCTTCTACGGCTTCATGGGCGCCGAGATGAACCACTGGTACCCGCAGCTGTACCGGGGCACCACGCCGTTCGAGCCCACGCGCCGCCCGGAAGACGGCTACCACCTCTCCGAGGATCTGGTCGACCAGAGCATCGACTGGATCCGCACCCAGCGCTCTCTCACGCCCGGCCGCCCCTTCTTCACCTACCTGGCGATGGGCGCCTCGCACGCTCCCCTGCACGTCGCACCCTCGTGGCCGGAGAGATACCAGGGCCAGTTCGACGAGGGCTGGGACGTGGCCCGCTCACGGATCCTCGAGCGGCAGAAGGAGCTGGGCGTGATCCCGCCCGACGCCGCGCTGGCGCCGTGGGCGGAGGGGCTGCCGCACTGGTCCGAGCTGACCGACACGCAGAAACAGCTCTCGGCGCGGTTCATGGAGACCTTCGCGGGGTTCACCGAGCACTGCGACACCCAGATCGGCCGCCTCGTCGACGCCCTGGAGAGGCTCGGCGAGATCGAGAACACCATCTTCGTCTACCTTCTGGGCGACAACGGTGCCTCCGGTGAGGGCGGGGTCGACGGCACGTTCAACGAGCACCGTCTCGGGCACGGCATCGCCGACGACCCGGAGCAGATGATCGAGGACATCGACCTGCTGGGCACGGCCGACAGCTACCCCATCGGGCCGGCCGGGTGGGCGATGGCCCTAAACACCCCCTACCAGTGGACGAAGCAGGTCGCCTCCCACTTCGGCGGCACCCGCGACGGCCTGATCATCCACTGGCCGGGCGGTATCTCCGGGGCCGACCGAGGGGGGATCCGGCCCCAGTTCCACCACGTGATCGATGTGCTGCCGACGATTCTCGACTGCGTGGGCGTTCCCGCTCCCACGCTCGTGAACGGCGTGCACCAGCAGCCGATCGAGGGCACGTCGATGCGGTACTCGTTCGCCGACCCGGAGGCCGCCGACCGCCGCACCACGCAGTACTTCGAGATGTGCGGCAACCGCGGCATCTACCACGAGGGCTGGATGGCGGTCACCCGTCACGGCATCCCGTGGCAGATGATTCCCGACCCGGAGCGGCGTTTCGAGAACGACGTGTGGGAGCTGTACGACCTGACGACCGACTGGACGCAGTCGAACGACCTGGCCGCGCGACATCCCTCCCGGTTGCGCCAGCTGCAGGACCTCTTCCTGGTGGAAGCGGCCAAGCACCAGGTGTTCCCGCTCGACGACCGGGTCACCGAACGCGAGAACCCCACGCTGGCAGGCCGTATCGACCTGCTGGCCGGGCGTCGCTCGGTCACCTACCACGGCGGGATGCGGCGTCTCACCGAGGAGACCACACCGAACATCAAGAACCGCTCGCACTCGATCACGGCCGACATCGAGGTCAGCGGGGACGCGAACGGTGTGGTGATCGCGCAGGGCGGCGCCTTCGGTGGGTGGAGCCTCTACCTGATGGACGGTGTGGTCACCTACCACTACAACTATTTCGCGCTGCAGCGGTTCACCGTTCGCAGCGAGAGCGTGGTGCCGGCCGGGCGTCACACGGTGCGGGTCGAGTTCGAGTACGACGGTGAGGGCGCCGGGCTGGGTGGCGCGGTGTCGGTGTTCGTGGACGGGGTGCTCGACGGCAAGGGACGCGTCGAGGCCACCATCCCCTACTACTTCTCGTTCGACGAGACCCTCAACCTGGGCGTCGATCTCGGCACGCCGGTGAGCCCGGACTACCCACGGCTCGACAACGCGCTGACCGGGCTGGTGCACGAGGTCCGCATCGACCTGGGTGAAGACCAGAGCGGTCTGGCCGGGCCGGACGGCGGTAAGTACGCGCGGGTGATGAGCGCCCAGTAACGCCTACAGCTTCGCGAACCTCTTGCGCAGCGCCTCTTGCGGCGGGACCCCGAAGAGGCGCTCGCGGATCGCGCCCTTCCGGCTGACGGACACGATGCTCGGTGTGCCCATCAGCAGGAGGCGCCGCATGGTGACCGGCGCGTCGTCGGTGCCGTCGTGCCGGTCGACGCCGACCGGGAACCGGATGCCGGCCCGCGCCACGTAACCGGCCAGGGCGGAAGGGGTCTGCGCCTCGTGGTTCTCGAACACGGTGTGCAGCCCGACCACCGTGACACCGCTCGCGTGCAGTGTGTTCATCATCGGGGTGCCCTCCTCGACGCACAGCGGGCACAGCATCTGGAACGCGTAGAGGAACAGCGGCCGCCCCGCGAGCAGGGGCGGCGGGCCGTTGAGCCACTGGCTGACGGAGAGCTCGAGGGACACCCGGTTCTGATCGGCAGGAACCGGCCGGACCTTCAGGGCCGCAGGATCGGGTCCAGCTCCTCGCCGGTCCAGCTGCGGACCTCGTTCGGCCCGGTCACGAACGGCTGCACGGCCTCGCGGGTCAGTGTGCGCACCGTGACGCCGTCGTCGAGGCCGCGGTGGAAGCAGCCGCCGTGGCGCAGGTCGACCACCTTGTCCGGGCTCGCCTCGATCTGCAGCACGATGTGCTCCATCACCAGGATCTCGTCGGGCACGCAGTCGCTGACGATCGAGTTCGGGCCACCGCCGACCGGGGCCCGGGTGATCGCCCCGACCGCCGCAGCCGCCTCGGCGCCGGTCAGACGCGTCGAGGAGCGCAGCACCGCGTTCGAGTAACTGCAGGCGGAGACCGCGGTGACGTCGGTGAGTTCGGTGACGGCCGGCCCGTCGGGCCGCCAGTCCACGTCACCGTCGTCAGGGGCCTCGGCCGCGCAGCCGTGGTGGTCGGTGTCGGTGAGCTCGACGCTGTCGATGATCGCGCGGCGCACCGCCGGCGGCGCCTGCACCTCCACGGTGACCAGCCCGGCCCGGAACATCTCACTGTCCGGCCCGGTGGAGAACGGGTCGCCGAGCAGGTCTTCGTCGTAGACCCAGTCGACGGCCGGTGTCGCGACGTCGAACCAGAGGTACTCCCCGCCCACCGCGATCGTGTGCGCGTCCTCACCCGTGCACCCGATCGTTCGCACCGGGCCCGGACGCCCGACAAAGGGCTCCTCGTCGTCGGGCCGCAGGCACCAGGGCCGCGAGGTGATGCCGTGCCCCCAGGCCTCCGGCACGGCCAGGCGCACGTTCTGATAGCTCTCCCACCGCCATCCGGACGGCGGGGCGTCACCGGCGGCGGCCTCGACGAGGCCCACCTCCACCGGCGACCCCGAAGAAGCCGGGGCCCCGCAACCGGCCAGTGCCAGAAACAGGACGGATACGACGAAGCGGCGCACCAACATGGCTGTCCTCCAGCGGTTCTCGCGGGTGGGTCGCTGGTTCGACGCCGCTCGTCCCCACCTGGTTCCCCCACCCGGCCACCGAGTCGGAAAGAATGGCCGGGTGCTCTCCTCCTTCGTCACCCTGGTCGCCGCGGCGCTCGCCGGTCACGCCGCCTGGATCCTGGTGCGCAACCCCAAGGACTGGCCCTCCTGGCAGCGCAACGCCTACGCCTTCGGTGTGCTCGCGGCCGCCACCGGCGCCACGCTCTGGTCGTGGGGCTGGCGCTCCGGAAACACCCGGGTGGCCGGGCTGATCGGGGGCGTTCTGGGCGTTCTGGGCTGCCTCGCCGCGAGTTTCGTGGCCCGGCGCAAAGACTGAGGCTCAGGCGGCTTCGGGCAGCATCTCCCCGATACTCCGCATCAGGGCCGGGATGTGCCCCTCGTCCCCCGATCATCCGGCCGGGCACGGCGTTCACCCCTGAGCACGCCTGCCTGAGGGACGTGGCGTGGCGGGCTTGCGCTGGAGTGCGCTCCAGTTCCTAACGTCGTGCTCATGACAACTGGTTACGCCCTCCTGACCCCGGGCGGGAAACTCGAGCCCTGGACCTTCCCGCGCCGCGACCTGCGCGACGACGACGTGCGCATCCGCATCACCTACTGCGGCGTGTGCCACAGCGACCTGGACGCGATCGAGCACGCCACCGAGGTGCTGGTGCCCGGGCACGAGTTCACCGGCGAGGTGCTCGCGGTCGGCCCGGCGGTGACCGCCCTCGCGGTGGGCGACCCGGTGGCCGTGGGCAACATCGTCGACTCGTGCGGTGTGTGCGCGGCCTGTCTCGACGAGGAGGAGACGTACTGCCTGGAGTTCCCGACACTGACCTACGGCGGGGTGGACCGGGTCGACGGCACACCGCGGTACGGCGCGTACTCCCGCGAGATGGTGGTGCGGGACCGGTTCGTGTACCCGCTGCCGGACGGGCTCGATCCGGCCGGGGTGGCGCCGTTGATGTGCGCGGGCGTCACGGTGTGGCAGCCGCTGAACCGGCTCGGGGTCGGGCCGGGCACCCGCGTCGGCGTGGTGGGTCTGGGTGGGCTCGGCCATCTGGCCGTGAAGTTCGCGAAGGCCCTGGGGGCCTCGGTCGCCGTGTTCACCACGTCGTCCGCCAAGGCCCCTCTGGCGTTGGAGCTGGGGGCGGACGAGGTGGTCGTGTCCACGTCGGACGACGACATGGCCTCGCACGCGCACGCTTTCGACGTGATCATCGACACCGCGTCGGCGCCGCACGACATCACGCCGTACGTGCTCACGCTCGACTTCGACGGCACGATCTGCATGCTCGGGATCCCGCCGCGTTACGACGTGGACTCGATGGCCCTGCTGCGGGGACGCCGCCGGCTCACCGCCTCGGGCTCGGCGGGGGTGCGCGACACCCGGGAGATGCTGGCCTTCGCGGGCCGGCACGGCATCACGGCGGACGTGGAGGTCCTGCCGGCGGCTCGGGTGCAGGAGGCACTCGACCGGCTGGCCCGGAATGAGGCACGGTGGCGGTTCGTGCTGGACCTCAGCCTCCGTTGATGTCCTCACGCCTCAGCACGAACAGGTACGGGACCACCGCGTTCCGCTGGTCCATGGCACCCAGGACCGTTCGTGCGTCCACCCTTCGGAAGTGATCGTTGACCGGCTTGGTGTCGTAGACCATCGTGGCGCTGACGACCCCGCGGTACTCGGCCATGCGCAGGCGGGCGGCGGGCCTCTTCGTGCGCAGGAGCGGCAGGGCGCGGCGCATGACTCTCTGCACCCCGGTCCGCCGGAAGAGCGTGGGATACCTGAGGTCGAGTTCGAGCGGAACCAGGCTGGGGTTGAGGCTGAACGGGCCGTGAGGGCCGTCCATCACCAGTGGGTGCACCTCTTCGGGGTTGACGAACTGCTTGCCCCACCAGCCCAGCCCCTCGAGCTGACCGTCGAACGGATGCCCGGTGACCAGGCCGTTCCCCCGCCACGAGCCGATCATCTGCTCGACGGTGACGGGTTGCAGGGTGTCGAAGTAGGCCAGGGCCCGCTCGACGGTGGTGGCCGGCTCGAGTTCCTGCAGCGTCATCGGTGACTCCCCCGGCTCTGTGGGCGCTCGGTCGGTTCTGTGCTCTGTGGGCGCTCGGTCGGTTCTGCGGGCGCTCGGTCGGTTCTGCGGGCGCTCGGTGGGCCTCGTCCCGGTCACGGTAGCCCGCGCGGCGCCGCCCGGACACTTATCGTGGCCGGATGACGACGACAGCGATCGGTATCCGGGAGGTCTCCGAGCTCACCGGCATCAGCGTGGACGCGCTGCGCTGGTACGAGAAGGAGGGCCTGATCCCCGACGTGGAGCGCGGGCCGGACGGGCGCCGCCGCTACTCGCCGATGATCATGCGCTGGGTGCGCACGGTGCAGGCGCTGCGGCGCACCGGGATGCCGGTGGCCGAGGTGCGTGAGTTCATCCAGGCCGGGCCGGAGCCCCTGGAGAAGCACGAGCGACGTCTCGACCTGCTGGAACGGCAGGCCGAGGCGATCGATGCGCAGCTCGAGCAGCTCCGGCAGGACCGGGCCGTGATCCAGTACAAGCTGGAGAGTTACCGGCTCATGATCGCGTCGGGACTGGACTGCGAGGACCCGGAGTCGGACCGGCTGGCGGCCGAGGTGTTCGAACGGCACGTGCCGGGCTGACGTCCGGCGCTCTCTGGCCGGGTTTTCGGTCCGGTCGACCTTTTCGGTCCGGCTTCCGGTCCGGCTTCCGGTCCGGCTTCCGGTCCGGCTTCCGGTCCGGCTTCCAGTCCGGCTTCCAGTCCGGTCGACCTTACGGCCCGGCTTGAACTTTCGGTCTAGCCCCGCTTTCGGGGCCCGCTGAGGTCTCGGGGGCCGAGGTCCTCGATCGTCCACCCGGCGGGGTACGTGCCGTTGGGCGCACCCAGCGTGAAGAACGCCGGCGGCGGGCCGTTGCGGCGGCGACGCCAGGCCCGGAACCGGAGCAGCACGGACACCGTGGCCCGCGCGGTCAGGCCGGGCGGGGCGAAACCGAGAGCGCTGCGGGCCGGTTCGTCGATCAGCACCGGCGCCAGAGCCATCGTGGGACGACGCAGCCGGGGCGGGATCTGCGACCCGACCACCTCGAGTGCCAGCTTCAGCAGTTCCTGCCCGGCCGCGCTCCGGCGCAGCATGCGGGCCTCGTAGGCGGTGAACCAGGCGTCGAACGAGGCGAAGTCACCCGGCACGTCGGTGATGCCCAGGCGGGCGCCGAGTTCCGCGTGCCAGTCGATGACCAGCTGTTTCTCCGCCTCGGTGATCGGCCGCCAGCCCGTGCGCACGATCATGCGCACACTCATCACCGCGAAAGTGCCGAGGACGTAGGTGTAGTCGTCGTTGGTGATACGCCAGCGGCGGTGCATCTCATTGAGCCGGGAGATGGCGTAGCTGCCGGTCTCTGAGTCGAGCCCGGCGTCGATCAGCGAGTACATCAGCAGGCCGGTGTCGTGCGCACGGCGGCCCGGCTCGGCCTGCATCTGGCCGGTGTGCTTCAGCAGACCCGCGATGCGGGGCGAGGCGAACACCCGGAAGTAGCTGAGCCGGTGGGCGAGTCGCGTCTCGAACACGAACGTGGACATGGCGAGCTCGCGGTACCTCTGGTCGAGGTCCTTCGAACGGTCCGCATCGTGCCCCATTGGCGCAATGTAGTCCAAAACCATCCCCCGATAGCAAAATGCCCGAATTGTGGACGCCCCGGTCGGCTGCGCCGCCCATCTCCCCTCCGGTGCCGCACGGCTCGGGCACCATGGTCCAGCATGACGCAGGCCACGCTCCGGACGCACCGGCTCACCCTGGTTCCGCTGGCGGAGAGTCACCTCGACCACGAGCTCGAACTGGACTCCGACCCGCAGGTCATGCGGTACCTCTTCAACGGTCGCCCGCGGCCGCGGGAGGACATCGTGACGTCTCACCAGCGGCGGCTCCAGGTGGCCAGATCGTCGTCCGGGCTGGGCTTCTGGGCCGGTTTCACCGAGGGTGCGTTCGTGGGCTGGTGGCTGCTGGAACCGTCGCCGCGTGAGGGTGACGTGGAGATCGGCTACCGGTTGCTGCCCCGGTTCTGGCGTCGGGGCCTGGCGTCGGAAGGCAGTGCCGAACTGCTGCGGCACGCGTTCGAGGACCTCCGGGTGCAGCGTGTGTTCGGCGAGACGATGGCCGTGAACGCGGGGTCGAGGGCGACGATGACGAAGATCGGCCTGCGTCATGTGCGCACGTTCCACCAGACCTGGGACGAGCCCATCGCCGGGCACGAACACGGCGAGGTGGAGTACGCAATCACCCGCGAGGAGTGGACGCTCACCCGGCCCTGACCCGGCCCGTTCACCCGTGATCCCGCACGGTGCGTCCCAGAGCCTCCTCGTAGCCGAGCAGGGTGCGCACCACCACGGCCCGGTGCTCGGCGGACAGCTCCCTCATCACCGCGCCCCACGCGTCCGCACTGCCGGCCAGCCAGTCGTCGACCGCCCGCACGTACGGCGGCGCGACCGCGACGATCCGGCGCCGCCGGTCGTCCGGATCCTCCTCGCGCACCAGCAGCCCGCCGCGTGACAGGTCACCGACCATCAGGCTGACCGTGGTCGGGGCGAGTTCGAGCCGCTCCGAGAGCTCGCCCACGGTGAGACGGCCCTCGTGCTGCAGGTAGGCCAGCAGCGACAGGTGCCGGGGCGCCAGGTCGAAGTCACGCAGCACCTCCGGCATCGGCAGCCGCTTGGCCCGGCCGACCAGCCGGGGCATCAGCAGGAGCAGGGTGCGAACGGCCTCGTCGGTGCTCAGCCCGGCCCGCCCGTCGCCTTCCCCGTCGCCCCTCCCCGTTTCTCGCCCGCGGCTGCCCTCGCCAGCTCGTTCGCCATCTCCCTCGTCGGCCCCTTCGCCGGCTCGCGTGCTGACTCGCCTGCCGGTCCCCTCACCGACTCGCTCGCCGACCCCGTCACCGGCCCCGTCACCGGCCCCGTCACCGGCCCCGTCGCCAGCCCCTCCGCCAGCCCCTCCGCCAGCCCCTCCGCCAGCCCCTCCGCCAGCCCCTCCGCCAGCCCCTCCGCCAGCCCCTCCGCCAGCCCCTCCGCCAGCCCCTCCGCCAGCCCCTCCGCCAGCCCCTTCGCCGGCCCCTTCGCCGGCCCCTTCGCCGGCCCCTGTGCTGCCTCCCTCACCGAATCGCTCGCCAGCCCCCGTGCCACCTCCCTCACCGACTCGCTCGCCAGCCCCCTTGCTGCCTCCCTCGCCGACGGTCTCAGCCGACGGCAAGGGGCTCACCGATCCGGGTCAGCGCATCGACGACCAGCGCCCAGAAGCGATGGGTGTCCAGCCCGACGGCGACGCGGGTGCGGCACGACTCCGGCGCCGGTTTCCGCAGATCGACGACGGTCATGCCCCGCGTCGGCCCCTCGGCCAGCGAGACGTCGATCGGGGCCCGGCGGAACTCGAGCACGGACGCGTCGATGATCGCGGCGACCGCGACCGGGTCGTGCACCGGCGGGCAGGCGAAGCCCTGGCTGGTGACGTAGGCCGCGCCGTAGAAGTCGAGCATCTCGCCCACGATGCGGGCCGGGGTGGTGCCGACCGCGTCGAGGTGGCCGCGCACCTGCGTGGTGGCGAGCGCGAGGTGGGTGACATCGAGGCCGATCATCGTGACCTCCCAGTTCTCGTGGACGACGACATGGGCGGCCTCCGGGTCGACGGCAATGTTGAACTCGGCTGTCGGCGTGAGGTTTCCGCCCTGGATCGCGCCGCCCATGAAGACCACCTCGCGCACGCGCTCCACGATGCGGGGCTCCAGGCGGGCGGCGAGCGCGAGATTCGTCAGCGGCCCGGTGGCGATGATGGTGACGGTGCCGGCGGGGCGGGTCATGACGGTGTCGATGATGAGCTGGACGCCGTGGCGCGGGTCGAGGGGCGCGACGGGCTCGGGCAGGTGCGGTCCGTCGAGCCCGCTCTCGCCGTGGATGTCGGCGGCGACGAACGGTGCGGTGACCAGGCCGCGGGTGGCGCCGGCGGCGATCGGGACGTGGCTGAACCCGCCGGCTGCGGCGATCGACTGCGCGTTGCGCGTGATCTTGGCCAGGGTCTGGTTGCCCGCGACCGTGCTGACGCCGACCAGGTCGATCGCCGGGCTGCCGTGGGCCAGCAGCAGGGCGATCGCGTCGTCGTGCCCCGGGTCGCAGTCGATCAGCACCGTACGAGCCCGCGATGCGGTCGGGCTCCCGGCGATGTCCCCGGTCGTGTCGTCGAGCATGTCATTCCCCTCAATCCATGAAGAAGCCGACGCTACCTCCGGCATCCCCGTTCCCCTCCCCGCAGCCACCCCGACACGGTGATCGTCGCCGCGCGTACCGGAAATGTTCACGCGCGCCGCCCTCTTCCGAGTTATGTTTGCTGTCAAAGCTATTTGGAGCCGCCCCGGAACCACGACGAGAGGTGCCACCGTGCCCCACTTAACCGCCCGCGTCCTCGAGCCCCAGCTGGCCGGCCGGGAGCCGGAGCTCATCGCCGCCCTGACCGACGCCGTGGTGAAGGTGTACGGCGACTGGGCCCGTCCCCTGGCCGTGGTGCACCTCGAGGGAGTGCCACCGGGCCGTTGGGGTGTGGGAGGTGTGCCCGTGCCGACGGCCGCGCCGGCCGTCACCTTCGGCATCCGCGAGGGTGCGCTGACCGGCCCCGAGGGCGCCGAACACGCTTCTGCCCTGGTCGCTTCGATCACGGACGCGGTGGTGGCCGTCTTCGGTCCTGACGTCCGCCCCGGCGTGTCCGTCGAGTTGGTCGCAACCCCACCGGGACGCAGCGGGAGCGGCGGCGTCATCGACTACTGACCCGAACCTCCCGGCCCACTCACCTCCCGGCCCACTCACCTCCCGGCCCACTCACCTCCCGGCCCACTCACCTCCCGGCCCACTCACCTCCCGGCCCACTCACCTCCCGGCCCACTCACCTCCCGGCCCACTCACCTCCCGGCCCACTCACCTCCCGGCCCACTCACCTCCCGGCCCACTCACCTCCCGGCCTCGCCTGCGGCGGGCCGCCCCGTGGCCGGCTCAGGCGGCCACGGGGCCGTCTTTCGGTTCGGCCCTGGCGATCAGGTAGGCCTGAGGCTCTTTCTCACGATCGCCCGGAGCCACGACCATGCTGCTGAAGATCGTGAAACCCGCTTTCCGCAGCCAGGGTTCGTAGTCGGCGATGCGGCGGCGGTGCAGATCGAGCGAGATCTCGTGACCGTAGGCGGCGGCGATGTGCCGCACCTGCTCGCCCTCCTGGAACGCGAGCAGGAGATGGCCGCCGGGCACGATCACGCGGCGGTACTCGGCGAGCGCGACCGGGATCAGGTGATCGGGCAGGTGGATGAGCGAGTACCAGCCGAGAGCCCCGGCCAGCGAGGAGGTGGGCAGGTCGAGTGCGGTCATGGTGCCGACCTCGAACCGAAGGTCGGGGTGCTCGCGGCGGGCCACCTCGATCATGCCCGGTGACAGGTCGATGCCGAACACGTCGAGCCCCAGCGCGGCCAGGTGCCCGGTGATCCGCCCCGGACCGCAACCGATGTCGGCGACCGTACCGACGCGTCCGCCATCGTGCCCCTCATCGGGGTGAAGGACGAGATCGGCGAACAGCTTCAGCATCGCCTGGTCGGTCCAGCTCGTGGCCAGGTGATCACGCAGGAGGTCGGTGTAGTCGACGGCGACCTGGTCGTAGGTGGCCTGGACGGAACGCAGCGCGGGGTCGAGGTCGGTGATCGGCACGGTCGCTCCCGAGGGTCGTCTGTCTACGTGCGACGAACCCTAGACGCGGGGTGCGACATAAACCCATTGCCCCTGCTCACGGCGGAAATACGAGTCCTCCCGCTGGACCTCGCGCACGCCCTGGTGCCGGTAGTGGGCCTCGAACTCGACGGTGCCCTCGGTGTCGAACGGGCCACCGGCCGTGCGGTCGAGCACGACCAGCCGGAGCCAGGTGATGTCGTCGTCGAGATACATCTCCTCGGGCCGGTTCTCGGGCGCCCAGGTGCGCAGGAGGTAGTCCCCGTCCTGCACCACGAACGCCGAGTAGCGGCTGCGCATCAGGGCTTCGGCGGTCGGGGCCGGTTCACCCCCGTGGTAGCGGCCGCAGCACTCGGCGTACGGGTCGCCCCAGCCGCAGGGGCAGCGGTCGGACGGCTTGCTCATCGGTGCACCTCGGGACGACGTAGGAACCACCCGGTTTCCGGACGGCGGCCGGACCATCCCATCACGGTGAGCGGCTCGTTCCCAAGACTGTCGGTGGTCGCTGGTAGGTGTTGGACATGACCAGCTACGGGTTCATTCTTCCGGGTGGCTCCGCGAGCCAGCAGCTCGAGCAGGCGGTCCTGGCCGAGCAGGCCGGGTGGGACGGCATCTTCGTCTGGGAGGCGGCGTACGGTGTCGATGCCTGGGGCCTGCTCAGTGCCGTCGCTGCGTCCACGTCACGCATCCGGCTCGGCACGATGCTCACGCCGCTGCCGTGGCGCCGGCCCTGGAAGCTCGCGTCGCAGGTGGCCACGCTCGACGACCTGTCCGGCGGCCGGGCGGTCGTGGGGCTCGGCCTCGGGGCGATCGATCCGGCCCTGCCGAGTGCGAGCGGCGAGGTCACCGACCGGAGGCAGCGCGCGGCGATGCTCGACGAGGGCATCGACCTGATGCGGGCACTCTGGCGGGGCGACAACGTCTACGAGGGCGAGCACTACCGGATCCAGACGGGTGCGGCCGAGGTGGTCACGGGCGGCCTGAAAACGACGCAGAACCCGATCCCGATCTGGACGGTGGGGGCCTGGCCCCGCCCCAAGTCGATGAACCGCATCCTGCGCTGTGACGGCGTGATCCCGGAGTACCACCTGGGCGAAGGCCGCGAGGCCACTCCCTCCGATCTGCGTGAGCTCGTCGCCTGGCTGGCCGAACGCGGGCGCACCGGGCTCGATGTGGTGCACGAGGGCCAGACGCCGGCAGACGACAGGTCCGCCGCACTCGCGATGGTCACTCCGTGGGTCGAGGCCGGCGCCACCTGGTGGCTGGAGTCGCGCTGGGGCGGTGACCAGCACGGCGAGGAGAAGATGCGCGAGGTCATGACCCGAATCGAGGCAGGACCACCGCGCTGAGTGTGCCCGCCCGAGACAGCGTCGCGGTCACCGATCCGGCCCGAGGCAGCACCACCCTGACCGCCCCCGCCCGAGGCAGCACCACCCTGACCGACCCCACCCGACCCAGCACCACCCTGACCGACCCGGCCCGAGGGGGCACCACCCTGATGAGCGAGCCGCCCCACCCCGGAAAGTGAGTCGCCCCGAGGCCGCGCCACCCTGGACAGTGAGTCGGCCCGCGCTCGAGCCGCCATGCTGAGCAACCCGGCTCAGGTCGGACCGCCCCGGTGAGCAGGTCAGCTCGAGGCTGGGCTGCCCGCGGTGATCGGCGTGCTCACGGCCACGGCGCAAGCGCCTCAATCGGCCCGGGTCGCGCTGGATCTGGGCACACGTTCTGGACACGAGGTGCCGCTTTCATCGGGGCGCGCGAAACTCTGATGCTTTCGATAATCGATAATCGAAAGCATCAGAGTTGCGGTTGCCCACCAGGTTGAGCCCGCCAGGTTGAACCCACCAGGTTGAACCCACCAGGTTGAACCCACCGGGTTGAACCCACCAGGTTGAACCCACCAGGTTGAACCCACCAGGCTGAGCCCCCGCGCCACCGCCTGAAGCAGCACTGCCGCGAGTGCCCGGACGCCTCGACGGCCCACCCGGGACGCCGAGTCAGATCACGACCAGCGACGTGCCCGCCACCACCAGGAATCCGGCCAGTTCGCCCATCCCGATGAGCGACGGACGCAGCGCGGGGTCGTGCCACAGCCACGCCCTCACCGCGATCAGCACGAACGGGACCGTCAGCAGCAAAGGCTGATCGGTCACCAGAGTGGTCACGGCCATGAGCGGGACGCAAGCCACGGCGAACGCCTGGGAGAGACGGGTGAAGGTGGGGTTGTTGCGTTCCCGGATCAGGGATTTCACGTGCAGGGTGCTGCCGATCAGGGTCAGGGCGCAGGCGATCAGGGCAGTGATGACGGGGGCGGTGGTCATGGCGTCGAGGGGCAGGTCCGCCGGGGACGAGGCGACCAGGGACGAGGCGGCCGGGGACGAGGCGGCCGGGGACGAGGCGGCCAGGCCGGCCACGACCGGGACCAGCAGCACGCACTCGCCGATGAGCACGAGGTCGTTGAACACCGAACGCTCCCGCCGGGCCCGGGCCTGCTGGAGATTGACCAGGAACAGGAGCAGGTAGGCGAGCAGCACCCAGCTCAGCCACAGGTGCGTCAGCAGCAGCGGTACTCCGGCGACGAGGCAGAGCGGGATCCAGATGAGGGCCGCGCGGCGGAATCTCGCGGGACGGCGCGCTGTCAGCAGACCGGTCACCGCCCAGCTGCTCGGATAGGCCGCCACCCACGCGACCGTCAGCAGGAGCACCCACCACGACCAGTCCGAGGCGGCGCCCCCCAGCACCAGGGGCAGGGCGAGGAATCCCCAGGCGCCGTGCTGGTTCGGGACGACCGGGGGACGCCGGGTCCGTCCGGTTCGCCGGGGAACGGCGGCCGGGACTGCGCCCGGCGATCGTCCGCGTCCCACGGCGCTCGGATCGGATCCGGGGGTCTGCGTCGTGCTCACGGTTCCACCCTTGGCATCCTGGGGCAGGATCGGCAAGGGCCGGAGGGCCCTGGTGAACAGACCGCTCACGAGACCGGTCACCGCCGACCGTCCTCACGAAGACAGGAGCGACACGTGTCACCTCTGAAAGGCCCGTTCGTCGGGGTCAGCGCCGTGGTGGTCCGCGACGGCGCGGTGCTGCTCGGACGCCGGCTGGGCGCGCACGGGGCCGGTACCTGGAGCTTTCCCGGCGGCAAGATGTCCGCCGGTGAGGAGCCCGCGCAGACCGTGGCCCGGGAGCTGGCGGAGGAGACCGGGCTGGTAGCCGTCGAGGTGCGTCCGCTGCTGTGGACCAGCGACGTCTTCGCCGACGACGGTCTGCACTACATCACCCTTCACCACCTGGTCGTGGCCGAGGGCGAACCGCGGGTCCTCGAGCCCGACAAGGCCGCCGAATGGGTCTGGTGGAGCACCCGGACCCCCTGGCCGGCACCGATGTTCGGCCCGGCCGCGCGACTCCTGGATCGATGGACGGGCTTCCCCTGAGGGCACCCGGGCATACTCCTCCCCATGTCAGCGAACGAGCCAGTGAACGAACCAGCGAACGAACGAGTGAACGAACCGGGCGGCCGGCAGCCGGACCTCTTCGTCGGCACCTACACCGAGCGACTCCCCCACGTCGACGGGCAGGCTCCCGGCATCATGCGGGCCCACTACTCCGGCCGCGGCGAGCTCGGCGACGCGACCCTGGCCACCGTCTTCCGGAACCCCTCCTGGGTGACAGCTTTCGAGGGCGTCCTGTACGCCGTCTCCGAAACTCGTTCTGACGGCGGCGAGGGTGACGTGAGCGCCTACCGCATCGACCCGGACTCGCACACCCTCGTCCTGCTCGGCATGCAGCCCTCCGGCGGCGCCGACCCGGCCCATCTCGCCGTCTCCCCCGACGGCCGTTACCTGGCCGCGGCCAACTACAGCGGCGGCTCGGTCGCGTTGTTCGGCCTCCAGGACGGCACCGGCCGCATCGGCGAGCGCCTCGCCGTGGTGAAACACGAGGGCGAGGGCGCCGATCCGCAGCGTCAGGAGGGCCCGCACCCGCACATGGTGGCGTTCGACCCCTCGCGGCCCGAGCTCTTCGTGCCCGATCTGGGTCTCGACGCGGTCGTCGTGTACGGATTCGGCCCCGAGGGCCTGAAGGAGTCCGGCCGGATCGGCCTGCCGCCCGGCACCGGCCCGCGGCACCTGGCCTTCCATCCCTCGGGCGACGTGTTCTTCCTGGTGGGCGAGCTCGACAACAGCTTGCGGACGTTCCGGCGCACCGAATCCGGTTTCGTCCCGGTCGGTTCGGTGTCCCTTCTGCCGGAGGGGACGGACGCGGCCAGCACCGCTGCCGCGGTGCGCGTGCATTCCTCGGGAGAACTGGTGTTCGCGAGCAACAGGGGGCACGACAGCATCAGCGTGTTCCGGTTCGGCCCCGGCGCTGCACTCGAGCTGATCGCCAACGTGCCCGTGCGCGGCCAGGCCCCGCGCGACATCGTGCTCACCCCCGACGAACGCCATCTGCTCGCCGCCAACCAGGACAGCAGCTCGGTGACCGTGTTCTCCCTGGATCCCCAGGCCACCGGCGAAAATACGCTGGTCTATGTGCGGGAATACTGGGTTCCTACACCCGTGTGCCTGGCCTGGGCCTGACCGGCTTCGCTACCTTCTGAATACGGTCGCTCACCCGGCGCATTCCCTCGGCGCCCGGCACCGCATTCGTCCCGATCTTCGGTGCCCCACATGTATCTCAGCCGATCCCTGCGTCTCCTACCACTGGGGCCCCGCCGGACGGCATCATCACCTCAACGTTCCCGGGCGGGGGATGCCCGGCAGCGACGGAGGAGTCTCGATGCAGACCGGCAACAGCACGGGGATCAGTCTGGCAACCGGCACGTCCCGGCCCAGGGTTCTCACCCAGCACGGAAAGCAGCGCCCGGACGAGTACCCGAACCGGTACCCGGCCGGCCCGGCCACGCCCAACGGCCAGCCGGGCCCCGGCCGGGGGACCGCCGGCTCACTGCCCGGCTCAGTGCCCGGCTCAGTGCCCGGCTCAGCGCCCGGCCCGGGCCCGCAGCAGCAGATCACGCAGCACAGCCCGCACCAGGCCAACGGCGCCCGCTCGACCAAGGTGTTCGTCTTCGGCTGCGACCGGCTCTCGCAGGCCGGCATGGTCGCCTATCTGCGCGACTGCCCCGGCATCGAGCTGGTGCCCGAGGCCGGCATGGCCACGGCCGACGTCACCGTGGTCGCGGCCGAGGCGATGGACGAGCCGAGCCTGCTCGCCCTGCGCGCCGTCCAGCAGTCCGGCACCCGTCGCACCCTGCTGGTCGTCGGCGAGATCGACGCCCGCGGCATGGCCGACGCGTTCGACGCCGGGGTCATCGGCATCCTGCGCCGCTCGGCCATCACCACCCGCTCACTGATGCGCGCGATCGCCTCGGCCCAGGCCGGCGAGAGCGTGCTGCCCACCGAGCTGCTGACCCGGCTCGTGCGCCAGGTGCGCGCACCCCGCCCGCGGGCCTCGAACCTCACCGACGTCCCCGCCGGCACCCAGACCGTGCAGGTGCCGCCCGCCCAGCACCACACCGAGCGCGAGCTCCAGGTGCTGCGCATGCTCGGCGAGGGCTGCGACACCCGGGAGATCGCCCGCCGTCTGGCCTACTCCGAGCGCACCGTGAAAACCGTCATCCAGGACCTGTCACAGCGCCTCGGCCTGCGCAACCGCTCGCACGCCGTGGCCTACGCGGTGCGCAACGGCCTGATCTGAACGACGTCGGGGGGCGTCCGCAGGCAGCGAGGGGATAACGAAACCGTGACCGCTCCAGGGGGCTTTCATCGTGCTCTCATCCGGTCCGGGTAGATTCGCCGGTCACTACGGGAGCAAGGCCGACGATCCAGGAGAGTGCTGTGCCGCTGTCACCCCTTCGGGCCGGTGACCCGGCGACGATCGGCACCTTCCGGCTCGTGGCCCGCCTCGGCACCGGGGGCATGGGCGTCGTCTACGTCGGCACCGACTCCGCAGGACGTCCCGCGGCGGTGAAGACGGTCAAGGCCGAGCACGCCGCCGACCCGAGGTTCCGGGCCCGGTTCCGGCGGGAGGTCGCGGCGGCCAGCGCGGTGACGGGCGCCTGCACCGCGCGGGTGCTGGGTGCCGACCCGGACGCCGACGAACCGTGGCTGGCCACCGAGTACGTGGGCGGCGCGAGCCTGCACGACGTGGTCGGTGCCGACGGCCCTCTCACCCCCGAACTGCTGCACGCGCTCGCCTCCGGCCTGGCCGAGGCCCTCGTCGCGATCCACACGGCCGGCGTGGTGCACCGCGACCTGAAACCCGCGAACGTGCTGCTGGCCCCGGACGGCCCGAAGGTCATCGACTTCGGCATCGCCGCGCTGGAGACGGCCACGCTGGCCACCCGTACCGGCGTCGGCCTCGGCTCCCCCGGCTACATGGCCCCGGAGCAGATCACCGGCACCACCACGATCGGACCGCCCGCCGACGTCTACGCGTGGGGCCTGACCATGGTCTACGCCGCGACCGGGCACTCTCCCTTCGGCTCCGGCCCAGCCCCGGCGCTGATGTACCGCGCCGTGCACGCCGAGGTCGACCTCACCGGCCTGCCCGACTGGCTCGAGCCGATCGTGCGCGCCGCGCTGACCCGCGAGCCGGAGTCGCGGCCCACGGCCACCCAGGTGCTGGGCGGCCTGGTCGACGAGGAGCAACGGACGCGTCCCCTCACCCGGGGCGCGCAGGCCCCGGTCGAGGGTGGCCGGCGGGCACGGCGCGCGGAACGTGAGGCGCAGCAACGCAACCCGGCCGCCGCCCCGCCTGCCGGAGCAGACCCGAACGCCGCGACGGGCAACGGCCGAGCCGGCAGAGCGAGCACCCCCGGCCCGGAGAACCCGGCCCACGACCCCCGACCCGCCGAAACCGCTCTCCACCCGGAAGGCGCGGCGTACGCCGCCGCCACCGAGCAGATCCTGCACCGCGAGTGGCACCAGCCCTCCGCCGCCCAGGCCCCCAGCCTCCCCGCGGAACCTCTCTGGGCCACACCGACGCCGGGCCACCCGGCACCAGGCCCGCACACCTCCGGCCACCCGACACCGAGTCACGCGACACCGAGTCACGCGACCCCGGGTCACGCCACCCCGGGCCACGCGACCCCGGGCCGGCTCAGCCCCGGCGTCCCGGCCTACGGAACGCCACCCGACGCAAGCCCCGCCGGCCCCGGCACCCGGGCGACGGCCCCCGGGACCGGCCCCGGCGCGTCCACGCTTCGCGCCCGACTGCCCCTGATCCTCACCAGCGCCGCCGCTTTCGTTCTGGCCGGCGCCCTGGCCTGGGTGCTCTTCCTCGCCCCGGACGATCCCGGGCAGCCCACCACCACCGCAGACCCGACCACGCGAGCGACGCCGGCGACCGAGCCCGACGCGTCCGCAAGCCCTGCTCCCGACACCACGACGGCGACGCCGGACCCGACCGGGACCACCGCGTCCCCCAGCGCCACCGCCCAGAGCGGGATCACGTTCGACGCCAACGGAATCCCCTCGTACGGCGGTGAACTCGGCGATCTTGCGCTCGCGACCGGCTTCAACAACTTCATCGCCTCGCACAACGGCGACACCGTGCGGATCGACTCCGGCGCCCCCAACTCCGAGCACATCGACAAGAACTTCGTCGAGCGTCCCGGCGACGACGAGGAGTTCGACGACCCACACTTCACCGTGTTCGAGTGCAACGACCTGCCCGAGGGCCAGGAACCCGACTTCGCCCCCGAAGCCCCCTGCTCCGCCGCGACTTACGTGATGGACCTGGACGACGACGGCGAGGCCCGCTTCTTCTTCAGCAAGGGCGCCTACCGCCTCGAGGGCTACTTCGAGGTCGAGATCGACGACGACCCCAGCGACCAGGGCGCGACCGTGGTGCGATTGAAGGGCCGTGACACGGACGACGTCGTCAACTGACCGCCCGAGGTGGCACGGCCTGCCTGGCACCGGACAGCCCGCGACCACCACCCCGAACGGCCCAGGATGATCACCCCGAGTAAGTGCGCGATCACGCTCGTGCAGAACGAAAAACAATGTGCATGAACGGATCTGAGCATTTGGGAAGACATGGCGCAGCAGACGGGGGAATTTCCGCAGTCCAGCGTTAAGAGGTGCTTACCCGTGTGATGATGCTCCCCGGAGGGCCGCGCATCGTCACAGGAGGGTCACCATCAGTACCGCCAGCGAGTACCCGCTGACCACGGCCCGGGCACGACCACAACTCGTGGTCGCGGGCGTCGTCGGGCCGACCGTGCATCCCCAGGGCCGCTCTGCCGGGCGCCGCTGCGTCGTCGTGCAGATGGGCGGCTGCAATCTTTCCTGTTCGTGGTGCGACTCGGCCTTCACCTGGGACACCTCCCGCTACGACCTGCAGCGCGAGGTCGGCTACTGGCGCATCGAGGAGATCGCCGAGACGGCCCGCTCGGCCAACACGCCCCTGATCGTGATCAGCGGCGGCGAGCCCCTGCAGCAGCAGAAGGCCCCGGCCTGGCCCCAGTTCCTCGAACTGCTCGGCGGCTACGAGATCGGCCTGGAGACCAACGGCACCTTCCCGCCCACCGAGACCACGCTGCACCGGGTGAGCTGGGTGACCGTCTCCCCGAAACTGGCGCACTCCGGCGACCCGGCCTGGGCCCGCATCAACCGCGAGGCCCTCGTCGCCTGGGGCCTCGCCGCCCGCCAGTTCGACATCGACTTCTCCTTCGCCGTGCGGGATCTCAGCGACGTCGAGTCCGCCATCCAGATCACCAAGCTGCACGAGCTGCCGTTCGACCGGATCTGGATCGTGCCCGAGGCCACCACCGCGGCGCTGTCGGCGAGCCGGCTGGCCGAGGTGTCCGAGGCGGCGATCCAGGCCGGCTTCAACCTCTCCGCCCGGCTGAGCGCCCTCACCAACACGCGCAACGCGTGAGAACGCACGTGCAGTCCTGTTCATCCCATTAAAGTTCTCTCTCGTGAGTTCGAACCAGGCCGTCAGCTACCTCCGCACCCGTGAATGGCATCTCAACCTCGGGGTCGGAGGTGGCGGCCGTGGGCAACTCGAGCTCGTGGCCGAAGACCATGAACGCTGGTGCGCCGCCGACGGCCGGATGCGGGTGCTGGAGGTGCGTCCCGACACCCCGCCGCACGACCACTCCTCCACCGCACAGGTCGAGTGGGCGTCCGCGCTGCCCACCGACACCGCCTCGCTGCGCGCCTACCTGCTGAAGGGTGCCCCCTCCCCCGAGCACAACGTCCCCGAGACGCTCGTGCTCATCGCCGCCGTGCAGCGCCTGCACAACCAGGCCATCCCGTCCGCGCTGGCCGCCGCGTTCCACGAGATCCTCACCGCCCAGCCCGATCTCACGGCGGTCGGGACCACCACCGACCGGGCCGGGCGCACCGGTGAGGGATACTCGTTCGAGTTCTCCTTCGGCCCCGCCCGGCGCCTCACCCTGATCTTCGACCCGGCCTCGAAAGCGCTGCTGGCCAGCGAGGAAATGCTGATCGAGCCCGGTCGCCTGGCCGTCGAGGTGCCCGCCGTGGCCAGTTACGTGCTCTACCTCCAGCAGGCCTGGGTCACCGGCCTCGACGAGCGGCCGGGAGCCTGAGCATGCCGAGACTTCTCGCCGTCAGCGACCTGCACATCGGCTACCAGGAGAACCGCGCGATCACCGAGTCGCTGCACCCGACCGGTGCGGACGACTGGCTGATCGTCGCCGGTGACGTCGCCGAGAAGGTCGAGGACGTCGAGTGGACGCTCCGGCTCCTCTCGGAGCGGTTCGCGAAGGTGATCTGGGTGCCGGGCAACCACGAACTGTGGACGCATCCGAGCGACCCGGTCACGCTGCGCGGACTCGAGCGGTACGAACGACTGGTCGAGATCTGCCGCGGGCTGGGCGTCGTCACGCCGGAGGACGAGTTCGTGGTCTGGACCGGCGAGGGCGGCCCGCTCACGATCGTGCCGATGTTCCTGCTGTACGACTACTCGTTCCTGGCACCGGGCACGACCACCAAGGAGGAGTCGCTCAAGGTCTCCTACGACACCGGCGTGGTCTGCTCCGACGAGCGCTTCCTGCACCCCGATCCGTACGCCACCCGCGAGGACTGGTGCCGGGCCCGCATCGCGTACACCCAGGAGCGTCTGGACGCCCTCGGGCCCGACGTGCGCACGCTGCTGATCAACCACTGGCCGGTCGAGCGGCACCCCAACGACATCCTGCGCTACCCGCAGTTCGCGGTCTGGTGCGGTACCTCCCTGAGCGCCGACTGGCACACCCGCTACCGGGCCGACGTGGTGGTCTACGGGCACCTGCACATCCCGCGGCGCACCTGGAAGGACGGCACCCGGTTCGAGGAGGTGTCGGTCGGCTACCCGCGCGAGTGGAAGATGTGGGGCCACGGCTCGTGGCTGCGGCAGGTGCTGCCGGCGCCGGACGGTGTGGAGGCTCCGGAGGGCGGCACCGACGTGTCGTTCCAGCGTATGTGGCCCAAGCCGGAACAGGCCCCGAAGAAGTGAGCCTGGCCCTGAAGAGGTGAGCTGGTCCGCCGACGGGAGATTGGCCCCGGCGGCGGTGACGGCGGCTCTCGCCGCACCCTGACATACGGCGACCGCTCCCGCACACCACCACCGGGTACTCATTCAGACTCATGACCGGGCCGATCGGTTCCCCGGTTCCTCAAGAATCTTTTGAGCTAGAGGAAACGAACCGCGGCCTCATCGGCACCGCGGGCCGACGCGACGACCCGGGCCTCGTCGGCGACCTGCTGCCGCACCCCCGCGGGCAGCGGCGAGAAGGCCGTGACCTCGATCGACAGCACCTTCCGGGCCAGCTTCGCACGCCAGGTCGCCACCACGTCACCGTCGGCGAGCACCACCCCGGGATTGCTCAGCGCCTTGTAGACCTCCTTGTGCCGCACCGGGTCCGGCACCACCAGCTCCCGGTCGCGCACCGTCAGCCAGGGGTCACCGCCGGGCAGCAGCCGCACCAGTTCGGGCCGGGCGGCCGAGGCCAGCTCCTCCACGAGCCCGGCCGGCATCCAGGCCTTCCCGGCCGGGGTCACGACCTCCTCGAGCCCGTCCGGCAGGCACCGCTTCACCGCCGTCGCCGACATCCCCGCGTACGCCGCGAGCGCCGCCGTCGAGGCCGGGCCGTTGACCCGGAGATAACGCATGATCATCTCGTCGAGCCCCGTGGCCACGGCCGGGACCGGTCCGCGCAGCGCGGCGGGCAGCGGCTTCAGGAACGTGGACCGCCCCTCGGTCACGACCTCGACCCCGGCGGCCGCCCCGACGAGCTGGAACAGCCCGCCGCTGATGTGCCGCGACTCGCAGGTGGGGCAGTCGAAGTTCAGGTCGTCGGGCACGGCCGCGCTCACGCGGCGGCTCACCTCGCCCTTGGGCAGTTTCTCGGTGACGGCCTCGCGCAGGGCGGTGGCGGCCGCGGTGAAGGCCTCGATCCCCCGCCGGGCGCCGTCTTTGATGCGGGGGTTGCTGATGCGGCGGGTGGCGTCGGCGTCGTCCACCGGCCAGGTCGCCGCGGCGATCCGCTTCAGGTCTTTCTCCGGGTGCACGTGCGGCGCTCCGCGCCAGCTCCAGACGATCCGGGTGGCGTGCGGACGCGGTGCCCGGCGAACGGCGAGAGCCGTCACCGAGGTGCCGGCGGGGGTGTCCTGCACCCCGGTCGCGAGCAGCCCGGCGACGTCGTCCTGGCCGGTCAGGCCCTGCGCGCGGGCCCGGTGTCCGAGCACGTTGTCCCGGGTGACGGTGACGGCAGCCATACCTGCCGTTCTACCAGGGCCTCACAGCACCGCGCCCGGATTCATGATGCCCAGCGGGTCGATCGCGGCCTTGATGCGCCGGCTCAGGTCGATCACGTCGTCGCCCACCTGCGCGGCCAGCCACGGCTGCTTCAGCCGCCCGACGCCGTGCTCGCCGGTGATCGTGCCGTCGAGCTCGATGGCCAGGTCCATCACCTCGCCGAACGCCGTCTGCGCGCGCTGCGCGGCCCGCGCGTCGGCCGGGTCGAACACGATGAGCGGATGGGTGTTCCCGTCACCGGCGTGCGCGATCAGCGCGATCGTCACGTCCCGCGCGGCCGCGATTGCCTCGATCCCCGAGACCAGGGCGGGCAGCCGGGGAACGGCGACCCCCACGTCCTCCAGCAGCAGTTTGCCCTTCTTCTCCATCGCCGGGATCGCCTGGCGCCGGGCGAGGGTGAACGCCTCCCCCTCGGCCGGGTCGTCGGTGGACACCACCTCGCCCGCCCCGCACCGTTCGAAAGCGGCCACCATCTGCGCCAGTTCACGATCGGCGGTGCTGCCCTCGGTGTCGGTCCGGGCCACGATCAGCGCGGCCGCCGACCGGTCGAGCCCCATGCGCAGGTGGTCTTCGACCGCGTTGACGGTGGTGCGGTCCATGTACTCGAGCATCGCCGGGCGCAGGGTCGAGGTGATCGCGACGATCGCCTCGGTCGCGGCGTGGGTGTCGGCGAAGGTGGCCACGACCGTGCGCGGCGGGGGCTGCGGCGGCATCAGGCGCAGCGTGACCTCGGTGACGACGCCGAGGGTGCCCTCGCTGCCGACGAAGAGCTTGGTCAGCGAGAGCCCGGCCGAGTCCTTGAGCCGCGGGCCGCCCAGCCGCAGCGCGCGGCCGTCGGCCAGCACGACCTCCAGGGCGAGCACGTAGTCGCTGGTCACGCCGTACTTCACGCAGCACAGGCCACCGGCGTTGGTGGCGACGTTGCCTCCGATGGAACAGATCTCGAACGATGACGGGTCGGGCGGGTACCAGAGCCCGGCCTCGGCGGCGGCCTGCTTGACCTCGGCGTTGAGCAGGCCCGGCTGCACCACCGCGACCCGGCTGAGGCGGTCGATCGCGATGTCACGCATGCGCTCGGTGGACAGCACGATGCCGCCGGTCAGCGCGGTGCTCCCGCCGGAGAGGCCGGTGCCGGCGCCGCGCGGCACCACGGCGACGCGGTGCTCCGAGGCCCACCGCAGGGCGGTCTGCACCTGCTCGGTGCTCATGGCCCGCACCACCGCCAGCGGGGTGCCCGCGCCGGGATCGGCCGCCCGGTCGAAGCGGTACTTGTCGGTGAGCACGGGATCGGTGACGACCACCCCGTCGGGCAGCGAGGCGGTCAACTCGTCGAGAACGCTCATCCGGCCCGCACTCCTCATCGTCGAGGCACCTTTCGTTCACCTTAGGCGAGTGCGGCCCCGACGACGAGGGCGAATCCCTACCCCACCGGCAGGCCCTGCGGGTGCGTCGAGGAGATCACGGCTTTCGCCGCCCGGCGCCGCGCGTGCAGGATCGGCTCGGTGTAGCCGTTGGGCTGCTCGGCGCCGAGGAAGACCAGGTCGCTCGCGGCCAGGAACGCCTGGCTGCTGTCCGGGTCGGCGGCCATCGGCAGGTAGCCGGGCGTACCCTCGTTCTGCCGGTCGACCACGGCCGCCATCCGCCGCAGGCTCTCGCGCACCTGGTCCGGCGAGATCACGTCGTGCCGCAGCCAGTTCGCCAGCAGCTGACTCGAGATCCGCAGAGTGGCGCGGTCTTCCATCAGGCCGACGTCGTGGATGTCGGGGACCTTGGAACACCCGACCCCGGCGTCGACCCAGCGCACCACGTAGCCCAGGATCGACTGGCAGTTGTTGTCGACCTGCTCGGCGCGCACCGCCTCGTCCCAGTCGCCCGGTGTACCGAGCGGGATGTGCAGCAGGTCCGAGACCGTCGTGCGACGCCCGTGAGCCGCCAGTTCCGCCTGCACCGCAGCCACATCCACGTCGTGGTAGTGCAGGGCGTGCAGCGTCGCGGCGGTCGGTGAGGGCACCCAGGCGGTGGTGGCGCCGGCCCGGGGCTGGGCGATCTTCTGCTCGAGCATGTCGGCCATCAGGTCGGGCATGGCCCACATGCCCTTGCCGATCTGGGCACGGCCGGAGAAGCCGAAAGCCAGCCCGATGTCGACGTTCTGGGTCTCGTACGAGGAGAGCCAGGCCTGGGCCTTCATGTCTTCCTTGCGCACCAGCGGCCCGGCCTCGAGCGAGGTGTGGATCTCGTCGCCCGAGCGGTCGAGGAAACCGGTGTTGACGAACACGATCCGGTCGCGCGCGGCGGCGATGCAGGCGGCCAGGTTCAGCGAGGTGCGGCGCTCCTCGTCCATCAGTCCGAGCTTGACGGTGTTGCTGGGCAGCCGCAGCAGTTCTTCGGTGCGCTCGAAAAGCGTGACGGCGAAGGCCACCTCGTCGGGCCCGTGCATCTTCGGCTTGACGATGTAGACCGAGCGGGTGCGGCTGTTGGCCCCGGAGTGCAGGCCCGGCAGGGCGGCCAGCGTGGTGACGACCGCGTCGAGGATGCCCTCGGGAACCTGGTGGCCGTCGGCGTCGAGCACGGCGTCGGTCGTCATCAGGTGGCCGACGTTGCGCACGAACATCAGCGAGCGCCCCGAAAGGGTGAGCTGCTCACCGTGATTGCGGGGAACGGCGTAGGCACGGTCGGTGTTCAGGGTGCGCTCGAAGGTGCGGCCGCCCTTGGTCACGGGGGCCGTGAGGTCGCCCCGGCTGAGGCCCAGCCAGGTGCGGTAGTCGCGAACCTTGTCCCCCGCGTCCACCGCCGCGACGGAGTCCTCGAAGTCGACGATCGTGGTGACGGCCGACTCCAGCACGATGTCCTGCACGCCGGCGCCGTCGGTGCGGCCGATCGGGCCGGTGCGGTCGAAGACGATCTCGACGTGCAGCCCGTGGTGCTTCAGCAGGACGCTGGAGGGCTCGGTGGCGGTGCCGGTGTACCCGGCGAACAGGGCCGGATCGGACAAGGTTGTCTTGCCGGACGGCACGTGCACGACGAGCTCGCCCCCGGCCACGGCGTAGCCGCCGGCGTCGGCGTGGCTGCCGTCGGCGAGCGGGGCGATCCGGTCGAGGAACGCGCGGCCGTAGGCGATCACGCGGGCGCCGCGCACCGGGTTGTAGTCGCCGGAACGGGTGGCGCCCTCGTCCTCGGCGATCGCGTCGGTGCCGTAGAGCGCGTCGTAGAGCGAGCCCCAGCGGGCGTTGGCGGCGTTGAGCGAGTAGCGGGCGTTCGACACCGGCACCACGAGCTGGGGGCCGGCGGTGCGGGCGATCTCCTCGTCGACGCCGGTGGTGCCGATCGGCACCGGCTCCGGTTCGGGCACGAGATAGCCGATCTCGCGCAGGAAGGCCTCGTAGGCGACGGGATCGAACGAGGTGTGGGCGCGGTGCCACTCGTCGATCGCGGCCTGCAGGCGGTCGCGCTCGACCAGCAGCTCGCGGTTGCGGGGAGCCAGATCGGTGACGAGTCTCTCGAAGCCGGACCAGAAGGCCTCGGGCTTCACGCCGCTGGCGGGCAGCGCCTCGGCCTCCACGAAGTCCTTCAGGACGGTGGCGACCTGCAGTGATCCCAGGGAGGTGTACTCGGTCATGCAATCCGCTCCACGCGAGGGGTTTATCCGGCCGCACACCACCTTATGTCGTGATCAGATCCTGTCGAGGGCTTGAGTCCATCGCTCGTCCGGCCATCGGTCACCGGTTCGGTGCGAGGGGTACCGAGGGGGTGCCGGGGGTGCCGTAGGCCGGGCGGGTGAGCCTGCTCGCCGTCACCGTCTCCCCCGTTCAGGCCGCCGTCGATCGGGTCGACCCCTTTCCGGACAGCAGATCCACGGGGGACGCGAGGAGAGACGGCACACGTGAGTTCCGGACGCCGGAGGGCCGCCTTCCTGTTCACGGGCCTGGCCCTGATCACTCCGCTCGGGGTGACCACCGCCCAGGCGGGTGTGGGCGCGAGCGCGACCACGACGTCCTCAAGCCCGCGGCCTGGGACCACCGGGCTCGGGAACGCCGGACCCGGGGACCTGGGGCTCGCGAGCGCTCGGCTCGCGAACCCGGCGCCCGCGGACCCCTCGGTCGAACGGGAGCCCACGCAGGCCGAGATCGACGCCCAGGCCGCCACGGTCGAGGCCCTGCGGCAGCAGGCCGAGGCCGACGCGGGTGACGTGCAGGACGCGCGCCGGGCCACCCGGGCCGCCGCGGTGATCGCGGGGCAGGCGCTGGAGGCGTACACCGGGGCGCAACGCGCGCTGCAGGAGGCGCAGGAGACCGAGGACCAGCTCGACGACGAACTGCGCAGCGCCACCGCGGCCGCCCAGGAGGCGGGCCGCCGGGTGGGTCGCTGGGCCCGTCAGGCCTATCAGGGAGGCAGCGGGCTGAACGCCAGCCCGCTGCTCAACGCACTGCTGGGTACCGACGGCGGCGACGCCCTGGCCTTCGGCAGCACCGTGCACACGCTGCGCCGGATCGGCGACGACCGGTCCCGGGACCTGGAGGAGGGCCGGCGCACGCGGGCCCGGGCCGAGCAGGCGGCGGCGGACGCGGCGGTCGCCACCGAGAAGGCGGTGTCGGCGGCGAGGGTGGCCGACGAGGCCCGCTCCGCGGCCGATGCCGCGGTGGCCCGGCAGCGGCGGATTCTGGACGACGCGGAGGCTTCGCTGGACATCTCCAGCGGGCAGGTGCGCAGTGCGGAGCAGAAGGAGCAGCAGCTGCGGGCAGCGTTGCAGTCCTCGCCGGGACCGTCGTCGGGCTCCAACTCGGTGACGGGCCCGACGGGTTCCTGCACGGGGTCGAGCGACCTGTCGGCCTATCCCAACGGCCAGATCCCGCGCGTCGCCCTGTGCGCCCTGAACAGCGCGCCCGGGCACTACCTGCGGGCCGACGCGGCCTATGCGTTCGACCGGCTGAGCGCCGCCTACGCCGCACGGTTCGGCAGCCCGATCTGCGTCACCGACTCCTACCGCGACTACGACACGCAGGTGCGGCTGTACGCCACCAAGCCGAACCTGGCCGCGCGGCCGGGTACGAGCAACCACGGCTGGGGCACGGCCACCGACCTGTGCGGCGGGGTGCAGACGTTCGGCTCGGCGCAGCACGAGTGGCTCTTCTCGAACGCCCCGCAGTACGGCTGGTTCCACCCCGCCTGGGCGCAGCGCACCGGGTCGCGGCCGGAGGCCTGGCACTGGGAGTTCGGCGGCTGACCAGCCGTTTCGATAGGTAACCGTTTCATCCCCGTTCGCCCATGACGCCCGGCCCGGCGCCATGATGACCGGGTGACGAACGACGTGGCCGCGGAACGGCGGGCCGAGCAACGCGCCTGGTACGTGTACGACTGGGCGAACAGCGCCTTCCTGACCACCACGCTGACCGTGCTGCTCGGGCCGTACCTGACCGTGCTGGCCAAGCGGGACGCCTGCCCCGGCCAGGACACCGATCTGGCGTGCCACACCGACCTGCACGTGCTCGGCGTCCCGGTCGCACCGGGCTCGCTGTCGCTGTACGTCGTGACCTTCGCGACGCTGGTCTCGGCCCTGCTGCTGCCCCTCGTGGGTGCGCTGGCCGACCGCACGGGCCGCAAGCGCTCGATGCTGGCCTGGTTCGCCTGGGCCGGGTCGGCCGCGGGCGTCTCGATGGTGTTCCTCGGCGGCGACAACTGGGAGCTCGGCGTCGTGCTGCAGCTGATCGCGACGCTGGCGTTCGCCTGCTCGATCGTGGTCTACGACTCGCTGCTCGTCGACGTGGCCGGGCCGGACGAGCGTGACCGGGTCTCCAGCCGGGGATGGGCCGCGGGGTACATCGGCGGCACGGTGCTGCTGGTGATCAACCTGGCGCTGGTGTCGGGGCACGACGCGGTGGGGCTGTCGACCGAGGGTGCGGTGCGGCTGAACCTGCTGCTGGCCGGTCTGTGGTGGGGCCTGTTCACGATCGTCCCGTACCGCCGGCTGCGAGACCGGCCGCCGGTCGACCCGGTCGAGACCGCGGCCGGGGGCGGGCTGCTGAGCATGGCGCGGGCGTCGTTCGGCCAGCTCGCGGACACGCTGCGGCACCTGCGCGGCTACCCGCAGACGATGGCCTTCCTGATCGCCTACCTGGTGTTCAACGACGGCATCCAGACGATCATCTACGCCTCGAGCATCTACGCCCAGGAGCAGCTCGGCCTGAGTTCCGACCAGCTCATCCTGGCGATCCTCATCGTGCAGTTCGTGGCCGTGTTCGGGGCCCTGTCGTTCGGGCGGATCGCGGCCCGGGCCGGTGCCTACCGCACCGTGTTCGGCAGTCTCTTCGTCTGGTGCGGCGTGATCGGCATCGGCTACTTCCTGCCCCACGGGCAGTTCGCGCCGTTCGCGTTCCTGGCGGCGCTGATCGGGCTCACCCTGGGCGGCACGCAGGCGCTGTCCCGATCGCTCTACAGCCACCTGATCCCGAGGGGACGGGAGGCGGAGTACTTCAGCCTCTACGCGGCCTGCGAGCGCGGCACGAGCTGGCTCGGCACGCTGGCGTTCGGGCTCACGTTCCAGCTGACGCACTCCTACCGGTACGCCATCATCATCCTGATCGTCTTCTTCGTCGTCGGGGCTCTGCTGCTCAGACGGGTGAATGTGCGGGCCGGTATCACCCAGGCCGGGAACCCGGTACCCGCAGTCATCTGAGGTCACGACCTGCAAGAATGTGACGTGGCGTGATCGGTCATTGACTACATGCTGAGAAAATTCGCCCAACCTCTATCTCGATGGAATAACGCTCTGTACGCTCTGGTTGACGTAATGAGTCGTCCGATGAGCGGATCACGACGACACATCACAGGAACATCTCGTCGATCCTCGGCGTTGTGCGCTTGTGAGACTGGCCGTCAGTCGCGGAGGGAGCCGTCATGGGTGAGCGGAGCATGCGCGGGACGCGCCTTGGAGCCTCGAGTCTGGAGAGCGAGTCGGGAATTCAGCCGGCCGCCCGTCAGGACATCACGTACCACTGCAAGAACGGGCATTCCATCGTCGTCCCGATGTCGATGGAAGCAGACGTGCCCCCGCTCTGGGAGTGCCGTTGCGGTGAATTCGCCCTGCGCGAAGATGCCGAACTGCCGGAGCCGAAGGCCACCAAGCCTGCCCGTACGCACTGGGACATGCTGATGGAACGTCGCACCACGGCCGAACTGGAGACCCTGCTGGAAGAGCGTCTGGCGCTGCTGCGCTCGGGCCGCTTCCACGGTCGTCGTTCGGCATAACGCGCGCCGAGCGCCACACGAGCAGAGCCCGGATCTCCCCACGGGGAGGCCGGGCTTTCTCACGTCCACGGCAGCTTGACCGACCCGAGCGACTGCTTGAGGACGCGCCGGTCACCACCACCCGGAACGCACCTCCCAGAACGTCCCCGCCCAAGCACGAATGCGCCCGACCGGGAAACACAGCTCGCCGCCCGCCCCGCCTGACCTGGCCTGACCCGTCTGGCCCGCCCCCGCCCCGCCTGCCCCTGCTGGCCTGCCCCCGCCCCGCGTGCCTCTGTGACCCTGTGGGTCTGCCCCCGCCCCGGCTCACCCTGCTGGCTGGCCTGCCCCGCCTGACCCTGCTGGCCTAACCCCGCCCCCGCCTGCCCCTGCTGGCCTGGCCCCGCCTGCCCCTGCCCGGCCCCGACTGGCACCGCCCGGCCTGACCTGGCCCCGCCCGGACCCACCCGCCCGGACCCACCTGGCCGGCCCCGCCTGGCCCGCCCCGCCTGGCCGGCCTCGCCTGGCCGGCCTCGCCTGGCCGGCCCCGCCTGGCCCGCCTCACCTGGCCCGCCTCACCTGGCCCGCCCACCTGGCCCGGGGTGCCTAGCAGCCCCACCTGGCCTACCACTGGCCTGGCCCCACCTGACTTGGGCCACCTGACCTCACCCACCCGACCTGGCCTACCACCGGGTGCTCGGCCCCGCCTGGCCCCCTCCCGGCCCCCTCCCGGCCCCGCCCGGCCCCCGCGGTCCCCTGGCTGCTCGGGGCACCCTGGAGCCACTCAGCTGGGGAGCACTGAACTGCAGATCCTGGCCCGGGTGGGCAAACTCGCTGCTTTCGATTATCGATAATCGAAAGCAGCGACGTCCCGCGCCCGGCCTCCGTGGGACACGGGCGACGCGAGGGGCACCTGGCCGGCGAGCGTCACAGGCACATCACTCGTGGAAACGGCGACGCAGGAGGCAGCCGGACGGCGAGCGTCAGAGGCACGTCTCTGTGGGAAGCAGCGACACGAGAGGCACCCGGACGGCGAACGCACAGGCACGTCACGTGTGGGAAACAGCGACACGAGAGGCACCCGGACGGCGAACGCACAGGCACGTCACGTGTGGGAAACAGCGACACGAGAGGCACCCGGACGGCGAACGCACAGGCACGTCACGTGTGGAGAACAGCGACACGAGGGGCACCTGAGCGGCGATCGTCGACAGGCGCGTCCCTCGTTCAGCAACGGCAGCCGAGGGCAACAGCGACACCCGACCGCAGCGTCCTCTGTCGCCCTCGAGTACTGCACCCGTCAGCGGGGCTTGACCCCAGAGTCCTCATCAACCACGGCGACCGCCACAGACCCGAGCCTCGGCGAGGTCAGCGGCGGTCGTCGGGGGTGCCGTCGACGACCTCGCCCTCGATCACGTCCTCGCGGCCGAAGCCCGGGCCGAAACGGCTCGGGCCCCGCCCCTGGGACGGGCCGGCCGTCGTCTGCCCCGGGGCCGGACCCGACGCGGACTGCGGGCCGCCCGGGCCGAACTGCACGGTGCGGATGTACGCACCCCGCATGTTCGCCTGGTCGGCCGCGGCCCGGCGGAACCAGCCCTCGAGCGGGCGGCGGGCCAGCGGACGCGTGAACGGCAGCACCAGCAGCAGGGCCACCACGTCGGTGACGAAACCCGGGAAGATGAACAGCACTCCCGCGAGCATCAGCACTGTCGCGTCGGCCAGATCGCGGCTCGGCGGGGTGCCCGTGCGCACCGACGCGTTCAGCGCTCGCCAGGCCGCGCTGCCCTGCCGCCGCACCACCGTCATGCCGACGACCGAGCCGAGCACCAGCAGCCCGAACACCGGCAGGCCGCCGATGACGGTGCCGACCTCGATCGACACGACCAGCTCGAGCAGCGGCAGCAACAGGGCCGCCACCAGGATCCACCGCAGCTTGCCGGCCTTGCGGCGCTGCGGCCCGACATTGCCCGCTACTGGGCGGCCGGTCGCCCCGTCACCCTGCGGACCAGCTGGCCCACCTGGGCGCTCCGGTACCGAACGCCCCACCGTGTCACTTGCCACAACGCCTCCACCACGATCGCCTGGTCCATCTTGCTCGTCCCGTGCTCTCGTTCAACGAACGTGATGGGCACTTCGTCCACGCGGAATCCCCGCCGAATCGCGCGCTGCGTCAGATCGACCTGGAAGCAGTACCCCTGCGACTCGACGTCGTGCAGGTCCAGCTTCTCCAGCGTGGTGCGGCGGAACGCCCGGAAACCGGCCGTCGAGTCGCGCACGTGCAGGCTGAGGGCGATCGCGACGTACAGGTTGGCGCCCTTGCTCAGCAGCTGGCGGCGCTTGGGCCAGTTCACCGAGCGGCCACCGGCCACGTACCGGGAACCGATCGCCAGGTCGGCGCCGGCGTCGATGCGGTCGAGCAGATCGGGCAGCTGCTCCGGCGGGTGCGACCCGTCGGCGTCCATCTCGACGAGCACGTCGTACCCCTGATCCAGGCCCCAGTCGAAGCCCGCGATGTAGGCGGCGCCCAGGCCCTGTTTGCCGGCCCGGTGCATCACGTGCACGTTCTCGTCGGCCTCGGCCAGCCGGTCGGCGAGCTCGCCGGTGCCGTCGGGGCTGTTGTCGTCGGCGATGAGCACGTGCGCGCCGGGCTCGGCGGCCCGCACTCGGCGCAGGATCAGGGGGAGGTTCTCGAGCTCGTTGTAGGTGGGGATGATCACCAGCACCCGGCCGGACCGGGACTGCGTAGTCATTTCGGGGAAGGTCGCCTCTCTCAGCTGATCTGGGTACGCCGCGCGATCAGTGCGGTGCCCAGCACCAGGCCGATCGCGAGCGCGGACAGGATCCATTCCGGCCACTCGCCCACCCGGGTCGCGATCGTCTGCTCGGTCCGCAGCGGGACCGTTGCCTCGAGGACGTCCTGGGTGAAGTGTCCGGAACGTTCCACCACCGTTCCGTCCGGGAGAATGATGCCACTGACACCGACCGTGCTGATGTTCACCACCGAGCGGCCTGATTCCACGGCCCGGATCCGCGACTGGGCGAGCTGCTGGACGCTCTCGTCGGTGAGGCCGAACGTGGCGTTGTTGGTCTGCACCGCGAGCATCGTGGCGCCTGCCCGCACCGAGTCGCGCACCAGCCCGTCGTAGGCGACCTCGAAGCAGATCACGTCGCCGACCTTCACGTCGCCCATGCGCATCACGCCGACCGGGTTGTCGCGCAGTTCGTCACCGGAGACGAAGTCCTTGGAGATCAGGTCGACCTTGTCGCTGAACAGCCGGAAGAAGCTGCGGTAGGGCATGTACTCACCGAACGGCGCCGGGTGACGCTTGACGTAGGTGCTGTCGTCGCCGGTGCCCGCACCCTCACCGGGCCGCCAGACGATTCCGGTGTTGGACACGTAGTCGCCCGGGCCCTGCACCACGGCGCCGACCAGCAGCGGGGCGTCGATCGCGTCGGCGGCGTCACTGATCTCACCGGCCGCGTCGGCGTTGATGTACGGGTCGATGTCACTGGCGTTCTCCGGCCAGAGCACGATGTCGGGCTGCTCGCTCTCGCCGGTGGCCACCCGCTGGGCCAGGGCCCTCGTGGCGCTGACGTGGTTGTCGAGCACGGCCCGGCGCTGGGAGTTGAAGTCCAGGCCGGCCCGGGGCACGTTGCCCTGCACGGCGGCGACCCGGGTGGTGCTGTCACCGTCGGTGGGCAGCGGGATCAGGGCGCCGAGACCCATCACACCGAGCGCGAGGGCCACCCCCACGGCCGGGAGCAGCGCGCCGGGCAGGGCCCGCGAGCGCAGGGCCGTGAAACCGGTCACCAGCCCCCAGGCCAGCAGGGTGCCCGACACGGCGACCGCGAACGAGACCAGCGGGGCGCCGCCGATCGAGGCCAGGGCCGCGGTCGGGGCGTCGGCCTGGGAGAACGCCAGACGGCCCCAGGGGAAGCCACCGAACGGCCAGCGACCTCGCACCGCCTCCTGCGCCACCCAGAGCCCACCGGAGACGAGCAGGAGCCCGGGGACGCCTCCGCGCACCTTCCAGGCGCGCGGCAGCAGGGCGCCCATCCCGGCCAGGTACAGCGCCTCGGTGATGCTGAGCGCGATCCAGGGCAGTGCGCCGACGTAGATGCCGATCCAGGGGATCAGCCGCAGGAAGAAGACCAGGCCGAAGACGAAGCCGAGCAGCGCCCCGAACTTCTTGGAGACGCCGCGGGTGGCGATGGCCAGACCGGCGACACCGACCGGGGCCAGGGGCCAGATGTCGATACCGGGGAAGGCCAGGTGGAGCACGAAGCCGCTGACGCCCGCGAGCACGAGCCGGGCCCAGGCCAGGCGGCCGGAGGGGGTGCGGAAGGACCCCCGCAGCCGACGCAGACGCCCGGGCGGTGGAGGAGCGATTCCGGCCTGGTCGGCCTCGCGGCTGGTACTGGTGCCGACGCCTGGCTCGACCACGGCCGAATCGCTCATCCCGCAAGACTACGGGAGCCCTACCGGCCGGAAGGAACGGGCGCTGGCCAGGGTCAGGGCCGCCTGGCGTGACGGCCAACCCCGGACCAGCGGTACCGAACCACTGGAACCGCTGTGGTTCCGAACCGGCAGGTTGCCCGGCCGGGCCCGCGCCACCCTTCGGACCGCCATCGCCCGCGCTGGATGCGTGGACAACACCGTTGTCTACTGAGCGGCGCCGGACCCGGCCGACGTCCCTGACGATCGCAGTGATCCCAGCGATCGCGCCGACGAGGCTAGTGAAGTCCAGCCCTGTCGACAATTCGACTCACTGACCTGCGGGTTCTTGCTATATCCGCAGGTCAACGCGTTACAGCTGAGACTAACGGTGAGATCGGCCGAACGGACCGTTTCTCGATGTCACGGCGTGTCGACCTAAAGTAATGACACCGGTGGGGTTTTCACGCCCCAGGAACCACCACGGTCCCCTTTGCCCGGATCACCACGATCGGCTTAGCCAGCACTTCAGCTGCAGACACGCCCATATCCGGGCGAAGTCGGCAGACAACAGTAGCAATGAAGTCGATCTCCCTCGAACGCCGCCCCAGGCGTGTCACCGTGCCCTTTGTCTCCAAAACATCCCCGGCCCGGATCGGCGCCAGGAACTGGACATCGGAGTACGAGGCGAACAACCCCTCGTCGCCGTCGGTGCGGATGCAGATCTCGGTGGCCACGTCGCCGAAGCAGGCCAGCCCGAACGCGCCGTCCACCAGATTTCCGGCGTAGTGGGCGTGTGCGGCAGAGATGTACCGCTTGTGGACGACGTGGAGCCCCAGCCGCGGATCGGCGGCCGGAGTGCCGTCCCCGGCCCCGGCGACGCCGGTTGTCCCGTCCGCGGCGGCCGCACCGCCCGAGCCGCCGCTGTCCCGCTCGCCCGTCACGTCGTCCCCCATCTGCTGCTGCCCATGACTCTCACCCGGCCGGCACCAGCGCGTGGGCCAGGTACGACGCGACCTCGCCGGGCGTGGTGCCCCGGCCGAAGATCCGGTCCACCCCGAGCGACGTCGCCGCCCCCTCGTCGAAGCGCGGTCCCCCGGCCACCAGCAGCGGACGCTCCCCCGCCGGATAGGCCTCGGAGAACGCCGCCGCGACCTCGCGCGTGGTGGTGAGGTGCGCGTCCTTCTGGGTCACGACCTGAGAGATCAGCACCGCGTCGGCCCGCTCGGCCCGGGCCCGGGCGACCAGCTGCGGCACGGCCACCTGCGCCCCCAGGTTCACGACCCGCATCTCCCGGTAGTACTCCAGGCCCTTCTCACCGGCGAACCCCTTGATGTTCAGGATCGCGTCGATGCCCACCGTGTGCGCGTCGGTGCCGACGCAGGCGCCCAGCACCACCAGCTTGCGGCGAAGCCCCCGGCGGATGCCCGCGTTCACGTCCTTCGGCGTCAGCAGCGGGTATTCACGCTCCACCACGGACACCGCGGACAGGTCGACGAGATGCCGCACCGGGCCGTAGACCACGAAGAAGGTGTGCTCCGGCCCCAGCGCCTTGGAGTGCACCACCATCGCCGGATCGATGCCCATCGACGCCGCGAGCTGGGCCGCCGCCCCCTCGGCCCGTTTTCCGGCCGCGACCGGCAGCGTGAACGACACCTGCACCATGCCGTCGCCCGTCGTGTCGCCGTAAGGCCGCACCAGCTCACTCATACCGGCACCTCCAGCGCCTCGATCGCCGGGTTCACATAGCCGTCGGCTCGTTTCACCACGCCGTCGAGTCCCCGCCCACCGTCCGGCGGCCTCCGCATTCCGGCGAAGGTGCCGTCGGCGATGGCGGCGAGCATCCCCTCGTCCACAATTCTCTCGAGCAGTTCGAGGGCCTCGCCCAGCACGTGCCGGGCCCGGGTGGCGATGAAACCCTCGGGCGGGGGCCGGAAGTCCTCGGTGAGACCGGAACACGCGTCGAGCACGTACCGCACGTTGTCGAGCGCCAGGTCGCGGTCGGACAGCCAGGGCGTCACCACCGCCTCGGTCATCATGCCGACCAGCAGAATGCCCTGCCCCGTCAGCACTCCCGCGAGATTGAAGAACCCGTCGAGCAGATGGCCGCGGAACACGTCGCCGGTCATGTGACGGGTCGGTGGCATCCACTTCAGCGGCGCCTTCGGGAACAGCGTGCGGGCCAGCAGGGCGTGCGCCAGCTCGAGCCGGAACGACTGCGGCACCGCGGGGTCGATCTCGAAAGCGTGCCCCAGGCCCATCAACTCGTCGGGCAGGCCGGCTTCCTTCGCGAAGAACTCGTTGAGCAGCTGCGACACCGTGACGGTGTGCGCGGCCTCGATCGCGTCGGCCGTGGTGAGGTAGTTGTCTTCGCCAGTGTTGATGACAATGCCCGCGCGGGCGTGGATCTGGCGGCTGAACCGCTGGTCGACGAACGTGCGCACGGGGTTGATGTCGCGGAACAGAATGCCGTACATCGAGTCGTTGAGCATCATGTCCAGCCGCTCCATGCCCGCCAGTGCGGCGATCTCGGGCATGCACAGGCCGGACGCGTAGTTGGTCAGGCGCACGTAACGGCCCAGCTCACGGCTCACCTCGTCGAGAGCGGCCCGCATCAGCCGGAAGTTCTCACCGGTGGCGTAGGTTCCGGCGTAGCCCTCGCGGGTCGCCCCCTCGGGCACGTAGTCGAGCAGGCTCTGACCGGTCGAGCGGATCACCGCGATCACGTCGGCCCCGGCCCGGGCGGCGGCACAGGCCTGCGGGATGTCCTCGTAGATGTCGCCGGTGGCCACGATCAGATAGATCCAGGGGCGCCGCGGGGCGTCACCGTGTCTGCGGATGAGCCGTTCGCGCTGCTTGCGGCTGCTGTCGATGCGCCGGATGCCCAGGCCCACGGCCTTTTTCGCGGCCGACCGGGCTCGCACCGCGTCACGGCCCGCCGGGATCCGGAAGCCTCCCCCACCGGTGGACGCCTTCTGCGCCAGGGTGAGCAGGTCGGGTGCCTGCCCGCGCACCAGGGCGTCCCACACCGGCAGGGCCACGCCGTGCTCCAGCCCGACCTCGGCGCGCACCGCGTCGACCAGGCGGTTCACCCAGGGCACGCGCTCGCTGTCGGCCCCCTCGAGACCGGCGAGACGGACCGTCGCCCGCTCGACCGAGACCGTGGTGTGCGTGGTCGCGAGCTGCACGATCGGGCGCCCGGCCCGTCTCGCCAGCATCCGGGCCCGCCGGACCTGCGCCGGATCCAGGCGAATCAGCGCGCTCTGACTCGATTCCACGGAAGAATCATCGCATCAGGGCTCCGAAACAGGAAGACTTGCGGAGAATGAGTGCTGGGTCGGGCGGCTGCGCAGCCTGGGCATGGCCGTGGCCTTGGCCGTCGCCTTGGCCGTCGCCTTGGCCGTCGCCTTGGCCGTCGCCTTGGCCGTCGCCTTGGCCGTCGCCTTGGCACAGACGGAGACGCAGGCCCGGCCCGGGTAGGCCCGGCCCGGGTGGACAGACCCGGGGGACAGCGACCGGGAGCCACGACGGTGGACGCCAACCGGGAGCCACCGACCTGAGCCACCAACCTGAGTCACCCACCTGGGCCACCGATCGGGAGCCACCCACCAAGGCCGCCATCCGGAGCCACCGCCCAGACACCGCGACCAGGAGCCACCCACCAAGCCCACCCCCGAATCCACCGCCAGACACCGCGACCAGAAGCCACCCACCAAGCCCACCCCCGGAACCACCACCCAGACACCACGACCAGAAGCCACCCACCAAGCCCACCCCCGGAACCACCACCCAGACACCACGACCAGAAGCCACCCACCAAGCCCACCCCCGGAACCACCACCCAGACACCACGACCAGAAGCCACCCACCAAGCCCACCTCCCGGAGCCCGCTCGGGCACCGCGACCGGGGGCGCCGACCAGGCCTGGGCGTCCGAGGCTTCCCAGAAACGGGCGGACGACGCGTAAGGTCAGAGGGCTCGGGCTTTACCGATCGTCCGAAGGTTCAGTCGGGGCAACTCGGACGCCGGATGCCGATGAACGCGCTGCGCCGAGCCGGATGACTCGGATCGAGCCGGAGGTTCCCGCTGCCGTAGATCCGCTCGCGGAGGGTGGGGCCGGTGTCGGCGTCACGCATCCGGCCGCGGGCCCGCAGTTCGGGGATGACCTGATCGATGAACGCGTCCAGGGTCGGCGAGGTGATCACGAACCCGTCGAGACGGTTCTCACGAGCCAGACGCTGCAGCTCGTCGGCCACGAAGACCGGATCACCAGCAATCGCGGCCTCACCGGAACGGCCGGCCCCCTTCGCGACGGCAGTCTCCCCGGGGACGGCAACCTCGCCAGGCACGGCCACACTCACGGCCACATCCACGGCCACATCCACGGCCACATCCACGGCCATGACGAAACGCAGCCCCGACGCCCGGCGGCCGTGATCGGCGGCCAGTTCCCGGATCCGCTCGACCGCCCAACGATTGGCGGCCGCCGTCTCCCCCGCCAGGTGCAGGATCTCGGCGTGACGGGCGGCGAAGTCCTGCTCGGCCCGGGAGAAGGCGGGATGGAACAGGACGGGCGTGCCGGACCCCGGCGCGTCTTCGCACAGCTTGTACACCGTGGCGGCGAAATCCTCGGCCCCCGCGTGATCCTGGGCCAGATCCGGCGCGAACCATCCGGCGCGGCCGGCCGTCTGCGCACTGAGCGTGGTGAGGGTCGCGGCCAGCTGCTCGGGCGCGACCCCGGCCACCGAGGCGCTGAGCACGAACCCGAGCCGGGGTGCGACCGCCGCCATCTCGGCGATCGGGACATCAGCGTCAGACAGCACCAGCGCGTCGAAACCGGCCTCGCCCAGCCGGCGAGCCAGGCCGATCCAGCCCTGCGGCGTCCGGTCGGCCGGCGCGACTGAAGCACCGAGGAGCCAGGGAGTTCCGCTCATGCCCGAGGCTAACCGGAGCCGACCGGCCGCCGGAAGGGCGTGTCCACATGGCAGAACTCTCCCTGCCGCCGTTCGGCCGCCCCGGCCGGGCGCGACCCGGCCACGACCGGCTCGCCCTGCCCGGCTCGCCCAGCCGCGGCCGTCTCCGCGGTGTCCGGCCCGACCGGGGACGCCTTCGAGATGGCCGCGCACTGCCGAAAGAGTGCACCGATAGCAATCTTTCGCGTCGCAACGTCCACCCCGACGACCATAACGCAAAGTCTACTGAATCGCTAGACTTTACGAGCGTCCCGGTACGAAGGGCTTCAGGAAGTCCTCGACCACGGGCCCCCAGGCCTTCAGGTCGCGGGGTGTGGCGGCCGCCGGGTGCAGGGTGGCGTTCGGGAGCAGCTCGGCCAGCCGCCGGGCCGTGCTCAGCGGATGCCCGGGGTCGTCGGCCCAGGGCAGGATCAACGCGGGATGCGTCAGTGTGCGCAGTCTTTCGGGATCCGGCAGGTCGGTCTGCGCGGCCCCCGGAAAACCGCGGGCAGCAGCTCGAGGGGAACCTCCGGCTCGAACGACCAGGTGGTACCCGCCAGCGCCGGGGGCAGGAAATCGTCTGGCTGCCCGGCGACCTCCTCCCGCTCGATCCGGGCGGCCGCCTCCTCGTTGCGCAGCGAGTTCGCCGCCCGCGTCTCCCAGGCGGTCGGCGGGATCACCAGCACCAGCCGCCGGAACGCCGACGGCTCCCGGAGCGCCGCGTGCAGGATGGTGCCCGTTCCCATCGACGAGCCGATCACGTCCACCGGATCCGCCGGTGAGACGTGCGACTTCACCGTCAGCAGGTCGAGAGCGAGGTTCTCCCAGGTGTAGAGCTCCGGCACCGCGGTGCCGGTGGACTCGCCGTGAGCCCGCGCGTCGTAGCGCACGAACGTGTGATGTTCGGCCAGGGAGCGAAAATCGACCCCGATGGCCGTCTCGGCACGGCGGCTCATGGTGTTGCCGTGCAGCTGGATCACGGCCGGGCCGGTGCCGAAGGAGTCCAGGGCCAGCGTGGCCCCGTCGACGTGAACGCTCATCACGGCACCCTAGGCAGGGCCAGGTGCTCACGCAACGTCGTGCCTTCGTAGGCCGTGCGGTAGGCGCCACGCTCCTGCAGTTCGGGCACCAGCAGCTCGACGATGTCGGTGAGCGAGTCGGGCAGCAGGTGCGGCGTGATGTTGAAACCGTCGACGGCCCGGGTGCGCACGTAGTGCACCCACTGCTCCGCGATCTGGCCGGGCGTGCCCACGAACCAGCGCTCGCGGGGCGAGACCTCGCGGTACAGCTCGAGAATCGACAGGCTCTTCTGCTCGGCCAGCTCGCGCCAGGCCGCGATGCGCTCGAGCTTGCCGGTGCGCTGCTCGAGCGGGATCGTGCCCCGCGAGGGGTCGAGCTCGCCCTGACTGGGCTCGATGCCGGGCAGCGGGCCGTGCGGGTCGTAGGCCGACAGGTCGGCGCCCCAGTACTGCTCGAAGAACGCCATGGCCCGCGGCGCCGACAGCTGCTCCTCGCGCACCCATCGCGCCTTCTCGCGGGCCTGCGCCTCGGTCGGCGCCAGCAGCACCGCAGCCCCGGGCAGGATCCGCAGCGAGTCGGCCGAGCGGCGGTGCCGGTTCAGACGGGCACGCAGATCGGCGGCGTAGGCCACGGCCTGGTCGAACTGGGTGTTGGCCGAGAACACCACGTCGGCGTGGGCGGCGGCGAGTTCGCGGCCCCCGTCGGAGTCACCGGCCTGGAAGAGCACGGGACGCCCCTGGCGGCTCGCCGGGACCGTGGCCGTCGCGCGGGTGCTGACCAGGTCGGTCTGCCGCTCCACCGCCGGGCCCCCGAACGAGGCCCACAGATCCTTCGCCGTCTGCACGAACTGCGTGGCCCGCTCGTAGCGGCGCTCGTGCGCCAGCCAGCCACCGTGGCGGAAATTGGCCCCGGTCCAGGCATTGTCGGTGGTGACGATGTTCCAGCCGGCGCGGCCGTCGGAGAGCAGGTCGAGACTGGCCAGACGGCGAGCGAGGTCGGCCGGGTAGTTGTAGGTGGTGTTCTGGGTGGCGACCAGACCGATCCGCCCGGTGACCGCGGCCAGCGCGGAGAGCTGCGTGATCGCGTCGGGACGCCCGGCCACGTCGAGTTCCAGCACCCGACCGCGGTTCTCGCGCAGGCGCAGGCCCTCGCCCAGGAAGAACGCGTCGAACAGGCCGCGTTCGAGCAGCTGGGCGACCTCGACGAAGCTCTCGATCGCGGTGTGCGGGCGCTCGGTGGGCCTCGACCAGACCAGCTGGGGGCCGACGCCGGTGTAGAAGACGCCGAGATGCACCTGGGCGTTCGGATCGTACGGCGCTCCGGTGTCGGGGGTTTCGCCGGTCATGTTCTCCTCGTCTCGTTGCGCGAACCCGGATCAGGCCGTGACGTAGCGGTTGGCCGGGCGGACCAGGCCCAGGCGCTCGCGCAGGGTCGACCCCGGCGGCGCGGGCGGCACCAGCGGTGCGATCAGTGGCAGGTCGACGGTCTGCACCGCGGGCAGCAGCCGCACGCCATCGGCAACGCGGGCCAGCGAGACCAGGAGATCGGCCAGCCCGGCGGCCGGTCCCACGTACCGCTGCCGGTCACCGGTTGGCCAAGGAGTGAATGCGTCGAGCCGGGAGAGTCTTTCGGCCGCCGACTCGTCCGGCGCGTCGAGCACGACCTCGAGATCCACGAAGACCAGCGGCCCTTCACCTCGCCCCCGCTCGCTCGAGGGCGTCAGCACGATGTCGGCGTGCTCGTCGATCCCCAGCCCTGCCGGCGCGATCACGACGACCTGCCCCTGAGGCGGACGTGGCGTGATCAGAGGTCCTTTCACGCTGAACGTGGCTCCGGTGAAGTCGATGTGGTGCACGCGCGCGGCGTCCAGGTAGCGGCCCGAGGCCACGTCGCGGATCACGGCGTCGTCCTGCCAGGAATCCCAGAGGGACCGCGCCGCAACCACCACGTCCGCGATTTCGGTGCTCAACGCGTCTTCAGGCAGGAGAGGCTCACCCACCGTGGCGAGAGCCGAGGCATCCGCGGCCGCCCCGACCAGCCAGGCCGCGCGGCCCTTGCTCGCGTGGTCGAGACTCGCGAGCTGGGTGGCGAGGTGGAAGGGCTCGGTGGTCGTCGTGTGCAGTACGGGCGCCAGGCCCAGGTTTTGGGTGATGGTGGACGCATAGGCGGCCCGGGTGCCCGCCTCGAGTCGGCCTGCGGCTCCGGTGGTGGGTGGGGTGGGCGCGTCGTCGAAGGTCGCGAAGACGAATCCGGCGTGATCGGCGGCGGTCACGGCCTGGCGCAAGGCCTGAGCGTCGAGCCCGGCTCCCGCGGAACGGCCGGCGGCAGGATGGGCGCCCTCGCCGTCCAGATCGACGGCGACGAAGAAGGGCCGGGTGTCACTCATGCTCGGGTCGCTCCCTGATGCGGTGAAAACGGGAATTGCCTCAGTGCCGCTGCTCGTACGTGGTGCGCAGGCCCCGCTTCTGGCGCTGGTCGATTTTCACGCCGGAGGTGCTGTCGGCGGTGACCGCGCGCATGATGTCGCCGCGGCCGAACAGCAGGATGTCTTCGTCGCAGCCGACGTGCACCACGGGTGCGGGTCGGGGGGCATCGTCGCGCTGCCGCCGGAAGGGCCTCAGGTTCATGACGTCACCACCACGACCAGGTCCCGGTGCTGGCGATTGCCGACGGACGGGGTGCGCCGCGCACCCTCGCAGATTCGCTCCAGATCCGTCTCAGAGATGGGCTGTTCGGTGAAACTGCGCACGTTGCGCCGGGAGGTGATGGCCTCCCAGGTCTCCGTCATGCCTGCCTCCAGCGTCGGGTTGCCCTGGAGTCATACTCTACTAATTGACTAGAGATTACTAGATCGGGTTTTCCCGTACCGTCGAGGGTCAGGTTTTGGAGCTGGGTCGCCTCCGGGCCCGGGCGGAACTGGGTGGCGGGGTGACGCCGGTGACCAGGTCGAGCACCCGGCCGCAGTGGCCCCCTCGGCCAGCTCGTCGGCGGCACGACGCACCAGCGGCTGATTGCGCGGTCTCGGCGAGCCCGGCGGTGGTTGACAGGGCCATGTCCCCCGGGCGAGCTACGCGCAGGTGTCCACGCCGAGGTGACGACCGGGAACCTCCGTTTCCCTAGCGTTTTCGCCATGAAGAAGAGGATCACGTTCGCCGTCACCGCGGCCGCCCTGGCAGCCGGCGCCCTCACGGCGGTACAGACCGGTGCCGTCGCCCAGGCCGAGAGCCTGCTGCCGGTGCGCACCCCACGCATCACCTGGGGTGCCTGCCCGGAACCGCCGGCCGGCCTCACCGTGGACGAGCGCCAGCAGTGCGGCACCCTCACGGTCCCGCTCGACTACGACCACCCGTGGGGCCGCACGATCACGCTCGCGGTGTCCAGGCTGCCCGCGAAGAAGGCCACGCACGGCGTGCTCTTCACCAACCCGGGCGGACCTGGCGGTGAGGGGCTGAACATGCCCAGCACCCTGACCGCCGAGGTGAGGTCGAGGGCCCTGGACGGCTACGACGTGATCGGCCTCGACCCGCGCGGGGTGGGCCACAGCAGCCCGGTGACCTGCGACCTGACGCTCGAGGAGATGTTGCCGCCCGCGCAGTACGGATCCGTCAAGGAGAGCACGGCCTTCGCGAGGTCGGCCGCCCGGCGCTGCCAGGCCTGCAACGGCGACCTGCTGCGGCACGTGACCACCGCCGACACCGCCCGGGACATGGACCAGCTGCGCAAGGCCCTGGGCGCGGAGAGGATCACCTACCTCGGCCGCTCGTACGGCACCTACCTGGGCGCGGTCTACGCCTCGCTGTTCCCGTCACACACCGAGAAGATGCTGCTCGACAGCGCGAGCGACCCGGCGCAGGTCTGGTACGAGCAGCTGCGCCGGCAGAGCGAGGCCACGGCCACGCGCTTCCCCGACGCCGCGAGACTGGCCGTCACGACGGGGTGGGGCCGCTCGGAGAAGGCCGTCACCCGGCGCTACCTGCGTCTGGTGGGACAGCTGGACCGGCGTCCCGTGGAGCTGCCCGGCAGCGAGACCGCGTTGAGCGGCAACGTGCTGCGCTTCCTCACCTTCGGCCTGCTCTCCGACGATGCCTACCTGCCCACGCTCGTCGACTCCTGGACGACCGCCGCCGACCTGGCCGACGGCACGGCCACCGCCGAGCAGGCCTCGAACCTGGCCGGGCTCCTCGGGGCCGTCTCGCCCAGCAGCTCCCCCGGGGTGCCCCGGGACAACTCGGTGGCCGCCGCCTACGCGGTGCTGTGCGGCGACGGGGGCTGGCCGGGCGACGTGAAGACCTACGCCGCCAACGTGGCCCGGGACCGCGAGGCCTATCCCCTGTCGAACGGCGCCCCGGCCAACGTGCTGCCCTGCGCCTTCTGGCCGACCCGGCCCGGGAAGCCGGTGAAGATCAGTGCCGCCGGCGCCCGCGACATCCTCATCCTGCAGAACGAGCGCGACCCGAACCTCACCGTCGGCACGGCCCGGGGCCTGCAGAAGGCTCTGGGGAACCGGGCCGCACTGGTCACGGTGGACGCGGGTGGCCACGTCGTCTACGGCCCCGGCACCAACGCCTGCGCCACCGAGGCGGCCGAGACGTTCCTGACCGAGGGCACCGTGCCCGGCCACGACGTCCGTTGCTCTACGGTTGCCGGATGATCGACACGGGTGCCTGGTCGTCGCGCTGGCGGGCCCTGCCCGTCACCGTTCGCGATCTCCCCGTCGCCGTCGGTGTTTTCGTGCTCTGCCTGCCCGCCCTCGGCAACGCCGGCACCCAGTTCGGCGATCTGCCCACCCGCCCCTTCGACGGGTGGGCACTCGTCGCGGTGGTGCTGGAATGCCTGCCCCTGGCGACGCGCCGACGTTGGCCGGCCGCGAGCATCCTGGTCGCGGCAACCGGTTTCGGCCTCGACCAGGGCCTGGCCTACCACACGGTGGGTGGCACGGCCTTCGCGCTCGGACTGGTCAGTGCGGGAGCATACGTCGAACGGTGGCGCGCGGGTGTCATGACGGCGCTGTCCGTGAGTTTCGTTGCGCTGGCCGTACTCCTGAACCATCGCGGCGTCACGGACGGGCCGGTCGAGTGGGTCGTCACCTACGTGGTGCTGGCGGCGGCGTGGGTGATGGGCTCGTGGTTGCGCTCGGCCCGGGCCCTGGAGGCCGAGCGCCGGCAGCACCTGGCCCGGGCGGTGCGTGAGGCCGAGCGCACCCGCATCGCCCGCGAACTGCACGACGTGGTCACGCATCACGTGACCGCAATGGTCTACCAGGCCGAGGCGGCGCGGTACCTGGCCGCCGATCCGGCCCGGCTCGACGAAACTCTCGGCGCCGTCACCGGAACCGGACGGCAGGCGATCACCGACCTGCGGCACCTGCTCGATCTGCTGAACCCCGAACACCACTCGTCCGGGCGGGAGCCGACGATCGGGGCTCTGGACGTGCTGGTCGGGCAGACGCGAGATGCCGGGCAGCCGGTCGATCTCGTGATCGACGGGGTGGAGGCGTCGTCGACGGGCAGCGGGGAGTTCGTCACCTACCGGGTTGTTCAGGAGGCGCTGACGAACGCACTCAAGTACGCGCACGGGTGCCCGACGGTGGTGCGGGTGTCGTACGGGGAGAAGAGGATCGCGGTGGATGTACGGACGACGGGGACGGGTTCGGAGGCAGCGTCCGGGTCGGGTCGGGGACTGAACGGCCTGCGCGACCGGGTCGAGATGCTCGGCGGAACTTTCGAGTCCGGGCCCTCGGACCAGGGTTTCGTGGTGCGGGCGGTGATCCCGGCGTGATCGGGCCGGTGAAGGTCCTGATCGCGGACGACCAGGTGCTGGTGCGCACCGGCATGGCGACGATCATCGACGCCCAGCCTGATCTGGAGGTGGTCGGGGCCTGCGGCGACGGTGAGGCGGTGGTCGCGCTGGCCGCTCGGCTACGTCCGGACGTGGTGGTCATGGACGTGAGGATGCCTCGCCTCGACGGGATCGAGGCCACCCGGCGGCTGGCCGGCGCCGGGGTCACCGATCCCGTGAAGGTGCTCGTGGTCACCACTTTCAATCTCGACGAGTACGTCTACGAGGCCCTGCGGGCGGGCGCGAGCGGGTTCCTGCTGAAAGACGCTCCGCCGGGACAGTTGCTGCAGGGCATCCGCACCGTGGCTCTGGGCGCCTCCCTGCTCGACCCGGAGGTGACCCGCACGCTCGTGGGGAGGTACGCGTCCCGCATTCGCCCGACCGCAGGAACCCCGGTGCCCGGGATCCGCCTCACACCGCGCGAACTCGAGGTGCTGCGGCTGATCGCCGACGGGCGCTCGAACAACGAGATCGCGGCGGCGCTGGTGATCAGCCCGGAGACCGTGAAGACCTTCGTGTCACGCATCCTGAGCAAGCTGGGTCTGCGTGACCGGGTGCAGGCCGTGGTCTACGCCTACCGCAACGGCCTGGTCACCTAGGGCCTGGGCCGGCTGCCCGCTCCCAGAGCACCCGCGACCCCGGCGCTGACCAGGGCCACGCGGCGGTACGAGGGCGAGATCGCCGCCAGGGCGACCATACTCGTGGCGTGCAGCCCGTCGATCAGCGAGGCGGGCGTCGAGACCAGCCCGGGCTTCACGGTCAGGCCCACCGCCTGCACCACGTGCCGGGCCCCCAGCACCCGGGCGGCGACCACCAGACCGGGCAGCTCCGGATCGGCGCCGACCGCCCGGATCACCTCGCGGGGCCGCAGCAGCAGCGCCGCACCGAAGGCGGCACCGGCCACCGCAGTCGTCCTCATGCCCGCGATCCTAGACGCTTGATGCCACCCACCAGGGGCTTGGCCTTGTCGCTGAGCGCGATCAGGCCCGCGCCCGCCCCGGACAGCCCGGCGCCGACCGAGGGCAGCGCCCCCAGACGCTGGGCCAGCCACTGCTGCTTGCTGAAGCTGCGGGCCTGGTCGTCGAAGATGCCGTGCGACCCGAAGTCCCGGCCCCCGGCGCCGTCGGCCGGCTCCCACAGGTTCGAGGGCTGATCGGCCGGACGCGGGTCGGGGGTCTGCTGCGACGTCAGGCCGGTGCGCGCGAGGTAGCGGTCGAGCACGGCGGGCAGCAGCGCGTTGCCGAGAATGGTTTTCGCGGCACCGGTCCCGACCCAGTACTCACGGCGGCCCGGGTGGTCGGCCGCGTACAGCACGGCCTTCGCCGCGACCTCGGGCTGGTAGATCGGGGGCACCGGCTGGGCCTGCTTCGGCAGCCGCGACAGCACCCAGGAGAACTGCGGCGTGTTCACGGCGGGCATCTGCACCATCGTCACGCTGATGCCGCTGCCGGAGTTCAGCAGCTCCACGCGCAGCGACTCGTTGAAGCCCTGCACCGCGTGTTTGGCGCCGCAGTAGGCACTCTGCAACGGGATACCGCGGTAGGCCAGGGCCGAGCCGACCTGGATGATCGCGCCCCGGTCCCGCAGCCGCATCAGCTTCAGGGCCGCCTGGGTGCCGTGCACCGTGCCCAGGTAGGTGACGTCGGTGACCCGCCGGAACTCCTCGGCCGCAATCTCCCCGAACGGCGCGAACACCGAGGTGAACGCCGAGTTCACCCACACGTCGACCGGCCCGAGCTCGGCCTCGGCGCGGTCGGCCGCGCGCTGCACCGCCTCGGCGTCGGCGACGTCCACCGGGATCGTCAGCGCCACGCCGCCCGCGTCGCGCACCTCGCGGGCCGCCCCTTCGAGCCCCACCTCACCCCGGGCCAGCAGGGCGACCTTGGCCCCGCGCTCGGCGAAGGCAACCGCCGTCGCGCGGCCGATCCCCGCGCTCGCTCCGGTCACGACCACGACTGGGGGCTTCCCCGTTGCGTCAACCATGACGATCAGTCACTCAGCGGGCGCCGGGCTGTGCAACTCGATGTGACACCCCCCTCTCGAATCGCTGAGGCGACCGTTCGTTGTCAGGCTGACCAGCGTCCTCAAGCACTTTCAGGCATCCGGAAGGACACCCATGCCCGAGTCACCCGTCGTCCTGATCACCGGCGCCAGCGGCGGGATCGGCACCGCCGTCGCCCTCGCCTATGCCGATCGGGGCGCCCGCCTGGTGCTCACGGCGAGGTCGGGCGGAATGCTGGACGACCTGGTCACCTCCTGCGAGCAACGCGGCGGGAGGGCGGTGGCCCAGGTCGCCGACGTCAGCGACGCGGAGGCGGTGCGGGCGGCCGTCCGCCGGGCGGTCGAGGAGTTCGGAACGCTGGACGTGGTGGTGCACACGGCGGCCGTCGTCGCCTACGGGCGGCTCACGCAGGTGCCCGAGCACGTCTGGGACCGGGTGGTGGACGTGGGGGTGCGGGGAACGGCGAACGTCGCCCGGGAGTCCCTGCGGGTGTTCGAGGACGCCCGGAAGGGGCACCTGGTGATCATCGGCTCGGTGCTGGGCCAGATCACGGCGCCCCGGATGGGCGCGTACGCGACGTCGAAGTGGGCGGTGCACGGCCTGGCCCGCACGCTGCAGCAGGAGGCCCGCAAGACCCCGGGCGTGCACGTGGCCCTGGTGTCACCCGGCGGCATCGACACCCGGATCTACCGGATGGCCGCGACCTACGTCGGGAGGGCCGGCTCCCCTCCCCCGCCCGTGCTCAGCCCCGAGGCCGTGGCCCGCACGGTGCTGAGGGTCGTGGACAAGCGCCGCCGCACCGCTGCCGTCGGCCCCCTGAACCCGCTGATGCGGCTCGGTTTCAGCGCACTGCCAAGGGTTTACGACATCCTGGTCGGGCCGCTGTTCAACCTCCTGGCCCTGGCCCGCAAGCCGTCCCCGGAGAACGAGGGCAACGTGTTCCGGTCCTCCGAAGACGTTGCCGCTAGTCGAGGGTCTGAGTGATCTCGCTGCGCTCCGCCGTGTGAACGAGCCGGGCCCGGGCCCCGTTCACGAGGGGGAGGAAGGGCTGGACGTGGCCGCACTCCACGTCGGCGACGATGGGCACGCCCAGGCCGCCGAGCGCGTCGATCACGGCGTCGCGCTGGGTCAGGTTGCCGTTGTCGGGCGCCGAGGTGCGGCCCACGAGAACGGCGTTGGCGCGGTCGAAGAAGCCGGCCAGGCGCAGGCCGTGCAGGTTGCGGCAGATGGTGCCCGCGTCGTCGCCCGCCGCTTCGACGTAGACCAGCAGGCCCTCCGGGGCGTGCTGGTCGGCGAAGGCGGTGGCGTCGAGAAAGCCGGTTCCGGTCAGGTTGCAGAGGGTCTCGATGCAGCCGCCGATGAGACGGCCCTCGACGTCGAGGTCCTCGGCGCTGTCGAGGCGGGTCCAGGCCCCCGGGGTGTCGAGCGTGAACTCGCTGACCTCCGGGTGCTCGCGGTAGTCGTCCCAGCCCTGCGCCCGGTAGCGGCCGGGCGGGGTCTGGGCGAACGACGCGCCGGCCTCCAGGGTGACGAGGTCGAGCCAGGTCAGCAGGCCCTCGGGCGCCCGGTAGGGGGTGTCCATCAGGTTGTTGCCGTGCACCGTGGCCGTGCCGGTCAGCAGGGTGAGAGGCGTGATGATCGTGGAGATGTCGGAGAACCCGACCATCCAGGTCGGTTCGCCCTCGCGCAGCCGCGTCCAGTCGAGCCGGGGCAGCAGGTCGATCGCGGTCTCGCCGCCCCACGGCGGCACCACCGCGCGGATGGACGGGTCGGTCAGCATCGCCGTCAGCTCCGCCGCCCGGTCGGCCGCCGGGGCGCTGACGTGACCGGAGGCGTCCATGCACTCCCCGACCACGACCTCGTACCCCCGCGCCTCCACGGCCCGGACACCGGCCTGCAGCCTCGGCCGTAGTTCCGGCGGCACGCCGAGGGACGGTGAGGTGACGCCCACCCGGTCACCGGGACGCAGGGGGCGGGGGTATCGCACGGACATGACCGGGAGTCTCGCACGAGGCGACAATCCCGGCGAAACCCTTTCGGGCCGGGCTCAGCGCCGGCGGGTGAGCACCAGCTCGGGAACGGCATCGCCGCCGAAGAGCTCCTCGGTCAGGGCGGCCAGGGGCACCGAGTGCTCGGCGACGCCGGCGACCCGGATACCGGGGGACGTCCAGGCGGCGAACGTCGCCCGGTCACCTTCGCCGAGGCGGATGGTGGCGGGGCCGGGACGGCGCGACGCCCGCAGACCCCCGAGGGTGTGCGCCTCGATGGCATCGCGGAGGTCCAGGCGCTGGACGCGGTTGTGGTGGCGCAGGGCCGCGCGCACACCCTCCCAGGGGGCGAACGGGGTCACCGGGCTGTCGGAGCCGAACGCCAGCACGACGCCCGCCCTCAGCATGCTGAGGAACGGGTTCTGCGCCAGGGCCCGGTCGGGCCCCACCCGCCGGGCGTACATGCCGCTGTAGCCACCCCAGTGCGCGTCGAAAGCGGGCTGCACGCTGGCGATCACGTCGAGGTCGGCGAGCACGGCGGCCCCGGAGACGTCGATGCCCTCGACGTGCTCGAAGCGGTGCCGGGCGGCCGCGACCGCGTCGTCGCCCAGGGTCTCGGCCGCGCGGGACAGGCCCTCGAGCAGCTCCTCGACCGCGGCGTCACCGATGACGTGGAAGCCGCCCTGCACACCGGCCCGGGTGCACGCGACCAGGTGCTCGTGGGCCTGCTCGGCGGTGGAGTAGAGGTAACCGTGGTGGCCGGGGGCGTCGGTGTAGCCGCTCTTCAGGCGGGCGGTGCGGGAGCCGAAGGCGCCGTCCATCATCAGGTCTCCGGCCAGACCGGCCAGGCGGCCCCCGAAACGCTCGAGCACCTGCCGGGCCTCGGCCTCCGAGGCCACGAGCTCACCGCGGTAGGCGACGACGTCGGGCAGATCCTCCCCGGTGAGCTCCAGCAGGGCGAGCAGGTCTTCGTCGGGGGCGATGTGGGGCGCGGACATCTCGTGCACCTCGATGACGCCCCGCGCGGCCGCCCGGCGCAGTGCCCGGAGCTGCAGCTCGCGGCGCTCGGCGGCGGGGATCTCGAAGCGGGTGGTGTGACGGGCCGCGTGGTGGGCGTCCCGTTCGACGCGTCCGTCCGCGCTCCAGCCCTCGCGGCCCGCCAGCCCGGCCCGTTCGGCGAGGGCCGAGGAGACGACGGCCGAGTGCACGTCGACCCGGGACAGGTAGACCACGGCCCCGCCACCGGCGTTGTCCAGCTCCTGAGCCGTCGGCGGGCGGCCCTCGGCCAGCTCGAGTTCGTCCCAGCCGTGGCCGAGGATCTGCCGGCCGGGCCGGTTCCGCGCCAGATCGGCCACCCGGTCGAGGATCTCGGTGACCGACCGGGCGCCGGTGCAGTCGACGCCGGTCAGGAGCAGCCCGGTGTCGGTGACGTGGGCGTGCGCGTCGACGAAGCCGGGCAGCAGCAGGGCACCGGCCAGGTCGACGGTCTCGTCGGCGTCGTCGGACGCCGTGCCCTCGGGGGTGACGCGCACGATGACGCCGTCGTGGACCAGCACCTCCCAGCGCCGGGGCAGCTCCTCGTGGAACCCGGGTGGTTCGGGCAGCTGGACGCGGCGGTAGAGAGTCGAGCGCACCGGGTCAGTCTGTCATCAACGGGCCAGCCGCCCGGTCGCCACTCTGCGTCCGGAGCCCCTTGCTGTCGGCGAGGACACGTCCATACACTGCCGTGAAGACTAAAGCGCATTAGTTGCACCTCACGGAAGAGGTACACGTGTCTCGCAGAAGAACCCTCATCATCGCCGCCACCGCGGCGACCGCGGTTCTGGTCGCCGCGGCCCTCCCCGCCACCGCGTCGGACACCCTGCCCTGGACCGGAGCCGCGGCCAAGGGCGCCAACCAGCCGTTCCAGCACGGCTACACCGCGGCCGACCTGCTGCGCTGGACGCCGGGGTCCGACCTGTTCGGCGACCTGACCCGGTCGAGAGTGCCCCTGCAGCAACGTATCGACACCGGCGAGAAGGGGGCCGAGCACCTCACGCTGGCCGGTGACTACGGCAACGCGTTCTTCGAGAGCTACCCCTACAACAACGAGTTCAGCGCCTACACGTTCAACTTCTGGCAGTACACCGACTATTACGCGTCGTGGCACGGCATGGCCGGGGAGGGCGTGCCCGAGGAGCTCTACGACCCGAACCTGGACTGGAAGGAGAAGTGGTTCGAGTTCGGCATGCTCAACCTGCCGAACTCCGGCTACACCAACGCCGCGCACAAGAACGGCGTGAAGTCGCTCGGCACCGTGTTCCTCTCCGAGAACGACCGGGGCACACAGACCTACACCGAGCTGCTGAAGCAGGACGCCGAGGGCGGCTACCCGGTGGCCCGCAAGCTGATCGAGCTGGCGCAGTGGTACGGGTTCGACGGTTACTTCATCAACCAGGAGGAACCGAAGGTCGCTCCGGCCGACATCCCGCGCTACAAGCAGTTTCTCAAGACCATCAAGGATGCCGGGCTGTACGTGCAGTTCTACGACTCGGTGGACAACACCACCGGCGCCCGCGTGTACCAGAACGAATTCACCGCGCTCAACAGCCCGTTCGTGCGTGACCCGGAGATCGGCGATGTCAGCGACTCGATGTTCCTGAACTACTGGTGGAACAAGACCAAGCTGACCAACTCGGCGCAGCACGCGACGTCGATCGGCCTCGATCCGCTCACCACCTCGTTCGCGGGCCTCGAGGCGGGGATGTACCAGTTCGACCAGCCGTACGATCTCGACGACAACTTGGGCGCCGACGGCAGACCGATGAACGCGATCGCCACGCTGGGCAGCGATTTCGTGCACGCAGAACTGCCCGGCAAGGAAGACGACGCCAACCAGTGGAAGGCGTACGACCGGGAACGGCGCTGGTGGACGGGAAGCTCGACCGGGGGCGCCGTCGACGCGGGCACCTGGAAGGGCATCTCGAACTACATCACCGAGCGATCGACGATCGACGGGTCGGTGTTCGACACGACCTTCAACACCGGCCACGGACTGGAATACGTTCACCAGGGCCGGAGTTCGAGCCCGGACGAGTGGTCGAACATCAACGTCCAAGACCAGCCGGCGACCTGGCAGTGGGACATCACCTCCACCGGCGCGCCCCTGGGCGTCGACTACGACTACGGCACCCGGGCCACGAAGGCCGACCGCTTCACCTACCGGCCGGTGGGTGGCTACGAGGGTGGCAGCTCGCTCGTGCTGAGCGGCGACCTCGAGGCCGACAACTACCTGAAGCTCTACCGCACGGATCTGGCCGTGGGCAAGAAGTCCGAGGCCGAGGTGACCTACCGCAAGGTCTCCCCCACCGACGCGTCCCACATCGATGTCGCGGTGACCTTCGCCGACGAACCCGACCGGGTCGTCCGTCTGCCCCTGACGAACTCGGGCAGGCAGAGCAAGCAGTGGACGACGGGCACCGTGGACCTGGGTGACCACGCCGGCCGGACGATCGCGACGCTGGGACTGGGCGTCTCGGGCGCTTCGGTCGAGAACTACCAGCTCAACGTCGGCCGGATCACCGTGACTGACGGAAGGAACCACACCCCGTCCACCCCGCGCGGCTTCCACGTCACGTCCGCCCTCACCGGCACCGACGAGCTCGAACTGGGCTGGGATCTGGGCGATTACGACGATGTGGCCGAGTACGCGGTCTACGACGGCGGAAAGTACCTCGGCGGCATCTACGACGACGTGCTCTACGTCAAGCATTTCACCGCGGGCAAGGGCACTCTCGAGCTGCGGGCGGTCGGGCACGACGGCAGCCTGAGCAAGCCGGCGAAGCTGACGTACGACTTCACCAAGGGCACCGGCGACGTCACGGCGTCGGTGTCGGACGACGGCTCGGTCGACGTCAGCTGGCCCACTCCCACCAACAACACGAGGGTCACGCTCACATCCGCCTACACCGACGAACCGGTCAGCCGGTCGGTGCGGGTGACGGGCAGAGCCACCTCGGCCCGGCTCACCGGGCTGCCCACCGAGGGCGGGCACTTCAAGGTGACGGTGGACGCGGGGAAGGGCACCGAGGTCTCGGCCCGCGGGGAGTTCGCCGACACGGTGGTCGAGCCCTACGCCCGCGATCTGGTCGACATCGACTCCACCACCGCCCGGTTCAGCACCCCGGCGACCGACGACTGGTACAAGATCCACGTCGAGGAGGACGGCGTGGCCAGGACGTTCGCGACCACGTACTCGTCGGGGGCCAAGCCGTACATCATCCGGGGCCGCACCACGACGGCCGCACTCACCCTGCGGTTGTCGAGCGCCACGTCCCGGGTGACGGCCACGATCGAGGACTACTCGGGCAATAAGGCCACGACCGTGATCAGGGAGGTTGTACCGTGATCAGCCCCTGCCGCACCGAAGCCTCCTGAGGACCCATGTCGCCGCGACGGCCCCGCCCGACGTTGAAGGATCTCGCCACGCGTCTGGGCATCTCCGAGACGGCGGCGTCGTTCGCGCTGAACGGCCGTCCCGGGGTCTCCGAGCAGACCCGCGAGCGGGTGCTGGCGCTGGCCGAGGAACTGCAGTTCGCGCCGAACCACGCGGCCCGCACGCTGTCCGGGATCACCTCGATGACGGTCGGGTTCGTGCTCACGCGCGACGTGCAGGAGTTCGGCATGGAGAGCTTCTACCTACGGCTGCTGACCGGGGCCCAGTCCGTGCTCTCCAGCCGTGGGTACGGGCTGCTGTTCCAGATGACGCGGTCGGTCGACGACGAGCTGGCCGTTCTGCGCCGCTGGAACCGGGAACGCCGGGTCGAGGGGGTCATCATCAGCGACCTGCGCCGGGGTGACCCGCGTCCGGCGTTCCTGCGTGATCTGGGCCTGCCGGCCGTGCTGGCCGGCGGGCCCGATCCCAAGCGGCTGCTGCCCGCGGTCACGGTCGACGACGGGGCGGCCATGCGGCTGCTGGTCGAGCACCTGCAGGAGACCGGTTGCCGCCGGCTGGCCTACGTCAGCGGGCCGGCCGAGCTGCTGCACGTGCACCGGCGCATCGGGGCGTTCCGCAAGGCGGCGGCCGGGGTGCTGGCCTCGCCGGGGGTCGTGCACACCGACTACAGCGAGAGTGACGGGCTGGAGGCCACGCGCCGGCTGATCGCGTCGGCCGACCGTCCGGACGCGCTGGTGTTCGACAACGAGGTGCTCGCGGTGGCCGGGGTGCGGGCGTTGCGCACGGCCGGGCTGCTCGACGAGATCTCGGTGGTGAGCTGCGAGGACTCGGCGATCTGCGTGGCGCTGCAGCCGTCGCTGACGGCGGTGCGGCGGGATCCGACGGTGTTCGGCGAGGCGGTGGCGCGCAGGCTGCTGCAACTGGTGGACGGGCCGGACCGGTCTGCCCCGGCGGACGGGGCCGAGCGCTCGGCCGGCTCGGCTCGTTCGGATCGTTCGGATCGTTCGGCTCGTTCGGATCGTTCGGCTCGTTCGGTGAAGGCCGACATCGAGGCGCAGCAGCCGACCCTCGTGGTGCGCGAGAGTTCGCCGCAGCGCTGAGGTTCGGCCTCGACGTCGAGGTGCCGGCGCACCGGGTTCGTCGCGGCACCGAAGGTCCCGATTAGCACTCTTGTCGCGCTGATCCATTGACGACGGCGACTAAAGCGCTTTAGCGTTCGGAGAGATCGGAGGTCGCCCCGTGCACCTGAATCCGTCCCACGTCATCGACCGCCTTCCCCGGGCGGTGCGAGAGCGCATCGTTCCTCTTCTGCACCAGCCGGTTTCCGACGTCACCGTGGCGGCCTGGCGGGTCGGCGGCGAACCGGTCCCGCCCGCGCTCGCGATCAATCTCGACCCGGCGCTCTACCAGCCCCTGGCCCTGGGTGAGACCTGGGGGCCGGCCTGGGGCACCACCTGGCTGCGGATCGAGGGCCGGGTACCCCACGCGCTCCTGCCGGCAGGGCCCGGCGAACCCGCACCGCCCACAGAGCCCACACAGCCCACCCGACCCGCACAGCCCGCCCGACCCGCACAGCTCACTCGACCCGCACAGCCCACCCAACCACCGCGGCCCGTCGAACGCGCGCACCCCGCTCAGTTCCCGCTGCCCGTCGAACTGGTTCTCGACCTCGGCTGGTTCGACCACTCGGTGGGCGGGCACTGCGAGGGTCTGGTGTTCCGGCCCGACGGGGTTCCGGTGAAAGCCCTTCACCCACGCAACGGCTGGGTCCGGCTGACCGGTCCGGGGGCCGCACCCGGTGTCCTCGCCGACGACGGGTCGTTCACCCTCTTCGTCGAGGCGGCCGCGAACCCGCTGCTGCTCGGCCTGCCTCCGTTCGTCGCGACCACCCTCGGCGAGAAACCAGGACCCGGCGAACCCGAGCCCTACCGCCTGATCTCGGCCGGCCTGTTCACCTTCTCCCCCGAGATCTTCGAGCTCCTGCGCGATCTCGAGGCCACGGGCGACCTCCTGCCCACCCTCGACAGCACCGAGCCCCGGTACTGGCAGATGCTGCGCGCGGTCGAGAACGCCCTCGACGCAGCCACTCCCGCCCAGGCCCGCGCCGCCCTGCAACCGGCCCTGGCCAGGCCCGCCCACGCCAGCGCCCACCGGATGACCGCCGTCGGCCACGCCCACATCGACTCGGCCTGGCTCTGGCCCCTGCGCGAGACCCGCCGCAAGGTCGCCCGCACCCTCACCAACGTGCTCACCCTGATGGAGACCGACGACGAGTTCGTCTACGCGATGTCGTCGGCCCAGCAGTACCAGTGGGTGCGCGAAGACCATCCGGAGCTGTTCGAGCGGGTGCGGCAGCGGGTGGCCGAGGGCCGTATCGTGCCGGTCGGCGGGATGTGGGTCGAGTCCGACGCGGTGATGCCGACCGGCGAGTCCCTGGTCCGGCAGATCACGTTCGGCAAGCGCTGGTTCGCCGAGGCCTTCGGCCACGAGTCGCAGCTGGTGTGGCTGCCCGACAGCTTCGGCTACTCCGGCGCCTGGCCGCAGATCGCCCGGCGGGCCGGCTACCGGTACTTCCTCACCCAGAAGATCTCCTGGAACGACACCACGACCTTCCCGCACCACACGTTCAGCTGGGAAGGTCTCGACGGCTCGCGGATCCTCACCCACTTCCCGCCCGCCGACACCTACGCCGCCGAGGTCACGGCCGCCGAGCTCAAGCACGCGGTGAGCAACTTCCGCGACAAGGCCATCTCGTCGCAGTCCCTGCTGCTGTTCGGCTACGGTGACGGCGGTGGCGGCCCGAACCGCGAGATGCTCTCCCGCACGCACCGTTTCGCCGATCTCGAAGGAGCGGCCCGCGTCGGGCTGGGGCATCCGGAGCAGTTCTTCCGCGAGGTCGAGGCCGAGCTCGGCGACGAGGCCCCGCTCTGGTCGGGCGAACTCTACCTCGAGCTGCACCGCGGCACGCTCACCTCTCAGATCGCGATGAAGCAGGGCAACCGCCGGGCCGAGGCACTGCTGCGCACGGTCGAGTACCTGGCCACCGTCGGAGCCGTTCGGCGCGGGCGTTCCTACCCCTACGACGAACTCGAGCAGGCCTGGCACACCGTGCTGCTGCACCAGTTCCACGACATCCTGCCCGGCTCGTCGATCTCCTGGGTGCATCGCGAGGCCCGCGACACCTATCAATCCCTCGAAGCATCGCTGCGCTCGCTCCTGCCGACCGAGGGCGAATCCGGGCGGGTTGCCGACTTCTCCGTCGTCCGGGTCTCCTCCGCAGTGCCACCGACGGCGGACGCGGTGGTCGACAACGGGGTTCTGCGTGCCGAGATCGGTGCGAACGGCACGGTCACGGCTCTGGTCGACGTGCACACCGGTCGCAGCCTCCTCGTGCCCGGCCAGGAGCTCGGCGCGCTCCAGCTCTTCCGCGATCAGCCGGCCCGCTGGGACGCCTGGGATCTCGATCGTCACGTGCTGCGCAACCCCGGCAATCGGATCACGATGGACGCCCCGGTCACCGTGACGGTCGGCGAACGGGACGTCGTGGTCACCCGGGTGCACGGCGCCTCGACCTACGTCACGAGATACTCGCTGCAGCCGGGAGTTCCACGGCTGGACATCACCGTGGAGGTGGACTGGCAGGAGCGCGAGCACCTGCTCAAGCTCTCGCTGCCGGTGGCCGTGCACACCCGCAGCGCCCGCTTCGAGGCGCAGTACGGCGCTCTCGATCGGCCGACCCACGAGAACACGGCCGCCGACGAGGCCCAGTTCGAGGTCTGCTCACACCGCTGGGTCCACGTCACGGAGCCCGGCTTCGGCGTGGGCGTGGCCAACGACTCCACCTACGGCTGCGACGTGCGCCGTGTGCCGGGCGGCACCGAGATCCGCCCGACCCTGCTCCGCGCACCCCACTTTCCCGATCCGGACACCGATCGCGGGCAGCACGTCTTCCGCTTCGCCGTCGTCGCCGGCGACGAGTCCCTGACCCGCGCCGTCGCCGACGACCTCAACGCCCCCGAACTCGGGCACCTGCCCGACACCGCTCCCCTGGTGTCGCTCGAACTGGCCTCCGGGGCCGCCGTCGTCGACTGGATCAAACTGGCCGACGACCGCAGCGGTGACGTCGTGGTGCGCATCCACGAGACTCTCGGTGGCCGGGCGACCGGCCGCCTCGTCCCCCATTTCGAGACCGACGCGACGATCGAGACCGACGTGCTCGAGCGTCCGTTCACCCGTGAACCCGACCTGCCCGCCGCGCTTCTCGACGGACACCTGACGCTCGGCCCGTACCAGCTCACCACCCTCCGCCTCACCCGCCCAGCTGCTAGGGAGCAATGATGCCGTCCCGTAAGCGCACCACCCTCGCCCTGCCCGCCGTACTCGCCCTCTCGATCAGCGCCTGCGGGGTCGCGGGCGGATCGTCCGACGACACCGACGCCCGGTCCACCGTCAGCGGTGAGGTCACGGGCGAGATCAGCTTTCAGACCTGGAACTTGAAAGGCGGCTACGAGGAGTACTTCACCGGCCTCGTCGACGCCTTCGAGGCCGCCCACCCCGGCACCACGGTGAAGTGGATCGACCAGCCGGCCGAGGGCTACCAGGACAAGCTCTCCGCCGACGCCGCGGCCGGGTCCCTGCCCGACGTGGTCGACGTCGGCCCCGAGGCCGCGTTCACGCTGGCCGGCGCGGGGATGCTGCTCGACCTGTCGAAGACCGACGCGGCCGCGCAGAGCGACTACCTGCCGAAGGCCTGGGACGCCAACCACTTCCCGTCCCTGGGGGGAACCTACGCCTACCCGTGGTACCTCAACACCGGGCCTTCGTTCTTCAACACCGCGGTGCTCGAGAAGTGCGGTGTGACGGGCGATCTGCCCACCACCTACGACGCGCTCTTCACCGCCGGGCTGAGGATGGCCACGGAGTGCAAGGCTGACGCGTCGATGGTCGGGCGACTGCCGGCGATCGAGAACTTCGGTTCCTACGGCGTCCCCCTGATGGACTCCGGCGGCACCACGTTCACCTTCAACGACGCCAAGGGCGTGGAGCTGGTGAACCACTACAAGGAACTCTTCACGGCGGGCGGCCTGACCGAGGCGACCCTGAACGAGCTGCAGACCGGTGAGGTCGACGCGTTCAAGGCCGGGCAGGTCGGCTGGCTCCCCGGAAGCTCCTACACGCTCAAGGATCTGAAGGAAACCGCTCCGAAGGTGGCGAAGACGGTGGAGATCTCGCCGCAGATCACCAACGACAAGCCCAACATGTACATCGAGTCGCTGGCCGTGAACGCGAAGTCGGAGAACACGGCCACGGCCGTCGCCTTCGCGAAGTTCGCCACCGACAAGGAGAACCAGCTCGCGTTCAGCCAGAAGGCCGCCATCTTCCCCTCGGCCACGGGCGCTCTCGACGACGAGTACTTCACCCAGGACGACGGCACCGACGAGACGGCACTACGGCTGGAGTCGGCCAAGGCCGTGTCCGAGGCGATCGTTTACTGGCCGGCCGCTTTCAGCTCCAAGAGCGTCGACCACCTGCGCGAGCAGATCGCGCTGGCGGTGCTGGGCAAGAAGGACGTGCAGGAGGCTCTCGACGAGGCCGTGGAGTACGCCAACGGGAACCTGAACCAGTGAGCCTGGCCCTGACGCCGCGCCCCCTGACGGGGCGCGGCGCTGGTGCCGGTCGCACCCATGACCGCTGGTGGGCTCCCTGGTTGTTCCTGGCCCCCGCGCTGGCGATCGTGATCACGTTCATCCTGTTCCCGTTCGTCAACACGCTGGCGCTCTCGGTCACCGACGCGACCCTGCTCAGACAGGGGCATTTCATCGGCCTGGACAACTTCACCCGGCTCGCCGCGGACGAGCGGTTCCGGATCGCGATGACCAACTCGCTGCTCTACGTGGTCTGCGTGGTGCCGGTCATGGTCGTGGCGCCGCTCGTTCTGGCGGCACTGGTCAACGGAAGCACCCGGATCCTGGGCTTTTTCCGCACCGCCTATTACCTGCCGGTGATCATGTCGTCGGTCGTCGTCGGCCTGATCTGGACCAACCTGCTCGACCAGCGCGGCCTGGTGAACGAGCTGCTGCGCTGGCTGAACCTGGTCGACGAGCCGATCGGGTTCCTCAGCGACCGCTGGCTCACGCTGTTCAGCGCCATGCTGGTGACGATCTGGAGCGGGCTCGGCTATTACATGGTCATCTATCTGGCCGCGATGGCGAACATCGACCAGGACCTCTACGACGCCGCGTCCATGGACGGCGCCGGGCCGATCCGCCGCTTCCTGCACGTGACCGCGCCGGGGGTGCGCTCGACATCCGCTCTCATCGGCCTGTTCTCGTCGGTCGCCGCCTTCCGGGTGTTCGGCGAGGTGTACGTGCTCACCGGCGGCACCGGAGGACTTGGCGGGCAGAACGTCACGGTGACCATGTTGATCCAGCAGGAGGGCACCGGGCTGCAGGCCGAAACCGGTTACGCGGGAGCGATCAGCGTGGTGATGTTCGTCGTCCTCGGGCTCCTGCTCGCCGGCCAGCTCTGGTACCAGAACCGGGGTGCGCGCTCATGACCCGCTCGTCCGTCGTCGTCCGCCATCTGATTCTGCTGGGGTTCTTCCTGCTCCTGGCCGGACCGCTCCTCTGGCAGCTGTCCCTGTCGCTGAAGGGTGCCGGCGACGATCTGTACGCCCAGCCGCCGCACCTGGTTCCGGCTGACCCGACGCTGGGCAACTACGGAGACGTGCTCGACCGGGTGCCGGTGCTGCGCTACGTGCTGAACTCCGCCCTGGTCGCCGTGATGGTGGTCGGCGGCAACGTGGTCGGGGCCACGCTCGCCGGGTACGCACTGGCCCGCCTGAGGTTTCGCCTGCGCGGTCTGGTCACCGGGCTCTTCGTGGTGGCCCTGCTGGTGCCGATCGAGTCGATCATCATCGCCCAGTTCCTGCTGGTGCGCTCGAGCGGCCTGGCCGACACGCTGCTCGGCGTCGCCCTGCCCACGAGCGTCGCCGCCCTGAACGTCCTGCTGATGCGTAACGCCTTTCAGGCCATCCCGCCCGAGCTCGAGGAGGCCGCGAAGGTCGACGGGGCCGGCGTGTGGCGGCGGTTCTGGTACATCTGCGCACCCCAGGTGCGCGGTGTGATGACCGTCGTGGCGATCTTCTCGTTCGTCGGGGCCTGGAACGACTTCCTGTGGCCCCTGATCGTGCTCTCCTCCGAGGAGAACTACACCCTCACCCTGGGTCTCAACCGGTTGCGGGGCACGTTCTTCTCCGACCCACGGCTGATCGCGGCCGGCACCATCATCGCGCTGGCGCCGATCGTCGCCGTGTTCGCCCTTCTCCAGCGCTACTTCTTCCGCGGTCTGCAGGCCGGCGGCATCAAGGGATGACATCTGTGCACACACCCCCTCGGTTCGGCGTCAACTACGTGCCCTCCGGCGACTGGTTCTACTCCTGGCTGTCGCCGCGGTGGGACGCGATCCGCCGGGACCTCGACGCGATCGCCGCCCTCGGCCTCGACCACGTGCGGATCCTGCCGCTGTGGCCGGTGCTCCAGCCGAACCGCACGTGGATCCGCCCCGAGGCCCTGGCCGACGTGCGCCGGGTCGCGGAGCTGGCCGGGGCCGCCGGGCTGGGGTTCAGTGTGGACGCGGTGCAGGGCCACCTCTCGAGTTTCGACTTCGTGCCGTCGTGGCTGACGAGCTGGCACCGGCGCAACCTGTTCACCGATCCTTCGGTCGTCGACGCCCAGGCCGAGCTGGTGGCCTCGCTGCACGGGGCGGTCGGCGACCTGCCCGGCTACCTGGGGCTGACGCTGGGCAACGAGGTGAACCAGTTCTCGTCGCGGCCGCACCCGTCGCCGATGCCGGCCACGCCGGCCGAGGCGGGGGCCTGGATCACGAGACTGATGGACGCGGTGCCCGACGGCCCGAGGGTGCACGCGGCCTACGACGCGTTGTGGTACCAGGACTCTCACCCGTTCGAGCCGGAGCACGCCAGCCGCTACGGCGACCTCACGGCCGTCCACTCCTGGATCTTCAACGGCACCGCGCAGCACTACGGGGCGATGTCCGGGCCGAGCGTGCGGCACGCCGAGTACCTGATGGAGCTGTCACGGGCCTTCGCCCTCGATCGTTCGCGGCCGGTCTGGTTGCAGGAGATCGGGGCCCCGCTGAATGTGCTCACCCCGGACCAGGCCCCGGCCTTCTGCCGGGAGTCGGTGCTGGCGGCGGCCTCGTGCGACGCGTTGTGGGGCGTGACCTGGTGGTGCTCGCACGACGTGCCCCGTCACCTGGCCGACTTCCCCGAGCTCGAGCACACCCTGGGGCTCTTCGACGCCGACGGGGTGGTCAAGCCGATCGGCAAGGCCTTCGCGGCCGTGGCCCGGGAGGTGCGGGCCTCCCCGCCCCCGCCCACGCGCACGGTGGCCGTCGAGATCGCCCAGCCCCTGCGGCGTTCCACGCTGGCGCCGGGTGGTTCGGTGTTCACGGCCTGGATGGAGGCGGCGGACCGTGGCGAGCGCCCGGCCCTGACGCTGGCCGGTTCGGGGGACGTGTTCGACACGGTGCTGCCGGCCTCCGCCCAGGGCGTGCCGGGGGTCTACAGCGCGGTCAGTGACAGTGAGATGTTCGACGGGTGATTCACAGCGGTGGGGAGGGCGTCCTGCCGGTCAGGGAGTCGGTGACCTCGCGCGGGACCGGCTGGTCGAGCATCGTGCAGACGGCGGTGTCCTGAGCCGCCTGCGCGAGCTGGTACCAGCGCTCGACGTCTTCGTCACCGGCGTCCGGCCCGGGAACGGCGGTGAGGGCGCTGACCGCCGTGCGCCCGCCGTCTTCGGTGGCCAGGGCGGTGGTGCGGTGCCCGGTGGTCTGACCGTCGTGGCCCCAGACCTTGCCGCACGGGCTCTTGAACCACATCAGCCCGAGCCCGTACCCACCGGTGACCAGGTAGCCCCGCCGCTGCTCGACGGTCGTCCTCATCTCGCCGAGCTGCTGCGCCGAGAAGAGCCGGGCCTGGAGCACGGCGGGGAGGAAGACGGCCAGGTCGCCGGCCGTGGAGATGATGCCGCCGTCGGCCCCGCCCCCGCCGTTGACGACCGACCAGGCCGCCTCGGCGTAGGAACTCACGCCGTCGAAGGCGTATCCCTGGGCGTACGTGTCCCCGGCTTCGACGGTGCCCGGATCGGGCAGGTGGGTGTGTTTCAGACCCAGCGGTTCGGTGATGCGCTCACGCACCAGGCGGGACAGGGTCTCGCCGGTGACCGAGGTGAGCAGCCGCCCGATGACGATGTAGCCGGTGTTCGAGTACGACCAGTTGGTGCCGGGCGGGAAGTTCGGGTCGTACCTGAAAGCCAGCTCCAGGATCTCCTTCTCGGACCAGACCCGCTCCGGGTCGGTGAACACCGACCGCCGGAACACCTCGTCGTCCGTGTAGTTGTAGATGCCGCTGGTGTGGTTGAGCAGCATCCGCACCGTGATGTCGCGACCGTCGGGCACGACCCCGGGCAGATAGTCCTCGATCGGACGGTCCAGCTCGACCCTCCCCTCGTCCACCAGTTGCAGGGTCAGCGACGCCATGAAGGTCTTGGTGACGCTGCCGATCTCGAACTGGTCGTCGACGGTCAGCCGGCGCCCGGTCTCCCGGTCGGCGACCCCCTCGGCGGTGAGCTCGACGCGGTCGCCGTGGTCGATGCGCGCCAGGTAGCCGGGAGCACCGTCGGCCAGCTCGTAGTGGGCGACGGTGCTCATGCCGGTGGACGCGGTGGGCCGGGGCGGCGGGACGGGTGCGGTGGGCCTGATCACCAGAACCCCCACGACCAGTGCCACGATCCCCAGGACGGCACCCGCCCCGGCCCGGCGGCCGGAGCGGGTGCCGGTCTGCTCGCTCATGTGTGCGCCCCCTCCTGGCCCCGGCCTCACCCTGGAAGCGGTCAGTTCACCGCAACGTCGAAGATGTGCATGATCCCCTTGTCCGTGCTCTCCGGGAGCGTCACCGAGGCAACCGTCCTCGACGCGTCCAGAGGCACCGGCGCCGATGCGAACACCCGGAAGGTACCGGTACCCGCCGTGCCGTTCACGTTGTTCCGCCCGTTCAGGGTGATCGCCGTCGTCTCCCCCGCCGCCGGGTTCGCCGCCCAGTCGCTCAGCGAGAAGGGGACGTCCTGCGTGGTGCCGTCGGTGTAGGTCACGACCGCCGTGCCGGTGGCCGGGCCGTTGGTGGACAGCCCCAGGAACGACAGCGAACCGGAGCCGGAGACCGCGACCTTCTGGCCGTGCGGGATCCAGTGGTCGGGCTCGCCCGGCTCGGCGTCGGGCCAGGTGAAGCCCCCCACGGCCGCACCCGGCGTCACGCCGGCGGCCGCGAGCGAGGTCCGGGACAGCGACCAGTCGCTCAGGTCGAGGGAGCCCAGGTTGCCCTGGCCGTCGGGCGTGGTGCCGATGCTGTTGAGGGCGTCGGAACCGGCCGTGTACGAGGGCGGTACGTCCTGGGCGCCCGTGCCCCAGGTGCCGGCCGTGGCCTTCATGGTGAAGTCGAGCGTGCCGCCGGAGCGCACGAACGACGACGGGATCCACGACTGAGTACGCCGGGAACCGTTCATCGTCAGCGCATTCACGTACCGGAGACCGCGAGAGACGCCGGAGGCCCTGATCGTGATGTCCCGCGATCCACCGGCCGGCTCGATCTCGATGCGATCGAACATCGGCGCGCTGACGACCAGGTCGCCCGTGCCGTAGATCGCCGGGTAGAAGCCGAGGTTCGCGAACACGTACCAGGCGCTGAGCGCGCCCTGGTCGTCGTTGCCCGGCAGACCGGTCGGCGTGGTGTCGTACATTTCCTCGACGGCCCGGTAGAGCACGTCCGTGCCCTTCGACGGCGCCTGCAGCCAGTTGTAGACCCACGGCGTGCCGAAGGCGGGCTGGTTGGACAGGTAGTTGCCGGTCTGGGTGTAGGCACCGGCGTCGAGCTGGGCCATCAGCGTGTCCAGCGAGGTCGTGGCCTTCGAGACCCCGCCGCGCCGGGCGATCAGCGTCGACAGGTTGTGCGGCACCAGCCAGCCGTACTGGTAGCCGGTCGACTGGTTGAACTGGCCGCGACCGGCCGGGTCGTCACGCACCCGCAGGTCGAACGAGCGGTCGAAACCGCTGCGCGAGCGCGGCATCACGTGCTGGCTCTGCGGGTCGAAGACGTTCATCCAGTTCTGCGAGCGCGCCGAGAAGAACGCGTACGCGTCCTGGTCACCGAGGCGGGAGGCGAGCTGGGCGATGGCGAAGTCGTCGATCGAGTACTCCAGCACCCGCGAGGTCGCGAAGTCGCCCTTGGCGTTCTCGATCAGGCCGGTGGCGAAGTACTGGTAGCCGTCGCTGCGGGTGGTCTTCGTGGCCGGCAGCACCTGGGTCGCCGTCATCGAGTCGAGCGCGGCCCGGCGGTCGTAGTCGGTCGCCCCCATGTCGTCGAGGGTGGCCAGGATGACCTGGTAGTTGTCGCCCTGCATGCGGGCGGCGCCCGGGGCCCAGGTGCCCTTCTGCTCGGTCATCTTCAGGATCGAGCGGTTGATGTCGTTGGCCACCTGCGGGTGGGTCAGCGCGATCAGCTGCACCTGGCTGCGGTAACCGTCCCAGCCGGAGCCCGCCCAGTTGATGTTGCGGTAGAAGTGGTGGCCCTTCTCGACGGTGTACTGCTTGCCGTCGAAGCCGATGTACTGGCGGTTCACGTCCTCGCGCACGTTCGGGTTGCCGAGCACGTGGTAGAGCGCGGTGTAGAACTTGGTGCGCTGCTCGGCCGTGCCACCGTCGATGTCGATCGTGCCGAGGGCCTCTTTCCAGGCCTTCCTGGCGTCACCGCGGACGTCGTTGAAACCGTCTCTGCCGACCTCGGTCTCGCGATTGCGTGCGGCGTTCTCGACGCTCACGTAACTGAGACCGGTCTTGGCGACGACCTTGGCGCCCTGCTGGAAGGTCAGCCAGGCGCCGGTGTCGTGGCGGTAGTCGACCCCCACGTCCTCACTGCTCTTGATCGCGTGCGTGGACCCGGCGGTCATCGCGTCGTCGGTCCAGGTGCCGTACGACGCGAAGTCGTGGTCGTACGTGGTGGAGAAGTAGGCCTTGTAGTAGTTGCCGTTGTCGCAGACGTCGGCGCCGTACATCCAGCCCGAGACCGTGCGGGTCTTCGGGTCGATCGTCACCTCGCTGCCGAAGGTGCGGTTGTTCGGGCCGGAGACGTCGAGAATGAGGGACGAGCTGCCCGACTTCGGGAAGTCGTAGCGGCTCACGGCGGTGCGGGAGGAAGCGGTGAGCTCGGCCTCCACGCCGTTGTCGAGCTTCACGCCGTAGTAGCCGGGCTGTGAGGTCTCGTTGTCGTGACGGAAGGGCAGGTAGTAGTCCTGCACGTGGGCGGCCGGGCTCTTCGGCAGCGTCCCGTCGGTCAGGTCACCGGCGTACGGGATGGTCGGGAACTCGTAGCCACCGAAACGGCCCGTGCAGCCGGTGCCCTCGTAGCGGGTCAGGCCGAACCCGCGGATCAGTGAGGCGCTGTACTCGTACCCGCCCTTCTGGCTGACGTTGGTGTTGCCGTCGCCCCAGGTGGTGGGGCTGGGCTGGACCATGCCGAACGGCACCGACGCGCCGGGGTAGGTGTTGCCGTAGGCGTCGTTGCTCTTGTTCTGGGTCTGGTCGAGCTCGGTGCCGATGAACTGGTTCACCGCGTCGAAGGCCGAGATCTCCTGGGCCTGAGCGGTTGCCGGGGCCAGGGGGGCCAGGCTGAGGGCGAGGACGGCGGCGGGGAGCCAGCGACGCCCAGAACTCCACAGAGTCATGCGATCCCTTACGAAGAGGACAGATGGGGCGGCGTCACTGTTGCCCCCACGAACCGTCCTAACATGGCGATCACACGTCCGGGCGGCGTCCGGAAGATCAAATCTGTGTGCGGTCCTGCTCGATCAACCCCTGCAGCGCCGTGACGTGCCCGCGGTAGGCCGTTCTCCCGGCCGGCGTGAGCTTCACCCACGTCTTCACCCGCCCCCGGCCGGTGGGCTTGGTGACCGTGAGGTACCCCGCGTCCTGCAGCACCTTCAGGTGTTTGCTGAGCACCGAGTCGGCCACCCCGAGAAGGTCACGCAGCACGGCGAACTCGGCCTCGGAGGTGGCGGCCAGGAAGGCGCAGATCCGCAGCCGGTTGGGGGCGTGGATCACCTCGTCGAACTGCCCACTCATACGCCGCTCCGCAACTGCTCACGCACCGCCTCGTCGAACCGGCGCCCCATCAGCACGACGGCCACCACCGCGAACGGCTGGAGAACCAGCACCGGCCAGACCAGGCCGGTCGTGAAGTGCAGACCCCAGGAGCCCGCGAGATCCACCGCCATCACCAGCCCCACCAGCTTGCTCCAGCGCGAGGCCCGGCCGGCCTCGAGCCCGTTGATCCACACCCCGGTGATGCGCCGGTAGGTGCTCGCCAGGCGGGTGGCCGCCAGCACGAACACAGCGGCCGCGACCAGCTTCACGACGGTGCCGCCGAGGGCGAAAGCCGTCACGTAGACCGCGATCATGACCCCCAGCACCGGGTGGTACCACCACGGCGTGATGTATCGCTCGGCCACCGCCGCCCGGGCCTCGGCAATGATCGTCAGGTCGTCCGCCGCGTTTCTTTCCATGTCGGAAACTCAATCACATTCCATTTCGGAAAGTCAACGGCGAACGGGGGACGCGGTGGTCGCCCGGGCCTGGCCGGGCCGGTGCCGCGGTGGCCGGGGAACGCCCGCCGTGCACCGCATACCGCCAGGTCACGGGTAGCCTCGGAGGAGGAGGCCGATCGACGTGACCGGGAGCAGCGGCGCACCGGTCCGGACGGCCGAGCCGTCTCGACCCGACCGGCGTCCGGTCCTGATCGAGCGCAGCCCCGTCTGACCCAGAGCAGGTCCGACCCGAGCCGACCGGAGCCCTCAGGTGCACGAATCCAGCCTGTCCGAGCGTCATCTCAACGTCGTCCGCAGCTCGTCCGGGGCGCTGCTGTCGGAACGGTCGGAGGCCATGCAGGCCGCAGCCGGCAATCTGCTGGTCAAGGCCGCCGACCGGTTGCGCGACGGCGACGAGGCCGGGGCCCGCGGTTTCGTGGAACGGGCACTGCACCTGCCCTACGACGAGTTCGAGGACATCCGACCCGCCGTCTGGTGGCTGCAGATGGAGGTCTCGGCCCAGTTCGGCGACGAGATCGAGATCGCCGAAGTGGGCGACACCGGCTGGCTCGACCGGGCCGCGCGGCTGCTGTCCGAGACCACCGACCCCACGGTCACCGCCGTCGTCCGCACCGCCCTGAACGAGATCGGCGCCGACTACCAGCTCCCCGCCCGCGAGGCCCGGCGCCTCGAGGCGCTCACGGCCGGCGAGCGCTTCGGCCGCGAGCCCCTGACCGAGATCGACGACCCGGCACAGCTCGCGGCCGCCGTGCTCGGGGTGCTGGGCATGCTGAACCGTCAGACCGAGCTGCTCGACCTGACGCCCCTGACGTCCCCTCCGGGTGAGCCTGATCAGCCCGGCCAGGAAAGGGCCTAGCCGGCGGCCTTCGTCATCGCCTGCACCATCCGGGCCACGCTGCTCTCCACGCCCCACTTCTCCGCGAACGCCACCAGCGCGGCGTGGTCGGGCGGGGTGCCGGGCAGGGCGTCGTCGAGGTCCGGCACCGGTGCGTCGGGCGCCACCGTGACCACCCGGGGTGCGGCGTCGAGGTAGTCCGAGGCCTCCGCCAGCTTCTTGCGCTGCCCCGGCGACAGGTCCGACGACGGGTCGGCCGCGGCCTCGCGCAGGGCGGTGAGGGTGCCGAACCGGTTCAGCATCCCGGCCGCGGTCTTCTCGCCGATGCCCGCCACCCCGGGCAGCCCGTCGCTCGGGTCTCCACGCAGGGTGGCCATCTCGGCGTACATCTGGCCGCTGGTGACGCCGTACTTCCCGAGAAGCCAGGCCTCGTCCACGATTTCCAGCTTGCGCACACCCCGCCCGACATACAGCACCCGCACCGCCGCGGAGTCGTCGGCGAGCTGGAACAGGTCGCGGTCACCGGTGACCACGTCGACCTGCCCGCGACCGGCCGCGAGCTGGCGGGCGGTGAGCGTGCCGATCACGTCGTCGGCCTCGTAACCGGCGGCCCCGGCCCGGCAGACCCCCAGCAGCGACAGCGCCTCGATGATCAGCGGCACCTGGGGCGTGAGCAGGTCGGGCACCTCCTCGGCGTTGGTGCGCGGGTTCGCCACCCGGTGCGCCTTGTACGAGGGGATGGCCTCGACCCGGAAGGCGGGCCGCCAGTCCTCGTCCCAGCAGGCCACCACCCGGCCCGGCCCGCGCAGGGTGATCAGGTAGGCGACCGAGTCCAGGAATCCCCGCAGCGCGTTCACCACGGTGCCGTCGGGCGCCGTGAACGAGTCGGGCACACCGTGGAACGAGCGGAAGTAGAGCGACGCGGCGTCGAGCAGCATCAACTCGGGGCGGGGGTCGGGGAACGAGGGCGCCATGCGGGTGATCCTGCCACCTGTGGGGCGCTCGCGAGGGTCACCACCGGCACACGCTGAGCGATGTGGCGGTCACGACGGGCAATCCCGGTGCCACCAGGTAGTTCGGGGCTGTAACGTTCGCCGGATGGAGGAGATCGACCGACACATTTTACGGTTGCTGTCGAAGGACGGCCGGATGAGTTTCACCGATCTGGGCCGCGCGACGGGATTGTCCACATCAGCTGTGCACCAGCGTGTGCGCCGGCTCGAGCAGAAGGGCATCATCCGCGGCTACACCGCCGTGGTGCAGTCCGAGGCCGTCGATCTCCCGCTCACCGCGTTCGTGTCGGTCACGCCGCTCGACCACTCGGCGCCCGACGACGTGCCGGAGCGCCTGGCCCCGATCGCTGAGATCGAGGCCTGCTACTCGGTCGCCGGTGACGAGAACTACCTGCTGAAGGTGCGGGTGGCCACCCCGTCCGCGCTCGAGGCGCTGCTCGCGCGCATCCGCGCCGAGGGCGACGTGCGCACCCGCACCACGATCGTGCTCTCCACCCCCTACGAGGCGCGCCCGCTCGGCATCTGACCCGTCTGGTCGGCCCACCACTCCTGCCCGGCCGGGGGCAGGGTGTCGATCGGGTCGTAGTACGGATGGTCGCGGGTGAGGTCGTCCGCGTCCGTCTCGATCGAGGTCCGGTAGTTCTTGGTCCAGGTGCTGATGCCCCGCACCTGGTCGTACCCGGCCGCCTGGTGCACCCAGCGCTTGCCCACGAACGGCACGTCGCACACGATGCGCGGAGTCGCGAAACCCGGCAGGTAGCCCATGATCGCGTGCTGCAGCTCCTGCGCCCGGGACAGCGGCACCCGCCAGTGCTCCGACGCCGGGATCATGTCGCACATGTAGAAGTAGTACGGCGTGATCATGGCCTCGTCGAGCAGCCCGAACGACAGGTCGAGCAGCTGCTCCGGGGAGTCGTTCACGCCCCGCATCAGCACGCCCTGGTTGCGCACGTCGCGAACCCCGGCCTCCAGCAGGGCCTTCGACGCCTTCGCCACCAGCGGGGTCAGCGACTGCACGGCGTTCACGTGGGTGTGCACGGCCAGGCTCACCCCCCGGCCCCGCGCCCGACGGGCCACGCGCTCCACGCCCGCCACCACGTCTTCCTGCAACCAGTGCTGAGGCAGCCCCATGAGAGCCTTGGTGGCCAGGCGGATGTCGCGGATCGACTCGATCTCGAGCAGGCCGCCCAGGAACGACTCCAGTTGCCGCCAGGGAACGTTCGCGACGTCTCCCCCGGAGACCACCACGTCCCGGATTCCCGGGTGGGCCCGCAGGTACTCGAGAATCGCGCCGTAACGGTCGGCCGGCTTACCGGCCAGGCGCAGTTTGGTGACGGACGGCGTGGACGTGCCGACCAGGTCCATGCGGGTGCAGTGCCCGCAGTACTGCGGGCAGGTCGACACCAGCTCGGCCAGCACCTTCGTGGGATAGCGGTGGGTCAGACCCTCGGCCACCCACATGTCGTGCTCGTGCAGTGAATCCCGGCTCGCCCGGGGATGACTCGGCCAGAGCGGGTGCCGGTCGCTCGCCAGCGGCAGCATGTAGCGGCGCACCGGGTCGGCCCGCAGGTCGCCGGTGTCCATCGTGTTGAGCATCTGCGGCGGCAGCAGCATCGACATCGTCGAGTGCTGCTCCTGGTCGCGGGCCAGGTCGTCGTAGAACGACTCCGGGGCCAGGTCCCCCAGCACCTCGCGCAGCTGCCGGATGTTCTTCACGCAGTGCGCACGTTGCCACTGGGCGCTCGCCCACTCCGGCGGCGTGACCGTGCGCCACCCTGGGAAGCGCATCCAGTCGGGCTCAACGAGCTCACGCCGCCGGTACTCGTACGGCTGGGCCGTCCGGGCGATGGAGGGTTTCACCGCTATGAGTTCCGTCACCCCACGAGAGTAAGCAAGAATTTCCTTGTTCGGGAGTCTTTCACGGGAGGATTTACGGCATGACCCATGAACTGACGGACGGCGTGCACACCGACCAGGGTCCGGTCACCCCGGTCTCGCCCTACGGTCTGCACCGGGTGATCGAGCCGGAGGGGGTGCTCCCCCAGGCCGCGTGGAAGCTCGACCCGCACGCGCCGCTCGCCGGCGACGAGGTCCGGATCGCGGTGGAGCGGCTCAACCTCGACGCGGCGAGCTTCCGGCAGTTGCTCGAGGAGCACGAGGGCGACGGGGCGGCGGTGCGCGAGGCGGTCGGCGCGATCGTGGCCGAGCGGGGCAAGATGCACAATCCGGTGACCGGTTCCGGAGGCATGCTGATCGGCACCGTGACCGAGGTGGGCACCGCGTCCCCCCTCGGCCTGAAGCCGGGACAGCGCGTGGCGACCCTGGTCTCGCTCACCTGCACACCGCTCGTGCTCACCGACATCAGTGACTGGAACGGGCTTTCGGAGCAGGTGCCGTGCACCGGGAGCGCCGTGCTGTTCGGCCGCTCGATCGCCGCGGTGCTGCCCGGTGACCTGCCCGACGAACAGGCCCTGGCGGTCTTCGACGTGTGCGGGGCGCCGGCCCTGACCGCCCGGGTGGTGGCCACGGTCGCCGCCAAAGGAATGACGATCGGTTACCCGCAACGGGTTTCACCCGAGAAGACGCCGAACCCCCCGGGGCCCAGCGTGGTCTGCGTGATCGGGGCCGCGGGCAAGAGCGGCAGTCTGTCGCTGGCCGCGGCCCGTTCCGCCGGGGCCACGCACCGGATCGGCGTGGTCCGCTCCCCCGAGGAACGTCAGGCACTGCTGGCCGCCGGCCGCCTCGACGCCCAGCCCCTGGCCACGTCCGTGGTCGTGGCCGACGCCCGCAACCCGGTGCTCCTGGCCGAAAAGGTCCGGGCCGCGGGCGGTCCCGCCGACGTCACGGTGGTCTGCGTGGACGTGCCCGGCTGCGAGCACGGCGCGGTGCTGGCCACGGCCGAGGGCGGCACGATCGTGTTCTTCTCGATGGCCACCTCGTTCAGCGCGGCCGCCCTGGGCGCCGAGGCCCTGGCGGCCGACGTCACGATGCTGGTGGGCAACGGGTACTCGGCCGGGCACGCCGAACTGGCCCTTCGGGAGTTCCGCGGATCTCGCGGCGTGCAGTCACTTTTCGCGGCCCGCACCTGATCCGCGCGGACCGGTCCGCACCGGATCTGCGCGGACCGGTCCGGGCTGAGGCTGGGGCCGGCACTGGGGCTGAGACTGGGGCTGGGTCTTTGGGGTCAGGCCCGCGCCGGGCCCGCCGCCACCACGCCCCGGCTGATCGCGTCGACCGCCGCCCGGGCCGTGCGCACCAGCGCCGGGTCGTCACTGGCCTGCGCGATCTGCCCGAGCAGGTCGATCACCTGCTTGCACCAGCGCACGAAGTCACCCGCGGCCAGGTCGGCGTCACGCAGCACGGCCTGCAGCGGCTGCCCGCTCGCCCAGCGGTGGATCGCCCAGGCCAGACCCAGGTCGGGCTCGGGCGTCACGTCGAGCTTGTGCGCCCGCTCCTCGTCGTCGAGCACCGACCAGATCCGCGTCATGGTGTCGAGGGCCAGCACCGGCGCCCCCTTGGGAATGCGCGGTGAGAGCCCCTTCTCGTCACGCCGCGACTCGTACACCACGGCGCTCACGACCGCGGTCAGGCCGGGCACGTCGAGCTCCTTCCAGACCCCGCCGCGCAGGCACTCCGACACCAGCAGGTCGCTCTCGGAGTAGATGCGCCGCAGCTGTTCCCCGGCCGGCGTCACCTTGTCACCGGCCAGGTAACCGCGCTCGGTGAGCAGGTCACACACCCGGTCGAAGACCCGCGCGATCGTGTTGGTGCGGCCCTCGATCCGCCGCACCAGCGCGTCCGTCTCCCGCTTGAGCCGGAAGTAGCGCTCCGCCCAGCGGGCGTGGTCCTCACGCTCGGCGCAGCCGTGGCACGGGTGCGAACGCATCTGCCGGCGCAGCCGGTTCAGCTCCTCGTCCTCGTGCGCGGCCGCCTTCTTGCCCTTGGGCCGGTTCCTGGCGAAATCCTCCGGGTGGTGCTCCAGCGACCCCAGCGCGTTGCGCACCGACGAGGCCAGGTCGCGGCGGTTGGTGGCGTCGCGCCCGTTGAAGTTCTTCGGCACCGTGACGCGCGTGGCCGCCTCGACCGGCGTCGGCACGTCGAGCAGCGACAGCCGCCGCACCTGGCGCTCGATGGTGAGGATCGACGGACGCGGTCCCTCGAGACTGTCTCCCCCGGCCACTCCCGGGTCGAGAACGACCGCCCAGCCGGGCTTGCGACCGCCCGGGACCCGGATCACGTCACCGCGGCGCAGCTTCTCCAGCGAGCCGATCACCTCGGAACGACGGTCACGCGAGGCCGTGCGGGACAGCTGGGTCTCCCGCTCGCCGATCTTGCGCCGCAGGCCGGCGTACTCGCGGAAGTCGCCGAGGTGGCAGTCCATCGCCCCGGCGTAGCCCTCGAGCGCCTCTTCCTGCTTGCGCGCCTGCTTGGCCAGCCCGACCACCGCGCGGTCGGCCTGGAACTGGGCGAACGAGGTCTCCAGGATCTCCCGGGCGCGGGCCCGGCCGACCTGCCCCACCAGGTTCACCGCCATGTTGTAGGTGGGCCGGAAACTGGAGCGCAGCGGGAAGGTTCGCGTCGAAGCGAGACCGCCGACCACCTCCGGGTCGAGGCCCGGCTGCCAGAGCACCACCGCGTGGCCCTCGACGTCGATGCCACGGCGCCCGGCCCGGCCGGTCAGCTGGGTGTACTCCCCCGGCGTGACGTCGGCGTGGGTCTCACCGTTCCACTTGACCAGTTTCTCCAGCACCACGCTGCGGGCCGGCATGTTGATGCCCAGCGCCAGGGTCTCGGTGGCGAACACGGCCTTCACCAGGCCGCGGGTGAAGAGCTCCTCGACGACCTGCTTGAAGGCCGGCAGCAGACCGGCGTGGTGCGCGGCCACTCCCCGCGAGAGCGCCTCGGCCCACTCGTAGTAGCCCAGCACCGACAGGTCTTCGTCGGGGATGTCCGCGGTGCGCGACTCCACGATGTGCCGGATCTCGGTGCGCTCCTCCGGCGAGGTCAGGCGGATGCCCGAGTACAGGCACTGCTGCACCGCGGCGTCACAACCGGCCCGGCTGAAGATGAACGTGATCGCCGGGAGCAGCCCGGCGCTGTCGAGGGCGTTGATGACCTCGGTGCGGCTGGGCGTGGCTCCCGTGCGGCGGCTGCCGCCCCGCGCGTAGGTGCCCCGCGACTTCGAGCCGCGGGCAGCGGTCGTGCCCCCGCGGCGTCCACCCGAGCCCTGCATCTGGCGCTCGCGGCGGTTCGCGTCGCGGGTGATCTGCAGCAGCTCGGGGTTCACACCGTCACCGGTGGTGCCCTCGGCGAACAGGTCGTAGAGCTGGCGATTGGCCATCACGTGCTGCCACAGCGGCACCGGGCGGTCTTCGGAGACCACGACCTCGGTGTTGCCGCGCACGGTGTCGAGCCAGGCGCCGAACTCCTCGGCGTTGCTGACGGTCGCCGACAGGCTGACCAGCAGCACGTCGTCGGGGAGGTGGATGATCACCTCTTCCCAGACCGCGCCGCGGAAACGGTCGGCGAGGTAGTGCACCTCGTCCATGACCACGTAGGCCAGGCCGTTCAGGGCGTCCGAGTCGGCGTACAGCATGTTGCGCAGCACCTCGGTGGTCATCACGACCACCGGCGCGTCAGCGTTGATCGAGGTGTCACCGGTGAGCAGGCCGACGTTCTCGGCCCCGTGCATGCGGGCCAGGTCGGCGTACTTCTGGTTGCTCAGCGCCTTGATCGGCGTGGTGTAGAACGCCTTCCGACCGGCCTCCAGGGCCAGGTACACGGCGAACTCACCGACCACGGTCTTGCCCGAGCCGGTCGGCGCGGCCACGAGCACACCGCGCCCGTCGGCGAGCGCCTCGCAGGCCTCGAGCTGGAACCCGTCCAGGTCGAAGGGGTACTTCGACCGGAAGCGGGAGAGCGGGGTCTGAGCCTCCTCGTTGCGCTTGCGTGCCGCGGCAAAACGTTCGGCGGGCGACGTCACAGGCCCACGCTACCCGTCAGTGGTCGGGTGCGAGAACTCGCACCGCACCAGGTACTGCCTCACATTCCACCGGAAGGGGCCCGATCCGCTCGCCGTCGGCGTACGCGACGAGGCCGGGGGCGTCGATACGCAGACGCCGGACGCGGCGCACAGCCACCTTCTCGTGGTGCACGTGGGTGCCCCGGTACAGGCGCGGGAGCAGGGCCAGCAGCCGGGAGGGGTGCATCGGGTCGACGGTGAGCACGTCGAGCAGGCCGTCGTCGGGCCGGGCGTCCGGGCAGATCCGCATGCCGCCCCCGTAGGCGGCACAGTTCGCGGCGGTGAGCAGGAGGGACGTGCGCCGCTCGGGTTCGCCGTCGAGGTGCAGGCGGTAGTCGCGGGCCTTGAACGTGGGGAGCTCGCGCAGGGCGGCGAGCAGGTAACGAGCCCGGCCCAGGCCCGGCGCACGGTTGGCGCGCTCGTTGACGGCAGCGTCCAGGCCGGCCGCGAGCACGCCCATGAACCAGCGGGTTTCGCCGGACGAGGTGGTCACCCGGGCGGCGTCCCGCAGCACGGGCCGGTGCAGATGGTGGACGACGGACTGGGCCGCCCTCTCCGCGTCCCGGACCGGGAGCCCGAGTTCGCGGGCGATGTCGTTCCCGGTGCCGGCCGCGACGACGCCCAGCGGGATCGGGGTGCCGGCGACCAGGTTCAGGCCCAGGTTGACCATGCCGTCACCGCCGACGACCACGAGGGCGTCGGGGGCCGGGACGAGCGCGGCGGCCACGGCCCGGCGCAGACCGGCCGCGTCGTCACCCCCGACCTCGAGCACGGTCAGCCCGGCGCGCCGCAGGGTGGTGGCCGCGAGCACCCCCGCGACGAATCCCCGCCCCGCCCCGGCGACCGGGTTGACGGCGAGTACGACGGTGCCGCTCCCACGGGGTGGCTCCGGAACCGGGTGCAGGTGGTTCGTCAGGTGCGGTCGAGCCGTTCCGGGGAGTCGATCGACGAATTGCCGATCGGGTCGTCGTCACTGGTGAGCGGGCTGGACTCGTCGTCGCCGAGGCCGAAGACCGGGTCGTCAGCGCGTTTACGGGCCTTGCGGCGGTCGTTGAACAGGGCCACGAACACCGAGATCGCGTAGAGGCCGACCAGCGGCAGCGCCATGATGATCATCTGCGTGGCGTCGGGCGACGGCGAGACGATCGCGGCGAACAGGAAGGCGATGAACACCGCGACGCGCCAGTGCTTGCCCATGACCTTGCCGCTGAGGATGCCCATCATGTTGAGCCCGATGAGGAACAGCGGGGTCAGGAAGGCCACGCCCAGGGCGATGATGAGCCGGCTGGCGAAGGTGATGACCGTGCCCGCGTCGGGCTGGTTGAGCGAGCCCTCGAGGGCGAACTCGGCACCGAAGGCGACGGCCTTGGGCAGCACCAGGATGGCGAGCCAGACGCCGGACAGGAACAGCGGCACCGCGAACGCGATGAACCACAGGGAGGTGCGGCGCTCTTTCTTGGTCAGGCCGGGCGTGATGAAGGCCCAGATCTCGTACAGCCAGACCGGGCTCGAGAACACGATGCCGGTGTAGACCGCGACCTTGACCTTGATGTTAAACGCGTCGGCGATGGCCCGGTAGGTCAGGGTGACTTCCTGACCGTGCGAGGACGCGTCGGCGAGCGGGCCGATGATGACGGCCTGCATGACCCGGTCGTAGAGCACCCAGCCGACGACCGCGCCCAGCACGATCGCGATCACGCTGATCACCAGCCGGCGACGCAGCTCGGCCAGGTGTTCCTTGAGGGCCATCCTGCCCTCGGGGTTCTTGGGTCGCCGTTGTGGCTTCCGCACCGCCACCGACGGTCAGTTCCTCTCGAGAAAGGGGGTGGGACAGACCCGCAGGTCGGTCAGATGTCGTTGCGGTTCTGGTAGCCGGGCTGTTCGCGCTGCTGCTGCGGCGAGTAGACGCGGCCCTCGATCGGCTCCTCGTCGACGGACGACGCCGAGTTCTGCCGGCGGTTCGAGGTGTCCTTGTCGTCGTCCTGCATCTGCTTGATCTCGGACTTGAAGATCCGCATCGAGCGACCCAGGCCGCGCGCGGCGTCGGGAAGGCGACGGCTGCCGAAGAGGATCACCACCACGAGGATGACGATGATGATGTGCGAAGGCTCTTTCAGAAAGCCCATGAGCTGCCCTTTCCACTGAACCCGCAGCGCACCATTTGCCCAACGGTCGAAGTCATCGTACGCGCAACCCGCTCTACCGGGCAGACCCCTGGCCCGCCCGGCGGATCGGTCGCGCCGCCCGGCCCTGCCGGTCGAGATACCGCTCCTGCCTCAGCTCCAACGGATCGGTGAACACCGCTGGTTCCCGGGACTGGGCCTGTTCCGCGACCTGTTCCATCGCCGCACTGATCTCGGAGAACCGGTCGGAGGCGGTGCCGAGCTCGGAGAGCAGGGCCTTGGCCTTGCGCCACAGGTCGAGCCCGATCATCGCGAACAGGCCGAGCGCGGCCAGCACCATAACGACCCAGATCAGGACCCACCACCACACCGACACGGCGGCAAGCCTAGGGCATAGGAGGGGGCAAACGCCGAAACCGGGGCTCCCGTCATGGGATACCCCGGTCGCGGCGTCGGGAACCCGCGGGTTCCCGGTGTACCTAGGCGGCCGTCTCGGGAGCCTGGGCCCGTGGCCGCGGCCCCTGCGCCGCGGCTGCGGCGGCCAGCAGGTCCGCCTGCTCCAGCCAGAGAGCGAAGTCCAGCACGTCGTCGTAGTTCAGAGTCGGCCCCTCGTGCTCCTCGAGCACCTCGGCCGGCACGTTCCACGGCTCTGCGACCACGCCGCCGGAGATGAGCAGCGCGACCACGTCACGTCCGGCCGGCTTACGCACCTCCTCATGGCAGGTGGTGCACATGAAGGCGTAGTAGGACCAGCTCTTCACGGAGCAGACGACGAGCCGTACCTGGTGCGGGGTCAACTCGACATCACCGCAGCTCGGGCACGACGCCTTGATCGTCGTCATTTGCGATCCACCTCCAGCAGAGCCGCCATTCATCGTCGACCAGTTCTTCGGCCACGGTCCGCGACTCCTTAACAGCCGACAGTAATGCCTAGGCCGGGCCGGTGACGCGGGGTGGATCATTCACGCAGGGCGTGTCGCTTTGGGCCGGATCCACGTCAGCCGTACGGCGCAACCGTCCGGACCGGAACGGGTTCCGACAAAGCGGCACAACCCGTCGCCGCGAAATGACGGGCTGGTTACGGCGTCCCACCGCCCGGTCCCCGGCTGTTCGGGGGCGGGGCGTGACTCAATGTGACGGGTCGTGCTGCGCCGGCAGGGCCGTCTCCTGGTAGGCGGCGAGGGCTACGGAGGCCGTGTCGACCACGTCCTGGGCCAGCCCCGGCGGATCGACGATGCGTCCCGCCCCGCCGAGGCGGAGCACCAGGCCCGGGATCCAGCCGGGCGAGGCGACCCGCATCACCACACGCATCCGCCCGCCGGGCAGCTCCTCGGTCTCCTCGACCGGGTAGTACTCGGCCACCCAGCGCCCGCGAGGCTCGACCTCGAGGGTCACCACCAGGTCGTCGGGCGAGGGCGTGAACAGCTGGTCGTCCACGGCCCGGGAGACGGCCTCGGCCGGTGGGGTGCCGTCGACGTCGAGCACCCGCAGCCCGGCGACCCGGTCGAAGCGGAAGAGCCGCACCCCCTCGGCCCGGTGGCACCAGGCCTCCAGGTACCAGCGGCCGTCGATGCTGGTGACCTGCATCGGGTCGACGTCCCGCTCGGTGATCTCGTCGCGGGCGGGCACCAGGTACTGCAGGCGCAGGCGGCGGTGCCCCCGCAGAGCCTCACGGGCGGTGCGCAGCGCGTCTTCCACGCCGCTCTGGCCCGGGCTGAGGTCGATGTCCAGGCGCCCGGCGGCGGCCACCGCGTCCTGTGCGGCGGCGGAGAGCTTGACCAGGGCCGAGTCCACCGCCCGGCGCTCGCCCACCTCCCCCGTCTCGGGCAGGTCGGCGAGCGTGCGCAGCCCGGCGATCAGCGCGATCGCCTCGTCGGCGTCCAGGCGCAGCGGCCGGGCGATCGCCTCGGCGTTGTCGAGGTAGATCCGGCCGGTGTCCCACTCGGCCGCGATCAGGTCGTCGGGCATGTGCCCGGGGGTGCCGCAGACGAACAGCAGCTCCAGGTCTTTCACCAGCTGCGGCTCGGTGATCTTGAAGTGCCGGGCGGCCTCCCGCAGCTCCACCCCGGGCCGGTTGAGCAGCCAGGGCACCATGGTCAGCAGCCGCGACAGGCGCGCGGTGGCGGCGACGGCGCTCATACCGGGCGCACCGCGTCGTCGAGACTCTCGGCCTGGGAAGCCAGCGCCCCCTTGAGCCGCCGGATCACCTCGCCCCGCAGGTCTTTGGGCTGCACGGCGATCGCGTCCGGCCCGTGCCCGGCGATCGTCTGGGCGAGCATCCCCGCGTCCCCGATCCGGATCTGCAGTTCGTCCCACCCGGCGCGCTCCGCGGACGGGGTGACGGCCGAGGCCAGCCGCCGCAGCCCGGCCCCGCGGCCGGCGCGCAGCAGCACGGTGGCCACCCGCTCGTCGGCCGGGGGAACATGCTTACCGATCATGGCCTGGGCGTCGAGGTTCTCCGGGATCTCGTAGGCCCCGGCCCGGCCCTTGCGCTTCACGTCGCTCTCGATCCGCGACAGCCGGAACACCCGGGCCGCCCCCCGGCCGCGGTCGTGCCCGATCAGGTACCAGCGGCCGTTGCGGCTGGCCACGGCCCACGGCTCGAGCTCGCGCAGGCCCAGCTCACCGTTGGGCTTGCGGTAGGAGAAGGTCACCGCCTGCCGGTCGCGGGTGGCCGCGTAGAGCGGGCCGAACGCAGGCTCGGCCGTGCGGATGCGGGGTTCCAGACCGGCCGTGCCGTCGTCGATGTCGACGCCGAGCGCGGTGAGCTTGGTCAGGGCGCGCGCCGCCGGGCCGGCCAGGCTGGCCTGCTGCCACACCCGGCTGGCGAGACCGACCACGGCCAGCTCCTGGGCGTCGAGCTCGATCGGGGGCAGGGCGTAGGCGTCACTGTCGACGCGGTAGCCCGGCTCGTCGTCGAACCACCGCTCGTCGGTGCCGGTGGCCACCGGGATGCCGAGATCGCGCAGGTCTTCCTTGTCGCGCTCGAACATCCGGTCGAAGGCCTCGGCCGTGTCGCAGTCGGCGTACTGGGGCACAGCAGCCCGGATCTGCTCCTTCGTCAGCCACCGACGGGTAGCCGCGAGGCAGATCACCAGATTGAGCAGCCGCTCGGTACGCCGCGAGGACACCGCCCTAAGCTACCCGAGGCGCGGACCGCCCGAGATAGGGTCTGCCGCGTGATTCTGTGGCGAGAGGGCCGTGTCACGTCCGAACGACGCGAATGGGACGGGGCGGTCGAGTACGAGGTCGAGCTCGAGGGGCAGACCCGGCGCGCGCTGGCCTACCCCGCGCTGGTCGGCCGGCCGAGCGTGGGGCAGCGCGTCCTGCTCAACGTCACCGCCCTGCAGCGGGGTCTCGGCACGGGAGGGTACGCCCTGGTCGTCGCGATTCTCGACACCCTGCCGGCCGATCCCCCGGCCGGCCCGGGTCACCTGGTCAAGGCCCGCTACACGCCGCTGCAGGCGATGGTGCTGGGCGTGGACGAGCAGGAGTCCCAGCACCACGCCGTGCTCGAGGACGCGGACGACCTGCGGGGGCTGCCGGTCGTCGTCGCCGACCTGCACAGCGCGCTGCCCGCGATCGTGGCCGGGCTGCGTCAGGCCGCGCCCCGGGCCCGCGTCGCCTACGTGATGACCGACGGCGGCGCCCTGCCCGCCTGGTTCTCCCGTACCGTCGCCGGTCTGCGGCACGCGGGCTGGCTCGACACCTGCATCACGGTCGGCCAGGCCTTCGGCGGTGACCTCGAGGCGGTCAGCGTGCACTCCGGTCTGCTCGCGGCGAGGCACGTGGCCCAGGTCGACGTGGCGATCGTCAGCCAGGGGCCGGGCAACCTGGGTACCGGCACACGCTGGGGGTTCTCGGGAGTGCAGGCCGGTGAGGTGGTCAACGCCGCCGCCACGCTGAACGGCCGTCCGATTGCCTCGCTGCGGGTCTCCGGCGCCGACGCCCGTGAGCGTCACCGGGGCGTCTCGCACCACTCGCTGACCGCCTACGGCCGGGTCGCGCTCGCGCCCGCCGATGTCGTCGTGCCCGACTTCACCACGTCACTGCCGGAGGTCCCCCTGACCCTTCGGGCTGGGGAGGTGCCCCCAGCGTCGGCACCGGTCCCGCTGCCGGGCGGCAATCCCGAGTCGGCGGCCGTGGGCGACAACCCCCCGATCCCCCTGCCCGAACTCGCCCGCCTGATCGACCGCCAGGTGCGGGCGATCGTGGCCCCGGCCGGCCGGCACCGCGAGGTCCGGGTCGGCGTCGAGGGCCTGCTCGAGGCCCTGAGGGAGAGCCCGGTGGGCCTGTCCACGATGGGACGCAACCTCGCGGCCGACCCGGCGGCCTTCCTGACCGCCGCCGCAGCCGGGCGACACGCGGCGTCCCTGCTGTCAGACTGAAGGGGCCCCTGAGGGAGAAGGAGCGCGCCGGCCCGGCCACACGCTTCGGGACGGGCGGTCTCGACCGGCTCGCGAGTCAGCCGGCGCCGAGTCAGCCGGCGCCGAGTCAGGCGGCGCCGAGTCAGGCGGCGCCGAGTCGCCCGGTGGGATGTGGGCGCACACCCGCGGATGCTGTCACCAGCCTCAGGGGCACGTACTTTTTCGGCCGCAAGGGCCTGTTATCGCTCCTCAGGTGAAGAGCGCGCCTCATCGCGTGAGGTCGCCTCCGCGCGAGCGGCCGGAACCGGCGCGCTCAGGCCGCCACCGCGTCCGCCATTGCCCGGCCACCTCGGGAGGGTGAGGCCGAACGTCGAGAGGACCACCACGTCCCTCATCGACCCAGGCCCCCCAAAGACGAGCGCCCCCACCCCCGAGGGGTGAGGGCGCCGCTGAGAGTGCTGTGATCAGCGGGCGTCGACCAGGTCGACGACGAAGATCAGGGTCTCGTTCGGGCCGATCGCGCCACCGGCACCGCGGGAGCCGTAGGCCAGCTCCGGCGGGATCACCAGACGACGGCGGCCACCGACGCGCATGCCGGCGATGCCCTGGTCCCAGCCCGCGATGACCTGGCCGACGCCGAGGCGGAACTTCAGCGGCTCGCCGCGGTTCCAGGAGGCGTCGAACTCGTCGCCGCTGGAGTAGGCCACGCCCACGTAGTGCGCGGTGACGGTGTTGCCGGCCTGGGCCTCGGCGCCCTCGCCGACGACCTCATCGGTGATCGTGAGCGCGGTGGGCGGCTCCCCTTCGGGGAAGTCGATCTCCGGACGCTGGCGCTCGGTCATGCGTGTCTCCTTGGTGGTTGCTCGTTCGTCAGGGCGCCGTAAGCCTGCTTCAGCTCGGCCCACGGCTCAAATCGAGGGGGGTTACGAGGCGTCCTGCGCGTCGAGGATGTCGACGACGAAGACGAGCGTGTCGGTGCCCTTGATGCCGGCCTCGGTCTTGCCCTCGGCGCCGTAGCCCTCGTCGGGCGGGATCACCAGCAGGATCTGGCTGCCGACGGTCTTGCCGACGAGGCCCTTGTCCCAGCCGCTGATGACCTGGCCGCGGCCGATCGGGAAGGTCGCCGTGGTCTTCTTGGTCCAGGTGGAGTCGAACACCTTGCCGCCCGGCCAGGTCACCCCGGTGTAGTTGACGGTGATGTTCTGGCCCTTCTCGACCTTCTTGCCGCTGCCCTGGATCAGGGGCTGCACGACGAGCGAGTCACCGGCCTTGGAGTCGGGCAGGGTGATCGCGGGCTCACCGGTCTTGGAGTCGAGCTTGACCGTGGGAAGGCCCTTCTTGGGGGTGACCTTCTTGCCGGAGGCCCGCTTCAGCACCTCGGCGGAGCTCTGCACGTCGACCACGAAGACCAGCGTGTCGGTCGGGCCGATGCCGACCGAGGTGACGCCGGAGGTGCCGTAGCCGTCGGCCGGCGGGATCGCGATCAGCACGCGGGAACCGACCGGGGCGCCCTCGAGGCCGGTGACCAGGCCCTTGATGACGCTGCCCTCGTCGAGCGTGAACGCGGCGGTGGACCCGTTGTCGTACGAGCTGTCGAACTTCTTGCCGTCGGCACCGTTGATGCCCACGTAGTCGATGCCGACCCGCTGGCCCGCCTCGACCTTCTCGCCGTCGCCCTCGGAAATGATCTTCCGGGTCGTCTTCTCGGCGGAGTACGGCGTGGGTACATCGACCTTCGGCGCCTCGCCGAACTTGCCGGAGACCTTGATGGCCTCGATGTCTGTCGTCGTAGCGCTCGACGTGCCGGCATCGCCGCCGGAGGAGGCACTGGAGCAGCCGGAGACCACGGCCGCAGCGGCTACGAGAACCGCGCCGGCCCGCAGGAGGGCTTTGCGTGAGAGCACGTTCGACCTTTGTCGTGGGAACGGGACGCCGAACACCCTAGGGCATTTTGCTGGGGGTGCCCGGCACCCACCCCACCCGTCACATGCTCTGGATCAGCCGCTCCACCCGCTCGTCGACCGACCGGAACGGGTCTTTGCACAGAACCGTGCGCTGCGCCTGGTCGTTCAGCTTCAGGTGCACCCAGTCGACCGTGAAGTCGCGCCGCCGTTCCTGGGCCCGCCGCACGAAGTCGCCGCGCAGCTTGGCCCGGGTGGTCTGCGGCGGCACCGATGTCGCCTCGAACACCTCGATGTCGGCCCCGACCCGTTCCACCAGGCCCTTTTTCATGAGCAGGTAGTGCAGGCCGCGGTTGCGGTGGATGTCGTGGTAGGCCAGGTCGATCCGCGCGATGCGGGGCGAGCTCAGCGGGAGGCTGTGCTTGGCCCGGTAGCGCTCGATCAGGCGGTGCTTGATCACCCAGTCGAGCTCGCGGTCGACCAGCGACAGGTCGCCGCTCGAGATGGCCCGCAGACCGCGCTCCCAGAGGTCGAGAACCCGCTTCACGGTGTCGGTCTGGAGTCCGCGGCTCTCGACGAAGTCCTTGGCCCGGGCCAGGTACTCCTCCTGGATCTCGAGCGCCGTGGCCTCGCGGCCGTTGGCCAGGCGCACCTTGCGCCGGCCGGTGAGGTCGTGACTGATCTCGCGGATCGCCCGGATCGGGTTCTCCAGGGTGTGGTCACGCAGCACCACGCCCGCCTCGATCATGCGCAGCACCAGGTCGGTGGCGCCGACCTTGAGCATCGTGGTGGTCTCGGACATGTTCGAGTCGCCGACGATGACGTGCAGACGGCGGTAACGCTCGGCGTCGGAGTGGGGTTCGTCGCGGGTGTTGATGATCGGCCGCGACCGGGTGGTAGCGCTGGAGACGCCCTCCCAGATGTGGTCGGCCCGCTGTGAGAGGCAGAACACCGCACCGCGCGGGGTCTGCAGCACCTTGCCCGCCCCGACCAGGATCTGCCGGGTGACCAGGAACGGGATCAGGATGTCGGACATCCGGCCGAACTCGCCGTGCCGCGAGACCAGGTAGTTCTCGTGACAGCCGTAGGAGTTGCCGGCCGAGTCGGTGTTGTTCTTGAAGAGGAAGACGTCGCCCTGGATGCCCTCCTCGTGGAGCCGGCGCTCGGCGTCCACCAGCAGGCCCTCGAGGATGCGCTCACCCGCGCGGTCGTGAACGACCAGGTGGCGGACGTCGTCGCACTCGGGGGTGGCGTACTCGGGGTGCGAACCGACATCGAGGTACAGCCGGGCACCGTTGCGGAGGAACACATTGCTGGAGCGGCCCCAGGAGACGACCTTGCGGAAGAGGTAACGGGCGACCTCGTCGGGCGACAGCTTGCGCTGCCCCTCGAAGGCGCACGTGACCCCGTATTCCGTCTCCAGCCCGAAGATTCGGCGGTCCATTCCCTTACTGTAGGTGCCTTCTCGCCCAATGGCACCAGTGTGCGGCATTGCGTTCACGCCGGAGTCACCTCCCGGTGAGTCTGCCGATGGGCGGACCTGTGCGTCAGCCGTGGCGTCAGCCGTTGCCTCTGCCGTTACGCCGGCCTCTGGACGCCCTGAATCGTGCGGTGCCGGGACGCCGCCGCCGGGCCCGGTGGCGGAACCACCCGGCCCGAACGGCAGCGATCCGGTCATGCGCCTTCGCCCTCCGGGTGCCCGGGCTGCTGGTCGGGCTCGCTGGACACCGGGTCGCCCGGTGCCGGCGCGGGCGGCACCGGCGTCTCGGGAGCCTGCTCGCCGGTGAGGGTGTCGTGCTTGCCGGGCCGCGAGTCGTCGCTGCTGGGGACGTCGGTGGTGGGGTCGTCGGGCGCCAGGAGCGCCTCGAGCAGCTGCCCGCCGAGACGGCGGAACGCCCGCCGGGGCCGGGCCCGGTCGAGCACCGCCACCTCGAGCCGGTCGGACGTCAGTGTGCGCCCGCCGGGGGTGTCGGTGCCGTTGCCACCGCTGCCGTTACCGCTGTCGCGCGAGAGCATCTCGACGGCCAGGGTGAGCGCCGCCGACAGGGTCAGGCCGGGCCGCCACCGCTCCTGCATGCCGGTGGCGATGGCGTCGGCCTGGCCGCCCATCACCACGAAACCCTGCTCGTCGGCGACGGATCCGTCGTAGGTGAGGCGGTAGATCTGGTCGGTCTCGGGGGTCTCCCCCACCTGCGCGACCGCCAGCTCCACCTCCATCGGCTTGGAGTCCTGGGTGAACACGTTGCCCAGGATCTGGGCGTACGCGTTGGCCAGGCCGCGGGCCGTGACGTCGCTGCGGTCGTAGGAGTAGCCGCGCAGGTCGGCGTAGCGCACGCCGGCCACCCGCAGGTTCTCGAACTCGTTGTAGCGCCCGGCCGCGGCGAAGGCGATGCGGTCGTAGATCTCGCTGATCTTGTGCAGCGAGCGCGAGGCGTTCTCGGCGACGAAGGCGATGCCGTTGTCGTAGCCGAGCACGATGACCGGGCGGCCGCGGGCGATGTTGCGCCGGGCGTAGTCGGCCCGGTCTTTCATCTGCTGCTCGGGCGGGACGTAGAACGGCATGCTCATCGTGCGTCACCCCGCTCGGTCAGGGCCCGGAACGCGGCCTCGGTCTCGTCTTGTGTGAGGCGGCGGTAGCCCTCGGCGGTGACCACCACGATCACCGGGTAGATGCGCCGGCCGGCGTCGGAACCGCCGGTGGCGGAGTCGTCGTCGGCCGCGTCCTGCAGCGACTCCAGCACCACGGAGACGGTCTCGTCGGCACTCAGGCCCGGACGCCAGCGCTTCTTGAGCGAGCCCTTGGCGAACAGCGACCCGGAGCCGGTGCTGTGGTAGCTGTGCTCCTCGTAGCGGGCACCGCTGATGTCGTAGGAGAAGATGCGCCCGACGTTGCGGTCGAGGTCGTAGCCCGCGTAGAGCGGCACGACGGCGAGACCCTGCATGGCCATCGGCAGGTTGCCCCGCAGCATGGTGGCCAGGCGGTTGGCCTTGCCCTCGAGGGACATCAGGGCGCCCTCGATCTTCTCGTAGTGCTCCAGCTCGACCTGGAAGAGCCGGATCATCTCGATGGCGGGCCCGACGGTGCCGGAGATGCCGACGGCCGAGTAGTCGTCGGCCGGGTAGACCTTTTCCATCTCGCGGTGGGCGATGTAGTTGCCCATCGTGGCGCGCCGGTCGCCTCCCATGACGACCCCGCCGTCGAACGTGGCGGCGACGATCGTGGTCGCGTGCGGCAGCTCGGGCACGGCGGCTCCGGCGACTCCGGCAGCTCCGGTGGGGAGGCTACGGCCGGGCAGTAGGTGGGCGGCGTGGGCGGCGAGGAAGTCCGTGAACGAGGAGTTGCCCGGAGCGAAGAACGCCTCCGGCAACCGCCCTTCACGGAAGGGATCGGCAGTCACGGCTGAAACCCTATCCAGACGGACGGCGTTCGCTCACCGGGAAGACGTGAAAAGTTTTCCCCGGACGGCGAAATGGCCGTGGTGGCGGCGGGGCGAGGGCAGCGTCGGGAGCGGAACCGGACCCGGGGGCCCGGTCCGCACCAGGGGGCTGCCGTCACTGGCCGCCCTTCTGCACGAAGCCCTTGACGAACTCCTCGGCGTTGCTCTCCAGGACGTCGTCGATCTCGTCGAGGATCGCGTCCACGTCGGCGTCGGTGGACTGCGCCGCACCACCCGCGGGCGGCGCCGCGGGAGCGGCGTCGTCGGCCGGCTCGTCGTCGCGTCGGGTCGGGCGCTGCTGTTCCTGACCGGCCATGACTGCCTCCTGCGCTCAGTTGCGAGCTTCCTTGCAGTGATCCTAGGCATGGGATCGCGTTTTCGGCGCGTGCCGTAGCCCACTGTCCGGGAAGAATTACGTGATCGACAACGCGTACCGGAGCGAAAACACTCCGCTGTCTACTCCGCCGCCAGGGCGTCCACCAGATCGGCGGCCGTCTCGCAGCGTTGCAGAAGACTCTCGACGTGCTCCTTCGTGCCCCGGGAGGGGTCGAGCGTGGGCACCCGCTGCAGGGCGCCCCGGCCCGGGATGTCGAAGATCACCGAGTCCCAGCTGGCCGCGGCCACGTGCTCGCCGTAGCGGGCCAGGCAGCGACCGCGGAAGTAGGCCCGGGTGTCGTGCGGCGGCTCGTGCACGGCCTCGGTGATCTCCTCGTCGGTGACCACCCGCTCGACCTGACCGCGCGAGGCCAGACGGTGGTACAGGCCCTTCTCCGGGCGCACGTCGGCGTACTGCAGGTCGATGGCCTGCAGGCGGTGGGCGTCCCAGTTGAGGCCCTCGCGGTTGCGGAAACCCTCGAGCAGGCGCAGTTTCGCCACCCAGTCGAGCTCGCGGGCGCAGAGCATCGGGTCTTCGCCGAGACGGCTGAGCACGCTCTCCCAGCGGTGCATCACCTCGACGGTGGCCTCGTCGGCGTCGTCACCGTAGCGGTCGGACACGTAGGCGCTGACCTGCTCGAAGAACAGCCACTGCAGTTCGAGGGCGGTCATCGAGCGGCCGTCGCGCAGGGTCACCTGCTGCTTGAGCGTGGGGTCGTGCGAGATGTCGTGCAGCGTGCCGACGGGGCGCTCGATCGACAGGTCACGGGTGAACGCCGCGTCTTCGATCATCGCCAGCACCAGGTTGGTGGTGCCGAGCTTGAGCAGCGTGGCCGGCTCGCAGAGGTTCGCGTCGCCGATGATGACGTGGAGGCGGCGGTACTTGTCGGCGCTGGCGTGCGGCTCGTCGCGGGTGTTGATGATGGGCCGCTTGAGGGTGGTCTCGAGCCCCACCTCGACCTCGAAGAAGTCGGCACGCTGGGAGATCTGGAAGCCGGTGCCGGTGCCGTCCTGCCCGCGCCCGACCCGGCCCGCGCCCGTGAACACCTGCCGGGTGACGAAGAACGGCGTGAGGTACTTGACCACGTCGGCGAACGGCGTGGACCGGCGCATCAGGTAGTTCTCGTGGGTGCCGTAGGAGGCGCCCTTGTTGTCGGTGTTGTTCTTGTAGAGGTTGACGTCGCCCAGGCCCGGGTTGGCCGCGATCCGCCGCACCGCCTCGAGCATGACCCGCTCACCGGCCTTGTCCCACAGCACCACGTCACGCGGGCTCATGACCTCGGGCGAGGAGTACTCCGGGTGCGCGTGGTCGACGTACAGCCGGGCGCCGTTGGTGAGGATGACGTTGGCCAGGCCCGGGTCTTCGGGGGCGTCGGTGAGCTGGCTGGCGTGCGCGCTGTCGCGGCTGATCTCCCAGCCCCGGGCGTCGCGCAGCGGCGCCTCGTCCTCGTAGTCCCAGCGGGCCCGCCCGGCGCGGCTGCCCAGCGGCGCCGCATAGGCGTTCACCACCTGCGACGACATCAGCATCGCGTTGGCGGCGGGGTCGCCCGGGGCGGAGACCCCGTACTCGGTCTCGATTCCCATCACCCGGCGGGCGGTCACCGGAGCCCCGCCGTCTGCCCCGCCGTTTGCCCCGCGGTCTGCCCCGTGGTCGGCCCAGCCATCGTCGCGCTCATGGAGCCAGCCTAGGCGCCGGGTCCGACAACCACCCGGGCACCTCGCGTGACGCCTCGCCCGAGGCCCCCCATGAGGCGCTCCGTGAGGCGCTCCGTGACGCGCTCCGTGACGCCCTCCGTGACGCCCTCCGTGACGCCCTCCGTGACGCCCTCCGTGACGCCCTCCGTGACGCCCTCCGTGACGCCCTCCGTGACGCCTCGGACGAGGTGGCCGGTTCGGCCCGGTCGAACCCGGCTCGGTGGCTACGCTGGCACCCCCGCGGAACCGCGCCGGGCACCCCGGAAGGATTGTCGGTCATGAGCTCATCCCCCACCCGCCTGGACGGTCGTGCCCTGGGCGTCGCCGCCCTCGCCGACGTGGTCTGCGTGCTGGTCTTCGTCGCCGTCGGCCGCAACTCCCACGAGGAGGGCATCACCCTCGCGGGGCTGCTCACCACCGGCTGGCCGTTCTGGCTCGGCGTGGCCGGTGGCTACGTCGGGGTGGTCGCGTTCCGGCTGGCCCCGGCGAGCCTGTCCGGCTGCGCCATGGTGCTGGTGAAAACCCTTCTCATCGGCATGATCCTGCGCAGCGCGGTGCAGAACGACGGCACCCCGGTCTCGTTCGTGGTCGTCGCCACCGTGTTCCTGGCCGTCACCACCGCCGGCTGGCGCATCGCCGCCCGGTTCGCCGCCCTGCGCGCGGCCTCGAAAGGCCCTGTCGCCGTACGGTGACCCGACCGCCCGACATGACCGGCACGTCCACCGTGACCAGGCACCCAGGGCCTCATCGACGGCCGGCGACCAGCAGAACCCAGCCACCCCCGGACGCCTTCCGGACCGCGGCCGGCGACCACGTCGTCCTTCATCCGGAAGAACGAGACCGGTCGGCCCCCGCGAACGGGAGCCGACCGGAACCGCTTACAGGTACTGCCCGGTGTTGGCCACCGTGTCGATCGAACGGCCCGGCTCGGTGCCCTGCTTGCCCTGGATGATCGTGCGGATGTAGACGATCCGCTCACCCTTCTTGCCCGAGATCCGCGCCCAGTCGTCGGGGTTGGTGGTGTTGGGCAGGTCTTCGGACTCCTTGAACTCGTCGACGCAGGCGTCCAGCAGGTGCTGCAGCCGGATGCCCCGCTGACCGAAGTCCAGGAAGTTCTTGATCGCGCCCTTCTTGGCCCGGTCGACGATGTTCTGGATCACCGCGCCGGAGTTGAAGTCCTTGAAGTAGAGGATCTCCTTGTCACCGTTGGCGTAGGTGACCTCCAGGAACTGGTTCTCCTCGGTCTCGGCGTACATCCGCTCGACCGTGCGCTGGATCATCGCGTCGACCGTGCCGCTGCGCGAGCCGCCGTTGGCGTCGAGGTCGTCGGGGTGCAGCGGGAGATCCTCGGTCAGGTACTTGGTGAAGATGTCCTTGGCGCCCTCGGCGTCGGGCCTCTGCACCTTGATCTTCACGTCGAGCCGGCCGGGCCGCAGGATGGCCGGGTCGATCATGTCCTCCCGGTTGGAGGCACCGATCACGATGACGTTCTCGAGCCGCTCGACACCGTCGATCTCACTGAGCAGCTGCGGCACGATGGTGGTCTCGACGTCACTGGAGACACCCGAGCCACGGGTGCGGAAGAGTGACTCCATCTCGTCGAAGAACACCACCACGGGCGTGCCCTCGGAGGCCTTCTCGCGGGCCCGGCTGAAGATCAGCCGGATGTGCCGCTCGGTCTCACCGACGTACTTGTTGAGCAGCTCCGGGCCCTTGACGTTGAGGAAGTAGCTCTTGGAGTCCTTCAGGCCCCGCGCCTCGGCCGCCTTCTTGGCCAGCGAGCGCGCCACCGCCTTGGCGATCAGCGTCTTGCCGCAGCCGGGAGGACCGTAGAGCAGCACGCCCTTGGGGGCCTTCAGGCCGTGCTCGCGGTACAGCTCGGGGTGCAGGAACGGCAGCTCCACGGCGTCGCGGATGTTGGCGATCTGCGGCCCCAGGCCACCGATGTCGGAGTAGTCGATGTCCGGGACCTCTTCGAGGACGAGCTCCTCGACCTCGGCGCGCGGCACCCGCTCGAACGCGAAACCCGCCCGCGGGTCCATCGTCAGCGCGTCGCCGATCTTCAGCTTGACGGTGCCGTCGCGCAGCTCCCCGGCCAGGTGCACGACGCGTTCCTCGTCGGCGTGCGCGACCACCAGGGCGCGCTCGCCGTCGTCGAGGATCTCCTTGAGGATGACGATCTCGCCGGTCTTCTCGAACTGCCGGGCCGCGACCACGTTGAAGGCCTCGTTGAGCATGACCTCCTGGCCCGCCCGCAGCTCCTCGACCTCGATCGAGGGGCTCACCGACACCCGCATCTTGCGGCCGGAGCTGATGACCTCGACCGTTCCGTCCTCGGCCGGCGCGAGGAAGACCGCGAAGGTGTTGGGCGGCTGCGCCAGCCGGTCCACCTCGGCCTTGAGCTGGACGATCTGCTCACGCGCGTCGCGGAGGGTGCCCGCGAGGCGCTCGTTCTGGGACCCGAGCTGATTGACCTGGGCCCGGAGACGGTCGATCTCGTCGCCCGCCGCCCCTGGAATCCGCGCCGCCGAGAGTCGCTCGACCTCCTGCTGGAGGCGAACGATCTCGCGCCGTAGCGCGGCCTCGTCAAGGCCGTACCCGCTGCTGTGGTCGGTCATGGCGGTAACCCTCCCGTCCGGCGCAAGGTCGACGCTGCCGACCTTTGCTCGTCATCGCGTCCAACGACCCGACGACGTAAATCCATCCACGAGATGAAATCTCGCGCCCGGTGACTCCGTCGTCAGCCGGGAAAGCAGTCATCCTGGCACGTATGGCGTCACCTTGGGTGAACCCATGGTCACTTGACTGTTCGTAGCTGAACAAGCAACGTGACCGAGATCTCTCCACCGTTCGGCCCATGCCAGGCATCCCGTTGGCTCAGAACCATTACCCGCCGGACGCGAAAAAGCCAGAGCAGACGGGCATCAATTAGCGGGATCGAAACCTGGGGCGGTCTCTTCCTCGGGGTTCTCCCGGGTCGCGGTGACGTCACGCCGCACCTTGCGGACCTTCTTGTCGGACACCGCGCGCTCGCCGAGGTCCTCGGCCGTCCACTCGCTCCAGGCCTCGGCCACGCCCGCCTCGTTCTCCGAGGCGGCCTTCGCGGGGCGGCGACGGCGGGCGGGGGCGGTGAGGCCGTCGGCCATCCGCCGGGTGGTCAGCAGGAAGCCGGTGTGGCCCACCATGCGGTGCTGCGGGCGCACGGCCAGACCCTCGAGGTGCCAGCCGCGCACCATCGACTCCCAGGCCGTGGGCTCGGTGAAGCGGCCGTCGGCCTTGAGCGCCTCGGCGGTGCGGGACAGCTGGGTGGCGGTGGCCACGTAGCAGATCAGCACGCCGCCGGGCACGAGCGCCTTGGCCACCGCCTCGAGGCAGTCCCAGGGCGCCAGCAGGTCGAGCACGAAACGGTCGGCGTCGGTCTCCACCACGTCGGTGGCGACGTCACCCACGGTGATCTGCCAGGCCGGGTGCGGACCGCCGAAGAACGTCTCGATGTTGGCCCGGGCGATGTCGGCGAAGTCTTCGCGGCGCTCGTAGGAGTGCACCAGGCCGGTGTCGCCCACGGCCCTGAGCAGGGACATCGTGAGGGCACCGGACCCCACGCCGGCCTCGATCACCCGGGCGCCGGGGAAGATGTCGGCCATCTGCACGATCTGGCCCGAGTCTTTCGGGTAGACCACGGCGGCACCGCGCGGCATCGACAGCACGTAGTCGGCGAGCAGCGGGCGCAGCGCCAGGTACTCGACGCCGGCGGTGTTGCGCACGACCGAGCCGTCGGGCTCGCCGATCAGCTCCTCGTGGCGGAAGAACCCGCGGTGGGTGTGGAACTGCTTGCCCGGGTCGAGGGTGATCGTGTGCAGCCGGCCCTTGGGGTCGGTGAGCTGCACCCGGTCACCGGCCCGGAACGGGCCCCGGCGGTGATCGGCGCCGGTGGGGGCGGGGGGTGCTTCGGTCATGAGGAGCGAGTCTATGGGCGGCGCGGGGGTGGGTCGCGCGGGGTCGGTGCTTCCGGGCCTGCTCGGGCTTCTCAGGGCTCAGGTGCTTTTGGACGCGTCGGTGCGGCTGTCGCTGCCGGGTCGCGGTTTTGTTCTCAGGGGGCCACGAAGCGGGCCACGTCCTCCCAGTCGAGGACCCCGATCACGGCGTCGTCGTCGCCCAGCACGGCGTAACGGGCGGTCGGCACGTCCTGCAGCGCCTGGATCAGGGACTGCCCGGCCAGCCCGGTGCTGAGCACGGCCCCGGCGGGCAGGGCCTCGGCGACGGTGCCGGCCCGGACCTCCTCGGCGCGGGCGGCGGGCACCCCGGCGGCGGCGCGCTCGTCGACGATGGCGGAGGGCCGGCCGTAGACGTCGAGGACCACCACGGCGGTGGCCCCGGCGCCGGCGGCGGACATCAGGGCGCCGGCCACGGTGGCGTTGGAGGGCACGGACACGGCGGGCTGGAGCAGGTCGTCGACCAGCACGGCGTCGGCGCGGATGTTCCAGCGCGCCACCTCGACCGCCTGCCCGGCGGCACGCCACAGCAGCACGCCGACCAGCACCAGCCAGAACGCGCTGGCGGGCCTGTGCTCACCGGTCAGGACGGCGAAGCCGGCGTAGACCAGGGTGCCGACCGCCACCACCCGCCCGGCGTGCCCGGCGAAGACGGCCGCGGTCAGGCGGTCGCCGCTGATGCGCCAGACGATGCCCTCGAGCACCCGGCCGCCGTCGAGCGGCAGACCCGGCAGCGCGTTGAAGACGGCGACCACCAGGTTGGAGGTGGCGGTCGCGGCCAGCAGCAGGCGCGCCACGCTGCCGTGCGGGGCGGCGTCGACGAACTGGTGCGCGGTGAACGCGATCAGGACGTTGGACAGCGGGCCCACGACGGCCACCACCACGGCGCGCCAGGGCTGCGGCGAGGGGGTGTCGAACGCGGTGTGCCCGCCCCACAGGTCGAGGACGATCGCGGTGGCCGGGGTGCCGGTGGCCGCGGCGGCGACGGCGTGGGCGGCCTCGTGCACGAACACCGACAGCAGCAGGATCAGGGCGAAGACGAAGCTGATCAGGTAGACCCCGGCGCCGGTGACGTCGACCCAGGCGCGCACGGTGGGCGCGAACAGCAGGGTCATCGCGACGGCGATGAGGAACCACGAGGGACGCAGGTACACCGGTACCGGGCCGACGCGGCCCAGGCGGATGCCGGACTCGGTGCTCTGCTCGCCGCTCTGCTCGGTGCTCTGCTCGCCCTGGCTCATCGGGCCCGGCCGCTCGTGCGGCGGGAGATCTGTCCGCCTGGCCCGGGGTTGGTCACGTGCAGGATGTTAAGGCAGGTCGATCACCGTGTCGGGCGGACATTCCGGGCTTCCCCAGAACTGTCGGACCCCGCGTCTAGGGTTTTCGGTATGGCAGCAGCGCTCAGCCCGTCCCGGGCCTCCGACTTCATGCAGTGCCCGCTGCTGTTCCGCTTCCGCGTGATCGACCGGCTGCCCGAGGCGCCGAGCCCGGCCGCGGTGCGCGGCACGCTGGTGCACGCCGTGCTCGAGAAGCTGTTCGACCGGCCCGCCGGGGAGCGCACCCCGCAGGCGGCGCTCGAGCTGCTGCGGCCGACCTGGGAGCAGGTCAAGCAGGAGCGCGCGGAGGCGGCGGAGCTGTTCGCCTCGGGCGAGGGGCTGGAGAAGTGGCTGGTCTCGGCGGAGCGGCTGATCGAGCGCTGGTTCGCCCTCGAAGACCCGAACCGGCTCGAGCCGGCCGACCGCGAGCTGTACGTCGAGACCACGCTCGACGACGGGCTAGTGCTGCGCGGTTACGTCGACCGGCTCGACGTGGCCGCCGACGGGCGGCTCCGGGTGGTCGACTACAAGACCGGGCGGGCGCCGTCCGAGGCGTTCGAGGCCGGGGCGCTGTTCCAGATGAAGTTCTACGCGCTGGTGCTGTGGCGCTCGCGCGACGTGCTGCCCACCATGCTGCAGCTGGTCTACCTGGGCGACGGCGAGATCCTGCGCTACGAGCCCGACGCGGCCGACCTGCTCGCGGTCGAGCGCAAGGTGAAGGCGCTGTGGGAGGCCATCACCCTGGCCGCCCGCACCGGCGACTGGCGCCCGTCCCCCGGCCGCCTGTGCTCCTGGTGCGACCACCGGGCGATCTGCCCGGCCCAGGGCGGCACCGCGCCGCCGGTGCCGGCCGACGCGCTCGAGCGGTTGCTGACCCGGGCCTCACCGGGCGTGCCGCCGGCCGGGCCCGTCCTCGTGGAGCCCGCATGAGCCGTATCTGACGCCGCGTCCCGCGGCTCGTTACTCACGTGGCACTACGTGCACGCGCACGGCCCGGTCGCGGCTCGGCCGACCGCCCGGACGGCAAGATGACCAGCGGGCGGTGCACCACCCCTGGCTCCGGATCGAGCAAGATCGGGGTCAGTATCAGGGAGGCACCCGAGGTGTGGGGGCAGACACCTCGGGCGTAATGGGTCCGGACCCGGACGCGGCACCTCGGAAAGCCGTCCGGGCCGGTGCTCCGGCTCACCGTCGCGCCGGATGTTCCAGGTGATCTCAGGTGGTCTCAGGTGGGGGGACACGACCGTCCCCGCGCAGTTCCGAAGACGAAACTCAGGGGAGTTCAGGGTGGGAACCGAAGCGATCGCGAGAGCGATTGATCTGCAGAAGATCTACGGTCAGGGCGAGGCCCAGGTGGCGGCCCTGCGCGGGGTGAGCGTCGACTTCGGGCGGGGCGAGATGACCGCCATCATGGGCCCTTCCGGTTCGGGCAAGTCCACGCTCATGCACTGCATGGCCGCCCTCGACAAGCCCACCGGCGGTGACGTCGAGATCGACGGCGTGCAGGTGCGCGGGTTGAAGGACAAGGCGCTCACCCAGCTGCGGCGCGACCGCCTGGGCTTCATCTTCCAGTCGTTCAACCTGGTGCCGACGCTGACGGCCAGGGAGAACATCACGCTCCCGCTCGACATCGCGGGGCGCAAGGTCGACCAGGCCTGGTTCGACACCGTGGTCGACACCGTCGGGCTGCGCGACCGGCTCGGCCACCGGCCCACCGAGCTGTCCGGCGGTCAGCAGCAGCGCGTGGCCTGCGCCCGGGCCCTGGTCAGCCGCCCGGCCATCGTGTTCGCCGACGAGCCGACCGGCAACCTCGACTCCCGGGCCAGCGCCGAGATCCTGTCGTTCCTGCAGAACTCGGTGCGCGAGTTCGGGCAGTCCATCGTCATCGTCACGCACGACCCGGTCGCCGCCGGGTACGCCGACCGCGTGCTGTTCCTGGCCGACGGCTCGATCGTCGACGAGATGGTCGACCCGACGGCCGACAAGGTGCTCGAGCGCATGCGCGGTTTCGACGCGACCGGACGGCGCAGCTGACATGTTCAAGGTCACCGTCAAGGGAATCTTCACCCACCGGCTGCGTTTCGCGCTCACGGCACTCGCGGTCTGCCTGGGGGTGGCGCTCGTCGCCGGCACGCTGGTGCTGAGCGGCAGCATCAACCGCACGTTCGACGGCATCGTCGAGCAGACCACCGCCGGCACCGACGTTCAGGTGCGCGGGCAGCAGCTCGACACCACCTCGTTCGACGGCTCGAAACAGCGTGAGCCGCTGCCGCTCTCGCTGCGCGAGAAACTCGAGGCCGTCGACGGCGTGGCCCGGGTCGCCCCCGACATGAACGGCACGGCGATCCTGGTCGGCAGGAACGGCACCGCCGCCCGCAACGGCGGTGCGCCCAACCTCGGCTTCGGCTACTCCCCCGACGATCCGGTGGTCGACCTCACGCAGGGGCGCGCACCGCAGAAGAAGGGCGAGGTGATCGTCGAGTCGACCACGCTCGAGCTGGCCGATCTCAAGGTCGGCGACACCACCCGGGCGCTCATCCAGAACGACCCGCAGGACGTGACGATCACCGGCGCCTTCGACTTCGGCTCCGGCCTGGCCGGCGCCACCCTGGTGCTGCTCGACGAGCAGACCGCCATCGACACCTGGGCCCCCGACGGCCAGGTGCCGTCGTTCACCCTGGGCGCCGACAGCGGGGTCGGCGAGCAGGAGCTGCGCGACCGGGTGCAGGCGGTCGTGCCCTCCGGCACCGAGGTCATCACCGGAGAGCAGCTCTACGAGGAGTCGAAAGACGCTGTCGCGTCGGGCATCGGCTTCATCACCACGTTCCTGCTGATCTTCGCCTCGATCGCGGTGTTCGTCGGCGCGTTCATCATCGCCAACACGTTCTCGATGCTGGTGGCCCAGCGCACCCGGGAGCTGGCGCTGCTGCGTGCGGTGGGGGCCTCGCGCGGTCAGGTGCTGCGGGTGGTGCTCGGCGAGGCCGCGATCCTCGGCCTGGTCGGCTCGGCGATCGGTCTGGGCCTGGGGGTGCTGCTGGCGGCCGGTCTGCAGGCTCTGGTCGAGACCGTCGGCCTGGAGATCACCGGCGGCCTGCCCGTCACCCCGACCACGGTGCTGATCAGCCTGCTGGTCGGGCTCGTGGTCACGATGGCCTCGGCGGTCATGCCGGCCCTGCGGGCGGCCCGGGTCGCCCCGATCGCCGCCCTGCGCGACGACACCCAGCCCCCGCCCGGTGGGGTGCTGCGCCGCGGCATCATCGGGCTGGTCCTGGTGATCCTCGGGGCCGCCGCCATCACGCCCAGCTCGCTCGGTGACGACCCGAACTGGCCGCTCATCGGGCTGGGCGCGGCGCTGCTGCTCCTCGGCCTGCTGGTGGCCGCCCCCTGGCTGACCCGCCCGGTGGTGCGCCTGGTCGCGGCGCCCTACACCCGGATCTACGGCACCGTCGGCCGGCTGGCCCGCGAGAACGCGCTGCGCAACCCGCGGCGCACGGCCACCACGGCCAGCGCGCTGATGATCGGCCTGGCGCTGATGTCGAGCGTCGGGGTGTTCGCCTCGTCGGCCAACGCCAGCGTGTCCGAGATCGTCGACAGCGAGCTCACCGCCGACTACGTGCTGAGCACCGGTGGCGCGAGCGTCATCCCGACCACGGTCGCCGACGAGGTGGCCGGAATGCCGGGCGTCACCTCGGTGGCCCCGATCCGCTCGGCGCCGATGCGCATCGACGGGCAGGCGGCGTTCGCGCTCGCGGTGGATCCCCGGGCCATCAAGGAGAACGTCCGGGTCACGGTGAACGCCGGGTCGCTGGAGTCGATCGACTCCGGTGACGCGGTGATCAGCCAGACCGCGGCCGACGAGGAGGGCTGGAAGGTCGGGGACCGGCTGCCGCCGGCCGAGATCGGCGCCAAGAGCGGCCAGGTGCTCACGGTGGGAGGGATCTTCGAGGACTCGCAGGCGCTGAACAACCCGAAGATCATGATCCCGCTAGACCTGTACGCCGAGACCGTTCCCCCGGCCCAGCAGGGCGACTTCCTGCTCTACGTGAAGTCCGACGGCTCGGACACGGCCCAGCTGCGCTCCGCACTCGAGAAGACCGTCGAGCCGTTCCTGGTGGTCTCGGTGCAGAACGGCGAGGAGTTCGCGGAGGCCCAGGCGGCGCAGATCAACCAGCTGCTCTACCTGATCTACGCGCTGCTGGCCCTGAGCGTGCTGATCGCCGTGCTCGGCATCATCAACACGCTGGCTCTGTCGGTCTTCGAGCGCACCCGGGAGATCGGCCTGCTACGGGCGGTCGGCATGAGCCGGCGTCAGCTGCGGCGGATGATCAGCGCGGAATCGGTCAGCACGGCGGTGTTCGGGGCGGTGCTGGGCATGGCTCTGGGCCTGGTGCTCGGGCTCGTGTTGCAGCGGGCACTGGTGTCGCAGGGGCTGGAGATCCTCTCCATCCCGTGGATGACGCTGTTCATCGTGCTGGTCTCGTCGGCCGTGGCCGGGATGATCGCGGCCATCCTGCCCGCCTGGCGCGCGGTGCGCCTGGACGTGCTGAGGGCCATCACCGCCGACTGATCCTGCGGGCTGGCCGGCGGACTGGCGGGCTGGCGGGCCGAAGCTGTCGGCAGTCCGAACCTGACGGCAGTCTGGACCTATTGGCAGTCCGAAACCTCACGGCGGGCGGCGCTGGTCGGTGAGCGGCCCTGGTCGGTGAGCGGCGCTGGTCGGTGAGCGGCGCTGGTCGGTGAGCAGGGGCTTCTCCGGCGGACTGAGCCGGGGGTGGGGCGGTGCACGGCTGACCGCCCCACCTCCGGCGATCTCGTTCTCGGCACCGGATGAGGCACCTTGCGCCGGGGAGCAGCAACACCCGTTATACCTTTTCGGCATAGGGGGTGTCGCTGCTCCCACCAGAGAGAGGCGCCGCCTCCGTCATCTGCGAACAAGGCCGCCGAACTGGTCGGGCTCCACGGGTGTGAGCGCCTGGCTCGGGTCAGGGCACCACGTGGGCAGCGCGCCCGCTTCGGTCGAGGCGCGCCGGCCGGGGCGCCTTTTGAATCGCGGCACTCCTTGAATCGGGGCGCTGCTTGAATCGCGGCACCGCTCGAGGCGGGGGACTGCTTGGATCGGGGGACCGCTTGGATCGGGGCACCGCTCGAGGCGGGGGACCGCTTGGATCGGGGGACCGCTCGAGGCGGGGCACCGCTCGAGGCGGGCGCCCCTCGGTCAAGTCGGCGGCCGCCTCAATGGCCTGGGTCGGTTCCGGACGCGGTTGGGTCCGGGGCTTCGACCACCAGGGCCTGGCAGCCGGTGTCGTGGTGAAAACCGATGAGCTCCAGCGGGTTCGAGAGCCGGCCGGGTTCGGCCCGCATCGTCGTGGTGATCAGCGCGACGGCGATGGCGAACGCGACGGTGAGACGGAGGAACGGGGACGAGGATCGGCGTTGCATGAAGACGGTCTCCTGACTCAGATCATGTCGAACTGCTCGGTGTGGATCAGGTGGGCCGGCACCCGCAGACGCCGCAGCCCGGCGAGCGCGCCGCCCACCATCGGCGGGGAACCACAGATGTAGACGTCGGTCTCGGTGCGTTCACGGCGTGAGGGCAGTGCGGTGTGGAGCACGCCGGCGTCGACGCGTCCGCGCTGGCCGGTCCAGTGCTCGGGCGGCGCCGACAGCACCTCGATCACCCGCAGCGGCAGGTGCGCCGACAGTTCGCGGAGCTCGGCACGGAACAGCAGGTCGCGTTCGTGGCGGGCGGCCATGATGAGCACGGCGGGCCGGAAGTCGTCGCGGTGGGCCAGGGTTCGCAGGATGCTCATCATCGGCGTGACCCCGACGCCTCCGGCGATCAGGAGCAGCGGACGCTTCTGGCGGATGTCCACGGTGAAGTCGCCGTAGGGTCCGTCGAGACGCACCACGGCCCCTACCCGCAGCCGTCCCACGCCCCGGGTGAAGTCGCCGACGTGCCGGATCGTGAACTCGATCTCGCGCGGCCGGTCGGCACTGGAGGCGATGGTGAACGGGTGCTCCTCCCAGGGCCGGCGGAAGCTGTCGAAGCGGATCCAGGCGAACTGGCCCGGCAGGAAACGCAGTCCGGGCTGCCAGTTGTGGCGCGGCGCCAGCACCAGCGTGCTGACGACGGGCGACTCCTGAACGACCTGCTGCACCACGTAACGCCGGTCGTGGTGCAGCAGGGGCCGCACGATCCAGCGCCGGGTCAGCGTCATCAGCACCACGGCGGCGATGCCGACGAACCAGGCCCGCATCACCGGGTTCCGGATCAGGTGGTTCAGCAGGTAGACGTGGAACCCGGCGGTGACCAGGGCGAGCACCGCCAGCGTGATGTGGATCCAGCGCCAGACCTCGTACGGCCACCTGAGTTTGCGGCGGAACATCGCGAACAGGCAGATGGCCACGATCGCCAGCGTGGAGACGGTGGCGTTGCGCGCGCGGGGCGGCGCGTGCACCCAGGTGACGAGGGCGAGGTTCTCCCCCGGGTCGTCGAGGATGACCAGAGCGGTGTGCACGAGCACCATCACCATGGTCAGGATCCCGAACCAGCGGTGCGAGACGATCAGCTGCTCGATGCCGAACGCCTTGGTCAGCGAGCGGCTGCGGCTGATCGACACGGTCACGATCACCAGGAACGACGCCGCGAGAAGGCCCGTGGCCAGCGACATCTCGAGCACGAAGTCACCGGTGTAGCCGGCCGACGAGCTGAGCAGCAGCGGCAGCACGATCACCAGCGGCACGGCCGCGGCCCAGGCCAGGCGGGAGAAGCGCACCCGGGCGCGGCCACCCACGAGCGGGCGGGGCTCCGTGGTGAGACGCGACCGGCGCCGGGCCGCAGCCGGCGGGCGGGCCCGGCGCACCGTGCTGTGGGATCGGACGGAACGCCGCTGCACGAGCGGCATCTCCTGGGTGAGCACGTCGTCGGCACTGACGGGCACGGGAGCAGGAGAGGAGAGTTCACGGACGACCGGGTCGGGTGAGGACGGGGGGACCCAGACCGGCCGGGGGTGGCGTTGGGGTGTCGGCATGATGCGCCACAGATTCCTGCCCGCTCGCCTAAAGACTTCTCACGCGTCCGTCAAGGTCATAAGTCCTACGCAGGACGCATTTGTGCTGTCACAGCATGTCCCTATCAAGCGAAATGAGGCATCGCTTAGGCAAGCGAAACACGATCGCAACCTGGCCCCGGGCAACGGGCGCCCCGCTCGACAGGCGTCGATCAGGGCGGATGACCCCGAGGGACGCGCGGTGGTCACCGAGAACGTCACCCTCGTGTTCGGAGGGTGTCCGCCTGGCCGGAAAGCGCGTCAGGGCCCACGTTCCTGGGCCTTGTTGAGCTGACGTCAAATCTGTGAACACCGGCCAAAAGCGGAAAACCGGCCCGGAAGGGAACCAGGAACGGGCTCCGACCATCAGATGATCGGAGCCCGTCCCCTGAGCGGTGGGAGATCAGCGAGAGACGAGGCGCCCCAAGTCTTTCGCGGTCCAGCCCTCGAGGCTGCGCGTGACCGTGCGGGTCTCGCGCTCGGGCACCGGCACCAGGTGCTCGACGGCCAGCAGCGGCACCCCGGCGGCCTCGGCCGAGGCGACCCCGGTGAGGCTGTCTTCGATGGCGACACACTGCGCGGGCTCGAGCCCCAGCAGGGCCGCGCCCTTGAGGTACGGCTCGGCGTGCGGCTTGCCGTGCTCCACCTCGTCACCGGTGACCAGGAAGCGGAAGAACTCGCCGGGCAGCGTGCCGACGATCGCCTCGGCCATCTCACGGTAGGACATGGTGACGAGCGCGCACGGCACCCCCAGCTCGTGCAGCTCGAACAGCAGCTCACGCGCACCCGGGCGCCACGGCACCTCGACCGCGATGCGCCCGACCACCCCGGCGGTGAGCCGCGCGATGATCTCGTCGGCCGGGAGGGTGACCCCGCCGTGCTTCTGGATGTAGTGCGCCGAGTCGATCAGCGCGTTGCCGATCAGGTTGTGCGCGTGCTCGTCGTTCCACTCCCCGCCGAACTCGGAGACCAGCAGGTGCTCCTCGGCCATCCAGTACGGCTCGGTGTCGACGAGGGTGCCGTCCATGTCCCAGAGGACGGCGGCCGGCAGGCCCTCGGCGAGGAGGGTGGACGATGCAAGGGGGGCGGTCACGGACGTTTGGCCTCACGTTCGACGGCTGGACGGACTGGCGGCCGCGCGGGGCACCGTCGCCGCACGCTGCGCCCGGAGCGGTCACTCACCGTCGTCACCGGGGAAGATCCGGAATGACCCGGGCGGAAGCTCTCTTCAAGGAGTCTAGAGCGTCGGGGTCACCCGGGGCCGCCCCGCCCGTAGGCTGGGCAGCCGAGGGGCGGTGGCGACACCGCCCGACGACACCGAGGACCATGATGTGAGCGAGGAGAAGGCGTGACGGATCTGTCGGGAGTGCCGCCCCTGCGGGACCCCGTGATGGTGGCTGCCTTCGAGGGCTGGAACGATGCCGGCGAGGCCGCCAGCGGAGCCGTGGCGCACCTGGAGCGGGTCTGGGGGGCCGAGAACGTCGGTGAACTCGACCCCGAGGAGTACCACGACTTCCAGGTCAACCGGCCGAGCGTGGGCACGGACGACGACGGCCACCGCACCATCACCTGGCCCACCACCCGGGTCTACTGGGCCCGTCCCCCCGGCGGCAGCCGCGACATCGTGATCGTGCGGGGCATCGAGCCGTCGATGCGCTGGCGCCGGTTCATCGCCGAGCTCCTGCAGTACGCGGACGATCTCAAGGTCGGCACCATGATCACGCTGGGCGCATTGCTCGCCGACGTGCCGCACACCCGCCCGATCCCGGTGACCACCACCAGTGACGACGAGCGGCTGCTCGACAAGCTGTCGGTGGAGCCGTCGCGCTACGAGGGCCCGACCGGGATCGTCGGGGTGCTGCAGGACGCGGCGACCAAGGCCGGGCTGCCCAGCCTGTCGCTGTGGGCGGCCGTCCCGCACTACGTGGGCCAGTCGCCGTCGCCCAAGGCCACCCTGGCGCTGCTGCGCCGCATCGAAGACGTTCTCGACGTCACGGTGCCGCTGGGTGAGCTGCCGGAGGACGCGCGGGCCTGGGAACGCGGTGTGGACGAGCTGGCCGAGGAGGACACCGAGATCGGCGAGTACGTGCGCCAGCTCGAGCAGGCCAAGGACACGGCCGACCTGCCCGAGGCCAGCGGTGAGGCCATCGCCAAGGAGTTCGAGCGGTACCTGCGGCGACGGGGCAAGGACGACGACGGCGGTAAACCCGGAATGCTGTGAGACGGACGGACGCCTCCACTCAGGTGAGTGGAGGCGTCCGCCCGTTCGCGCGTCCTCTTCTCAGAAACGGACGCCCAGCAGCGCATCGATGGTGCGGGCCACCACACCCGGCGCCCCCTCGACCGGACCGCCCGAGGTGAGCACCGCGTCCACCCAGGCATCGACCGCGGCCAGAGCGGCCGGCGCGTCGAGATCGGTACCGACGGCGGCGCGCACGGCGGCCAGCACCGGCTCCGGGTCGGGCCCCTCCTGACGGGACAGAGCGTCTTTCCAGCGGTCGAGACGCGTCTGCGCCGCCGCCAGGTTCTCGTCGGTCCAGTCCCAGCTGGTGCGGTAGTGGTGCGCCAGGATGGCCAGGCGGATCACCTGCGGGTCGACGCCCGAGGCGCGCAACTTCGAGACGAACACCAGGTTGCCGCGCGACTTGCTCATCTTCTCGCCGTCGAGCCGCACCATGCCGGCGTGGGCGTAGTGCTGCGCGAACGGCTTGTCGCCGGTGATGACCTGGCCGTGCGAGGCACTCATCTCGTGGTGCGGGAACAGCAGGTCGTCACCACCGCCCTGCACGTCGAAGCCCATGCCGAGGTGCTCCAGCGCGATCGAGGCGCACTCGATGTGCCAGCCCGGACGACCCGCGCCCAGGCTCTCGCCCTCCCACGACGGCTCACCCTCGCGGGCCACGCGCCACAGCAGGGGGTCGAGCTCGTTGCGCTTGCCCGGACGGTCGGGGTCTCCCCCGCGCTCGGCGAAGACCCCCCGCGCCTCGTCGGGCGACAGCTGCGCCACGCGGCCGAAGTCCGGGTCGCTGCTCACGTCGAAGTACACGTCCTGCGCACCGGCGCTGCGCGCGTCGGGCGTGGGCACCAGGTAGGCCTTGCCCGCCTTGACCAGGTTCTGCACCGCCTCGACGACCAGCGGCACCGACTCCACGGCGGTCATGAACACGCGCGGGGCGATCACGCCGAGCGCGATCATGTCGTCCTTGAAGCGCTCGGTCTCGCGGTCGGCCAGCGCCCGCCAGTCGTCACCCGTGGCGTTCGCCCGCTCGAGCAGCGGGTCGTCGACGTCGGTGACGTTCTGCACGTAGAAGACCTCGTGGCCGGCGTCGAGCCAGGCCCGGTGCAGCAGGTCGAAGGCGACGTAGGTGGACGCGTGGCCGATGTGCGTGGCGTCGTACGGGGTGATCCCGCAGACGTACATGCGGGCCTCGCCGTCCGGCCGGGTGGTCACCAGGGCGCGCTCGGCGGAGTCGAAGAGGCGGACCGGGGCACCAGTACCGGGCAGCCGGGGAACAGCAGGAGAAGGCCAGGGGATCACGCCCGGAGCCTAACCGACGTCCCGGAGTGATGTCCGTGCAGGTGCCGGGCGGGTTTTGGGAATAATCAGGGACGCCTCAGAAGGGCGGCCAGGGAATGGCGTGCCAGTCCCCGGGCGGCTTGGGGAAACGGCGACGACGCAGCAGCTGGGCGGCCCGGCGGGCCGTGCGGTCGATCTCGTCGTCGTCGAGCAGATCGGCCAGGACACCTCGCAGCTCACCGCCGGTCAGCTCCTCGACGAGCCGCTCCAGGAGCCCGGTCTCGGCCTCGGTGAGGCGTTCGCCGGCCCAGCCCCACAGCACCGTGCGGAGCTTGTCGTCGAGGTTGAAGGTGAGACCGTGGTCGACGCCGAAGATGCGCCCGTTCGCCGCCCGCAGGATGTGCCCGCCCTTGCGGTCGGTGTTGTTGGCCACGGCGTCGAACAGGGCGATGCGGCGCAGGCCCTCGTCGTCGGCGTGCGCGAGCACGATCGGGTCGCCGTAGGAGTCCTCGGCCTCCAGGACGCGCAGCCATCCGGGCCGCAGAGCCCCGGGGGCGACCACGTCGACCACTCCGGCGCCGGGCTCGCCCAGGACCGGCTCGGCGGCGAGCGGCATGCCTCCCAGACCGATGCCGGGCTCCGGGGCGTCTTCCGTGGGCGCGTTGAGCCACAACTGCACGCTGCCCGGCCCGAAGGGCCCCTCCCGCAGCACGGTGGGCGGCACCACGTTCAGGCCGCTGTGCGCCGAGAGCTCGTAGCTGGCGGTCTCCCGCAGGCCGAGGGTGGCGGTCGGGAAGTCCCAGAGCGGCTTCTCGCCCGAGATCGGCTTGTAGACGGCGCCGGTGGCGACACCCTCGAGCGTCACCGAGACGTAGAGCGTGGCATTGCTCGCACCCGTGATCCGGCCCTGGACGTCGAGTTCGCCCTCGGCCAGGAGTTCGAGCAGCTCGGGCTCTTCCAGTGAGGCGGTCAGCGCCGGTACCCGTTCGCCCGCGGGCAGATGTGCCCGTCCGGATCCAGCGGGAACGTGCAGAACGGGCAGGGCGGGCGACCGGCCCCGACCACCGCGAGCGCCCGCTTGGCGAAGGCCCGGGCGGCGGCTCCGGCCAGGGAGACCCGCAGCACGGCTCCCTCGGCCTCCTCGTCGGTGTCGGGCAGCTCGTCCTCGTCCTCGACCGCGTTCTCGCCCTGCTCGAAGCACTCGATGACGACCCGCTCGAGCTCGCCGTCCCAGGCGAGACTCATGGTGCCGACGCGGAACTCCTCCTCGATGGGAGTGTCGAGGGGCGCTGTGTCCTCGGTGCGGCTGGGCGCGAGCGCGGGCACGGTGGCGCTGCCCTGGGTGCGTCGCAGCACCTCGTCGAGCAGCTCGTCGACCCGTTCGGCCAGCACCGAGACCTGCTGCTTCTCGAGCTGCACGGTGGTCAGCCGGTTACCGGCCCGGACCTGGAGGAAGAAGGTGCGTGATCCGGGCTGGCCCGTCGTCCCCGCGACGAACCGGTCCGGTGACTCGTACTCGTACACCTGGCGCGGCATGACGTGGAGCCTATGACGTTCCGGACGTGGCTGCCGCACCGCCCGTGCTTCCGCCGACCACCGCGTCGGAGGAGTTCACCGGCTCGTCGCCCTTGGCGGGGGGAACCGGCACCAGCGCCGACAGGTCGGTGCCCGAGTCGTTGACCCGCACCGCGAACGGCCGCAACGTGGTGAAACGCACCACCGAGACCGAGCAGGGGTCGACGACCAGGCGCTGGAACTGGTCGAGGTGCATGCCCAGGGCGTCGGCCAGGATGGCCTTGATCACGTCGCCGTGCGAGACGGCCATCCAGACCGCGTGGTCGCCGAACTCGGCGGCGACCCGGGCGTCGTACTCGCGGACGGCGGCGACGGCCCGGTGCTGCATGTCGGGCATCGACTCGCCGCCGGGGAAGGTGACGGCCGAGGGGTGCGCCTGCACCACCGGCCAGAGCTTCTCCTTGGCCAGTTCCTTGAGCGGACGACCGGTCCAGTCGCCGTAGTGGCACTCGCCGAGGCGGTCGTCGGTGGTGAGCTGCTCGTCGCGGCCGGCGAGGAGCGCCGTGGCGGTCTCCTGGCAGCGCTGCAGCGGGCTGGCGACGGCGAACCGGACCGGGACCTTCTCGAGCCGGGCGGCCAGGGTCTTCGCCTGGCTCTGCCCGGTCTCGTCGAGGCCGACGCCGGGGGTCCAGCCGGCCAGCACCCCGCTCGCGTTGGCGGCGGTGCGGCCGTGACGGACCAGGAGGACTGTGGGCACGGGGTAGAGCCTACGTGGCCGACAGCACGCCGGTTCCCAGCAGGCCCATGATCGCCAGGCCGACCACGATCCGGTACGGGTTGAACACCGCGATCGAGTGCGCGGCCACCAGTTTCAGCAGCCAGGCGATGGCGGCGTAGGCCACCAGGAACGACACGAACGTGCCGACCGCCATCGGGCCCCAGCCCACGACCTCGGTGTTCACGTCCTTCAGCGAGTAGACGCCGGCACCGGTCAGGGCGGGCACGGCCAGGAAGAACGACAGGCGGGTCGCGGCGACGCGGGTGGCGCCGACCATCAGGCCGGCCGAGATCGTGGCGCCGGAGCGGGAGACGCCGGGCACCAGGGCGACGCACTGCATCAGGCCGATGATCAGCACCTCCTTGACCCCGAGCTCGGTCTCACCGTATTTCTGCCGGGGGTTGCGCTCGGCCCACCAGATCACCGCGCTCCAGGCCACCAGCGACCCGGCGACCACCCAGAGGTTGCGCAGCGGGCCGTCGACCAGGTCCTTCGCGGCCAGGGCGACCAGCACGATCGGGGTCGAGCCGAGGATGACCAGCCAGGCGAAGCGGTAGTCGGGGTCGGGCGCGTGGTGCCGGCCGACGCTCGGGCCGATCCCCCGGATCCAGGCCAGGGCCAGGCGCAGGAAGTCGGCGCGGAAGTACAGGAAGGTCGCCACGATGGCGCCGAACTGGATGATCGCCGTGAACGACGTGACCGCCGGGTCGTCGATCTTCAGGCCGAGCAGACCCTCGGCCACGGTCAAGTGGCCGGTGCTGGACACCGGGAGGAACTCGGTGAGGCCTTCGACCACGCCCAGGATGATGGCATCGAGATATCCGACGGAGCTCATGGAGCGTACTTTGTCAGGCCGCGCGCGCTAGGTTGACACGCTATGGAGTACCGATACGTGGGCCACACCGGTCTGCGTGTCTCCCGGCTGGGACTGGGCACGATGACCTGGGGCCGGGAGACCGACCAGGACGAGGCCGCCAGCCAGCTCAAAGCCTTCGTCGACACCGGTGGAACGCTCGTCGACGCCGGCAGCCGGTACGGCGCCGGGGCCTGCGAGGAGACGCTCGGCAAACTGCTCGAGACCCTGGGCGTCCGTGACCAACTCGTGATCTCGGCCAAGGCCGTGGTGCCGCTGCACCGGCAGGGGCCCGACCTGTCGCGGCGCTCGCTGCTGGCCGCGCTCGACGCCTCGCTGGCCCGGCTGGGCACCGACCACGTCGACCTGTGGACCGCTCCGGGCTGGAGCTCGGCGGTGCCGCTGGAGGAGACGCTCTCGGCGCTGGAGATGGCGGTGCGGTCGGGGCGGGCCCGGTACGTGGGTATCGCCAACGTGGCGGCGTGGCAGGCGGCGCTGTTCTCGACCAGCGCCTCGTTCTCCCGGCCCGCCGCGGTGCACACCGAGTACTCGCTGGTGCAGCGCCAGGCCGAGAACGAACTGGTGCCCGCCGCCGAGCATCTCGGCCTGGGGGTGATCGGCTGGTCGCCGCTGGGCCGGGGTGTGCTCACCGGCAAGTACCGGCACGGCACCCCGGCCGACTCCCGGGCCGCGTCGGTGCACCTGGCCCAGTTCGTGGAGCCCTACCTGGACCGCCCCTCGCGCCGCATCACCGACGCCGTGATCGCCGCCGCCGACGGGCTGGGGTTCAACCCGATGGAGGTCGCGCTGGCCTGGGTGCGGGACCGGCCGGGCCTGAGCTCGGTGCTGCTCGGGGCCCGCACGGTGGGGCAGCTTCGCCAGGCGCTCGGCAGTGAGGACGTCGAGCTGCCGGCCGAGATCCACGGGGTGCTCGAAGAGGTCTCACTGGCCGCGCTGTAGCGGCTTCTCGTTGCTGTCAGCGGGCTTCCGGCGGCCCGCAGCCGGCTTTCACCGCTTGAGGACGACCCGGTCGCCGATCGCGGCCGGGTCGCCTCAGGCAGTGGATCAGACCCCGGCGGGCAGGCTGAACTCCCCACTCTCGGGCTGCAGCACGCGCACCCGCGCGTCACCGATGTCGAAGACCATCCCGACCAGCTCGAGTGCCCCCTCGTCGACGCGCGCCCGCACCAAGGGGTGCTCCATCAGGTGGGCGAGCTGGGTGACGACGTTGACCTCGGCGAGCCGGTCGGCGTCGTCGGGCCCACCCTGCGCCCGGAAGCGGTGCAGCGAGTCCTCGGCGTTGCTCAGCCAGCCCGGAAGAGCGCCCCGGGCATCCTGATTCGGCTCGAGCAGCGCCCGCATCGCCCCGCAGCCGGAATGGCCGCAGACCGCGATCGTGGTCACGCCCAGCACCCCCACCGCGTACTCGACGGCGGCCAGCGTGGAGTCGCCCGGGTCGGACGGCCGCACCGGCACCAGGTTGCCGACGTTGCGCACGGTGAAGAGGTCGCCGGGCCCGGAGTCGGTGATCAGGTTCGGCACCACCCGGGAGTCGGCGCAGGTGATGAAAAGCGTGCAGGGTGCCTGCTTCTCACGCAGGGCACTCAGCACCCCCCGCATCTTCGGGGCCAGCCGGTCGTGGAACGTGCCCACCCCGTCGAGCACCCGCATCCGGTGACCGCGGTGACCACGGTTCGCCGGGCCGTGCGCCAGGCCCTTCACCGTGCCGTTCGACGAGATCTCCACCATGCCGTGGTCCCACGGCGCCGCCGAGGCGGGCAGGGAGTCGTCGATCCGGCGGCCCCGGGACGGTTTTCCGCCCGCGGCCAGTTCGCTCAGCACCGGCGCGCCCTGCTCGCGCACGTTGACCGTGCCCTCGCCCCGGCGGTGTTCCTCGACCCAGTCGAGCAGGTGCTCGCTCGCGGCCTGGTCGAGGTAGTCGGCCTCCAGGTCGAGGTTGACCGCGGCCCCCTCGGGCACGGCCCCCAGCTTGCGGGCCAGCGACGGCACCGACATGAAGGTCACGGTGCCGGCCAGCACGACCCGCCAGGGCCCGGAGCCGGGCCCGTCGGCGGGCGGGATGACCTGCACCTTGGCCAGGATCGTGCGGCGGGCGGCGAACCCGAGGGCCACCACCAGCCCGAGCACCACGCCCTCGAGCAGGTTCAGCAGCAGCACGCCGGCGAGCGTGGCCACCCAGACGGCGGCCTCGCCGTGCCGGTGGGCACTGCGCAGGTGCCCCAGGTTGACCAGACCGACACCGATCGTGACGAGCAGGCCGGCCAGCACCGACAGCGGGATCTGCATGACCACCGAGACCAGCGCGACGGAGAAGACCGCGACCCAGACCGCGTGCAGCACCGCCGACCACTTCGTCTTCGCCCCGGCGCGCACGTTGGTGGCGCTGCGGACGATCACCCCGGTCACCGGCAGGCCACCGGCCAGGCCGGACAGGATGTTCGCCGAGCCCTGACCGATGAGCTCACGGTCGAGGTCGGCGCGTCTGCCGCCGTGCATCTTGTCCACGGCGACCGACGAGAGCAGGGTCTCGACGCTGGCCACGAGCGCCACGGTGAGCACCCCGACCAGGACCGAGCCCCACGCCGCCTGAGGGAGTTCCGGCAGATGCACCGCCGAGAGCAGGTTGCCCGGCAGGTCGACCCGCTCGACGGTGAACGTCAGCGAGGCGAGCGTCATCAGGGTGACGGAGGCCAGCGGCGCCGGAACCGTGCGCAGGGGGCCGAGATACGGCGTGACCCGGGGCCAGAGCAGGGTCAGGGCGATCGTGCCCAGACCCAGCAGGGCGCTGACCGTGTGCAGCTCGAGAACCTGCCCGGGCAGCTGGGTCATGCTCTCCAGCGCCGAGCTCGGCGAGTCGGCGCCGAGCAGCACGTGCAGCTGGCCGACGACGATGGTCAGGCCGATGCCGGCGAGCATGCCGTGCACGACCGCGGGTGAGATGGCCAGCGCGGCCCGGGCCACCCGGGTCAGGCCGAAGCCGATCTGCACGACCCCGGCCATCACGGTGATCAGGCAGGTGACCCGCCAGCCGTGCTCGGCCACCAGACCGGCCACGACCGCGGTGAGACCGGCCGCGGGGCCGGTGACCTGCAGAGGGGCGCCACCGATGAGACCGGTGACGATGCCACCGACGACGGCGGCGATGATGCCGGCCACCACGGGAGCTCCCGAGGCGACGGCGATACCCAGGCTCAGCGGGAGCGCGACCAGGAAGACGACCAGGGACGCCTCGATGTCGGCCCGCCAATGGGGCTGTGCGGCAGTGCTTTTACGGTCTCCGTCACGCTGTTGCGGAATGACGGGGGACGTGGACTCCTCGCTCATGGATCTCTCCTGGCGTCGTTCGGCGGCGTCGGGGAGGTGCATGGGTGTTCGGGCGTCCGTGCCCGGGTGTCCAGCCGGCGGTCTTCAGCGGAACGACAACGTAGTCGGAACGGTGATGACCCAGAGAAGCCGGGTGGGACTGACAGTGAACAGAGTGCGGGCGATCCACCCGAAGGTCAATCCGGAAAGTCCGCGAATGCCGCCGGACACCGGGCCGCCCGATCGAATTGATCACCAAAGACGCTGCCGGGGAATGTTTTAGAGATTACCCAGAAAGTTTTGCCGGGGGCGACCGGAGGGCCGCTCATTCCCCCGGATGCCAGAAGAACGGGAACCCGGGCGAATATTCACACGTTGAAAAGTGACCACAACGAACTACTGTTTAGTAATTGAAGTCTTGTGTTTTTTGTTCTCTCGAAAAGACCCACCGAAAAGGCGAGGGAACCACCCGGGCACCGCGACGTCCGCCATCGGCCCCGGAATCCGGGCAGCACGAAGTGCCGGCCCGGCGTGAGCCCGACCGGCACCGCGAACGGGAGCCTTCAGGGGCGGCGGGCCGGTTCCGGGGCGCCGTCGTCCTCTTCCGCCTCGTCCTCTTCTTCGTCGTCGTCCTCGTCGTCCTCGTCGTCGAAGTCCTCGAGGTCGTCGTCGTCGAGGTCGTCGTCGTCCTCACCGGCGAGGGCGTCCTCCGCGTCGTCGTAGAGAACGAACGGAGTCACCTCGTCGAACGCGTCGTAGAGCGACTCGTCGTAGGACTCGAAGGCGTCGGCCAGGGTCTGGTAGGCCGCCACCACCGATGGGTCGGCCTCGCCCGATCGCGCGGACGCTGCTTCGAGATGTGCCTCGAGAGCAGCAATCAGGCGGTCAAGAGCAGCTCGGGGCTCCGTCGTCATGGCATGACCGTATCGGTTCGTGATGACATGGAGGGACGTGGCACCGGCAGGGAACTGCGAGCCGACCCGAAGGAATACCGACGAAGAGAGCTGCCTTGAGCGACAACGTGCGTGATCTCGCCCCCAGGGTACGGCCGACCAAGGCCGAAGCGACCCCGTTCTCCGCCGACTACGAATACCGGATCATCACCCTGCCCCGAGGAACCAGCAGGTCAGAGGCCCGGCAGCAGCTGACCGAGCAGGCCGAGTACGGCCGCTGGGAACTGGCGCGGGTGCAGATCTCGTTCGGTGGTGCCCGGAGGGTCTGGCTGCGGCGCCGGATCATGCGGGTCGAGCGGACGTTCTAGAACTGTTAACCGGGTGGGGCCCTCGGGAGGGCCCCACCCCGATCACACCAGCTGCAGGAACCGGTCGAACGTCTTCACGCCGAAACGCAGCGACTCCAGCGGCACCCGCTCGTCGACGCTGTGGAACATCCCGGCGAAGTCCAGGTCGGCGGGCAGCTTGAGCGGCGCGAAGCCGTAGCCCCGGATGCCCAGCCGGCTGAACGCCTTGTTGTCGGTGCCGCCCGAGAGGCAGTACGGCAGCACCGCGGCGCCCGGGTCGAGCTCCAGCAGCGACTGGCGCATGGCCGACACCAGGCCGCCCTCGAAGCCGGCCTCCAGCGCGACGTCACCGTGCAGCACCTCGACCGTGACGTGCTCCCCCGCCAGCTCGGCCAGGGTGCGCATCAGCTCGTCCTTCTGGCCCGGAAGGTAGCGGCAGTCGATCAGCGCCGACGCCGAGCCGGGGATGACGTTGTGCTTGTACCCGGCCTCGAGCACGGTCGGGTTGGCGGTGTTCTGCACGGTCGCCTCGAGCCAGCGGGCGGTGGTGCCGAACAGCTCCCGCAGCTGCTCGACGTCGACGCTCTCACCGGACTCGCCGTTGAGCAGCTCGATGCCGGTCTGCTCACGCACCCCCTCGAAGAACGCCCGCACGGTCGCCGGGATCACCGTCGGCCACCGGTAGGCGCCGATCCGGGCCACCGCCTCGGCCAGGTGGGTCACCGCGTTGTCGCCGTTGACCTGGGAACCGTGCCCGGCGCGGCCCTTCGCGGTCAGGCGCACCCAGGCGATGCCCTTCTCGGCGCTCTGCAGCAGGTAGGTGCGCCGGCCCTGGAGCTCCACGGAGAACCCGCCGACCTCGCTGACCGCCTCGTCCACGCCCTCGAACAGACCCGGGTGGTTGTCGACGAGCCAGCTCGAGCCCTTGACGCCGCCGGCCTCCTCGTCGGCCATGAACGCCAGCACGATGTCGCGCGGCGGCGTGCGGCCCTCGCGGCGCATCTGGCGGACCGTCGCCAGGATCATCGCGTCCATGTCCTTCATGTCGACCGCGCCCCGGCCCCAGAGGCAGTCGTCGGCGATCTCGCCGGAGAACGGGTCGATGCGCCAGTCGTCTTTCTGCGCGGGCACCACGTCGAGGTGACCGTGCACCAGCAGAGCGGGACGGCTCGGGTCGGACCCCGGGAAACGGGCGACCACGCTGGTGCGGCCCGGCTCGCTCTCGAACACCTGCGGCTCGAGCTGCACCTCGGCCAGCAGGCCGGCCACGTACTCGGCGGCCTTGCGCTCGCCCGGGCCGCTGTTGTCGCCGTAGTTGCTGGTGTCCATCCGCAGCAGGTCCCGGCAGATCGTCACGACCTCCTCGGCGGCCGGAGGGTGGTCCCCGGCGAGCTGCGGATCCGCGCCCGCGGGAACGGGTGCCGATGGCCTTCTCATGACGTTGGACCTCCCGAGTCGTGTGGTCCGGCCACGGTACACACGAAAGTTCTCGAACTGTCATCGAGGACGGGTGGAGTCGGGTGCCTGCCCTCACCGCCCGGGGCCACCGGGGTGAACCCGTTCAAGTGCCCGGCTCCACGTCCGATCCCTTTCCGTAGGGGATGCACGACGGGGAGTCAGTGTGCCGATTTTGCCGATGACGTCGCCCGGCCCGGACGGCGGGGACGACGAGCGCACCGCGGGACCGCCGTTCGCCCGGGCCGTCGTGCTCGTCGTCGCCGCCTTCGCGTTCGGCCTGGGGGTCTCGGAGCTGGGCCTGCGCCTGCTGCGCGACCCCGCCCTGCCCGTCTCGGTCTGGTGGCCGCTCACCGGTTTCGCGGTCGCGGTGCTGGCCCGGCTGCGGCCCTCGTCCTGGCCGCCGGTGCTGCTCGGGATGGGCACCGGGCAGTTCCTGGCCAACCTCAGCACCTACTACGCCGAACCGGCGAACGCGCTCGGGGTGCTGAGCGCCGCCCTGTCCGAGGTCGTCGTCATCAGTGCCCTGCTGCGCCGTTCCTTCCCGCGCGGGGTGCTGCTCGACTCCCCGGTCGCGGCGCTGCGCTTCGCGTTCGGCGGGGCGGGCGGCGTGGTGACCGGGGCGAGCGTGTTCACCCTGGTCCAGGCGGGCGGGTTCGAGCTCTGGAACGGGTTCGTGCGCAGCCACTTCCTGGGTCTGCTGATGGTCTCGCCGCTGTTCCTGGTCTCCCCGGGCGCCCGCAGCCTGCTCACCGAGGTGCGCCGGCACCGGCTGAACCTGGAGTGGGCGGCCCAGTTCACGGTGCTCACGCTGCTGACGTCGGGGGTGTTCCTGACCGACCAGCGGGTGGTGCCGACGTTCATCTGCGCGGTGCCGCTGATCTGGGGCGGGCTGCGGCTGGGGCCGTTGCGGGCGATGGTCTCGCTGCTGGCGATGGCGCTGGTCACCACGGTCGGCACGCTGCGCGGGATCGGGCCGGTGGTGCAGGAGCCGCCCGCCGCGCAGACCCTGGCGGTGCAGGTGGTGCTGCTCTCGGCGACGCTCTGCACGCTGTTCGTGGTGCTCGCCGCCGACGAGAAGACCCGGCTGCTGCGGCTGTCCCGGGCGGGTAGCGCCGACCTGGTCGAGGCCGAGCGGATCGCCGGGATGGGCTCGTCGGCCTGGGATCTCACGACTGGCGAGATCCGCTGGACCGACGGGCTCTACGAGCACCTGGGTCGTAGCCGCGAGGACATGCCGCCGAACGCCGAGGCCTACGTCGGGACCATCCACCCGGACGACCGGGGTGTGGTGGTCTCCGCGCTGTCGAAGGTGCCGGACGGCGCCGACGTGCCGAACATGCAGTTCCGGCTGCAGCGCCCGGACGGCGGCGAGCGGATCGTGATGGTGCGCAACCGGGTCGACCGGGACAGCGCCGGGCGGGCCGTGGGCCTGCGCTCGACCGTGCTCGACGTGACCGCGATGCGCGACGCCGAGAACGCCCTGCACCGGGCCCACCAGCATCTGGAGGGGGTGCTGGACGCGGTGGAGGACGTGGCCATCTTCGGCGTCAGCGCGCAGACCGGGCTCGTGGACTCGTTCAGCCGGGGCGCCGAGACGATCCTGGGCTGGCGGGCCGACGAGGTGGTCGGTGTGCACCGGCCCACGATCTTCCACTCCCGGGCCGACCAGGAACGGTCGATGGCCGAGACCGGTATCCAGGACCCGTTGTTCGCGATCGGCGCGGCGCTGCAGCAGGGCTCCGGCTCGCACCGCTGGACCTGTGTGCGCAAGGACGGGTCGGAGTTCACGGCGCGGGTGAGCCTGAGCGCCGTCCTGGCCCCGGACGGGACCCCGCAGACCTACGTGTCGGCGGTGGTCGACCTGACCCGGGTGCTGCGGGCCGAGTCCGACCTCAAGGAGAGCGAGGACCGGTTCCGGCTGTCGTTCGACTTCGCCCCGATGGCGATGGCGATCGTGGCGCTGGACGACGGCGACCCGGGCCGGATCATGCGGGTCAACCCGGCGTTGTGCCGGTTCACCGCCCGCAACGGCCCGGACCTGCTGGGGCGTCGGCTGGCCGACCTGATGACGCCCGCGCACGCCGCCCGGGCCGCGACCGACCTGCGGGAACTGCTGGCCACCGGCGGGGACTCGACCACCACGGAGCGGGCCTTCCACCGCGGTGACGGCGGCGAGCTGTGGGGCCTGCTGTCGACGTCGGTGGTGCGCCCCGCCGACGGCCGCCCGCCCTACCTGATCACGATGATCGAGGACATCACGGCCCGCATGCAGCTCACCGAGCGGCTGCGGCACGAGGCCTCGCACGACCCGCTCACCGGTCTGCCCAACCGCCAGGTGCTGAACCGGCGGCTCGGGGACGCGCTGGGTGCGCCGGGCACGGTGGCGGTGCTCTACGTCGACCTGGACGGGTTCAAGGCCGTCAACGACCGGCTCGGTCACGCCGCCGGCGACGACCTGCTGGTGCAGGTGGCCGAGCGGATCGCGGGCTGCGTGCGCGGCAGTGACGTGGTGGCCCGGCTCGGCGGTGACGAGTTCGCGGTGCTGCTGCCCCGGGTCGGCTACCTGGAGACGGCCCGGGCCATCGGCGAGCGCATCGTGCACACCCTGGCCGAGCCGTTCACGGTCGAGGGTTCGTCGTGCCGGATCGGGGCCAGCATCGGGATCGCGTTGTCGGGCCCGCAGGACACCCCGGACGCGGTGCCGCACCTGCTGAACGCGGCCGACGAGGCGATGTACGAGGCGAAGCGGGCGGGCCGCGGCCGGGTCGAGGTGAGCGGGCGGTGAACCGGTCCGGGATGCTGCGGTTCGCCGCCTGTTTCACGATGGCGGTGGCACTCACCGAGCTCGGCCTCCATCTGTTGCGGGACACCACGCTGCACACGTCGGTCTGGTGGCCGATGGCCGGCGTCGGGCCGGTCGTGCTGGTGCGCTCGTCACCCCGGTCGTGGCCACCCACGCTGGCCGGGTTCCTCGCCGCGGGCCTGCTCGCCGGCCTCACCTCCGGCTACTCCGCCCCGGTCGCGGGCGGCATCGCCGTCGCCGGGGTGGGCGAGATGCTGGCCATGGGTCTGCTGTTGCGCCGGGCCTTCCCGGCCGGGGTCCGCCTCGACTCCCCCGGCCACGCGTTCCGGTTCGCTGTGTGCGTGGGCGGCAGCGTCGTCCTCGGTTCGACGATTTTCGCCGCCGCGCAGGCGGTCTGGGCCGACGGCCCGTTCGGGTCCCTGTGGTCCGGCTACGTCCGCACGCACGCCCTCGGCCTGCTGCTGGTGTCGCCGCTGTTCCTGGTCTCGACCCGGGAACAGGTGCGGGCCACCCTGCGCGACACCCGCGCCAACCTGGAGTGGCTGGCCCAGTTCGCCACCGTGGCCCTGGCCTCGGCGCTGGTCTTCGCGACCGGCCAGCGGCTCGTGGCCTCGGTGGTCTGCGCGTTGCCCCTGCTGTGGGGCGGGCTGCGGCTCGGGCCGTTGCGCTCGATGGTGTCGCTGCAGCTGCTCGGCCTGACCGCCACCGTCGGAACCCTGCACGGGCGGGGGCCGTTCGGGAACCTGGACGGCGCCTCGCGCACCTACGCGATCCAGATCGTGCTGATCTCGCTCAGCCTGCTGGTGCTCTTCACCGTGCTGGCCGCCCGGGCCCGGGCGCACGCGCTGCGCCTCAGCGAGGACCGGTCCTGGGCCCTGGTGAAGGCCGAGGAGATCACCGGCACCGGCTCGGCCGTGATGAACGTGCGCACCGGGGAGGTCACCTGGACGCTCGGGCTCTACCGCTGCCTCGGCCTGGACCCGGCGCGGGTGACGGCGTCGGCGGAGCGCTACCTCGAGGCCATCCACCCCGACGACCGGGCCGAGCTCGCCGACGCCGTCGTGCAGTTGACCCGCACCGGCGCCCCCGAACCGCAGCGGGAGTACCGGCTGGTGCGGCCCGACGGCTCGGTGCGCCTGGTGCTGGGCCGCACGGAGGCCGAGACGGACGCGACCGGTCAGGTGGTGCGACTGCACTCGACCGTGCACGACATCACCGAGCTGCGGGCCGGGGAGCTGGAACGGGCGCGGGCCACGAGCGAGCTGAGCACGATCCTGGACGCGCTGACCGAGACCGGCATCGTGGTCAGCTCCCGGGAGACCGGTGCCATCACCCGCTTCAACGCGGCGGCGGAGCGCCTGCTCGGATATCGGGCTGAGGAGGTGGTGGGCCGGCTCGACCCCTCGGCGTTCGAGACGCCCGAGGCCCTGCAGGAGGCGATGCGTCACACCGGGCTCAGCGATCCGTTCGCGGCCCTGACCACGGTGATGGGCGAGGAACCCGCCACCGTGCAGACCGTCTGCGTGCGCAAGGACGGCTCCCGCTTCCCCGCGCAGCTGAACCTGACGCCGTACACCTCACCGGACGGCGTCGAGGAGTTCATCGTGGTGCTCACCGACGTGAGCGAGGTGCTGACCACCCGGGCCGAGCTGGCCGAGAGCGAGGACCGGTTCCGCCTGGCCTTCGACGGCGCTCCGCTGGCCATGGTCATCACCACCATGGACCCGGCCGCCCCGGCGACGATCCTGCGGGTGAACGCGGCGATGTGCGCGTTCGCGGGCCGCAGCGAGGAGGACCTGCTGGGCACCAGTTACATCGACCTGCTCGAGGAGCCCGACGCCAGCCGGGCCGTGCACAACCTGGGCCGGCTGGCCGCCGGCGAGATCGAGTCGGTGCAGGGCGACCGCCGGTTCCGGTGCCTGAACGAGGCCGAGCTGTGGGGGCGCATGTCCACCGCCGCGGTGCGGCCCGCCGACGGCCGGGCGCCCTACCTGATCATCATGGTCGAGGACATCACCGCCCGCCGGGAGCTCACCGAGCGGCTGCGGCACGAGGCCTCGCACGACTCGCTGACCGGTCTGCCCAACCGCTCGGCGCTGCGCCGGCAGCTCGACCGGGCGCTGGGTGAGCGACGCCGGGTGGGGAACGTCGCCGTGCTCTACATCGACCTGGACGGGTTCAAGGCCGTCAACGACAACCAGGGGCACGGCGCCGGTGACGAGCTGCTCGTGCAGGTGGCCGAGCGGATCGCGGCCTGTGTGCGGGCCAGCGACGTGGTGGCGCGGATCGGCGGCGACGAGTTCGCGGTGCTCTGCCCCGGGGTGGCCGACGTGGAGACCGCCATCACGATCGGTCACGCGATCATCGCCACGCTGGCCGAGGAGTTCGAGCTCACGGACGCGCGGGCGCGGATCGGGGCGAGCGTCGGGGTCGCGGTGTCCGGGGACGGCGACGCCGCCTCCGACGGGCCGGCCCTGCTCGGGGCGGCCGACGCCGCGATGTACCGGGCCAAGCGGGACGGCAAGGGACGCGTGCGGGTGAGCCTGCGCTGAGAGCGGCCGGGGCCCGGTGAGCACGTAACGTTCTGATACGGCAGGCTTGGACGCTGTGTACTACGTCGGAGTGGACCTCGCCTGGGGCGACCGCAAGCCCACCGGACTCGCCGTGCTCGACGACGAGGGCGGGCTGGTGCACGTCAGCGCCGCCCAGAGCGACGAGGAGATCCTCGCCGCGCTCGCGCCCTACACCGCCGGTGACTGCCTGGTCGCGATCGACGCCCCGCTGATCGTCCGCAACGAGACCGGCAACCGGCCCGCCGAGGCCGCCCTCAACAAGGACTTCGCCCGGTTCCACGCCGGGGCGCACCCGGTGAACACCACCAAGCCGGAGTTCTCCGGCACCCCGCGCGGCGCCCGCATCGCGCACGCACTGAAGCTCGACCTGAACCCGCGCTCGGGCCGCGGCCGGCGCGCGATGGAGGTCTACCCGCACGCCGCCTGCATCTCGCTGTTCCGGCTCGGCCGCACGCTGAAGTACAAGGCCAAGCCCGGGCGCACCCGCGACCTGCTGCAGTCCGAGCTGCTGCGCCTGATGGGCCTGGTCGGCGGCCTGGCCGGGGCCGAGCCGCCCCTGCACCTCGACCGTCCGGGCTCACGCTGGCCCGAGCTGATCGAGGCGGCCGGCGGGGCCGTGCGCAAGAGCGAGCTGCGCGTGGTCGAAGACCAGGTCGACGCCGTGATCTGCGCCTACACCGCTCTTTTCGGGGCCCGCCACCCACAGATGATGACGACCTACGGCGATGTCGAGAACGGCTACATCGTCACCCCGACGCTGCCCGAGGGCCTGGAGCCGAGCAGCGCCGACGACCCGACCGCCGAGGACCCGGTGTCGGTGGCCGTGCGCGACTACGCGCTGCGTCAGCCCGCGCTGGTGGACGCGGCGGACACCTTCGTCGCGCTGGTCACCTCGATCCTCGACGAGGCGGGCATCAACTACCTGAGCGTCAACGGCCGGGCCAAGGCGGTGGCCTCGTTCGCCGGCAAGGCCTCCCGCCGCGGCCCGAACGGCGAGCTCGTCTACACCGACCCGCTGCGCGAGATCAACGACCAGATCGGTGTGCGGGTCATCACCTACGTGCAGGACGACGTGGCCACCGTGGCCGACGTCATCCACGACCAGCTCCTGGTCAAGAAAGACCGGGACATGGGCGAGATGGTCGCCCGGCAGGGCCGTTTCGGCTACCGCAGCCGGCACATGCTGATCGCCCTGGACGCCGCCCGCGAGGGCCACTCCGGCTACGAGCAGCTGCGCGGCCAGCACGCGTCGCTGCAGGTGCGCACCGTGCTGCAGCACGCCTGGGCCGAGTTCGAGCACGACATCCGTTACAAGGGAACAGTTCCCGCCGACCAGGCGCCCGAGCTCGACCGGCGCTTCACGCTCGCGGCCGGGCTGCTGGAGCTGGCCGACCAGGAGTTCTCGATCATCCGCGACCGGCTGCTCGAGCACAGCACGCCGGCGGTGGGCGACAACACCACCGACGACGACACCAGCGGGCGCGACACCGCCGACGACGACTCCCGCATCGGCGCCCGGGAACTGGCGGCCTTCCTGGCCGGGCAGTACCCCGGCTCGGGCTGGTCGCGCACCGAGCACTACACCTGGATCACCGGGCTGCTGGCCGAGCTCGCGATCACCTCGCTGCCCGAGCTCACCGAGGTGCTGCTGCCGGTCAACGAGCTGGACCTGAACGCCCGGATGGCCTACAAGTACCCGCCCGGTGCCGTGCGCCGCCTCGACGACGCGCTGCTGGCCGCGTTCGGCGAGAAGTACGTCGGGCTGCCCGGCAACGCCGACCGCCGTCCCCTGCTGAAGTCCCGCCTGGAGAAACTGCACCCGGACGAGACCGGCGAACCCGAGGAGTGAGATGCGCACCCCTGTCGCGATCATCGGCGCCGGCCCGGCCGGCCTCCTGCTGTCGCACCTGCTCGCCGGGCGGGGTGTGGAGTCGGTCGTGCTGGAGACCCGCACCCGCGACTACGTCGAGGCCCGCATCCGGGCCGGCATCCTCGAGCAGTCCAGCGTCGACCTGCTCACCGCGGCCGGGCTCGGCGAGCGCCTGCGGGCCGAGGGCGACCGGCACCGCGGCATCCACCTGCAGTGGCCGGGTGAGCGGCACCACCTGGACTTCGTCGACCTGATCGGGCGCACGGTCACCGTGTACGGGCAGACCGAGGTGCAGAAAGACCTGGGCCGGGCCCGGGACGAGGCCGGGCAGCCCATCCTCTACGGGGTGAGGGACGTCGCCCTGCACGACCTCGGGACCGACCGACCGTACGTCACCTTCGTGGACGCCGACGGGCACGAAGGACGCGTGGACGCGGACGTGGTGGCCGGCTGCGACGGCTCGTTCGGCCCGAGCCGGGCGGCGGTGCCGGACGCCGCGAGACAGACCTGGGAGCGCACCTACCCGTACTCCTGGCTCGGCGTGCTGGCCGACGTGGCGCCCTCGACCGACGACCTGATCTACGCCTGGCACCCCGACGGTTTCGCCCTGCACTCGATGCGCTCGGCCCGGGTCAGCCGGTTCTACCTCCAGGTCCCGGCGGGCACCGACGTCGCGGCCTGGCCGGACGACCGGATCTGGCAGGCCCTGGACGACCGGCTGGGCCTTTCCGGATGGACGCTCGGGACCGGGCCGGTGACCGAGAAGTCGGTGCTGCCGATGCGCAGCTTCGTGCAGCAGCCGATGCGGCACGGGCGGCTGTTCCTGGCCGGCGACGCCGCCCACATCGTGCCGCCGACCGGCGCCAAGGGGCTGAACCTGGCGCTGGCCGACGTGGCGCTGCTCGCCCCCGCCCTGGCCGGGCTGCTGCGGGGCGAGAACCGGCTCGCGGACACCTACTCGGACACCGCGCTGCGCCGGGTCTGGCGGTGCACGCACTTCTCCTGGTGGATGACCACGATGCTGCACACGGGTGACGACCCGTTCGACGCGCAGCTGCAGCTGTCGCAGCTGCGGTGGGTGACGGGCAGCGAGGCCGGGGCCCGGGGCCTGGCCGAGAACTACGCCGGTCTGCCCATCGACTTCGCAGAGTGACCACCGGCCCCCGCCGGGGTGACGCGTCCGGGGGCCGCTTCACCGGGCGCCCGCACGGGCCGAACGCTCGTCCATGCGCCTCGACGCCGGACGGCGTTATCTCCTGGTCGCTGCCGTGCTGCTCGGCAGCTACTGGCTGGCGCCCTCCGGGGCGCTCCGCGGCTGGCTGCAGGTGTCGATCAGCCTGAGCAGTGCCGTCGCCGTGCTGGTGGCCGCCCGTCTCGACCGGCCCCGGCGCGGGGCCTGGATCGTCTTCTCCTTCGCCTCGCTGCTGAGCGCGGCCGCCGACGGGCACACCGTCTGGCTGATCGCCCACGGGCAGACCCCCGCGTACCCGAGCTGGAGCGACGCCGGCTGGCTGAGCGGCAACCTGGTCGCGACGGCCGGGCTCCTGCTGCTGCAGCGCGGGCGCAGGATCGACGCGGCCGGGCTGCTCGACACCGGCGTGGTCACCGGCGCCGGCGGCCTGGTGCTGTGGGTGGCCCTGTTCCGGCCGCTGCAGGGCGGTCTCGACCTGACCGAGCTGGTCGGCATCCTCTACCCGGTCACCACGATCGGGATGCTGGGGGCCGCGGTCTGGCTGGTGACGAGTGTGCCGGCACCGGTCGAGGCATGGGCCACCACGGCGTTGACCGGGGCCGTGCTGACCGGTCTGGCCGGCAACGTGCTGTACGGCATGAGCGGGGGCACGCTGAACCCGGAGCACCGCTGGTTCGAGACGTTCTACCTGCTCATGTACATCGGCTGGGGTTACGGGGCGCTGCGCTCGTCGAGCCACCCGGCGCGCGGCGGCTCGACCGCGACCTGGATCGTGTCGCCGGTGCGCCTGGTCACCATGTACGGCGCGCTGCTCGTCGTGCCCGGCGTGCTCATGATCGACTACTTCTACGACCTGAACCTCAACCACCTGCCGATCGCCACCGCGTCCACCGTTCTGTCGCTGCTCGTGCCCGCCCGGCTCTGGCTGTCGATGCGCGACGTGCGGGCCTCCACCAACGAACGCGACGCCTACCGCACCGATCTGGAGCACCAGGCCGCCCACGACCCGCTCACCGACCTGCCCAACCGCACCTACGTGCGCGAGCTGCTCGCCTCCCTGATGCACCGGGCCGCCCGGGCCGGTGACGAGGTGGCCGTGGTCGTCGTCGACCTGGACTTCTTCAAGAAGGTCAACGAGCAGCTGGGCCAGGCCGCGGGCGACGAGGTGCTGCGCGTGGTCGCCGAGCGGATGAAGGGCGTCCTGCGTGGCGGCGACATCGTGGGCCGGCAGGGCGGTGACGAGTTCGTCGTGCTGATCGACCCGGTGCCGCCGCCGGCCGAGCTGATGGAGATCGCCGAGCGGCTCGTGACCGGGGTGAGCGTCCCGATCATGACCGCCGCGGGCCGGGCCTCGGTCGGGGCCAGCGTCGGGGTCGCGCTCGCCCGCGACGGGGAGACGGACGCCGAGAAGCTGCTGCAGGACGCCGATCTGGCCGCCCACCGGGCCAAGGCCAACGGCCGCGGCCGGGTCGAGATGTTCGACGCGGCGCTGCGGGCCGAGCTCGAGGCCCGGGCCCGGGTGGAGGCCGACATCCGCGCCGGACTGGCCCGGGGCGAGTTCGAGCTGCACTTCCAGCCGGTGATGACCGTGGCCGGCGGGCAGCTGCACTCCTACGAGGCCCTGATCCGCTGGCAGCACCCCGAACGCGGCCTGGTCCCGCCCAACGAGTTCATCCCGCTCGCCGAGGAGAGCCTGCTGATCTGCGAGATCGGGCGGTGGGTGCTGAACTCCGCGACGAAGCAGCTGGCGGCCTGGACCCACGCCGACCCGCGCAGCCACGGCGGGGTGACGATGGCCGTGAACATCTCGGCCCGGCACCTGGCCTCGCGCACGCTGCTCGACGAGGTGCGGCACGCGCTGGGCGAGAGCGGACTGGAACCCACCCGGCTGGTGCTCGAGATCACCGAGACCGTGGTGCTCGACGAGCCGACCGCCGACGCGCACCTGCGGGAGCTGCGGGCGCTCGGCGTGGCCGTGAGCCTCGACGACTTCGGCACCGGCTACACGAGCATCGGCCAGTTGCAGAACCTCCAGGTCGACACCCTGAAGATCGACCAGAGCTTCCTGCGCTCGAACGACGAGGCCACCCAGGCGCTGGTGCAGCTGATGGTCACGGCCGCGCACGCGTTCCGCATGGACGTGGTGGCCGAGGGCGTGGAGACGCAGGCGCAGCTCGACCGGCTCGGCGAGATCGGCTGCGAACTGGCCCAGGGCTACTTCCTGGGCCGGCCCCGCCCGGCGCGGGACATCGTGGTCGGTGGCCTCAGCGCAGCGAGCGGGTGATGCCCTCGGCCGCCACCCGCAGCGCCGTCACCAGCCGGGGCCGGTCCCGCTCGAGCGAGGGCACCACCAGCCCGATCGAGGCCACCACGTCGGCCTCCCGCCGCACCGGCACCGCCACCGAGCACCCGCCCAGGCTCATCTCCTCCACGGTCTGCGCGTAGCCCTCGCGCCGCACCCGTTCCAGCTGCGCCGCGAGCCGCCCGGGCTGGGTGATCGTGTACGGCGTGATCCGCGGCGGCCCGGCCAGCACCTGGCGCTGCACCTCGGCCGGGGCGTACGCGAGCAGCACCTTGCCCACCCCGGTCGAGTGCAGCGGCAGCCGGGAGCCGATCTCGCTGACCACCGGCACCGAGGCGTGCCCGGAGAGCCGGTCGACGTAGAGCACCTCGAGCCCGTCGCGCACGGCCAGGTGCACGGTGGCCAGCGTGGCCGCGTAGACGTCTTGCAGGAACGGCGAGGCGACCTGCCGCAGCCCGGTCTGCACCGGGGCGAGCAGCCCGAGATCCCAGATCCGGCGCCCGATCACGTAACGGCCGGAGCCGGGCAGCCGCTCCAGCGCCCGCCACCGCACCAGCTCGCCGACCAGCCGGTGCGCCGTGGGCACCGGGAGCCCGGCCCGCGACGCCAGCTCGGTCAGCGTGAGCTGCCGGTGCCGGTCGTCGAAGGCGCTCAGCAACGCCAGCGCCCGGGAGGTGACGCTCGCCGCCATGGTGCACCCCCGCGTCGTCGCATCCACCCACCGGAAGTGTGACCTGTCCGGCCCCGGAAGTGAACACCTGCCGTCGGGGGATGCCGACGGCAGCACCATCGAGAAGGCCCACCACCGGGCGGGTCTCACGCGCACCGCCCCGCCTGGACGACGCGCCGTACCACAGCGGCCTCCGGCACCACCGGTGAACGAGGTGACCGGCCGGGGACTCGCCGCCACCGACGGCACCGGTCACCACGCCCTCACCCACCGAGGGCCAGGCGGAGACCGAGCAGCCCCATCACCACCGCGATCACCCCGTCCAGCACCCGCCACGCCACCGGCCGGGCGAACACCGGCCGCAGCATCCGCGCCCCGAAACCCAGGGCGCTGAACCACAGCACGCTCGCCAGCACGGCCCCGGTCACCCACCAGGCGCGCCCCTCGTCCTGCCCGTTCGCGATCGAGCCGAGCATGACCACGGTGTCGAGGTAGACGTGCGGGTTGAGCCAGGTCAGCGCCAGCATCGTCAGCACCACGCCGCGGACCCCGGCCCCCGGCGCCAGTTCCCGCGCCGCCAGCACCTCACCGCCCGGCCGCAGCGCCCGCCGCGCGGCCATCAGCCCGTACGTCAGCAGGAACGCCGCGCCCAGCACCCGCACCACCGTCAGTGCGACCGGCGCACTCTGCACCAGCGCCCCCACCCCGAGCACACCGGCCAGGATCAGCACCGCGTCGGACGCGGCGCACACCACCACGGCGGGCAGCACCACCCGGGCGCGCTCGGCGATCCCGAGTCGCAGCAGGTACGCGTTCTGAGCGCCGATCGCGATGATCAGACTGAGGCCGGTGAGCAGGCCGAGCATGAGGTGCATGTGGGTGACGCTATGAGCTCCTCCGAGATTCAGTACAGCTCATGTTTCTGATGGTGCATAAGCTCGGCTCATGCAGTTCCAGCGCGATCACCTCGAGACGCTGCTCGCGGCCGTCGACGAGGGCACGTTCGACGCCGCCGCGGCGCGGCTCCACGTCACCGCGAGCGCCGTGAGCCAGCGGATCAAGGCGATGGAGCAGGCCGCGGGCCGGATCCTGGTGCAGCGCACCACCCCGGTGCGGCCGACCGCCGACGGTGAGGTGGTGGTGCGGCACGCCCGGCAGGCGCGACTGCTGGAGCAGGAGACCGCTCGGGCCCTGAGCGGGCCGGGCGGCACCGGAGTGCCCTCGCTGCCCCTGGCGGTGAACGCGGACTCGCTGTCGACCTGGTTCCTGGGCGCCCTGGCCGGGGTGCTCGAGCACACTGCGGTGGTGTTCGACCTGCACCGGGAGGACCAGGAGCGCACGTCCGGCCTGCTGCGCTCGGGCACGGTGATGGCGGCGGTGACGGCGGAATCAGTTCCGGTGCAGGGATGTTCGTCGGCGCGGCTGGGCACGATGCGCTATCACGCGGTGGCCTCACCGGGTTTCGCCGAGCGTCACCTCCGGGGCACGGCGAGCCTCGACACGGTTCCCCGGGTGGATTTCGACCGGCAGGACGGTCTGCAGCACGCCTTCCTCCCGTCGGGTCACGGCGCGCCGCGCCACTACGTGCCTACCTCCGACGACTTCGCGCGGGCGGTGCGGGCCGGGTTCGGCTGGGGAATGCTGCCCGAGCAGCAGTGTCTGGAAGACCTGGACGCGGGACGCCTGGTGGAACTGGCGCCCGGGCGGCCGGTCGGGGTCGAACTCTACTGGCAGCGCTGGAAACTGACCTCACCCCTGCTCGACGAGGTCACCCGGGCGGTGACGGCCGCGGCGGGGCGTGCACTGCATCAGGAGGAGAGGGCCTGATCCAGGGTTGCCACCATGCTCTGCGGCGGTATGTCGCTGACCAGGGCCCAGACCAGCTTGCGCCCTCGCTCCAGGCACCAGCCGACCTCGACGGACATCGACAGCACCAGGCGCAGGCCCAGTCCGCCGACCGCGGTGAGGTCAGGCCCGGGAGCGGTGGGAGTCCGGCCCGGAGCGGCGTCGGACACCACGAGCAGCCAGCCGCGGCTGCCGCGCGAGAGCGAGGCCGTCACCGGTGGATCACCGTGGCGCAGCCCGTTCACGGTCAGTTCACCCATGGTCATGGCCACCCGTTCACTGGCCGACGAGAACACGTGCCCCGAGGGATGAATCGTCTCCCCGGCGGCGACCGCCTCGCGGGCCTCGTCGCGGGCCTGCACCGATCCCTCGACGGAGGTGATGTCCCAGTCGATGCGCTGGGCCCAGAAGCCCACCGGCGGGCGGCCCGGCATCAGCACGGCCGCGCTCACGACTGTTCCACCTGGGCGCTGAGAAGGGCCTCGTCGGGCAGCCAGCGGGTCAGCTCGGTGGCACCCACCAGGCTGATCAGCTCGGAGACCCGGCGCGAGGGGCCCTGCAGCAGCAGTTCGGTGCCGGCGCTGCGCAGCCCGGCGGCCATGCGCACGACGAACGAGACGCCGACGGAATCCATCATCGTCACGTGGCGCACGTCCAGCACGGTGAGCCGCCCGGCGTCGATCGAGAACCGGCCCGCGTACTCCAGCTCGTCGCTGACCCGTACGTCGACGTCGCCGTACAGAATGACCAGCGTGTGGTCGTCCTGCGACAGAACGACCACGTCACCCGGAGCGCCGTCGTGCGGCGCCGAGGCCTGGGGGTCCTTCGACACCATTGCCTCCTGTCCTCCCGGCAGCGGGCGGTGAGACTCCCCGATGGTCTTCCCGTCTGCCTGCCCTCCCGCCCCCGCTCGACAATGATCACCGTGTCTTGATGGCCACAGGCCGGGGCAGCTTGCCTCGATATGCTAGCCCACCAGGGATTTCCTGCCCGGCGTGAGCACCGGGCAGGCCCGGAACACGCTGGCTGGAGGGGTTACGGTGGCCGACACGCCCGGAGATCACGGGGTCGCCGCCCTGCGCGCCGCGACCCGTCCCACGCACGAGCGCCTCGACGCCCTCGTCGACCTGAGGGCCTGGAACCACGAGACCCACCGCTGGTGGCTCGAGCGCATGCTGGGGCTGCACGAACCACTCGAGCGGGGCCTGGGCGCCTGGCGGGAGGTGTGGCCGGAGTCACGGCCTGCGCCCGACGTCGCCCGGCGGCGGCGTTCCGGGGCCATCGCGGCCGACCTGCGGCACCTCGGGCTCAGCCCGCAGGAGGTCCGGGCACTCCCACGCAGCCCTCTCCCACCTGCGGTGACCGGCCTGGGCCGGGCCCTCGGCCAGCTCTACGTGCTCGACGGCTCGGCGCTCGGCGGGGCGGTCATCGCCACCCACGCGATCGCGAGCGGGATCCCGGCCGGCGCGTGCGGCAGCCTGGCCCACTCCCGCGAGCGCGTCACCGTCTGGCACGAAACGAAGCGCCTGCTCGACGATCTCGCCCCGGCCGAGCTCGACGAGGCGGTGCGGGCCGCGGTGGAGCTGTTCGCGGTGTTCGAGGCGTGGCTGCACACGCCGACCCCTGGCAGGGTGGGTGGGTGACCTTCCCGGAAGCCGACCTCGACCAGTGCGCCCGTGAGCCGATCCAGTACCCGGGCTCGGTGCAGCCGCACGGTGTGATGATGGTCGTGCACCCCACGCGGCACACGGTGCTCACCGCGTCCGAGAACCTGCGCACCTTCCTGCCCGGAGCCCAGGGGCCGCACGCGCGGGATCTGCTGGGCCACGAGCTGTGGGCCGGGATCGAGGAGCGGGTGGCCGACGACGACCTGCTCGAACCGGTGCGCTGGCAGGGTCCTGAGGGCGGTCCGTGGGCCGGGCGGGCGGTCGACGTGCTGGTGCACCGCTCCGGGCCCGACCGGCTGGTCATCGAGCTGGAGGCGGTGAGCGACGCGTCGCTGGGCCGTTCGGTGTCCCTGTCGGCCACCCGCACCCAGATCAACCGGCTGCGCGGCGCGACCGACGTGTTCCAGCAGCTGGTGAGCGCCGTGCAGCGGGTCACCGGGTTCGACCGGGTGATGGTCTACCGCTTCGACCGCGAGTGGAACGGTGAGGTCATCGCCGAGCACCGCCGCGACTACCTGGAGCCGTTCCTGGGGCTGCGCTACCCGGAGTCCGACATCCCGGCCCAGGCCCGTCAGCTCTACACGCTCAACCGGCTGCGCTTCATCGTGGACTCGCACGCGGGCGCCGCCCGGCTGGTGCCGCAGCTGCCGGCCGACGGCCTCGGCGAGCTCGACCTGTCGTTCGCCCCGCTGCGCAGTGTCTCCCCGGTGCACCTGGAGTACCTGCGGGGCATGGGGGTGCGGGCGTCGATGTCGGTGTCGATGATGCGCGGCGGGGTGCTGTGGGGGCTGGTCGCGTGCCACCACTACGCGGGTCCGCTGCAGCCCTCGCACGACGAGCGGGCGGCGGCCGACTTCCTCACCCAGGCCGCGATGGAGATCGTCACGACCCGCGAGACCAGTGACGACGCGGCCCGTCTGGCGTCCGGGCGGCGTCAGGTCGAGGCGCTGCTGCCGTTGCTGGCGCAGCCGCAGGTCTCACCGGTGCGGGCGCTGGCGGGGGCCGACCTGGCCCGGGTCGCCGGGCTCGCCGACGCGGCCGGGGTGGTGGTGCGTACGGACGACGTGCGCACCTCGTGGGGGTCGGTGCCGGAACCGTCGGTGGCCGACGAGATCGTGAGGACGCTGGCGCGCACCGAGGGCGTCCCCGCCTTCACCGACCATCTCGCCCCCGGGCTGGGCAGTGACGCGGTGGCCGGGGCGCTGGTGCTGCCGCTGGCACCACGCACCTGGATCCTGTGGCTCAACCCCGCGGTCGACCGCACGGTGCGCTGGGCCGGTGACCCGCACGACAAGACCATCACGATCCGCACCGACGGCACGGCCCGCATCGGGCCCCGGAAGTCGTTCGCGGCGGCCGAGGAGAAGCTGCGCGGCCGCAGCGCGCCGTGGGACTCCTGGCAGGTGCAGTCGGTGCTGGCTCTGGGCACGGCGGCGATCGGGGCGCTGCGGCGCTACGAGCGCGACGCGGTGAACATCGTCGAGGACCTGCACGACTCCCTGCAGCCGGCGAGCCTGCCGCGGGTCGCGGACGTCGACCTGGAGGTGCGGTACGTGCCCGCGCCCGACGGCCGTTTCGCCGGCGACTGGTGGGACTGCTTCGAGCTGCCCGGCGGCCGGCTCGCCCTGGTCGTCGGTGACGTCACCGGCCACGGCAGCACGGTCACCGCCACGATGACCCAGCTCCGCACGGCGCTGCGGGCGTACCTGCTCGAGGGCGCTCCCCCGGCCGAGACCCTGGCCCGGCTGGACTCGCTGGCCCACCTGGTGTTCCGGCCGATCCTGGCCACGGTGGTGCTGGCGCTGTACGACCCGGCGACCGGCGCGGTCGAGGTGGCCCGGGCGGGACATCCGCACCCGGTGTCGTCGGTGCGCGGCCCGGTCGTGGTGCCGGCCCGGCCGCCGGTGGGGCTCGGCGTCGAGGTGCCCGCCGGGTCGTGGTCGGGTGAGCTGCAGCCGGGCGAGACCCTGGTGCTGTACTCCGACGGGCTGAGCGAAGACCGCCGGTCGTCGCCGGAGGAGGGCATCGCCCGCATCGCCGCCCGGGTGGCGGAAGCCGCCGCCGACCCGCCGGCGACGATGGCCGACCGGCTCGTCGCCGACGCCCCCGAACCCCGCACCGACGACCTCACCCTGCTCCTGGCCCGCCGTCGTCGGTGAACCGGGCCCGGCCACCCAGGTGAGCGACGAGCCTCAGGCGACCGCCGCGTCCACTGTCATCGTCGTCCGAGCCTCACAGCCACACGCACCACAGCGCCGCCAGCACCAGCAGCAGGGTCAGCCCGGTGGCCACCCCCACCGCGCGGAAACCGTGCACCGGGTCGGAGTGGTTGAAGTCCGTGACCCGCCCCCGGTGCCGGGCCCGCTGCACCAGGCTCAGCCCGATGCTCGCCGCCAGCCCGGTCAGCGTGAGCACCATCGCCACCACGATCGTCTCGGGCCGGCCGGTGCGGATGAGCAGCAGCGACACCACGGCGAAGGCCATCGAGGTGCGGATCCAGGCCAGGGTGGTGCGCTCGACCTGCAGGCCCGGGTCGTCGGAACGCACCATCAGCGCAGCAGCACGGTCCCGATGAGCACGAGCGCGGCCAGGCCCACCCCGTAGCCGATCAGCCCGACCAGGCCGAGCAGGGGCAGCGGCTGGTTCGAGCGCATCGCGCGCTCACCGGCCCACCAGCGGCGGTACGCGGCGACGGCCAGCACACCACCCATCAGGAGCAGCAGGGAGCTGAGCAGTTCCCGTTCGAGGTCGGGGACGTCGGTGAGGAAGGCGTCCGCACCGATGCCGCCGGCGACCAGGCCGAGCGACGTGCGGATCCAGGCCAGGAACGTGCGCTCGTTGGCCAGGGTGAACCGCGGGTCCGGAGCCTCCCCCTCGGACAGCAGTTTTCGCTCCCAGGAAGGCACCATGCCTCCAGGCTCGACCATTCACAGTCCGTTCACAAGCGTTCTGTCAATAGTGAGATGTATCCAATTTCAGACTGTTTCGAGGTTCCCACCAGAGCTGGTGGAGAAGGTCGGCTACAGGACGCCGCCGGGCATCTGCCAAGGTGGGGATCATGCGTCTGGTCATTTTCACCGAGCCCCAGCAGGGGGCGACCTACTCCGATCTGCTCAAGGTCGCCCAGACCGCGGAGGCGGCCGGTTACGACGGCTTCTTCCGTTCCGACCACTACCTCACGATGGGCGGCGACGGGCTGCCCGGCCCCACCGACGCCTGGGTGACGCTGGCCGGTCTGGCCGTCCAGACGTCCACCATCCGCCTCGGCACCCTGGTGACCTCGGGCACCTTCCGCCACCCGGGCCCGCTCGCCGTGAGCGTGGCCCAGGTCGACGAGATGAGCGGCGGCCGGGTCGAGTTCGGCCTCGGCGCGGGCTGGTTCGACGCCGAGCACTCGGCCTACGGCATCCCGTTCCCGCCCGTCGGCGAGCGCTTCGACCGTCTGGCCGAGCAGCTCGAGATCATCGAGGGCCTGTTCACCACCCCGGTCGGGCAGACCTACGACTTCCAGGGCAAGCACTACCGGTTCAGCGACTCCCCCGCGCTGCCCAAGCCGAAGCAGGAACGGCTGCCGTTCATCGTCGGTGGCAAGGGCGCCAGGCGGACCCCCGCCCTGGCCGCGCGGTTCGCCGCCGAGTTCAACACCCCGTTCGTCAAGCAGGACGAGGTGGGCCCGCTGTTCGAGCGGGTGCGCCAGGCCTGCGCCGAGGCCGGCCGCGCGGACCTGCCCACCTTCTCGTCCGCCGCCGTGGTCTGCGTGGGCCGTGACGACGCCGAGGTCAAGCGCCGGGCCGCCGCGATCGGGCGCGACGTCGAGGAGATGCGCGAGAACGGCGGCATCGTGGGCACCGTCGACCAGGCTGTCGAGGCCGTCGGCAAGTACCGCGAGCAGGGGGCCGCGCGGCTCTTCCTGCAGGTCCTCGACCTGGCCGACCTCGACCACGTCGAGCTGGTGGCCTCGCAGGTCGCGCCTCAGCTGGGCTGAGCCCCCGGCACCGCCGGATTCGAGGGGCGGATCGGGCATGATCACGGCAAGGTACTGCGTGATCACGCCCGATCCGTCTCCCCGAGGGAGTTGTGACGATGAAGTCGGTCCGGCTGGAGAAGGACGGCCCGGTGCGCCACATCGTGCTGGCCGCCCCGAAACGGCGCAACGCGCTGTCCGCCGCCATGCTGGACGAGCTCGCCGAGGCCGTGGCCCGGGTCGCCACCGACGACGACGCCCGGGCCCTGGTGGTGCGGGCCGAGGGCAAGGCGTTCTGCGCCGGGGCCGACATCCCCGGCCTCTTCGGTGACCTGAAACGGCCGACCCACCAGATCCGCGAAGACCTGAAACACGTCTACGGCAGCTTCCTGGGCGTGGCCGACCTGCCCGTCCCGACCATCGCCGCGGTGCAGGGCGTGGCCGTCGGCGCGGGCATCAACATCGCTCTGGCCTGTGACATCGTGATCGCCGGGCGGGGTGCCCAGTTCGCCGTCACGTTCGCCGACATCGGCCTGCACCCGGGCGGCGGGGCCAGCTGGTTCCTGACCCGGCGGATGGGGGCCGACCGGGCGCTGGCCGCGATCATCGCCGCCGAGACCATCTCGGCCGAAGACGGCCTGCAGCACGGCCTGGTCACCCGGATCGCCGACGACCCGGTCAAGGTCGCCACCACGCTCGCGCACCAGGCCGCCTCCCGGGATCCGGGCCTGATCCGCGACGCCAAGCGCGCCGTGCAGATCGCCGAGACCTCCGAGCTGCCCGAGGTTCTCGAGTTCGAGTCGTGGGCGCAGGCGGCCACCGTGGGCCGGCCCGACTTCGCCGAGTTCGTCGAGCGGTTCACCAAGCGGTAGGCACGCTCCACCCAGCGGCCGGCGATCGCTTCACCAGGCGATCGCTGCCTTCAGCCAAGCTTCATCGCTCACCGGCAACCTCTTTCTCGTCAGCCACTCCCGTGGTCCGCAGAAGGAGGTTCCACCGTGATGACCACCACCGGTACCGCTCACGGTGACCTCACGCCGCACCTGGTCGCCACCTCGATCTGGTCGGACGACCTGCTGCTGGCGGCCGGTCTCCCCCTCGTCGACGTCCCGCTCGTCAGCGTCGGCGGCGGTCCCGGCTCGCTCGCCCTGGTCGATCAGCTGCGCCGCCGCGCCGTGCCCCCGCACTCGCTGCGGGTGCTGTCCAACCTCGAGGTGCCCTGGCAGACCTTCGAGCACCTGGCCCGGGTGTCCCAGGCCACGGTGAACGACCCGATGGTGGACGACGTGGTCACCGGCCTGCGCCGCGACCACGATCGCGTCGGGTACCCGGCGATGCTGACCCGGGGCACCGTGCGGATGACGCGCCGGCGCGCGGGCGGCGGCTACTTCACCGTGCTCACGCCGGGGCCGGGGCCGTCCCCGCGGTCGGGCGCACCGCGCCGGGTAGTCTTCCGCAGCCGGTTCGTGCACCTGTCGCTCGGCCACCCGGGCCTGCGGATGCAGCCCGACCTGGTGCGCTACCGGGCCGACACCGGCGACCAGCACCGCGTCGTGCACTCCCTCGAGGGCCACGAACACGTCTACCGCGAGGTCGCCGCCCGCCGCTGCACCGTCGTGGTGCGCGGCGACGGGCCGGACGCCGCGCGGGTGCTGCGGCGCCTGGCCGCCGACCGCGCGGCCCGGCACACCGAGGTCCGCATCGTGCACCTCGCCGGCCCCGACAGGCCCGGCGACGACCTGCCCCGCGGCCGGAAAGAGGGCTGGTACCGGGCGATCCGGGGTGACGCCCAGCTGGTGCGGGCCCGGGGCACGCGTCTCACCCTGCTGCTGCGGCCGCCCACCGGGGGCAGCCCGCTCGAGATCACCGGCGACTTCCTCGTCGACTGCGCCGGGCCCGACCCCGACGTCAGCGGCCACCGCGTCGTCGCCGACCTGCTGGAACACTCCGGCGCGCGGCGCAACTCACTGAACCACCTGGCCGTGGAACCGACCGGCGAGGTCAGCGGCACCCGCACCTACGGCGGGCGCCTCTACGCCGGCGGGGCCGCCACCCGGAGCGAGCGCACCCCTGACGCGGACACCTTCGACGGCCTGCGCCGGGCCGCCCGCCACATCGCCGACGACCTGGCCCAGCAGGGATTCTGCGCGCGCCGCACGCCGTTCCGGCTGCGCCGGAGGCGGTCATGAGCATCGAGACGAGCCGCACCACGATCCGGCCCGGCACCGGGATCGTGCACCGCGGCCCGGGCCTGGCCCTGCTGATCGCCGACCCGGCCCACCCGGGGGCCCGCGCGCTGCTCGACGCCTGCACGGCCACGGCCGGCCGGGCCACGCTGCCCGCGCTCGCGGCCCGCGTCGGCGGCACCGACCTGCCCCCGTTCGCCCTGGCCCTCGAACCGCCGTCCGGCCCCGCCGGGTCCGACGACGGCGGGCTGGTGCTGCTGCTGCACAACGCCGTCGAGGCCGAGGTGCACGTGAGCGGCCGGGCCCCCGAGATCCTGCGCGGCAACGACTCCCTGGCCTGGGTCGAGCGGCGCTTCCCGTCCGGCGTGGAAGGTTTCCACCTCCGGACGGCCCACACGTACCCCGGGACGGGATCAGCGACAGCGGAGGGGATCTCGCTGAACCTGTCCCGGGGTACCCTCCTCGGCTCCGGCCTCGTCGTGGGGCGCGGCGACGGGAGCCCGGCCTCGGCGAGGGACGAGGTCACCGCGGAACGCCCCCTGGTCGTGCCCCGGTCCGCCCTCACCACCGAGGAGAACCTCGCCCGCACCGCACCCACCGTGAAGGCCCCGCTCGTGCGGCCGCCGGCTCACGACCGCAGCTACGGCTCGTCGCTGCCGCCCACCCCGCACCTCGGGCAGGAACGGCTCGAGCCCACGCCCCTGCGTACCCCCGGCGGCGGCCTGTCCGTACCCCGGCCCAACGTCGCGCCGATCGAGGGAGTGCTCTGCGCCCGGGCACACTTCACCGATCCCCAGGCGAGTTTCTGCTCCCTCTGCGGCATCTCGATGCACCAGGTCTCCCGCACGATCGTCCACCGGCCCCGCCCGGCCCTGGGTGTGCTGGTGCTCGACGACGGCACCTCGGTCACGGTCGACAGCGACCTGATCATCGGCCGCGACCCGGGTTCGCACCCCGCGGTGCGCGCGGGCGACGCCCGGCCGATGGTGCTCAACGACGACATCGACGGGGTCTCCCGGGTGCACGCCCGCGTCACGCTCGTCGACTGGACGGCCTGCCTCACCGACGAGGACTCCTCGAACGGCACCTTCCTGCTCGGCCCCCAGGGGGCCCGGCCGGTGCGGGGCGAGGTGCCGGTCGAGCTGACGGGCGGCACGACGATCCGGATGGGACGGCGCACCATGACCTACGACGCCTACCACAGCGGTGGCCGGTAGCCCGCGACCGACGGGGGTATGTCGGTCATGTCCCGACAGCCGATACTGTCCGGAAAGGAAGGAGGAGGCCGGGATGACCGTGACCAGCGGCGGGGGGCCGCACTCAGCCAGACTTCTGGCGACAGTTGTCGCTCTGATGCTGTCCTCGGTGGTCGGCGCCCTGCCGGCCCAGGCCTCCACGCCCGACGGCCACCACCACCAGGGCACGGCCGGCACGCCGTCCCCCAGCGCCACCGCCCACACCGAGCACGACGCCGACAGCCATGTCGACCTCCCCCGGGGCGGGCAGGAGTGGACCACCCCCGACCTCGTCGCCCAGGGCGCGCTGGTCCAGGTCGAGACCGTCGCCGAGGTGTACGTCGCACTGCACCACTACCACGTGGAGAAATACCGCTACCGCAAGGTCGAGGACCCGCAGGCGGTCTCCTCCGGCACCTTCGTGAACTCCCGCGGCCTGGTCATCACCGGCAAGGGCGCGCTCGCCGACGACGCGGCGCAGGAGAAGCGGTTCGGCACCTGGGGCGTCAACCAGGCCTTCGTGGACGCGAAGTTCATGAAGGAGATGCCCGCCGACCCGTTCGCCCGCACCACCATCACCGAGAAGAACAAGGGAACACTCGCCGACAGCCCGCCGACGAACCCGGAGATCAACGACCGGCTCCAGAGCTGCTACGCCTGGGAGACCTCGCACCACTGCGCCGTTTTCGTGGTCATGCGCCACCGGGTCCTGCCGAGCGTCACCGAGGGCGAGAACTCCGAGCTCGAGGGTCTGCCGCAGTCCGACGCCCGGGTGGCGGTGCTGTCCACGCAGCCGCGCGGCATCGCCCCGCTCACCCTGCAGCTGGCCAACCCCGAGCCGGGCGCGAAGTACTGGGTGATCGCCTCGCGCGGCGTCAACGAAGAGCCCGCCGTCGGCACCGGCACGCTCACCGACTCCGAGCGCTCGCCGATCTCCGCGGCCGACCTGGAGAAGTGGTCGAAGGAGTTCGGGCCGCTGGCCGAGGGCGCACCCGTGGTCTCGGAGCGCGGTGACCTGGTGGCGTTCCTGGGTACCCCGGAGGGCAGCGACGAGCTGGGGTCGGTGTCGTCGTCACACATGTCCAACGACCTGCGCACGTTCGGCCTGGCCCGCGACTCCAGCCCGGTCGACGCCCAGTTCCACGACGGGCTCGAGCTTTTCGAGGCGTCCCAGTTCGCCGCCGCGGTGCCCAAGCTGAAGGCCGCGGCCGAGGCGACGGGCGGGCAGCGGGTGGCCGTGGACCTGCTGGCCCGGGCCGAGGAGAGGTCCGGCACCGCCGAGGACCTCTCCGACGAGGCCGACGTGCTCACCCCCACCGGTGACGACGTCGCCGGGTGGAGCGGCCGCGCGATCGCGGTGTTCTCCGCCCTGGTGCTGGCCGTGCTGATCGCGGCCATGGTCGCGCTCGCGCTCACGCGGCGCCGTCACGGGGCCGGCGGCGAGGAGCCGGCAGAAGACGGGGCGGAGACCGTCCCTCCCACCTCGCCTCCCCCGGGAGGCGGGACGCGAGACCGGGCGAGTGCGTCGTCCTCGGACCAGCACCCGACCACCGTGTTCGCCGCGGGCACCACCGACCCGCAGGACCCGGGCGAGGAGCCCACCGTGAAACGGCCCGCACCACCGGCGAATCCGCACGCCCCGGCCCACCCTTCGGGCAGCTTCTGCCCACAGTGCGGATCCCAGCTGTCCCCCGGCGACCGGTTCTGCTTCTCGTGCGGCACCCCGGCGGGCCGCGCGGGCGCCGGCGTGAGCAGGGGCTGACATGACCGAGCCCCGGGGCACCCACGGCCGGACGATGCTGTCGCCCGGCGACGTGCTGGCCGGGTACGAGATCGAGGGCTACATCGCGCGCGGCGGCATGGCCGTGGTCCACCGGGCCCGTGACCTCTCGCTCGGGCGGCGGGTGGCGCTCAAGCTGATCGCCCCGGAACTGGCCGGCAACGACAAGTTCCGGCAGCGGTTCATCCGGGAGTCGGAACTGGCCGCGAGCATCGACCACCCGAACGTGCTGCCGATCTACGGCGCCGGTGAGGCCGACGGCGTGCTGTTCATCGCCATGCGTTTCGTCGACGGGCCCGATCTGGGGCGGGTGCTCGCGGAGGCCGGCCCGCTCGGCCCGGAGCGCGTGCTGCCGCTGTTCACCCAGGTCGCGGCGGCGCTCGACACCGCGCACGCGCACGGCCTGGTGCACCGCGACGTGAAGCCGGGCAACATCCTCCTCGCCCGCACCGACGGCGAGGACCACGTCTACCTCACCGACTTCGGCCTGACGAAGCGCTCCACCAGTCTGTCCGGCTACACCACGGCCGGGCACTTCATCGGCACGATCGCCTATGTCGCCCCCGAGCAGATCGCCGGCGAGGAGGTGACCTCGGCGGCCGACGTGTACGCGATGGGATGCGTTCTGTACGAGACGCTCTCGGGGCTGCCGCCGTTCCGGCGCGACGACGACGCAGCCCTGCTGTGGGCGCACATGCAGGCCACCCCCGACCCGCTGCCCGGGGTACCGGCGGCCGTGAACGAGGTGATCGCGCGGGCGATGGCCAAGGACCCGGCCGAGCGCACCACCTCGTGCCGGGCCGTGGTCGCCGAACTGCGCGAGGCGTTCCGCGTGAATGCCCCCGGCGCACAACGCCGTCCGTCCCCCGACTCGATGGACGACCAGCCGAGCCTGAACGTCCCCCTCCCCCAGCCACCCGCACCGGGGGCGGTGACCACCGGGGCGACCACCACGTCCACCATCGGCCCGAAAACCCGTAAGGCGCCCTGGATCGCCGCCGTGCTGGCCGTGACCGCCCTGCTGGCCGCGGCCTTCGTGGTGCTGCCGCGCTGGCTGCAGCCGGAGTTCGTGAGCTACACGGGCACCGAGAAGGCCACTTCATGGTTGGCTTTCGACCGGCCCACCGACTGGTCACCGCACTCGAACCTGAGCAAGACCTGCTTCTGCACGAACCAGTACGGCGGGGTGCTCGAGACCGGCGACTGGGCCAACGTGATCGCCGCGATCAAGGGCGGCACCACCGTGGAGGGGCTGTACGCGGAACAGACGCGCCGCCTCGACCTGGACGACTCGGTCGCGGTGAGCCAGCACCTCGAGACCTTCCTGGCCGAGAACAGGAAGGAGCTCGGCGCGCCGGTGCGCACCACCATCGACAACCGCTCGGCCTGGGTGGTCGAGGGCACGCTGACCGCCAGCAAGGATCCGACCCTGAAGCTGAGAATCCGCTACCTGATGGTGATGTCGGAGTCCGGGCGGGACACCGACCACATCGTGCTGTTCACCCGCGACTCCGACCACGACCGGCTCGCCGAACGCCTCGACCGGGTGGAGAAGTCCATCCGGTTCCTCGAGAACGGTTAGAGCTCACTCCGTCTGGCGGTGACCGTGTGCTGCGGCGAACCGGTGCGCCGCGAGGGCGCCCGCAGGAACAGCACGGTGTCGCCGATCTGCAGCGTGCCCCCGAGTTTCAGCAGCGCCCGGTCGTGCACCTCGACACCGTCGACCACCACGCCGTTGGTCGAGCCCAGGTCGTTCACCGCGAAACCCTCGGGTGTGCGGGCGATCGTGGCGTGGCGGCGGGAGACCAGCGGATCCCAGTCGAGGCGGATGCCGCAGTCGGCGGAGCGGCCGATCACCAGCGGGGTGGCCTCGAGCAGGGGCCGGGCCTGCAGCGTGCCCGAGGCGTCGAGCCAGACCAGGGTGGGCGCGGTGCTGGCCGGGAGCACCGGCGCGATGCTGTCGACCGAGTCGGCCTGGCGCAGGATCATCGCCTCCAGCTCGCGCAGCGCCGGGCCCGGATCGAGCCCGCCCTCGTCGGCCAGCACGGTGCGCGCGCGACGGTAGGCGGCCAGGGCCTCGCTCTGCCGCCCGGCCACGTTCAGCGCGAGCATCAGCTGACCCCAGAGCCTCTCGCGCAGCGGCGCCCCGGCGAGCAGGTGCTCGATGCGCTCGGGCAGCTCGGGCGAGCCGCCGCCGGCGAGCTCGGCGTCGAACAGCACCTCGCAGGCACTCAGGCGCAGGTCGGAGTGGAAGGCCCGGCGGCCCTCGAGGGCCGGGACCGGCACGTCCGCGCAGAAGTCGCCGCGCCAGGCGTCTACCGCGGACCGCAACTGCCGAAGACTCTCGGGGGTCGGCCGCCGGCGCACCGACTGCAGCGCCCGGTCGAGACCGGAGGCGTCGGTGGAGACGACCGCGTCGTCGAGGCGGTAGCCGCCGCCCTGCCGTTCGAGGGCCGCGCCGTAGGGCGCGAGCAGCGAGCGCAGCTGGGAGACGTGCACGTGCAGCGTGTTCGGGGCCGGGTCGTCGACGTCGTAGAACGCCTCGTCGAGCAGGGCGCCGACGGTGACGGTGCGGCCGGCCCCGGCGGCCAGGAGAGCGAGGATGGCCTTGCGGCGCTTGCCCTGCACCGAGACGGGACGGCCGTCGACGTGCAGCTGCAGCGGGCCGAGCAGGCCGATGTGGACGCGGTCTTCCATGACGGTCCTCCCCTCAGCCCAGGTGCGGCGCGAGCTCCTCCAGTATGAGCTCGCGGGGTCTGACGCCCTGGACGCGGGCGACCTCCTGCCCACCCCGGAAGAGCACCAGGGTGGGCATCCGGGAGACCTGGTAGAGGTCGGCGACCACCGGGTTCTCGTCGACGTCGACCGTGACCACCCGCAGGCGCCGCGTCTCGTCGGCGGCGATCTGCTCGAGCACCGGGGCGATCGTCTGGCAGGGCGGGCACCACGGTGCGGAGAAGTCGACGAGCACCGGCCGGGGGCTCGCCAGGACGTCGGCGGCGAAGGAGGCCTCGGAGACGGTGGTCAGGGGCATCCGCCCAGGTTATCGGGCGGGCTGCAGTTCTCTCGCCCCGACCGGGACCACGGCCTTGCGCGGGGTGCCGTTGACCAGGTACGACCCGGTGAGCACGAGCACGAACCCGAGCAGGGTGAAGACCGTGACGCGCTCGTCGAGGAAGAGCGCACCGGCCGCCACGGCGACCACCGGGTTCAGGTAGACGATGGTGGTGGCGCGCACCGGGCCGAGCTCGCCGATCAGGGCGAAGAGCAGCAGGAAGGCGGTGGCGGTGCAGATCGCGGCGAGAACGACGACGGCCACGAGCACGTCGGCCGAGGGCAGCGTCGCGGGCACGCCGGGGCCGAGCAGCACCACCGGCACGTAGACCAGGGCGGCCGCGGTGATGCTGACGGCCACCACCGGCAGGCCGGGCAGGTCACCGAGCCAGCGCGAGAGGATCACCGGGCCGAGCGCGTAACCGGCCACCACGACGCCCATCTCGGCGACCGCGCCGAGGTCGGAGACGTTCACGTCGAGGCCGACGAGGGTGGCCACCCCCACCGTTCCGAGCAGCAGGCCGAGTGCACCACGGGTGCCGAAGCGCTCGGTGCTGCCGGTGAGCAGCGCGATCACCACGCCGACCACGGGCACGGCCGAGATCAGGATCGCGGCGGTCGAGCTGGTCAGGGTCTGCTCGGCGTGGTTGAGGGCGACCCAGGGCAGGGCCACCTCGACCACCGTGTAGGCGAGCAGGGGCTTCCAGTGCCTGAGGACGTCGGGGAGACTCGAGCGGTGACGGCGGCTCGCGAGAGTGAGCGGCAGCAGGATCAGGGCGGCCAGGCCGGTGCGGGCCAGGACCAGCACCGAGGGGGCCAGTTCGGCGCCCGCGACCTTGATGAACATGTACGGGATGCCCCAGGCCAGGCCCAGGCTGAGGAACAGGACGACGGCTCGCCGATTCATGACTCTCAGCATGCTCTGGTGCTGAACGTTAAGTCCATCTAGATTTTCTTCATGTCAATCGACAGCCCGGACTTCACAATCGATCTGCGCAAGCTGCGGCTGCTGCGGGAGGTCGAGCAGCGCGGCACGGTCGCCGCGGCGGCGGCCGCCCTGCACCTGACGCCCTCCGCGGTGAGCCAGCAGCTGGCCGGGCTGGCCCGCGAGCTCGACGTGCCGCTGCTCGAGAAGCAGGGACGCGGCGTGCGGCTGACCGGTCACGCGCGGGTGCTGCTGGGGCACGCGATCGCGATCGAGGCCCAGCTCGAGCGAGCCCGGGCCGACCTCGCCGCGTTCGACGACGGACTGGTCGGCGAGGTGCGCGTGGCCACGCTGCCGAGCGCGGTGGCGGCGGTGCTCGGCCCGGCCATGAGCCAGCTGCGCACCGAGCGGCCCGGTCTGCAGATCCACGCGCGGGACATGGACATCCGCGGGGCGATCCGGGCGCTGGACGCCGGTGAGGTCGACATCGCGATCACGGTCGACCATCCCGGCGGGCCGCGGCACGACGACCCCCGCTACGCCCGGTTCGACCTGATCAGCGACATCCTCGACGTGGTGCTGCCCGACGACCACCCGCAGGCCGGCTGCGCCGAGATCGACCTGGCGCTGCTCGCGCACGACGAGTGGATCTCCTCGAACCCGAACGACGCCTGCTCGGCGATCGCCGACAATGCCTGCGCGACCGCCGGTTTCCGGCCCGACGTGCGGCACTGGACGATGGAGTACGACGCGCTCGCGGCCCTGGTGGCGGCCGGGGCCGGGGTGGGCCTGCTGCCCCGGCTGGCCCAGCCGCTGCGGTTCCCGAACGTGCGCACGATCCCGGTGGCGGGCCCTTCACCCGCCCGGCTGGTCTACGCGATCACCCGGGCGGGCCGGTCGGCCGACGCACCGACCTCGGTGGTGCTGGACAAGCTGCGCGAGGTGGCCTCGGCCCGGCACGACGCGACGTCAGCCGCGGTGAAAACCCTCTGACCGGCTGCCGTTCAGCTCACGCCACTCGCTGTCCAGGGCCTTCGTGCGGCGCCGGTCGAGCCAGAACCGCGACCCGCGGTACCAGAACACCCCCACCAGCACGGCGGCCCCGGTCAGGCCGAGGCCGAACCCGAGGGTGTCGAGCCAGACGTTGAGCGTGCTGGTGGGGGCCGGGGTCATGGCGCCCCGGTCGTCGACCCACACCGGCACGCTGTCGCCGGCCACCGTGGCGGAGGTGACGGTGATGTGCCCGGTGTGCTCCACGCGGTCGGGGTAGACCCACGACAGCGTGGCGAGATGGCTTCGGGCCAGCTGGGTCTCGGGGTCGGCCTCGACCACCGTGGCGGGCACCAGGTGACGTTCCGACCGCTCCTGGGCGGACACCTGGGAGTAGTGCTGCCAGGTTCTCAGGCTGCCGACCAGGGCGACGGGCAGCACCGCCAGCACGAGCAGCACCGCACCGAGCGCGCAGAACGCCTGCAACCGGTCGCTGCGGCGGCGTAACGGGTTGTGGGCCCGGCCGAAACCGGGCCGGGCGGCCGCCGCGCAACGCCGGAACCAGACCCGAACAGGAGACCTCATCGTCCGCCTCTCATCCCCGGAACATCCGGAACGCCGTGTCTCCCCTCTATTCAGTCCCTCCTGCGCGCAAAACGCCACCCGGCGCGAGCACGGGTGCGCACTCAGGGGACGAACGGCGAGGGAAAGGGGACGAAGGGCCGGGGACCTGTTCTGTACGTCACTGCCGTCCCGGGTGCCCCGCAGTAGGCATGGACGTACAGAACAGGGCCTAGGAGTCCTTCACGTTCGTGGCCAGAGCGTAGGCCTGTACCGGGGACATCGAGACCCCGTTGTAGGTCACGGTGTTCTGGGTACTGACGGGCACGCAGCCCGACTCCTTGGCGGTGGAGGCGTGCGAGTCGGTGAGGGCTTCCTCACGCTGCTCGTTGGTGATCTTCGGGTAGGTGGCGCCGGTGGTCCAGTCCTGCCCGACCACCAGGGTGACGACCTTGACGTCCTCGTCCCGGGTCAGCAGGGAGGTCGGCACGTTCAGGTCGTCGGCGAGCTGCTGGGCCTGCTCGAGTTGGTGCTTGTCACGGTAGAGGATCGCCGTGCGCGCCTCGTTCTCGCCGGTGACGGTGTCGGTCGCCGCGATGTAGCCCTCGGTCCTCAGGCTCTGGGTGATCTTCTTGGCCCGGCCGTTCACGCCGCTGCGGTTGCGCACCTGCACCGAGAAGTAGCTGCCGGAGCTCTCACTCGGGCTGGGACCGGCGCTGCTGGTGGCGTTCTTGTCCTTGCTCAGTGACCGGTCGTCGACGATCGTGTCGAACAGTTTCTGGGCGGTGGTGGCGGGCACGACCCGGTTGGAGTTGTTCGGGTCGGGCTCGGTCTGCATCGTGGTGAAGGTGATGCGGTCGGTGTCGACCTTGTTGAACTCGGTGGCCAGGTCGATCAGCTTGGGGATGCTGTCGAGCCCGTCGTCCACGGTCAGCGCCTTGGTGGCGGCGTCGGCCACACCGTAGAGCCTGGTCGGGTTCAGCAGCGTGCCCTTGTCCTTCAGCGAGCGGATGGCCGCCGAGAGAAAGGCGTGCTGCCCGTACGTGCGTCCCAGATCGCTGCCGTCACCGAAACCGTGGCGTGTGCGCACGAACTGGAGCGCGGCCTCCCCCTTCAGGGTGTGCCTGCCCTTCGCGAGCTTCAGGTGCGAGTAGGTGTCGTAGACGTTGTTGTCGACGCACACCTCCACGCCCCCGGTGGCGTCGGACATGGCGATGACGCCGGAGAAGTCGACGAGCACGAAGTGGTCGATCGTGATGCCGGTGAGCTCGTGGATCGCGGCGACGGTGCAGCCCGGGCCGTAGTTCAGGCTGGTGTTGATCTGCCCGTAGCGCGCCTGGACGCTGGTGCCCGTCGTGGTGTCCTGGCAGCCCGGCAGGTCGGTCATGGTGTCGCGCGGGATGCTCATCGCGGTGATGTTGCTGCGGTCGGCCGAGACGTGCACGAGCAGCTCGACGTCGGCGTTGGAGTGCTCCTCGTCGCAGGCGCCGCCGAGCTTGCAGTTCTCCTTCGACGAGCGCGAGTCGGTGCCGATCACCAGCACGTTGATCGGGAACCGGCCCTGCTCGTCCGCCTTGCGCACGCCGGCGCTGCCGGTGGTGCCGCTGAACAGGGCGGACGAGGAGATGTTGCCGTTGAGGTGCTGGTAGACCAGGAAGCCGCCGCCGGTGCCGAGCAGCAGCACCACGACCAGGCCGTACAGGGTGAAGCGGATCCACCGCCGTCGGCGGGCCTGCTGGTGGTGGGCGTGACGCACGGGTCTGCCGTCGTCCTTGCCACTCCCCGCCGGGGGGCCGGCGCTCACGAGGTGGTTCTCCGACGGGTCACGAAGGGGCACACTAACCCGGCCTCTTGTGCCACCGGGTTCGCTGTGCCGCACGTCATACTCACCAGCACCATGTCGGCAGGTTCGGAGCCGGGTATTAGGCCGGACGGGTTCTCCTAAACTCGGGCGTGTGCGCTGGACGACCTTGTTCCTCGACTTCCCGTCGGCCGGGTTCGCCGAGGGGGTGGACTTCTGGCGCCGGGTCACGGGCACCTCGCTGTCCGGTCCCCGCGGCGAGTTCGTGACGCTGGTACCTCCCGAGGGCGACGCGTACCTCCGCGCGCAGCGCCTGGGTTCCGGGCCGGCCCGGTGTCACCTCGACCTGCACGTCGACGACGTGTTCGCGGCGGCCTCCCGCGCGGCGGAGCTCGGGGCCGTGGTCGATCTGCGGGGCGACGAGCACGTGGCTCTCACGAGCCCGGGTGGTCAGGCGTTCTGCTTCGTGCCGGAGGAGGGCGAGAGCACGGTGCCCGGCCCGTTCGAGGACGCGCGGCTCGACCAGGTGTGCATCGACATCCCGCCGCGGCTGTGGGATGCGGAGTGCGCGTTCTGGCGGGACGTGACCGGGCTGCCGCTCGACCACGTGGGCAACTCGGAGTTCGCCCGGCTGCGCGTGCCCTCGTCGCTGCCGCTCAAGGTGCTGCTTCAGCGGCTCGACGACGACGCCCCGGCGGTGCGGTCGCATCCGGACTTTGCGACGCTGCGGCGGTCGGTGCTCGCGCCGGCCCACGCCGCCGCGGGAGCGCACGTGGGGCCGGCGAACGAGCAGTGGACCGTGATGAGCGATCCGCAGGGCCGGGTCTACTGCCTCACCGGGCGTCGGCCGGGCTGACCGGGGCTGCCGGCCGCGACCGGGACCTCGCCGCGCTGATGCGCCGGGGCTGTCGGCCGCGCCGACGCGCCGGCCTTCGACGGCCCCGCCTCACCGGCCTTCGGCTGCGCTCACCAGGTCGGCGATCACCAGGCGCTTCATCCGGAGCATGGCCTGGACGGCCCGGCTGCTGCGGTCTCGGTCGGGATCGGCGATCAGCTCGTTCAGGATCTCGGGCACGACCTGCCAAGAGACCCCGAAACGGTCTTTCAGCCAGCCACATTCGGACTCCTGGCCGCCGTCGGCGATGAGGGCGAACCAGTAGTGGTCGACCTCGGCCTGGTCGGTGCACGGGATGGTGAACGAGACGGCCTCGGTGAACGGGAACTGAGGACCACCGTTGATGGCGACGAAAGGGCGCCCGTCGAGAACGAAGTCGATCGCCATCACGCCGCCCTCCGGGCCCGGGCTGTCCGGCCCGAAGCGCGACGTGCGCACGGTCGAGGAGTTGGGGAACACCGTCGACCAGAAGGCCACGGCCTCCTCGGCGTTGCCGTCGAACCACAGACTGGGCTGGATGGTGGGCATGTGCGTGCCTTCCGGCTCGGGTTGGTCACCTACGAGCTCTTGGACGCCCCGGGGCCCCGGAACTCATCGCTCCCCTCGGGTGCGGGCGGGCCGCTCAGCCGATCGAGAGCTCGCCCCGAACCCCGATCACCGGGTCATCTGCCACCTCGCCGGGCGCACAACCCGCCGAAAGCACTCACAGACCGGCGATTTCGGGTGGGAGGGGCCGGCCCGTCCGTTCGCAAGAAGGGTCACCCGGGCAGCGGAACCTGCGCTCAAGCGGGCGCGGTGGGTGCCGACATAGCGGCTACCGCCGGTGGCATCGGGGTCTCCGGCGAACCGCCCCGTTCCGGAGGCTCCCATGTCGGTCGCGGACATCATCCAGGCGTTCGGCTGGATACCGGTGGCCTGGCTGCTCACCGTCCACGTCCTGATCCGCGCCGGGCGTCTGCCCCGGCACGGGTACCACGTCCGGATCGCCGGCTGGGTCGCGGCCCTGACCATCGTCGTCGCCGCCCTAGACCGGCGCATGTGGCCGATCGCGGCGCTCGGTCTGCTGTTCATGCGCACCGAGCTGCTCGGCCACCGGCACTCCGACGAGCGCGAGGCACACCGTCTCCAGGCGCTGCTCGAGCGGTTCCGGCGCCACGAGGACGGCACGCCGGGCGTGCCCGGGGCCCGGGTCCCGCTGCACGACCAGGGCGAGGAGGTGCTGCCCGACGTCCGCATCCACCACGGTCGCGAGGCCGTCTCCCCCACCGACGGCTCCCACCCCGAGTACACCGTGCCCGGCATGACCGCGGCCACGGCCGCCGTGCTGCACGCCCGCCACGACAAGTCCGATCCGGAGTTCGTGCCCGCCCCCGTCGCCCTGCGCGAGGCCCACCACCCGCACCGGCCGGCCGAGCAGCACGAGACCACCCGTCCGCTGCGGGCCCTCAGCTCGGCCAAGCGGTTCACCGACCTGCTGCTGAAGCTCGAGATCATCGCGGTCGTGGTGGTCGCCCTGGTGCTGTTCGGCATCTGGGCCGAGGGGCAGCGCGAGGAGTTCACCCGCAACTCCGACAACACCGTCTGCAACCTCAGCTACAGCTGCTGAACCAGGGAGCTGCCTCAGGCGGGCTGAACCAGGTCGGCTGGACGAGGCGGGCTGAACCAGGTCCGCTGAACCAGCGCGACCGAACCAGCGCGACGGGGCCGGGTCGCCCGGAGCCTCAGTCCGCGGCGTCCAGGTACGCGAACGTCGGGTGCGGGTGCATCAGGAAGTCGTGGTGCGAGATGTTCCAGGCGTAGGCCCCGGCCATCCGGAACACCAGCACGTCGCCGATACGCAGGTCGCGCACGGGCACCCCGGTCGCGAGCTGGTCTTTCGGGGTGCAGAGCTGGCCGACCACGGTGAGCTCGTCGTTGTCCAGGGGCTCGCCCGTGCGGCCCGGCCCGGCCAGCGCGACGAAGGGCTGGCTGTGCCCCTTGGTGGCGGGCGTGCGCAGGTGGTGCGTGCCGCCCCGGGCGATCGCGTAGGCCTGGCCGCGGGTGTGCTTGAGGTCGAGCACGTCGCTGACGTAGTACCCGGCGTGCACGCTCACCGACCGGCCCGGTTCCACGCGCAGCACGCAGGAACCGTCACTCAGTTCGGCCAGGCCCTTGGCGTACGACTCCCAGTCGAAGTGGTGCCCGGGCTCGGCGTAGTCGACGGTCATGCCCCCACCCAGGTTGACCTCGGGACTCTCCAGGCCGGGAAGGTGCTCACCCATCCACCACAGTGCCCAGGCCAGCACCCGGCGGTCGAGCGTCAGCTTCTGCTCGGCGTCGAGCCCGGACGCCAGGTGCACGTGCACGCCCCGCACCCGCACCCCGCTGCCGGCGGCCGCCGCGTCCCGGGCGGTGCGGGCGGCGACGGCGAGCGCCTCCTCGTCCATACCGAACGGGCCGCTCATGTTCAGCGCCGCGCCGGTGACCCCGAACGGCAGATTGGCCCGCAGCAGCACGTCGACCGGACGGCGCCCGGCCAGCGCGATCACCCGGTTCAGCTCCCGCAGGCTCTCGACGTGCAGACGCCAGACCCCTCGGCGGATCGCGGTCATCAGCTCGCGGTCGGTCTTGCCCGGCCCGCCGAACGCCACCCGGGCACCGGGCAGCGCGTCGGTCACGTGCTCCAGCTCGCCGCCGGACGCCACCTCGATGCCGTCGGTGAGGGGTGCGATGACGCGCAGCAGCTCCGGATCGGGGTTGGCCTTCGCGGCGTAGAGGAACTCCACCCCGGCTCCGGCCAGCGCGTCACGGATCTGCGTCGCCTGCGCCCGCAGCGCGGGCAGATCGTAGAGGTAGGCCGGGAGCTGGTTCTCCGCGGCCAGCGCCAGCGCACGGGTCTGCACGGCCACCGGGAGCACGTCGTCTCGCATGGGCCGATTGTCGCCGAAAAGCGGCGTGGATTCGGCGTTCTTCACCGGGTGCGCCGTCAAGGTGACGAGGGCGACAAGGACGATTCACGGCAGAACGGGCCGAGTGTGAGAACTCGGGCACGAGGCGTGCGCCGCCCGGGACGCAGAGCCAGGAAAGGAGATATCTTCGGAGATTGAGTGCCCGTTGATATCAGCGAAAAGAATTACCACTCAATAGAGCACAGGGTAATTCGCGAAGGAGGCAGTGTCAATGGGAGGAGCGGAAGCCGATGGATGACCTGGCCCTCGAGCAGGAATACGTCACCATGCTCTACGACCACGTCGACGAGCTCCGCGAACGGCTCGCCGCCCGTCAGGCCCGCGCCCTCGCCCGGGTCGCCGGTGAGGCCGCCGGCACCCGCCAGGCCCTGGTCGAACGGGACGCCGCCGTGCACCTGTACGCCGGGCGCCTGACCCAGCTGAACGCCGCCGAGAACGCGCTCTGCTTCGGCCGTCTCGACCTCGAGACCGGCACCCGGCCGCGTTACGTCGGCCGCATCGGCCTGCACCGCGACGACACCCACGACCAGGGGCAGGGCGACGCTCCGGCCGACGACGAACCCCTCCTCATCGACTGGCGGGCCCCCGTCGCCCGGCCGTTCTACCTGGCCACCGCGATGCAGCGCGACGGCGTGATCCGGCGCCGCCACATCCGCACCGTCGGTCGCCGCGTGGTGCAGCTGAACGACGAGAATCTCACCGGCGGCCATTCCTCCGAACCTGGTTCCATCACCAGCGAATCGGCTCTCCTGACGGCCCTGGACGCGGCCCGCACCGGCCGGATGACCGACATCGTCGAGACGGTCCAGGCCGAGCAGGACCGCATCATCCGTTCCGGTCTCGCGGGGATCCTGGTGGTGCAGGGCGGTCCGGGCACCGGCAAGACCGCCGTGGCGCTGCACCGGGCCGCCTACCTGCTCTACCACCACCGCGAGCAGCTCGAACGTCGCGGTGTGCTGATCATCGGCCCGAACACCACGTTCCTGCGGTACATCGCCGAGGTCCTGCCCGCCCTCGGCGAGACCGGCGTCATGCTCGCGACCACCGGCGACCTCTTCCCGGGCGTCTCCCCCACGCTCACCGAGCCCGGCGCGGTCACGGCGCTCAAGGGCCAACTGCTCATGAAGGACGTGGTGGCCGGCGCGGTCACGGACCGCCAGTGGGTGCCGGAGGACGACGACGAGGTGGTCGCGGTGCGCCACGACGGCCAGTTGCTGCGTCTGGACCGGCAGGCCTGTCTGGACCTGCGGGAACGGGTGCGCGGCGCCCGGCTGCTGCACAACGAGGCCCGCCCGCTCGTGCACCGGCTCGTGGTCGAGGCCCTCACCACGCTCTGGGCCCAGGCCGTCGGTACCGACCCGCTGGGCGGCGAGAACCTGCTCGGGCCGGAGGATCTCGCGATGGTGCGGGGCGAGCTGGAGGAGAACGACGACGTGGACGGCGTCGTCGACTGGCTCTGGCCGGCCCTGACCCCGACCCGCCTGGTGCGCGAACTGCTCGCCTCACCGAAGCGCATCCGGGCCGCCGCCGCGCGGGTCGGGCTCACCCAGGCCGAGCAAGACCTGTTGCTGCGCACCGGCAATGCCTGGTCGGAGGCCGACGTGCCGCTGCTCGACGAGGCCGCCGAGATCCTCGGCCGCGACGACTCGACCGCCCGGCGCCTGGCCGACGAGCTGCAGACGGCCAACCTGGCCTACGCGCAGGGCGTGCTCGACCTGCTGCGCGGCTCGGAGTCCGGCGACTTCGAGGACGAGGAGAGCGAGATCCTGGCCGCGTTCGACCTCGTCGACGCCGAGGCGCTCCTCGACCGCCAGGAGGAGATCGACCACCGCACCGCCGCCGAGCGCGCCGCCACCGACCGCACCTGGCGCTTCGGGCACATCGTGGTCGACGAGGCGCAGGAGGTCTCACCGATGGCCTGGCGCATGCTGATGCGCCGCTCGCGCTCGATGACGATCGTCGGTGACGTGGCCCAGACCGGGGATCCGGCCGGGGCGTCGTCGTGGCGTCAGGCGCTGGGCCCGCACGTCGGCGACCGCTGGCGTCTCGAGGAGCTGAGCGTCAATTACCGCATGCCGCAACCGGTCGCGCGGGTCGCGGCGTCGGTGCTGCGGGCCCTCGCCCCCGATCTGCCGGTGCCCGAGCCGGTGCGTCCCGACGGCCCGCACCCCTGGAGTCTGTGGGCGGCCGACGTTCCGGCGGCGCTGGCGGCAGCGGTGGCCGGTGAGCTGCGCACGCTGGACCGCGGCCGGCGCCTGGCCGTGGTCACGGCGCCGGGCCGGTCGTCCACCATCTTCGGCGTCCTTGCCCGCTCCCTGCCCGAACCCGTTGCCCTCGGCGAGGATCCGGACGACGATCGGCCCGCACGGGTGGTCGTGCTGGAGCCCCGTGAGACCAAGGGCCTGGAGTTCGACGCGGTCGTGGTGGCCGAGCCCGATCTCGTCCTGGCCGCCTCACCCCGCGGGCTGGGCGATCTGTACGTCGCGATCACCCGGGCCACGCAACGGCTGGGCGTGGTGCACGCGGCCGATCTTCCGGAATGCCTCCGGGGCCTGCGGTCCGTAGGCTCCCCGGCATGAGCCCACCGTTCCGTCTGGAAGGCCCGGGAATCGTCCTGCGCGAGTTCGGTCCCGACGACGTCGACGTGACCGCCGCGATCGTCGGCGACCACCACGTCACCCATTGGCTGGCCTTCGACGAGCAGGACCGCGAGAGCGCCGCGAGCACGGTCGCGGCGGCGATGGACTCGGCGCTGGTGCGCCCGCGCACCGAATACCTGCTGGTGATCGCCGAACCCGGTGACGAGACGATGATCGGTTTCGTCCGGCTGGCTCTCGGCGGGGTGAAGGCGGCCAAGCTGGGCTATGCGATCCACGCCGACCACTGGGGCCGCGGCCACGCGACGGCCGCGGCTCGCCTGGTCCTCGGCCACGCCTTCACCGAGCTGGGGCTGCACCGGGTGACAGCGGCGATCGGCCCGGTGAACGTGCGTTCGGTGGGCGTGGTCGAGCGCCTCGGTTTCCGGCTCGAGGGCAGGCTGCGCGACCACGTCTTCACGAACGGCGCGTGGCGCGACAGCCTGCTGTTCTCGGTCCTGGCGCACGAGTGGTCGGGCGCCTGATCCTCTCCCCCGACCGATGGTGGACGCCGTGGTCGCCCGGCGACCACCACGTCCACCAGCGACCGTGGTTGCGAACTACTCGGAACCGGCCGTGCGCACGGTGATCTGGGCACCGGACTCGATCGTGCGCGAGACCGTGCAGGTGCGGTCGTGCGACGCCTTGATCGCGCGCGGCAGCAGCATGCGGGCGCCGTCACCGGCCTCCCCCTCGGGGAAACGCACGTCGAACGTGAGCACGATGTCCCTGAGGCTGTTCTCGCCGTTCTCGCGTACGTAGGTGGCGTCGACCTTGGCCTCGAAGTGCTCGGGCGCGGCCCGCCGGCCGGTGACCACGTCGACGTCCACGGCGGAACACCCGGCGATGGCGGCCAGCAGGAGCTCCACCGGGGTGAACGCGTCGTCGGCCTTGCTCCCGAAGCGCAGCGTGTCACCGCGCTTGTTCGTGGCCAGGTAGACGCCTTCCTCGAGACGCTCGATGCTCACGGAACGGTTGTCGTCACTCATCCCGTGAGCATCGCACGGCCTACCCCAGCACGGCCGCGCGCCCCGCCTCGAGCCGGGCGATCGGTACCCGGAACGGCGAGCAGGACACGTAGTCGATGCCGACCCGGTGGAAGAAGTGGATCGAGTCCGGATCACCGCCGTGCTCGCCGCAGACCCCGAGCTTGAGGTCCGGACGGGTGCGGCGCCCGTCCTCGGCCGCGATCTGGATGAGCCGGCCCACCCCGTCGACGTCGAGGCTCTCGAACGGCGACACCATGAACACGCCCCGGTCGAGGTAGGTCGCGAAGAATCCGCCCTCCACGTCGTCGCGCGAGAAACCCCAGGTCGTCTGGGTCAGGTCGTTCGTGCCGAAGGAGAAGAACTCGGCCGCCTCGGCGACCCGGGTGGCCGTCAGCGCGGCGCGCGGCAGCTCGATCATCGTGCCGATCGGGATGCCGAGCTCGACCCCCTGTTCCTCCTCGACCGTCCGCAGGATCTGGTCGGCCTCGTCGCGGATCAGGAAGAGCTCCATCACCGACCCGACGAGGGGAACCATGATCTCGACCCGCGGGTTCTGGGTCCTGGCCCTCAGGGACGCGGCCGCCTCGGTGATCGCCCGCACCTGCAGCGCGAACAGCCCGGGCAGCACCAGCCCCAGCCGCACGCCCCTCAGTCCCAGCATGGGGTTGGACTCGTGCAGTTTCTCCACCGCCGCGAGCAGCCTCTCCTCGTCCGGGTCGGCGGTGCCGGCCGCGCGGTCGAGCGCGACCTTCACCGACAGCTCGGTGCGGTCGGGCAGGAACTCGTGCAGCGGCGGGTCGAGCAGACGGATCGTCACCGGCAGCCCGTCCATCTCCGTCAGCAGGTCGACGAAGTCCTGGCGCTGCAACGGCAGCAGCTCCTCGTACACCTCCTCGCGACCGGCCTGGTCGGAGGCCAGGATCAGCCGCTCGATCAGCACCCGCCGGTCGCCCAGGAACATGTGCTCGGTGCGGCACAACCCGATGCCCTGCGCGCCCAGATGCCTGGCCCGGGAGGCGTCCTCGGCGTTGTCGGCGTTGGTGCGGACGGCCAGCCGGCGGATCGAGTCGGCGTGGCTCAGCAGCCGGTCCACCGACCGCACCAGATCGGCCGTGTCGTCGTCGATGTTCTCGACCGCCGCGTCCAGGCCGCTCTCCAGGTAGGTCGCCACCGGCGAGGCGACCACGGGTACCTCTCCCGCGAAGACCTCCCCGGTGCTGCCGTCGATGCTGATCATGTCGCCCTCGTTCAGCACCGTGCCGTTGACCGTGGCGGTGCGGGCGTCACCGTTCACGTCGAGCTCGGCGAAACCGCAGACGCAGGTACGGCCCATGCCCCGCGCCACCACGGCGGCGTGGCTGGTCTTGCCGCCGCGGGAGGTGAGCACGCCACTGGCCGCGATCATGCCGCCGAGGTCGTCGGGGTTGGTCTCCTTGCGGACGAGGATGACCGGTTGCCCGGCCTGCGCCTGTGTTTCGGCGGTCTTGGAGTCGAACACGATGTGCCCGGTGGCCGCCCCCGGGGATGCGGCCATGCCCCTGCCGAGCTGGTTCTTGTCGGCGTCGGCGTCGAACCGGGGGAACATCAGCTGTGCCAGCTGGGCCCCGTTCACCCGTTCCAGCGCCTCGTCCATCGTGATCAGGTTCTCGTCGACGAGCTGCGTGGCGATGCGGAAAGCCGCCGCCGCCGTGCGCTTCCCGACCCGGGTCTGCAGCATCCAGAGCTTGCTGCGCTCGATCGTGAACTCGATGTCGCACAGGTCGCGGTAGTGCGTCTCCAGCCGGCGCATCACCTGCAGCAGCTGTTTGTACGACGAGGGATCGAGGTCTTTCAGGTCGGCGAGACTGAGGGTGTTGCGGATGCCCGCCACCACGTCCTCGCCCTGGGCGTTGACGAGGTAGTCGCCGTACACGCCACCGTGACCGGAGGCCGGGTCACGGGTGAAAGCCACGCCGGTGCCCGAGGTCTCACCCATGTTGCCGAACACCATGGTGCAGATGTTGACGGCCGTGCCCAGGTCCTGCGGGATGCGCTCGCGGCGGCGGTACAGCCGGGCCCGCTCGGTGTTCCACGAATCGAAGACCGCGCGGATGGCCAGGTCGAGCTGCTCGCGCGGGTGCTGCGGGAACTCGGCGCCGCTCTGCTCGCGGATGACCGTCTTGAAGGTCTCGACGAGGCCCTTGAGGCTCTCGACGTCCAGCTCGACGTCGGTGTCGACGCCCTGCTGGGCCTTGGCCGCGTCCAGGCCCTTCGAGAAGATCTCGCCGTCGATCTCGAGCACGGTCTTGCCGAACATCTGCAGCAGGCGCCGGTAGGAGTCCCAGGCGAAGCGCTCGTCGCCGCTCTCCTCCGCGAGCCCCTTGACGCTGGCGTCGTTGAGCCCGACGTTGAGCACCGTCTCCATCATGCCGGGCATCGAATGCATTGCGCCCGAGCGGACACTCACGAGCAGCGGGTCGTGACGGTCGCCGAGCTGACGCCCGAGATCGTCCTCCAGCCGGCGCAGCGCCATGGTCACCTGAACCCGCAGCTCGCCGGGTTCGCTGCCCGCGGCCAGGTACGACCGGCAGGCCTCGGTGGTGATCGTGAACCCCGGAGGAACCGGGAGCCCGAGGTTGGTCATCTCCGCCAGGTTCGCGCCCTTGCCGCCGAGAAGCTCCTTCTGGTCCTTGTTGCCTTCGGTGAACGCGTACACGTACTGGGTCATGGATGCGTCATCGCCTCTCCGCCAGGGTCTTCGGCACCGAGGGTAAGCAGGAAGAAGCTGTCCGGACAGGGGGCGCGATGGTGACGCCGCCCATGCCCCCACCGGCTTGACCAGCGCTTTCGCACCTGGTTACGACGCGCGCCACCCAGCGCCAGGCGGTCGGTCTCCGGGGGCTGAGGGGTTTCAGGATCGTCGTCGTGACGACCGGGGCCACTGACATGACCCTATGGGATACCTTGTCATGATCAGTCACAGAGCGGGGTTGAATGACAGCATTCGGCGACATCGTGGAGCTCCTCCTCTCCGTCACCGCGGCAATCGACGAAGCGACGGCAAGCAGCGAGGCGAGCCGTGCCGTGGCCCTGGGCCTGATCCACACCGCCGACGAGCACGGCTGGAACGGCCTGGCCCGGGGCATCGGCGAGGCCGCCGATGCCTGCTCCGCGACGGCGAGCGCCCTCCGTGAAGCCACCACAGCCACACATCTGGCTGTGGTGGCCCTGCGGCTGGTGCCCGAGCAGGCCGCCGGTTCTGCCGTCGCCCATCACCTCGGGCCGGCCGCAGACCAGATGACGGCGTGCTCCCTGGCGCTCACGAGGGCGGCTCACGACCTGGAGACCTGGCACCAGGCCGCCGCCCGCACCGACATCCCGGTACTCATGGCCCGCGGAATCACCCTGGCCTCGGCCGTTGCGGGCCTGAGACAGCAGCTCACTCGGATCGCGGAGGCCACGGAGGCGGAGAGTCAGGCCGCCCTCGCTCTGGGACGGGACGGCGCCTCGCCATCTCCGCACAAGGTCCGGGGCCCTGCCGCCCGGGAGCCCGCGAGAGCACCGCACCCGCGGCATTTCCTGAGCCGGATCACGTCGAAGTCGGTCCGGAAGAACGTCAATACCGTGATCCTGCCGCAGGTCGACGTCGAGGCGGACGTCGCAGCGATCCGGAACGGGACGGCTCCATGGGACCCGGCCTCGCAGCGCTACGTGACCTCCACGGGACGCCGATACGCCATGAAGGAACAGGGCACGCTCTTCCCGGAGTCCGGGCCAGGTCTCGAGCAGCTCTCCCGGGCCGAGTTCCAGGCCCTGCAGACGTACATCCAGTTCGCGGATGACCGCGCCCACGCGGAGAGGACCATGGATCACAATAGGCTCCTGACCCCCGAGGTCAGACGCCGCGCCCTGGCTGTATTCCGCCACCACAAGAGCTTTCGGGGATGACGCATGGAAAACTACGAACTGGCCTTCGACGGCCGGGTGGACCCGGCCGGTCTCCGCGAAGCCCTGGCAGAGCTCGGCGTCACCGGCGAGCGCGTGCTGCTCGGCGCCGACGCCCCCGACACCAGGATCGGCGATCCCGCGGTTCTGCTGGAGCAGGGCGACCCCGGTCGGGGGTTCAGCACGACCCTCGTCTGCTACGCCGGGTTCGTCGGCCCACTGGGGATGTCCGAGCTGCAGCTGGCCCAGTTCCTCTCCCCCCGTCTGGGACGCCGGTGCCTCGTCGACGACGGCACGACTCATCCCGACCGCTGGATCCTGGTGGCCACAGACGCGAGTTTCGGCAAGGTCATCACCGACGAGGACGCGGCCGAGGAGGGCGACCTGCGCATCGATCACGCCGTCGCCCCGATCGCCGGCGCGCCGGAGCTGACGGTGCGGGCGGAACCCGGCTGGGTGGGCTGACCATAAGCGCCGGTACGCGGGAGTTTGTTCATCATCACCACGTGATGTCTTGATTACCGTCCGCCCGCTTACGAGACTGAACGGCATGCCGAGACCGGAACGTGTCGCCCACGTCGCTCCCCTGGCCTTCGACGGGGAACGGTTCCTGCCCGACGGCGCCACCGTGCTGGTCGAGGGTCCGTCCATTCTCGCGGTGCATCCGGGGATGAGCGTGATTCCCGAGGGGTTCGCGGTGCAGCGTCACGACGGGGGCACGCTGCTGCCGGGGCTCATCGACACGCATGTGCACCTGATCGCCGACGGGCAGGACGGGGCTCTCGGTCGCGACCCTCGGCGCACCGCCGACGAGCGTGAGCAGGTCGTGCGGGAATCGTTGCAGGGGCACGTGCGGGCCGGGGTCACCACCGTGCGGGATCTCGGCGACAACCGCTGGAACGTGCTGCAGCGCGAAACACGCTCCCACGAGCCGACTGTCGTCGCGTCCGGGCCGCCCGTCACCACGCCGGGCGGGCACTGCGCGGCCCTGGGAGGTGAGGCCGCGGGGGCGGACGCCCTGGTCGCCGCCGTGGACGAGCGGGCCGAACGGGGCGCGCCGCTGGTCAAGATCGTGGTCAGCGGGGGCGCGATGACGCCCGGTTCGGACCTGCTGTCGCTGCAGTACTCCCCTGACGACCTCGCCCTGGTGGTGAAACGGGCCGAGCGCCACGGGCTTCCGGTGGTGGCGCACGCTCACTCGCTCGACGCCGTCAACCTCTGCATCGACTCCGGCGTGCGGGGCATCGAGCACTGCACCTGCCTGACCACCCACGGCGTGCAGACCCCGCCCGACCTCGCCGAACGTCTGCGGCGTCACGGCATCCACATCGGGCCGACCTTCGGGCGGATCCCCGGCAGCCGGCCGTCGGCCCAGGCGCAGGAGGTCACGCGGCGCACCGGGCTGGTGCCCGCACACCGGTTCGCACAGGTCGAGAAGCTGCACCGCGAGGGCGTTCTGGTGATCAGCGGTTCCGACGCCGGCATCCACGCGGCGAAACCGCACGGCATCGTGGCACTGGCCGTGGCCGAGCTCGTGGCCGCCGGAATCGCACCTGATGACGCGATCGCCACCGCCACGGGCGTGTCGGCCCAGGCGTGCGGGCTGGCGAACAAGGGACGCCTCGGGGCCGGCGCCGACGCCGACCTCCTGGTCGTGGACGGAGACCCCCGGCTCGACATCACCGCGCTGACCAGGGTTCGCACCGTGGTCGTGCGCGGTGACACCGTGCGGGACAGCAGCTTCAGGGACGACGCAGCACGATCACCGAGTTGATGACGTCGTTGAGCGGGTGGAGCACGCCGAGCTTCTCCCACCCGCTCAGCTCCTGCGTGCCGACGGCCGGGTAGAGCAGCCGCCGCAGACCGGCCGCGCTGCGCACCAGGAGCACCGCCCCCGGACTCAGCCGCTGCCGGAGCGCCGCCAGGATCGCGTTCTTCTCGGCCGGGTCCAGCCCGGCCAGTGCCCCCAGCACCACCACGTCGGCCCCGGCCACCGCCTCGAACTCGGCCGCCTCGGCCTGGTGGAACCGCACGGCGCCGTGCCCGAGCAGGGCGTTCACGCACGCCGCCCCCAGGGCGACGGCTTCCGCGGACCGGTCCACCACGTCCACCATGACCCCGAGCTCCTCGTGCAGACAGACCGCGCTGAGCGGGAGCGGGCCCGCCCCGAGGAAGCAGATGCGCCGCGCCGCCGACGGTTCCACGCCGAAACAGCGCAGCAGGTTGATCTCGAGCCGGGTCAGCTCGCGGTAGTTGCCGAGGTAGGGGAAGTGCTCGAGCACCTCGCGCGGCTTCTCGGCCACCGCGATGCGCCGCGACCAGTGGATCTCCATCAGGTACTCACCCTCGGCGCACACCTCGTGCAGCCCGGACAACCGCGAGGCGACCCGCTCATCGCTCAGCACCCGGGCCGCGCGCGCCGAAAGGTCTCCCCCGTCGTCCTCACACAGCCCGACCAGCTCGGTGAACAACCGGTCGACCACGATCGACGGCGCCAGACCGGGCTGCTGCCGCAGATTCTCGTAGATCGTGGCGACCCGGGCCGCGAGCTGCTCGGCGTCGGACCGGTCGCGCAGCAGGGCCAGATCACCCGCCTCGGCGACGACGTGAGCACCGGCTGCCGGCGTGACCCCCGCACCGCTCACCGGCCGAGCGCCCCGATCTTCGGCAGGTCGATCTCGAAATGCACCGTGTTGTCAGGATCGGGCCGCTCGTCGAGCACCTCGACCGTCGGCATCGACCGCCAGAACGCCTCCGCGCCGGGCACTCCCGCGTCGGTGTGCAGGTAGACCGTCTCGTAGCCGGCGACCTGCGTGGCCCACGAACAGGCCTGCGCCACCAGCATCCGGGCGATGCCCCGGCGCCGCGCCTGCGCGCGCACCCAGACCCGCACCAGCTGACTCGCGCCGGGAACGTTGTAGCGCTCGGCGAGCCACCCGGGATTGGGCGGCGAGGCCAGATGACAGGGACGCACCGCGGTCGTCGCGAGCACGCGCGCCTCGTCGCCGGCCTCGACCGCCACGAACAACGCCGCCCGCTCGGCCTCGAGGTAGGTGGCCGCAAGGTCGTCGATGTCACGGTGCCAGCGCTCGCGGTACCCGCCCATGTCACGGTCGAGCACCTCACGCATGCAGGCGGCGGCACCGCCCAGGTCTTCTGCTCGTGCGAGCCGGATCTCCATAGCGGCCATTGCCCTTCCGTCCCCCGTGGTCGTCGCTGTCACCCGCACGACGATAACGGATCTTCTGAGAATGACTCTCATTCACTCGCGAGTAACGCCCCGTCGCGCCCCGGGACTTGACCGGGATCACAGCAAAGTCGACCGGTACTCGTCACTCGGGTCGAAACCCTCACCCCGGTCGGCGAACACGGCCTGGCAGCGCTCGCGCACCCGGCGGATCGCCGGGCTGGCGGACATCGAGTCCCGCCAGATCATCTCGATCACCCGGGTGGGCGCGGGTCCCGCGACCGGCACCGCCACCACGTCGTCGGGCAGAGTGCCCCGGCCCAGCCGGGGCAGCAGCGCCACCGCGACGCCCTCCTCCACCAGGCGCAACTGCGACCCGAACTCCTCGACCCACATCCGCACGGCCGGCGGACGCGCGAAACCGGTGAACATGTAGACGAACCAACCGTGACAGATGGTGCCCACGGGGGTCGAGGCCCAGGGCTCGTCGACCAGGTCGGCCGGGGTGACCAGCTCTTCCCGGGCCAGCCGGTGGTCGCGGTGCACCAGCAGGTCGGCGGTGTCGAACCCGATGAACTGCGCGGCCACGTGGTCCGGGCGGTGCAGCGGCACGCCCACCCAGTGGTGCACCAGGCCGATGTCGGCCTGGCCGGCCGCGACCGAGTCCACCGCGTCGAACGGGTCACGCTCGAACAGCTCCGGCACCAGGCCCGGCGCGCTGCGGGCCAGGTCGGCCAGCAGCGGCGCCACCAGACCCCGCACCGCCGTGGAGAACGCCACGATCCGCAGCGGCCCGGCCGGCTCGGCGCCGTGCCCGTTGATACCGGCCGTGGCGGCCTCGACCTGCCGCAGGATGCCGTGCCCGTGCTGCACCAGGGCCCGCCCCTGCTCGGTGAGCACCACGCCCCGCCCGACCCGCTCGAGCAGGACGGCGCTGAGATCCTTCTCGAGGCGCTTGATCTGCTGAGACACCGCGGACGGGGTGTACCCGCCGGCCTGGGCGGCGGCCGCGACGGTGCCGTGCTCGCCGACCGCGATCAGGGAACGCAGGGCCACCAGATCCATCATGTAGCGATGCTACCGATTGGGCGGCAGCAGGAGTCGATGGACGTACATGGTTGCCGGGAGCATCGTTGGCGGGGTGACCACCCGCGACTCGCTCCTGGCCGTACTCGTGACCGTGATCTGGGGAATGAACTTCGTCGTCATCGACGAGGGTCTCGCCGGGTTCCCACCGCTGCTGTTCGTGGCCCTGCGGTTCGTCGTCGTGCTGCTGCCGGCGGTGTTCCTGATACCCCGCCCGGCGGTGCCCTGGCGCACGCTGCTGCTGGTCGGCACCTTCCTCAGCCTGGGGCAGTTCGCGTTCCTCTACACCTCGCTGAACGCGGGCATGCCGGCCGGGCTGGCCAGCCTGGTGCTGCAGACGCAGGTGGTGGCCACGGTCGTGATCGCGGCCGGGGTGCTGCGCGAACGGCCCAGCCGCAAGGCCGCCATCGGGGTGGGACTGGGCGCCTGCGGTCTGGCCGTGGTGGCCCTGGGCCGCTCCGCGGAGACACCGCTCGTGGGCCTGGCGCTGTGCGTCTGCGGAGCGCTGAGCTGGGCGAGCGGCAACGTGCTGAGCCGCCGGGCGGCCGTGCCCTCGGGGCTCGCGCTGACGGTGTGGTCGGCGGTCGTGGTGCCGGTGCCGCTGTTCGCCCTGTCGCTGCTGATCGACGGGCCGGCCGAGGTGGGGCACGCCCTGACCCACATCACCCTGGGCAACGTGGCCTCCACGGTCTACACGGCGGTGCTGGCCTCGCTGGTCGGCTACGGCATCTGGAACACCCTGCTGGCGAAGTACACCGCCGCCCAGGTGGTGCCGTTCACCCTGCTGGTGCCGGTGGTCGGGCTGATCACGGCCTGGCTGGTGCAGCACGAGCAGCCGGGTCCGTTCGAGCTGCTGGGCGGCGGCATCCTGCTGGTCGGGGTGGCGGTCGTGGCACTGCGCCGACCGGGTGGCCCCCGCCCCTCGGATGTCCCCCCGCAGGATGACGCCGGTACCCAGGTACCGGTGAATTCAGCCCGGGGGCTGACGCTTTGAGGGCCACTGCCGACGGATGCTGGAACGCGACCCGGCAGTCCGGCCCCCGAAGGAGACCGTCATGTTCGTCGAGCTCTTGGCACTGGCTCCCGGTGCGTTCCTGTTGCTGGCCTGCGGCTTCGGGAAGGTCGTGGCCGGGCGTGGCCGCGACCCGCAGCGGGACACCGAACCCCTCGGGGCCGCCGGGCGGGGCACCCAATCCGCCGGAACCGGCGGGCGGGGCACCGAAACCGCCAGAACCGGCGGGCGGGGCACCGAAACCGCCGGCGCCGGCGAACCGGCCCGGATCGCCTCCGTCACCGATGATCTCGTCGCCGACCTGCCACTGGTCGCCCCCGAGCGGGCCGGGTACGGCGACGCGGGCCGGCTCCTGGTGCAGGCGGCGCTCGACCGCCGGGCGCGCAACCGGGCGGGGTCCACGGCGACCGGGCTCCCGGAACCGCGAAAGGGACGCATCCACGCGGCCTGATCGGTCATCTCTGCTTATGATCCGATGCGATGACTGACATCGACTTCCGCCGCGCGACCGTCCGTGACGTGCCCGCGATCGTGGGCCTGCTGGCCGACGACCGGCTCGGCGCCCTGCGCGAGAGCCCCGACGACCTTGCGCTCTACGAAAGAGCTTTCACCCGGGTGAACGAGGATCCCGGCCAGTTCCTGGTGGTCGGCGAACGCGACGGCACCGTGCTGGCCACCGCGCACCTGACGTTCGTGCCGGGGCTGTCCCGGCGGGGAGCCACCCGGGCGATCGTCGAGGCGGTGCGGGTGTCGAGCACCGAGCGCGGCGCCGGTCTGGGGTCGACGCTGATGCGCTGGGTGCTCGACGAGTGCCGTTCCCGGGGCTGTGACCTGGTGCAGCTGACGTCCGACCGGACCCGCACCGACGCCCACCGTTTCTACCTGAGACTCGGCTTCGTGCAGTCGCACGCCGGGTTCAAGTACGAGCTCTGAGACTCCTCACGGGCGCTCGAGCCGTCCACTCCGCAGCCGCACCACCGCGTCCATCATCCCGAGCCCCTCGGATCGGTGGGTGACCAGCAGCACCGACGTGCCCGCGGACGCCTCGAGCACGTCGGTGAGCACGGCCTGGGCGGTCTCGGGATCGAGGCTCTCGGCCGGCTCGTCGAGCACGAGCACCCGGCGGTCGGCGAGCAGGGCCCGGGCCAGAGCCAGGCGGCGCCGTTCGCCGGCCGACATGGTGGCCCCGCGCTCACCCAGCCAGGTGTCGAGGCCCTGCGGGGTGCGGTTGAACCAGTGGCCGAGCCGGGCCCGGGTCAGCGCGACGCGCAGGTCGCCGTCGGTGGCGTCGGGCCGGGCCAGTCTCAGGTTCTCCCGCAGGCTGCTCGCGAACACGTGGTCGTCGTCAGAGACCAGGCCCACGTGAGAACGCACCTGGTCACCGGTGAGATCGCGGTAGTCCACGTGGTTGCGGAGCACGCTGCCGCCGCTCGGGTCGAGAAACTTCAGCACCAGCGCGGCCAGCGTCGACTTCCCGCAGCCCGACGGCCCCTGCACGGCGATGCGGCGCCCGGACGCGACCGTGAGATCGAGCCCGTCCAGCACCGGTTCGCGCGCCGGGTCCCAGCCCGCCCTCACATCCCTCAAGTGCACGGCGGGGGCACTCTCGACGCTGTCAGTGGTTTCGGTGCTGTCACGGGTGGACGTCCCGGCACCATCGGTGCTCACCGGCCGGCTCTCGAGCACCTGGGTCAGGCGACGCCGGGCGACGAGTCCCCGGGTGCGGGCGTTCACCGCGTCGGGAAGTGTGGCCGTGACGTCGGCCAGGGCGAGCGTGCCGAGCACGAGCACCCCGACCTGTTCCAGGCTGAGCCCGGCGCTCGCGGTGGTCGTGGCGATCATGACCCCGGCCACGGCCAGTCCCGCACCGGCCATGCGCAGGAACTCGGCCAGCGCGGTGCGCCGCACCTGAGCCCCGTCCACGGCGGTGACGGCGCGTGCCGCCGCCCGCACCGGCCCGACGCCGGCCCCCTCGGCGCCGAGAGCCTTGACGTCCTCGGCCCCGGCCAGCACCTCGACCACCGACTGCGAGTAACCGGCCTTGGCCTCGGCACCGCGCTCGGCCCGGAGGTCGGCTCCGGCCCCGGCGACGGCCGGCGCGATGAGCGCGGCGACGACGAGACCGGGCAGAGCCGCCAGCGCCGCGGCACTGTCGATGATCGAGCCGATCACGATCGCGGTCGCCAGCGTGGCGCCGGCCACCACCGCCGGGCGCTTCCAGCGCAGCACGGTGTCGCCCACCGCGTCCACGTCGTCGACGAGCCGGGTCAGCAGGTCACCCCGCCGGGGCAGCGCGGGCCCGGGCACCCGCGGGATCAGGTCGGCGTACACCCGTGCCCGCAGACGGCCGAGATCGGCCAGGGCCACGTCGTGCGCGACGAGCCGGTCGAGGTAGCTCAGCACCGGCCGGGTCACCGCGAACAGCCGCACCCCGACCACGGCCACGGTCAGCGTCAGGATCGGCGGTTGCCCGGACGCCTTGGTCAGCAGCCAGGCCGCCACCGCGGTGAGCGCGACCCCGGACAGCGACGACAACGTGCCCAGCACGATCGCCAGGTTCATCGTCGCGGTGCGCAGACGGGCGGGGATCCAGCTGCGGGTGGGCCGGGCGTCGGCCCAGGCCCGGCCGAATCCGGGCAGGGCGGTTTCGTTCACGGTGCGCGTGGGCCTGTTATCGGCCGCCGAGTGGGTGGTGCCGCTGCCCGGGTGGTCGATGAGGGACGCGTCGGCACCGGTCCGGGGGATGCCACGCGTCGGGGACGTGGAGACGTCGGCCGACGAGAGCGCGGCGTCGGTCCCGGCATCCGCCCCACCGTCGGTCCCGGCGTCAGTCCCGGCCCAGGCGTCGGCCGCAGTGGCCTCGCGAGCTGACCGGGGACGGGGTGAGGGCACGAGGCGGGGCAGGCCGTCGGATGGTGTGGGCCGGCCGTCGGAAGGGGCGATCGTTCGGGATGTGGTCGCCCGGAGGTGGGTGACCTCGTCGGCCGCGGCGACGGCCGCGGGGCGGTGGGCCACCGTGACCACGGCGGCACCCGCGTCGGCGCGGCGGCGCAGGCCGGTCAGCACCGCCTGTTCGGTGGCGTCGTCGAGGTGGGCGGTGGGCTCGTCCAGGAGAAGGACGGCACCGCGGTCCACCCGGGAGGCCTGCACGAGGGTGCGGGCCAGGGCGAGGCGCTGGCGCTGGCCGGCGCTGAGGTCGCGGCCGTCCTCGGCGAGCGGGGTGTCGAGGTCGGTGACCCAGTCGGCGGCAGCGTCACGCAGGGCCTGCGCGACCACGGCGTCGGGCGCGTCCGGCCAGGCGGCGGTGACGGCGTCGCGCAGGGTGCGGGCCAGCGGGAAGGTGGGACGCTGCGGCTGGTAGACCACCGACGCCGCGTCGCCCTTCACCACACCGGCCTCCGGCACCTGCTGGCCGGCGAGAACCCGCAGCAGCGTGGTCTTCCCGACCCCCGACGGTCCCGCGATCGCCGTGACCTGGCCCGTGAACACCCACAGGCCCACCCCCGACAGCACCGGCTCGGCACGGCCGGGCACGCGCACGGTGAGACCGTCCGCCAGCAGCGCCACCCCGGAAGGAAGGGAACCGGAGGTGACCGCGGGGGCGACCACCACGTCCACAAGCCCGGAAGCCTCGTCGAGAACCGCCGACGCGTCGGCACTCTCGTGGAACCGCGCCCCCAGCTCCCGCACCGGACGGTAGGCCTCGGGCGCCAGCAGGATCGCCAGCAGCGCCGTGCCGAGCCCGAGATCGCCGGCAGCGACACGCAACCCGGCCTCGACCGCCACCAGCCCGACCGACAGCGTGGCCACCAGGTCGAGCGCGGTGCCGGACAGGAACGCGATCCGCAGCACCCGCACGGTCGCGGCCCGGTGCCGTTCCCCCACCTCGGCGAGCGTCTCGACCTGCCGCTCCGCCCGGCGGTAGGCCCGCAGCGTGACCAGACCCTGCACCACGTCGAGGAAGTGCGCCGACAACCGCGACATCAGCTGCCACTGCTCGTTCGAGCGGCGCTCCGTCAGCCAGCCCACCAGCGCCGCGAACAACGGGATCAGCGGCAGCGTCACGACCACGATCACCGCCGAGCGCAGGTCGAGCAGCGCCAGCACCACGATCACCGTGGGCGGCAGCAGCACGGCCGGCACGACCGCGGGAAGGTAACGGGTGACGTACTTCTCGAGCGTGTCCACACCACCGGTCGCGAGTGCCGAGACGGCGCCCGGACCCGTCGCGGCCAGCCGCCCGGGTGTCATCCGCAGACCGGCCCCGACCAGTGCGGCGCCGAGGGCCTCGCGGGCCCGGCCCGAAGCCCGGGCCGTGAGCAGGTTCTCGGCCGCCCGCAACGCACTGCGCACCAGGGTCGCCACGACGAAGGTGATCACCGCGGGCCCGGCCGAGTCCCCCCGGGAGAAGGCGGTCACCGCCCAGGCCGCGCTGACCAGCTGTCCCAGCAACCCCAGCGCGCCGAGAGCCGAGACTCCCCCGATGACCACCGCGTCCCCGCGCAGGGTGGGAACGAGAGCGAACACGCGGGTGTCGACCGGACCCCGGGGGCGGGGCGTCACGGGAGCCTGCACGTCGTCGTCCCGGACCACGGCGGGAGCCTCGACCGTGCTCATGCCACCCTCGCGCTGCTCAGCCGGCGGCGGAAGACCCAGTACGAGAACGCCTGGTAGGCCACCACCGCGGGCATGATGAACAGGGCCGCCCAGCTGATCACGCCGAGCGAGAAGTCCGACGTGACGGCGCTCTCCATGGTCACCGACCAGCTCGGGTCGAGCGTGCTGGGCAGCAGGGTGGGTGCGTGCCAGGCCATCCCGAGCACGGTAGCCAGCGCGATCGTGACCGCCCCGGCGGTGAAGGCCAGGCCCTCACGCCGCCCGAACGCCCCGGCGGCGGCGAGCGCGGCGGGCACCGCGATGAGCACGACCACGAACTGCCCGGTCAGCGCGGCGACCACCAGGGCCCCCACGGCGAGCGCCCCACCGGTGCGCACGGCCACGTCCCGCGCCCAGTCCCGCAGCGGGCCGTTGGTGCGCAGCGACAGGAACAGCGCCCCGGCCAGCAGCGCCATCAGCACGCCACCGGCCGCACCGGCGGCGGCTTCGGTGGTCAGGAGCGGGTCGATGCTGCGCGTCCAGCCGGACGCCATGACCTCGCCCCCCTCGTCGATCGCCAGGCCCCGGGCGAGCACGGCCACCACGGCGCCCCAGAGCGCGACGATGACGAGCGAGGAGGCGGCCATCACCCTGTCGCAGCGGTCTTTCCAGCGTTCCTCGCCCTCGCCGTGGTACTTGCCGCGGAACTCCAGGGCGACACCGCGGGCGGCGAGCGCCAGCAGGATGAGCACCATCGGCAGGTACAGGCCCGAGAGCACGGACGCGTACCACTCCGGGAAGATCGCGAACATCAGGCCGATCGCGCCGACCAGCCAGACCTCGTTGCCGTCCCAGACCGGGGCGATGGTGCGCACGGCGACGTCCCGTTCGTGGCGGGGGCGCCGGCCCAGGCCGACGATCATGCCGACCCCGAAGTCGAAGCCCTCGAGCACGAAGAACAGCACCCAGGCGGCGATGATCACGCCGAACCAGATCGTGGGCAGATCCATTTCCGTCACTCGCCTTTCAGTCAGTACGTGAGGACGAGTCGGTCGTCGTCGCGGTCGGGTGTGCTGTCGCTGTGGTCGTCTTCGTGAGCGTGCTCGTCATGGCCCGGCCCGGAACGCACGAGGCGGCACATCAGGCGTACCCAGACCACCGCGAGCACGCCGTAGACGATGGTGAAACCGGCGATGGAGATGATCACCTCGGTCGCCGTGACCCCGGGGCTGACGCCCTGCTCGGTGCGGAACAGGCCGAAGGCGAGCCAGGGCTGACGGGCGGTCTCGGTGAAGATCCAGCCGATGGCGTTGGCGGCGAGCGGCATCAGGCCGACGGTGACCGGGACGAGAACCGCGAAGGGCCGGATGCGCGCGTGGCTCAGGACCGCCGGCAGGTCGCGGTCCTTGTGGGTGACGAACAGGTAGAGCGCGGCGAGCACGGCGGCGGTCATGCCGACGCCGATCATCAGGCGGAACGACCAGAAGGCGACCGGCACCCAGGGGACGTAGTTGGCCTCGCCGTACTGCTGCGTGTACTGCGCCTGCAGGTCGTTGATGCCCTGCACGGTGCCGTGGAAGTCGTGGGTGGCCAGGAACGAGAGCAGGCCGGGGATGTCGATCTTGATCGACGGCTCGGCCTCGCCCGGCCCGGCGTAGGAGAACAGGGAGAACGGCGCGCCGGTGGTGGTGCTGTAGAGCGCTTCGGCGGCGGCCATCTTCATCGGCTGGACCTCGGTGATGACGACGCCGAGGCGGTCACCGCTGATGGCGACGAGGGCGCCACCGATGACGACCACCCAGGCCCCGACCCGTCCCAGGGCGCGCACCGCGGCGCGGTCGGCTCCGGGACGGCGCAGCTGGTTCCAGATCGAGATGGCCAGCAGCAGGGCGCCGCCGGTCATCAGGGCACCGGAGGCGGCGTGCGGGTAGGCGGCCAGGTTGAGCTTGTTGAACAGCAGCGTGCCGAAGTTCTCCAGCTCGGCCCGCCCCGTCTCGGGGTTGATCGAGTAGCCGATCGGGTTCTGCATGAACGAGTTGGCCGAGAGGATGATGAACGCCGACAGCTGGGTGCCGATGGCGACGATCCAGATCGTGGCCAGGTGCAGGCCCTTGGGCAGCTTGTCCCAGCCGAAGAACCACAGGCCGAGGAAGGTGGCCTCGAGGAAGAAGGCGAGCATGCCCTCGATCGCCAGCGTGGGGCCGAACACGTCGCCGTAGAAGCGGGCGAAGCTGCTCCAGGCCAGGCCGAACTGGAACTCCTGCACCAGGCCGGTGACCACACCGACGGCGAAGGTGATGAGCAGGAGCTGGCCGCACAGCACGGTCGCCCGCTTCAGGTGGTCCTTGCGGGTGCGCAGCCAGGCGGTGTGGAAGAGGGCCGTCAGCAGCGACAGGCTCATCGACAGCGGCACGAACAGGTAGTGGTAGACGGTCGTCACCGCGAACTGGAGCCGCGCGAGATCTGTGACGTCCATGGCCTTGAGCCCTCCTGGATCGGGACGATGAACCCTACGACTCATCTACGACACAGTGTAGTACGACGGATTGTCGTACTACACGGGCTCGTACCTTCGGGCGGTCGAAGGTAGAATCCGGTGCGTGAGCCTGGGTCATCTCGAACGCGACGTCATGGACTGCCTGTGGGCGTCACCGGCACCGATGACGGTGCGCGACGTGCACGCCTCCCTGGGCGAGCAGCGCGAGGTGGCCTACACCACGGTCATGACGGTGCTCCAGCGTCTGGCCAAGAAGGGCCTCGCGAGCCAGACCCGTGACGGCAAGGCCCACCTGTACTCCGCCGCCGAGTCGCGCGAGCAGATGGCGGCCGAGCTGATGATGGACGCGCTGGGAGACGTCGGTGGCGCGCAGGCCCGCCAGGCGGCCCTGCTGCACTTCGTCGGCCGGATGTCCCCCCGGGAGACGGAACTCCTCAAGGCTGCGCTCAGCGGATCGCCGGAACGCGCTCCGTGACCACCCGATGAGCGCACCGGCCTGGCTCTGGCTGCTCGCGATCACGCTGGTGTGGCCGGTTCCGGCCGTGCTGGCCCGGGCCCGGCTGCTGCTCACCGTGCCGCGGGCCGCCGTGGTGCTGTGGCAGGCCGTGGCCGTCGCCGCGCTGCTGGCCACGTTCGGTGCGGCCCTGGCCACGATCCAGGCGCTCGTCTTCAACCTCTTCCTGCCCCGCGACGGCGAGCGCGCCCGGATCCCGGACCAGCTCGACGCGACCGGCGTGCTGCACCTCGGCATCGCCGGCCTGCTGCTCGTTCTCACCGTGGTCGCCCTGGTCAAGCTCAACTACGTGGGCATCCAGGTGGCCCGCCGCCTGCGGCGTCACCGCAGCCGGCACCGTGACCTCATCGACCTGCTCTCCAGTTCCCGCCGGGTGGACGCGTCGGGCCCCTCCGAGGAAGACGTGCGGGTGCTGCGGGCGGGCGAGATCGCCTACGCCTACTGCCTTCCCGGCCGCGACGCCCGCGTCGTGATCAGCGACGCGGCCCTGCGTGACCTCAGCGCCGAGCAGGTGGCGGCCGTGATCGAGCACGAGCGGGCGCACCTGCGGGCCCGGCACGACCTGCTGCTGGAGTTCTTCACCGTGCTCTACGAGGCGGCCGGGCGCCGGGCCGGCACCCAGGCCGCGCTGGAACAGTCCGCGGTCCTGGTGGAACTCCTGGCCGACGACGCCGCCCGCCGCCTGTACGGTCCCCAGCCCCTGATCGCCGCCCTGGCCACGATGGGCGGAACCACCACACTGGAGAGCCCGGGCTCCTCCTTCTCCACGCTCCCCCACGACGACGCCGCCGCGAACGAGGTCACCGGCCTCGGCGTGCTCCCCCGCCTGCGCCGCCTGGTCGACGCCCCGGTCTCGGTCGCCCCGCCCGGCCTGGCCGCCGCCGTCTACGCCGGCGCCGTGGCCCTCATCGCCGTCCCCACCCTGGCCGTCGCCCTCCCCTGGCTGACCAGCACCTGGGACGCCGTCCGCTAGGACCTGTCCCACCAGTCGCCGCCGTGTGCTGCGGCGACGCCCGGGGCGTCGGCCGGGCGGGTCCCGACGGCATCGGAGGTGCCCGCAGCGGGCATGGCCGGATGAAACAGGGCCTGGTGCGACATCAGTTGCCCACCGGCCCGAGTCACGGCAGCCCAAGTCACGGCGGCAGCCCGAGCCAGGGCAGCCCGAGCCAGGGCAGCCCGAGTCACGACGGCCCGAAACACGACGGCCCGAAACACGACGGCCCGAGTCACGACGGCCCGAGTCACGGCAGCCCGGATCACGGCGGCCCGAGTCAGGAGGGTCCGGGCGCTACGCACCGTGTTTCCCGATTGCGGCCCCCAAATCCGAATAACACTCAGCCGTACGAGTTCGGGAAATCCCGGAAAAACCGTGTTCGGAGTTTGACCGAGGGTTAACCCGAGGCATTACCGATACCCCCTCGGGTCACACCGGCATCAGATGTCGCACCCATATGGCATCGGCGGGATCCGGAAATTCCGCGACCACCGAAATCGGTCCCGGATAATCCCGCAATTAAGTCGTGAATTCTCAACCGGATTGAACTCAGTCATCGCCCGAAACACCAGGTTATCCAAGGCGACACCTTTCCCGCAGGACACTGACGGTGACCCGGACAGCTCCCAGAATCGCGTTCTGTCAACGAATTCCGTCATTTCCCTGTTCACCGGCGCGAAGGCCTGGTTAAGTACATCCAGCCGCGACTCTGCGTTGACTAATCGGCACTGCCAGATTGCAACCGACAGACAGCTCGACCACCAGCAACCGCATTCTTGACCGCGCAGGAACTGACCCACCGGGTCACCCGGAGCCTGACCTGAGAACCAGCGAGAAACCAGCCACGGAGGAACCGTTGACAGCGGTCCAGCACGAGCCGGCCCAACTCGGCTCCGGTCGCCCGGATTCACCGGCGGGCGACTCCGCCACCACTGCCCGGACCTTTCCGGAGCCCCGCCACCGATCGCCCGACCCGCGGCGTCCCACCACCGGCGGCGGCACGATCGGCCGCCGCGTCGCCCGCATCCTGGCTCTGCCCGCGGTGGTGATCCTGCTGCTCCTGGGCCTGCTCTCGGCCCAGCAGATCGGCAGCTACCGCGACTCCTCCTCCACCTCGGACGCGGTCACGCTGTCCCTCGAGGTGCAGAAGCTGGTCAGCGCCCTGCAGACCGAGCGCGGCGTGACCGCGGCCGTGCAGGGCGGCAACGGCAGCTTCACCCCCGAGCTGGCCCCGGCCCGGTCCGAGGTCGACTCCCAGCGCCGTGTGGTGCAGGAGCTCGTCGACGAGGGCGACGACGCGCAGGCCCGGGTCGACGCGGCCCTGGCCCAGCTCGACGGCCTGACCGCGATCCGCGCCTCCACCGACTCCCTGAAGAGCGGCGACGAGGTCCAGAACGCCGAGCGCACGGCCACTTTCGAGTACTACACCGAGCGCGTCGCGGCCCTGGCCGACGTCGACCTGGGGCTGGGCAACAGCGGCGACACCGAGCTGCGACGCGGGCTGACGGCCTTCCGGTCGCTGCAGCACGCGATCGAGGGCATGTCGCAGGAGCGCGCGTTCCTGGGCGGCGTGTACTCGGCCGGCGGGTTCAGCGACGACGAGTTCGTGCGCCTGGCCGACATGCGCGCCGAGTACCAGTACTCGCTCGACCAGTTCGACGAGTACGCCACCGCCGAGCAGAAGACGTCGCTGGCCTTCATCTTCTCCACCGGCGCGGCCCAGGTCGTGCAGTCGTTCGAGCAGACCGCCCTGGAGGCCGGCGACGGGCGGCACCTGAACGTGAACCCGCAGAGCTGGTGGTCGGGCATGGGCACCCTGCTCGACGACGCCAACCAGCTCGAGCAGCACGTCGGCTCGCAGATCCAGCTGCGCGCGCACGACCTGCAGACCGCCGCCGCCCGGCGCATCGGGCTGCTCGTGGTCGCCGTGGTGATCTGCTTCGCCGGGTCGGTGTACCTCTCGACCCTGGCCGCCCTCTCGATCTCGCGCCCGCTGGCCTCACTCGCCGCCGAGGCCGACGAGCTGGCCTCGCACCGCCTGCCCGAGGCCGTGCGCCGCGCCCAGAACGCCGCGCCGGACTCACCCCCGCAGCGCCCCGAGCCGGTGCGCGTGCCCGACCGGGCGACCGACGAGATCCGTTCCGTGGCTCTCGCTCTCGACCACCTCCAGGGTGCCGCCTACGAACTCGCGACGGAACAGGCGGTGCAGCGGCGCGACACGGTGGAGTCGCTGGCCAACCTGGGCCGGCGCAACCAGAACCTGATCCGCCGCCAGCTCGGCTTCATCACGTCGCTGGAACGCGAGGAGGTCGACCCGAACGCCCTGGCCAACCTCTTCGAGCTCGACCACCTGGCCACCCGCATGCGGCGCAACGCCTCCAGCCTGCTCGTGCTGGTCGACGCGTCCAGCCCCCGTACCTGGTCGCAGGCCGTGCCGGTCTCCGACGTGATCCGGGCCGCCGTCTCCGAGGTCGAGGAGTACCGCCGCGTCGCGCTGCGCCGGGTGGACGAGGCCAACGTGGTGGGCAGCGCGATCGGCTCGGTCGCGCACCTGCTGTCCGAGCTGATCGAGAACGGCCTGACCTTCAGCCCGCCCGACAGCGAGGTCGAGGTGCAGGGCCGGCGGGTGGCCGACGGCTACCTGATCGCGGTCACCGACCAGGGCGTCGGCATGAGCCCCGAGGAACTGCGCCTGGCCAACAGCCGGCTGCGCGGCGAGGGCGACTTCATCGCCGCCCCGACCCGCTTCCTCGGTCACTTCGTGGTCGGAAAGCTGGCGCGCGACACCGGTGTCCGCGTCGAGCTGCTCCCCTCGCCGGTCACCGGGGTCACGGCCCGGGTCGTGCTGCCGGCGTCCCTGCTGGCCGCGTCGTTGTCGGTCGAGGTGCAGTCGCTGCGCGAGAGCACGCCCGCCCCGCTCTACGACCAGTCCGCCCCGCTGCTCGCCCTGCCCCGCCTCGACCGGCACGACCGCCTCGACGACCTCGAGACCCCGCTGGTGCCCGACGACCCGGGCGAGCTCGTCGACGCGGCGACCGGCCTGCCGGTGATCGAGCCACTCATCGAGACCGGCGGCGACCCGGGTTCCGGCCCCGCCGCCACCCCGGCGAGTGACCCCGCGAACGAGACCACCACGTCCGCAGGCCTCGGCCGCACCGCCGACCTGCCCGCCCCCGAGCACATCGCGGGCACCCCCCGCTGGGCGAAGCCCGGTGACCTGGTGGCTCACCAGTTCGAGCAGAGGACGCACGAGGCACCTCACGACGGTGACGTCACCGAGGACGGGCGACCCGACTTCATCGACCTGCGCACCCCCGCCGCCGGGCTCGACCTGCCCGCGGCCCGCTTCGCCCCGGGTATCCCCTCGGCCCCGGTCCCGGTGATCCCGGGAGCCCCCGGCGCACCGGGGAACCCGAGCATGCCGGGCACCACCGACGCACGTCCGCCGGGCTCGCTGCGACCCGCCCAGGCGCGCACGCCGTCCACCCGCCGCAACGCCCCCGGGAGCCACCCCGACGGCTACCCGGACCTGCACCCCCACGCCCCGGGCCGCACGCAGAGCCCACCCACCGGCGGTGTCCCGATCGTCCGGGGCCCCGGGCGCACCACCCCGGCCGCGGGCGTCCGCACCCCGGAACGCCGGCCCGTCGCACCCGGCGGTCCCGGCGGTCCGGGCGCCCCCGCCGTCACCGAGAACGGCCTGCGCAAGCGGGTTCCGCGTAACCAGCGCCAGAGCGAGGGCGGCCCGCCGCGCCGCGTCATCGACCTCGACGCGGCGGCGGCCCGGAGCCGGCAGGTCGCCGACTCCCCCGCCGATGTGAGTGCCCGTCTGACCGCTCTGCGCGCAGGGATGCGCCGTGGGCAGGCCGGTCAGAGTTCGACGGTCACGAGTGCCTCCCACCGCCCGACAGAGGAGTCCTAAGAGGATGAGCGTCCACACCCATACCGACCGGCACCAGTTCGGCTGGCTGCTGGGCAATTTCGTGCACCAGACCGACGGCGTGCGCGAGGCGGTGGCCGTCTCCTCCGACGGTCTGCTGATCGCCAGCTCCGACGGCCTGACCCGCACCGAGGCCGACCACCTGGCCGCGATCGTCTCCAGCCTCTCGAGCCTGGGACGCTCCGCCGCCCGGCGGTACGACTTCGACGGGCTCAAGCTGGTGATGATCGAGATGAACCGCGGGTTCCTGCTGGTGTCGGCGATCGCGGGCGGCAGCTGCCTCGGCGTGGTCGCCGAGGGTGACTGCGACCTGGGCCTGATCGGTTACGAGATCGCCTCGCTGGCCGAGCGGTTCGGCCCGCTGCTGACGCCGTCGCTGATCTCCGAGTCCCGGCAGCACCTGCCGCAATGACCCCCGCCGACCCCGATCCGTTCGATCCGTCCGCTGCCGAGGACATGGTCATCCGGCCGTTCCTGCTCACCGGCGGCCGCACCCGCCCGGTGCAGGACGGCCTGCGGGTGGAGACCCTGATCCACGCCCGGGAGGCGGTCAGTTCCGCGGGCCTGCGGTTCGAGCACCGGCAGATCGTGCAGCTGTGCCGGGAACCCACCTCGCTGGCGGAGATCTCGGCGGCCCTGAAGGTGCCGTTCGGGGTCGCCCGGGTGCTGGTGTCCGACCTGGTGGCCGACGGATCGGTGGTCGTCACCCAACGCGAAGAGCTGTCGATACAGCTGATCGAGAGGATCCGGGATCGTGTCCGCGCTCTATGACCGGCCCGTCACCACCGTGGCGCCGATCTCCGTCAAGATCGTCATCAGTGGCGGTTTCGGGGTCGGCAAGACCACGTTCGTCAGCTCGATCTCGGAGATCGAGCCGCTGCTGACCGAGGCCGACATGACCGACGAGTCGGTCGGCATCGACAACCGCGACCCGGTGCCCGGCAAGGTCACCACCACGGTCGCGCTCGACTTCGGCCGGATCAGCCTGGACGACGCGCTGCGCCTGTACCTGTTCGGCACGCCCGGCCAGGACCGCTACGCGTTCCTCTGGGACGACCTGGTCGAGGGGGCGCTCGGCGCGGTGGTCCTGCTCGACACCAACCGCATCGAGGACTGCTTCCCGGCCATCGACTACTTCGAGGAGCACCGCGTCCCGTTCCTGGTGGCGGTCAACTACTTCCCGGGCACGCCGCAGTTCGAGCTCGAGGAGGTACGGGAGGCCCTGGGCGTCGACGGGCTGGTTCCGCTCGTGCTGTGCGACGCGCGGCGGCGGGAGTCGGTCAAGGGCGTGCTGGTGGCCCTGACCGAAGAGGTGCTCGCCCGGCGACTGGCCGAGCAGGCCGCCGCCTACTGAGGCGAGCCACCGCGCGTCCCCCATTTCCGTTCTGATCAAAGGCAAGAGGAGAGACCGTGACCACCCGCTCCCGACTGATCGCCCTCACCGCCGGGGCCGGACTGGCCCTGACGGTGCTGACCGGGTGCGGGGGCCCGGCCCCCGCGGTGGTCGCGGCGCCCGGCGTCCAGCCGAAGGACTGCGGCACGGTCACTCTCGCCGAGAACCCCTGGGTCGGGTACTCGGCCAACCTCGCCGTGATCAGCTACCTCGCCCGCACCGAGCTGGGCTGCGAGGTGAAGGTGGTGTCGGAGGCCGAGGACGCGTCGTGGCAGCACCTGGCCGACGGCAGCGTCGACGCGATCCTGGAGAACTGGGGTCACGACGACCTGAAGAAGAAGTACATCGACAACGAGAAGGTCGCCGTCGAGGCCGGGCTGACCGGGAACAAGGGTGTGATCGGCTGGTTCGTGCCGCCGTGGATGGCCGAGGAGTACCCGGACATCACCAACTGGCAGAACCTGAACCAGTACGCCGACCTCTTCGACGGCACGTTCCTCGACGGCGACCCCACCTATGTCACGAACGACAAGGCGCTCATCGAGAACCTCGGGCTCGACCTCACCGTGGCCTACACCGGCAGCGAGGAGAAGCTGATCGCCGCCTTCGAGAAGGCGCAGGAGAAGCGGAAGCCGATGATCGGCTACTTCTACTCGCCGCAGTGGCTGCTCTCCGAGATCGACCTGGTGCACATCAAGCTGCCCGCCTACACGCCCGGCTGCGACGCCGACCCGGACACCGTGCGCTGCGACTACCAGTCCTACGACCTCGACAAGATCCAGAACCGGGACTTCGCCTATTCGGGCAGCCCGGCCGCGGAACTGATCCAGCGGTTCCGGTGGGGCAACGATGATCAGAACCAGGTCGCGAGGGATCTGAACGCCGGTCTGGCCCCCGACGACGCCGCCCGGAAGTGGCTGGACGCGAACCAGGCCACGTGGCGCTCATGGCTGCCGGGAGCCGTGTCCGCTTCGTGACAGTGTGTGGATGATCGATACTCCGTTCGTATCGCGTTCACCTGGTGACGTTGCGCCGCTTTTTCCTATGAATTCCCTCTGACCTGCAAAGACGTAGCTGTGAACCCGCGTGTGGCTTCTCACATGCCGTGCACCGGATGTCAGCGATCGGCTGACCGGCGTGTCGCTCCATGAGTAGGGTGGCGGCACGCTCGCGGATGCCGGGCCACGTGTTGAGATGCCTGTCCATGGTCGAGCGAAGGCAGAGAGGTCCACCCGCGACATGCCACACCCGAGCGCGCCGGATCCGGACGGCCGGCCCCGCAGCCGAAGAGAGCTGCGCGAGCTGGAGCGTCGCCGGGCGGCTGCCGATCACGCCGCGGAGTCCGGCGCTGATGCCCCCTCGGCGTCCGCCGGTGCCGCGCCGGCGGATCGCCGGACCGCTTACCAGTCGTCGGGTCGCACGGCCGTTTCCACCGTCGACGAGGTGTGGGTGCAGGAGCGCCCCGGTCAGGTGGGGCAGCTCGGTCAGGCCGGTCAGCCGGGTCTGGGACATCGCCGCGCCGAGAACGGTGACCCGTGGTCGCCGCCGCGCCCGTCGCCGATTCCCCCGGTGTCACAGCCTTCCCGGGTCGAGCCGGGCCTTTTCAGCCCATCCGCCGAGACCCCGGTGTCGATCCCGATCCCGCTCGAGGCGTCCGGCCCCTCGTCGTCCCCTTCCCCCGAACGCCCGGACGGACGCTGGGACGGCCCCCTTCCCGGGTCCCGTCCCGCGGCCGCACCGCTGCGTGACGGCTCCGCGCCCCAGAAGCGTGACAGCAGCGGGCCGTACACCCCGGTCCCGCCGAGTTCCCTGCTGAGTGGCCCCTCTTCACCGTCGCGCAGCGGCTCGCTCCCGGCGTCCCGGGGCGACGCCCCCGACGCCCGGCGTCGCGAGCCCGCGTCCGGTGACCTTCCGGGCAGCCGGAACACCGCGTCCCCGGCGGGTTTCGGCCCGTCACGCGGCCGGCGGCCGATGCTGCCCGACAACGACGGCCCCCTTCCGGGCGACCGCGTTCCGGGCGACCGCGTTCCGGGCGACCGCGTTCCGGGCGACCGCGTTCCGGGCGACCGCGTTCCGGGCGACCGCGTTCCGGGCGACCGGGTTCCGGGCGACCGGGTTCCGGGCGACCGGGTTCCGGGCGACCGGGTTCCGGGCGACCGGGTTCCGGGCGATCGGGTTCCGGGCGATCGTTCCGAAGACCCCACTGCTTGGGGACGTTCCGGTCACCCGCTGCCCCACGAGGACTCCCCGGTCTCCCGGGTTTCCGGACGGGACGACGCACGCCCCCACGGCTGGGACGCCGAAGGTTCCGCCTCGGCCCCCCGCGGCCACGAGGCGCCGGGCAGCCGTCGCAACGGCCGACCCAGCCCGTTCGGTCCCGAGCCCGCCGGCCCGCCGGCGCGTGACGCCCGCAACGCCCCGGGCCGCAGCCTGCTGCCCCCCGACGTGCGGGAGACCGGGAACCCGGGCGCCGCGAACCGTCGCGGTGACGCGTGGGCACCTCTCGCCCCCGGCGACCAGGCCCCGCAAGCCCTCGCCCCCGACCCGGCCGAGGGTCGGTCCCGCGACGCCGAGCGCTCGCCATTCGACACCCGCCGCCCCGACGAGGCACTCTCCGACCGGGCCGAGACCTCCGGCCGGGCCGAGCCCTCCGGCCGGGCCGAGACCTCCGGCCGGGCCGAGATCTGGGGCCGGGCCGAGACCTCCGGCCGGTCGCGGTCCCGCGGTCCCTCCCCCTTCGGTCCCGGCGACCAGCGGCCCGCCCGCGACCAGGGGAACCGGGCCTTCGCGACCGACCCGGCCGAAAGCACGCCCCGCCGCGACGACGAACGTTCGCCGTTCGGCGACCGGCGTACCGAGGGCGCACGCGACAGCGATCGTTCTCCGTTCCCGGCCGACGCCCGACCCCAGAACCGCCGGCCCCAGAACCGCCGACCCCACGCCCCCGGGCCGGCCGACGACACTCCGCCGCGCGGCCTGGCCGGCCGTGCGCCTCGGCCCGCACCCGCCGGGAACTCGCCGGCATCAGGTCTTTCGCGGCGCGGTGCGACGTCTGCCGCCGCGAGCCAGGACGCACCTCCCCACAACTGGCCTGAACGCGCCGGCCAGGCCGAGGGTTCCGGCTCCCGTCTCCGCGGACGCCGCGAGCGGGGTCAGCGGACGCCTGCCCCCGGCAGCCCACTCGGCGCCGCAACCTCCGGCACCCGCGACGAGTTCGCCGGGCCGGACGAGTTCGACGGTCCCGAGGGCCCCTCGGCGCCGCACGGTCTGCTGGGACGCGACCACGACGTCCTCCCTTCCGACGCACCGCCCTCCGGACGCAAGCGGGACGCCCGCATGCCCGGATTCGGTTCCGGCTCACCGGTTCAGGGACGCCCCGGGCCCCAGCCACCGCTCACCGACCTGGGCGAGGAGCGCGGCGGCACCGGGCGCGCCGGCCGGGACGGGCGCCGGGACTCCCGCATGCCCGGATTCGGCTCGGACTCCCCCGTCCGCAGCAACCACCCCGGCGCCGGAAACCACGGCTCGAACCGGGGCGTCGGCCCACGCCCTGCGCGCGGCTCGGCTCCGCAGGGCCTGCGCCCGCAGAAGAAGACGTGGCGCGACTGGCGTCCCAACCAGATCGTCCTGCGCCGCGGTCAGGTGGTCACGCTCGGCGTGATCACCGCGTTGGTCATCCTGATCGCGGTGGCCGGCGTCTACAAGAACGGCGCGACCCAGGACGAGTCGGCCCGCAGCAGCGCGGCCACCACGGACGCCGCGCCGACGACGGCGGCGACGCGCGCGTCCCTCGACGGACGGCTGGGGGTGTTCAGCGGCACCAGCCCGGACTCGACGGAGGAGTTCGAGAAGTGGCTCGGCCGCGACATGACCTTCGCGACGCTCTTCGCCGACCGCGAGACCTGGGACGACATCGCCAGCCCGGGTTCGTACCTGACGCCCTGGAAGAACAGCGGCTACCGGGTCGTGATGGCCGTGCCGATGATCCCCAACGAGCTCAACGCCACCAAGGAGACCTCGATGCGGGCCGGTGCCCGCGGCGAGTTCAACGAGTACTTCGTGACGCTGGCCGAGCACCTGGTGGAGAACAAGCAGGACAAGGCCATTCTGCGGGTCGGGTGGGAGTTCAACCTGAAGTCGTGGCCGTGGGGCATCGACGACGAGGACACCTACATCGCGTTCTACCGGCAGATCGTGAAGTCCATGCGCTCGGTGGAGGGCCAGCACTTCGAGTTCGACTGGAACCCGAACAACGGCTACAACCCCTACGACGGCAAGGACTACTACCCGGGCGACAAGTACGTCGACTACGTCGGGGTGGACGCCTACGACCTCCACAGCGGGCTGTACCCCTACCCCAAGGGCTGCAACCAGGCCTGCAAGGAAGACCGGCAGAACCGCGCCTGGCACGAGGTCATCTTCGGCGGCGACCGGGGGCTGATGTTCTGGACCGACTTCGCCAAGCAGCACGACAAGCCGGTCTCGCTGCCGGAGTGGGGCATGTGGGACCTGTACGCCGACTCCTCCGGCGGCAAGGACAACCCCCAGTTCGTCGAGTACATGTACGACTTCATCACCTGGGCGCCGAACAACGTGGCCTACGCGAACTACTTCAACGTGAACTCGCCGCTCGGTGAGCACAGCCTGACGGAGTCGTTCCCCAAGGGCGGCAAGAAGTTCAGGGAACTCTTCGGCGACAGCAAGTAGATCTTCAAATCACCCAGAGTCACCGTCGGCCGGGGCACTGTCCCCGGCCGGCCGGATTTTGGGAGAATCTTTGCGTTATTTAATAATCACAGCGAGCTATTTGAGGCTTGAACTGGACGGATGCCCGAATGGGCAGCCCGCACCACGGGGCGTAACGGTGCATGTTAAATCCGCATGATGTTAGGCACTTCAGGTGACTGTTGATCACGAACCGGTCTGAGCTGCGTAAACACCAGGTGGGCGACCTCACCCAGGGTGTCCGGACATGTAGCACACAAGGTGCCGATGCCTATGGTCCGGGTCACACTTCGCTGATCACATTTTGATTACTCCCCGAATGGACGTAGTGTCGCCGTCGGCTCTTCACCCGAAGGGCCGGGTGGCCGTCCTGCCGAGGTCCGTCGGCGGCTGCTCAAAGATCCAGACGGACGCCGGGGAACCACCTAGGCGCCGGACAGCCGGTCCGGTCGCCGCGGGGCGAAGCCGAGCTCGAGAGAGCCGGCCGGGCAACTTCCGCCCGAGCCCGTCAGCTCACCTGGTAGGCGAGGGAAGGACACCACCTCTTTGGAGAAATCGCGTGTTCGAAGATCGGTCGTGCCGCTCAGCGCAGTCTTCACCGGCGCCGCGCTGACGCTCACGGGAGGCATCCCGGCTCTGGCGGCCGACGGTTCCACCGGCAGCGACGAAGCGAAGACCGGAGCCGCGGCCCTCAAGACCGCCACCGTCAAGGTGAGCGACACGGAGACGGCCCGCATCACGCGCAAGGCCACCGCGAAGGCCACTGCGCGACTCACCAAGAAGGTCAAGGCGACCGCCAAGGTCACGGCGTGGAGCACTCGCACCGCCAAGGCCACGCGCACGGTCACCGTCACCACCAGCGCCACCGACTACAACACCGCGGTGGCCAAGGCCAAGGCCGCGGCCAAGAAGAAGGCGCACGAGCGGGCCCGTTCCGCCGCGATCGCCGAGGCCAAGAAGCAGGCCGTCAAGAACTCCCGGGCCAAGGCGAAGCACCGCGCCCAGGACAAGGCCGAGCGCCTGGTCCGGGTCAAGTTCGGTGCCGAGGTCGTCTCCGACGCCGCCAAGCTCAAGGGCACGCCGTACGTCTACGGCGCCACCGGCCCGCGCGCCTTCGACTGCTCCGGCTACGTCGGTTACGTGCTGCGCCAGAACGGCGTCACGCACCTCAACCGCACGTCGTCCGGTCTGGTGAAGAACACCAAGAAGGTCTCGAAGCACGCGAAGAAGAAGGGCGACCTGGTCTTCTTCTCGAGCGGCAGCGGCGTCTACCACGTCGGCATCTACGCCGGCGGCGGCAAGATCTGGCACGCGCCCAAGCCGGGCAGCTCGGTGAAGAAGGAAACCATCTGGACCTCGAGCTACTCGGTCGGCCGGGTCAAGGTCTAGTCCGGTCCAGGTCCCACCAGCACCGCGGGTCCAGACACTGGGCCCGGCCCGCCACCCCTCCGGCGGGCAGAGAAGGCCGGGAGCTCGTGTGCTCCCGGCCTTCTCGCGTTTTGACCCCATAACGCGCCGAACGCCTCATCCGCACCTATGGTGATCAAAGTCCCCTGATCCCCTGGCCGAGGAGGCTTTCCGTGGCACGACGACGCGCTCTCATCGCGGGCGGAGGCCTCGGCGGCCTGACCGCGGCCCTCGCCCTGCACCGGCGCGGATGGGACGTCTGCGTGTTCGAGCAGGCCGTCACCCTGGAACCGGTCGGGGCCGGCATCAGCCTGTGGCCCAACGCTCTGCGATCCCTCGACCGACTCGGCATCGGTGACGCGGTGCGTGAGGTCGGACGCCGTCCCGGCCCGGGCGGGATGCGGCGGCCCGACGGCAGCTGGGTGCTCCACACCGACCTGTCCGCCATCGTCGAGGAGCGTTTCGGCGACCCGGTGGTGCTGGTGCACCGCGCCGAGCTGGCGAACGTGATCGTGCAGGCCCTGCCGTTCGGGGTGGTGCAGGCGGACACCCGGGTCACCGGCGTGCGGGCCGGCGACGAGCACACCCCGGCCACGCTGCTCACCGAGCACGGTGAGAGCGACGCCGACCTGATCGTGGCCGCCGACGGGCTGCGCTCGGTGCTGCGGGGCGAGCTGTTCCCCGGGCACGCCGACGCGCACGCGGTGGGATACACGGCCTGGCGCATGGTGGTTCCCGACCCGGGTGGTCTGGCCGAGGAGGACACCGGCTTCGAGACCTGGGGCCCGGACGGACGCCGGTTCGCCGTGATGCCGCTGAAGGACCGCAGTCTGTACTGCTACGCCACGGCCACCGACGGGCACGAGGCCGGGGTCGAGGGCCTGCGGCAGATGTTCGGCGACTGGCACGAGCCGATCCCGGCGATCCTCGGCGCGCTGGTCGAGGAGCAGATCATGCGGCACCCGGTCGAGGAGCTGAACCCGGGTCCGCCCGCGTACCACCGGGGCCGGGTCGCCCTGATCGGTGACGCCGCCCACGCGATGACGCCCGACCTGGGTCAGGGAGGCGGGATGGCGATCGAGGACGCGGTGGTGCTCGCGTCGCTCGTGGGCGACGGTCGCGTGGGTGAGGAGTTCGTGAGCGTGCCGATCCCGCCCGCGCTCGAGGAGTTCACGGCCGCGCGCAGGGAACGCGCCGAGGGCGTGGCGAAGAAGTCGCGGCAGCTGGGGCGGCTCAGCGCGTCGGCGCCCTACCCGGCGCAGGTGCTGGCGGCGAAGGTGCTCGACTCGCTGCCGGGCAAGCCGATCGTCAGCGGGGTGCAGTCGATCGTGGAGTGGGAGCCGCCGGAGGTGCCGGAGGCCGACCCGCGCCCGGGTATCTAGGCGCGGGCCGGCTTCGGATCAGCTCAGATCAGGCCGAGCTTCTGCACGGCCTCGCGCTCCTCGGCGAGCTCGGCGACCGAGGCGTCGATGCGGCCGCGGGAGAACTCGTCGATCTCCAGGCCCGGCACGATCTCCCAGGAGCCACCGGCCGAGGTGACCGGGAACGAGGAGATGAGGCCCTCGGGCACACCGTAGGAGCCGTCGGAGACGATGGCGGCCGAGGTCCAGTTGCCCTCGGGGGTGCCGTTGACCCAGCTGTAGACGTGGTCGATCGCGGCCGAGGCGGCCGAGGCGGCCGAGGACGCGCCCCGGACCTCGATGATCTCGGCGCCGCGCTTGGCCACGCGCGGGATGAACTCGTTCTCCACCCAGGCCTGGTCGTTGATCGCCTCGGACACGCTCTTGCCGTCGACCAGGGCCTGCGTGATGTCCGGGTACTGGGTGGCGGAGTGGTTGCCCCAGATGGTGACCTTGCTCAGGCTCGACACCGGCACGTTCAGCTTCAGCGCGAGCTGGGCCAGGGCGCGGTTGTGGTCGAGGCGGGTCATCGCGGTGAAGCGCTCGGCCGGCACGTCGGGCGCGTGCGAGGCGGCGATCAGGGCGTTGGTGTTGGCCGGGTTACCGACCACCAGCACCTTGATGTCGTCGGCGGCACCAGCGTTGATCGCGGTGCCCTGCGGCTTGAAGATGCCACCGTTGGCCTCGAGCAGGTCGCCCCGCTCCATGCCCTTGGTGCGGGGGCGGGCGCCGACGAGCAGGGCGACGTTCGCACCCTCGAAAGCCTGGGTCGGGTCGTCGAACACGTCGACCGAGTGCAGCGCCGGGAAGGCGCCGTCGGTGAGTTCGAGCGCGGTGCCCTCGGCGGCCCTGACGGCCTGCGGGATCTCCAGCAGGCGCAGCTTGACCGGGACGTCGGCGCCCAGCAGCTGACCGGAGGCGATCCGGAACAGCAGCGCGTATCCGATCTGGCCGGCGGCACCTGTGACGGTCACGGAGACAGGGGACGAAGTCATGGCCTTCTCTTCCTCGAGGTTGCTGCGGCTGCTGACGGCTTTGTTTCAGCACGGCCACTCTATCCACGCCCCCGGCGCCGATCGCGTAGGTGTCCGGACAGCTACGTCACACTCTCCACAGCACGCCGAGGTCACGGGCCTGCGCCCGCGGGGGTTCCGTGGCGATCACCACACGGTCGGGCCTCACCAGAACCGCGTGGGTCGCCTGCGTGGTCATCCAGCGGTGGACGACGTCGAGCCCGGGTGCCTCCGTCCGGATCACGCGGGCACCGAGTCGGGCGGCCCGGCGGTGCAGGCCGGCGGCGGGCGGGTCGCCGCGGGTGAGCAGGGCGAAGCCTGGTCCGAGGAGGTCGTCGCCGCCGTGCGCCTGGGGGACGTGGGCGCCGATCGGCGTGCCTCTGGGGAACCACGGCGTCAGGGCGCCCGACCGCAGCGGGGGCGAGGTGCCCGCGAGGATCTTCTCCCGCACGAACGCCGAGCGGCCCACCGGCCGGAGCAGACGCGTCGCCGGTGAGGCCATCAGCGCCCCCGCGAGCGCAGACAGCCGGATCTGCGCGGTGACGTGCGGGACGCGTTCGGCCGCGTAGGTGTCGAGCAGGTCGTCGCCGGCCTCGCCGCGCAGCACACGTGCCAGTTTCCAGGTCAGGTTGGCGGCGTCGCGCAGGCCGGCGCCGAGGCCCTGGCCGATGAAGGGCGGGGTGAGGTGGGCGGCGTCACCGGCCAGGAGGACGCGTCCGCGCCGCCAGTGGCTCGCGACGGCGGCCCGGAACGTGTAGGTGGCGGTGCGCAGCACCTGCCGCTCCCCCACGCCGTCGCCGGTCCAGGGGTCGACGAGCTCGCCCAGCCGCTCAGTCATCTCGGCGGCGGACTCCCCCGGTCGCAGCCGGAACTCCCAGCGCAGCCGGTCTTCCCCGACGCGCAGATAGGTGGCCGGGCGGGCGGGATCGCAGATCTGCTCGACGCCGTCCCACTCCCGCGTGGGGGCCCGGCCCGCGAGGTCGGCGACGAACCAGGTCTGGTCCCGGGCGAGCGTGCGCCACCGGGCCCCCAAGGCTCGCCGGACCACACTGGAGGCTCCGTCGCAGCCGACCACGGCGTCCACCGTCAGGACCCGGCCGTCGACGAGAACCCGGCCCGACGCGTCCACCCCCGTGACCTCGCGGCCCCGTCGCACCGAGATCAGTGGCTCGCGCGAGACGGCCTCGGCGAGGAGGGATTCCAGCGCGGGCTGGTCGAAAAGACTGGCCTGGGGATGACCGTGGACCCCGACGAGCCGCGAGCGGCGGAACTCGGCGAGCGGACGGTGCCGCGCGTCGAGTAACCGCAGCCCGGCCGCCGGACGGCTGATGCGGGCGAATCCGGTTGCCACCGAGGCACTCTGGAGGATGCGCGCGCACTCGTCGTCGAGGTGGACGGCCCGCGGCAGCGGGTAGGGCTCCGGGCGCCGTTCGAGGACCAGGCACGGCTGCCCCTGACGGGCCAGGAGCAGCGCCGTGACCATCCCGACCGGGCCGGCACCGACGACGACGATCACCTCGTCGACGGTACCCCGTCCGGGCCGGCTCAGTGACCCACGTTCTCCTCGAGTTCGGCCTGCATCATGACCTGGTTGCGGCCGTTCTGCTTGGCCTTGTAGAGGCCCTGGTCGGCCCGGGCGAGCAGGGTGGCGACGTCCTCGTCCTCCTCGTCCAGGAAGGTCATGCCCACGCTGACGGTGATCTCGAGCGGGCCCGACCGGGTCTGCACCGGTTCCTCGGCGATGCAGGCCCGCAGCCGCTCCGGCAGCGCCCCGTCGTGCTGGGCGTCCTGGAGCAGGACGGCGAACTCCTCGCCGCCGTAGCGCCCGAGCACGTCGGTCTTGCGGATCTGCTGACGGAACCGGTCGGCCACCGTCTTGATCACGTCGTCACCGGTGGGGTGCCCGTAGGTGTCGTTGACCTTCTTGAAGTGGTCGATGTCGATCATCAGCGCGGTGAGCTGACGGCCGTGCCGCTTGGCGCCGGCCAGGTCCCGGGCGCCGACCTCGAAGAAGCGGCGGCGGTTGGGGACCCCGGTGAGCTCGTCCACCACGGCCAGGTTCTGCACCTGCTGGAACAGTGTGGAGTTGTCGTAGGCGGACAGCCCCTGCGCCGCGAGAACGGCTGCGGTGGTGATGGTCTGGGCCAGGTCGACGGTCGGCGAGCTGTTCGCGGTGGTGGCCACGATGAGCACGCCCAGGTCGGCCCGGCGTGAGCGCATCGGCACCGAGATCCAGCTGGTGGCCTCGCCCAGCTGGGTGGCCAGGCCGCCCGGCACCAGGTCCTTGCTGCCCACCCGGGGCTGCTGGATGGCCAGGAGGCCGCGCAGTTTCGCGTCCTCCTCGATCACCAGCGGCTCGGAGTCGCCGGAGTCGCGCAGGGAGTAGACGCCGTCCTTGACCGACAGCAGCCAGGCGCGGTCGGTGCCGAGCACCGGGCCGGTCGCCATCAGCAGCTCCTTGAGCACCTTGGTCGGGTCGTCGAGCTTCTCGGCCATCTCCCGCAGCGCGTCCCGCAGATTGTTGGCCACGGCCCGCTCACGGTCGGCGGTCTCCACCGAGATCTGCAGCTGCGCCACCCGCGCCGTCTCCATGGAGGTGGCGATGTGGTTGGTCAGCGCGGACAGGATGTCGACGTCGCCGGCGGTGAAGATGCCCTTGGCGACCTGGCTGTCGAGGTAGACCACCCCGGTCATCCGGCCGTCGACCTTCATCGGGGCGGCCAGCACCGAGCGCAGGCCGTGCGCGACCACGCTCTTCGTCCCGAGCACGGCACCCTCCTCGGTGCCGGTGAAGACCTGCGGCTGGCCGGTCTGGCGCACCCGGTCGACGAGAGTCGTGCTGTAGCCGGTGAGCTCGGCGATGTCCCGGCCGTCGGCGTCGCGGCCGAGGTAGGTGGCCAGGCCGCCGGCGAGGCTGGCCTCCGCGGCGTCGTCGGGCACCAGGAACAGGTAGGCACGGTCGGCCGAGAGCAGCTTGATCGTCTCGTCGAGCGCGATCCGGGCCAGGATGCGCGGGTCGAGCACCTTGGCCGCGGCGGCGCTGACGGTCTGCAGGGCCTGCAGACGCAGCCGCTCGTGACCGGCGGTGTAGGTGCCACCGGCGGTGCTGGAGTGAGTGCCGCTGACGCCCGAGCCGAGCCAGTCGGTGCCGAGGGCGAACTCGGTGGCGACGGCCTGGGCGCGGTGCGGCCAGCCCTCGCCGATCGCGACGGCGTAGGCGTGCTGCGCCTGGCGCCGCGCCTCGGGGGTGCCGAGCACGGTCAGGGCGCGGGCCCGCACCCGGGCCACCTCGAACGAGACGGTCGGCGAGTCCGGGGTGAGGAACAGCCCGATCCGGCCGAGCATGTTCAGCGCGTTGTGGGGACGGCCCTCGGCCACCTCCAGGTCGGCGCGCACCAGCAGGGCCAGGGCCTCCAGCTCGGGGGCACCCGGGTGCTTGGCGGCCTGCTGCACGGCGAACCGGGCCATCTCCAGGGCCACGCCGCGCTCGGCCTCGCCGGCCGCGCGCAGCTGGGCCAGGCGGCCCACCGCGATCAGGTAGAACAGCGGGTGGTGGGCGCGGAAGACCCGCTCCGGGCGCGGGTTCTGGTTCTCCACCTCGGAGGCGACCGTGTCGAACACCGAGCCGAAGTCCCGCTGCTCGGCGAGCTGGAACAGGGTCGCCAGCTGCCGCAGCATGTCCAGGGTAGGCACCCGCTCGCAGACCTGGCGGATGTGCCGCAGCTCGGTGCCGGCCTCGGGGAAGCGGCCCAGCAGCGACATGGTCAGCGGGGCGGCGACGATGAACGGGGTGGCGTCGACGTTGCGGCCGGTCTGGCGGTTGCGGCCGCGGTCCAGCCAGTGCTGGGCCTCGGCGGTGCGGCCCATCACCGCGGCGCGCGTGGCGAAGACCGCGAGCGCGTCCAGCTCCTGGCCGAGTTCCATCCAGGGGCCGTCGGCCTCGACGTCCCGGGTCCAGTCCACGCCGTCGTCGAGATTGCCGCCGTACAGGGCCATCCCACGCAGGTAGGAGTTGGTGGCGCGGCGGGTCGGGACCTGCGAGACCTCGTCGGCGTCCATCCGGGCGAAGGCCCGGCGGGCGGCCCGGCGCCAGCCGTTCCAGGCCGCGACCATGCCGAACGCGGCGTCGGCGGCGACACTGCCGGCGCCGTCGCGCAGGCGCAGGGCCCCGGCCCGGGCACGCAGCGCGTGGGCGAACGCCAGGCCGTGGTCCTGGGCGAAGAGGGCCACGAACGAGGCGGTGCTGTGCAGCTGCACGGTGACCAGCAGGCGCCGGCGCTCGGCCTCGTCGAGCTCGCGGCGCCCGCCCAGGAGCCGGGCCCGGGCGAAGCGCAGGATCGAGCCGGCGTACAGCGCGGTGCGCGAGTCCGGCACCCGGGTGCCGAGTTCGGCCAGGCCCAGCCGCACCGCGGTGAGCGCGGCGGAGTTGTCCCAGTCGTCCTTGTAGAGGTCGGCCAGCAGCGACATCATCTCGGCGCGGCGCACCGGGTCGATCTCGCCCGCGAGGGCCTGCTCGGTGCGGTTGCGCGCGGCCTCCAGGCGGCCGTTCTGCTTGAGCGCGTGGGCCAGTTCGACCAGGAACGCGGTCGGCGGCTTGGCCCGCAGGCCGGCGGCGAACTCGAGGAAGTTGATGGCCTCGTTCGGCGCGTGGTTGGCCAGGGCGAGTCGCCCGGCCCGCCAGGCGGCGTCGAAGATCTTCTCCAGACGCTGGTCGCTGTCCGGGTCGCACTGCATGTAGTGGTGCGCGATCGAGTACGCGTGCTCGGGCCGGTCGCTGCCCGGGGCGCCCATCGCCAGGGCGTCCTCGAGGGCCTCGGCGATGCGCAGGTGCAGCGCGGCGAGCTCGTCCTCACCGAGCTGGGCCTGCAGGGCCTGCCGCACCCGGTCGTGGAGAAAGACGTGGGCGCCGCCCTCGCGGGTGTCGATGAGGCGCTGGCCGACCGCCTCGGACAGGGCCGGCAGCACCTCCTCGCCGGTGAGACCCATGACCGCGGCGAGCACCTCGCCGTGGAACTCGTTGCCGATGACGGCGGCGGTGACCAGGAGCTCGTAGGTGCCGGGGGCCAGGTTCTGCAGGCGGGTGAGCACCAGGCCGACCGCGTCCTGCGGCAGCTCGAGGCGGTCCAGGCCCTCCTCGTCGAGCTTCCAGGCGCCCCAGAACGGCTGCAGCAGACCGGCGTCGATCACGGCGGAGAGGTACTCCCCGGCCACGAACGGGTTGCCGTTGCTGCGGCGGGACAGGATCTCGACCAGGCTCGACCCGACGTCGAGACCCGGGATGAGGGAACGGATCTGGAGGCCGATCGACTCCTCGTCGAGCTCGACGACAGGCACCTCGACGTCCAGCGACATGCCGGCGGCGTGGTAGAAGGCGCCCAGGCCCTCGGCGTACTCGACCTCGTCGCGGCTGGCGGCGAGGATCAGCACCTTGCTGTCCTTGCTCTCGGCCATCTGCGCGGCCAGGTGACCGACCACCTCGCGGGAACCGGCGTCGAGCCACTGCACGTCGTCGAGGAAGAGGAGCAGGTCGCCGGTCTGCCGGGCCAGCGCGGCCAGGAAACCGGCGATGGCGACGGCGAACTGGCTCTCGTTCATCGGCTCGGGCTCGGCCTGCTTGGCCTGCCCGTCGGCCTTGGAACCACCCAGACCCGTTCTCGCGGTCAGGTTGTCCTTGCCCTTGAGGGTGTCGGAGCCGTTGAGGATGGCCTCCAGACCGGGGGCGATCCGGCCGAGCATGGCCGGCGACCACCCGGCCGAGGCCGCGCGGATCTTCGACCGGCGCCGCCAGCGGTCGCCCACGGGCATCCGGGCGATCTCCTGGAGGTGGTTCAGGATCGCGTCACGGATCGGGGCGAACGGCACCGGGCTGTCGGGCACGCAGGTCGCCTGCAGCACCGTGCTGCCGGACTCGCGCACCTGGGTGAGCAGCTCGGACACCAGGCGGGTCTTGCCCGTGCCCCCGCCGCCGTGCACCAGGGCGACACCGCTGCGGCCGTTGCGGACCTCGTTCCAGCGGCCGGACAGCACACTGATCTCGGCGTTGCGGCCGAACAGCGCGGTCTCGTGACCGGTGACGAAATCGCTGTTCTGGCGCGGCATCCCGGCCAGGGCGCGGAGGTCGGCGGCCAGGTCGCGGCCGCTCTGGTAGCGGTCGTCGGGGTCCTTGGCCAGCAGCGTGGCGACGACCTCGGCGAGCGCGGGCTGGATGCTCGGCACCAGCACGTTCAGGTCGGGGGCGGGCACCACGGCGTGCATGCGCAGCAGCTCGCCCAGGTCGGGGCTCGAGAACGGCAGCACGCCGGAGAGCGCCTGGAACATGATGACGCCGATGGAGTACAGGTCGGACCGGTTGTCGACCGGCCGCTTCAGCGTGCCGCCCTGCTCCGGCGCGGAGTAGGCGAGCGTGCCGACGGCGGCGGAGGTCTCGCCGTCCTCGCCGTCGCGCGCGGTGAGGCCGAAGTCGATGAGGCGGGCCTCGCCGCCCTCCATGATGACCACGTTGGCGGGCTTGAGGTCGCGGTGGACCAGGCCCTTGTCGTGCACGGCGGCCAGCGGCTCGACGATGTCGAGGACGATCGCGATCACCTTGTCGGTGCTCAGGGCCCCGCCCTCGAGCACCTGGGAGAGCGCCCGGCCCGAGACCAGGTCCATGACCAGGTACGGGCGCCGGTCGAGGGCACCGACCTCGTAGACCTTCACCAGGCCGGGGTGGTTCACCCCGGCCAGCAGCGCGGCCTCGCGGCGGAACGCCGCCTCGGCCTCGTGCGAGTCGGCGAGCGGCTTGTCGAGGATCTTGAGGGCGTACTCGGCCCGGTGCCCGGTGGCGGCGTCCTCGGGACGGCGGACCTTGAACACCGTGCTCTCGGCTCCGTTGCCGAGCTGCTCGACGATCTCGAAGCCGGCGAGCGTTCCGTTATGGGTCCGGCCGTCCCGGGCGTCCCGACCTGAATCCCGGGCGGCGGGAACCCTGGTGGCCTCTCGGGGCGGCGAGACCTGGCGGCTGGAAGTCACGTCCTCTTATCGGCCCAACCCCCACCGATCATGAGGAAATCTGGAAGTCCCCCTGCTGAGGGACGCATCTTCGCAGGTCAGTCAGCTACTCCGGTCTCGCCCAGAACGCGGCTCGGGGTGATTCGCACCAGAAACTCGCCCGCGACAGCGTTGCGCGCTCCGTAAGAACCGGCGAGTTCGTCACCCATGTAGCGGGCGGCGATCGCAGTGGAACGGTCACGGAACTCACTCGTAGCCTCGTCGAACGTGAGCAGTTCGGCCGTGCCCTCCACGATCACGTAGGAGAAGGGTGGCGTGGAGTCGTCGACCGAGATCGTGACCCGGGGATCGCGCCGCAGGTTGCGGCCGGCGACCGAGGAGTGCCAGGTGTTGAAGTACAGGACGAAGCCGGCGGGCGTGCCGTCGGTGACGAACCAGATCGGCTTCGCGTGCGGACGGCCGTCGGCGCGCACCGTGGCGAGGTGGCCGGTGCGCACGCCGGCGCCGAGGAACTGGAACGCCTGCTCGGGAGTCATCTTGGTCATGCCCCTAGGAGTACCAGGTCCGCCCAGGGCGAACGCGGAACTAAGTAATCAAGTAATCGCATTGACCGGGCATGACCAGCGAGACCTATCCCGTCCTGTTCCTCGATGATGTCGTCGTCCTCCCGGGCATGGCCCTGCCGATCGAACTGACGGCGCAGGCTCAGCAGACCCTGGACGCGGCCCGTGCGGCCGGCTCGCAGCACCTCCTCGTCGTCCCGCGTCTCGACGGCAAGACCGGCGTCGTCGGCACGGTCGCCCAGGTGGTGCAGATCGGCCGGCTGCCCAGCGGTGAGCCCGCCGCGGTGCTGCGCGGTGAGCACCGCGCCCGCATCGGCCAGGGGGTGCCGGGCACCGGCGCGGCGCTGTGGGTGGAGGCCGAGACCCTCACCGCGGACAAGCCGAACGGCCGGGTGCGTGAGAAGGCCGCCGACTTCAAGCAGGTCCTGACCACCGTCCTGCAGCAGCGCAGCAACTGGCAGGTGCTCGACGCCGTGCAGCGGATGACCGATCCGTCGGAGCTGACCGACGTGGCCGGGTACGCGTCGTGGATCGAGCCGGCCGAGAAGGTCACGCTGCTCGAGACCCTCGACGTGGAGAAGCGGCTGGACTTCCTGCTGGAGCGCGGCAAGGCGCACCTGGCCGAGATGGAGGTCAGCAGCAAGATCGCCGAGGACGTGCAGGAGGGCATGGAGAAGACGCAGCGGGAGTACCTGCTGCGCCAGCAGCTCGCGGCGATCCGCAAGGAACTGGGCGAGGAGGACGCGGGCGGCTCGGGCGACTACCGCACCCGGGTGGAGGCCGCCGACCTGCCGGAGAAGGTGCGCACCGCCGCGCTGGCCGAGGTCGACAAGCTGGAGCGGGGCTCCGAGCAGTCACCGGAGGCCGGGTACGTCCGGACCTGGCTCGACACCGTGCTCGAGCTGCCCTGGAACGAGCGCACCACCGACAGCACCGACATCGGCCACGCCCGTGAGGTTCTCGACTCCGACCACACCGGTCTGGACGACGTGAAGGAACGCATCGTCGAGCACCTGGCCGTGCGCGCCCGCCGGGCCTCGCGGGGTCTGGATGTCGTCGGCGGACGGGGTTCGGGTGCGGTGCTGGCGCTGGTCGGCCCGCCCGGGGTCGGCAAGACCTCGCTGGGTGAGTCGGTCGCTCGGGCGCTGAACCGCGCGTTCGTGCGCGTGGCCCTGGGCGGTGTGCGCGACGAGGCCGAGATCCGTGGCCACCGGCGCACCTACGTGGGCGCGCTGCCGGGCCGTCTGGTGCGGGCGCTGCAGGAGGCGGGCACGATGAACCCGGTCGTGCTGCTCGACGAGATCGACAAGGTCGGCTCGGACTTCCGCGGTGACCCGGCGGCGGCCCTGCTCGAGGTGCTCGACCCGGCGCAGAACCACACCTTCCGCGACCACTACCTCGACCTGGACCTGGACCTGTCCGACGTGGTGTTCCTGGCCACGGCGAACGTGCTCGAGACCATCCCGTCGGCGCTGCTCGACCGGATGGAGGTGGTCACGCTCGACGGGTACACCGAGCGGGAGAAGGTCGCGATCGCCCGTGACCACCTGCTGCCCCGGCAGCTCGACCGGGCCGGCCTGACCGCGCAGGAGGTCACCATCGACGACGAGGCGCTGCGTCGCCTCGCCGGTGAGTACACCCACGAAGCGGGCGTGCGGCAGCTCGAGCGGTCACTCGCCAGGATTCTGCGCAAGGTCACTACGGAGATTGAGGTCCCCCTGGACCGTCGGCCTGGGGAGGTGCCCCCAGCGTCGAACGGCACCTCGGGTGTGTCGGTTGGCCGCGAGGACGTCACGAAGTACCTGGGCCGACCGCGGTTCACTCCCGAATCGGCCGAGCGCACCGCGGTTCCCGGGGTGGCGACGGGTCTGGCCGTGACCGGGGCGGGCGGCGACGTGCTCTTCGTGGAAGCCGCGGCCATGGACAGCGAGAACGGCGGCCTGGAGCTCACCGGGCAGCTGGGCGACGTGATGAAGGAGTCGGCCCAGATCGCGCTGAGCTACCTGCGGGCCAACGGTTCCCGGCTCGGCGTGCCGGTCGGGGAACTGTCGAACCACCGGGTGCACGTGCACTTCCCGGCGGGCGCCGTGCCCAAGGACGGCCCGAGCGCGGGCGTCACGCTGACCACGGCCCTGGCCTCGCTGCTGACCGGGCGCCTGGTGCGGGCCGAGATCGGCATGACCGGCGAGGTCTCGCTGACCGGGCGGGTGCTGCCGATCGGCGGGGTCAAGCAGAAGCTGCTGGCCGCGCACCGGGCCGGTCTGACCGAGGTGATCATCCCGGCCCGCAACGGCCCCGACCTCGACGACCTGCCCGAGGACGTGCTGTCGCAGCTGGTCGTGCACCAGGTCAGCGACGTGGCCGACGTGCTCCGGATCGCGCTGGAGCCCGCCGCGGTCAAGAAGGAGTCGCAGGCCGCCTGAGCGCGGCCACCATCTCCTCCACCGCGGACCGTGAGGTGACCCGGCGCGTGCCCTCGTCGTAGGGCAGCGCCGGGTTGCCGAACACCGAGGCCGAGCGCACCGTTGCGGACGCCCGGCAGTGCACCTCGCCCACCCCCGACGCCGCGACCAGCCCGGCCACGTTCGCCGGGCGCACTCCCCCGCCGGCCATCACCGAGATCCGTCCGGCGGCCCGTTCGGCCAGCGACCGCAGGGCGCCCGCGTCGGCAGCCGCCGCACCTCCCGAGGTCAGCACCCGCGAGACCCCCAGACCGGCCAGCACGTCGAGGGATTCACCGAGAGACACCGTCGCGTCGAACGCCCGGTGGAACGTCACCGGACGATCCCCGACGACGCCCAGCAACCGCTCCAGCACCTCGATGTCGACACGCCCGTCCGGGGTGAGACACCCGACCACGAACCCCAGGCGGGGCGAGAGACCTACGAGCTCCGACGCGTCCTCGAGCATCACCGCCACCTCGGCGGGACCGAACACGAAATCGCCGCCCCGCGGCCGGATCAGCACCTGCACCCCGATCCGCGACGTGCTCGCGAGCGCGTGCCGCACCGCACCCACGCTGGGGGTCAGGCCGCCCTCGGACAGGGCCGAGCACAGTTCGACGCGGTCGGCGCCGGCCGCTTCCGCGACCGCGGCACCGACCGCGTCCTCGATACAGATCTCCAGAAGGGTCACCCTCCAGAGGGTATTCAGAACTTCCCGTCGCTCGCGCAGGTCACCATCTGACGCACGCAGCTCTTGACCCGGTCGTTCATGGTGCGCACGTCCCAGGCGAAGAAGGCGTCGGCGTGCATGGAGGACGCCATTCCGGACGCCAGCCTGAAGCCCGCCTTCTGGCCGCTGGTCGGGTAGTAGATCGAGAAGGTCACGGCCGGGATCCGCACCGGGTAGGCCTTCGGGCAGTCACCCTGCGCGCCGTAGGAGACGTGCGACTTGTGGTCGGGGCTGTCGAGGTGCTTGCCGTCCCAGCAGTCGGGGAAGCGCATCATGAAGTGCACCGTCCCGCCGTCACCGCAGACCGGCCAGTTGCCGTCGGTGCTGCGGGTCTTGCCCTCGAGCGGGCCGCCGGAGCAGTAGAACGCGTCGCGGGAGCCGGCCGGGGTCTTGACCTGCTTGCTCGCGTCGCCCCAGATCATCTTGAGGCCGTTGGGCATCGGCACGGTCTTCTTCTTGTTCACGTCGTCGAGAAGGCTGCCGTAGTAGGCGATCAGCATATTGGGCTGCACGGCCTTGTCGTTGGCGTTGTTGTAGAGCGTGGGCAGCCAGTACGACGAGTGGTCCTTCCTCGGCACGCAGCTGGTGGCCGTGTACTTCATCATGTCGGCCACGGTGGTGTCGGCCTTCACGGCCTTGTTGCCGTAGAACGAGTGCATGTGCGACTTGCCCGGCTGGTTCGGGAAGACGATCGGGTCGTTCTTGCCCGAGTGACTGAACGTGCAGGTCGCGTTGAACTCGGTGTTCTTCTTGGCGGTGGCCGGGGGCTTACGGGCCTTGGTCTTCTTGAAGTCGGCCAGCTGCGCGGCCCAGGTCTTCTTGTTCACCTTGACCCACTTGCCCTTGGGCATGGCCATGGCCTTCATCGAGTGCTCGGTGGCACTGGGAGCCGGTTCGACGGTGGACGCGGTGGACTTCGCGGCCTTCGAGGTCGCCTTCCCGGGGGTGTGGGTGGGGTCGTGCTCCGCCTTCGCGCCGCTGCGCGCCTCGGTGGTGGTCTGCGCCGGGGCCGCCGTGGCGGTGTGGTGCTGCCCGGCCGTGGTGGTGGCCGCCGGGGTGAGCTCGGCCGAGTTGCCGGGCAGGACGTTGAACGCCACCGCGGCGGTCACTCCCAAGACCGTTGCCGTGGCCACGGCGATCGCCGGGCGCAGCAGCCGGGGACGTTGTCTCGACACGGTGGGTTCTCCTTGTGCGGGTCTTCGGGGTCGGTCGGGAGGACTCAACCGCGGACCTGTGAAACCGCTGTAGGCCCAAAGTCCTAGATCCGTTTCTTCCCATCGGCCGCGGAGTTGGTAGTTTCACCGCGAAGGGTCACGTGAAGAAGGACGAGGTGGACGAACTCCCGCAGGACCGGGTGCAGCAGATCGTCGCCGTCGCCCTCAGCCGCACGGTGCTCCTGACCCGGGCCGCCGCCTGCCTGACCACCGCCGTGGTCGGCCTGCTGGTGCAGACCGACGGGGTGCGCTCGGCCGCGCTGATCGTCGTGCTCCTGCTCAGCACCGCCGCCGGCGTGGCCGCACTGCCCCGCTGGCCCACGCTGGTGCGCTCCCCCGTGCCGCTGCTCGCCGCCGACGCCGTGCTGGTGCTCGCCGTGCTGGGCCTGAGCCGGGGCGGCATGACCTACTTCGTGTTCGCCGCCGGGGCCGCCGCCCTGGCCGGGGCCGCCCTCGGGTTCGCCGCGATCCCGCTCTGGACGGCCCAGACCGTGCAGGGCCTGGTCGTGTGCGCGGTGCTGCTGCGGGCCGAGGAGGTCCCGGCGAGCCTGGCCGGGTTCCTGCTCGCCGCGCCGCCGGCCGCCGTGCTCGCCGGGATCGGCACCGTGCTGGCCAAGCGGGTGCTGACCCGGCAGATGAGCCAGACCGTCGCGCTCGTCACGCACGCCCAGCGTTCCGCGGCCGCCGCCGAACGCGCCCGGCTGGCCCGCGAACTGCACGACTCCGTGGCCAAGACCCTGCGGGCGATGTCACTGGCCGCAGTCGCGCTGCCCGGGTCGCTGCGCCGGCAGCCCGCGCTCGCCGAGCAGCTGGCCGGGGTGATCTCGCAGGGGGCCGACGCCGCGACCCAGGAGACCCGGCAGCTGATCGAGGGGATGCGGCTCGACGCGCCCGAGGAGGACTTCGCCACCACGCTGCGCCGGGTCTGCACGCTGTGGTCGGCCGAGACCGGGATCAGCGCCACGGCCACGGTCGCGCCGGTCGAGCCCCCGGTCGCCGCGCGCTACGAGCTGACCCGCATCGCCGGTGAGGCCCTGGTCAACGTGCACCGGCACGCCGGGGCCACGCGGGTCGGGATCACGGTCAGCGAACGCGGGCGCGGGCTGGTGATGACCGTGCGGGACAACGGACGCGGGTTCGACGTCCCGTTCGAGGCCGACCTGGCGGCTCTCCAGCACCGGGGCCACGCCGGTATTGTCGGCATGATGGAACGGGCGCGCACGATCGGTGGATCACTCACCGTGGAGTCGGAGCCGGGCCTGGGCACGCTGATCCGGGTGCGGGTGCCGGTGCTGTGAGCGACTTCGACGCGGCCGCCTGGCTGAGCACCGGGTCGGTGCCGACCACCGCACCGGGCAACCGCATCACCGTGCTGCTGGTCGACGACAACCCGACGATCCGGGCCACGCTGCGTCCGCTGCTCGAGGCCGACCCGCAGATCAGCGTGGTCGCCGAGGCCGGCAACGGAGCGGCCGGGCTGTCCGAGGCTCGGCGGTTGCGTCCCCGCGTCACCGTTCTCGACCACCAGATGCCCGTGGCCGACGGCCTGTCGGTGATCGAGGACATCGCCCGGCACAGCAACGTGCTGGTCCTGACCAGCAACGACAGCCAGGACATCATCGCGCCGATGCTGCGCGGCGGGGCCCGGGGCTACCTGGTGTACGGACGCTTCGACCCGGCGGATCTCGTCGCTGCGGTGCGCGCGGTGGCGGACGGGCAGGGCTGGCTGATCCCGGCCGCCGCCTCGGTCGCGACCGGGGCGGTGCGCGACGCCTACGCCCGGGAGCGGGCGGCCGGGGCCCGGCACGGCAACCTGCGGCGCACCCGGCGGGCGTTCGGGCTGAGCGAGCGCGAGATCGAGGTGCTCGAGCTGGTCGGCGACGGCCTGTCCAACGCCGCGATCGCGACGCAGCTGAAGCTCTCCGAGAAGACCGTGAAGAACCACCTGAGCAAGGTGTTCGGCAAGCTCGACGTCACGAGCCGCACCGAGGCCCTGGCCCGCTGGCACGGCTGGCGGTAGCGATGACATCACGCACGCGGCAGTCGTTCACCCCGTGGTGGGGCATCGGGCTGCTCTCCCTGACGGTGGGCGCCTCCTCACTCGCCGTACCCGCCCTGGTGCCGGTGCGGTCCGCGGTGGAACCAGCCGTCGTGGCCGCCACCCCGACCTCCGGACCCACGCCCCCCACCCCGGCGGTGACCACCCCGACGGCGCCCACCCCGGAGGTGACCACCCCGGCGGCGTCACCGTCCGCGGCCGAGGCGACCACGTCGTCCCCCGTTCCCTCGACGACCACCCGGAAACCCGAGCCGCGCGCCACTTTCGAGCCGGTGACCATCAACCCGTGGGCGAAGCAGCACGAGAGCGACGGCATCGCCGTGATCGACTGCCCGACCTGTGCCTCGGGCAGGCGCGTGCAGTACCTCGGGCAGGGGCACTACGTGATCGTGCGCCTGAAAGACGTCGCGGTGAGCGGACGGCGCACCATGACGGTGATCTACACCTGCGCCTGCGAGGACTCCCCGCGTGACCTCGACATCATGGTGAACTCCGACCCGGTGCGCCGTTTCAGCCTGAAGGGCGCCGGCAGCTGGGAGTATCCCGACCGGTTCACCGCGAAGATCGACCTGGTCCGGGGCGACAACGTGATCCGCTTCTTCAACCAGCAGGACCCGGCGCCCGACCTCGACCAGATCCTCGTCCGGTGAGCCTTCTCCGCCGCGCCGAGAGCGCGCTCGAACGGCCGCTGCCGATCAGTTCCGCCCTGCCGGACCTGGTTTCGTCGTTGTCCACCGCGGGCGCCGGAGTGCTGGTCTCGCCGCCCGGCACCGGCAAGACCACCCTGGTTCCGCTGGCCCTGGCCGACGCGGTTCCCGGGCGCATCGTGGTGGCCGAGCCCCGGCGCGTCGCGGCCCGGGCGGCGGCGCGGCGCATGGCCTCGCTGCTGGGTGAGTCTGTCGGCGACAGCGTCGGTTACGCGGTGCGCGGCGACCGGCGGGTGGGCGCGCGCACGCGGGTGGAGGTCGTCACCACCGGCCTGCTCGTACGGCGGCTGCTGAACGACGCCGAACTGCCCGGTGTTTCGGCGATCCTGCTCGACGAGTGCCACGAACGGCACCTGGACACCGACCTGGCGCTGGCGTTCTCGGCCGAGGTGCGCTCGGCGCTGCGGCCCGACCTGTGGCTGCTCGCGGCCTCGGCCACGGCTGACAGTTCCCTCCTGTCAACGCTTCTCGGCGACGCACCGGTCACCGGCGCGGACGCTCCCCTGTTCCCCGTCTCGACGGTGTGGTGCCCGCCGACCGGATCGGTCGATCCGCCGCACGGGCTGCGCGTGGACCCGCGCCTGCTCGACCACGTGGCCTCGGTGGTGCGGCGCGGCCTGGCCGAGAGCACCGGTGACGTGCTCGTGTTCCTGCCCGGCGCCGGTGAGATCGAGGGCGTGGCCCGGCGTCTGGGCGGCGTGCCGGTGTTCCGGCTGCACGGGCGCCTCAGCGGTCAGGACCAGGACGCGGCCCTGCGCCCCGGCTCGCAGCGGCGGGTGGTGCTGGCGACGTCGGTGGCCGAGAGCAGCCTGACCGTGCCCGGCGTGCGCGTGGTGGTGGACGCCGGGCTGGCCCGGGTGCCGCGCACCGACCTGTCGCGCGGGCTGAGCGGCCTGGCCACCGTGCGGGTCTCGCGGTCGTCGGCGCACCAGCGGGCCGGGCGCGCCGGACGGGAGGCGGCCGGCTCGGTGTACCGCTGCTGGTCCTCGGCCGAACACGACCGGCTGGCCGCCCATCCCGCCCCCGAGGTGGACGTGGCCGACCTGACCGGGTTCGCGCTGTCGCTCGCGGTCTGGGGTTCGCCCGACCCCTCGTCGCTGCCGCTGCCCTCGCAACCGCCGGCCTCGGCGATGGCGGTGGCCACGCAGACGTTACGGGCGCTCGGCGCGGTGGGGGCCGACGGGCGCGTGACCCCACGGGGATCCCGGCTGGTGGCGGCGGGCGTGCATCCCCGGCTGGCGCGGGCCCTGCTCGACGGGGCCACGCGGGTGGGGGCGCGGCGGGCGGCCGAGATCGTGGCGCTGCTCGCCGACGACTCGCTGGGCGGGGGCACCGACGACCTGGCCGCCGCGTGGCGGAGGCTGCGGGGTTCGGACGCCCTGTCGGGGAAGTGGCGTGAGGAGGTGCGGCGGCTGGAGTCGGCCGTGCCCCCGGTCACGGCCCGGCCTCCTCGGATCTCCGACGACCTGGCCGCGGGCATCGTCACCGGGCTGGCCTTTCCCGAGCGCATCGCCCGGCTGCGACGCACCGGGGGTTATCTCATGACCGGCGGCACCGGGGCCGAGCTCTCCCCCGGCTCCGGTCTCACCGGCATCACCTGGCTCGCCGTCGCGGTGGCCCAGCGCCAGGCCGGGGCCCAGGCCGCACGCATCCGGCTGGCCGCCGCGATCGACGAGAGCACCGCCCTGGAGTCCGGCGAGGACCTGCTGACCACCGTCGACGAGGTGGTCTGGGAGAACGGGGACGTCGTGGCCCGGCAGCGCGACCGGCTCGGGGCGATCGTGCTGACCGAGCGCCCGCTGAAGAACCCGGCGCCCGACCAGCTGCACGATGCTCTGCGGGAGGGGCTGGAGAAGGAAGGCCTCGGCCTGCTGCGCTGGAGCCCGGGGGCGGTCAGCCTCCGGTCGCGCCTCGCCCTGCTGCACAGGGCGCTGGGCGACTCCTGGCCCGACGTGTCCGACGCCGCGCTGCTCGAACGGGCACAGGAGTGGCTGCTGACCGCCCGCCGCCGTTCCGACCTGCAGCGCCTCGACCTGGTGCAGGCCCTGCGCGGGCTGCTCGACCACCGGGCCGTCCGCGAACTGGACACCCTGGCACCCGAGCGCATCACCGTCCCCAGTTCCTCCAACATCACCCTCACCTACTCCGGCGACCTGAACGACCCGGCGGACCCGGTGCTCGCGGTGAAACTGCAGGAGGTGTTCGGCTGGCCGGCGGTGCCCCGGATCGCGCACGGTCGCGTGCCGGTGGTGCTGCACCTGCTCTCACCGGCGGGCCGGACGCTCGCGGTGACCGCCGACCTGGAGTCGTTCTGGCAGAACGCCTATCCGGGGGTGCGTTCCGAGATGCGCGGGCGGTACCCGAAGCACCCGTGGCCCGACGACCCGACCGTGGCGACGCCGACGCGCAGGACGAAGCGTTAAGGCCTGCCCCGTGGTGCACCGGGTGCCCTGCAGCAGGTGATGACTCGCGGGACAGGCCCTTATTCGTTCGACTCGACCGTGAACGGGGAGTAAGGTGCCCCCTCGTGTCTGCTGCCATTGATGACGTCCTCGGTTCGGAGCAGGCGTACCTCGCCCGGGCCCGCGCCGACCTGGAACACATGCGCCAGCAGGTGCTTTCGCTCGAGGTCCAGGGGGGCAACGAGGTCTCCGCGGAGTACCTGAGCGCCGCCCTCCACCATCGCGCGCAGGCCCTGATCGACGACCCGGGCACGACGCTGTTCTTCGGCCGCACCGACCACGACGACGGCAACCGCTGGTACATCGGCCGGCGGCACGTGGCCGACCCGAAGGGCGACCCGGTCGTCATCGACTGGCGCGCCGAGGTCTCCAAGGCGTTCTACCAGGCCGGGCGCAACGAGCGGATGGGCGTGGCCAAGCGCCGCCGGTTCGGCATCGAGCGCGGCGAGATCACCGCCTACGAGGACGAGGTGCTGACCGACCCGGCCTCGGACGACACCAGGAGCCAGATCCTGGCGCACGAGATCGAACGGCCGCGCGCCGGTCCGATGCGCGACATCGTGGCCACGATCCAGCCCGAGCAGGACGTCATCGTGCGCGCCGACGTGGAGACGTCGGTCTGTATCCAGGGAGCGCCGGGCACCGGGAAGACAGCCGTCGGCCTGCACCGCGCGGCCTGGCTGCTGTACGCGTTCCGGGAGCGCCTGGCCCGCTCGGGGGTGCTGGTGGTCGGGCCCAACGAGTCGTTCCTCGAGCACGTCAACGCGGTGCTGCCCAGCCTCGGCGAGGCGCAGGTGCGGCACGCCACGGTCGAGCAGCTGGTGATCACGTCGCCCGGTGGGGCCGAGACCCTGCTGACGGTCAGGGGTTCCGACACCTCGGCGGTCACCGGGCTGAAGGGTGACGCCCGGATGGCCGAGGTGCTGCGGCGGGCGGTGTGGGCCGGGGTCACGAAGCCGACCGAGGCGCTCGTGGTGCCCCGGGGTGCGAACAAGTGGCGGGTGCCGGCGTACGAGCTGGCCGAGATCGTGGAAGAGCTGCGGAACCGCGGGGTGCGCTACTCGGCGGCGAAAGACATGCTGCCGCACCGGATCGCGCACGCCGTGCTGCTGCTGATGGAGGCGGCCGGGGACTCGCCGGACGACCGGGTGCAGGACGCGGTGGCCCGCGGTCGCGAGGTGAAGAAGTACGCGGACGCGGTGTGGCCGGCGGTCGACCCGAAGAAGATGCTGCACCGGCTGTTCTCCCAGCCGGCGGTTCTGGCCGAGCACGCTTCCGGGATCCTGACCGACGACGAGCAGAAGATGCTGCTGTGGGAGAAGCCCCCGCGCACGGCCGGTTCGGTGAGGTGGAGCCCGGCCGACGCGGTGCTGCTCGACGAGCTGACCGACCTGACGCGGCGGTCGCCGAGCATGGGTCACGTGGTGCTGGACGAGGCGCAGGACCTGTCGCCGATGCAGCTGCGGGCGGTGGGGCGGCGCTGCTCGACCGGCTCGATGACGGTGCTGGGTGACATCGCGCAGGGAACCACGCCGTGGGCGACACCGTCGTGGGAGGTGACGCTGGAGCACCTCGGGCAGGTCGGTGCGGTGATCGACGAGCTGGACCGGGGGTTCCGCGTGCCCGACGCCGTGATCCGTTACGCGGCAAGGCTTCTCCCGTCGATCGCGCCGGGGCTGAACGCGCCGACGTCGGTGCGTGACTCCCCGGGCAGTCTGCGGGTGGTGCGCTCGGACGAGCGCTGGGCCGAGGTGGAGCGGGCGGTGCGGGACGCGCTGACCGAACTCGGGTCGATCGGGCTGATCGTGCCCGACTCGCTGGTGCCGGAGACGGCGAAGCGGTTGCGCGACAGCGGGATCGAGCATTCGGTGCTGGGGCCGCACGGGGCTTCGTCCGACGGTGACGCCCAGGCCGAGGACCCGCTGTCCCTGCGGGTCAGCGTGGTGCCGGCCACGACCGCGAAGGGCCTGGAGTACGACTGGGTGATCGTGCTGGAGCCCACGCAGATCGCGGCCGAGGAGCCCGACGAGCGCACCGGGCTGCGGCGGCTGTACGTGGTGCTGACGCGTGCGGTCACCGGCCTCACGGTGGTGCACGAGCAGGACCTTCCGGAGGTGCTGGCGTGACGGGTGCCGGTGTGACGGGTGCCCGTGTGGCCTCGCGGGCGGAGCTGATGGTGGACCAGGCGGTTTCGGGCTTCGCACGGGCGATCGAGACCCTGGGCGCGGTGACGCCCTCCGGGTCGGCGCAGCGGTTCGGCGACGCGGTGGCCGTGACCACCGGGGCGAAGCTGGCGTCACTGAACTACGTGATGGCGATGGGACGCACGCCCACGAAGGACGACGTGGTCGCGGCGGCTTCGGCACTGCGGGCGACCGGTCTGCCCTGGGGCATGGAGTTCCGCACCGATCCGGGGCCGGAGATCACCGAGCTGGCAGCCGGTCTCGGGCTGCACACGCTGAGCCGGCCGGTGTTCATGGTCGCGGCCGCGGACGATCTGGTGCTGGGCGAGACCTCACGGGTCGGCGTGGAAGCGGTCGGTGCCGACCGCTGGGAGGAGTACACGCGCGTCCTCACGCAGGGGTTCGAGACGCCGGAGGGGGTTTTCGGCACCCTGATGGGCGGCCCGGTGCTGGACGTGCCCGGTTTCACCGGCTACCTGGCGTTCTCCGACGAGGGCACGGCGGTCGGCACGGGGATGGCGACGATCACCGAAGACGGTGCGCTGAGCGTGTTCAACATCGCCGTGGTCCCGTCGGCGCGGGGCCGCGGGGTCGGCCGGGCACTGACCGGGACCGCCCTGGAAGACGGCCTGGACCGCGGCGCCCGGGTGGCCTGCCTGCAGACCAGCGCGATGGGCCGCCCGCTCTACGAGTCGCTCGGCCTGCGTGAGGCCGAGGCCTGGTACACGTTCGGCTAGGCCGTCTTTCGGCGGCGGCTACAGCTGGGCCTGCAGCGCCCGGATGCCCTGGATGAGGATCTCCAGGCCGGTGTTCTGGTAGCGCCGGTTCACGGTCTTGCTCACCAGGGACGGCGCGCAGTAGATGATGGTCGGGTAGCGCCCGGGCTCGAGAGCCTCGAGGCTGGCGCGCTTCTCGCGGGTGCGCCGGGCCACCTCGTCGGCCGAGTAGATCACCGCGTTCTCGCCCGGCTCCATCGTCACGAGCATGACCAGCGTGTGCAGCGCGTGCACGCCGATGTCGCTCATCTGCTCGTCGTCGAACCCGCCCTCGCGCAGCGCGGCGAAGGTCAGCTCGGCCAGGTCGAGACCGGCCGCGCAGCCCATGAACCGGTGGTGCACCAGGTCGGCGACCTCCGGGTGCCGGGCCAGACCCTCGAGGATCGCCTCGCAGCACTGACGCACCCGCACGTCCCACGGCGGCAGGTCGCTCTCCGGCCAGGACGGGGTCCTGATCTCGTCGAGCACGTGCTCGACCAGGCCGTCGAGCAGGGCCTCCTTGTCCTTGAAGTGCCAGTACAGGGCCATCGGGGTGACGCCGTGGTCGGTGGCCAGGCGCCGGATCGTGACCGCCCCGATCCCCTCGGCGTCGGCGAGCGCCAGGGCCGAGGCAACGATCGTCTCGCGGCTCAGCCGTTCCTTGGTCGTGCTCCTCTTACCAGCCACGACGTCGACTTTACCGTGTACAGGTGGGGCTTGCCAGGGGCTGCCTGTACGCGGTACATGTATGTCGTACATGTATGTCGTACATGTACGCCGTACAGGATTCCCCTAGAGAGGTATGACGCCATGAGGCGTAGTCCTTGGTCGACCCTGACCGTGCTGGCCCTGGCCCAGTTCATGGTCGTTCTCGACGTCACGATCGTGAACGTCGCCCTGCCCGACCTGCAGACCGACCTCGGCTTCAGCGCCGACAACCTGCAGTGGGTGGTGAGCGCGTACACCCTGGTGTTCGGCGGGTTCCTGCTGCTCGGCGGGCGGGCGGCCGACCTGCTCGGGCGCCGCCGGCTCTTCGTCGCCGGCCTGGTGGTGTTCGGCCTGGCCTCGCTCGCCGGTGGTCTCGCCGACTCACAGGGCGCACTGATCGCGATCCGGGCCGTTCAGGGTCTGGGTGGCGCGATGCTCTCCCCCGCAGCGCTTTCCATTCTCACGGTGACCTTCCCGCCGGGCCGGGACCGCAACATCGCGCTCGGTGTCTGGGGTGGCCTGGCCGGTCTGGGCGGCACGCTCGGTGTGGTCGCGGGCGGGTTCCTGGTCGACGGGGCGAGCTGGCGCTGGGTGTTCTTCGTCAACGTGCCGGTCGCGATCGCGCTGGTCGTGATCGCCCCGATGATCGTGACCGAGAGCAAGGTCGAACCCGAGGGCGGGCGGCGCACTTTCGACGCACTCGGCGCGCTGCTGGCCACGACCGGTGTGCTGGCCCTGATCTTCGGTGTGATCCGGGCCGAACCGCTCGGCTGGAGCGATCCGGAGGTCCTCGGCTCGCTGGGTGCCGCGGTGGTGCTGCTGGCCGGATTTGTCTGGGCCGAGGCCCGTTCCGCCGCCCCGCTGGTGCCGTTGCGGATGTTCCGCTCACGGTCGCTCAGCGGTTCGACCGTGCAGCTGGGCCTGAACGGTGCGGCGTTCCTGTCGATGTTCTTCCTGGCCGCCATCTTCCTGCAGCAGGTGCGCGGGGCCTCGGCGATCGAGACCGGCGTGCAGTTCCTGCCGATGGGTTTCGCGGCCATCGCCGGCGCCACGATCGCGTCCACCCTGGTCACCCGGATCGGTACCCGGCCGGTGCATCTCGCGGGTGCGGTGATGAGCGTGATCGGCCTGCTGCTGCTCACCACGGCCGGGGCCACGGGCAGCTACGCGCTCGAGCTCCTGCCCGGGTTCCTGCTGTTCGGCTTCGGGATCATGTGGATCGGTGTGCCGGGCCAGATCTCGGCGGTGTCCGAGGTCGACCACAACGACGCCGGGGCGGCCTCGGGCCTGGTCTCGGCGGGCTACCAGGTGGGTGGCGTGCTGGGTCTGGCGATCGTCAACACGCTGTCGACGTCGCTGGCCAACAGCCGTCTGGCCGAGGGTGCCGACCCGCAGACCGCGCTGGTCGACGCGTTCCACCGGGGCATCCTGGTGGCCGCGGCGTTCGCGGCGGTCAACATCGGCCTGGCGTTCGTGGTGCGGCAGCGGGTGGCCGACGCCGAGGAGCTCGCCGAGGCGGTCCCGGTCTAGGGCTTTCGATCATGACGGACGCGGTGGTCGCCTCGGGCGGTCACCGCGCCCATCGTTGTGATCGGGGTAACATCGGCGGTTCGCGCACCCGTCGGTCAGGGGAGAGTCGTCCATGCTCGAGACCAGAACCACCGCACGGCGCTTCGCCGCTCTCGGGGCCCTCGCGGTCTGCGGACCGCTGTTGATGGCCTCCAGCCCCAGCGGTTCCGTGGCTCCTCCCCCGAAACAGGCCGAGGCCGTCGGTCACGGCGGGGCCGTGGCCAGTGTCGACGCCGACGCCACGGCGATCGGCCTGGAGGTCCTGCGCCGGGGCGGGAACGCGGCCGACGCCGCGATCGCCACGGCCGCCGCGCTGGGCGTCACCGAGCCGTACTCCTCGGGCATCGGCGGAGGCGGGTTCCTGGTCTACTACGACGCGCGCAGGCACAGGGTCAGCACGATCGACGGGCGTGAGACCGCCCCGAAGGCCTTCACCCCCACGGTGTTCCAGAAGGCCGACGGCACCGCGCTCGACTTCGGCACCGTGGTCAGCTCCGGCCTGTCGGTGGGGGTTCCGGGCACGCCCGCGCTATGGGACAAGGCGGCGAAGAAGTTCGGCACCCAGGGCCTCGACCAACTGCTGGCCCCGGCGCAGCGCCTGGCCGAGCGGGGGTTCGTGGTCGACGAGACCTTCGCCCAGCAGACCAGCGCCAACGCCACCCGGTTCGCGAAGTTCCCGGCCACGGCGAAGCTCTACCTGCCGGGCGGGTCGGTGCCGGCGGTCGGTTCGGTGCTGAAGAACCCGGATCTGGCCAGGACCTACGGCATTCTGCGCCGCCAGGGGGTGAAGGCGCTCTACCGCGGTGAGATCGGTGAGGCCCTGGTCGAAACCGCCTCTGCCCCGCAGACCTCCGACGGCACGAGCGTCTATCCGGGTCTCGTCACCGCCAAGGACCTCAAGGCCTACGAGGCGCTGGTGAAGAAGCCGGTGCGCAGCGAGTACGAAGACCTCACGGTGTTCGGCATGCCGGTCCCCTCGTCCGGCGGCATCGCGGTGGCCGAGGCCCTGAACCTGCTCGAGGAGTACCCCGGAGACCTGGGAGACCTCTCGGACGTCGACTACCTGCACCGCGTCGCCGAGGCCAGCGCCACGGCGTTCGCCGACCGCAACCGCTACGTCGGTGACGGCGCGGGCACCCCGGTCGCCGAGCTGATCTCGCAGGGCTACGCCGCCGAGCGGGCCTGCCAGCTCTTCGACCCGGACAAGGCCGCGCCCCGCCCGATCCCGTTCGGCTCACCCGACGGCGACTACGACGCCTGCGCGCAGAAGCCTTCCGTCACGCAGGAAGCCGCCCGCGACGACCACGGCACCACGCACCTGACCGTGGCCGACAGGTGGGGCAACGTCGCGGCGTACACCCTGACCATCGAGCAGACCGGCGGCTCGGGCATCACCGTTCCGGGCTACGGATTCCTGCTCAACAACGAGCTCACCGACTTCAACTTCGTGCCCCTGACCGCGGGCGTGCCCGACCCCAACCTGCCCGCCGCCGGCAAGCGCCCCCGCTCGTCCATCTCCCCCACGATCCTGTTCCGGGACGGCGACCCCTACCTGGCCCTGGGCTCCCCCGGCGGCGCCACGATCATCACCACGGTGCTGCAGGTGGCGGTGGGCCACCTCGACCGCGACCTCTCCCTGGTCGACGCGATCGCCGCGCCCCGCCTGTCGTCGCGCAACGGAGCCACCGCCGACGCCGAACCCGCGATCACCGACGGCCCCACCGGCGCCGGCCTGACCTCACTCGGCCACGCCCTCAAGTCAACTGCGGAGATCGGCGCCGCTACCGCAATCCAGTTCCCGGACAACGGCCCCGGCCACCACGGCAAGCAGTCCAGGCCCGGCACCCGGGGCCCGAAGCTGGTCGCCGCCGCCGAACCCACCCGCCGTGGCGGCGGCGCCGCCGCAGTCGTCACCCCGTCGAAATAGCCTGCCCCGCCGGGTCAAGCAGTGCGTCGCCCCGGCGGCGCGCTGCTTGACCCGCCGTGTCACACCGCCCTGCCGGTGGTGCGGGAGCGTGAGGACGCGGCGGTCCAGGTCGCTGTTCCGTTCCGCAGAGCGCTCGGTGCCCCGAGAAACCCGGGACACTCACGCGTCCCCCATTGGCCCGAGCAGCAAGACACCCGCCATACCGAAACGGTATAGCGGGTGTCTGCGCACGCGCGAGCCGGCGCTCAACGCGTCCTCAAAGAACCGAAAGAGCCGGCACCACAGAAAACATCAGGCCTCGATCGGCTCAGACACCCCACTCAGCACGGCCGTGAGCAGCCCCGGCCAGCGCGCGTCCAGATCTTCACGCCGCAGAGACAGCTGACGCTCACGACCACTCTGCACCGACCGCGTCACCCCCGCCTCACGCAGCACCTTCAGGTGGTGCGACCGCGTGGACTTCGGCATCTCCGGCCCCACCGAGGCGCAGACCAGGGGCACCTCACCGGCCTGCCAGGCCGCGAGCTGCCCGACGATCTCCAGGCGCACCGGGTCGCTCAGTGCGAACAGGACCGAGGGCAGGGTCAGCTCCGCGACGTCGGGGTGCGTGTACGTGCTGCTCATGGGCATCAGCTTAACCCGCCGGGCACAACAGTTCGACTTTTCTAGAACTTGGACCTACGCTTCAACGGTTCCACTCTAGTCGAACCTTTCGTGGAGGCCCGGATGTTCACGCAGTCGCGTCGGGCGGCCGGATTCTGGCTGGTCGCCCTGACCTCGGTCGCATTCCTGGCGGTGTCCAGCGCACCGTCGCCGCTGTACGTCGTCTACCAGCAGCAATGGCATTTCGGGGCGCCGACGCTGACGCTCGTGTTCGCCGTCTACGCCGTCGTCCTCCTGATCACCCTGCTGATCGCGGGTGGGATCTCGGACTTCGTCGGGCGCCGCCCGGTGATCCTGACCGCGATCGCCATCGAGATCGCGTCCCTCGTCGTGTTCCTGGTCGCCGACGGCGTCGGTGACCTCATCCTCGGCCGGGGGCTGCAGGGGGTCGCGACCGGGATCGGCATCGGCGCGCTCGGTGCCACCATCGGTGACCTCGCGCCCGCCGACCGCCCGGCCCTGGCCGCCGGCATCAACGTCGCCTCACCCACGTTCGGCCTGGCCGCCGGGGCCCTGCTGTCCGGCCTGCTCGTGCAGTTCGCGCCGCGCCCCACCACGCTGGTCTTCGAGGTGCTGGCCGCACTGCTCGTGATCATGCTGCTGGCCTGCGCTTTCGTCGTCCCTCGCAGTGAGCGGCGACCGGGCGTGCGAGCCAGTCTGCGGCCGGCCGTCACGGTTCCGCGCAGCGCCCGCACGGCGTTCCGCAACGCCCTGCCGGTCATGGTCGCGACCTGGGCCGTCGGTGGAGTGGTGCTCTCGCTCGGGGGTTCGCTGGCCGTCGGTGTCTTCGACGTGCACAACCACGTGATCAGCGGGGTGTTCGTCACGGCGATGGCGGGCACCGGCTCGATCGCGGCCTTCCTGGTGCGGGGTCGCCCGGCGCGCACCACGATGCTGTACGCGTCGTTGTCCCTGGTGGCCGGCATGGCGACCGTGCTGGTGGCCGTCGACACGACCGTGCTGCCCCTGTTCTTCGCCGGACTGGTCCTGGCCGGAATCGGTTTCGGGGCCGGCTTCACCGGGGCTCTCGGATCGGTCGCCCAGCTGGTGCGGCCCGGGGAGCGCGCCGAGCTGATGTCGGCCGTGTACGTGCCCAGCTACGGCGCTTTCGGGGGTGCCGCGGTGCTGGCCGGGCTGGCCGTTCCGCAGTTCGGGCTACGCCCCACCACCACCGGGTTCGGCCTGGTCGTGATCGGGCTGGCGCTGATCGCGGTGGTCACGGAACTGCGCACCCGCCGGGCGGAATCGGGGCGGGTCACCCGGGTCACGCGGATCGGCACGAGCGAAACGGTGGACGTTCCGGAGCCTCCCAGAGTCGTCAGCCACACGCGGTAGTCGCCCGGGGAGGCCGCGCAGAACTCGGAAAAAGGGCCGGAACGGGTGAAAACACACCCACGAACGGCCCGGACGGCGAATACTTGCCAGCGTGGTGGACGGGGACGGGGAGCAGCAGCGTGACCTGAGTCGTCTGCTGGCTCCCCGTTCCGTCGTTGTCGTCGGGGCCACCGAACGTCCCGGCTCGTACGCCGCCCAGACCCTGACCAACCTGCGCACCGCCGGATTCACCGGGGCACTGGCCGGGGTGCATCCCCGCCGGTCCGAAATCCTCGGCGTGCCGTGCAAACCCGACCTGGCCGGAGCGCTCGCCCTGATCGGCGGACCGGCCGACATCGTGGTCGTCGCCACCACCGCCGCCACCGTTCCCGACTACCTGGCCGAGGCCGGGCGCCTGGGGTGCGGTGGTGCCGTGGTGTTCGCGAGTGGATTCGCCGGCGGTTTCGCGGGCGAGTTCACGGGTGGTTTCGCCGAGAGCGACGACCGGGCCGCGCAGCAGCGGCTGGTCGCGGCGGCCGGGCGGCACGGGCTGCCGGTGCTCGGGCCGGACAGCGCGGGCCTCGTGAGTTTCCGGTCGAGGGCAGGGGTGTGGCGGGAGCGGATGTCACCGGGGCCGGTCCCGGCACCGGTCGACGACGAGCCCCGGGCCCTGGACCGCAGCGGCGGCGGCGGAGGAGGCCGGGCGGCCCGGGACGACCGTGCCGGGGGCCGGGGCGCCGGGAGCAGGGCCGACGACGGCATTGCGGTGGTCACCGAGAGCGTCGTGGCCGGGCGGCGGCTGCTCGCTCATCGCGACGGAACCGGCCTGCACACGGTGATCTCGGTGGGCAACGGCGCGGTGGTGGACACGCCGTCGGCGCTGGCCGGGCTGGCGGTCACCGAGGGGGTGAGGGCGGTGGCGCTGTACCTGGAGCGGATTCCGGACGGGGCCCGGCTGGCCTCCGCCCTGGCCGTGTGCGCCCGGGCCGATGTGCGCCTCGCGGTGCTGAGAACGGGACGGACCACGGGGCCCGGCCACGGTCACGGTCACGAACCCGGTTCCGGGGCGGCGCTCGACGCGCTGCTCGACGAGGCCGGGGCCGTGCCGGTTCACGACCTGCACCAGCTGATCGAGACCACGCGGGCCCTGGCCCGGGGCACGCGGTCGCGAAAACCGGTGGCCGTCATCACGTCCTGCGCGAGCGACGCGGCCCTGGCCGAGGATCTCGCCGCCGACGCCGGCGTCGAACTGGCCGAACTGCAGGCCGCCACGCGGCTCAAGCTCCGGGGGCACCTTCCGCGCCCGGCCGTCCCGGCGAATCCGCTCAACCACACCGCCCAGCTCGGGGCCGATTCCGGGGAGCTGGCCGCGATCAGCGCGGCGGTGTCCGCCGACCCGGGTGTCGGCACGGTGCTCTACGTGCAGGACGAGCCACCCGAGGATCCCGGACGTCGCGGCCTGCTGCTCGTCTCGGCCATGCCCGGCCAGGAACCGCCGGGCGCGGTGTCGGGTCTGCCCGCCGCCATGGCCGCCGTGGCCCGCCTGCGGGGCCCCGCGCCCGATCCCCTGCGTCTGAGCCGCATCGCGGAAGTGGCCCGCCGCAGCGGGTTCCCGGCTCGAGGCGCGGATGCGCTCGGCGCCCCGGGTCGTCACACCGGGCCCGGCGCGGGAAGGGGCAAGGGGGCCCGCCCGGGTTCGGGCCACCGCGCGGATCAGGGTCCGGGGCCTGGTGCGGGTTCGGGTTCCGGCGCAGGACCGGGTTCGGGTCGCAGCCCGGGGTCGGGTCTCAGCCCGGGGTCGGGTTCCGGCCCGGGGTCGGGTTCCGGCACGGGGTCGGGTTCCGGCACGGGACAAGGTTCACGGGCCGTGTCCACGCGGGCCGGGCGGAGCGGAGCTCTGGCCGGGAACGGGGACGGGGTGGGTCGAGGTTTCGGGTCGGTCGTCGAGGTTCCCGAGCACACGGCCAAGGCCGTGCTCGACCGGGCCGGCATCGACGTGCTGCGTCACGCGGTGGTGCCGATGCCTCCACGGGACGCTGATCCCGAGGCCGTCGCGACCGCCGTGACCCTCGCGGCCGCGCAGATCGGGTTCCCGGTGACGTTGCGGCTGTCGGCGGCGGGGCTCCTGGACAGTCCGGAGTGCTCCAGTCTGACCAGCGGGGAAAAGGTCACGCGCCGCGTCGCCGAGCTGCTCGCCGGCGCCCTGTCGCTGGACGAGAACGCCCGTCTCGACGCCGCTCTCCTCGTCGAGGGGCTGGCCCGGCCCGGCGTCCCGCTGACGATGACGGCGCACCGTTCCGGGCCGGTTCCCGCGCTCACGGTCGGTCTGGGCGGGGCCTGGGCCCAGGTGCACGGCGGCACCCGCACCGTGCCGCTGCCCGCCGATCCGGAACGCGTCGTGACCGCCGCCGCGTCCCTGCCGGGCACCGCCACCGCCGACCTGGACGCGGCCGGCCGGGCCGGTCACCGCCTGGGTGAGCTCCTGATCGAGGGCGACTTCGCCGGGTTCCGGATCACGCTCACCGATGGCACCGTGTCACACGCGCAGGCTCGCCGGTTCACGCGTTCCTCAGGCGCACATCACCACCATGGTGGACGCTCCTGAGACTCGAGTCTCCGAAACGTCCACCATTGTGGTTATTTCGCTGTTCAGGACCAGCCCGGGACCGCAGCTCCCCGCCGGACCCCGGGCGCGTTTCGCCGGACGCCGTGACCCGCTGTGATTGCATGGCGTCATGGTGGCGCGAACCGCGGCTTCCGGCGATCTGTCGGTCAGCACAGACCTGGAATCCGGCCCGGAACTCAGGCCCGGCCCGGATCTCAGGGATGGGCCGGTGCTCAAGGATGGGCCGGTGCTCAGGGATGGCCCGGAGCTGAAGAACGGTCAGGCGCCGAAGAACGGTCCGGAGCTGAACGCCGGCCCGGACGGCCTCAAGGTCGTCACGAACAAGGGCACCGCCCGGGACCGGATCATCGAGGGCACGGCCACGCTGCTGGCCCGTCGCGGGCTGCAGGCCACGTCGCTGACCGAGATCCTGGCCGCGTCGAAGGCCGCACGCGGCTCGATGTACCACTCCTTTCCCGAGGGTAAGGAGCAGGTGGTCTCGGAGGCGCTCGGGCTGGCCGGACAGCGCACCCAGGCCTGGCTCGACCGCTGGGACGGTGACGCCGCCGACGTGGTCACCGAACGCTTCCTGCACAGCTGGCGTCTGCTGCTGTCGCGTTCGGGCTGCTCGACCGGTTGCGCGGTGGTCGCGGTGACCGTGGCGGCCGACTCCCCCAAGCTGCTCGACGACGCCGCCGAGGTGTTCCGCGGCTGGCGCTCCCGTCTGGCCCGGCTGCTCGAGAACGGCGGCCTCTCCCCCGACGCCGCACCGGCTTTCGCGACGCTGCTGATCGCGGCCAGCGAGGGCGCGGTGGTGCTGGCCCGGGCCGAACGGGACCTGGAACCGTTCGACCTGACGGCCGGCCAGCTGCTGACCCAGGTGCGCGCGCTGCTCGGATAGGGCCGGTTCCGAGGCGCCAGTTGCTCGGTCAAGCCCGGCACCGCGGCGCCCGTCGCTCACTCAAGCCCGGCTCCAGGCACAGGTCGCTCAATCAAGCCCGGCTCCAGGCACGGGTCGCTCACTCAAGCCCGGCACCGGGGCACAGGTCGCTCAGTCAAGCCCGGCACCGGGGCACAGGTCGCGCACTCAAGCCCGGCACCGCGGCACCGGTCGCGCACTCAAGCCCGGCACCGCGGCACCGGTCGCTCAGTCAAAGCCGACTCCGGGGCGCCGATTCCGGATCTCCCGGTCCCCCTGGCACCTGTGCCTGGTGGCGCGTCGTCCGAACCGGGGCGCCTGCTCCCTCGAGCGCACTCCGGGAACGGAAACAGAACGCCGCAGCCGGACCGGTTCCACACGGTTGGACCGCGCGGAACCAGCCCGGCCGCCGAGGCTTTCAGCCGGCTACTTGTTCAGCAGCCCGGCCCGGCGCAGAGCGTCGGCGAGCGCCGTGTCGGGCACCGAGCCACCGCCCTGCCCACCGCGACCCTGACCACCGTGACCGCCACGGCTCTGGCCACCTTGACCGCCACGGCCCTGGCCACCCTGACCACCCCGCTGACCGCCGCCACCGGGACCGCCCTGACCGCCGCGTCCGCCGTTGCCGCCCTGACCACCGCGGCCCTGACCACCGCGGCCCTGACCCTGACCGCCCTGACCGCCGCCCTGGCCACCCCGCGGCCCGCGATCGGAACGCTCACCCCGCGGCGCACCGCCGCGCGAACCGCGGCCACCACCGGCCGGGGCGCCGATCTCGTCGTCGAGCCGCAGCGTCAGCGAGATGCGCTGGCGGTCGACGTCGACCTCCATGACCTTCACCTTCACCACGTCACCGGGCTTCACGACCTCGCGCGGGTCGGACACGAACTTGTTCGACATCGCGCTGACGTGGACCAGACCGTCTTGGTGCACGCCGATGTCGACGAACGCACCGAACGCGGCCACGTTGGTGACGACTCCCTCGAGCACCATGGCGGGCTTGAGGTCGGCCACGGTGTTGACGCCCTCGGCGAAGGTCGCGGCCTTGAACGCGGGACGCGGGTCACGGCCGGGCTTGTCGAGCTCACCGAGGATGTCGGCGACGGTCGGCAGGCCGAACGTGTCGTCGGCGAACTCGGACGGCTTCATCGTGCGGATGAGCGCGGTGTTGCCGATCAGCGCGGGCAGGTCGACCTCGGCCTTGGTGAGGATGCGCCGCACGAGCGGGTAGGCCTCGGGGTGCACGCCGGAGGCATCGAGCGGGTCGTCGCCCCCCTGGATGCGCAGGAAGCCCGCGGACTGCTCGAACGCCTTGGCACCCAGCAGCGGCACGTCACGCAGCGACTTACGGTTCTTGAACGGCCCGTTCTGGTCGCGGTGCGACACGATGTTGGCCGCGAGCGTCTCGCCGATGCCGGACACCTGCCGCAGCAGCGGGGCGGACGCGGTGTTCACGTCGACGCCGACCGCGTTCACGCAGTACTCGACCACTCCGTCGAGCGAGCGGGCGAGCGCCGACTCGGGCAGGTCGTGCTGGTACTGACCGACGCCGATGGACTTCGGGTCGATCTTGACCAGCTCGGCCAGCGGGTCTTGCAGGCGGCGGGCGATCGAGACCGCGCCCCGGATGCTGACGTCGAGATCCGGCAGCTCGGCCGAGGCGTAGGCCGACGCGGAGTAGACCGAGGCCCCGGCCTCGGAGACCACGACCTTGGTCATGTTCAGGTCTTTGGCGCGGGCGATGAGCTCGGCGGCCAGCTTGTCGGTCTCGCGGGAGGCGGTGCCGTTGCCGATCGCGATCAGGTCGACGTTGAACTGGCGGGCGAGCTTCTCGAGCTCGTCGAGCGACTCGGCCCAGCGGCGGCGCGGCTCGTGCGGGTAGATCGTGCTGTGGGCCACGACCTTGCCGGTGCCGTCGACCACGGCGACCTTGACGCCGGTGCGGATGCCCGGGTCGAGCCCCATCGTGGCGCGGTTGCCGGCCGGGGCGGCGAGCAGGAGGTCGCGCAGGTTGGCGGCGAAGACGCGGATGGCCTCTTCCTCGGCGGCGCTGCGCAGCTGGCTGCGCACGTCGAGACCGAGGTGCACCGAGATGCGCGTGCGCCAGGCCCAGCGCACCGCGTCGATCAGGAACTTGTCGCCCGGGCGGCCCTGGTTGGAGATCTCGAAGCGGTGCGCGATGGTCTGCTCGCTGACCCCGAGCTCGCCCGGGGCGGGCGGCGGCGCGTCGTCGGCCTCGAAGGCGAGGTCGAGGATCTCTTCCTTCTCACCGCGGAACATCGCCAGCACGCGGTGCGAGGGCAGCTTGGTGTAGGGCTCGGTGAGGTCGAAGTAGTCGGAGTACTTGGCGCCCGCGGCCTCCTTGCCCTCGCGCACGGTCGCGGCCAGCCGGCCGCGGTTCCACATGCGCTCGCGCAGGCCACCGATGAGATCCGCGTCTTCGCTGAAGGTCTCGACCAGGATCGAGCGTGCGCCCTCGAGCGCGGCCTGCACGTCGGCGACACCCTTCTCGGCGTCGACGTACTGCGCGGCCACGTCTTTCGGGTCTTGCGAGGGGTCGGCCAGCAGACCGGTGGCCAGCGGCTCGAGCCCGGCCTCGCGCGCGATCTGGGCCTTGGTGCGCCGCTTGGTCTTGTACGGCATGTAGATGTCCTCGAGGCGGGACTTGGTCTCCGCCTCACGCACCTGGGCCTCGAGCTCGGGAGTGAGCTTGCCCTGCGAGCCGATCGACTCGAGGATCGCCTCGCGCCGCTTCTCCAGCTCGCGCAGGTAGGCCAGCCGCTCCTGCAGCGTGCGGAGCTGGGCGTCGTCGAGCGTGCCCGTGATCTCCTTGCGGTAACGGGCGACGAACGGCACGGTCGCGCCGTCGTCGAGCAGCCCGATCGCGGCGACCACCTGCCACAGCTGTACCTGCAGCTCGTCGGCGATGCGCTGTTCGACGGACACTGTCACGTTCTACCCACCTCTTGCCCGGTGCTTGCGGAAGGACCACCGCAGACTCTAGGGGCTAGCACCGACAACATGCGGACCCGACGGTGGGCGAAGCACGGCGACCCGGGCGCCACTCCCCTCATCCCCACCCAAATCCGCAGCAAGCGCCACCGTGGGTGGTGCGCGTCACCCGTTCGGCAGATACCCGCGAGGGAATACGGAGAGCCCTCCTCTACGCTTCACCCTCCGGTTAGTTGCCGTCCGCAACGAACTACCACGCTTGTACGAAAGCCGTCAGTGCCGACGCCTGCTTCTCATCCCTGGCACCAGTTCTGCAACAAGAAGGCGGAGTAACCAGCTTGTCCACCCCCCAGAGCCCGCAGCAGAAGGGTCATGGCCTCCTGGTCGTGGGCCTCGCCACCGCGGTGATGACGCTGTCACTGCTCCAGACCCTGGTCGTGCCGGTGCTCTCGCGCATCGCCGAGCAGCTCGACGCCGACCTCACGGCCGTCGCCTGGGTCCTCACCGCCAACCTGCTCGCCGCCGCCGTCGCCACCCCGGTGCTCGGTCGCCTCGGCGACGTCTACGGCCGCCGCCCGGTGATGCTCGGCATCCTGGTCGTGGTGCTGGCCGGCATCCTGCTCGCCCTGTTCACCAGCTCGCTGCCGCTGCTGATCGTGGCCCGCGTGCTGCAGGGCACCTCGTACGGCCTGTTCCCGCTCTCCATGGGCGTGCTGCGCGACGAGGTCCCGCCGCAGAAGCTGACCCAGTCGATGGCCCTCGTCAGCGCCACTCTGGGCGTCGGCGGCGTGGTCGGCCTGCTGGTCACCGGCCTGCTCACGCAGGGCGACGCCAGCTACCGCCGCCCGTTCTGGTTCGGCCTCGCCATCACCGTGATCGCGCTGGTCATCGGCTGGTTCACGTTGCCGCGCACCAAGCCCGACGGCACCAACACCTCGGTCGACTGGGTCGGCGGCGGCATCCTCGGCGCCGGTCTGGTGCTGCTGCTCCTGCCGATCTCGCAGGGCGAGAGCTGGGGCTGGAGCTCCCCCGCCACCATCGGCCTGTTCGTGGCGGCCGTGGTCGTGCTGGTCAGCTGGGTCTTCGTCGAGGGCCGGATCAAGCAGCCCCTGGCCAGCCCGAAACTGCTGGCCAACCGCGGTGTCGCGATGACGAACGTGGCCGGCCTGCTCGTCGGTTTCGGTCTCTTCGCCTCGTTCCTCGGCATCACCAGCTTCGTCGAGACGCCCGGTGCGCTCACCGGTTACGGCTTCGGCGCGGACGTGCTCACCGCCAGCGCCGTGTACCTGCTGCCCGGTGGTGTGATCGGCGTGATCGCCGCCCCGTTCATCGGCGCGTTCGTGCACCGGGTCGGGGCCGGTCGCGCCCTGTCCACCGGGGCGACGTTCGGCGTCATCGGTTTCGCCGGCATGGCCCTGTTCCACGACCACACCTGGCAGATGGTGCTCTTCGGCAGCGTCGGCCAGCTCGCCGTGACCTTCGGCTTCGCGACCCTGCCGGCCCTGCTGGTGCAGAGCGTGCAGCCGTCCGAGACCGGTGTGGCCAACAGCGTGAACTCGATCATGCGGTCGGTCGGCTCGGCCCTGGCCAGCGCGCTCATCACCAGCCTGCTCACCGGCATGGTCAGCGACACCACCGGCCTGCCGTCCGAGGGCGCCTACGTGGTGGTCTTCGTGCTCGGCGCCATCGCGTTCGCGGTGGTCGCGCTGATCGGCCTGTTCGGTGTGCGCGGTCACCACGCGGTGGCGGCGCAGGAGGAGCGTGAGGAGGCCGCGGTCAGCATGGCCGGCGAGTTCTCCCCGGTGTCGGGCCTGTCGTCCTGACCTTCCCCCACTCCCGTGCGGCCCGGCGGTTCCCGCCGGGCCGCACGGTGTTTGCGTGAGGACGGGTCAGCTCGTGGCGAGCAGGACCGAGTTGATCGGCGTCATGTTCTTGTCGATGTACCAGCCCGCCCCGAGGGCCCCCTCGCAGCCGGTGCCGTTGTAACCGGTGCAGGTGCGCGCGATGGCCCCACCGGTCTGGTTGTTGAAGAGCCGGTGCGTGCCGAGGACGTTGCTGAGGTTGTGCGCACCGTACGTGTACCACTTGGCCTGCGGCACGTCGTTGTTCCAGCCGGCCGACGGGTACATGCACACGTACCCGTCGGGGCAGCCGTGGGAGGTGGCGGCGATCGTCTGGCCCGCGGCCTGGGCGGTGCCGGCGCCGAGCGTCAGGGCCAGTCCGGTGGCGGCGAGAGCGGCGGCGATCCGGGTGCGAGTGAACATGTGGAGAGGTCCTTCCGAGTGGGAGCCGCGCCGGCTGCTTCCGAGGCGCGTCGTCGCCCAGGCAACCGTCCTGGTGAGGGCCGCGGCGGCATCTCGGACGATCTCGGACGACCCCGAACGGGTTCGGAACGGCCCGGAACCGCTCGGCCGGGGGGCTTCAATCCGGTGACGCCGGGGAGACGTCCTCGGCACAGGCCGGCGAGGCCTGGTAGACCCGCAGCCGGATGCCCGGGAACCAGCCGGTCAGGTCGTCCTGCCCGGGCACCGAGACCCGGTACCACTGGTCGGTCGACATGCCCTCCTCGTCGACGATGAGCCGCCCCTGGGTCACGCAGTGCAGGATCAGCCGGTCACCGTGCCAGACCCGGGTCAGTCGGTTGGCGGCCGAGGACGGAGCGTGCGGGTCCCGCACGACGCCCAGGCCGCACTCCTGGGTGCGCAGCGGCCGGCACGCCGCCTCGACGTTGTAGACCGGTAGCTCCTGCGATCGCTCCGCCGCCTCGGCGCCGTCCGGCCAGAACGTGCCCCACGCTCCCCCGGGCAGAACCACGGCGCCGGCGAGAACCGCCACCGCGACCGCCATCCCGCTGAGCAGGACGCGTCGGCGACGGGGGGCGGGGATCGGGGCCAGAACGGGAGCCGGTGTCGCGACGGAGGGCGTTCCCGGTTCCGCGACCTGCAGCCGCTGCCAGGTGAGCACCCACTGCCGGGCCTGGCCCGGATCGGCGGCATAGGCCCCCACGACCGCCTCGACCACCTCGGGACGGGGCCGGCGGCGCCCCGCGAGCATGTCCGCCAGCGTGCTGCGGGGAATGCCGGTGCGCTGGGCCAGGGCCTGATAGCTCTCCTGCCGCATACGCCGCCGGAGGGCGAGTGCCCGCAGGAACTCGCCGTCGGAACGAGCTCGGGCGGGATCGCCGGCCAGGTCGCCGGCCGGGTCACCGGTCAGGTCCGGGGGCACCTCCCCGAACGAGTCCGGCTCATGACCTCTCGGGTTCATCGCGGTGACCATGACGGCACCATAAGTAACAGAAGCGGCTAATGTGCAGATTTTGCCGCGATCTTCACCCGCCGGGCTTTCCCGCACGTCAGGGGTGCGCTCGTGAGACACGGGCGGTCCGGTGTCGTGGTGCGTGATCTCCGGCCGGGCGCCCGCCACCCCGCGGACGACCCGTCACCTAGGCTGCGGGCATGAGCACCGCCGTCGGCCTCGACGCCCTCCGGGCCGCCCATCCGACCTTCACCGTGGCCGGCGCCACGGGCACGGTCGAGGGGACGGACCTCGTCGTCCGGTTCCGGTTCGAGGTCGGGCAGCACACGTTCGAGCCCTCGGTCACCCTGCGCGGCCTGGAGCCCCACGAGCTGGCGCGCGCCGGTGACGAACCGGCCCGGGCGCTGATGAACGCACTCGCCACGGTCGAGGCGTTCTCGTACTGGAAGGCCTTCTGCAGCCCCACCCTGAGCATCCCGGTCCTGCCCGGGCAGCACCGCTGGTGGGCCGGGTTCTGGCCTTCGGCGATGGGAGAGTTCTTCTACCGCAACGACATCGACTTCACCGCGCCGGACTTCCTGACGCTCGTGACCACGGGCGAACCAGGCCCGGCCGGGGCCGCCACGCAGCCCGGCGCGCGCGCCCTGGTGATGTTCTCCGGCGGCAAGGACTCGCTCGCGCTGGCCCTGACCACGCGAAAAGCCCTGCCGATGGACATCTTTCTCCACAACCCCGCCCCCGGTCAGCTCGAGGTCGCGCAGACCCTCGGCCCGGGGCGCATCATCACCGCCGAGCAGCAGATCCTTCCCGAGCTGCTGCGGCTCAAGGCCGCCGGGCACCCCGACGGCCACACCCCGTACTCCGCCGGCCTGGCCTTCACCGCACTGCTGGCCGGGTACCTCGCAGGTCACACGGACGTGCTGGCCGGCACCTCGCGCAGCGACGACGAGCCGAACATCAAGGCCTACCGCGGACGCCCGGTCAACCACCGGTGGACCAAGACGTACGAGTTCGAGGACCTCCTGCGCGAGTACCGCGACCGCTGGGTGCCGCAGGCACCCGCCTACGCCGGCCCGCTGCGTCCGTTGCTCGAACTCCAGATCATCTCGCTGCTGACCGACGACCTCGACGCGTATCTGCGCACGGCCGGCTGCAACCAGGCCGCCGCCCGGAGCGAGGGAACCGGCCGGGACTGGTGCCGGACGTGCGCCACGTGCGCCTGGGTCTTCCTGGCCACCTCGGTGATGTTCGGTCACGACGTGGCGGTGGGCAAGGTCGGCGGCGACCTGTTCGCCGATGTCACCCTCGCGGATCTCTACGAGCGCATGGCCGGCCTGCACGGCACCAAGCCGTTCGAGGGCACGGGCAGTGAGGACGAGGTCAGGGCGGCGATCCGGGTGGTCCTGCAGACCGGCACCCCCGCCGCCCTCGCGATGATGAGTGAGGACGCGCGGATCAAGAACGCCCCGTCCCTCACCGAGGTGCTGGGCGAGTGGGGCGCGGACGACCTGGTCCCCGCCGCGATCCGCCCCTTCGTCGAGAAGGCGCGCACTCGCGGTACTGGACGTGACGCCCCGGACACGGTTGATTACCCGTGACGTGTGGCGAGAAAGGGCGGCAGTGATGCTGAAGGTGTGTCTCAACGGGTCCCGCACGGCGTCCGAGCACGCCGGACTGCCGGTCACCCCGTCCCAGCTCGCCCGCTCGGCCCGCGCCGCCGTCGAGGCCGGGGCCGACGCGATCCACCTGCACCCCCGCGGCTCCGACGGCACCGAGTCCCTGCTCGCCGTCGACGTCGCGGCCGCGGTCAGTGCCGTGCGCCAGGCCTGCCCCGGCGTGCCGGTCGGGGTCTCGACCGGGCTCTGGATCACCGCCCGTGACGTCTCCGCCCGCCGCGAGCTGATCGGCGGCTGGGTGGTGCTGCGCCCCGCGGAACGCCCCGACTTCGCCTCGGTGAACCTGTCCGAGCCCAGCGCGCTCGAGCTGGCCGGGATCCTGCACGGCACCGGGATCGGGATCGAGGCCGGGGTCTGGACCACCCGCGACGCCCAGCTGCTGCTCGCGGCCGGGATCCCGGGCCTGGTGCGGGTTCTCGTCGAGATCATCGGGGTGCGGCCGGACCACGCGGTCGCCGAGGCCGACACGATCCTCAAGGAACTGGGCGACCCCGGCGTGCCGGTGCTGCTGCACGGCGAGCAGGAGGCCTGCTGGCCGGTGCTGCGTCACGCGCTCGGTCTCGGGCTCGACACCCGGATCGGCCTGGAGGACACCCTGTCCGGACCGGACGGCGACAAGGTCACCGGCAACCACGACCTGGTGCGGGCCACCCTGAACCTGCGCTGATGAGGGACGACGTGCGCACGTCGTCCCTCATCACCCGCCCCGCCAGGGCGACGGTCGCGCTCAGGTGCCCACGTCGTCCCTCAGGGGACAGCTCTCATTCGGCGGGCTGAACCGGCCTCGCCTGCAGGCGTTCTCCCGGCGCGTTCTCCGGGAAGTGGCACGCCACCTCGTGATCCGGCGCCAGCGTGACCAGCGGCGGCTCGGTCACCGAGCAGATCTCCTGCGCCTTCCAGCACCGGGTGTGAAACCGGCAGCCGGACGGCGGTTTCAGCGGGCTCGGCGCCTCGCCCCGCAGGCGGATGCGCTCGCGGTCGGTGCGCACGTCCGGGTCGGGAACCGGCACGGCCGACAGCAGCGCGTGCGTGTACGGGTGCATCGGGCTGTCGTAGAGGCTGTCCCGGCCGGCGATCTCGACGATCTTGCCGAGATACATCACCGCGACCCGGTCGGAGATGTGACGCACCACCGACAGGTCGTGCGCGATCACCACGTAGGTCAGGCCGAACTCGTTCTGCAGGTCCTCGAGCAGGTTGATGACCTGCGCCTGGATCGACACGTCGAGGGCCGAGACCGGCTCGTCGGCGATGATCAGCTTGGGCCGCAGCGCGATCGCCCGGGCCACGCCGATGCGCTGCCGCTGCCCGCCGGAGAACTCGTGCGGGTAGCGGTTGTAGTGCTCCGGGTTCAGGCCGACCAGCTTGAGCAGGTCCTGCACGGCGGGCTTGATCTTGTCCGCGGGCAGCGTCTTGTGCAGCCGGAACGGCGCCCCGACGATCGTGCCCACGGTGTGCCGCGGGTTCAGCGACGAGTACGGGTCCTGGAACACCATCTGCACGTCCCGGCGCAGCGGGCGCATGGCCCCCCGGGACACGTGGGCGATGTCGGTGCCGTCCAGCAGGATCGAACCATCGGTGGGCTCGTCCAGACGGGTCAGGAGCCGGCCGGTGGTGGTCTTGCCGCAGCCGGACTCGCCGACCAGGCCCAGGGTCTCGCCCCTGCGCACCTGGAAGTCGAGGCCGTCCACGGCCTTCACCGCGGACACCTGACGGCGGAACATCCCGCCGCGCCTCACCGGGAAGTGCCGCTTCAGTCCCTGGACGTCGAGCAGCAGGTCGTCGGAAGTCACAGTTTCGGTGCCACCTCCTCCGTCCACAGCTGCCGGCGCTTCTCGAACGGCAGGTGACAGGCCACACTGTGCGCGGATTTCCCCGGCACCGGCCGCAGTTCGGGCACGTCGGTCAGGGCCTTCCCGTCGGTCAGCTCGTCATAGGGGCAGCGCGGGCTGAACGCGCACCCCGGGGGCAGGTTGATCAGGCTCGGCGGGTTGCCGGGCACGGGCAGCAGGCGCTCGGCCCGCACCCGGTCCATCCGCGGCATCGAGCTGAGCAGGCCCCAGGTGTACGGGTGCTCCGGCGCCTTGAACAGTTCACGCACCGGCGCGTGCTCCACGGCCTTGCCGCCGTACATCACCAGCACGTCGTCGGCCAGCTCGGCGATCACGCCCAGATCGTGGGTGATCATGATGACCGCCGACCCGAACTCCTGCTGCAGACCCCGGATCAGGTCGAGGATCTCGGCCTGCACGGTCACGTCGAGCGCCGTGGTCGGCTCATCGGCGATCAGCAGCTCCGGGTCGCAGGCCAGCGCCATGGCGATCATCGCGCGCTGTCGCATGCCCCCGGAGAACTGGTGCGGGTAGTCGTCCACCCGGGAGGTCGGTTCGGGGATGCCGACGCGACCGAGCAGGTCGATCGCGTGCTGCCGGGCGACCTTGCGGGGCACGTCGTTGTAGAGCCGGTAGGCCTCGACGATCTGGGCGCCGACCTTGAAGTACGGGTGCAGGGACGACAGCGGGTCCTGGAAGATCATCGCCATCTTGCGCCCGCGCAGCCTGCGCACGAAATCGGCCGATGCGCCGACGAGTTCGTCGCCGTCGAGCCAGATCTCGCCGGACACCCGGGCATTCGTGGTGCGGTGCAGACCCATGATCCCGAGACTGGACACGCTCTTGCCGGAGCCGGACTCGCCGACGATCCCCAGCGTCCTCCCGCGTTCCAGCGAGAAGGTGAGACCGTCGACCGATTTCACCAGACCGTCGTCGGTCGGGAAGTGGATCCGCAGATCCTTCACGTCCAGGAACGGACGCTTGGTGTCGCCCTCTTCGACGAGAGTCACCTCAGAGCCTCACCCTCGGGTCGATCACGGCATAGAGGATGTCGACGACCAGGTTGGCGATCACCACGAAGGTCGCCGCCAGCAGGGTCACGCCGAGCACCTTGGGCAGGTCGTTGCCCGAGATCGCCTGCACCGTGTAGGCGCCCAGGCCGGGCAGCGAGAACGTGGACTCGGTGAGGATCGCGCCGCCGACGAGCAGGCCCAGGTCGAGGCCGAAGATGGTCAGGATCGGGGTGAGCGTCGAGCGCAGCGCGTGTTTCATCACCACCGTGCGCTCGGCGAGGCCCTTGGCCCGGGCGGTGCGGATGTAGTCCTCGTTCATCGTCTCGAGCATGCCCGCACGGGTCAGCCGGGCGTATCCCGCCGCGTAGAGGAAGGCCAGCGTGACCCAGGGCAGGATCAGGTCGTAGGCCCACTCGATCGGGTTCTCCAGCAGCGGGGTGTAACTACCGCCGGGCGGGAAGATCTTCAGGGTGTAGCTGAAGACGGACAGCGTCAGCAGACCGGTGAAGAAGATCGGCAGCGAGACGCCCGCGAGCGCCACCGCCATCGCCGACCGGTCGAAGACCGTGCCCCGGCGCAGCGCCGACAGCACGCCGGTGCCGACGCCGACGAACAGCCAGACCACGGCCGCGCCGGCCGCCAGTGACAGGGTCACCGGCAGCCGGTCGAGCAGGTCGGGCAGCACCGCGTTCTGGTCGATGAACGAGTACCCCAGACAGGGCGCCGCGCAGTGTTCCGGCGTGGGCCCGCCCAGGTCGTAGTCGCGGCCCGCGAAGATGCCCTTCACGAAGTCGCCGTACTGCTGGTGGACGGGGTCGGTGAAGCCGAGCTGCACCGCCCGTTCGTGCACCTGTTGCGCGTCTGCCGTCTTGCCCACGTAGCGAGCCGCCAGGTCGTCGGCGCTCGCTCCGGCCAGCCTCGGCACCAGGAAGAAGATCGCGAAGGTGATGAAGCTGACCAGAGCCAGGATGACGACGGCGGCGGCCGCGCGCCGCGCGATGAAAGCCGTCACTGCACATTCCTTTCCGGTCGCCGCCGTCGTTGATTCATCGGTTCTGCGTACCCCTCAGATCACTTCTTGACGCCGAGCGCCGCGTAGTCGTAGCCGTCCCAGGCGCTGCTGACGAACACGTTGGTCAGGTTCTCCGGCCGGTAGAGCAGGACCTTGGCCCAGACACCGGGGTACACCCAGGCGCCTTCCATCGTCTTCTTGTCGATGGCGGCCCAGGCGGCCAGGCGGGTCGACTCATCGGTCTCGTTGACCGCCGCGTCGATCATCTTGTCGATCTCCGGGTCCCGGACGCTGGTGTTGGTCGCACCACCGGTCTCCCGGATCACCCGGCTGTCGACCAGCTGGGCCAGGAAGCCGTAGCCGTCGGGCCAGTCCGCACCCCAGCCGTTGGCCTGCAGGCCGAGGCCCTCCTTCTTGACGAACGAGGGCTTGCCCGCGTAGAGGGCGAAGTAGTCGGACTGCGGGTAGGGCTTGAGCGTCAGCTTGATGCCGACCTTGGCCAGGGCCTGCTGCATCGACTCGCCGGCGGCCTTCTCGGCCGGGCGCTCGGCGCGGTAGCTGTAGTTGGTCTCGAACCCGTCCGGCTGACCGCAGGCGGCGAGCGCCTCCTTGGCCTTGGCGATGCCGTCGGCCTCGTCCTTGACCGGGTACAGGTCGATCTTCTGCTGGCCCGGAATGGTCGGGGGCAGGAGGCTGGTGGCCACCTCGCCGCCGGCCAGCGCACCACCGAAGGCGGTCTGGTAGCCGGTGCGGTCGGCCGCGTAGATCACGGCCTTGCGGCAGTCGATGTTGTCGAACGGCGCGACCAGGCCGTTGATCGAGGTGAACCAGGTGCGGTTCAGCGGAGCGGAGTCGGCGAACTTCTTCTTCTCCGGGTCGGCCAGCACCTGGGCCCGGGCGGCCGAGCCGATGCCGAGCTGCGTCACCGCGACGTCGATGTCACCGGCCAGCAGACGCTGGTCGAGGTCGTCCTTGCTGACGTTGAGCGCGACCTCGATCTGGTCGGGCAGGGCCTTGCGCACCTCGTCGGTGGCCGGGTCCCACTGGTCGTTGCGCACCAGGGTGTAGCTCTTGCCGTCCTGGTAGTCGGAGAACTTGTACGGCCCGGACGAGACCACGGTCGACTTGTACTTCGAGCCGGTGTCCTTGTCCTTCGGCACCGGGGCGGTGGCCGGCAGGGCGGCGAAGTTGTCGAAACCGCTGAACGACTGGTTCAGGTGGAAGACGATCGTCTTGTCGTCCGGGGTCTCGATCGAGTCAAGACCCTTGCCGCCCTCGTAGGGCGAGTACCCGTCGGGGACGTCGGCGAGGAAGTCGTTGAAGTAGGTCGGCCCGTTCGGGAACGTGGCCTTGTCCAGCTGCCGCTCCACCGCGTACTTGACGTCGGCGGAGGTGATCGGCGAGCCGTCCTCGAACTTCAGCCCGTCCTTGAGCGTGTAGGTCCAGGTCTTGGCGTCGTCGGAGGGCTTGCCCAGGTCGGTCGCCAGGTCGGGCACCGGGGTGGCGCCCTCGGCCCCGGGGGCCGACTTGTAGGTCACCAGGGTGCGCAGGTAGTAGCGGCCGAAGTTCCAGGCGTACCCGTAGTAGGTGTTACCCGGGTCGGTGGAGTCCCACTTGCCCTCGTTCGCGTAGCGGATCGTCCCGCCCTTCGCGTCGGAGGCGTTGACGACGCTGGTGATGGCGGCGTCGAACGCCACCGCACCGCCCGCGCCTCCCTCACCGTCGCCGGAGGAGTCACCGCCGCCGCACGCGGCCAGACCCATCGTCAGCGCGGCAGCCGCGGCGACGGCGATGGTCGTGCGCCTTGTTCTCATGGTGTGGACCACCTTCACTGTGTTCAGCTCGGCACCTTCTTCGAAATCCCGGGCGGGGTGGCGTCTTCGCGCCCCCGCGTCAGGGGGCTCAGCGCGCGCGGGGATCCAGGGCGTCCCGCAGCCCGTCGCCGAGGATGTTGAACGCCAGCACGGTCACGAAGATCGCCAGGCCGGGCACCAGCATGAACACGGGGTCCACGCGGTAGTAGGTGGTGGCGCTGGACAGCATCCCGCCCCAGGTCGCGGTGGGTGGGCGGACGCCCACCCCGAGGAACGAGAGCGCGGCCTCGAACAGGATGTTCGTGGGAATCAGCAGCGTGGCGTAGACCAGGATGGGCGCCACCAGGTTCGGCAGCAGTTCGCGGAACAGGATGTACGGGGTGCGGGCCCCGAGACTGCGTGCGGCGTCGACGAACTCACGCTCGCGCAGCGACAGGGTCTGGCCCCGCACGATGCGGCCGATGTAGGGCCAGTTGAAGAACCCGATGATGAAGATGAGCAGCGCGATGCGCAGGGCGTCACCGTTCAGCCCGAACGCCCTGTCCGGCACCACCCCGGCCAGGGCCAGGGCGAAGACCAGGAGCGGGAAGGCCAGGAAGAGGTCCATGGTGCGGCTGATCAGGGTGTCGACCCAGCCGCCGTAGTAACCCGCGACCACGCCGAGCACGGTGCCGATGAACACCGAGAGCAGGGTCGCCAGGAAGGCGATGAGCAGCGAGATGCGGGCGCCGTAGACGACCCGGCTGAACAGGTCGCGCCCGTTCACCGGCTCCACGCCGAACAGGAAGTCGGCGCTGATCCCGCCCATCGGGTGCAGCGGCGTGGAGAGGTCGGGATCGATCTGGTCGGGGTGGAACTCGTTGGGCGGGTGCCCCAGCAGCGCCACCACCAGCGGCGCGAAGACCGCCATCAGGATCAGGAGGACCACGACGAGGCCGCCGGTCAGCGCCCAGCGGTCACGCCGCAGGCGGAGCCAGGCGATCTGCGTGAGTGAGCGCCCGGCGACGGCCGTGCCGGCTCCGGCCAGGACCGCTTCCGGCTGCGCCTGCGTCGCACCCCCGGGCACGTCGAGCGGAGCGGACATACGGGTGACTCCCCTTCTGGCGGATCTGCGGCCGGCGGTGCGGGCACGGCAGTACGGGCTCGGTGGTGCGAGCTGGAGAACAACGAGGTGGAACGCGGTTCTGGAGCAGGCGGAGCAGAGGGCGGCGGTCCGGAGAGATTGCCACCCGATGTGAAACCAAAAAGGGGGAGAGGCGCAAAACTTCCTGTTACCCGTGGGTTTCGGTGCACGTTAGTCATTTGCCACCGGTCTGGCCAGTAAGGTTGCCCTTACTTCGACCGTTTTGTCAGTGCTGTGCGTCCGCTGTCACACGATTGTGATATTTCGGTCATGTACGCGCTCATCGGCGCCAACGGCCCGGCCGCGAACGGCACGGTTCCCGGGCCGGCCCCGCCGCATCGGCCCGGCGCCCGCACCACCTCTCGAGCGCCGGGGCAACGTGCCGCCGGTGCCACACGGGCGCCCGACCGTGCACACGACGGAGCTGACGGACGAGAGCCCCGGTTCCGCAATCCGGGCTCCCCCTCCCTCCCGGGGCACGAAACCCGTTGGCACACACACCTTCCCGAGCCGGAACCCGATCGGCCGGGCCTCCCGGCGCGGCGGGCCGCCCGAACGGCTCCTCGCCGGCGGCGATGATCCCCATGACGGCCTCCCCCTGAGTCGTCGACGAGGTCCATCAGACACCCGATCGGGGCCCCGCCGGGGAGAAAAGCGGGAACGGATCAGACCAGCAGCGCGATCCCCAGCACGCCGGCCAGGCCCATCACCGAGATCAGCGTCTCCATCACCGACCAGGTGCGCAGTGTCTGCCCGACGGTGAGCCCCAGGTACTCCTTGACCAGCCAGAAGCCCGCGTCGTTGACGTGCGAGAAGAACAGCGAACCGGCCCCGATCGCCAGTACCAGCAGCGACACCTCGGCGGTGCTCTGGTCGGCGGCCAGCGGCGCCACGATGCCGGCGGCCGTGATCGTCGCGACCGTCGCCGAACCCGTCGCCACCCGGATCCCCACCGCCACCAGCCAGCCCAGCAGCAACGGAGACAGGTCGGCGTCGCGAGCGGCGTCGGCGATCACCTGGCCGATGCCGGCGTCCACCAGTACCTGCTTGAAACCGCCTCCGGCCGCGACGATCAGCAGGATCGCCGAGATCGACGGCAGCGCCCCGGCCACGCTCGAGGACACCTGCGTACGGTCCATCCCGGTCGCGAACCCCAGCGTGAACATGGCCACCAGAACGCCGACCAGCAACGCCACGAGCGGTTCACCGGCCACCTCGAGCGCGTTGCGCACGCTGTCACCCTCGTCGAGAACCAGCTCGCCGATCGCCCGCGCGAGCATCAGCACGACGGGCAGCAGAATGGTCGCCACCGCGGGCCAGAAGGCCGGGCGCCGGGTGATGGCGGACGTCCCGGTCACCTCGGCGCGACCCTCACCTCCCGGGGTGAGGGGAGTCCCGGTCACCCCGGGGCGCTCCTCACCATCGGGGGCGGAGGACGTCGCGGTCGGGTCGGTGCCCTCCTCACCCCGGGTGCCGGAGGACGCGGCAGCGGGGTAGGCCCCCGCCTCACCGCGAGTGGTGGCGGACGTCGCGGGCCCTTCGGTGCCCGGGTCCGGGTCGCCGGCCCGGCCACCCCGGGTGGCCTCGGTGTCCGCGTGAGTCTCCGGCGCGTCCACCGTGACCCGCGAAGCCCCGCCCGACGAAGCCGCGCCCGACGAACCCGCGCCCGACGAACCCGCGCTCGACGTCCGCTCTCCGTGCGAACCCTCCTCGCCCGGGAAACCGCCCGACCCCGCGATGCCACCGGCCGGCACCAGCTCGGGCGGAGCCTGGGCCACCACGTACCGCGAGACCCAGGACGCGAACACCGGCCCCGCCACGATCACCGTGGGCACCGCCAGGATCAGCCCGAACAGCAGCGTCAGCCCCAGGTCGGCATCGAGCGCACTGACCGCGGCCAGCGGCCCGGGGTGCGGCGGCACCAGACCGTGCAGCACCGACAGCCCCGCCAGCGCCGGAATCGCCACCTTGATCAGTGGGACCCCGGTACGCGCCGCCACCAGCAGAACCACCGGAATCAGCAGCACGACACCGATCTCGAAGAACAACGGCAGGCCGATCAGTGCCGCGACACCGGCCATCGCCCAGGGCAGACGGCCACCGGGCACCCGGCTGACGACGCGGTCGACGATGCGGTCGGCGCCCCCGGAGTCCGCGAGCAGGGCGCCGATCATGTTGCCGAGCGCGATCAGCAGACCCACGGTTCCCGCCGTCGCCCCCACTCCGGCCACGAAACTGTCGATGGTGGTGGCGACCCCGAGCCCGCCGGTGATCCCCAGGACCGCCGACCCCAGCACCAGGGACAGGAAGGGATGCAGCTTCGCGGCGGCGATCAGCACGATGACCACGGCGATCGCGAGCACCGCGGCCGTGATCAGCCGGGCGTCACCGGAGGCCTTCCCGGTCCCGTCGGCCAGCGGAGGGAGCAGGGTGAGCGGTGACGTCGATGTCACGGAGGACCTCCTCGTCCGGGCACTGCTGCCCGGCACCGTAGGCAGTTTTCCCGTTTTGTGCACCTAGAGGCAGACCACTCGGCGCCGGGCGGACGCCCGAACGAGCGATGACCTGTGCGTGAACCGGCTCGACACAGTCGCGACACAGCCTCTGCTCAGGGGAAACTAAGTGGAATCCGTATCTCCGCTTCCTTTAGTGTGTTCCGGAAACTTCTCTCCACTTCTTTTCTCCCCGGGGACATTCATGTCAACCACTGAACCTGGCCGCGACGCGGCCGAGCCGCCCTACGGCGCCCCTGAGCCGGGCTTCCCCGAGGCGGCCGCCGCGCAGCCGGCCTCGTCAGCGCCGGCGAACGCACCGCAGTCCCTCGACCGCGGCCTGCTGCTCGTGGCCGCCTGCGTCGTGCTCGGCGCGATCATGTCCATTCTCGACGTCACGGTCGTCAACGTCGCACTGCCCACGCTGGTCAGCGACTTCGACACCAGCCTGGCGACGATCCAGTGGGTGGCCACCGGCTACACCCTGGCCCTGGCCACCGTGATCCCGCTGACCGCCTGGGGCGCCGAGCGTTTCGGCACCAAGCGGCTCTACATGACCTCGATCTTCCTGTTCGTGGTCGGCTCCGTGCTCTCCGGGTTCGCCTGGAACGACACGTCACTCATCGTCTTCCGCGTGCTTCAGGGTCTGGGCGGCGGCATGGTCATGCCCGCCGGTATGACGATCCTGACCCGCGCCGCCGGCCCGCAGCGTCTCGGCCGCGTCATGGCCGTCATGGGTGTGCCGATGCTGCTCGGCCCGATCCTGGGCCCGATCCTCGGCGGCTGGCTGGTCGAGAGCTTCAGCTGGCGCTGGATCTTCTTCATCAACGCCCCGATCGGCGCGCTGGCGCTGTTCATGTCGTTCCGCATCCTGCCGAAAGACGTTCCCACGCCGGGCCACAAGCTCGACTGGCTGGGTCTGGGCCTGCTCTCCCCCGGCCTCGCCCTGCTGATCTACGGCCTGGCCGAGTCCAGCGAGAAGAGCGGCTTCGGCCACGCGATCGTGCTGGTGCCGATGCTCGCCGGCGCGCTGCTGCTGGCCGCGTTCGTGGCGCACGCCCTGCGTGACCCCGAGAACGCCCTGATCGACCTGCGCCTGTTCACCAACAAGGTGTTCGCGGCCTCCTCGGTCACCATGATGCTGATGATCATCTCGGTCTTCGGCGGCATGCTGTTGCTCCCGCTCTACCTGGCCCAGGTGCGCGGCGAGACCCCGTTCGACACCGGTCTGCTGCTGGCCCCGCAGGGTATCGGCGCGATGATCGCGATGCCGATCGCCGGCACGCTGGTCGACCGCACCGGCGTCGGCCGGGTCGCCCCGTTCGGCCTGCTGGCCGTGGCCCTGTCGTTCGTCGGCCTCACCACGATCAGCGCCGACACCTCGTACTGGGTGCTCTCGGGCTTCCTGTTCCTGCAGGGCGTCGGCATGGGCTTCTCGATGATGCCGCTGATGACCGGGGCCATGCAGACCATGCGTCACGCCGTGGTCGCCAAGGCCAGCACCACGCTGAACATCATTCAGCAGACCGGTTCCTCGATCGGTACCGCGGTCATGGTCGTCATCCTCACCGGCGCCATCAACAGCCGGGTCAGCCCGGAGATGCTGGGCGCCGGCGCCCAGGTGCAGGCCGCGCCCGACCCGTCCCAGGTCGACCCGAGCGTGCTGGCCCTGGCCCAGCAGGGCCTGGCCAAGACGGCCGAGTCGTTCGGCCACACCTTCTGGTGGGCCACCGGCATGGTCGGGATCGCCTTCCTGGTCGCCGTCGTCCTGCTCCCCAAGAGCAAGCCGCAGATGAGCGAAGAAGACCAGGCCGAGATGCAGGCCCACATGATGATGGGCTGACCGGTCCTCGCTCAGCACCTCAGGCACGGCATCATGGTGCAGACACAGTGGTTTTCCCCCTGGGAGGTCCGGCGATGACGCTGGAACAGTCAGTGGGCGCACCGACGGGGATCCGGCGCCGGCCTCTGCGGGCCGACGCGGAACGCAACCGGCAACGGATCCTCACGGCTGCGGCCGAGGTCTTCGCCGAACGGGGCCTCGACGCCGGCATGGACGAGATCGCTCGTCGTGCCGGCGTCGGCACCGGTACCGTCTACCGTCGTTTCCCGGACAAGTCCTCGCTCATCGAGGCGCTGTTCGCGAGCCGGGTGGACGCACTGGTGGAGCTGGTCGAGCAGGCCCGGCACGCGCCCGACGCGTGGACGGGGCTGGTCACCCTCATCACCGGCTCGGTCGAGATGCAGCTCGCCGATCGCGGGCTGAAAGAGCTTCTCTACGGTGACGTCACGGTCGCCGCGTCGATGCAGACGCGTGTCGTGGAGAAACTGGCCCGGATCCAGCCGATGGTCGCCGAGATCCTCGGGCGGGCCCAGGCCGAGGGCACCGTGCGGCACGACGTCACGGTCACCGACCTGGCCGTCACCCAGTTCATGCTGCACGGCGTGGGCAAGTTCTCCGCACCCGACCAGTGGCGCCGGCAGTTGGCCCTGGTGCTCGCCGGGCTACGGCCCGACGCCCGGGCCCCGCTGCCCGGCGACCCGCTCACCGACCTCGAGCTGCTCGAGGCCTGTGCGCCGGACTGCGCCGGGCCACCACCGGTTCAGCTGGCCGTCGTGCCCGACTGACCCGACTGACCCGACTGATCAGCACGACCTCACGCGAGAGCTCCCCGACCAACCGCGGCCGGGGAGCTCTCGTGCGTCCATCGTTGGACCTCGGGCCGAAACCCTCAGGCCGGCAGGCGGAACGAGGAGATCACACCGTTGAGCTGCTGACGCAGCGAGGTGATCTGCGCGGCGCTGTCGGTACCCCGCTGCATGGACGAGGCGGTGGCGGCGGCGTTGCGCGCGGCCGTCGCGATCGAGTCGGCGATCTCGGTGGAACCACCCGCGGCCTCGTTCACACCCGCGTTGATGGCCTGCGTGGTCGCGCTCTGCTCCTCGACCGCCGAGGCGATCGTGGCCTGGTACTCGTTGATCCGGTTGATCACGGCGGCCACCGACTGGATCGCCTCACCGGCCTGCACCGCGTCGGTCTGGATCGTCTCCACCCGGGTCGAGATGTCCTCCGTGGCCCGGGCGGTCTCCTGCGCGAGCTGCTTCACCTCGTCCGCGACCACCGCGAACCCCTTACCCGCATCCCCCGCCCGAGCCGCCTCGATCGTCGCGTTCAACGCCAGCAGATTCGTCTGCTCCGCGATCGACGTGATCAGCTTGATCACATCACCGATCTCCCGCGACGACTCCCCCAGCTTGTTCATCGTGCCCGTCGTCGACTCCACGGCGTTCACCGCGGCCGTGGCCTCGCGGGCGGCATCGCCCGCGCTGCGGGCGATCTCGCCGATCGAGGCTCCCATCTGCTCCGACCCGGCCGCGACCGCCTGGATGTTCGCCGAGACCTCGTTGGCCGTCGCCGACACCTGGCCCATCTGCGTCGACGTCTGCTCGGAGGCCCCACCCACCTCGGTGAAGATCCCGGTCAGGGTGCCGGCCGAGTCGCCCAGGCGGTTGCTGGAGTCGGCCAGCAGACCGAACACCTGCACCAGACGCAGCCGCATGTCCTCCAGCGCCCGCGCCATCTGGGCCAGCTCGTCCTTGCCGTGCACCGGCACCGGGTGGACGAGATCGCCCTCGGCGACCCGGTTCACGGCGCCCTTGAGCTCGTCCACCGCGCTGCCGATCCGGCGTCCGTAGGCGAGCAGCAGACCACCGAGGAGCACGGCGGTGAACAGGCACAGCGCCAGGGTGACGATGCTGTTGGTGCGGCCGGTGCTGTCGATCCCGGCGGCGACGTCGTCCTGGTGGGCCTGCGCGGTGTCCATGGCCGTCTTCACCGCCTGGGTCGCGACGCCGATCTGCTCCTGGATCTGCTGTGCCTGCTCCTGCTGCTCGGCGGCGTTGCGCGGACTGGTGAGGCCCTCGAGGAAGGCGCTCAGGTTGGTGTAAGCCGTTCCGACACCCGCGATCTGCTGCTTCAGGTCGTCCGGCACGTCGAGCGACTGGCCGTGATCGACCAGGCCCTGCATCGTCGCGAAGTTCGCGGTGCGCTCCTTCGTCATGTCGGCGGCCAGCTGCGGGGCGAAGGCGATCATGGCGTTGTTCGAGACGATGCCCGTGCCGGTGTTCTGCATGTCCTTGATGTCGGCGAACGCCTGCACGGTGGCCTCGTAGCGGTCCTGCGCGGCGGCCTGGGCGCGATGGGAGTATGTCGCGGCCAGGGCGATGGCCCCGAGCGCGACCAGGGTGGCCACCACCAGCACGCGGAAGACGACGCGAATCGGCCAGGCCGAGAGTCGGGACATGAGCGGGGGAACTCCCATCGGGGTGGCCACGTTGACGTGACCCATCAGTAGACGGGATTTGATCGGGGATCCCCCGGTCCTGCTGAAGTTCCGGGCACGTAGTGTCACGAGGGCGTACCCGTTCGGGGGTACACAGGGGCCGAACGGGTACGAGCCGCGGCTACCGCGCTGTGATCTCCACCATCTCGGCTCGTTTCGGCAGGATCGCGTCGCCGCTGGAGACACCGCGCAGTCGCCGCCCGATCCACGGCACCAGGAACGTGCGGGCCCACTGCAGGTCGGAGGCCAGGTCCTCGACCCGGCCGCTCGCCATCCGCGACGGCAGCGACTCACGCCACCAGCCCACCGGCGCCGCCTCGTCCCTCACGCCGAGAGTCTCGAGCACCGCGCCGGCCACCCGGGCGTGTCCCTCGGGCGTGAGGTGCAGCCGGTCTTCGTGCCACAGGCGCCGATCGAGCAGGGCAGGCACGGCCACGTCGGCCAGCAGGCAGTCGTAGCGGTCGGCCGTGCGGCGGGCACAGGTGTTGAAGGCCGCGAACTTGCTGTGCAGACGGGCGGTTCCGCGGGCCTGCCGGTCGCCCGGGGCGTTGGGCGGGCCGACGGCCGTGAACAGCAGCACCTGCGCGCCACTCTCGCGCAGCTTCGCCACGGCCTGGTCGTAGGTGGCGAACAGGCGGGTCAGGTCGGTGTTGGGGCGCAGCGCGTCGTTGCCCCCGGCGTGGAAGGCGACCAGCGCGGGTTTCTGGGCCAGGGCGAGGGGCACCTGCTCGGCCACGACCTGGTCGAGCAGCCGCCCGCGGATGGCCAGATTGGCGTAGCGCACCCGGCCGTTGGCGGTGGCCAGGCCCTCGGCGACGCGGTCGGCCCAGCCGCGGTGGCGCCCGTCCGGGCCCAGCTCGTCGTGCAGGCCCTCGGTGAACGAGTCGCCGAGCGCGATGAAGCTGTCGAGGGTGGACGGGTCGACGGTGCCGGGCATGCGGTGGGCTCCTTGGCTGTGCTGGTTCATCCGTGAGACTTGTTCACCCTCGGGCACGTTCGTCCTCGGGCACGTTCATCCTCGGGCGTGTTCATCCTTGGGCCCGGGCGTGGGTCTCCAGGCGCGCCCGGCGCTCGGCCGGCGCCTGCCGTGGGCAGCTCAGGCACTTGCCCATCGGCACCCGGTAGAGCAGGCAGCACGAGACGCGGTGCACGTAGGCACGCCCGAGAACGTCAACGAAGCGGGGCGCGGGCATCCGACGCAGCACCAGCTCGGCGGCCAGGTGCGGCGCCCGGGACGCGAGCAGCCGGGTGGCCAGCGAATCGGCCGTCACCGCCCACAGCGACTGGGGCGTGGCCCGGCCGACCTCGGCCAGCGCCGTGATCACCGGGGCGAGCACCGACTCCAGATGAGCGCCGTACGCGGCGGCCCCCGGGGCCACGGACGGGCCGGGGACGACGCGATCCAGACCGCCGGGCCGTGTGACCATGCGCACATCGGCCGGGTCGAGAGACGCTCCGGAGCCGAGCAGGACGAGCTCGTGCACCGACTGACCGAGCAGGACCGCGCTCGCCGAGTACCACCAGAGGGTGGCGCCGAGGCGGGGGTCGTCACTGCCGTACGAGATGCCGGTGGTGAGCACCTGGCCGGACAGCCAGTCGTGGTCCAGGAGCAGGCTGCCGGGCAACAGGGCGACGGGTTCGGGCAGGCCGCCGGTGATGCCGACGGTCATGCCCGACTCCCCCATCGAGAGAACAACTGACCCCTCCCGGGTGACGAAGGTCACGGCCAGAAGCCAACGACCGTAGCGGTGCAGGTACCCGATGTTCTGGGCCCTGCACCGCGTACGTCACCCGTGGAGGTGAACAGTCAGAGGTGTAGCTGGTGGTGCTGGTACTGCTGGTGAAGCAGGTGGATCAGCGCGAGTAGTACTCGACGACGAGCTGCTCGTTGCAGGTCACCGGAACCTCTTCGCGCGCGGGCAGGCGAACCAGCCGGGCGTGGAGCTGCGGGAGCAGCACCTCGAGGTAGGGCGGCGTGGTGGCGAGCTGGTGCGCACCGGCGGCGGCCACCTGGAACGGCGTCTTGTTGCGGCTGCGGGGCGCGACCGCGATCACGTCTTCCGGCTTGACCTGGTACGACGGCTTGTCGACCAGGATGCCGTTGACGGTGATGTGGCGGTGCACGACGGCCTGACGGGCCTGGTAGATCGTGCGGGCGAAGCCGCTGCGCAGCACCAGGGCGTCGAGACGGGTCTCCAGGGAGACGACCAGCGCCTCACCGGTCTTGCTGGCGCCACGGTGAGCCTTCTCGAAGGCCCGGGCCAGCTGCGTCTCGCTGATGTTGTACTGGAAGCGAAGACGCTGCTTCTCGAGCAGACGCACCTTGTAGTCCGAGGTGGACTTGCGCGCGCGGCCGTGGTCGCCCGGCGGGTACGGACGCTGCTCGAAGTACTTCACGCACTTCGGCGTCAGGGGGATGCCGAGGGCGCGAGACAACTTCGCCTTGGGACGGGGGTTATTCACTGACTGATCTCCACGGTAGGTTAGGTAAGGCTTACCTATGTTGCTGGAGGCGCAAGTGGACACCCGCACGCACACCCCCACCCGCCCGTCACAGGCGGAAAGAGCTCGAACTGTTCTGGCCGCGGCCGCCTCGGTGTCGGTCCGGTGGGACGGCGGTCGCGTCGACCTTCTCGGGTGTCATCACGACGACCCGTTGGGCGACGTGATCCTAACGCTAGAAACGAGCAGCACGTTAGCTCGGGCTGCGCAAGCGGCCCGAGGAACCTCCGAAGAAGATATTCCAGTCACCGTCGAGCTTACCGAACTCTGCGCGGTCAGTGTGCGCGACCGGGTCCGGTCAAGGGTCTGCCTGGGTGGCTGGATGTCCCTGGTTCATCCGGTCAGGCCCGGCCGGGCGGCCTCGACCGGCTCCGTCAGCCTGCGTGTCGACGTCGCCGAGGTGATGCTCGAGGAGGACGGGCGCAACGAGTGGGTCACGGTCGAGGACTACCGCCGGGGCGAGCCCGACCCGCTGCACCTGGGCGCGGCCGAGCAGCTGCAGCACCTGGTCGCCCACCACCCCGACGCGATCGTCACCCTGTCGCGCCTGTGCGAGCCCGAGGAGCTGCTCGGCGTGGTCCGGATCCTGCCGATCGCCCTCGACCGCTACGGCATCGTGCTGCGCGTGGAGAAGCTGCGCGACCACACAGATGTGCGACTGCCCTTCCGTCGCCGAGTGGACTCGGGCACCGAGGCCGCGGCTGAGCTGCGGCATCTGCTGGCCGAGGGCAGCCGCCGCCGGCCGTGCGCCCGCTGATGCGAACGCGTCCGGGCCGGAGGTCTACGGTGTGCCGCACCGTGATCTTCAGCAGCGCCCCACTCGATCGTCGGGAGGCGAGATGTCCGAGCTGAACTCCCCGTTCGCCAGACTGCTCCAGGAGCAGGTCAGCCACGAGTTCACCGCGCAGCAGCAGTACGTGGCCCTCGCGGTGTGGTTCGACGCGCGTGACCTGCCCCAGCTGGCCGGGTTCTACTATCGGCAGGCCCTCGAGGAGCGCAACCACGCGATGATGATCGTGCAGTACCTGCTCGACCGGGACATCCCGCCGCGGATCCCGGGCATCAGCGAGGTGCGCAACGACTTCGGGTCCCCGACCGAGATGGTGGCGCTCGCCCTGGCCCAGGAGGAGCAGGTCACCGCTCAGATCGAGGCACTTTTCAAGGCCGCCCGCGACGAGGGGGACTTCCTCGGCGAGCAGTTCATCCTGTGGTTCCTCAAGGAGCAGGTGGAGGAGGTGGCCTCGATGAAGACGCTGCTGACCATCTGCGAGCGGGCCGGCTCCGACTACTTCAAGATCGAGGACTTCGTGGCCCGGGAGACCGGCTCGGAGGCCGAGGACCCCTCGGCCCCGTCCGCCGCCGGGGGCGCACTGTAACCACTGGGGCACCAATGGTTCTCAAGCGTCAAAAGCAGCACAGGTAAGCCGTAACAGCCGTGTTCCGGGCTGGACGGGTGGGGCGGGGCGTCTGTAATGCTGATGCCCCACCCCACCCGTGCCCCACCGGTGCCCGATCCGCACCCGACCGCGGCGCCGTGGCCCACCGAGCCCTTCGTGAGGATCCGCCCGATGACCGACCGTTCCGCCCTGACCCCGGCGAACGCCAAGGCCCCCGAACTCCCCTTCTCCGCCGGTGTGCGCGCCGGCAACACCGTGCAGGTGTCCGGCCAGGGCCCGACCGACCCCGAGACCGGCGCCTTCGTCTTCCAGGGCGACGTGAAGGCCCAGACCGTGCAGGTCCTGCAGAACGTCGAGTCGGTGCTGAAGGCCGGGGGCGCGGGCTTCGACGACGTGATCATGCTGCGCGTCTACCTGACCACCCGCGACCACTTCAGCGCGATGAACGAGGCCTACGCCGAGTACCTGACCGGGCGCTGCGAGAGCGGCGTGCTGCCCTCGCGCACCACCGTCATGGTCGGCCTGCCGCACCCGGACATGCTGGTCGAGATCGACGCCCTCGCCGTGGTCGCCTGAGCGGCCGGGCGTGTCGAGCGTGATGAACTGAGCGCATGCCGCTGCTCACCTCGCTGACCGACCCGGCCGCATCCGACGGGATCGCCCTCACGGTCGGCGAGGTGAGCCTCGGCCGCGAACAGCTCCGGGCCGCCGCGGGTGCTGTGGCCGACCGGGTGGCGGGTGCCCGGGCCGTGGCCGTCGAGGCCACCGCCGACGCCCGCACCGTCACCGCGATCGTCGGCTGCCTGCTCGCCGGGGTTCCCGTGGTGCCGGTGCCACCCGACAGCGGCGACACCGAGAGAGCGCACATCCTGCGCGATTCCGGGGCGGAACAGATCCTCCGGGCCGAGGACGTGGTGCTCACCGCCCGGGGCACCGGCACCCACGCCGTTCCCGCGGGCGACGCGACGGCCCTGGTGCTCTACACGAGCGGCACCACCGGTGCGCCGAAGGGCGTTCCGGTGACCCACGCGTCCATCATCGCCGGGCTCGACGCACTCGCCGACGCCTGGGACTGGACCCCCGCCGACACGCTCGTGCACGGCCTGCCGATCTTTCACGTGCACGGTCTGGTGCTGGGAGTGCTGGGGCCGCTGCGGCACGGCTCGCCCCTCGTGCACACGGTGCGCCCGAGGCCCGAGGCCTACGCGAAAGCCGTTGAGCAGGGCGGATCCCTGTTCTTCGGGGTGCCCACGGTCTGGTCGCGGATCACCGCGCAGCCCGACGCCGCCCGGGCCCTGGGCGCGGCGCGCCTGCTGGTCTCGGGCAGCGCCCCCCTGCCGGTGCCGGTGTTCGGGCGTCTCCAGGAGCTCAGCGGGCACCGCCCGGTGGAGCGCTACGGCATGACCGAGACCCTGATCACCGTGAGCACCCGCGCCGACGGCGAGCGCGTTCCCGGGCTGGTCGGGGTGCCGGTGAAGGGCGCGCGGACCCGGTTGACGGACGACACGGGCGCCTTCCTGCCTCACGACGGCGAGGCGGTGGGCGAGCTCCAGGTGCACGGCCCGACGGTGTTCTCCGGGTACCTGAACCGTCCCGACGCGAATGCCACGGCGTTCACGCCCGATGGCTGGTTCCGCACCGGTGACGTGGCGACCATCGACTCCGGCGGCCGTCACCGCATCGTCGGGAGGGCGTCCACCGATCTGATCAAGAGTGGTGGTTACCGCATCGGTGCCGGTGAGATCGAGGACGTTCTGCTCGCCCTGGCGGGTGTGCGCGAGGTCGCGGTGGTCGGGGTTCCCGACGACGACCTGGGCGAGCGCATCCGGGCTTTCGTGGTCGGCGACGGGGTGAGCGCGCAGCAGGTGATCGAGCACGTGGCCACCCGGCTGTCGGTGCACAAGCGGCCGCGCGACGTGGTGTTCGTGCCCGGGCTCCCCCGCAACGCCATGGGCAAGGTGGTCAAGCAGCAGCTGCGCTGACCCGGGCTCCGGCCGGGCCCGGGATATGCTCAGAGGATGTGAGAGACATTGCCATCTTCTCCGGGAGCGCCCACGTCGAGCTGGCGGAGGAGATCTGCCAGTACCTCTCCGTGCCACTGCTCCCCTCCCGCACCTCCCGTTTCGCGAACGACTGCCTAGAGGTGCAGTTGCAGGCCAACTGCCGCGAGCGTGACGTCTACCTGATCCAGCCGCTGGTGCCGCCGGTGCAGGAGAACCTGGTCGAGCTGCTCCTGCTGCTCGACGCCGCGCGCGGCGCCTCGGCCGCCCGCACCACGGTGGTGATGCCGCACTACGCCTACGCCCGGTCGGACAAGAAGGACGCGCCGCGCATCTCGATCGGTGGCCGTCTGGTGGCCGACCTGCTCAGCACCGCCGGCGCCAAGCGGGTACTGACGATGACCCTGCACTCGCCGCAGGTGCACGGGTTCTTCGACGTGCCGGTCGACCACCTGCACGCGCTGCGCGAGCTCGCGGCCCACTTCCAGAACAACGACCTCACGAACACCGTGGTGGTCTCCCCCGACCTGGGCAACGCCAAGGCCGCGACCGCGTTCGCGCGCATCCTCGGCGTGCCGGTGGCGGCGGGCGCCAAGCAGCGCTTCTCCGACGACAAGGTGGTGATCACCGACATCATCGGTGACGTGGCCGGGCGCGACGTGATCATTCTCGACGACGAGATCGCCAAGGGCAGCACCGTTTTCGAGCTCCTGACCCGGCTGCGCGAGCGCGGCGCGAAGCAGGTGCGGGTGGCCTGCACGCACGGCCTGTTCTCGTCGGGCGCCCTCGACCGGCTGCAGGCGGAGGACGACGTGCTCGAGGTGGTCTGCACGAACACGGTGCCGATCGGCAAGGAGAAGCGCGTGCCGAAGCTCGAGGTGCTCTCGATCGCCCCGGCGATGGCCGAGGCGATCCGGCGGATCCACAACGGGGAGTCGGTGTCGTCCCTGTTCCACTGAGGACTCAGTACCCCCGGAACACCCCGTCCTCGGGGTCGGCGACCTCCACGATCTCCTCCCAGCCGATGTTGGCGATCTCCAGGTTCACGTGCACCCCCCAGAGCTCGTCGGCGGTGACGCGGATGCTGCGGGGACTGCCGGGCTCGGGCTCGTAGTCCTCGCTCTCCCGGGGGATGGCGGCGTTGACCGTGAGCACGGGGTACCCCTCGCCGGTGATCGCCTCGGTGTCGGCGATGTAGACGGCGGGGATCCGTGCGAGGTCGGGGACGGCGTCGACGACCTCGTCGAGCGTGGCGCCGGCCCAGGCCGGGTCGTTCACCGGGTCGACCTCGGCGTCGTCGAACAGGGAGCCGGCGGCGAGTGCCCCGAGCAGCGCCTCCCAGGCGGCGTCGTCGGAGAAGTCGGTGCGCACCAGGAGGCAGTCCCGGTCGGGCAGCGGGGTCCGGCCGGGCGGGGTCACGGGCTCCGGCGTTCCCGACGGACGGGCGAGACCGGCGGGGACGAGCCCCCCGAGCAGATCGCCGCGCAGGTCGGCCGGCGCCAGGTCGGCCAGGTCGACCCCGTCGACCCCGGCGGCCTCGTCAACCTTGTCGGCCCCGTCGACCCCGTCGGCCCTGGCGGCCCTGGCGATCCCGTCGATCCCGTCGATCCCGGCGGCCCGGAAGAGGAACTCCAGACCGGCGAAAGCGGCTGCCCAGTCGACATTCCCGCGCAGGTGACCGACGCCGGTCTCGTTCGCGGCGCGCACCAGGCCGGGGTGGGTCAGGCCCTTGCGGATCTTGCGGTGTGCCTCGCGCAGGTGGGCCACGGTGTCCCCGTCGGCGTGCATCGAGAACTCGGTGGAGTAGCCGTGGCACGGGATCGTACGGCTCTCGCGCAGCACGGTGGTGCCGGGCGACAGCGGGTCGCCGGGCAGGTCGGGCGCCCCGGCCAGGAGCAGCGTGCCGTTCCTGATCGGCACGGCCGCCACCGGAACCACCCCGTCGTGCCGCCCGGCCTGGTGCTGCTGCCAGGTCGCACGGACGGGGGTGGCCACTCCCCAGCGGGTCAGGGCCTGTTCGGGGGTGACGTCCCTGACCACCGCGACCGTGTAGCCGTGATCGGGAGCCAGCGAGTCGAACCAGCGCTGCAGCCGGCTCTGGCGCGGACCGGTCGGCGTCCCCCCGGGCCGGTGATCGCCGCCCGCCGACCAGAGCACCTGCCCGGCCGCGTCGCGCAGTTCGACCCGGCCGGGCAGCACCCGCAGTTCCTCGGCCGGACCGCCGAACTCGTGCCGGGTGCCGGTGCCCGCCCGCAGGCGCAGGATGCCGTCGGTGCCGAGTTCCAGGGCGGTGCCGGGCTCTTCGACGGGGTGCCGCCAGCGCACGCCCCCCTCGTCCAGGAACAGGCAGACGCCGAAGTCGGTGTGGGCCAGCACGGTGTCACCGTCGTCCGAGACCAGCGACTGGTGACGCAGGCTCTGCCCCCGCGACAGCACCGACCCCAGGCCCGGCACCCCCTCGTAGGGCGGGAACGGGTCGAGGCCCGGCGCGGTGCCCGTGCTCCAGACCACGGCGCCGGTGGCGTCGGCCAGTTCCAGGTCGCCCGCGTCACTCAGGCGCAGCTCGACGGCGCCGCGCCCGGCCGTGCCCGCCCGCCAGCCGGGGTCGCGGTGGTGGTTCCAGACCACCAGGTCGCCGTCCAGCCCGAAGCTGAAGGTGCTCAGGCCGTGGACGTTGTCGTAGGGCACGGTCCAGAGCGTCTCGCCCGTGCCGTTGTCGTGCAGGGCGGTGCCGGCCCCGAGGGCGTTGTGGAACGTGAAGCGGCCCGAGGGTGAGGTGAGCGACGAGGCGTACAGGTACTCGCCCGGGCGCAGGACGTTCGGCATGGTCATGTCCGTACTCACGGTCGACCCGGTTCCGCCCGTTCAGGCCACCCAATTGGGTGAGCGCTCAACTTCCCCGCGACGAACGAGGAGCCGAAAGGTACGATGACGTACATGACGGAACCACGGTGGCTTGATCAGGACGAGCACCACACCTGGCGCTCGTACCTGGCGGCGACCAGGTTGCTCAGCGCCCAGCTCGACCGCGAACTGCAGCGTGACAGCGGCATCCCGCAGTCGTACTACGAGATCCTCGTGCGGCTGTCCGAATCGCCCGACCGGCGCCTGCGCATGAGCGACCTGGCCGAGGTCAGCGACTCCTCGCGCAGCCGGCTCTCGCACGCCGTGGCCCGGCTCGTGGCCAACGGCTGGGTCAGCCGCGAGAGCTGCCCCACCGACCGGCGGGGCGCGTTCGCCGTGCTCACCGACGAGGGTTTCGAGGCTCTCTCCACCGCCGCGCCGCTGCACGTGAGCAGCGTGCGCACGCACCTGTTCGACCGGCTGACCCGCGAGCAGATGCTCCAGCTCGGCCAGATCACCGACGTAATCGTGGCCGGGCTGCGCGACAGTTCCGACGAGATCGCTCAGGAGTGCACGGCCCGCCAGCACGAGTTCGCCCCGGAGTTCAGCGCCGAGCGCGGGCCCGTCCCCGAACAGGCGGCACCGCCCCAGGTGGCCTGAGCCGTCGGGCCCGTCCCCGAACAGGCGGCACCGCTCCAGGTGGCCTGAGCCCCCAGGCCCGACCACAACGTCCGTGCTTGGACGCTTTTCGACCCCGCCGCGCTCGTGGGTCCTGATCTGCCCGGTCAGCGCCGATCGTCCTCGGCACCGAAATACCAGCGAGTCGGGCAGATTCCGGCACTCTGACAGAGCGTTATCAATTATTGACACGCAGTAATGGACTGTGGTGCCTGCGGGACCTAGCGTGTCGGCCGTGACGACTGTCGTTCCGGGGCGCCCCCATGAGGATCCGCCCACCCATGCGGCCTCTTCGGACCTGGCCGTCATCGCGCCGCGGGAACCGGAGATCGCCCAGACGCTGTCCCGGCCGGCGACGATCCGCAGCATCCACCGGCCCGTGGTGGCCCTCGCCGACGGCACCTGCCTGGGCTACCAGGCCACGGTGCGCGTCGGTGACTGGGCCGCCCGCTCCGCCGCCCCCTACTTCGAGGCCGCCGCGCAGGCCGGGCTCTCCGGCCAGCTCGGCGCCCTCGCGCTGCAGGCCGCCCTGCGCGAACGCTCCGCGCTGCCGTCGGACAAGTTCCTCGCGGTCGAGATGGACGCCGACGCCCTGTGCCACCGTGACGTGCTGGGCGTGCTCAACCGCGCCGGCGAGATCAGTGACCTGGTGCTGAGTCTCATCACGCCGCACGTCACCCCCGGGCATCCGGCGATCGACGTGCTCTCCAGCCTGCGGGCGCGGGGGCTGCTGGTCGCGGCCGGGGTCGGCTCGGGCGGGCTCGACGACCTGCTGGCGCTGGAGCACCTGGTGCCCGACCTGATCCGGGTGCCCTCCGAGCTCGTGCGCGACGTGCACCAGCACGCGCTGCGACGCCGGCTGGTGGAGAACGTGGTGGACCTGGCCGAGGACCTCGGCGCGGCGGTGCTGGCCGAGGACGTCGAGAGCCTGGACGAGGCGTCGGTGCTGCGTGGCTGCGGCGTGCGGCTGGCCTCGGGCTGGTTGTTCGGACGCGCGCGGCCGGGTTTCGCGCCTCCGTCGCCGGAGGTCTGCGAGTGGCTGCGGGTCTGGAACACCCAGCCCGGTCTCATCCCGCGGCAGGGCGGCTCGCCGTCGGCCGAGTCGTTCGACCCGACGGTGCCGCTGGTGCCCGAGGTGACCGGGCGCTACATCGACCTGGACAGCTACCGCACCCCGCCGCGCGCGATCGACGACGACGGGCCGCGGCTGCTGTCCTGACCGGCACCCGACCCCGCTGATCCGGCCCGATCAGCGGATCTCACACCCGCAGTGCCCACATCGCCACGGCGGCCGCGGCCGCGACGTTGAGCGAGTCCACTCCCCCGGCCATCGGGATCATGACCGTGCGGTCGGCGTTCTCGACCGTGGCCCGGCTCAGCCCGTCGCCCTCGGTGCCGAGGATCAGCGCGACCTTCTCCGGGGCGCGGGCGGCGAACTCGTCGAGGCTCACCGCGTGGGGGCTCAGGGCCAGCGCCCCGACCTCGAAGCCGGCCTCCTGCAGCATCCCGATGCCCTCGGGCCAGGGGTCGACACGCGTCCACGGCACCTGGAACACCGTGCCCATCGACACCCGCACCGACCGGCGGTAGAACGGGTCGGCGCAGCGCGGGGTGACCAGCACGGCGTCGGCGCCGATGCCCGCGACCGACCGGAAGATCGCGCCCACGTTGGTATGGTCGACGATGTTCTCCAGAACCACCACGCGCCGGGCGTTCTCGAGCACCTGCCCGACCGGCGGCAGGGCCGGCCGGTGCATGGCGGCGATCGCCCCGCGGTGCACGTGGAAGCCGGTGATCAGCTCGATCAGCTCGATCGGCCCGGTGAACACCGGCGCCCCCGTCGCCTGCACGTCGGCGACCAGATCGTCGAGCGAGGAACGCCAGTTCTGCGCCAGCACCATCGAACGCGGACGGTGCCCGGCCCGCATCGCCCGGCGGATCACCTTCTCGCTCTCGGCCATGTAGAGACCGCCGGCCGGTTCGAGCCGGGTGCGCAGGACGACGTCGGTCAGGCTCACGTAGTCGGCGAGGCGGGGGTCGTCGGGAGTATCGAGGTGGATCAGGGTCACCGCAGGATTTTAGGGGGCCCGCGAACCCCGGTGCGCCTCCTGTTCCAGCACCGCCTCCAGGTCCTTCAGCCGCCCCATCCCCGCGTACGAGCGGCTCATCCGGTGGTTGTTCGCGAACTCGCCGCGGTTACGGTCGAGGAAGGCCCAGTACCCCGCGGTGAACGGGCAGGCGTCCTCCCCCAGGCGCTTCTTCGGGTCGTAACGGCAGCCGCCGCAGTGGTCGCTCATCCGGTTGATGTAGGCGCCACCCGCCGCGTAGGGCTTGGTCATCATGGCGCCGCCGTCGGCGTGCAGGGCCATGCCGACCACGTTGGGCACCATGACCCAGTCGTAGCCGTCGACGAAGTTCGTGTGGAACCAGTCGGTCATCGCGACCGGGTCGTACCCCCGCTGCAGGGCCCAGTTCCCGAGCACCATCAGCCGCGGGATGTGGTGCGCCCAGCCGTCTTCCCGCACCGAGGCCAGGGCGCTCGAGAGGCACTTGGCCTCCACCGTGCCGTCCGGGTCGAGATCCGCGAACCAGGCCGGGATCCGGCGCCGGGCCTTCAGCCGGTTGCGTCGACGGTAGTCGTCACCGAAGTGCCAGTAGACGTGCCAGACGTAGTCCCGCCAGCCGACCACCTGCCGGATGAAACCCTCCGTGCTCGCGAGACCGGCGTCCCCGTCCCGGTAGGCCTTCTCGGCCCGCCGCGCGACCTCGACCGGGTGCAGCAGACCCAGATTCAGCGGCACCGACAGCAGCGAGTGGGCCATCCAGCGGTCGCCGGTGAGGATCGCGTCCTCGTAGGGCCCGAAGTCCTCCAGCCGCGTCGTCACGAACGACTCCAGCGCCCGCAGCGCCTCGTCGCGGGTGACCGCGAACCGGCGCGGGCCGTCCTCGCCCGCGAACTCCACGCCCTGCGCCGCCCAGCGGTCCAGGTCGGCCCGGACCTCCTCGTCGATCTCGTCCTCCTCCGGCCACCAGGGCTCACGGACGCCGGTCGCCTCGGCCAGCGTCGTGGTCCGGGGAGGTGGCTCACGGTTGTCCTGGTCGTAGTTCCAGCGCCCGCCGACCGGTTCGCCGTCGCCCTCGAGCAGCAGCTGGTGGTGCTTGCGCACGTCGCGGTAGAAGTCCTCCATCACCAGCTTGCGGCCCTGGCGGCGCTGCGCCCACTGCGCGAACTGCTCCTCGCCGATCGCGTAGCCCCGTGAGGGCAGCACCTCGATGCCGTCGTGCTTCTCGATCAGGCGCCGGGCCGCGAAGGTGGTGGGGGCACAGACGCTGAGGTTCTTCGTCAGTGCCTCGCCGTAGGTCGCGACCTTGCGGTAGTGCGCGCGGTCACCCAGCTCGGCCGCGCGGTGGCGCATCGCCGACAGCACCAGGTGCGCCTTACGCCGGTGGAACCGCCGCCGCTCGAACACCCGGCGCGACTCGATGAGCAGCACCGGCTGGTCGTCGGAGTCGAGGAAGTGCGGGCCCAGCTGGTCGGCGAAGAGCCAACGGCGGCCCCGGGTAGCGGTCACGATCGGTAATCTGCCGCTCCCCCTCCGGATCGGCATCCCGAGAACCGTGCGTCCGGCCGGTCGACGGGCCGGTCGACGGGGCTGGTCGACGGGGCTGGTCGACGGGGCTGGTCGACGGGGCTGGTCGACGGGCCGGTGTCCCGGTGCACGCCCGGCCCCGCGGTCGGCAGCCGGCCCCTGACGGGCAGCCGGCCGCCGGTCAAGGCCCCCGGTCCGGGCGCCGATCTTCCCGGGGTGCCCCGGAACCCGCCCACCCCGACCCGGACGCTGGTGCCGGTGCCCCTGCTGCGCGCGGCCGGGCTCGCCGCCGTCCTGCTCGCCGCGGTCCTGTCCGGACCGGCGGCGAGCGCAGCCGCGGCGCCCCGGTCGTCCCCGCCGCGAGCGGGCGCGGCCGATGACGCGCAGGCCCGCGCGTCCCGGGCGCAGGAGCGCGTCGAGAAGCTCCTCGAGCAGTACGAGCAGGCCGAGAAGGCCGTGTCCACGCAGCTTTCGCGGGTGACGCGGGCGTTCGCGACGGCCGACGCGGCCGGGGACGACGCCGAGCGGTTCGCCCGGCTCGAGCTGGCCGCCGAGAAGCAGCGGCAGCGGGACATCCGCGCGGTGTACGCCTCGGGCGGCGCGGCCGGGCTGACCGCCACGTTGCTCGACGCCGACTCCCCCAGCGACGTGCTGTGGCGGCAGAGCACCAACACCCGGCTGATGAAGAACCTGCTCGACTCCGACCACGAGACCCTGAGCAGCGCCCGGCTGACCTCGAACCGGGCCGACGCCGCCGCGGCGCGCGCGGACGCGGCGGCGGCCGAGCAGGCCGCGGCGATGACCGAGCTGAAGACCGACGCGCAGCAGGCCGGGACCGCCCTGACGCGGGCCCGCGTCACGCTGGCCCGGCTGGACCGGACCGCCCGGAAGGCCCGCGCCGCGCAGCAGGCCCGCGAGCGCCTGGCCCAGGCGCAGAGCCGGGCGCAGGCCGATCGCCGCAGCGCTACGGGCACGGTCACGGCGCTGGGGATCCCCGCCGACTACCTGGCGGCCTACCGGTCGGCGGCGGGTACCTGCACCGGGCTGCGGTGGACGCTGCTCGCGGCGGTCGGTCAGGTGGAGAGCGGGCACGGGCGCAACGTCGGGCCGTCGTCGGCCGGGGCGCAGGGGCCGATGCAGTTCATGCCGGCCACGTTCGCGGCCTACGGCGTGGACGGTGACCTGGACGGGGTGACCGACGTGTGGGACCCGCAGGACGCGATCTTCTCGGCCGCGAACTACCTGTGCGCGTCGGGCATCCGGGACGGGAAGGGCGACCGGACCGCGCTGTTCGCGTACAACCGGGCCGACTGGTACGTCGACCTGGTGCTGACGACCGAGCGGGCGATCATCGCCCGCCCGGCCTGAAACAGCTACTGCTGCGGCGGAGTACCGAAGTCGTCCCGCTGCTGGATCGGCTGCGTGTACCCGGCCGGGCCGGCACCCGAGACCTTGCGGGCGTCGGCGTCGGCCTCGGCGGAGGCCCCGGCGGCCTCCCGACGGGCCCGCTCCAGCGCCTCGTTCGGGTCTTCGAGCTGGGTGTCGGCGAACGGGTTGTCCACCACGTCGGAGCTGGGCCGCGCAGCCGCCGCCGGCGGGGACACGGCGGTGTCGCCCCCGAGCGCACTGGTGATGCTGCCCAGGGCCGCGGTGAGCTCGGTCGGCACGATCCACATCTTGCTGGCCGTGCCGTTCGCGATCTGCGGCAGCATCTGCAGGTACTGGTAGGCCAGCAGCTTGGGGTCGGCGTCGCCGCGGTGGATGGCGTCGAACACCTGGGTGATGGCGCGGGACTCACCCTGGGCCTTGAGCACCGCGGCCTGGGCCTGGCCCTCGGCCCGCAGGATGGCGGACTGCTTGTCACCCTCGGCCGTGAGGATCTGCGACTGCTTGACGCCCTCGGCGTTCAGGATGGCCGCGCGCCGGTCACGCTCGGCGCGCATCTGCTTCTCCATCGAGTCCTGCACCGAGGCCGGCGGGTCGATCGCCTTGAGCTCGACCCGGTTCACCCGGATGCCCCAGCGGCCGGTGGCCTCGTCGAGCACCCCCCGCAGCTGACCGTTGATCTGGTCGCGGCTGGTCAGGGTCTGCTCCAGGTCGAGCGAGCCGATCACGTTGCGGAGCGTGGTGACGGTGAGCTGCTCGATGCCCTGGATGTAGTTGTAGATCTCGTAGACCGCGGCCTTGGGGTCGGTCGGCTGGAAGTAGATCACCGTGTCGATGTTCACGACCAGGTTGTCGGACGTGATCACCGGCTGCGGCGGGAACGAGACGACCTGCTCGCGCAGGTCGACCACGGCGCGCGGACGGTCGACGAACGGAACCAGGAAGTGCAGGCCGGGTTCCAGGGTGCGGGAGTAGCGCCCGAGCCGCTCGACGATGACCGAGGTGGCCTGGGGGACGATGCGGATCGCCTTCGCGATCGTGGTGCCGACCAGGATCACCACCAGTGCCAGTACGACGAGGAGCACGACATCACCTGGTTCCATGACTACTGCCTTCCTTCGGGGATCTCGGGGAGCTGGGTCGTCGGGGCCACCACGGCGGTGGCGCCGTCGATCTTGATCACGTGCACCGGGCTGTCGACCTCGAGCGTGAGGGCACCGGGCTCGACGCGCGCGCTCCAGACCTCGCCGGACAGTTTCACGAGACCACTGGTCTCGGTGACCGGCTCGACGACGCGGGCCTGGTGGCCCACCAGCGCGGCGGTACCCGTGATCGTGCGGTCGCCCTTCTGCGTCCACGCCCTGAGCGGCGGGCGGGCGACGAAGAGCAGCACACCGGAGGCGGCCGCGAACGCGATCACCTGCACGGCGAGCGGGGCGCCCACGGCATCGGCGGCGGAGGCGGCGAGCGCCCCACCGGCGAGCATGAGGAAGAAGAAGTCGAGCGACGTGATCTCGATCAGGCCGAACACCACGGCCACACCGATCCAGATCAGCCAGGCGTGGTCACCCCAGTTGTCCACCGCGTCCTCCTTAAACTGTGGAGGGCGCCCCCTCCATCACTCCTGACGCAGCACCGCAGTCCAGCGTTGCGCGGTTCGCCGCACATTCAGAGGAACGTCGAAGGCGGCTGTCAGGTTCTCGTCCGTCAGGGTCTCGTCGATCGGGCCCGCGGTGACGACCTTCCCGGCCTTCAGCATCAGCACGTGCGTGAAGCCGGGCGGGATCTCCTCGACGTGGTGGGTGACGAGCACCAGCACCGGGGACTTCTTGTCACCGGCGAGCTCGGCCAGGTCGCGCACCAGGGTCTCGCGGCTGCCCAGGTCGAGGCCGGCGGCCGGCTCGTCGAGCAGGACCAGCTCGGGGTCGGTCATCAGGGAGCGGGCCAGCTGCACCCGCTTGCGCTCGCCCTCGCTGAGCGTGCCGAACGTGCGGTCGGCCAGGTGCTCCACGCCGAAGGCGGCGAGCAGGTCACCGGCCCGGCCGTGGTCGAGCTTGTCGTAGTCCTCGCGCCAGCGGCCGGAGATCGCGTAGGCCGCGGTGAGCACCACGTCGCGCACCAGCTCCTCGGCCGGAATGCGCTCGGCCAGAGCCGCACTCGACAGGCCGATCCGCGGGCGCAGCTCGAAGACGTCGGTGCCGCCGAGGGTCTCGCCGAGGATCGAGGCCTGCCCCTTGGTGGGATGCATCCGGGCCGCGGCGACCTGCAGCAGGGTGGTCTTGCCGGCGCCGTTGGGGCCGAGCACCACCCAGCGCTCGCCCTCGGCGACCTCCCAGCTCACGTCGTCCAGGAGAGCGTTACCGCCACGCATGATCGTGACGCCGTCCAGGTCAAGCACGTCGGCCATAACAGGACCCTATGGCACCCGGGACCCGCTCCGCCGCCGGGTCCGGCGGATGCGGACCGTGATCACATCGGCCGGTGCGCAGTCCGGGCGGGACACCGCGACCGGGCCGGCTCCTCCAGCTGACGGATTAGGCTGTTGCGATGCTTCTCCTGCCCAGGTCCGCCCGGTTCGCCGCGTGGGGCACAGCCGTGCTCGCCGACGGTGTGGACCCGGCCGAGGCGGTCGCCGCCGTCACCCGTGACGACGAGCCGCACCAGGTCACAGCCGACTTCGAGGTCTCTGCCACGCTCGGCCTGCCGCCCGAGGGAGGTCTGCTCGAGCTGCTCACCAGCCTCCTGCGACACGGCACCCCGTCGCTTCAGGTGGCTCTGCCCGCTCCCGGTGACGTGCTCGGCCTGCCCGGCCCGCCCGCCTTCAACGAGGCCGCGATGGAGGCCGGGGAGTGCGTGCTGGCCGACGGCCACGCCGGTCCGGCGATCGGGATCGTGGCCGAGATCACCGAGTTCGGGTCGGTCTACGAGCCCGGGGCGATGGTCGCGTGGAGCGCCCGTTCGGTCGGCCGGCGCCGGGTCACCGACATCGGCAGCGTCGCGGACGCCGACCGGGAGCTGCGCTCGGCGCTGACCGAGGCGGTCGAGGAGCTGGGCCGTCTCGACGTGGCCCGCTGGCGCGACGACGCGGCGGTGCGGGTCGCGGCCATCCGCGACGGCGGTCTGGAGCGCGGCATGATCCCGCCGACCACGCCGAAACGGGTGGTGCAGGTGCTGTCCCGGGCCGCGCGGGTGCGGGCGATCGTGGAGCTCGCCAGTGAGGACGACGGCGCCGCCGTCACCCAGCACGAGGCCCAGCGCCGCACCGAGGCGCTGCGGCGGCTCGACGGGGTGTCCCGGCGCGCGATGGTCGCCGCCGTGAACGGCATGAAAGAGCCCGCCGACGACTGAGTCCGGCTTGAGGACGACGCGGTCGTCCACACCTCTCCGGTCACCGGCCGCCGAGGTGAGGTCCGCCAGGACGCCGGTCGCGTCGTCCCTCGTCGCGAGACCCGGCCGCCGCCCGAGGCGACCCGGGCCGACCCGGGGCGACCACGTCGTCCCCCGTCAGCCACGGGCCGGCCGCCGCCCGGGAAGATCGGGCGACCGCGTCGTTCCTCAGCGGCTCAGAGCACCGAGCGGTAGACCTCGATCGTGGTGTCGGCGATCGCACCCCAGGAGAAGTGCTCCTCGGCACGCTGCCGGCCGGCGCGGCCCCACGCGCGGGCGCGGGCGGGGTCGGAGCAGACGTCGGTGAGCACCGCGGCCAGGTCGGCCACGAACCGCTCCGGATCCAGCGGGGTTCCGGTGCCGTCGTCGACCTGCTCGATCGGCACCAGGCGGCCCGTGACCCCGTCGGCCACGACCTCCGGGATACCGCCGGTGGCGGTGCCGACCACGGCCGCCTCGCAGGCCATCGCCTCGAGGTTGACGATGCCCAGCGGCTCGTAGACCGACGGGCAGACGAACGTGGTGGCCGCCGACAGCACGGTGCACAGCTCGTCGCGGGGCAGCATGCGCTGGATCCAGACCACGCCGTCACGCGTCTTCTGCAGCTCGGCGACCAGCCCGGAGACCTCGGCCATGATCTCCGGGGTGTCGGGAGCGCCCGCGCACAGCACCAGCTGGACCTCGGGCGGCAGCAGCGCGGCGGCGCGCAGCAGGTACGGAAGGCCCTTCTGGCGCGTGATCCTGCCCACGAAAACCACACTCGGGCGCTCCGGGTCGATGCCCAGCGACCGGACCGTGGACTCGTCGTCGATGCGCCGCCAGCCGGACAGGTCGATGCCGTTGTGCACGACCTTGACCTTCGCCGGGTCGACCGACGGATAGCTGCGCAGGATGTCGTCCCGCATGCCGGCGCTCACCGCGATGACGGCGGCCGCGGCCTCGTAGGCGGTCTTCTCGGCCCACGAGCTCAGCGCGTACCCACCGCCGAGCTGCTCGGCCTTCCACGGCCTCAGCGGCTCCAGACTGTGCGCCGTGAGCACGTGGGGCACCCCGTGCAGCAGCGACGCGAGGTGCCCGGCGAGGTTCGCGTACCAGGTGTGCGAGTGCACCACGTCGGCCCCGGCGCAGTCGGCCGCGATGCCGAGGTCGACACCGAAGGTGCGCAGGGCGGCGTTGGCGTCCTTGAGGGTCGAGGGCTCGGCGTAGGCCGTGACCGACCGCTCGTCGCGGGGTTCGCCGAAGGTGCGTACCTCGACGTCGATCTGGCGGCGGAGCACCTCCACGAGATTCTGCACGTGAACACCCGCCCCTCCATAGACATCCGGCGGGTATTCACGGGTGAGAACGTCGACGCGCATGAGGACCACCGTAGTGCGACCGGAGGCCGACGCCATACAGTCAGCACATGGCGAATCCGAGGGTTCTGGCGATCGTTCTGGCCGGTGGGGAAGGCAAGCGGTTGATGCCACTGACGGTGGACCGGGCCAAACCCGCCGTGCCCTTCGGAGGCGTCTACCGCCTCGTCGATTTCGCGCTCAGCAATCTGGTCAACTCCGGCTACCTGCGCATCGTGGTGCTGACCCAGTACAAGAGTCATTCGCTCGACCGTCACATCGCCCAGGCCTGGCGGATGTCGACGCAGCTCGGCAACTACATCGCGCCGGTGCCGGCCCAGCAGCGCGTGGGCAAGCGGTGGTACCTCGGCAGTGCGGACGCCATCTTCCAGAGCCTCAACCTGGTCAACGACGAGAAGCCCGACATCGTCGTGGTGGTCGGCGCCGACCACGTCTACCGCATGGACTTCGCCGCCATGGTCCAGCAGCACATCGAGTCGGGCGCGGGCTGCACGGTCGCGGGCATCCGCACGCCGATCGAGGAGGCCAACCAGTTCGGCGTGATCAAGACCTACGACGAAGACCCGCGCCGCATCGAGGCCTTCCTGGAGAAGCCCACGAACCCGGTCGGCCTGCCCGACTCCCCGGGTGAGGTGCTGGCGTCGATGGGCAACTACGTGTTCGACGCCAAGGCCCTGATCGAGGCCGTCACCAGCGACTCCGACGACCCGGGCTCGCGCCACGACATGGGCGGCGACATCGTGCCGTACTTCGTCGGCCGGGGTGAGGCCGCGGTCTACGACTACAAGGAGAACGACGTCCGCGGTTCCACCGACCGCGACCGTCACTACTGGCGCGACGTCGGCACCATCGACGCCTACTTCGAGGCGCAGATGGACCTGGTGTCGGTGCACCCGGTGTTCAACCTCTACAACTACGACTGGCCGCTCTACACCCACCAGGGCCCGTGGCCGCCGGCCAAGTTCGTGCACGGCTGGCAGGGGCGCATCGGGCACGCGGTGAACTCGATCGTCTCCCCCGGCACCGTGGTCTCGGGCGCGTTCGTGGAGAGCTCGGTGCTCTCGCCGAACGTGAACGTGCGCTCGTGGTCGACGGTCAGCGAGAGCGTGCTGATGGACGGCGTGGACATCGGCCGGCACGCGGTGGTGCGCCGGGCGATCCTCGACAAGAACGTGGTGGTGCCCGAGGGCGCCCGCATCGGGATGGACCCGGACGCCGACCGCGAGCGCGGTTTCGTGGTCACCGAGTCGGGCATCACGGTGATCGGGAAGGGCCAGCGCGTCACGGTCTGATCTTCGGGGTCACAGCGGACGGTCACGCCTACGATGCGAGGCGTGACCATTCGCATCGGTGTTCAGATCCAGCCCCAGCACGCGGACTACCGGGCCATCCGCCGCGCGGTGGCGGAGGCCGAGGAACTCGGCGTCGACATCGCGTTCAACTGGGACCACTTCTTCCCGCTCTACGGTGAGCCCGACGGTCAGCACTTCGAGTGCTGGACCATGCTCGGGGCCTGGGCCGAGGCGACGTCGCGCATCGAGATCGGCGCGCTCGTCACCTGCAACAGCTACCGCAACGCCGACCTGCTGGCCGACATGGCCCGCACCGTCGACCACATCTCGGACGGCCGGCTCATCCTCGGGATCGGGGCCGGCTGGTTCGAGCGCGACTACGACGAGTACGGCTACGACTTCGGCACCCCGGGCACCCGGCTGGCCGACCTGGAGCAGGCGCTGGCCCGCATCGAGGCGCGCTGGAAGAAGCTGAACCCGGCTCCCACGCGCGACATCCCGATCCTCATCGGCGGGGGCGGCGAGAAGAAGACGCTGCGCTACACGGCCCGGCACGCCGACATCTGGCACACCTTCGGCGACGTCGAGGTGCTGCGGCGCAAGAGCGCGATCCTCGACGAGTGGTGCGTCACCGAAGGCCGGCCGGCGTCGGCGATCCAGCGGTCGATCGGGGTGGGCGACTCCCCCGACGTGAGTGGCGAGGAGCTCGTGGCGGCCGGGGCCGGCCTGTTCACGATCGGCCTGACCGGCCCGACGTACGACTTCGGCCTGGTGAAGGAGTGGCTGGCGTTCCGGGACGCGCAGAACTAGGCACGTCCCGGCCGGACCGGGGCGGCGGACGGGTCCCCGATCCGGCCGGCGGCCCGGCGGTCAGCCGCGCCGGGCGCGGAAGATCGTGTCGTGGATGGTGATCTCCTCACCCTCCGGGTTCTTCGCCCGGCGGGGACGGGCGTCGGCGGTGATCACCTGCCAGCCGGTCAGGTCGAGGGCGGCGGTGATCTCACCGGCGGTCCAGAAGCCCTCGGGGATGTCCGGGCGGCCCATCGTGGTGTCCAGGTCGAGGGGGCTGTGCAGCACGATCAGCAGCTGGCCGCCCGGGGCCACGGCGGAGGCCAGGCGGCGGAACAGGGCTCGTCCGTCGTCGCCCGCCTGGTGCACGAAATGGCTGGTCACCAGGTCGTACTGGCCTCGTGGCGGCGTCCAGACCCGCAGGTCGCCGGGGACCCACTCGGTCAGGTGCCCCAGGCCGAGCCCGGCCGCGCGCTCGGCGTTCTTCTCCAGCACCCGTGTGGAGAAGTCGACGCCGGTCACCCTCCAGCCCTGCTCGGCCAGCCAGAACACGTCGCCGCCCTCGCCGCAGCCGGCGTCCAGCGCCGAGCCCGGCGTCAGGCCCGCGGTCTCGGCCACCAGCTGGGGGTTCACGTCGCCGCTGAAGATCGTTCCCTCGGCGGCGTACCGCTCCTCCCAGGCCGGGGCCTCGAACCAGACCCGGTGGTCCACCGCGTCGCTCATCGCCCGTCGCCCGCACGCCGCGCGGCGACCGCCCGGGCCACGTCCTCCTGGATCAGGTCGGCGTTGATCTGCGACCCGGCCATCAGCCCGGCGCCGGCCGAGATCACCACCTGGGCCGCCATCGACGCCACGTTGCCCGCCGCCCACACCCCCGGCACCGAGGTCTTGCCGAACGGGTCGGCCTTCACCGAGCTGCCGACCACCGCGCCGCCCATCTCGATCTCGTCCACCTCGAGCCCGAGTCCCGCGAGCCCGTCCACCCGCGCCGTGAACCGCGGCGCCACCACGAGCACCTCGCGCTCGACCACCTCGCCCGAGACGAGCCGCACCCCGCTCAGACCGGACGGGCCGGTGACCACCGCGTCCACCGTTCCCTCGACCACCCGCACCCCGAGGGCCGCCAGCTGCTCGTGGCTCTCCTGGCCGAACGCGGGCGCGGAGTGCTGGAAGACCACCACGTCGTCGGAGAGCTGACGGAACATCAGCGCCTGGTGCAGCGAGTTCGGGCCGGTCGCGAGCACCCCGATCGCCTGGCCCCGGTGCTCGTAGCCGTGGCAGTAGGGGCAGTGGATGACGTCCCGGCCCCAGCGCTGCGCCAGCCCCTCCACCTCGGGCAGCTCGTCCCGCAGCCCGGTCGCGACCAGCAGACGGCGCCCCTGAACGGTCTCGCCGCTCTCCAGCGTCACCTCGAAGGCGTCGTCCGTGCGGGTCGCCGACACCACGGTGCCCGGCAGCACCGAGCCGCCGTACCCGGCGAGCTCCTTGCGTCCGTCGGCCACCAGGTCGAGGGGCGAGGCACCCTCTCGGCCCAGGTAGTTGTGCATCGCGTCGGCAGGGGCGTTGCGCGGGTCGCCCGCGTCCACCACCAGCACCGACCGCAGCGAGCGGGCCAGGGCGACCGCCCCGCTCAGCCCGGCCGCTCCCCCACCGATGACCACGGCGTCGTACGTCTGCATGTCCTGCTCCTTCGTCGTCCGGTGCGTTCACGATGCGCCCCCGCTCGCGCTCTTGACAATCTTTGTTGCCAGAACGGCAAATGGAGCCATGAGCGACGAGGAAGACGACTGGCAGGACGTCCTGGAAGCGGTCGGCCCCCGGCTGCGGAGGCTGAGGCAGGAACGCGGATCGACCCTGGCCGAGCTGGCCGAGGAGACCGGGATCTCGGTCAGCACGCTGTCGCGGCTGGAGTCGGGGCAGCGCAGGCCCACGCTGGAGCTGCTGCTGCCGCTGGCCCGGGCCCATCAGGTGCCGCTCGACGAGCTGGTCGACGCGCCCCCGACCGGTGACCCCCGCATCCGGCCACGCAAGATCGAGCGGCACGGCGCGACCTACGTGCCGCTGAGCCGGCGGCCGGGCGGCCTGCAGGCCTACAAGATCATCTACCCGGCGCACTTCCCGGTGCACGGGCCCGCCCCCGACGAGCAGCGGGTGCACGAGGGCTACGACTGGATCTACGTGCTGAGCGGGCGGCTGCGGCTCGTGCTCGGCGAACACGACTTCGTGCTGGAGGCGGGTGAGGTGGCCGAGTTCGACACCCGCACCCCGCACTGGATGGGCAATCCGGACCCCACGCCCACCGAGGTGCTGGGGCTGTTCGGCCCTCAGGGTGAGCGGTTGCACGTGCGGGCCCGGCCGCGGCGGGCCGAGTGACGCACAGGGACCGGGCTCAATGGGATGAACTCCTCAGCAACGGAATGGTCTCATTCCGGCAACGCTCGACTAGATTCGGTGCCGTGACCCCGCAGCAGGACGTTCTGACCCCGGCCGTGCGGCTGCCCTCCGACGGCGCCCGCACCGTGCTCTTCACGCTGACCGGCCCCGACCGGCCCGGCGTGACCACCGCCGTCTTCGGTGTCCTGACCCGTTCCGGCGTCGAGGTTCTCGACGTCGAGCAGGTCGTGGTCCGCGGCCACCTGACCCTGGCCGTGCTGGTCACGGCGGGCGCCGACGAGCCCGGCATGATCGCCGAGGTGCGGCGCACCGGCAGCGATCTGGGCCTGACCGTGAGCGGTGAGCCCGGCACCGGCGACAACTCCCGGCGGCGCCGCAACCGGCTGGCCGTGACCATGCTCGGCGCTCCGCTGCTGCCCTCGGCGGTGGCCGGGGTGACCGGCCGGATCGCCGCGCACGGCGCGAACATCGACCGGATCCGGCGTATCTCGCGATATCCGGTCACCACGCTCGAACTCGACATCTCCGGCGGCGACGCCGAAGGGCTGCGCCGCGAGCTGGCCGCCGAGGCGATGGCGCACGGTGCCGACCTGGCCGTCAGCCCGGCCGGGCTGGCGCGGCGCGGGCGGCGCCTGGTGGTGATGGACGTCGACTCCACGCTGATTCAGGACGAGGTGATCGAGCTCCTGGCGGCCCACGCCGGGCCGGAGGTGGAGAAGAAGGTCGCCGAGGTGACCGAGCGGGCCATGCGCGGCGAGCTCGACTTCGCGGCCAGCCTGCACGAGCGGGTGGCGTGCCTGGCCGGGCTGCCCGAGAGCGTGCTCGACGACGTCTACCACGCGGTGCGCCTGACCCGCGGCGCCCGCACCCTGACCCGCACGCTGCGCCGCCTGGGCCTGACGCTGGGCGTGGTCTCGGGCGGGTTCATCGAGGTGGTCGAGCCGCTGGCCCGCGACCTCGGCATCCACCACGTGGCGGCGAACAAGCTCGAGATCGCCGACGGCCGGCTGACCGGCCGGGTGACCGGGCCGGTGGTCGACCGGGCCGCGAAAGCCGCGTCGCTGCGCCGTTTCGCCGAGCTGGAGGGCCTGCCGCTCTCGCGCACGGTGGCGATCGGTGACGGCGCCAACGACCTCGACATGCTGGCCACCGCCGGGCTCGGCATCGCGTTCTGCGCCAAGCCGGTGGTGCGCGAGCAGGCCGACGCCTCGGTCAACGTGCCCTATCTCGACGCCGTCCTGTACCTGCTCGGCATCCCCCGCTCCGAGATCGAGGACGCTGACGCCGCCGCCGAGCAGCCGTCCTGACCGTGAACACCCCTGAATCTCACCAGATCTGACCAGAGGAACCAGCAACAGCGTTCGGAGGGAACCGAAATGAGCACCGCACCCACCCGCAGGCTGATCATGGTCCGGCACGCCAAGGCGGAACAGCCGGCGCCGGGTCAGGCCGACGTGGACCGCGCACTGACCTCGCGCGGCCTGCTCGACGCCGGGGCCGGAGGGGCCGAACTGGCCCGGATCGCGCTGCCTTCCGTGGTGCTGTGCTCGACCTCCCGCCGCACCCGCCAGACCTGGCGCGCGGTGCTCGAGGGGCTGAGCGCCGAACTCGCCCTGACCACCGGGGATCTCGGGGCCGGGGCGGCCGCGCACCCCGAGGTGAAGTACGTGCCCGGGCTCTACCAGGCCGAGGTCTCCGACGTCGTCGAGACCGTGCGCCGGAGCGCGGGTTCCGCATCGGTGGTGGTGGTCGTCGGGCACGAGCCGACGATGTCCGAGGCCACTCTCGCACTGGCCGGTCCCGAGTCCGACGCCGAGGCCGTCAAGCACGTGAAGTCCGGCTTCCCGACCGCCGGCATCGCGGTGCTCGCGCTCGAGCGGGAGTGGGCCGATCTGGCTCCCGGCGACGGGCGGCTCGAGCAGTTCGTGGTGCCGCGGGCCGAGGGTGGCGGCTCGATCGGCTGAGTCCCGAAAACCCGATGGGGGACGTGGTGGTCGAGTCGACCACCACGTCCCCCGTCGGGTTTCGGAGACCTACGCGTTACCGGCGACGGCCTGGAAGCCGCCGTCCACGTAGACGATCGTGCCCGTGGTCGCCGGGAACCAGTCGCTCAGCAGCGCGACGCAGGCCTTGGCGGTGGGGACGGGGTTGCGCACGTCCCAGCCGAGCGGCGAGCGGGTCTGGAACAGCTCGTCGAACGCGTCGAAGCCCGGGATCGCCTTGGCCGCGGTGGTGCGCAGCGGACCGGCCGACACGATGTTGCTGCGGATGCCCTTCGAGCCCAGGTCGCGGGCCAGGTAGCGGGAGGTCGACTCCAGCGCGGACTTCGCGACGCCCATCCAGTCGTAGGTCGGCCAGGCGATGCGCGCGTCGAGGGTCAGGCCGACGACCGCGCCGCCCTCCTTCATCAGCGGCAGCGCGGCCACGGCCAGCGACTTGTAGCTGAAGGCCGAGATCTGCAGGGCGGTGGCGACGTCCTCCCACTCGGTCTTGAGGAAGTTGCCGCCCATCGCGGTCTGCGGCGCGAACCCGATCGAGTGCAGCACCCCGTCGAGGCTGTCGACGTGCTCGAGCACGCGCTCCGGCAGCTTCTCCAGGTCCTCGGTGCTGGTGACGTCGAGCTCGATCACCGGCGGCGTCTTCGGCAGGCGCTTGGCGATGGCCGCGGTCAGCTTCATCTGCCGGCCGAACGAGCTCAGCACGACCTCGGCGCCCTCCTCCTGGGCCACCTTCGCCGCGTGGAAGGCGATGGACGTGTCCATCAGCACACCCGTCACGAGCAGCTTCTTGCCCTCGAGCAGTCCCATTTTCGTGCCTGTTCCTCTCACATCACGTCACCCGTGGTTGGCGGGCGGAAGTCTTCTGGTGGGGCTCAGTGCCCCATGCCGATGCCGCCATCCACGGGGATGACGGCGCCGGTGATGTACGCGGCCTGCTCCGAGGCCAGGAAGCGCACGGTGGCGGCGATCTCGTCGACGTTGCCGAAACGCCCCGCCGGGATGCGGCTCAAATACTCGTCCCGCAGCTTCTCGGGCAGCGACGCCGTCATGTCGGTGTCGATGAAGCCCGGGGCCACCACGTTGGTGGTGATGCCGCGGCCGCCGATCTCACGGGTGATGGCGCGGGCCATGCCGACCAGGCCGGACTTGGTGGCCGCGTAGTTCACCTGACCGGGTGAGCCCATCAGGCCGACGACGCTGCCGACCAGGATGATGCGGCCCTTGCGGGCCTTGATCATCGACTTGCTGACGGCCCGCACACAGCGGAACGTGCCGCCCAGGTTGGTATCGACGACCGTGTCCCAGTCGTCGTCGCTCATCCGCATGAGCAGGGTGTCGCGGGTGACCCCGGCGTTGGCGACGAGCACCTCGATCGGGCCCTGGTCGGCCTCGACCTGGGCCACGGCGCTCTTCACCGACTCGGCGTCGGTGATCTCGCAGATGACGCCCTTCAGGCCGGCCGGCGGCTCGCCGCTGCGGTGGGTCACGGTGACGTTGTCGCCGTCCTCGGCCATCGCGCGGGCGATCGCCAGCCCGATCCCCCGGTTACCACCCGTCACCAGCACGCTGCGTGCCACAGTCAACCTTCCATCGGTGTTCAGAGCTCTCGGTCCGTGTCGTCCGGTCACCCGCACGCGCTCGGGAAGCGCCTGGTCCGGTCGCCGGACGGAATCCGACGAGTGACGTTATCCGACTCCGGAACCACGACGCACCAGCGCACCGGTGGCAAAGATCGGACGGGAAATCTGTCGGAACCGTACAAGTACTTGGTGGCGGGACTCACGGACGACCTGCGAAAGGGAGTAGGTTCACGGCGTGCGAGCTGTACAGATAACCGAGTTCGGTGGTCCCGAGGTACTGAGGGTGACCGACCTCGACGAGCCCACGCCGGGCGAGGGCGAACTGCTGGTCGAGGTCGACTCGGCGGGTGTGAACTATGCCGACACCCACCAGACCGAGGACTCCTACCTGGTGCGGCAGACCCTGCCGTTCGTGCCCGGCAGCGAGGTGGTCGGCCGGGTCGTCAGCGGTGGCGGCCTCGAGCCCGGCACCCGTGTGCTGGGCCTGACCATGAGCGGCGGCGGGTACGCCGAGCGGGCCGTGGTGCGCTCCGAGCTGGCCTTCCCGCTGAAGGACGACCTGACCGACGCCCAGGCGCTCGGCCTGCTGGTGCACGGCACCACGGCCTGGCACCTGCTGCGCCGCAGCGCCGAGCTGCACCCGGGCGAGACCGTGGTGGTGCACTCGGCCGCCGGTGGCGTGGGCAGCGTGGCCGTGCAGCTGGCCCGGGCCTGGGGCGCGGGCCGCATCATCGCGACCGCCTCCGGCGAGGCCAAGCTCGAGCTGGCCCGGTCGCTGGGCGCGCACGAGGCCATCGACATCTCCGGCCTCACGAGCGCCGACGAGGTGAAGGACGCGCTGCTCGCCGCGGGCGGCGGGCAGGGTCCCGACGTGGTGCTCGAGATGACCGGTGGGCACGTCTTCGACGGCTCACTGGCCGCCATGCGCCCCCTGGGCCGGATCGCGGTGTTCGGGATGGCCTCGAAGACCGACCCGGCGCCGGTGCGGGTGCAGAAGCTGATGAAGAAGTCGCTCACCCTGACCGGTTTCTGGCTGCCCCACGCCGTGGCCCAGCCGGGTCTGCTCGAGGGCGCGCTCGAGGAGCTGCGCTCGATGGTGCGGGCCGGGGTGCTCAAGCCGGTGGTCGGTGGGACGTATCCCCTGGCCGAGGCGGCGCGGGCGCACGAGGATCTCCGCAGTCGCCGCAGCACCGGCAAGCTCGTGCTCGACGTGTCCGGAAAAGGTCTGTAGCTCTTCGAGGAGTCGTTGAATGACGGGGCAGATCGACGCCGATTTCCTGGCTCTGCCGCTGGAGACACTCGCCGACGCCGCTCTGCAGCACGCCCGCACGGCCGGTGGCGCTGCCCTGCAGCACGCCGACCTGCGGGTGCAGCGCATGCGCACCGGGTCGATGCACCTGCGTGACGCGCGGCTGTCGTCGAGTTCGGACGTGGTGTCGGCCGGGCTGGCGGTGCGGGTGCTGCTCGACGGGGTCTGGGGTTTCGCCGCCACCGACGAGCTCACCCCGGCCGCCGCGGTGGCCACGGCCGGGCGGGCGCTCGAGGTGGCCCGGATCTCCCGGCCGCTGATGGCCGAGCGGGTCGAGCTGGCGCCGGAACCGGTGCACACGGCGACCTGGGTGTCGTCGTACGAAACCGACCCCTTCGACGTGCCGGTGGCCGACCGGGCGCGGCACCTCGCCGCCTGGTCGTCGCAGCTGCTGGCGGCCGACGGGGTCGACCACTGTGACGCGATGGTGAACCTGGCCAAGGAGCAGAAGTTCTACGCCGATCTGGCGGGCACGGTCACCCGGCAGCAGCGGGTGCTGATCGAGCCGGAGATCACCGTGGTGGCGATCGCGGCCGACGGCCCGGAGTCGATGCGCACGCTGGCCCCGCCGGTGGCGCGCGGCTGGGAGTACCTGAACGGCACCGGCTGGGACTGGACGACCGAGATCGCCTCCCTGCCCGGGCTCCTCGCCGAGCGGGTGGCGGCCCCGACGGTCACCGCGGGCGACTACGACCTGGTGATCGACCCGACCAACCTGTGGCTGACGATCCACGAGTCGGTCGGCCACGCCACCGAGCTCGACCGGTCGCTGGGCTACGAGGCGGCCTACGCCGGCACCAGTTTCGCGACGCTCGAGGGCGTCGGGTCGTTCCGTTACGGCAGCGAGCTGATGAACGTCACGGCCGACCGCACGGTCGAGCACGGCGGCGCCACCACCGGTTTCGACGACGAGGGGGTGGCCACCCGCTCGTGGGACCTGGTCTCGAAGGGTGTGCTGGCCGGGTTCCAGCTCGACCGGGCGATGGCCGCACGCTGCGGCCTCCCCGCCTCGAACGGCTGCGCCTACGCGGACTCGGCCCTGAACGTGCCGGTGCAGCGGATGGCGAACGTGAGCCTGGCGGCCTCTTCCCAGGACGTCTCCACCGACGACCTGATCTCCGGCGTGGACGACGGGCTCTACGTGGTCGGCGACAAGTCGTGGTCGATCGACATGCAGCGCTACAACTTCCAGTTCACGGCGCAGCGCTTCTACCGGATCCGGGGCGGCAGGCTCGCCGGCCAGGTCAAGGACGCCGCGTACCAGGGCTCCACGCCGTCGTTCTGGGGGTCTCTCACCGGACTGGGCGGGTCTTCCTCCTCCTACCTGGGTGGCGCGTCGAACTGCGGCAAGGCCCAGCCCGGGCAGTCCGCCTGGGTCAGTCACGGCGCCCCGGCCACGCTCTTCGAACAGGTCAAGGTGCTGAACACGCGAAGCGAGGGGGGCCGGTGAGCACTGCATCCGAACTGGTGGAGATCGCCCTGGGCGCCGTGCCCGCGGACCTCGGTGCGGCCGTGCTGGTCTCCGAGACCTCGACGGTCAACCTGCGCTGGGCCCTGAGCGGCCTGACCACCAACGGGCTGACCTCCGCACGCACGGTCACGGTGATCGTCGGAGCCCCGGTCAGCGGCGGCACCGGCGCCGGGGTACTGAGCCGTTCCGGGCTGGACGCCGCCGGGGTGCGCACCCTGGTGGCCGACACCGTGGCGCTCGCCCGGGCGGCCGAACCGGCCGAGGACGCGGCCCCTTTCGCCACCGGTGACGAACTGCCGGGGTTCGCCGACCCGGGGGCCGAGACCGGGGCGTCCACCCTGGGCGGGGTCGCCGAGGCCCTCGGCGAGGTGTTCGGGCGCTCGCGGGCGCAGAACCGGGAGTCGTTCGGGTTCGCCCTGCACGAGGTGGTCACCACCTGGCTGGGCACCAGCGGCGGCCTGCGCTACCGGCACGAGCAGCCCCGCGGCACCATCGAGCTCACCGGAAAGGCCGGTGCGCGAAGCCGTTCCGCGTACGTCGCGGGCGCCACGCGCGACTTCAGCGACGTCGACGTGCTGGCCCTGGACGACGAGATCGCCACCCGGCTGCGCTGGCAGGAACGCACCGTGGCGCTCGAGCCGGGCCGCTACACCACCGTGCTGCCGCCGACCTCGGTGGCCGACCTGATGATCTACCTGCTGTGGTCGGCCGACGCGCGCACCGCGCACGAGGGCCGCAGCGTGTTCTCGAAACCGGGCGGCGGCACCCGGGTCGGCGAGAAGATCACCGGCAGCCCGCTGAGCCTGCTCAGCGACCCCTTCCACCCCGGACTGGGCTGTGCCGACCGGGTTCTCACCACGTCGTCCTCGCCGATGGCCTCGGTGTTCGACAACGGCCTGCCCTCCCCCGCGGCGGCCTGGCTGGACTCCGGCACGATCAGCGCCCTGCCCAGCAGCCGGCACACCGCGAGCCTGACCGGCCTGCCGGTGACGCCCGCCGCGGAGAATCTGGTGCTGACCGGGACCGACGGCACCGGCTCGACGATGGACCTGCTGGAGGGCGTCGAGCACGGGCTGCTGCTGAGCTCGATGTGGTACATCCGCGAGGTCGAGGCGCAGACCCTGCTGCTGACCGGGCTCACCCGCGACGGCGTCTACGTGGTGGAGAACGGCGAGGTCGTCGGCGCCACCACGAATTTCCGGTACAACGAGAGCCCGGTCGACCTGCTGTCGCGGGTCGAGGCGTACGGGGCGACGGAGGTGTGCCTGAGTCGCGAGTGGGGTGAGTGGTTCACCCGGACGGCGATGCCGGCGCTGCGGATCACGGACTTCAACATGTCGACGGTGGCCGAGGGCGCCTGACGCGCCCCGACCCCGTCGGGTGACCACCGCGTCCGTCATGGAGCTTTCGGACGCGGTGGACCCGAACCCCGGTGACCTACAACCCGTGGGAGAGACCACCGTCGACGGAGAGCATCGTGCCGGTGACGAAACTCGCGGCGGGTGACAGCAGGAACACGGCGGGCCGCGCGAACTCCAGCGGCTCGCCGTAACGCCCCAGCGGGATGCGGGACTCCTGCTGGCGGCGGGCCTCCTCGGGGCGGCCACCGGCGGCGTCGAGCGTGCGCACCCGGTCGGTGTCGATACGGCCCGGCAGGATGCCGTTGACCCGGACGTTGCGCTCGCCCAGCTCGTTGGCCAGAGACTTGGCCGCCATCGCGAGCCCCGGCCGCAGGCCGTTCGACAGCGCCAGCCCGGCGATCGGCTCCTTCACCGAGGTGGAGAGCACGAGCACCACCGAACCGCCCTCACGCGAGGACAGTTTGCCGATCGTGCGGGCCAGCCGCAGCGGGCCCAGGAAGGTCTCCTCGAACGACAGGCGCCAGGCGCCGTCGTCGAGGTCCATCACCGTGCCGGCGGGCGGACCGCCGACACTGATGAGCCCGCCGTCGAGCCGCCCGTAGCGCGCGATCGCGGCGGCGACCAGGCAGGTCTCGATGCCCGGCTCCCCGATGTCACCGGGCACGGCGATCGCCCGTTCGGACCCGCCCAGCGAGGCGGCCGTGGCCTTCAGCTCCTCCTCGTTGCGCGAGCACAGCACCAGCCGGGCCCCCTCCGCCGCCAGCAGTTCCGCGCAGGCCCGGCCGAGTCCCCTCGACGCCCCCGTGACGACGTACACCCGGTCCGACAGACCCAGATCCATCACTGTTCCGTTCTTCGCGCCCCGTTGACCACTCATCGTGACTGGACGATCACTCTAGAGCGCGGGGCCGGGCGAATCCCGCGACGCGGGTCGTCCGATCGGACCGAACTCTCACCTGGCATCATTTGGCGGGTGATGACCCGTACCCGTCGGATCGCGTTCCAGGGTGAACTGGGCGCGAACTCGCACATTGCCTGCCGCGACGTCTATCCCGACTACGACCCGGTGCCGTTCCGCACCTTCGAGGAGTGCTTCGGCGCGCTCGAGGACGGCACGGCCGACCTGGCGATGATCCCCGTCGAGAACTCCACCGCGGGCCGGGTGGCGGACATCCACTACCTGCTGCCCCAGTCGAAGGTGCACATCGTCGGGGAGTACTTCCTGCCGGTGCGCCACCAGCTGCTCGGTGTGCCCGGTGCCCGGGTGGAGGCGATCAAGAGCGCCCGCAGCCACCCGCAGGCCCTCGACCAGTGCCGCAACGCGCTGCGCGAGCTCGGCATCGTGCCGGTCGTGACGGCCGACACGGCCGGCAGCGCCCGCGAGATCGCCGAGCTGGGCGACCCGACCGTGGCCTCGATCGCCTCCCGGCTGGCGGCGGAGGTCTACGGGCTGGAGATCCTGCGTGAGGACTTCGAGGACGAGGCGCACAACACCACGCGTTTCATCATCCTCTCGCCCGAGAACCTGCGCGCGGCGGCCGGAGTCGGGCCGATCGTGACGACCTTCGTGTTCGGCGTGCGCAACATCCCGGCCGCGCTCTACAAGGGGCTGGGCGGTTTCGCCACGAACGGCGTGAACATGACGAAGCTGGAGAGCTACATGGTGGGTGGGCAGTTCACCGCCACACAGTTCCTCGCCGACATCGACGGGCACCCCGACGAGCCGCACGTGGCGCGGGCGTTCGAGGAGCTCAGCTTCTTCGCCGAGGTGCGCATGCTCGGGGTGTACCGGGCCAGCCCGTTCCGCGAGCAGCAGCGGCCGGGGGTCTAGGCCCTGCTTCGTCTCCGGCGGGAGCCCTTCGGCCTCAGCGGTAGGTGGCTCCGGTGAGGGTCACCGGGCCGTCGTCCTCCTCGTCGTCCTCGCCGTCGCCGTCGCCGTCGCCGTCCTCGCCGTCACGACGGCGCACCTCCCGCACCAGGGCGACGGCGAAGAGGATGTAGGCGACGATCGCGAATCCGTCCCACTGCACCGAGTACGACAGGTTGATGCCGATGCCGGGGTCGGGCTCCTCGGCGCCCTCCGGGGTGTCGGCGGCCGCCGGGTCCTCGCTCACCAGGGCGCCGAAGGCACCCACCACCCGCTCGTCGGCCAGGCCGGTCGCGGTCGCCAGCGCGGCCACGTTCAGCCGCACGGCCTGGCCCTCGGGCGCGGTGCGACTGGAGAGCGGCTCGCTGGGCCGCAGCCGGGAGACCACGGTGACCTCGCCGGTGGGAGCGGCGGGGACGCTGTCGGGTCTGGACGCGTCGTTCGTGCCGGCGGGGATCCAGCCGCGGTCGACGAAGAACACGCTGCCGTCGGTGGTGCGCAGCGGGACGACGACCTCGTAGCCGTTCTGGGCGTTGCTGCCGCCCGCGCTGAGCGAACCGGCCTGGCCGATCTGGTCGTGCGGGCGGTTGCGGATGAGCACGGTCTGCTCGGGCAGGTACTCGCCCTTCACCGTGACCGGGCGGTACTCCAGGGTTTTCGGCAGGGTGGCCCCGGCCTGCTGCTCGGCCGGGGGGATCAGCTCGGCCAGCGGCACCGGGGCGGCGTGGTAGTTGGCCTTGACCACGTTGTTGCGCTCGGAGCGGGCCTCGTGGCGGTGGAACTGCCAGCGGCCCAGGAACACGAAGACGACCGAGAGCACCACGATGCCGACGAGAGCGAGGAGCCAGCCGCGTTCGCGGAGCAGGGCCAGGGCGGCCTTGGTGGTGCTCCAGGCGCTGCGGCGGGTGACGGTGGCCGCTGAGGGGTCAGGGCCGTCGTAGTCCTCGGGATCGCCGGTGCCCTCAGAACCTCCGGTCCCGGTGGGGCCTGCTGCCGATTCGACGCTCATCCCAGCTCCTGCGTGCTCACCGTGTCCTTGAGGAAGCCCCTCAGGCTGAGGAACTCCTCAAGGTGTTCCCGGTGGTCGTCACAGGCCACCCAGATCTTGCGCCGCTCCGGCGTGTGCAGCTTGGGGTTGTTCCACCGCAGGGCCCAGACCGCGGGCCGTCGGCATCCCCGGGCGCTGCACGTGGGGTCTTGCCGCTCTGTCACGCAGGACAGTCTGCCAAAAGGCGAACGCCGGGCGGCCACGGGGGATGCCGCCCGGCGTTCATTTGCGCGGCCCGACGGGGGATGCAGGCCGCGCTCAACAAGTATGACACGGATCGGTGTCAGTCTGACCCACCAATCAGGACGGCCATTCGGATGATGCTCACTTCGGCCGTTCGGTCGCCTGTTCGAATCGCCGGGCCGAATCCGCCTCGAAACGCGCGGAGTCGGGGCCCGGCGCCCTGAAACCCGGCTCAAAATAATCCGAATCGGACTTTTCTTCTCGAACGGGGCGCTGCGGCGGATGAATCGTGATCTCGACGTCGTCGTCGAGCCGGGTGGGCGGCTCGGCCGCGGGCAGCGAGCGCTTCGCCTGCGGGGTGATCGGGGCCGGCCCCGGGCCGCCGCGCTGCCGGTCGACGGCGTTGGCCATGACGACGGCGACATAGGGAAGGATGACCGCACCGATGGCGAAGATCCACCAGGACCAGTGCCCCCACCGCGCGTGCACGACGATCGCCAGGATCACGCAGAGCACGCGCACGGACATCGAGATCAGGTACCGGCGGATGCGGATGTCGAGATCGTCGGAGTGCGGCGTGAGCGCTCCGGTGATGCTGTGGACGGGCTGGGGCTCGCGGCCGCGGGAACGCCGGTCGGTGTCCTGGTCAGCCCGTGAGGGAGAGGTCTGGCGTTCTGGGCCCGCGGACCCGGGCGCCCGCTCCCCCGCGCGATCCGGCTCGGGTGCGCCGGTCGTCTTCGATTGGGGCTTTCCGCCACTGTCCACGCGACAACCGTACGCCTGTGGGCAGGGATGACCAGTTGCGGGTGAACCACCGCCCAAAGCCGCGTTTGATCACGCGGTGCGGTTCACGAATTCGCGGGCCGGACTCGCCGACGGCCCGGGGGCGCAGGTGGTGCGACGCACCCCCGGCCGTCGGCAACACTAGGGACTCCTCCTGAGTCCGGCCAATGGCAGGGCGACGAAGGCGGTCAGGCCTGCTTCGCCTTGCCCCGGGTAGCACCACCCCGGCCTCGGAGCTGGACCTCGTTCTCCGTGAGGATGCGGTGCACGAAACCGTAGGATCGGCCCGTCTCCTCCGCCAGGGCACGAATACTCGCGCCTGACGTGTACTTCTTCTTGAGCTCGCCTGCCAGCTTCGAACGATCGGTGCCCGTGATCCGGGCTCCCTTCTTAACACTCTCGGCCACGAATCCTCCTCGAACGTGTGTCGTTCTTCGACCATGGTGATCTCGAGTCGTGCATCCGGCCACTCGACGCGACACGCAAAGTGACTCGCCGGGCATTCCTTTCATGGCCGGGCAGTCCCGATCAAGCCCACCCACCGGTAACCGAATCCGGCCGTACGGTGGCACGATTCGCCGTCGGGAACGATCTTCACCGCGAATTCCTGCGCCTTTGCCCAGGATCCGAAGGATTACCCGCGAGGAAAGTCAGGCCAGGGTGACCAGGTCGAGATACGACTTGTTCCAGAGATCCTCTTCCCCGTCAGGCAGCAGAACCACCCGTTCGGGGTTCAGCGCCTCGACGGCGCCCTCGTCGTGGGTGACCAGGATGATGGCGCCCTCGTAACGCCGCAGGGCGTCGAGGACCTCCTCACGGCTGGCCGGGTCGAGGTTGTTGGTGGGCTCGTCGAGCAGCAGCACGTTGGCGCCGGAGACGACCAGCGTGGCGAGCGCCAGGCGGGTCTTCTCACCGCCGGAGAGCACCCCGGCGGGCTTCTCGGCGTCGTCGCCGCCGAAGAGGAACGAGCCGAGCACCGTGCGCACCTGGGTGTCGGTGAGGTCGGGGGACGCCGAGCGCATGTTCTCGAGGACGGTGCGCTCGGTGTCGAGGGTCTCGTGCTCCTGCGCGTAGTAGCCCAGGCGCACGCCGTGCCCGGGCCGGATCTCGCCGGTGTCGGGCTTCTCGATGCCGCCGAGCATGCGCAGCAGGGTGGTCTTGCCGGCGCCGTTGAGGCCCAGGACGACGACGCGGGACCCGCGGTCGATGGCCAGCGAGACGTCGGTGAAGATCTCCAGGCTGCCGTAGGACTTGCTGAGCCCCTCGGCCATCAGCGGGGTCTTGCCGCAGGGGGCCGGCTGCGGGAAGCGCAGCTTGGCCACCTTGTCGGCCTGACGGGTCTCTTCCAGGCCGGACAGCAGCTTCTCGGCGCGCTTGGCCATGTTCTGCGCGGCGGTGGCCTTGGTGGCCTTGGCGCGCATCTTGTCGGCCTGCTGCATCAGCACCGAGGCCTTCTTCTCGGCGTTCTGGCGCTCGCGCCGGCGGCGCTTCTCGTCGGTCTCGCGGGCCTCGAGGTACTTCTTCCAGCCGACGTTGTAGACGTCGATCGCGGCCCGGTTGGCGTCGAGGTGGTAGACCTGGTTGACCACTTCCTCCAGCAGCTCGACGTCGTGACTGATCACGATCAGACCGCCGTTCCAGACCCGCAGGAAGTCGCGCAGCCAGGCGATGGAGTCGGCGTCGAGGTGGTTGGTGGGCTCGTCGAGCAGCAGCGTGTCGGAGCCGGAGAAGAGGATGCGGGCCAGCTCGACGCGGCGGCGCTGACCACCCGAGAGGGTGCCCAGCGGCTGCTCCAGCACCCGGTCGGGCAGGCTCAGGCTGGCGCAGATGGTGGCCGCCTCGCTCTCGGCCGCGTAGCCGCCGCCGGCCACGAACTCGGCCTCCAGACGGGAGTAGCGCTCCATCGCGGCGTCACGCGTCTCGTCGACCACGCTGGCCATCTGGCCCTCGGTCTCGCGCATGCGGCGGATGACGTCGTCGAGGTTGCGGGCGCTCAGCACCCGGTCGCGGGCCAGGATCGACAGGTCGGCGGTGCGCGGGTCCTGCGGCAGGTAACCGACGTTGCCGCTGCGGGAGACCGTGCCGGCGGCGGGCTGCGCCTCCCCGGCCAGGACCTTGGTCAGGGTGGTCTTGCCGGCACCGTTACGGCCGACCAGGCCGACGCGCTGACCGGGGCCGACGCGGAAGGTGGCGTTCTCGACGAGCAGACGGGAGCCGGCACGCAGCTCTACACCGTTGGCGACGATCATGGGTGGGTAACGCTCCTGCGAGATGTCTCGGACTGGGCGCCCGGTGTGCAGCAGCAGTCGAACCGGACCAAAGGTGGTGGCAGCATTCTACGCGGGCCCGGGGACGAGCCCGTTCACAGCGGTGACGACAGGGGTGCGCGGTGGGTATCGAGTTCGACGACGACCGGGTGGACGTGGGCGGCGTGGACGACCGCCGCGGGATGGGCCTGGGCACCGGTGGCCTGGCGATCGGTGGTGGTGCGGGAGTCATCGGCGTGGTGATCTACCTGGTCATGACCTTCCTCGGCGGTGATCCGGGCGGGGGTGGCTTCACCCAGCTGGGCGCGGGCAGCGCCAGCAGCACCGGCAAGCAGGAGTCGCGGCAGGAGCTCAGCGACCGCTGCAACTCCGACGGGGCGCTCGATCAGTACACCGACTGCCGGCTGATCAAGGTCTACGACATCGCGGACACCACCTGGGAGGACGAGTTCTCGCAGCGCGGTCTCGACTATCACGCGCCCACGCTGGTGTTCTTCGACGACGCGGTGAGCACCGGCTGCGGCCAGGCCTCCTCGGCGGTGGGCCCGTTCTACTGCCCGGCCGGTGAGGAGATCTACCTCGACCTGGACTTCCTCGACCAGCTCCAGGAGGAGTACGGCGCCGAGGGCGAGTTCGCGCAGGCGTACATCCTGGCCCACGAGTACGGGCACCACCTGCAGACGCTGCTGGGTACCGAGCAGCAGGTGCGCCAGGCCCAGCAGAGCAACCCCGAGGCGGAGAACGAGTACTCGGTCGCGATGGAGCTGCAGGCCGACTGTTACGCCGGCGTCTGGAGCAAGCTGGCCGACCAGGCCAAGAGCGGCATCGACCTGACCCAGGCCAACATCGCCGAGGCGCAGAAGGCCGCGCAGGCGGTGGGTGACGACCGGATCCAGAGCAGGTCCGGGGGCGAGGTCGACCAGGACTCCTGGACCCACGGCTCGGCGGAGCAGCGCAAGAAGTGGTTCACCACCGGCTACTCGGCCGGAGACATCGACCAATGCGACACGTTCAGCTCGATGGGGCTCTAGGCGAGGGCGCCTCGCCCCGGCGCGGCTGCGGCGGCTTGCCCGCCAGGAGACGGTTCAGCCGCTCGTCGTCGGTGCCCGTGGTCGCCAGCATCTCCGGGGTGAACACGGCCACCCGGTTCCGGCCGCCCTCCTTGGCCCGGTACAGCGCCACGTCGGCGAACTCGACGAGCTGCTCGCCGTCGGCCCTGCCGTCGTCGACCGCCACGCCCAGGCTCGAGCTGACCCGCACCGAGCGCCCGTCGAGCGCGAACGGCTCGGCCAGCACCCGGCGCACCCGCTCGGCCACCCCGGCGGCGTTCTGCGAGGTGAGCACCACGAACTCGTCGCCGCCGAGCCGGGTCAGCACGTCGGCGCCGCGCAGCACGGCGGTGACGCGCTCCCCCACCTGCACGAGCAGGTCGTCGCCGGCGCCGTGCCCGAGCGTGTCGTTGATGATCTTGAACCGGTCGAGGTCGAAGTAGATGACGCCCAGGCGCCGCCCGGTCTCCCGGCTCAGCGCCAGCGAACTCGTCAGGTGCTCGAAGAACAGCGTGCGGTTGGGCAGACCGGTCAGCGGGTCGCGGGTGGCCTGGTGCGCCAGCTCGGCGTTGGCCTCGGACAGGCGCAGGTTGGCCCGTTCCACCGCCTCCCGCTCGGTGCGCAGCTCGTCGGCCAGCAGGTGGTTCTGCCGGGCCAGCAGCCGCGCCCCGGCCACCTGCTGGTAGCCGTAACGGGTCAGCGGCATCGCCCCGAACCCGCCGAACGCGACCAGGGCCACCAGCCCCCAGTTGCCCTGCGAGGCGAACCCGGTGACGCCCGCGACCACGATGCCGGCGTGATAGGCCAGGTAGGCCCCCGGGGTGGCGCAGCAGAACAGCAGGTTCGCGGCGTTCGCGAGCACCAGCGTCGCCATCGCCACGGCGAACAGCTCGGCCTGGCCCTCGCCGGGCCGCACGAACACGCAGACACTCCCCCACAGCGTGCCGGTCACGCCCTGGATCACCGTGAAGCGACGCCGCAGCGGATCGACGGGACGCCCCGCCCGCGCCGGGCGGCAGACCCAGATCGGCACCACGACGTGGAAGACGGCCAGCCAGGCCAGCAGCCCGAGCGTCCAGGCCAGGACCTCGCCCGTCCGCAGGCCGGTCGCCCACAGCACCCCGTCCGCCGTCGCGAGCAGCCCGTACCCGAGCAGGTTGCTCAGCCGCGCCGCCTCCGCCGACTGCACCAGAAGCTCCCTGCGCACGACGTCGTCCACGTCCGGGTCCGGCGCCCGGAGCATCCCCCAGATGTCCTGCACGGTCTAGGACTCGACACCCGGCTGCAGCCAGTTGAGTTCCGGCGCGTAGAGCGCCACCCGGTTCCGGCCCTGCTGCTTGGCCCGGTACAGCGCCATGTCGGCCCGTTCGACCAGGTCCTCGGCGCCCAGGCCGGTCTCGTCGATCGCCACCCCGAGGCTGCCCGAGATGGTCACCGGATTGCCGGACAGGTCGAACGGCACGGCCAGCACCTCCCGGATCCGCTCGGCCACCTCGGTCGCCACCTGCGAGCCGGGCCCGGACTCGTAGTCGTGCGTCAGCACCACGAACTCGTCGCCACCGAGCCGGGCCAGCACGTCCGGGCTGCGCAGCACCGCGCTGGTGCGCTCGGCGACCTGGATCAGCAGGTCGTCGCCGGCGCCGTGCCCGAGGGTGTCGTTGATGGCTTTGAACCGGTCGAGGTCGAAGTAGACGACGGCCACCGGGGTGCCGTTGCGCCGCCCGTGCCGCATCGAGCGCACCAGGTGGTCGAAGAACAGGCTGCGGTTGGGCAGGCGGGTGAGCGGGTCGCGGGTCGCCTGGTGCCGCAGCTCGGTATTGGCCTCGGAGAGCTCCAGGTTGATCCGCTCCACGGCCTCCCGTTCGGCGCGCAGGTCCTCGGCCAGCAGGGCGTTCTGCCGCGCCACCAGCCGCGAGCGCGCCACCTGCTGGTACATGTAACGGGCGAGGGGGAAGGCGGCCAGCACGGTCAGCGCGTTCAGGGCCGCGACCGCGCCCTCACCGTGCCGGAGGAGGCCGGCCGAGCCGACGGTCAGCGCCGCCAGGTGGAAACCCAGCCAGGGCAGCGGGGTCGCGGAACTGAAGACCACGTTGGCCGCCACCGCCAGGGTGGTCACGGAACATGAGACCGACACGATCGCGGTGCGGTCGTCCACCGGCGTCACCAGAACCGGGAGCAGGCCCCAGACGGTGCCGCCCAGGGTCTGGGCCACGGTGAAGATCCGCAGGCGCTCGCGGTAGTCGCCGCGCCCCCGCACCACGAACCGGCCGACCGCCGCGACGTACAGGAGCATCACGAGCAGAACCAGGGCGGTCCAGGTACCGATCTCACGCCCCGAGGCGCCGCTGGCCGTCATCGCCGCCAGCACGATCACCGACAGCGGCAGCCCGAGCAGGCTGCTCAGCCGGGAGGCCTGCGCCGACTGCACCAGCAGGCCGTCCCGGACGACGTCGTCCAGCACCGGGTTGGGTGCTGCCACGAGCCGCCAGATGTCCTGCACCCAGCCTTATTCGTCCCTTTGGGGCCCGGCATTGAATGTGAGGCGCGTCCTGCCCCTGCTGGAGGACGCAGGACAGCCCCGGTGCGGTCGGGGCACCGGGGCTGTCGGACGGGTTCGGCTACAGGTTGAAACCGAGCGCCCGCAGCTGCTCGCGGCCGTCGTCGGTGATCTTGTCCGGACCCCACGGCGGCATCCAGACCCAGTTGATGGCCATGCCCTTGACCAGCGGGTCGAGGGCGGCCTGGGCCTGGTCCTCGATGACGTCGGTCAGCGGGCAGGCCGCCGACGTGAGCGTCATGTCGATCGTGGCGTGGTTGTTCTGGTCGATCTGGATGCCGTAGACCAGGCCCAGGTCGACGACGTTGATGCCCAGCTCGGGGTCGACGACGTCGCGCAGGGCCTCCTCGACATCGGCCACGTCCGCGGGGACGTCGGCCGGGCTGGTGTCCACTGCCTGGTCGCTCATGAATTGTCCTTTGCTGTCGGTCGTGCGGCCTCGATACGCAGCAACGCGTCCTCGAACGCCGTCCATCCCAGGATCGCGCACTTCACGCGATTCGCGTGCCGGCTGACCCCGGCGAAGGCCACGGCGTCGCCGAGCACCTCTTCGTCGGGCTCGCCCTCGCCACGGCTGCGGAGCATGGTGCGGTAGTCGGCGAGGATGGCGCGGGCCTCGTCGACGGGCTTGCCGGTGATCAGGTCGTGCATCACCGAGGTGGCGGCCTGGCTGATCGAGCAGCCGTCGCCGGTCCACTCCACGACCCGCACGTCGTGATCGCCCAGCGTGATCTGCACGGTGACCTCGTCACCGCAGAGCGGGTTGTACTGGTGGCTGCGGGCGGTGCCGCTCGCCGGGTCGGCGTCACCGGTCAGCTCGGCGCGACCGTGCTTCTCCTTGGAGTGATCCAGGATCACCTGCTGGTAGAGAGCTTCGAGAGAGGACAAGGTCAGCTCCTGCCGAAGAATCCGCGGACGGTGCCGAGGGCCGTGACGAACCGCTCGATCTCCGCGTCGGTGGTGTAGAGGTAGGCGCTGGCGCGGGTGGACGCGTTGACGCCGAAGCGCCGGTGCACCGGCTGCGCGCAGTGGTGACCCACGCGCACGGCGACCCCGGCCGCGTCGAGCACCTGGCCGACGTCGTGCGGATGCACGCCCTCGACCGCGAAGGCGACGGTGGCCGTGCGGTTCTCGGCATCCTCCGGGCCGATCACCCGCACGCCCTCGACTCCCGCGAGCCCGTCCAGCATCAAGGACGCCAGCTCGTGCTCCCGGGCCGCGATCCGGTCCATGCCCACGCCAGTGAGGTAATCGACCGCCGCGTGCAGGGCCACGGCCTGGGCCACCGGCGGGGTGCCGGCCTCGAACCGCTGCGGGGGCTCACGGAACGTCGCGGTCTCCATCGTGACCAGCTCGACCATGGAGCCACCGGTCTGCACCGGCGGCAGGGCTTCGAGCAGCTGCGGACGCGCGGCGAGGGCGCCGATGCCGGTCGGGCCGAGCATCTTGTGACCGGAGAAGACGGCCGCGTCGACGCCCAGCTCGGTCAGGTCCACCGGGAGGTGGGGAACCGACTGGCAGGCGTCGAGAATGGTGAGAGCGCCCACGCTCCGGGCCTTTTCGGCCAGCAGCGCCACCGGGTTGACCGTGCCGAGCACGTTCGAGGCGTGCGCGAGGGCGACCACCTTCGTCCGCTCGTTGATCAGCTCGTCGATGTTCCGCAGGTCGAGCCGGCCGGCGTCGGTGAGCGGGATCCAGCGCAGCTTCGCCCCGGTGCGGGCGGCGGCGCGCTGCCACGGCACCAGGTTCGCGTGGTGCTCGAGCTCGGTCACCAGGATCTCGTCGCCCGGTTTCAGCGCGTGGGCACCGGCGTCCGGATCGGTGAGCGCACTCGCCAGGAGGTTGAGGCCCTCGGTGGCGTTGCGCGTCCAGACCAGGCCCTCGTAGGGCACGCCGACGAAGCGGGCGACGCTCTCGCGGGCGGCCTCGAACGCGTCGGTGGCCTCGCCGGCGAGGGTGTGGGCGCCGCGGTGCACGGCCGAGTAGGAGGTGGTGGCGAAGTCGTACTCCGCCTGCAGCACGGATTTCGGGCGCTGCGACGTGGCCCCGGAGTCGAGGTAGGCCAGCGGCGCGCCGTCACCGACGGTGCGGTGCAGGATCGGGAAGTCCGCGCGGATCGTCTCGACCTCGTCGGGGCCGAGCGTCGTGGGTGCGGCGGACGTGAGAGTCACGCGATCAGATCCTTCGTCGTTGGATCGAAATGGTGGACGTCCGTACGCGAGTCGCGTACGGACGTCCACCATCGGGTTGATCAGACCGACGCGCTGGTGAAGCGGTCGTAGCCGTTGGCCTCGAGCTCGTCGGCCAGCTCGGGGCCACCGTCGGCCGCCACCTTGCCGTCGACGAACACGTGCACGAAGTCGGGCTTGATGTAGCGCAGGATGCGCGTGTAGTGCGTGATGAGCAGGACGCCCACCTCGCTGTTCTCGCGCACCCGGTTGACACCCTCGGAGACGATCTTCAGGGCGTCGACGTCGAGACCCGAGTCGGTCTCGTCGAGCACCGCGAAACGCGGCTTGAGGAGCTCCATCTGGAGGATCTCGTGGCGCTTCTTCTCTCCGCCGGAGAAGCCGGCGTTGACGTCGCGGTCGGCGAAGGCCGGGTCCATCTTCAGCGCGTCCATCGCGCCGCGGACGTCCTTCACCCAGTGACGCAGGGCCGGGGCCTGGCCGTCGATCGCGGTCTTGGCGGTGCGCAGGAAGTTGGACACCGTGACGCCGGCGACCTCGACCGGGTACTGCATGGCCAGGAAGAGGCCGGCGCGGGCGCGCTCGTCGACGCTCATCTCCAGCAGGTCCTCTCCGTCGAGCGTGACGGAGCCGGAGGTGATCGTGTACTTCGGGTGCCCGGCGATGGAGTAGGCCAGGGTGGACTTGCCGGAGCCGTTCGGGCCCATGATCGCGTGCGTCTCACCGGAGCGGATGGTGAGGTCGACCCCGCGCAGGATCTCCTTCGGGCCCTGCTCGGTCTCGACGCTGACGTGCAGGTCGCGGATTTCCAGAGTGGCCATGGTGGTTCAGTTCTCCTAGAAGGTCTGGGGATTCAGGACGCGGCAGCGTTGGTGATGACGGCGGTGTCCACGTACACGTCGTCGCCCTCGAGCGAGACCTCGTAGACCTCCACCGGGGTGACGGCGGGCAGCACCGTCGGCTTGCCGCTGCGCAGGTCGAAGGCCGAGCCGTGGAGCCAGCACTCGATGGTGCAGTCCTCGACCATGCCCTCCGACAGCGAGACGGCCGCGTGGGTGCAGAGGTCGGCGACCGCGTGCACGTCGCCGTTGCTCTCGCGGGCCAGCGCGACGGTCTTGCCGCCCGCGCTCACCTGGATCGCCTCACCGGGCTTCAGGTCGGCCAGGGACGCGACCCGCTCGCGACTCACTCCGTCACCGCGCCGATGGCGGCTTCGGGCTCGCCCCCCAGCTCGGCCTCGATGGCGGCGAGCAGACGCTCCTGCAGGTCGGGGAGGCCGAGCTTGTTGATCAGCTCGGCGAAGAAGCCGCGCACGACCAGGCGGCGCGCCTCTTCCTCGGTGATGCCCCGGGCCTGCAGGTAAAACAGCTGCTCGTCGTCGAAACGGCCGGTGGTGCTGGCGTGCCCGGCGCCGACGATCTCGCCGGTCTCGATCTCGAGGTTCGGCACCGAGTCCGCGCGGGTGCCGTCGGTCAGCACCAGGTTGCGGTTCATCTCGTAGGTGTCGGTGTCTTCGGCGGTGGCGCGGATGAGCACGTCACCGACCCACACCGTGTGCGCGCCCTCGCCCTGCAGCGCGCCCTTGTACGTGACGTTGCTGCGGCACTTGGGAGCGCTGTGGTCGACGAAGAGCCGGTGCTCCTGGTGCTGACCGGCGTCGGCGATGTAGAGGCCGGCCATCTCGGCGTCGCCGCCGGGACCCGCGTACTCCACGGTCTCGACGAAGCGCACCAGGTCGCCGCCCAGGGTGACCTGGGTGGAGTTGATCGACGCGTCCTTGCCGAGGCGGATGCCGACGTGCTGGGCGTGCACCGCGGTGCGGTCCCAGCCCTGCACGCTGACGAACTTCAGCTTGGCGCCGTCGCCCACCAGGATCGACAGCTCACCCGAGTAGCGAGCGGTGCCGCTGTGCTCGATCACCACGGTCACCTGCGCGTTGGCGCCGATGTCGAGAATGACGTGGCCCCAGACGATCTGGTCGTCGGTGCCGTGCAGCTTGATCACGACGGGCCGGTCGGGCTCGGCGTTCTGCTTCACCCTGACGACGACCGCGCCGTTCTTGGCGTTCTCGAGCGCGAGGACGCTGGTGCGGTCGACCGACTTGGGCACGGCGCGCAGCAGCGGGTCGCCGGAGCCGGCCGTGGTCAGCTCGACGCCCTCGGGCAGGTCGGTGGTCCAGGTGAGGGCGGAGTCGGTGGGCTCGCCCTCGAGCAGGCCGCGGAGGCGGTCGAGCGGGGTGAACCGCCAGTCCTCCTCGCGCCCGTTCGGGATCGGGAAGTCCGCGACGTCGAAGCTCGAGCGGTGCAGCTCGACCGGTCCGCCTTCGATCGTGAAAGTCTCAGTCATGGCTCTCTGTTCTCGGATTCTGGGGTGACGGGGACGGGTGGGCGGACTAGCCGACCGCGCCTTCCATCTGCAGCTCGATCAGGCGGTTCAGCTCGAGCGCGTACTCCATCGGCAGTTCCCGGGCGATCGGCTCGACGAAACCACGCACGATCATCGCCATCGCCTCCTCCTCGGTCATGCCGCGGGACATCAGGTAGAACAGCTGGTCCTCGCTCACCTTGGAGACCGTGGCCTCGTGGCCCAGCGTCACGTCGTCCTCGCGGACGTCGACGTAGGGGTAGGTGTCGGACCGGCTGATCGTGTCGACCAGCAGCGCGTCGCACCGCACCGTGCTGGCCGAGTGGTGCGAGCCCTCGAGCACCTGCAGCAGACCGCGGTAGGAGGTGCGGCCACCGCCCCGGGCCACCGACTTGGAGACGATGGACGACTTGGTGTGCGGCGCGGCGTGCACCATCTTGGCGCCGGCGTCCTGGTGCTGGCCCTCACCGGCGAACGCGATCGACAGCGTCTCGCCGTTGGCGTGCTCACCCATCAGGTAGATGGCCGGGTACTTCATGGTGACCTTGGAGCCGATGTTGCCGTCGACCCACTCCATGGTGGCGCCCTCGGCGGCGGTGGCCCGCTTGGTGACCAGGTTGTACACGTTGTTCGACCAGTTCTGGATGGTCGTGTAGCGGACGCGGGCGTCCTTCTTCACGACGATCTCGACGACGGCCGAGTGCAGCGAGTCGGAGCTGTAGATCGGCGCCGTGCAGCCCTCGACGTAGTGCACGTACGAGCCCTCGTCGGCGATGATCAGCGTGCGCTCGAACTGGCCCATGTTCTCGGTGTTGATCCGGAAGTAGGCCTGCAGCGGGATCTCGACGTGGACGCCCTTGGGCACGTAGATGAACGAGCCACCCGACCACACGGCGCTGTTCAGCGAGGCGAACTTGTTGTCGCCCACCGGGATGACCGTGCCGAAGTACTCCTGGAAGAGCTCCGGGTAGTCACGCAGACCCGTGTCGGTGTCGACGAAGATGACACCCTGCTTCTCGAGTTCCTCGTTGATCTGGTGGTAGACCACCTCGGACTCGTACTGCGCGGCGACGCCGGCGACGAGTCGCTGCTTCTCGGCCTCCGGGATGCCCAGGCGGTCGTAGGTGCTCTTGATGTCGTCGGGCAGGTCGTCCCACGAGGTGGCCTGCTTCTCGGTGGAGCGCACGAAGTACTTGATGTTGTCGAAGTCGATGCCCGACAGGTCGGAGCCCCAGGTCGGCATGGGCTTCTTGCCGAACAGCTTGAGGCCCTTGAGACGCTGGTTCAGCATCCACTCGGGCTCGTTCTTCTTGGCCGAGATGTCGCGCACGACAGCCTCGGACAGGCCACGCTGGGCGGCCGCGCCGGCGGCGTCGGAGTCGGCCCAGCCGAACTCGTACCGCCCGAGGCCCTCGAGTTCAGGATGCGACACGGTGCTCATCGGCTGCTTTCTCCTCTTGTGACGTGACATCCGGCCCGGGTGCTGACTCGGGCCGGCCGGTCGGGTTACGTGTGTCGAGCGTGGCCGAGACCGCGCTCAGGGGAATGTGGGTGGTGCAGACGTGCTCCCCGTGGGCGAGCGTGGCGAGCCGCTGCACGTGGACCCCGAGAAGGTTGGAGAACGCGTGCGTCTCGGCCTCGCACAGCTGCGGGAACTGGGCGGCGACCTGCTGGACCGGGCAGTGCCCCTGGCACAGCTGCTTACCCGTCTGCCGGGTGGTCTGCTCCTCGTGCGCGCGGCCCCGCTCCTCGAGTGAACGCACGCTGGCCGCGTATCCATCCGTGCTGAGGGCCTGGGCCAGAGCTCCGGCCCGGCGGTGGGGGTCTCCCCCGGCCGCATCGACGGCGGGACGGTAGCGCTGGGCGAGCCGTTCGGCCCGCACCACGGCGAACTCGCGCACGGCGTCGGGCCCGGCCGTCTCGGCCAGGAACTCGAGCAGCTGCACGGCCAGGTCGTCGTACGCGGTCGACATCACGGAGTGACCCGCGTCGGTCAGCACGAAGAGCCGGGCCGGACGGCCCCGCCGCCGGGGGGTGCCCTCGGGAGGGTCCCACGTGCAGACGAGACCCTGGTCTGTCAGGGTGTCCAGGTGCCGGCGCACCGCCGCGGGCGTCAGCCCGAGCGTGGCCGCCAGGTCACTCGCGGTGATCGGACCGTGATGCAGGATCTCGCGCGACACCCGGTCACGGGTGCCCCGATCCTCCATGCGACCGGCTTCGGAGTCGGTCTCGGTCATTTCCACCACACCAGTGTGACGTTATTCGACGCCCGCCTCAAGCCGGGAGGGTGTGCTTGCCCCTCACGGGTTCTGTCTGGTGCGTCACGGAAGGTAAACCTAACTTGGGTGTTTTCCGCCGTCGTGAACACCGTTTGTCGCGGGTTGCCGGACCAGGGAACCACGCCGGGCGGGCCGCTCGACGGCGGGGTCGTGCCGAACCGCCCCCGCTTCTTCCCTATGGTGGAGGTGTGCGCGTCGAGTCAGGCAGTACTGCATCAGGTGACGCCGCGGTCGAGGTGACCGGGCTGATGAAGCGTTACGGAGCGAAGCTCGCCGTCGACGGCGCCTCGTTCTCCGCCGTCGCGGGCGCCGTCACCGCCGTGCTCGGCCCCAACGGCGCCGGCAAGACCAGCACCGTCGAGTGCTGCGAGGGACTGCGCCGGCCCGACGGCGGGACGGTTCGCGTGCTCGGGCACGACCCGGTCACGGACGGTGCCTGGCTGCGCCCCCGTGTCGGCGTGATGCTGCAGGACGGCGGCATGCCGCAGGGCGCGCGCGCCGGCGACGTGCTCAACCTGACCGCCGCGATGTACGCCCGGCCCTGGGCCACCGGCGACCTGATCGCCCGTCTCGACCTGGGCTCCCGGCTGCGCACCACGGTGCGGCGCCTGTCCGGCGGCGAGCGCCAGCGTCTGGCCCTGGCCGTGGCCCTGGTCGGCCGCCCCGACGTGGTCTTCCTCGACGAGCCCACCGCCGGTCTCGACCCGCAGGCCCGGATCGCGGTCTGGGGTCTGATCGGTGAGCTGCGGGCCTCCGGCGTCGCGGTGGTCCTGACCACCCACCTGCTCGACGAGGCCGAGCGCCTGGCCGACCACGTGGTGCTGATGGCCGGCGGCCGGGTCGTGGCCGCGGGTTCGCCCCGCGAGCTCACCGGCGGCACCGACCACACCCTGAGCTTCGGTGGCCCGGCCGGTCTGGACCTGACCGAGCTGGCCCCCCTGCTGTCCGCCGGGATCGCCGCCACCGAGGTGCGCCCCGGGCACTACGTCGTGGCCAACCGCACCCCCGAGGCGCACCTGCTGCCCGGTGACGTGGCCGCCACCACCGCCTGGTGCGCCCGTCTCGGGATCATGCCCGAGGGACTGGTTCTCGGCCGGAGGAGTCTGGAAGACGTGTTCCTGGAGATCGCTGCCCGTCAGAACGAGGTGATCGGGGCGTGAGCGCGATCGAGATGACCGCTCCCGAGGCGTCGCCGCGCGCGGACGGCACCGACCGGGCCGCGTCCGCGCGGCGCCGGGTGCTGGCCCAGACCCGGTTCGACGCGATGGCCATGCTCCGCAACGGCGAGCAGCTGCTGCTCACCGTGATCCTGCCGCTGTTCGTGCTGGCCGGTCTGGCCCGGAGCGGGGTCGTCGACCTCGGCACCGGGCGCCGCATCGACCTGGCCACGCCCGGCGTGCTGGCGCTCGCGCTGATCTCCACCTCGTTCACCGGCCAGGCCATCAGCACCGGCTTCGACCGCCGCGCGGGCCTGCTGCGCCTGCTCGGCACCACCCCCCTGGGCCGTTCCGGCCTGATCGCCGGCCGTCTGGGCGCGGTCGCGGTGGTCTCGGCGATCCAGGTCGTGCTGCTCGGCGCCGTCGGCCTGGCGCTCGGCTGGCACCCCTCGGCCGCCGGGCTGGTGCCCGCCCTGCTGGTGGGGGTGCTCGGCTCGGCCGCCTTCGTCAGCCTCGGCCTGCTGCTGGCCGGAACGCTGCGCGCGGAGGCCGTTCTCGCGGCGGCGAACCTGATCTGGGTGCTCCTGCTGGCCGGCGGCGGCGTGGTGCTGGCCGGCGACCAGCTCGGCCCTCTGGGTGACGTGGTGCGCTGGCTGCCGTCGGGGGCGCTCGGCGACGGGCTGCGGGCCACGCTGGCCCACGGCGAGTGGCCGTGGTTCGACCTGGCCGTGCTCGGGGTCTGGACCGCGGCCGGCACCGCGGCCACGATGCGCTGGTTCCGCTGGGACAGCTGACGTCGCCATGGGCCGCGTCCTCAGTCTGATCGCCTGCGGCGCGGGCGGTATCGACGGCCTCCGTCCGGGCCTGGTGGCACCGCTGGTCGACGCGGGGTGGACCGTCGCGATCACCCTGACCCCGACCGCCGGCACCTGGCTGTCGGCCGACGGTGAGGCCGGCGCCCTCGAGACCCTGACCGGGCTCCCGGTGCGGTGGGCCTCCCGCCTCCCCGGGCAGCCGCGTCCTCACCCGGACCCCGACGTGTGCGCGGTGGTGCCCGCCACCGCCAACGCCGTGGCCAAGCTGGCGCTGGGCATCAGCGACAACCAGGCGATGACCGCGGCCAACGAGATGATCGGCCGCCCGGACGTGCCGGTCGTGGTCTTCCCGTGCATCAACCTGGCCCACACCCGCCACCCGGCCTGGGCCGGGCACGTCGCGGCGCTGGAGTCGGCCGGGGTGCGGCTGCTCTCGCGCGACCTCACGGCCCCGCGCCAGGAACCCGGGCTGCCCTGGGCGCTGATCCGCGAGGCGATCACCCGGGCACGGTGAACCGCACGCCCTCGTCGGGCGGGAGCTCGGTGCGGCCCGGCACCGGGCGGGTGAACCGCGCGAAGCCGTAGGGCTGCGCCACGCTCGCCCAGCAGTCCGCCGCCGCGCCGTTGCCGGGCCGGTAGAGGATTCCCCACGTGCCGGGGTGCCGGGCCACCACCGCGCTCGCCGTCGTGAGTCCCGGTCCGCCGCGCCGGGCGCCGGGCGCGATCCAGAACCCGAGGATCGACTGGTCGTCCGTGCCCAGCCGGGTGACGACGGCGAACCCGACCGGAGCCGGGTACCCCGTCCAATGGCCTGTTATCGCCCAGCCAGGAACTCACAGCGATCGAAACACGGCCCACCACCGTCCTTTACCCAGGCGAAACACCGGCGTGCGTCGATGAGGTCACCCTAGACGGGACCCGCAATTCCGGATACGTTCCATTCCTAGATGGATCCAATCTGCGTCGATTGCTATCCAGGCCCCCCTGCTTGCCTGCCCGTCTCGTAGGAGCTCCTCATGCCGCGTCCCCCGATCGACCCCAGCATCGACACCAGTGCCGTCCCCACGAACGACGTCTCCCGCCGCACGATGCTGCGCGGCGCCGGACTGCTCGGCATGGGCATGACCTTCGGCCTCAGTGGCCTGCTCTCGGCCTGCGGGGTGGCCGCCGACGACGACACCGACGGCGCCGCGAGCACCGGCGGCACGCTCACCCTGGCCATCGACGGCACCAGCGCCGTGAACGACCCGGCCTTCTACACCACCCTCGGCGACTGGATGGCCGTCGACTGCGTCTGCCGCGGCCTGACCTTCATCTCGTTCGAGAGCAACGAGCCGCAGCCGGATCTGGCCGAGTCCTGGGAGATCTCGGACGACCAGCTGACCTACACCTTCCGTCTGCGCACCGGTGTGACCTTCCACGACGGCACCACGTTCACCTCGGCCGACGTGCTGGCCAGCCTGAACCGGCAGTGGAACGACAAGGACAAGACCCTGCCCGAGGGCGCGTCGCGGCCTCTGAAGAACCTGGCCGACAACGTGAAGTCGCTGAAGGCGGTCGACGACAACACCGTCGAGCTGAAGCTGAACAAGCCCGACCGGATGGTGCTCTCACGCCTGTCGGACATCGGCGGGCGCATCATCTCCAGCGCCGCGCTGGAGAAGGAGGGTTCCGGCATCGGCAAGGCGCTCGTCGGCACCGGCCCGTTCAAGTTCGTCTCGGCCACGGCCGGCCAGTCCGTGGTGCTGGAGGCGTTCGAGGACTTCCGACTCGGGCGCCCCCCGATCGACCGCCTCGTGCTGCAGCAGGTGACCGACCCGTCCACCATCGTGAACTCCCTGATCTCGGGCGACATCTCGGCCACGCAGTTCACGCCGTACTCGAGCCTGGCCTCGCTGGCCAAGAACGACGCGGTGACGGTGCACGACACCACGCTCGGCTTCGACGCGATCCTGATGATCGACGCGCGGCGCATCCCCGAACTCGAGGTGCGGCAGGCCATCAACCTGGCCATCGACCGCAACGCCATCGTCTCGCAGGCCTTCTTCGGCAAGGGGCAGACACCCGACGGTTACGCCATCCCGCCGTCGCAGAACGGCTACGACGCGAGCCTGAAAGACCTCAGCACGCAGGACCTCACGAAGGCCAGGGAACTGCTGAAGCAGGCCGGGGCCGAGGGACGCACCGTGCACCTGATGGCCGCCAGCGACAGCTGGCACCCCAAGGCCGCGCAGATCGTGGAGCAGAACCTGACCGACCTCGGGCTCACCGTGAAGGTCGATTCCGTGGACCCGGCAGCGTATTTCAACCGGATCTACGACACGACCGACGAATACCACGACCTGATGATCTGGGAGCGCAACTCGTACGTGCCCGACCCGGACAACATGGTCGGCTCGATGGCCCTGCCCTCGGGTGTCTACGGCGACTTCGCCACCGGGTTCGCGTCCTTGAAGGGGTCCGAGCGGTTCGCGGACGACCTCTACACGGCCAAGAACCTGCCCGACGGCGACGAGCGCACCGCGGCCTACACCGAGATCCAGCGGCGCTGGGCCGAGGAGTACATGGTGCTGTCGATGCTCGCCTACTCGACCAACCCGGTGGTGAGCGGCGCGAGCGTGCAGGGCCTGAACCCGAACGCCCTCGGCAACCACCGCTGTTTCCTGGAGAAGGCGAGTGTCTGAGCTTCTCCGCCACCGGCGCATCGGCACCAACTGGCTCTCGGCCGCGTCCTGGCTGGTGCTGGTGTTCTTCGTGCTGGTCGCCCTGGTCGGGCCGTTCCTGGTGAGCGCCGATCCGATGCGTCAGAGCAACAGCCCGCTGCTGCCCCTCGGCAGCGGCGGGCACCCGCTCGGCACCGACGACCTCGGCCGCGACGAACTGGCCCGGCTGGTGCACGGTTCCCGGCCCCTGCTGCTCGTGGCCGTGCTGGCGACCACCCTGGCGACCACGATCGGCACCCTGATCGGCCTGTTCGCCGGGTATTTCGGCGGGGTGGTCGACCAGGTCGTGATGCGGCTGGTCGACCTGGCCCTGGCGTTCCCCTCGATCCTGCTCATCATCCTGCTGGTCGCCGGGGCCGGCGCCGGACCGGCCACCCTGGTGATCGGGATCGGCATCTCGCTGGCTCCCGGCCTGGCCCGGCTGGCCCGGGCCCTCAGTGCCCGGGAGGCGGCGCGGGACTACGTGCTGGCCTCGAAACTCGGTGGCAGCCAGGGCGGGCGGATCATGCTGCGGGAGATCCTGCCGAACATCGCCGGGCCGATGCTGGCCCAGGTGATCATGACGCTCTCCGTCGCCGCGGGTTTCGCGGCCGGGCTCTCGTACCTCGGCCTGGGCATCCCGGCCTCGACCCCGGACTGGGGAAACATGGTGCAGGCCGGGCAGGAGTTCGTGCTCACCACGCCGGCCCTGACCGTGCTGCCCGCGGCGGCCACGCTGGTCTTCGTGGTGGCGTGCAACTTCGCGGGTGACGACCTGCGGGACGCGCTCGACCCGAAGGGACTCGCGTGACCCGCAATCCGGCGACCCGAACCATCGCGCTGAGACTCCTCACCGTTCCCCTGGTGCTGTGGGCCCTGGCCACCCTGGTCTTCGTGGCCCTGCGCTTCCTGCCCGGCTCCCCCGCCACCTCTCTGGCGGCGGGCGGCGCGAGTGACCAGTCGGCCGAGCAGATCACCGCCAACGCCGACCAGATCAGCGAGAGCCTGGGTCTGTCCCAGCCCTTGCCGGTGCAGTACCTGACCTACCTCGGTGACCTGATCCGTGGAGATTTCGGCTCCTCGTACTTCGGTGGCAACGACGTCCTGTCGCTGCTGAGGAGCGCCCTGCCCGCCACCATCGAGCTCACCGTCGCGGCCATGCTCGCCGCCGTCGTCATCGGCGGCGTCTCCGGCCTGGTCGCGGCGCTGCGCAAGGACACCCCGGTCGACACCGGCATCCGGGCGGCCGCCACGGTCACGTTCAGCCTCCCCTGGTTCGCGCTCGGTGTGCTGGGCATCGTGGTGTTCGGCGTCTGGCTGGGCTGGCTGCCCGTGCTGGGCCGGCTGCCCAACCGGCTGGAGTACGAACCGCTCACGAACTTCGTGCTGCTGGACGCGGTCCTGCAGGACCGGCCCGAGCTGATCTGGCCCTGGATCCAGCACCTGATCCTGCCCGCCGCCACGCTGGCCCTGTCCACGGCCGGTTTCATCACCCGGATCGTGCGTGCCTCCGTGCTGGAGGTACTGGGTGACGACTTCGTGCGCACCGCCCAGATGAAGGGCCTCGGCGAGGGGCAGGTGGTGCGCAAACACGTGCTGCGCAACGCGTCCCTGCCCATCATCACCGTGCTCGGGCTCCAGTTCGGCACGCTGCTGGGCGGTTCCACCGTCACCGAGACCGTCTTCTCCTACCCCGGGGTGGGGGTGCTGCTCGTCGACGCGGTGCTGCAGCGCGACTACCCGGTGGTGCAGGGCGCCGCGCTGGCGATCGCCCTGCTGTTCGTACTGGTCAACGCGGCCGTCGACGTCCTGTACCTGGTGCTGGACCCGCGGCTGGGAAAGAGTTGAGATGAACATCGTTCTCGTGCACGGCGCCGGTGGCACGCCCACCACGTGGTCGTTCGTGCTGCCGATGGTCCACGCGCGGGGGCACGTGGTCTCGGCGGTCACCAATCCGATGACCTCCCTCGAGGACGACATCGCGACGACCACCGCGTGGATCGACGAGAACACCGACGGGGACGTGCTTCTCGTCGGGCACTCGTACGGCGGCGCAGTGATCACCGGCGCCGGGCACCATCCGCGGGTCAAGGGCCTGGTCTACGTGGCGGCGTGGGCGCCGGACCAGGACGAGTCGATCCAGGACATCCTGGCCCGGTACGACGTCGCGCCGGTGAACAAGCACATGGTGCGGGGAGCGGACGGTTCGTGGCAGTCGTCGCGCTCGCCCGAGTACTACGCGGAGATCGCCTGGGACCTGCCGCCGGAGCGCCGTGAGGTGTGGTCCGCCGAGGGACGGCCCAGCTCGAACGAGATCTTCGCGCAGAAGTCCGGCGTCCCGGCCTGGAAGACCCGGCCCAGCTGGTATCTCGTGGCCGCTCAGGACAAGACGCTGCGGGTGGACACCCAGCGCGACATGGCCGCCCGGATGCGGGCCGTCACCTCCGAGGTCGACGGCAGCCACTTCGTGCCCCAGGTCAGTCCCGGCCGGGTGGCCGACCTGATCGAGGAAGCCCTGTCGTGACCACCGTTCTCAGCGTCCGTGACCTCAAGGTCGAGTTCGACGTGCCGGCCGGCCGGCTGCCCGCGGTCAACGGCGTCAGCTTCGACTTGTTCGCGGGTGAACTGCTGGCGCTGGTCGGCGAGTCCGGCTCCGGCAAGAGCGCCCTGACGATGGGGCTGACCGGGCTGAACCGGGGCCCGCGCACGCACATCTCGGGTACGGCCGACTTCGACGGCACCGACCTGGTGGCGGCCGGGGACAAACAGCTGCAGCGCATCCGCGGGGCCGGGATCGCCGTGGTGTTCCAGGACGCCCTGGCCGCACTCAACCCGGTGCAGCGGGTGGGTAAGCAGGTGGCGGAGATGATCCGGCAGCACCAGCCGGTGTCGTCCAAGGAGGCTGCGCTGAAGGCGGTGTCCCTCCTGAGGGACGTCGGCCTGGCCAACCCGGAGCAGAGCGCCCGCGCCTACCCGCACCAGCTCTCCGGCGGCATGCGGCAGCGCGTCATGATCGCGATCGCGCTGGCCAACGATCCGGGTGTGCTGATCGCCGACGAGCCCACCACGGCCCTCGACGTGACCATCCAGGCCCAGGTGCTGGCGCTGCTCAAGCGGATGCAGCGCGAGCACGGCAGCGCGGTCGTGCTCATCACCCACGACCTCGGCGTGGTCGCGGAGGTCGCCGACCGGATCGCGGTGATGTACGCCGGGCGGATCGTCGAGATCGGTACCCGCGACGAGGTGCTCAACCACCCGCGCCACCCGTACACGGTCGGGTTGCTGAACTCGATGCCCCGGATCGACGGCCCCCGGCCGCGCCGGCTGGCGGCGATCAAGGGCAACCCGCTGACCGGGGTCGACCGGCCACCGGGATGCGCCTTCGCCCCCCGCTGCGACCTGGTGCAGGACGAATGTCTCGAGCAGGTACCGCCGCTCGAGAACCAGGTCGCGTGTCTGAGAGCCGGTGTCGCATGAAACCCGTTCCCCTGCTCCAGCTCACCGGGCTCCGCGTCGAGTACTCCCGGCCCGGCGGTCAGAAGGTCCGGGCCGTGCGGGACGTCGACCTGGTCATCGCCGAGGGTGAGACGCTGGGCCTGGTCGGCGAGTCCGGGTGTGGCAAGTCCAGTCTCGGCCGGGCCGTGCTGCGGGCGATCGAGCCACAGGCCGGGCGCATCGACTTCCTCGGCCTCGACATCACCCACCTCAAGGGTGCGCCCCTGCGCCGGGTCTGGGCCGACCTGCAGATGATCTTCCAGGACCCGTTCGGCTCGCTGAACCCGCGCCGCAAGGTGGTCGACATCATCGCCGAGCCGGTCGTGCGGGCCCGGGGCGCGACGCGCCAGGAGGCCGAGGAGCGGGCCGGCGAGCTGCTCGAGAAGGTCGGCCTCGGCCGCGACGCCGGGCAGCGCCGGCCCCGGGAGTTCTCCGGCGGCCAGCGTCAGCGCATCGCGATCGCCCGGGCCCTGGCCCCGTCGCCGAGGTTCGTGGTGGCCGACGAGCCGGTCTCCGCGCTCGACGTGTCGATCCAGGCCCAGGTGGTGAACCTGCTCGCCGACCTGACCGAGACGAGCAACCTGACCTGCCTGTTCATATCGCACGACCTGGGCGTGGTGCGGCAGCTGGCCGACCGGGTCGCGGTGATGTACCTGGGCCAGATCATCGAGATCGCCGAGCGCGACCGGTTCTTCGCGGGCCCGGCCCACCCGTACAGCAGTGCCCTGCTGGCCTCGGTGCCCCGGGTCACGGCGGTGGCTGAGCCGAAAGCTGCTCAGCTCCAGGGCGATCCCCCCGACCCGGCCGATCCCCCGGCCGGCTGCCTCTTCTCCACCCGCTGCCCCGCGGCCACCGAGCTCTGCCGTACCGAGCAACCGGTGCTCCGGGAACTCGGGCCCGGCCACGACGTCCGCTGTCATTTCCCTCTCGAACCTCTGGAGCACGCGTGATCATCGACGCCTACAACACCACCCAGGACGTGCGCGGCCGCTCCGACTACCTCACCGGCGCGAAGCCGGGCGAGAAGCCGCCGCCCCACACACCGTTCGACCCGCAGCGCATCCTGACCCGGATGGACGCGGCCGGCGTGGACATGGCCATGGTGTGCTCCCTGGCCCAGCGCATCGAGAACGACTTCCTCATCGACATGGTGTCGAAGCACCCCGACCGGTTCATCGGTTTCGGCCAGGTCATGCCCCAGGCCGACGACGCCCTCGACGAGATCGAGCGGTTCGCGGCGGCCGGGCTGAAGGGCCTGAAGCTGCACCCGAGCCTGCACGGTTACCACGTGGCCGATCACGGGCTGCTCGACCCGGTCTTCGAGAAGTGCGCCTCGCTGGGACTTCCCGTGCTGATCAACGCCCTCGACGACTCGTTCTGCGCCCCGCTGGCCATCGAGGAGATCGCCAAGGACCACCCGGGAGTGCCGACGATCATCGCGCACATGGGTGCCGTCTGGAACGTGCCCGAGGCGATCATCGTGGCCGAGCGCCAGCCGCACGTGTTCCTGGAGACCTCGGCCACCCTGATGAGCGACGTGAAGCGGGCCTACGCACGGCTGGGCGCCTCGAAGATCCTGCTGGGCAGCGAATGGCCCGGCTCCGACTTCGATCTCGAGCGCTTCAAGATCGCCAAGGCCATTCCCGACGAGACCGACCGGGCGCTGGTCGAGGGCGGCAACTTCGCGAAGATCCTGGGCCTGTGATCCTGCGTCTGCAGGCCCCCGGTGATCCTGAGCTCTTCGAGCGAGCCCAGGACCTCCTCGAGAAGGTCTACGTACAGGGCCGTCACGAGGTGGCGACCGCTCTGCGCACCCGGGACGGATCGGTGCACACCGGCGTCCATGTCGAGGGTTCCTGCCGGCGTAGCTCGATCTGCGCCGAGGGGGTGGCCATGGGTGCGGTTCTGGCCGCGGGCGGCGTGCTGGACATCGAGGCCGTGGTCTCGGTGCAGATCAAGCCGGCCGACCGGTTCCGGGTGATCGCCCCCTGCGGGGTGTGCCGGGAACTGATCAGCGACTACAGCCCGGACGCCCGGGTGTGGGTGACAGCCTCCGAGGACATCGTGGAGTACGAGGCCCTCGACCTGCTGCCCGAGAAGTCGCGCCGGGTCTGGTAATACGATGGAGGACGATGTGAGCAAGCCCCTGTACTGGGAACGTCAGACCTGGCCCGAGGCCGGCGAGACGGTGAAACGCACCGACGCGGTGATCATTCCGGTCGGCGCGGTGGAACAGCACGGCCCGCACCTGCCGCTGGCCGTGGACACGCTGATCGGCACGGCGGTCGCCGAGCAGGTCTCGGCGCGCACCGGGGTGCCGGTGCTGCCGCCGGTCACCTACGGGGTGTCCGGGTCGCACGGCGACTTCCCGGGAACCGTCGCGCTGCGCCCCGAGACACTGATCGCGGTGATGGAGGATCTGATCGACTCGCTGCACGCCAGCGGGGTGCGGCAGTTCGTGCTGCTGAACGGGCACATCTGGAACAACGGCGCGCTCGACGTCACGGCCGAGAAACTCCGGGTGCGGCACCCGGACTCGCGGGTGCGGGCGCTGGGCTACGTCACCATGTACCCGGGCCCGGAGGTCAACGGCCGGGTGCAGTACGGGCGAGGCCTGATGCACGCCAACTTCTTCGAGACCTCGGTGATGCTGCACCTGCACCCCGAGCTCGTGCACATGGACCGCGCCACCTCGCACGTGGACGTGGACTCGTTCTGGGACTACCGCATGGACCAGGTCAGCGACACCGGGGTCTGGGGCCGCGACGTGCACGAGGCCAATGCCGACCACGGCAAGGCCGAGTTCGAGCGCTGCGTGAGGACCACCGCCGAGGCGGTGGCCGGAGCCGTCGCCGAGCCCTGGCCGGACCCGACCCATCGCCCCGGAAAGGCGTGACGATGAAGATCTACGACATCACCCTCCCCATCCACCCGAAGATGCTGCACTGGGGCCGCAAACCCGAGGTCGAGGTGGTCGAGTCGCTGGCCAACGGCGACGCGTCCAACGTGACCCGCTGGCGCCTGGGCGCGCACACCGGCACCCACGTCGACGCCCCGGCCCACTTCGTCGACGGCGCGACGCCGATCGACCAGGTGTCGCTGTACTCGATGATCGGCCCGGCCATCGTCGCGGACTGCACCGGGGTCGAGGGCGAGGTGCTCCCCGAGCACCTGGAGGCGGCAGGCGTCGCCGGGCACCGGCGGGTCCTGCTGAAGACCACGAACTCGGCCGGTCCGCTCAAGGAACCCGAACGGGCGCAGACCTGGGTGGGTGTCGGGCCGGCCGCCTCGCAGTGGCTGGTCGATCACGGCGTCGAGCTGATCGGCACCGACTACATGACCCTCGAGCACCACACCCGCACGGACACCTGGGACTCCCACCACGTCCTCCTGAACGCCGGGGTGCTGATCCTGGAGAACGCGGACCTGGACGAGGTGCCGCCGGGCGAGTACGAATTAGTGTGTCTTCCGGCCAAACTGGTCGATGCCGACGGCGCCTTCACCCGGGCCGTCCTGATCACGAGGGACTGAGACACCGATGGCAGCAGTAGCGATCGCGGCTCCCCATCCCGACGCGGTGTCGGCCGCCCGCGCGGTGGTCGAGGCCGGTGGCGGGGCGGTGGACGCCGCGGTCGCCGCCGCTGCCGCCCTCACCGTCGCCTACCCGCACCAGTGCTCGGTCGGCGGTGACCTGATCGCGCTGGTCCGCCTGCCCTCGGGCGAGGTACGGGCCGTGGTCTCGGCCGGGGCCGCGGCCCAGGGTCTCGACGTGTCCGCGGTGGCCGGGCTCGACCGGATGCCCCCGGGCGGCCCGCTGTCGGTCACGGTCCCGGGTGTGGTGGCGGGCTGGGCGCGGCTCGCCGGGCTGGGTGCCCGGTTGCCGCTCGCCGACCTGCTGGCGCCCGCGATCGGGCTCGCCCGCGAGGGGGTGGCCGTGAGCCCCGGGCTGGCCCGGGGCACGCTCGACCGGCTCGCGGTCGTCCGTTCCGATCCGGGGTTGTCGGCTCTCCTGCTGGACGACGCGTCGGCGCCCCGGGCGGTCGGCTCACCTCTGGTGCAGCCGGCTCTCGCGGACACCCTGACCGAGATCGCCGCCGACTGGCGATCGTTCTACACCGGCCCGCTGGCCACCCGGATCGCCTCCGCGCTGGAGGCTTTCGGCAGCCCCCTGCGGGAGCCCGACCTGGCGGTGCACCGGGCCGAGGTGGGCGAACCGCTGTCGGCGACGGTCGACGGCGTGGTCTGGTCGGTCGCTCCCCCGCCCAGTCAGGGGGCGGCTCTGCTGGCCGTGCTGTCCGCCGCCCCGGGCCAGGAGCTCGGCGCCGCCCGGGCCGCCGAACTGCGCCGCGACGCGCTGCTGGGCGACCCGGCGCGGGGTCCGGTCGACGTGGCCGCCCTGCTGGGCCAGTCGTCCGTCCCGGTCGACGCCCTGCCCACCGGTCCCAAGCCGGCCGGCGACACGGTGGCGGTCACGGCCGTCGGCGCCGACGGCACCGCGGTCACGCTGATCCAGAGCGTGTTCCAGACCTTCGGCTCCGGTTTCCTCGACCCGGCCACCGGAATCGTCTTCCACAACCGGGGTTCGGCCTTCAGCCTCGACCCCGCGCACCCGGGCCGGATCCAGCCCGGGGCCCGCCCACCGCACACGCTGTGCCCGGCGATCGCGGTCTCCGGCGAGACGGTCGTGGCCCTCGGCTGCCAGGGAGGCCGCGCCCAGGCGTGGATCCTGTCGCAGGTGGCGCGCGACGTGGTCACGGCCCCCGACCTGTCGGCGGTGCTCGACCGCCCGCGCTGGGTGATCGGTTCGCGGGACCTCGGAATGCCCTCGCCCACGCTGCTGCTCGAGCCCGCGGTGCCCGGTGCCGAGGCCCTGGCGGCGGCGGCCACCGATCTGGGACTGACCGTGGTCACGTCGGGGAGCAAGCGCGACGACGCCGGTCACGTGCAGGTCAGCCGCCTGGACGCCGGGGGCCTGTCCGCCGCGGCCGACCCCCGCGCCGACGGCCGGGGCGAGGTCCTGACCTGAGCGGGATCGATGCGGGCGCCCTCTCGTTCCGGGAGCCCGGGCATGCCTGACGTCCTCATCACCGGCGACATCCACACCCTCTCCCCGGACCGGGCCCTGCCGGCCCGGGTCGGCGCGATCGGGGTGCGCGACGGGGCGATCGTGTCGTGGGGCACGCCGGGCTGGGTGCGGGCCGAGCTCAGCGCCCGCGTGCGTGAGATCAACCTGCCCGGAACGGTCCTGCCCGGCTTCACCGACAGCCACGTCCACGTGATGTGGGCCGGGAGGCGACGCGACCGCTGCGACCTGACCGGCGTCCGTTCGCTCCAGGCCCTGCAGCAACGGCTCAGCGACTACGCCGACACGCACGACGGCTGGATCGAGGCCGACGCCGCGTTCGAGCCCGTCGACCTGGCCGAGCGGCGCCTGCCCAACCGCTACGACCTCGACCGCGCCTGCCCGGGCCGCTTCGTGGTGCTCGACCGCAAGGGGCACGACGCGATCGTCAGTTCGTCCGTGCTGCGGTGGGCCGGGATCTCCGCCACCACGCCCGATCCGCCCGGCGGCCGCATCCAGCGTGACCGCACCGGCTCCCCCACCGGCGTGCTCGTCGAGCGGGCCGTGGCCCTCGCCCGGAAACCCCGGCCCGACCTGGAGACCCGGATGCGCTGGATCCGGCTGGGCCAGGCCGAGCTGCTGGAGCACGGCATCACCACGGCGATGGACCCGGCCGTCGCGCTCGACGACCTGACCGCCTGGACGCGGGCCGCGCAGGAGGGCTGGCTGCGGCAGCGGGCCGTCGTCATGCCGCTGGGCTCGGACGAGGTCGACCCGCTCGACGTCACCGCCGCCGTCGATGCGATCACCGGCGTCGACCCGCGGCAGCTGCGGGTCGGCCCGACGAAACTCTTTCTCGACGGCGGAGGTTCACTCGGCACGGCCTGGCGGTCGGTGCCGTGGCCGGGCACCGACGACCACGGCAACCGCACGATCACGCTCGAGACCCTGCGCCGGCACTGCACGGCGGAGCTGCGTGGGCGCGGCGTCGGGGTGCACGCGGTGGGTGACGCCGCGGTCGACGCCGTGCTGGATGTACTCGAGGTGCTCAACTGGGCCGGTGAACGTCCCTACCGCGGAACGGGTTTCCACATCATCCACGGCTACCTCTCACCCGGTCGCGCCGCGATGGCCCGGGCCGCGCGACTCGGCGTGGCGCTGTCGGCCCACCCGGCGCTGCAGTGGGCGTTCGGCACCACCCTCATCGACCGGCTCGGCGAGGACGAGGCCGCGCAGGCGAATCCGCTGCGGGCGTGGCTCGACGCCGGCGTGCTCGTGGGCGGCGGCAGCGACGGGCCCGGGCCGCCGCTGCCGCCGCTGTTCGGCATGTGGCAGGCCCGCACCCGCCGGGTGCGCGGCCGGGACACCCCGCTGGGCGAGGCCCAGGCGATCACCCCGGCCGAGGCCCTGGCCCTGTTCACCACCGGCGCCGCCCAGGTCACCGGCCGTGCGGGCCACCTGTTCCCGGGCGGGCCGGCCGACCTGGTGGCACTCGACGTGGATCCGCTGACCTGCGACGACGATGCGCTGCGGGAGGCCCGGGTGCTGGCGACGGTGGTCGACGCCCGGGCGGCGTCCACCTGAGGCCTCCTGCGACCTCAGAGGAAGGTGCCTCCGGACGCGGACAGGAAGGCCTCGTCGGTGGCCTCCAGCACCCGCAACACGTTGCGGCCGGCCAGATCGGCCAGTTCCGGCGCCGTCCAGCCCCGCCGCGCGAGCTCACCGAGCAGCCGCGGATAGGTCGAGACGTCTTCCAGGCCGGTCGGGAACGAGGGCGCGCCGTCGTAGTCGCCACCGAGACCGACGTGGGCGAGCCCCGCGACCGAGCGGACGTGCTCGACGTGGTCGGCCGCCTGCTCGAGCGTCGCGACGGGCCCCGGGCCCTCGGGCATCGTGGCCGAGGTGCCCCACCAGTCCGCGACCTCCTGCGACACGAACCCGGCCACGAACGAGACCATCTGCACGCCACCGTTCCCGGGCAGCCGGGCGATCACGTCGTCGGGCACGTTGCGCGGGTGCGAGGAGAGCGCCGCGCACGAGGAGTGGGAGAAGATCACGGGTGCGGTGGTGAGGTCGAGAGCCTGCCGCATCGTATCGGGCGACACGTGCGAGAGGTCGAGAAGCAGGCCGAGCCGGTTCATCTCCCGGACGTAGTCGGCACCCCGGGCGCTCAGACCGCCGTGCACGGGGGTGTCGGTGGCCGAGTCGGCCCAGCTGGTGCCGGTGACGTGGGTCAGGGTCAGGTAGCGCACGCCGAGACGCGCGAACATCCGCAGCACGGCCGGGGAATCGTTGATCGAGTGGGCGCCCTCGGCCCCGATCAGCGAGGCGACCCGGCCCTCGGCGCGGGCCCTCACGACATCGGCCGCGGTACGGGCGAACACGAAGTGCCCGGGGTGGTCGTCGGTGAGGCGGTGCACGAAGTCGATCTGCTCCAGCGTCGCCTGGACCGCGGCGGCGCCCTCGAGATCGACCGGCACGTAGACCGACCAGAACTGACCGCCGACGCCACCGGCCGCGAGCCGGGGGGCGTCCGTGTGCAGACCGGGGACGTCGCCGTCGAGCCCGTCGGTGGTGTGACCGAACCGCTCGCGCCTCGCCCAGGGCAGGTCGTTGTGCCCGTCGATCACGCCGCAGAGGCCGAGGGCCTCCACGACCACGTCGTCCACCTCAGGATGTGCCTCACGTACGTCGCCCATGACGCGATCATGCCTGATCCTGCTCCCGGACGGCATATTGACGCATTCCGGACGCGATACCTAGCCTGGTCCGGACGCCAACCTCCACCCCGGGGAGCCCGCGCGATGACGAGCACCGCCCTGGAAGCGATCTCCGGCCCGTCCGCCTGGAAGGGGTCCGACCTGGCCGCCTCCACCGAGTGGATCTACGAGCTCGACGCGGCCGAGCGGGCCGACCTGGAGGCGGCCGGGCGCCGGTTCGTGGCCGACGACCCCGACCTGCGCACCGTCACCGCCGCCGACTACCCGCTGCCGGCCTGCACCCGGCTGAACCAGGAGTCGGCCCGCCAGCTCGACGCCGGGCGCGGATTCCTGCTGGTGCGGGGGCTGGACACGCCGGACTACGGCGACGTGCTGGCCGGTGCGATCTTCTTCGTGCTGGGCCTGCACCTCGGCCGGCCGATCGGGCAGAACCAGATGGGCGACCTGCTCGACCACGTGATCGCCACCTCCGACAAGACTCTCGCCGACGCCGACGCGAAACCCTCTCGGGTGCGCGACCGTCTGCCGTTCCACTCCGACTCCTCCGACGTGGTCGCGCTGATGTGCCTGCGCGGCTCGAAGGAGGGCGGGGCGAGCAGCCTGGTCAGCGGCACCACGATCTACAACGAACTGCTGCGCCGGCGCCCGGATCTCGCCCCGTTGCTGCTCGAGCCGTTCCACTGGGACTGGAAGGCGCAGGATCCGGACGCCCCGGCGAACACCTACACCTCCCCCGTCGTCTCGTACGTCGACGGGGTCTTCAGCGTCTACGCGGGCATGTCGATGGTCTTCTCGGCGCAGCGGTTCGCCGAGGTGCCCCGCCTGACGCCCGGGCAGGTCGAGGTGCTGAACCTGTTCGACGAGATCTCGCAGGAGCCGGGTCTGGCCCTGGACATGAACTTCCGGCCCGGCGACGTGCAGTGGCTGCTGAACTACGCCGCCCTGCACTCCCGCACGGCCTACACCGACTTTCCCGAGCCCTCGCGGCGGCGTCATCTGCTGCGGCTCTGGCTGAGGAGGGACGTCGGGCGGCCTCTGGTGCCGGAGTTCGGCAAGCACGTGGTGACGATGGGCGAACCGGCCGGTGGGGTGCTGCCGGGTGGCCGGTTCACCATCGCCGAGGCCGTGCTGCCGAACCTCGCGTGGGGGAACTAGGCTCTGTCCTGGGGCCGGACGGCCGCCGAGTCCCAGTAGTCCACGCGGTGGGCGATCAGGCCGTCGGGGTCCAGGGTGAACACGAAGACACCCCGCACCCGCGCCGAGGGCCGGAACGTCATCACGTAGGGAACGGCGACCCTCGCCCCGTCTTCGATGAAACACTCCGGCTCGTAACGAAGCCCGGCGAAGTCGGCCAGGAAACCCGGCAGCGCCGCCGCGTACGCGGCCCGGCCCCGGCGCGTCACCCCTCCCCGGCTCGTGTGCTCGTTGACGAAACCCTCGCTCACACAGGCGACCGCCGCGTCCACCGTGCCCGTGTTCAGAGCACTCAGGTAGCGCCGCACGACCTCACTCAGCCCGATCACCCCACAGCTTCTGCACCAGCTCGAAGACCTTCTGGTTGTGCGAGATCTCGATGACGTTGCCGTCCGGGTCCTTGAGCGCGCAGATGTAGCCGACCGGGCCGGGCATGTCCCGGGGTTCCCAGTGCAGGCACCCGAGTTCACGGGCCCGCTCGGCCATCGCGTCCACGTCCGCCCGCTCGGGCACCTCGACCCCGATGTGCGCGAACGGGGTGAGCAGGCCCAGCTGCCCACCCCTGTCCTGGTTGAACGAGACCAGCACGAGCACCATCGGGGTCTCGACCTGCTGGGCGTTGGACAGCCAGGCGCTCTCCCCGTTCTCGTCGGAGAACCGCTCGACCACCACCAGCGGGGTCAGCTCCGTGTAGAACTCGACGGCCCGGTCGAGGTTGCCCGTGGGCAGCGCGACGTGGGTCCAGCGGGGCGAGGTCAGGTTGGGCATGACGCATCTCCAGTCGGTCGTGTAAGGATGCTCGGGTGGAGTACCGCACGCTGGGAAGAACCGGCATCGAGGTCAGTGCCCTGGCTCTGGGCACCATGATGTTCGGGGCCTGGGGCAACCCCGACGAGGCGCAGTGCCGGCGCATGGTCGACATCGCGCTCGACGCGGGGGTGAACTTCGTCGACACGGCCGACGTCTACGCGTTCGGCGAGTCCGAGACCTTTCTCGGGCGGGCGCTGGCCGGGCGCCGCGACCACGTCGTGCTGGCCACCAAGGGGCACAACGAGATGCCCGGCGACCCGCTCGACCGCAACCGGCGCGGCAACTCGAGGGTCTGGATCACCCGGGCGGTCGAGGCCAGCCTGCGCCGGCTGGGCACCGATCACCTCGACCTCTACCAGGTGCACCGGCCCGACCCGTCCACCGACATCGACGAGACCCTGGGCGTGCTCAGCGATCTGGTGCGGGCGGGCAAGATCCGGGCGATCGGCACGTCCAGCTTCCCGGCCGAGGCGCTGGTGGAGGCGCAGTGGGTCGCGCACGACCGGCACCGCGAGCGCTTCGGCACCGAGCAGGTGTCGTACTCGATCCTGGCGCGGCACAGCGAGACCGCGGTGCTGCCGACGGCGGCGCGGTTCAATCTGGGCGTGCTGGCCTGGAGCCCGCTCAACGGGGGCTGGCTCACCGGCAAGTACCGGGCGGGGCAGGAACCCTCCGCCGGCTCCCGGGCGCTGCGCGAGCCGGAGCACTTCGACTACGGCGACTTCCCGGTGCGGGAGCAGAAACTGGCCGCGGTGGAACGACTCACGGCGATCGCCGACGAGGCCGGGCTGCCGCTCGTCCGGCTGGCGCTGGGATTCGTGCTGAGTCACCCGGCGGTCACGTCGGCGATCATGGGGCCGCGCACGCCGGAGCAGCTCTCCGCCCAGCTGGGGGCGGCGCCCCTGCCCCACGACGTACTCGACGCCATTGACGACGTGGTGGCCCCGGGCACGCTGATCAACCCGGTCGACGTGGGGTACGTGCCTCCCGCACTCGAGACGCCGTCGCTGCGGCGGCGCTGACCTCACCGCCATAACCGGGGTTTTCACGAAGACCCCCGTTCGAAGGGCTGTCCCAGGGCCCGGGGCTGCCGCGACGAGGCGACGAACACCAGCATGGCCACCAGCGCCAGCAGGTACGGCGCGGCGGCGAGCAGCTGCGAGTTCAGCGTGACCCCGAGGGCGGGCAGCGCCAGGCGCAGCGCGTCGGCCAGCCCGAACAACGCGCAGCCCAGCAGCGTGCGCCCGAGCCGCCAGGCCCCGAAGATCACCGCCGCGATCACGATGTAACCGCGTCCGGCGGTCATGTTCTGGCTGAACGACCCCACCTCGCCCACGGCCAGGTGCGCCCCGCCGAGCCCGGCCATCACCCCGCACCAGAGCATGGCCTGCCGACGCCGCCGGTTCACGTGGATGCCCGTGACGTCGGCGGCCTCCGGGTTCTCGCCCACCGAGCGCAGTTCCAGGCCCCAGCGGCTGCGGGAGACCAGCCACCAGGTCAGCGGCACCAGGCCGAGGAGCAGGTAGACGGGCCAGCGCTCGACGGCCAGCGGGGGCCCGAGCACCGGCAGGTCACGCAGCACCGGCACGCTGACCTGCGTCACCTGGTGCGACGCGAAGTCCGACGAGGCGATCAGGTAGCTGGTCAGGCCGAGGACGAGGGTGTTCAGCGCGAGGCCGACGACGAACGGGTTGACCCGGGCCCGGTGGCTCAGCGTGCCGTGCACCAGCGCGATCAGGGCGCCGGCGGCCACCCCGGCCGCCAGCCCGAGCGTGGCGCTGCCGGTGGCCGACGCGGCCGCGACCGATGCGAACGCCGCCCCGAGCATCATCGCCTCGACGGAGATGTTCAGGCACCCGGCCCGTTCGGCCACGTACTCCCCCAGTGCCGCGAAGGCCAGGGGCGCGGCCAGCCGGACGCCGCTGCTGAGGACGATCTCGATGTCGTTCACGGCTGACGCACCACGAGGGCCAGCACCACCAGCGCCTTGATCACGTCGACCAGGAAGAACGGCACCCCGGTGGCGGACAGGAAGCTGCCGCCCGCCCGCAGCGCGCCGAACCCGAGCGCCACCGGCACGCACGTCCAGGGGTTGCCGCGGGCGACCAGGGCCACGAGCAGGCCGTCCCAGCCGACGCCCGCCGACATCCCGGGCTGCAACCGGTAGGTGCCGATCGGGCTGGCCAGCATGAGTGCCCCCGCGAGTCCCGAGAAGGCCCCGGACACCACCAGGGCCAGCGAGGTGACCCGGGTGACGCGGACCCCGGAGTGCCGCGCGGCGGCCGGGCTGAGACCGGTGAGCGTGAGCCGGAACCCCCAGCGGGTGCGGGCCAGGACGACGGCCGACACAACGGTCAGCGCCAGGGCCAGGACCAGCCCGAGATTGACCACCAGCGAGGGGTATTCACCGAACGAGGGCAGCCGGGCCGGCAACGGCAGCTGGTTCGACTGCGGCGCCACCACCGCCTTGTCCCCCTTCGACTGCTGCAGGAACCAGGCCTGCCCCACCGAGAACGCGACCACCTGCTGGGCCACGAACACCATGAGCAGGGTGCTGACCACGATGTTCACGCCGCGCCAGCGGTGCATGAGCGCGCTCAGCCCGGCCCAGAGCGCGCCGCCCGCCGCCGCGCCGAGCAGCGTCACGACCAGCAGGAGCGGTCCGTCGATCGCCAGCCGCAGGGCGAACCAGGCCCCGGTGAAGCAACCGATGAGGACCTGTCCCTCCTGGCCGATGGTGAAGACCCCGGCGCGCGCGGCCAGGCACGAGCCGACAGCCACCAGGAGCAGGGGTGCGGTGGCGAGCAGGGTGGAGGTGAGGGCCGGTCCGTCGGCCAGGGCCCCCCGGAACACGGCCTCCAGGGCGGAGTCCGGTGAGTGCCCGGTGGCCTGCACGATCAGTGCGGAGAGCAGCAGCACCCCGGCCAGGGCCGGCACGCTGCCGCCCCGCAGGCCCGTGACGTTCACGCCGCCAGGCCCCCGAGCAGCAGGCCCAGGCGCTCGGTGGTGGCCTCGGCCGTGGTCAGCTCCCCGGTGACCCGGCCCCGCGACAGCACCACGATGCGCGAGGCCAGCGCCATCACCTCCTCGAGCTCGGTGGAGACGAGCAGCACGCCCACCCCGTCGCGGGCGGCCCGGCGCAGTCGTTCGTACATCTCCTCGGTCGCGCCGACGTCGAGCCCGTGCGTGGGCCGCGCCGCCACCAGAACCTCCGGCTGCGAGGACAGTTCGCGGGCCAGCACCACGCGTTGCTGGTTGCCGCCCGACAACCGGCGCACCGGCGTGTCGGGAGACGGGGTGACGATGCCGAACTCGTCGATGAGCCGCTGGGCCCGGCGTCGCATGGCCCGGCGGTCGAGCAGGCCGAGCCGGTTGCTGAAGGTGCCGACCGACTTCATCAGCAGGTTGTCGGTGACGCTGAGATCCGGCACCAGGCCGCAGTGATGGCGGTCTTCCGGGATCATGCCGAGGCCGCGGGCCTCCACCGTGCCCCGGTCGGGTGTGAGCAGCCCGGCCAGCACGCGCCCGAGTTCGCTCTGGCCGTTGCCCTCCACCCCGTACACGCCCACGATCTCGCCCGGGGCCACGTCGAGGTCGACGGGCCCGATACCGGGTGCGGTCAGTCCCCTGAGTCGCAGGGCCTGGCCCGGGTTCCGGGGTCGGCTCTCGATGAGGGACGCGGTGGCCGGCCCGACGGTGGACGCGGGGGTCGGGCCGGTGGTCGGCCCGGTGGTCGCTTCGGTGGTCGCTTCGGTGGACGCTTCGGTGGTGGCGCCGGTTGTCGCGCGGGTGGTCGCGCCGGTCAGGAGAGAGACGTCCCGGCCCACCATCTCGCGTGCCAGTTCGGCCGGGCTCGTGGCGGCGGTCGCCGCCCGGAAACGCACCCGGCCCCGGCGCAGCACGGTGACCCGGTCGGTGGCGTCGGTGATCTCGCCCAGCTTGTGGCTGATCAGGACCACCGCCCGGCCCCGGGTGCGCACGAGGGTGCGCAGCACGGCGAAGAGCTCGGCCGACTCGGCCTGGGTGAGCACCGACGTCGGCTCGTCGAGGATCAGCACGGAAGGGTCGCGCCGCAGGCACTTCACCAGTTCCACGCGCTGCCGGAGCCCGGGTGACAGGTCGGCCACCCGGGCGTCCGGATCGACCGGCAGCCCGTAGCCGGACGCCACCCGCTCGACGTCGGCGCGGGCGCGGCGCCGGTCGACGCGGCCGGTGTCGCCGAGCACCACGTTCTCCCAGACGGTCAGCGGCTCGATCAGGCTGAAGTGCTGGTGCACCATGCCCAGGCCGAGGCGGGCGGCCGTCTGCGGATCGTCGATCGCGACCGGCTCACCGCCCAGGGCGACGGTTCCCGCGTCCTTGCGCACCAGCCCGAGCAGGATCCGCATCAGCGTGGACTTGCCGGCTCCGTTCTCACCCAGCAGGCCGTGGATCTCACCGGCGGCGACCGTGAGGTCCACGCCGTCGCAGGCCACCACCGGCCCGAAGCGCTTGCTGATCCCGGAGAGCTCCAGCGCCGGGACGCTCATCCGATCTTCGCCACCTCGGCCACGGCGTCGATCTCGCCGGTGCCGACCCGCTCCACGAAGTCGGCGACCTTCTGCTGCTGCTCGGGCGTGGGGTCGCAGATCTTCACGGTGGGGTACGGGTCGACGCCCATGCGCCAGACCTTCTGCACACCCATCGGCAGCTCCCCCGCGGCGAACCGCTGCAGGGCGGCGGTGAAGTAGTCGCCGGGGCTGAAGATCACCGAGATGTCGAAGGCCGGGGCGGTGGAGTCGCAGCGGTCGGTGCCCGGGGTGAGCACGGCGACGTCGGAGGAGTTCGCCAGCTCGGCGACCGCGTCGGTGGCCCCGCCCAGGTAGGGGTAGGTGACGCCGACGCCCTGGCTGATCTGTGCCTGCGCCGCCTCGCGGCCCTTGGCCGGGTCGTTCGCGTCACCGGTGAAGGTCACGCTCAGGGTGGTGGCGGGGTTCACCAGCTTCAGGCCCGCCTCGAACGCCTTCGCCGCCTCGGTGCTGTAGTCGGCCTCCGGCCCGGCGATGAACCCGGCCTTCGCCGACTTCCTGCCCTCCAGCACCAGGCCGGCCGCGTAGCCGGCCGCCAGCAGGTCTTGCGCCGGGTCGTCGGAGCTCAGGAAGATCTCCGGGGTCTGCTCCACGTTCTCGGAACTCGGCACGTACCAGGCGGTCTCGGAGCACACCGCCTCGGTCGAGGCCGGGATGGCGTCGGACAGCTCGGAGGCCCCCAGCGCGACCAGGTCGACCTTCTGCCGGCACAGGGCCCGGGCCGCGTTCAGCGCGTCGGTCGGGGCGACCCCGCCGCGGCTGATCACCTGCCAGCCCTGCTGTTGCGCGAACGATCCGGCGGCGTCGACGAAGCTCTGGTAGTACCCCTTGTCGTGGATGTCACCCGGGCTGAGCACCCCGACAACGACCTTGCCGTCACCGTTCACGTCCGGTTCCCCCTCCGGCACGGTGCCTTCCGCGGCCACTCCCGGCGTGGGGGCGGGCCCGGCCGCCGCCGTGTCGTCGTTGCTGGCGCAGGCCGTGAGCGAGATCCCGGCGGCCAGTGCCGCGGCCACCAGGCGGAGCGGAACAGTCTTCACGGTGCGACCTTTCGACGAGGGTTCAGTCCGGCCCGGGCCAGCAGCGCGGCCCGACGGCCGGCGGCTTCCTCCCGGAGCACGGCGAGGTCGACGAGCAGAGGACGACGGTCACGGACGACGACCCGGCCGGCCACGACCACGTCGCGGACCGTGTCGGAGACACCGCCCCAGACGATCTGGCGGGCCAGGGCGTCCGGTTCGGGGGCCCGCGGGATCCAGGCCGGGCGAGAGGTGTCGAGCAGCACCAGGTCGGCCTGGTGACCGGGGGCGATCACCCCCAGGTCGGGTGCGCCGATCGCCTCGGCCCCGGCCCGGGTGGCGAGGGCGAGAACGTCGGACGCGCGCAGCGGCGGCTCGGTGCCCCGGTCGCGTTCCAGCCCGGCCAGCAGGCGCGCGGCTCCCAGCACGTCGGGGGCGTCACCGGCGTTGTGCGAGTCGCAGCCCAGCGCCAGACGTCCACCCCGGTGCACGAATTCGGCGTAGCGACCGGCCCTTCCCACCCCCTGACCGAGCCGCAGGTAGGCCCCCGGGCAGGCGGCGAGGGCCGTGCGGGTGCGCAGCAGGGCCTCCAGCTCACCGCTCTCCAGCCAGACCCCGTGCGCGATGATGAGCCGCTCGCCGAGGGCCCCGATCCGGTCGAGGTGCTCCACCGGGCGCACGCCGTGGCGCCGCAGGAACGCCGCCGGGTCGTCCGGGCCGGGCGAAAGGTGCCAGGTGACCTGGGTGTTCAGTTCTTCGGCGAGCTTCACCGCGCCCCGGAACAGCTCGTCCCCGGCCAGGTCGTGCCCGACCAGGGTGACCCATCCGGTGACCGGGCCACCCCCGGCGTTCACCGCGGCGACGCTCTCGCGCTGGGCGGCCAGCACCTCACCGGCCGCCGCCGCGAACGGCAGGCCCGGCGTGTCCCAGCCCCAGCCACCCACCCGGGCGCGGATGCCCGCGTTCCGCAGCCCGGCGGCGACCCGCAGCGGGTGCGCGACCGTGCCCGGATCGAGCACGGTGGTCACGCCGCGGGTGAGGCAGTCGACGGCGGTGACGGTGGCCGACAGCTCGTCGTCGTCGCCGTCGACGTGCTGGTGCAGGGGTACCGCCCACGCGTAAATGGCCTCCGGCGAGGGAATGTCGTCGGGAATCAGGCTGCGCACGAGGGGGTCGACCGTGGTGTGCTGATGCGCGTCGACGAGGCCGGGGATGACGACCGTGCCGCTCGCGTCGAGCTCGGTGGCGCCGGGGAAGGATTCACGCAGCTGCGCGGCCGGGCCCAGCGCGGCGATCGTGCTGCCGCTGACGGCGACGCTGGTGCCGGGCAGCAGCGGCTGCGCCGGATCCATCGTGACCACGTCGCCACCCGTCACGAGCAGGGCGGGGACCACCTCGCGGGACGCGCCGACGGCTGGCATAGCGACATGTTTGCCCCGGTATGTCCAGGTGTCAACGCTGCATCACCAGTCGTGACGTGACGTAACCGGCCCGAAGCATTTCGCGGTTCCCGGACCACCGATCGAAATTGTCGGTGAACCGCCTTGTTTCAGACCCCTCGCGTGCTTATGGTGTCGGCGGCACGCGGGCGGGGCCCGGTGGCGCGGCCGGGGAACACCGCGCACCGACATCAGGAGAACACGCCGTGGCCTCTCCCTCCGGGCACCCCCACGTCTTCGACCATCACAGCGACCGGGCCAACGCCGATCCCCGCGCCTACTACGCGCAGTTCCGCACGGCCTGCCCGGTCGGCCGCACCCCGGCGCACGGTGGCTACGTCTACACCAGCACCTACGCCGACGTGGTGCGCGTGGCCCGTGACGACGCCACCTTCTCCTCCTCCCGCGAGGCCGATCCGGACGGTGAGGGAACCGTCATCGTGATCCCGCGCGGGGCCGGTCTGGAGCAGTTCCCGATCGAGCTCGACCCGCCGCGCTCCACGCCCTACCGCGACCTCGTCGACCCGCTGCTCAGCCCCGACGCCGTGGCCCGGCTGCGGCCGATGATCGCCCGGCACACCGCGCGCGTCATCGACGCCTTCATCGAACGCGGAAGTGCCGACCTGGTCAAGGATCTCACCAATCCCCTGCCCGCCGCCGTGACCCTGTACTGGCTGGGGTTCCCCGAAGCCGACTGGGCCCTGCTGGCCGGCCCGATCCACGACATCTTCGCGGCCCGGGCTGGCAGCGAGCGAGCGGCCCGCGGCGCGGCCGGGCTGGGCGTGATGGACCAGCGCATCCGCTCACTCGTGCGCGCCCGGCGGGTGGAACCGCACGACGACGCGGTCTCCGTCCTCGTCCGGGCCCGACGGCCCGACGGATCCCCGTTCACGGACGACGAACTCGTCTCGGTGATCGGCCTGCTGGTGGCGGGCGGGGTCGACACCACCACCTCGCTGACCGGTTCCACGCTCGTGCACCTGGCCCGGCATCCCGCGCAGCGCGCCCGCCTGATCGCCGAACCCGACCTGCTCCGGGGCGCGACCGAGGAGTTCCTGCGCGCGTTCTCGCCGTCGCAGTCGATGGCCCGCACCGCCACCACCGACACGTCGATCGGCGGCTGCCCGGTGAGTCACGGCGAACGGGTGCTGGTCGCGTGGGTCGCGGCCAACCACGACCCGGTGGTGTTCCCCGATCCGGACACGGTCGACCTCGACCGCGACGCCCGCCGCCACGTGAGCTTCGGCATCGGCACCCACCGCTGTGCCGGCGCCCACCTGGCCCGGGCGATGTTCACCGAGATGATCACCCAGGTGCTCACCCGGCTCGGCGACTGGACCGTCGACGAGGACGGTCTCGAGGAGTACCCGACCAAGGGCAACCAGACCGGCTGGGACGCGATCCCGGCCCGCTTCTCCCCCGGCCCGCGCGTCGCGGTGCCGAACAGCACGCTCGTGGTGGAGAGCACGCACGAGATCGCGGAGGAGATCGTCTCGGTCACCTTCACCGCGCCCGGAGGCGGGTCGCTGCCGGACTGGGAACCGGGCGCCCATCTCGAGATCGTGCTGCCGAGTGGGCAACTGCGGCAGTACTCGCTGTGCGGCGACCCCACCGACCGCGCGCGCTACCGGATCGCGGTGCTGCGCGAGGACGACGGGCGCGGCGGCTCCCTCGAACTGCACCACATCGCGGTCCCCGGCCTGGAGGTGGGATTCCGACCGCCCCGCAACCACTTCCCGCTGTTGCCCGCCGATCGCTACCTGTTCCTGGCCGGCGGCATCGGCATGACACCGCTGTTGCCGATGATCCGCGCGGTGGCGGCCTCCGGCACTCCGTTCGAGGTCGTCTACGGCGGGCGCCGCCGGGCCACCATGGCGTTCGTCCCCGAGCTCGAACCGCTGGGCCCGCTCACCGTCGTGCCCTACGACGAGGTCGGCCACCCGGACTTCCCGCACCGGCTGGCCGGCACCCCGCCGGGCACCGCCGTCTACGCCTGCGGTTCGCCCAGCATGCTCGCCGCCGTCGAATCGGCCTGCACGGCCGTGGGTCTGGAGCTGCACACCGAGCGCTTCACGGCTCCTGGCGACCCGGGCGAGCCGGGCGACCTGAGCAACCTGGGCGACCCGGCCACCAACACCCCGTTCGAGGTCGTGCTGCACCGCACCGGCACCCGTCTGTCCGTGCCGGCCGGCCTGCGCCTGATCGAGGTGGTGCGCCAGGCCCGCCCGAACCTGGCCTACGACTGCGAGAGCGGTTACTGCGGCGCGTGCGAGACCCGGGTACTGGCAGGCGTTCCCGAGCACCGCGACAGCCTGCTCACCGACACCGAGCGCGCGAGCGGCCGGACGATGATGATCTGCATCAGCCGCTGCGCGGAAGGCCCGCTCGTGCTGGACCTGTGATCGACTCCAGCCAGGCCCGGGACTCCGGGGTCGTCGGCGGGTGGGTCTCGGCGTACGACAGCACGAAGCTCAGCGACGCCGGGTCGGCCATCTCAGCCAGAACCGCCGTCGCGTCACCGCTTTCGATGGTCCCGAACAGCCGCCGGTGCCGGGCCGCCCGCTCGCTCAGGGATTCCGACGACGAGCGCGCCGCCCGGTTCAGCTGCATGCACATCCGCAGCTGCAGGGCGATGGCGCGATAGGCGTCGTCGAGCCGGGAGTGCCCGGCCAGGGCGATGAATGCGAGGTGGAAGCGTGAGGAGTCCTCGGTGGAGAGGTCCTCGCGCCCGTCGGCCGCGTTGCGCTCCCACTCCTCGAGCGCCGAGCGCAGCCGCTCCAGGCGGGTGGGGTGGTGGCAGGGCACCCCCAGCCGCACGGCCATGGTCTCGAGGGTGGTGCGCAGCGTGACGATCTCGTAGACGTCGTGCAGCGTGAGCACCCGCACCACGGCCCCGCGCCGGGGCACCTGCTCGATCAGGCCCTCCTGCTGCAGGATGCGCAGGGCCTCGCGCAGCGGCGGGCGGCTGACCCCGAGCGTGGCCGTGAGCTGGTTCTCGATCACCCGCTCGTCGCCGAGATCACACCGGGTGTCCGGGAGGCGGTCGCGGCCCATCTGACTGGCTATGTCGATCTTGCCCAGGCCCTGGGCTGCCCCGTCGTCATCGTGCACGCCGGCTACTGGTTCGGCGACGACAAGGACGCCCGGGTCGAGCAGGCCGCCCGCACTCTGGCGACCGCGGCCTCGTACGCGCGGGAGCGGGGCATCACCCTGGCGCTGGAGAACATGAACGAGCTACCGGCCGAGGCCGAGATCCGCTATCTGGGCTGCACGGCCGCCGAGGTCCTCACCATCCTCGGCCTCGCCGGCTCCCCCGCCCTGACGGCCTGCGCCGACCTGGGCCACGCGAACCTGCTGCCGGGTGGCGCGGTGCGGTTCGTCGAGCAGCTGGCCGGTCACATCGGGCACGTGCAGCTCACCGACAACGACGGCGTGATCGACCACCACCTCCCCCTGGGCGAAGGCTCGCTGGACGTGGCCGCCGCGCTGAACGCCCTGGCCGCAACCGGTTACGAGGGGCAGGTCGCGATCGAGCTGGACGACCCGCGCGCCCAGGCGGCGAGTCTGGAGCACCTGCGGGCCGTGGCCCCGCGCTTCCTGGCCTGAGAGGTCAGCCTCGTTCGGCCAGCTCCGCACGCTCCCGGTGGAACACCAGCCGCACCAGCCGTTCGGTGTCGATCGGCGAGATGTCGGTGAACTCGGCCCGGAAACCGTCGCGGGTCTCCTCCAGCACGATCATCAGCGTCGGCACGAGATCACCGTTGGGCAGGGTGATCTCGCCGTACAGGGTGCCGCCGACGGCGAACGGGACGGCCTGCGACAGGTCGACGCACACACCCCCGGCCGAGATCGAGGTGGTGACGCCGACCAGCTCGGCCTGGGCGTCCGGGCCGGGCCCCGAGGCCGCGAGCAGCCCGCGCTGCACCCGGGCGGGCGCGCGCCGGGGGGCCTGCGGCATCAGGGTGCCGCGGAACTCCAGACGCACCGGCCCGCGCACGTTCTCGCGGCGCTGGTCGGTGAGCGACGCCGCGCGGATCGGCCGCGAGGCCCGGACCTTCGGCGCCCGCAGGATGAGATCGCCCTCGGTGGCGACGATCTCGACGTCCACCTGCATCGGGCCGGAGTCGGTGGTCAGGTCGACGACGGCGGGACGGCCGGGCAGCCCGGCGGCCTGGAGGCTCCGCAGATCGGCCATGACCGGGATGGCCCAGCCGGAACCGCCGATGTCCACGTTGCGCAACGAGCGCATGGACACGGACACGTCGCCCGCACGGACGACCAGCTTGCTGCCCCAGGCGACCGACACCATCTGCTGAACCCACCCTCATCCGGCCAACGTTCCTGCCGGGTCCAGTGTGGGGTCGTCACTGCCTGTCGCTCAGGCCCTTGAGCGGGAATCACCCGAAAGCAGCAGGCGGTGACGACCGGTCACGAAAAGGGTGACTACTTCTTGTCGTCGGCCGGCTGCAGCACCTTGTCGATGAGGTAGACGGTGGCGTTGGCGGTCTTGATGCCACCACAGCTCACGTTGGCCCCGTCGACCTTGATCTCGTTGCCCTTGGCGGTGATCTCGAGCTCCGAGCCCTCCACCGTGACCTGCTTGCCGCTGACCTTGCCGGGCGCCAGCTCGCCGGCCACCACGTGGTAGGTGAGCAGCTTCGTCAGCTTGCCGGCGTCCTTCTGCAGGTCGCTGCGGTCGGCCGAGGAGAGCTGGGCGAACGCGGTGTCGACCGGGGCGAAGATCGTGTACTCGCCGCCGTTCAGGGTGTCCTCGAGGTCGACCTTCTTGTTCAGCTTGCCGGTGGCGGCCTGGGTGAAGGTCTTGAGCATCGGGTTGTGGCTCGCGGCCGTGACCACCGGGTCGTTCGCCATGCCCTCGACCGAGCCCTTGCCGGTCGGCACCTGCGCGGCGTAGGCGTTGCAGCCCGGGCCGACCAGGCTGGCCATCTCGACCGAGACGTTGGCCGGCTTGGTGGTGGCGGTGGTGGGTGCGGCCTCGGTCTTGTCGTCACTGCCACTGCAGGCCGCCAGGCCGGTGGTGACCGTGAGCGCGGCACCGACGACGAGCATCCGGCGGATCTGGGTGTTCATGGAACGAGCCTTCTTCCCTGGCAATTCGACCGGTGGACACGGAGTTTCCGGTGTCCACCCTGCCCCGCGGCACCCGGCCGCGGGGCAGAGCGACACACCCCCCTCGTCTCTCGTCCGATCGTCCGAGGCTCAGCTCAAAGGCCCCACCAGCAACAACAATCACTCAAGGGTGGACGCGCTGAGCTGCACCACCGGGGTGGTCGTCGGCCGTTCCGAACCGCCCTCGGGCTCGACGGACACCGCCAGCCGCACGTCGGGGCTCAGGCCCGTCATCATCGCGCTGCCGTCGCCGTCGCGGAGGTCGAGACGACCGCCCGAGACCACCGAACCGCCGCGGATCACCCACATCTGGTACTCGTGACCGTGCGGGGCGTCGGGCACCCCGCTGGCCGAGAGCACGGCGGTGTCCCCGGCCATGACCATCGTGACGGTGCCGCCACCGCTGACATCGCCCGCGGTCGAGATCCGGTCCGGGTCACGCAGCACCCGGGCCATGCCCTCGGCCAGCGTCTGCGCCTCCCGCAGCGAGCGGTGCTCGTTCCAGGCCAGCCCACCCAGCCCGACACCGACGACGAGCACCAGCACGGCGGCCGCCCCGGCGAGAAGGCGACGGGCCCGGCCCGGGCGGGCCGCGCGTCCCCCGTCGAGAGACCCGGCCGACACCTGACGGGTCTCACGCACCTGCGTGAGCACCGCGTCCCTCATGCCCGCCGGAGCCGGCTCGGCGACCCGGTCGGCCAGGGAGGCCGCCGCCTCACCGAACTCGCGCACCTCGACGCGGCAGGGCTCGCACTCGCGCAGGTGCCGTTCGAAGGCGCGGCGTTCCAGCTCGTCGAGCGCGTCGAGGGCGTAGGCCGCCGTCAGCGTGTGCAGATCGTGAATCTCAGGCATCGGAACCCACCCCCAGGCAGTCTCGTAGACGGATCAGGCCGTCGCGCATCCGGGTCTTGACCGTGCCGAGCGGCAGGTGCATGAGGCCGGCCACGTCGGCGTACGAACGCCCTCCGTAGTAGGCCAGGGTGACCGTGTCGCGCTGGCGCGGGGTCAGGCCGTCCAGGCAGTGACGCACCCGTTCGGCGTCGAGGCGGCGTTCCACCTTCTCCACCACCTCGTCGTACTCGCGTTCGTTGCTGCGGGAGGCGACCGCCTCGTCGCGGTTGCGGGCGGCCTGGGAACTGCGCACCCGGTCGACCGCCCGGCGGTGGGTCAGCGTGGCGATCCAGGCGCGGGCGCTGCCCTTGGCCTCGTCGAAACGGGCCGCGGTGCGCCAGACCTCCAGCAGCACCTCCTGGGCGACCTCCTCGGCCTGGTGCGGATCCCGCAGCACCGAGCGGGCCAGGCCGAACACCACGTCGGCGACGCGGGCGTAGACCTGCTCGAAGGCGGCCTCGTCCCCCCGGCCCACCCGCGTCAGCAGGGCCTCGGTGCTCTCGCCGGGATCCGGGGCGGTCCTCAGCCCCGGCACGGTCTCTCTCTGCGCCATACCCCGCCCCTCCGTCCGTTCCGGTCAGCGTGAGTTCGGCACCCGGGGCCGCACGGATTGGTGTCGGTTACGGATCGGTGTCGGTCACAGCCAGTCGTTCTTCTTGAAGAGGGCCCAGAGTCCCACGCTGATCCCGGCGATGGCCGACAGCGCGAAGTAGTAGCCGTAGTGCCAGGTCAGTTCCGGCATGTTCTCGAAGTTCATCCCGTAGATCCCGGCGATCCCGGTCGGCACCAGGCCGATCGCGGCCCACGCGGAGATCTTGCGCATGTCCTCGTTCTGCCGCATCGCCACGTCGTTCTGGGTCACCGACAGCCGCGCCACGTTGGCCTGCAGCACGTCGGAGAGCAGGCTGTCCTGACGCTCGATCTCGTCGGTCACCCGCATGATGTGGTCGTGCACGTCGCGGAAGTACTGGCGGGCCTTCTTGTCCTGGTCCATCCCGGGCACCGACCCCTGCGTCAGGCGCAGCAGCGGCTCCCCCAGCGGCAGTGCGGCCCGGCGGAACTCCAGCACCTCCCGCTTGAGCTTGTAGATGCGCTCGGTGTGATCGCCCTCGCGCACCCCGAACACCTGTTGCTCGATCTCCGCGATGTCGTCGTCGATCGAGGTCGCCACCACCGCGTACTCGTCGACGACCAGGTCGGCGATGCGGTGCAGCACCGCGATCGGCCCGCGCTGACTGGCCTCGAGCTTTCCCCCGTCGAGCTCCTTGCGCACCCGGGTGAGCACGTCGGTCTTCCCGTGCCGCACCGAGACCAGGAAGTGCCGGCCGACGAACAGCGCGATCTCCTCGACGTCGACGATCTCGTCCTTGTCCACGTACCGGACCGGGCGCAGCACCATGAACCAGAGGTCCTCGTACACCTCGAGCTTGGCCCGCTGGTGGGCGCTGATCGCGTCCTCCACGGCCAGCGCGGGCAGCCGGAACTCCTCGGCGACGTGCATGACGTCCTCCGGGTCGGGGTTCTGCAGGCCGATCCAGACGAAACCGTCGGTGCGCCGGGCCGTGCGGGCCGCCTGCTGCATCGGCAGGCGGGTGCTGCGGCCCAGACCGGGCTCGTAGACGGCACAGTCGCCGATCACGTCCTCGACGTCGCGGCGCCGGCGCGGGTTCTCGTCCATCGGGTTCTGCTCCTCGGCCGGGTGCCTGCTCACCCATCCCTCCCACATGCGGCCGATGGCCACCTCACCGCGCCCGAACCAGCGTCTCGCTCTCACACCGGGCGAATCTACGGCAACGACCAGGTGTGCACCGGTTCGTTGGCGTGCATCCCCTCGCAGTACAGCTCGGTCATCGTGCGCAGCGCCTCGGCCCGGTCCAGACCCGGCCGGCCGGCCGTGCCCTGCTCGAGCCGCTCCACCGCCGCCACCTGCCAGGCCGCGCCGTTCATCCCGGTCTTCACCCGGCCCTCCACGATGCCCAGGTACCGGTCCAGGTCGTCGGACGGCACCCCGGCCGACTGAAGCCCCTGCACCGCCATCGGCAGCAGCCGCCGCAGGATCAGCTCCTCGGCACCGGTCTGGCCCAGCTGCGGCGAGTACACCTGCGCGTCCAGGCCGTCCTTGGCGCAGGCCAGGAAGTTGTCCTCCGCCGCCGCGAACGACATCTTCGACCAGGCGGGTCGCTGGTCGTCCATCAGCGAGCGCAGCGCGCCGTGGAAGAACGCCGCGTTGGCCACGGTGTCGACCACGGTCGGTCCGGCGGGCAGCACCCGGTTCTCGACGCGCACGTGCGGCTCACCGTCGACCACCGCGTAGATCGGCCGGTTCCAGCGGTAGACCGTGCCGTTGTGCAGCCGCAGCTCCTGCAGCGTGGGCGCCCGGCCGGCGTCGAGCACGGCCACCGGGTCCTCCTCGCTCATCTCGGGCAGCAGCGAGGGGAAGTACCAGCCGTTCTCGGCGAACAGGTCGAAGATCGAGGAGATCCACTTCTCGCCGAACCACACCCGCGGCCGGACGCCCTGGTTCTGGAGCTCCTGCGGGCGGGTGTCGGTGGCCTGCTTGAACAGCTCGATGCGGGTCTCGGCCCAGAGCCGGCGGCCGAAGAAGAACGGCGAGTTGGCCCCGATCGCCAGCTGCGGCCCGGCCAGCACCTGCGCGGCGTTCCAGGCGCTGGCGAACCGCTCGGGCTGCACCTGCACGTGCAGTTGCACGCTGGTGCAGGCGGATTCGGGAGCCAGCGAGGAGGCGAACGTGGAGAGGCGCTCGGCGCCGTGGATGTCCAGGTGCAGGTTCTCGCCCCGGGCGGCCAGGATCGAGTCGTTGAGGGCCTTGTAGCGCGCCGAGGCCGTCATCCACTCGGGGTCGTTGAGGTGCTCGGGCATCGTGGTGGGCAGGATCCCGACCATCACGATGTGCGCGTCGCGGGCGTTGGCGGCCTGCTCGGCGTGGTTGAGCACGTCACGCAGACGGGTCTCCAGGCGCGCGAGTTCGCTCAGCGGTGCCGGCTCGACGTTGAGCTCGATGTTGTAGGCACCCAGCTCGGTCTGGAAGTTCGGGTCGCCGATGTTCTCCAGCACCGCGGTGTTGCGCAGCGTCGGCCGGAAGTCGCCGCCGACCAGGTTCAGTTCCATCTCCAGGCCGGTCATCGGACGGTCGTCGTCGAACGTCCAGGTGGCCAGGAGACGTTCGAAGACGTCGAGGCAGAGGTCCACCTTCTCGCGGTAGCGCTGCCTCTCCTCCGCCGAGTAGCGGATCGCCGAGATCTCGTCACCCATGCCTTCGACCAAACCACACCTTCGGGTTGCTGGCGAGGGCAGATGATCAACGAATGCGGCGGGCGGGGCACCGCTTTTGGACGTTCCGGTGGCCTTCGGGGGCGTCGCCCCCCTTGGGCGGCCGGTACCGAAGTGCCCGATTCACCGCCCGGACACTCCGCTTTTGTCCGTATTCCGGGCGCGCCGATGACGAGTTTGTCGGTGCGGGTGCCTACCGTGTGGGTCGTGCGCATCCTCCACACCTCCGACTGGCACCTGGGCCGGTCGTTCCACCGGGTGGATCTGCTGAGCGCCCAGGCCCAGCAGTTCGACCAGCTGGTGAGCGTGGTGCGCACCGAGCGGGTGGACGTGGTGGTGGTCGCCGGGGACATCTACGACCGGGCCCTGCCCGGCGTCGACGCGGTCGCCCTCCTCGACGAGGGCCTGCACCGTTTGGTGTCCGCCGGTGCCCAGGTGGTGGTCTCCAGCGGCAACCACGACTCGGCCCGCCGGCTGGGCTTCAACGCGCGGCTGCTGGGTGCGGCGGGACTGCACATTCGCACCGACGTCTCCACCGTGGGAACGCCGGTGATGATCGATGACGTGGCCTTCTACCCGCTGCCCTACCTGGAGCCCGCGCTGGCCTCCGGGCCGCTGGGCAGCGAGCGCAGTCACGTCGGGGTGCTGGGGGCCGCGATGGCCCGGGTGCGGGCCTCGCGCAGGCCCGGGGTGCGCTCGGTAGTGAGCGCGCACGCCTTCGTCATGGGCGGGGCCGCCTCCGACAGCGAACGTGAGCTCGCCGTGGGCGGTCTCGGCCAGGTGCCGCTCAGCCTGTTCGACGGCATCGACTACGTGGCGCTCGGGCATCTGCACGGGCGTCAGCAGTTGTCGCCGCACGTGCGCTACAGCGGTTCCCCGCTGGCGTTCTCGTTCTCGGAGGCGGATCAGCGCAAGGGGAGCTGGCTGGTCACGCTGGGTTCTGACGGCCTGGGAACGGTGGAGGCGGTCGAGGCGCCGGTGCCGCGGCGGCTGGCCCGGTTGCGGGGGCGGCTCGACGATCTCCTGGCCTCGTCCGCCCACGCCGGGGCCGAAGACGCCTGGGTGCAGGTCACGCTGACCGACCCGCAGCGCCCGGCCGAGCCGATGGAACGGCTGCGGCGGCGCTTCCCGCACCTGCTCGAGCTGCGCCTCGAACCCGAGCGCAGCGGTGCCACCGACGACTCCTCGTACACCGAGAAGATCGCCGGGCTGCCCGATCTCGACGTGTGCTGCGGCTTTCTCGAGCACGTGCGCGGGCGCCCGGCCACCCTGGCCGAGACCCAGCTGCTCGCCCGGGCTCTCGAGGCCGCGCTGATCGAGAGCATGGAAGGGGTCGTCACCGGCCCGGCCTACCAGGACCTGGCCTCGATGGCCGGGTCGCTCGACACCGACCTCGACCGGCTGCTGGGCGGTGCCTGATGCGGCTGCACCGGCTCGAGATCACCGCCTTCGGCCCGTTCGCCGGGCACCAGCGCATCGACTTCGACGACCTGAACGCCGCCGGGCTGTTCCTGCTGCACGGCCCCACCGGCGCGGGCAAGACCAGCGTGCTCGACGCGATCTGCTTCGCGCTGTACGGCCGGGTGCCGGGCAGCCGCGGGGCCGGGGCCCGCTATCGCAGCGACCACGCCGCGTCCGGTGTGAAGTCCGAGGTGGTGTGCGAGTTCACCGTCTCCGGGCGGCGTCTGGAGATCGCCCGCTCCCCGGAGTGGCAGCGCCCGAAGAAACGCGGCACCGGTTTCACCCGGGAGCAGGCGCACGTGGTGGTGCGCGAGCGCTTCGCCGACGGCTGGGTCGGGCTGACCCACCGCATGGACGAGGCGGGCGAGGTGATCGGCCGGCTCGTCGGGCTCGGGCCCGACCAGTTCACCAAGCTCATCATGCTGCCGCAGGGCGAGTTCGCGGCGTTCCTGCGGGCCTCCGCCGAAGAACGCCGTCCGCTGCTGCAGAAGCTGTTCGGCACCGACCGTTTCGCCTCGGTGGAGAACTGGCTGGGCGAACGGCGGCGCGAGAGCGCGGGTTCGGTGAGTGCGGCCCGGGCCGAGACCGCCCGGCTGTACGCGCGGGCGTGCGAGGCGCACGGTGTCGTGGGTGGCTCGCTGGCGGGGGCCGACCCGGACCTGGGTGACACCGAGGCCGTCGCCGCGCTGGTGCGGGGCTGGGCCACCGAGGCGGCCACCGGGCTGCGTGCGGCCCACGCGGCCGTGCGCCGGGCCGAGACCGCCCACGAGAAGGCCCGCTCGGGGCACGACGCGGCCACCGAACGCCTGAGACTGCGCGACCGGCGGCGCGAACTCACCGCCGAACGTGATCTACTGGTGGCGCGCTCGGGCGATCACGACGAGCGCAGGGCACGGCTGCAGGCCGCCGGGCACGCCCCGGTGCTGCTGCCGCTGCTGGCCGAGCTCGACGCGGCGTCGGCGGAGGTCGAGACCGCCGAATTCCGCGTCGAGACGGCCCGTTCCACGGCCGAGGCCCTCCACGGGCCGCTCGGCGAGACGGCCACGGTCTCCGCGCAGATCGCCGAGCTGCGCACCGAGCTGGGTGCGCTCACCTCGCTGCTGTCGTCCGAGCTGGAGCTGCGGCGGCTCGACAAGCAGGTCGTCACCACGCACGAGCAGGTGGCCGCCGCCGAGACCGAACGCGAGCAGGCCGAGCAGGCCGGGCTCGACCTGGGCCGGCGGGTGCAGAAGCTGCTCGACGAGCGTGGTGAGGGCGAGGTGCTGGCCTCGTCGATGGAAGACCGCGGCCACGACCTCGACCGGGCCAAGCGGGTCGCCTCGGCGGTGCTGCGCTCGCAGGAGCTGGAGGAGCAGCAGACCCGGCTCGAAGACACCCTGCGGGCCGTCACCGACGTGCACCAGGCCGCCGTCGCCGCCGCGCAGGAACTGCAGGCGCGGCGTCTGGCCGGGATGGCCGCCGAGCTGGCGGCCGGACTCGGCCGGGGTGAGGAGTGCCCGGTCTGCGGGTCGCACGAGCACCCCCGCCCGGCCCGGCACCGCGGCGGCGCCGTCACCGAGGACGAGCAGGAGCGCGCCGCCGAGCGTGAGGCCCAGACGGCCTCCCGCCGCGAGAAGGCGCGCCAGCTGGTCGAGGCCGGGCGGCAGCAGCTCGCGGCGCTGGCCGCGGTCTCGGGCGGGGCCGACGCCGGCACCGCGATGGCCGACCTCGCCGAGGCCCAGGAACGGCTGCTCGAGGCACAGCGGGCGGCGTTGCGTCTCGAAGACGTGATGGCCGAGCTCGAGGGACTGCAGGCGTCGCTCGCGACGGCGAAGACCCGCCTGGAGACGGCCACCGCCACCGCGGCGGCCGGGCGCGAAGAGCTGGCCGCGCTCGACAGCCGCCGCGACGACCTGCGCACCCGCCTCGACGAGGCCCGCGGTGACGACGCCGATCTGCCCACCCGGCACGCCCGGGTGATGGCCGCCGCCGACGCCCTGACCGAGTACGAGGAGGCCGCGCGCGCTCTGGTCGCGGCGCTGGCCCGGCTCAAGCGGGCCCGGGCGGCGGCCGACAAGGCTTCCACGGCGGCCGGTTTCGCGTCCCGCGAGGCGGCGGCCGAGGCGGCGCTGAGCGACGGTGAGCGCGCGGAGCTGACCGAGGCGATCGCCGACCACGAGAACCGGCTGGCCAGCGTGGGCGCGCTCCTCGACGAGCTGGCCCGCGACGAGCAGGCCGCGCTGGAGCCACCGAAACGGCGGGCGCCGCGTAAACCACGCAAGAAGAAGGGCGCCGGCGATCAGCCGATGCTCGAGCTGTGGGCCGAGGCCGCGGTGGTGGCGCTCTCTCCCGGCTCCGAGCAGGACTCGGGCGACTCGGAGGACGGCTCGGATGCCGGTTCGGACATCGGCTCGGACATCGGCCTGGACGAGGTCGGCGACAGGACAACGGGTTCCGCACAACCGACAACCGGCGCCCCGGCCGAAGGCGCCCCGGTTGGCAGCGCCCTGGTTGGCAGCGCCCCAGCTGCCAGCGCCCCGGCTGCCAGCGCCCCGGCTGCCAGCGCCCCGGCTGACGCGAGCCCGGTTGACGCGAGCCCGGTTGACGGCGACTCCGCGTCTTCCGGCTCCGGGGCCGGAACGTCCGCGTCACCGGCCGGCGCCGCGCCCGGAACGCCCGGGGCCACCGCGGGAGGCGAGGTGATCCGCGTCCGTCACTGGCAGCCCGAACCCGATCTCGACGCCCTCGCCGACGAGCTGCGCGACGCGTACGACAAGGCCCGCGAGGCGCACCAGGCCGCGCAGGAACGGCACACCCTGGCCACCCGCGCGGCCCAGGCCCTGGGTGGACTGGCCGCCGACCTGGAACGCCAGGCGCTCGAGACCCGTCCTCTGCGTGAGTCTTTCGCCACGCTCGACGCGGTCTCGCGCTGTGTCGAGGGCACCGGCGCCGACAACCAGCTGCGCATGCGCCTGAGCTCGTACGTGCTGGCGGCCCGGCTGGAACAGGTGGCACAGGCCGCGAGCGCGCGGCTGGCCGCGATGTCGGGCGGGCGCTACGAGCTGGTGCACACCGACGGCCCGTCGCGGGGCGGGGCCCGTTCGGGCCTGGGGCTGGCGGTGGTCGACGGCTGGACCGGCGTGCAGCGTGACCCGGCCACCCTCTCGGGCGGCGAGACGTTCTGCACGTCACTGGCCCTGGCGCTCGGCCTGGCCGACGTGGTGCAGGCGGAGGCGGGCGGCGCGGTGATCGAGACCCTGCTCGTGGACGAGGGTTTCGGCAGCCTCGACCAGGACACTCTCGACGAGGTGATGGACGTGCTCGACGGCCTGCGCAGCGGCGGCCGCTCGGTCGGGCTGGTGAGTCACGTGGCCGATCTGCGCGACCGGATCCCGGCGCAGGTCGAGGTGGTCAAGACCCGCGTGGGGTCCCAGATCCGGGTGGGCGCGGCGGCCCTGGCCGGGTGAGGTGATCACCCGGCCAGGAGCACGATCCCCGTCAGTCCTCGAACGCCTCCGGCGACGGGCACGAGCAGACCAGGTTGCGGTCACCGAACGCACCGTCGATCCGGCGCACCGGCGGCCAGTACTTGAACCGCGGGTTCACACCTGAGGGGTACACGGCCTCCGACCGGCTGTACGGGTGCTCCCACTCCCCCGTCAGGCACTGCGCCGTGTGGGGGGCGTTCACGAGCGGGTTGTCGTCGGCCGGCCAGGAACCCGCGGCCACCTGGTCGATCTCGGCGCGGATCGCGATCATCGCGTCGCAGAACCGGTCGAGCTCGGCCAGGTCCTCGCTCTCGGTCGGCTCGACCATCAGCGTGCCGGCGACCGGGAACGACATGGTCGGCGCGTGGAAACCGTAGTCCACCAGGCGCTTCGCCACGTCGTCGACCGTGACGCCGGTGGCCTTGGTGAGCGGGCGCAGGTCGAGGATGCACTCGTGCGCGACCAGCGCGTCCCGGCCCGAGTAGAGCACCGGGTAGTGCTGACGCAGCCGGGTCGCCACGTAGTTGGCCGTCAGGATCGCGGTGCGGGTGGCGCGGGTCAGACCCTCCAGGCCCATCATGCGCACGTACGCCCACGAGATCGGCAGGATGCCCGCCGAGCCGTACGGCGCCGCCGACACCGGGCCGATGCCCGTGGCCGGACCGGCCAGGTCGTCGAGCGGGTGGTTGGGCAGGAACGGAGCCAGGTGCGAGCGCACCGCCACCGGCCCGACGCCCGGGCCGCCACCGCCGTGCGGGATGCAGAACGTCTTGTGCAGGTTCAGGTGCGAGACGTCGGCACCGAACGCGCCCGGCCGGGAAAGACCCACCAGCGCATTGAGGTTCGCACCGTCGACGTAGACCTGGCCGCCGGCCTCGTGCACCTGCGAGCAGATCTCGCCGATGCCCTCCTCGAACACACCGTGCGTGCTCGGGTAGGTCACCATGATCGCGGCCAGGGAGGCACCGTGCTGCGAGATCTTGGCGGACAGGTCGCTCAGGTCGACGTTGCCGTTCTCGTCGCAGGCCACCACGACGACCTTCATGCCCGCCATCACCGCGCTGGCCGCGTTGGTGCCGTGCGCGGACGACGGGATCAGGCAGATGTTGCGCTCACCGTGACCGTTCGAGCGGTGGTAGGCCCGGATCGCCAGCAGCCCGGCGAGCTCACCCTGCGAGCCGGCGTTGGGCTGCAGCGAGACCGCCGCGTAGCCGGTCAGCTCGGCCAGCCAGGTCTCGAGATCCTTGACCAGGGAACGGATTCCCTCGGTGTCGGCGCTCGGCGCGAACGGGTGCAGGCCACCGAACTCGGGCCAGGTGATGGCCTCCATCTCGGTGGTGGCGTTGAGCTTCATGGTGCACGAGCCGAGCGGGATCATGCCCCGGTCGAGCGCGTAGTCCTCGTCGGCCAGGCGCTTGAGGAAGCGCAGCATCGAGGTCTCGCTGTGGTGGGTGTTGAAGACCGGGTTGGTGAGGTACTCCGAGGTGCGCCCGAGCTCGGCAGGAATCGCCGGCCGAGCCTCGCCGGCACCTCCCGAAACCCCGAAAGCCCCCAGAACCAGAGCAATGACGGCGGACGTGGTGGTCTCGTCACACGCGACGCTCACGTGGTTCGCGTCCACCCTGCGCAGCAGGACACCCGCGTCGCGAGCCTTGGCGACCACGTCGTCCGCCATCGAGGGGACCGACACGAGAACCGTGTCGAAGAAGTTCTCGTGCACCACGGTGAGACCGCTCGACCGCAACGCGGCCGCCAGCGAGGCCGCGTGCCCGGCCGTGCGCTCCGCGATCTGCCGCAGCCCCTGCGGGCCGTGGTACACCGCGTACATGGCAGCCATCACGGCCAGCAGCACCTGCGCGGTACAGATGTTGCTCGTGGCCTTCTCGCGGCGGATGTGCTGCTCACGGGTCTGCAGCGCGAGACGGTAGGCGGGCCGTCCGTCCGCGTCCTTGGAGACGCCCACGAGCCGACCGGGCAGCGAGCGCTCCAGGCCCTTGCGCACGCTCATGTACCCGGCGTGCGGACCACCGAAACCGAGCGGCACACCGAAGCGCTGGGTGTTGCCGACCGCGACGTCGGCGCCGTCCTCACCGGGCGAGCGCAGGAGGGTCAGCGCGAGCAGGTCGGCGGCGACGGTCACGAGGGCCTTGCGCTCGTGCGCGGCCTCGACGAGGGGACGCAGGTCGGCGACCCGGCCGGAGGCGCCCGGGTACTGCGCGAGGACACCGAACACACCGTTCTCGACGCCGTCGAGGGCGGCCGCGGCATCACTCAGGTCCGCGACGACCACCGGGATGCCCAGCGGTTCGGCGCGGGTCTGGATCACCGCGAGGGTCTGCGGGAGCACGTCGGTGTCGACGACGAACGCGGCGGTGGCGGGAAGCCGGGACGCGCGGCGCATCAGGGTCATCGCCTCGGCGGCGGCGGTGGCCTCGTCGAGCAGGGACGCGCTGGACGTCTCCAGGCCGGTGAGGTCGGAGACCATGGTCTGGAACGTGAGCAGGGCCTCGAGCCGGCCCTGCGAGATCTCCGGCTGGTACGGCGTGTAGGCCGTGTACCAGGACGGGTTCTCGAGCACGTTCCGCAGGATCACGCCCGGGGTGTGGGTGCCGTAGTAGCCCAGGCCGAGCATGGGCACGCGCACCGTGTTGCGGGCGGCCAGGGCGCGCAGCTCGGCCAGCGCCTCGGCCTCACCGATCGGCTCGGGCAGGGCGGGGACTCCGCCGTCCCGGATGACGGGCGGGATCACGGCCTGCTCGAGGGCGTCGAGGCTGTCGAGCCCGACCCGCTTCAGCATGGCCTGGACCTGCGGCTCGTCGGCGCCGATGTGCCGGTCGGCGAAGGCGCTCAGCCGGTGCCCCGGGCCGCGGCCGGGCTCGGGCAGGTCGTCCCGCAGGTCATCGGTGGCATCGATGAAAGTCGTCATCGGAGGCTCCCACGCTAAGGGCGTAGCGACCCTGAGGGCCGCACGGATACCTCCCCATCCGTCAGGCCACGTCGCCCTTCGGAGCTGCCTCGTCCCTGCGGTCCTTGGCGCCTGAGAGGTTCCGGGGAGAGTTGCCCCTTCGGCGCCCCTGTGACGGGGTCTCTCCCGCGGGGGTCTTCAGCTGCCGGTCGCTGACGACGACCGACGACACTGACGGTACCAGCGCCGCGTGTCGTCCTCATCTCCCGGCTCCCCGGCACCCGGATGGCGTACGGCAGGCGAACGGAGGGTTGCACACAGGCACGGCCTCAGGATGCAATTGGGGCCGGTCGGGAGCACGGCCCCTCCGGGGGTTCGTGACTCTGCGTGGGACGTCGGTCACGTCTGCCACACGACGGCCTTAATCACCGGTTGGAACTTGATAACGAGGTAGCGTCGGACACCGTGATCGTCGTCAGCGTGTGCAGTCTGAAGGGTGGCGTCGGCAAGACGTCAGTGGTCCTGGGGCTGGCGTCGGCCGCCCTGGCCCGCGGGGTCCCCACCCTCATCGTCGACATCGATCCACAGGCCGACGCGACCCTGGGTCTCGACATCACGGCCGAGATCACCACCAACGTGGCCACCGTCATGGGCGCCTCGCGCCGCAACGCGCAGAAGGTCAACGTCGTGCCGTCCGGCTGGGCGGCGAACGGCGGCACGCTCGACGTGCTCCCCGGTTCGCACGACATGGCCGCGCTCGACCGGCCCACCGGCAGTGAACGCACCCTGGCCCGGCTCTCGCACGCGATCAAGCAGCTCGAGGGCTACCAGCTCGTGCTCATCGACTGCCCGCCCTCGCTCGGCACGATCACCCGCTCCGGGCTGGCCGCGAGCCAGCGCGCGATCGTGGTGTCGGAGCCGGCGCTCTTCTCGGTCACGGCCGCCGACCGCGCCCTGCACGCGATCGAGGAGGTGCGCCGCAACATCGCCCCCACGCTGCAACCGCTGGGCGTGGTGGTGAACCGCTACCGCGAGCGCTCCCCCGAGCACCGCTACCGCCTGCAGGAGCTGTCGGACATGTTCGGCCCGCTGGTGCTGGGCCCCTCGATCCGTGAGCGCAGCGCGCTGCAGCAGGCGCAGGGGGCGAGCCAGCCGATCCACCGCTGGCCGGGTGCCCCGGCGCAGGAGCTGGCGGGTGCGTTCGACGCGCACCTGGCGCGGGTGCTGCGGGCGAACACACGGGGCCGGCGGCCGGCGGCGTCCGCGAGCTGATCCCTCGAAGCCATCGCAGATGTGGGACGAGGTGGGCACCCTGGGTGCCCACCTCGTCCCACATCTGCTTTGACGGTTCGTGGGGAAAGCAGACGCAGAGAAGCCCCGGGGTACCGGACCCGGGGCTTCTCTGCTGATCTGAGGGGCGTGTGCGCCCAGTGTGACTAGCTGATGGCGCGGGCCCGGCGACGGGCGGCCAGCTCGTCACCGGCGGCCATCGCCGGCTCGTCCTCCGGACGCTCGGCGGGCAGCTCGGCGAGGGTGCCCTCGACCTCGCGCCACACCCGGCCGACGGCGATGCCGAACACGCCCTGGCCACCCTGGACGAGATCGATGACCTCGTCCGCCGACGTGCACTCGTACACGCTCGCGCCGTCGCTCATCAGCGTTATCTGCGCCAGGTCTTCCACACCCCGGTCGCGCAGGTGAGAGACGGCGATGCGGATCTGCTGCAGCGAGACGCCGGTGTCGAGAAGTCGCTTGACCACCTTGAGCACGAGCACGTCACGGAAGCTGTACAGCCTCTGGGTGCCCGAGCCGGTGGCGTTCCGCACGGTCGGCTGGACCAGGCCCGTGCGGGCCCAGTAGTCGAGCTGGCGGTAGGTGATACCCGCTGCCCGGCACGCGATCGGGCCGCGGTAACCGGCCTCCTCGTCGAGCTCGGGCAGGTCGTCGGTGAAGAGCATGCCCTGCGCCTGCGCGACGACGTGACCGGGCACAGCATCTCGCTCGCTACGCTCGCTCACGGCGGCTCCATTCAACGTTCCGAGTCCGGCACGCTGGTCCGAGGGACGGATCTCAGCGGGAGAACTACACCGGGGTCGTTTCATTTGAACCGTAGGCTGCGCACCCGGCGCCGTCAACGAGGTGGCATCCGAGGCGGGCGGCGTGTCGGCAGATCACCCCTCTTTCGGACCAATCGGAACTCCCCGAAACCCGCTGGTGTCCTGCCCGTCACCGCTTCGGTACCGAGGTTTCGGGAGTGGCGGGTTGACGCCCCTGCGCTCCCTCAGGAGTTCTCGCCGAAGTCCTCCGGGGAGATGTTGTCGAGGAACTCGCGGAACTTCTCGACCTCGTCCTCGTCCTCGTCGGGCACCGAGACACCGCCGGCCTCGAGCACCTCCTCGGCCCCCACGATCGGGCAGCCGACGCGCAGCGCGAGCGCGATCGCGTCGGACGACCGGGAGCTGACCGACAGACCGCCGTCGAACACCAGCTCCGCGTGGAAGACGTTCTCCTTGAGGGCGACGATGCGCACCTCGGTGAGCTCGCGGCCGAGGGCCCCGATCACGTCTTTCATCAGGTCGTGCGTCAGCGGACGCGGGGGCACGAGCCCCTGCTGCGCGTTCGCGATCGCGTTGGCCTCCGGCGCCCCGACCCAGATCGGCAGGTAGCGATCGCCGTCCCGCTCCTTGAGCAGAACGATCGGGTTGTTCGAGGGAACCTCGACCCTGACACCCACCACATCAAGCTCCCGCACCCCGCAAACGTACCCCGGCGCTGAGCGGGACGGCGACCGCGGGCCGATTTCCGGGCCGGATCAGAGGGGATTCCCCGGACCGAACGGCTGGTTCACCCGCCGGCGGCGCCCGGAGCGGGGCTCAGGCCTGGCCGCGTTCCAGTGCCGCCTTCAGCAGGGCCGCGTGCAGCTGGACGCTCAGGCTCGACAGCTCCTGGGTGAGGCCGGCGGCCTGCGCGGCGACGTCGCCCCCGCGCGCCCGCAGCGGGTTGGTGACCTGCTCGATCAGGCCGGCCTCACGATCGGCGGCGCTGCGGAAGGCCCGCAGGTGCCGGGGCTCGATGCCGAACGTGGCCAGTTCGCCGGCGGTGCGGGCGACCGTCACCGCGTCGGCGTCGAACCAGCCTGCGGCGCGGGCACTCACCAGGCCGTGCGACTCCAGGGCGGACAGCACGTCGTCGTCGATCTCGGCCGCGATCAGCACCTGGGCGCGGGTGAAGCGCCGCTGCGGCTCCGGCCGGGACTGCGCCGGAGGAGCCTCGACCAGCCGCGGGGCGAACGGGCCGGGAGCCAGGCCCGCGCCGAACCGGCCGACCGGGGCCTCCAGGCCGTGGTCGATCGCGTCGAGGTGCTCGCGGATCACGCGCAGGGGCATGTAGTGGTCGCGCTGCACCCCGAGCACGTAGCGCAGACGCTCCACGTGCCCCGGGGTGAACTTGCGGTAGCCGGAGGCGGTGCGCTCCGGCTCGACCAGCCCCTGGTCTTCCAGGTACCGGATCTTCGAGATCGAGATGTCGGGGAAGTCCTGCCGCAGCAGTTCGAGCACCGCCCCGATGCTCATCGCCCTGGGGGCCGCCGTACGGTCGGCCCGGCCTCTGGGTTCCTCGGCCGGGCCACTCGCGCGGCCCCTCGCCGCCGCGCTCACCATCGCGGCTTCAGGACGTACGGCGGCTGGGGTGGAAGACCAGCCGGTACTTGCCGATCTGGACCTCGTCCCCGTCCTTGAGCAGGGCCTCGTCGATCCGGTCACCGGCCAGGTAGGTGCCGTTGAGGCTGCCGGCGTCACGGACGAAGAAGGCACTGTCGCGCCGCACGAACTCGGCGTGCTTGCGGGAGACGGTGACGTCGTCCAGGAAGATGTCGCTGTCCGGCTTACGGCCGGCGGTGGTGCGCTCGGCGTTCAGCAGGAACCGGGCCCCCGCGTTCGGGCCGCGCTGCACGACCAGCAGCGCCGAGGCCTCGGGCAGGGCGTCGACGGCGGCCTGCTCGGCGCCGGAGAGCCCGGTGGGGCGCTCGTCGCTGTCCAGGCCCGGCAGCGCGCCGAAGGAGATTGTCGTCTCGACCAGGGGAGTGTCGTACTCGTTCCTGGTGCCGTCCGGCCCCTGACCGCTCAGGAACCTCGGTTCCGACATCTCGATCTCCTGTCTCGTGACATCTTGATTAGCGTAACCCTCACCTGATGGTCGAGGCATGTGCGTCGTCCCCTGTCCCCCGTCGGACGGCCCGGAAAGGATCTCCGGGGAATCATCCTTGACCGCCGCGGGGCTCGCCTTGTGCCGGCGAGTCGAAAACCCGAACGTGGCTCGTCCTCAGTCGAGCTGGGTCTGGTAGTCGGCCGCGCTGAGCAGGTCCGCGAAGGCCGAGGGGTCGGCCACCGTGACCTCGAACATCCAGCCCTCGCCGTACGGGTCCGAGTTGACCAGTTCCGGGGTGGCGTCGAGCGAGGCGTTGCGGCTGGACACCGTACCGGTGACCGGCGCGTAGACGTCACTCACGCTCTTGGTGGACTCCACCTCGCCGCACGTGGAGCCGGCCTGAACGTCCGCCCCCTCGTCGGGCAGGGTGACGAAGACGATGTCACCGAGCGCGTCCTGGGCGAACGCGGTGATGCCGACACGGGCAACGTTGCCGTCGACCTTCACCCACTCGTGATCGGTGGTGTACCTCAGGTCCTCGGGGTACTCGAAGTCGCTCACAGCGTCCTCATGGTCCTTTCTCAGTTCTCCGTACGGGGCACGGCGTAGGTCGGGCCGGTGACCTCTCGCACCGCGGACACGGTGAGATCTTGCCTGCGCTGAACCGTACCGCTCGCACCCACCTGGTGCAGCGTCTCCAGCACGCCGCCGGGGATGTTCAGGGCCGACTCCATGGTCGCCGGGTCACCGATCGCGACGATCCGGTAGGGCGGTGACTGCTCGACGCCGTCGGCCACGATCCCGCCGGCCGTCGAGGGGTCGGTGAACGACGTGCTCGCCACCACCCTCACCTGCCCGAACTGGATGGCCTCGGCCCCCGCGTCGCGCAGTTCCTGCACAGTGTCGAGCAAGGTCGCCGAGTCGACCAGGGCCTGTGGGTCCTCGATCCGGATCGTGATCCCCGGACCCTGGGCCGGGTCCGTGCCGGCCAGGATCCCGAGCACGTCGAGCCGCTCGCGGGTGGCCTTCTCGGCCGCTGCCGCGCGGTCGGTGCCCGAGCGCAGCTCGTTCTGGGTCTCCTCCAGGTCACGGGCCTCGGCGTCGAGGCGTTCGCTCTGCCGGCTCACGTCGTCGAGAACGCGCACCAGCTCGCTCTGGCTCAGCGACGACAGGTCACCGTCGCCGGTCTGCCGGGCCTGCACGACCAGCCCGAAGCCGAGGGCCCCGAGCAGAACGGCGGCCAGGAGCTGCACCTTGGTCAGGCGGGTGAGCCGGGTCAGGGGCGCGAGACGGGCGCGGGCGCCGGCCGGCTCCGGGGGTGACGGTTGCGACGTGGCTTCAGGGCCGCTGCCGTGGCCGGGGTCGCGGTGGTCCCCGTCGGTCGCGGTGGCGCGGTCGCTCGCGGAGGTGGGCTCGTCCCGCTCCGGGCCGGCGGACGCGGTGGCACCGTCACGCTGCGGAGCCACCCCGCGTTCGCTATCGGCTGACGCGTGGGTGGGCCGGGCGAGGTGGTCGGGCTGCGCGGTCGCGTCGGGCGGTGCGCTCGAGCCCGTCGGCTGCTTGCGGACGCCGCGGTCCCCCACCCCTCCAACCTCCCCTTCGCGGGGAGTTCCGGAGCCGGTGTTCGAGGACGTCGGGGCGGAGGAACTGGTCCCGTCCGCAGACCCGGTCCCGCCGCCGGAGGAGCTCCCGGCCCCCGCGCCGGTCCCGGGGCCGGACGAGTTCGAGGGACGCCCCGCCGAGGACTCAGGCCGTCGCGCACCGGCCGGACGGATCACCCGGGTACGCCCCGCCGACGGACGCGTGAACAAGCTCGCCGCGTCGTCCGGCACCCCGGCCGCGCCCGGACGCCCCGAGGCCCCCGGAGCCTGTGCCCCCGGAACCTGCGCCCCCGGAACCTGCGCCCCCGGAACCTGCGCACCCGGAACCTGCGCACCCGGAACCTGCGCACCCGGAACCTGCGCACCCGGAACCTGCGCACCCGGCTCGGCGCGACCTTCTCCCCCGGCCGCCCCGGACGCGTCGTCGTCAGAAGCCCTGCCGCCGGGGCCCCCCGGCCCCGGGCCGACACCCCCCACGCCGCCCGAAGCACCCACAGCGCCCGGGCCACGCACGGTGCCCGCGTCACCCAAACCGTCCGCAGCGCCCGAGCCACCCACGCCACCCGAACCACCCACGCCACCCGAACCATCCGCGGTGCCCGAACTGATCCCAGCGCCCGAACCACCCGCAGTGCCCGAGCCACCCACGCCACCCGAACCATCCGCGGTGCCCGAACTGATCCCAGCGCCCGAACCACCCGCAGTGCTCGAGCCACCCGGGCCGCCCGCAGTGCCCGGACCACTCACGCCGCCCGAACCAACCGCAGCGCCCGAACCACCCGCGGTGCCCGCGCCACCTACGGCGCCCGGACCACCCACGCCGCCCGAACCGCCCAGGGATCCGCCTACCGAGCCGCCTCGGGCGCCTGAGCGACCGGGGCCCTCGTCACGCGAACCGGTGCCGGCACCCGCACGACCCGAACCCGCCGGAGGCAACGGCATCACCGGGATCGGACGGGTCGTGTCCTGGTCGTAGTCCTCGTCGGCGACCGTGCTGCCGGCCCGGTCGCCGTCGCCCGTGCCGTCGCCGTGGCCACCGCCCGTGCCGTCACCGTCACCGCCGCCCGCGCCGTGACCGTCACCGCCGCCCGCGCCGTGACCGTCACCGCCGCCCGCGCCGTGACCGTCGCCGCCGCCCGCGCCGTGAACGTCGCCGCGCGTTTCGTCACGGTCGTGGCCGCCCGTACCGTCACCGCCCGTGCCGTCGCCGCCCGTGCCGTCGCCGCCCGTGCCGTCGCCGCCCGTGCCGTCGCCGCCCGTGCCGTCACCGTGGTCGCCATCGGTCGGCTCGTCCACCGCGCGGGCCCCGTCCGGGGCGCCGGGGTTCGGGGAGCCGGGGATCCACGGCTCTCGGCGGGCGTCGTGGCCCTCGTCGGGGTTCTGGTCGTCGGTCGTCATCTCACGCCTTGAAGATGTGCCGGCGGATCGCGGCCGCGTTCGAGAAGATCCGGATACCGAGCACCACCACCACGCCGGTGGACAGCTGCGCGCCGACGCCCAGGTGGTCACCCAGGAACACGATCAGCGCGGCCACCACGACGTTCGACAGGAACGAGACGATGAACACCCGGTCGTCGAAGATCCCGTCGAGCAGAGCGCGCACACCCCCGAACACCGCGTCCAGCGCCGCCACCACGGCGATCGGCAGGTAGGGCTGCAACCAGAGCGGGACGGTCGGCTGCAGCACCAGGCCGGCCACCACCCCGATCAGCAGACCGATCGCCGCGATCACGTACGTCCTCCTGGGCTCTCCACCGGATCCTGCGTGTCCTGTGAGCCGTCACGGCCAGCGTCGCCGGCCGTTCCGGTACTGCTGCTCGAACTGGTGTTGCTGGTCGAACCGGTGTCCTCGGTCGACCTCGGGTCGTTCGTCGAGCTCGGGTCGTCCGTGGCGTCATCCGAGCCCGTCGAACGGGTCGTACGCGCCGAACGGGTCGAACCGGTCGCGCCCGAGGTCTCTTCTACCGGTTTCGCGGCCCTGAGCACGAACTGGCCCGCTCCGGGCAGGGTCAGGCCGTCGGACGTGGCGATGTCCACCTGGATGCCGTTGTTGTCGCGCAGCGACTGCACGTAGGGCCCGGCCGAGCCGTCGGCGAAGCCGGTCTGCAGCTTCGACTGGTCGCCGATCACCGACACCACGTAGGGCGGCACCAGCGGCCGGAAGTCGACCAGGATCGCCTCCCCCGCCGACCGGATCGCCGAGACCGCCGTCAGCCGCTCACCGTTGATCGAGATCGCCTCGGCCCCGGCCGACCACAGCCCGTTCACCACGACCTGCAGATCGGCGTCGAGCACCACGCCCTCGTCGTAACCGCTGTCGGTGCGCGGGTCCCCGCCGACCTCGTCGCGGCCCGGAGCGTCGTCGAGGGTGACGGTGAGTCCCTTGCCGGTGACCGCGATCTCACCGGTCAGGGCCCCCAGCTCACGCACCTGCTCGCCGAGCGCGGTGCCGCGGTCGCCCAGCAGCGTCTGCTGGGCCGCGGCGTTGGCGGCGGCCAGCTCGGCGTTGCGTTTCTCCTGCGTATCGACCGACTCGCTGCGGTGGTCGATCTCCTCGCGCAGCTCGCGGCTGACCTGGTCGGACTCGCGCTGCGGCACCCGGATCGAGCTCACCGCCACGCAGAACCCGATGCCCGCCAGGATCGACAGCACCAGCGTCACGGCCGTGCGCACCCGGGTGCGCGGCCGGGGATGGGCCGCGGCCGCCGCGTACCCGGGATCGAGCGGACGCTCCATCACCTCGCGCAGCAACGTCATTGAGGCGTCGAGCGCTCGCGGGGGCCGGGAGGCACCCGACGAGACCGGGGACGAGACCGGGGACGAGGCCGGGGACGAGGCCGGGGACGAGACCGGGGACGAGACCGGGGACGAGACCGGGGACGAGACCGGGGACGAGACCGGGGACGAGACCGGGGACTCAGGAGAAGAGGCCCCGGAGGAGGACGACGCGCCGCCGGACGACGCCTCGCCAGGCGACGCGGCACCGGACGACGAAAACCCACCGGACGAGGCCTCGCCGGGCGACGCCCCGGCCGACCGGGGCCCCGACGAGGACGAGGCCGCCTGGGCAGAGGGAGGCCTCGGGGAAGGCGAGACCGGCGGAGGGGAAAGGGACGGCGAAGGGGTGGGGAACGGCGTGGAGGGGTGCCCCGGAGGCGGGGCTGCCTGCGACGACTCGTCGGAGCGGGAGCTGGGCTCCTCGTCCGGGGAGGGGGTGGGCCGGGTCATCCGGCGACCTCGCCCGAGGTGCCGCCCGCCGGGGACGCCGACCCCGACACCGAACCGGACGTCGCGTCCGAGGCGGGCCCGGGGTCGGAACCCGACCCGGGGTCGGAGGCAGGACCCGACACCGACTCGGCGCCGGCACCCGAGCCGGCGACCGCCGAGCCACCGCCCGCCGAAACCGCAGCCTCTGAACCGCCCATCACCGAACCACCAGTCTCCGGGCCCCCGACCACCGAACCCGCGACCACCGAACCCGTGACCACCGCGGCCCCGTCACCCGAACCACTGGGCGGCCGCGTGCGCAGCCGCTCGCGCCGCGCCAGCACCGCCGCCGCCTGCCGCAGGTAGATGAGCGCCGCCCACCAGTACAGCGACGTGCCCCACCAGGCGAACGCCCAGCCGAACGGCTGCGCGATGTCACCGGCCCGGCCGTCGAGATCGCCCAGCAGCATCAGCGGGAAGGCGTAGAGCAGGTTCGCGGTGGCGGCCTTGCCCAGGAACGAGACCTCGAGCGGACGGCGCTCGTCGGCCGTCATCAGCAGCAGCGAGCCGACCAGCACCGCGTCGCGGGCGATCAGCAGCAGCACCAGCCACCACGGGATGACCTCGCGATAGGCCAGGCCCAGCAGCGTGGTGAGGATGTAGAGACGGTCGGCGACCGGGTCGAGCATCTGCCCGAGCCGCGTGGTCTGCCCCCAGCGCCGGGCCAGCATGCCGTCGAGATAGTCGGTGAAACCGCTGACCATGAGCACGGCGATGGCCCAGCCGATGTGCCCGCGCAGGATCAGCACGGCGAACACCGGCACCAGCAGCAGGCGGCCGAAACTCAGCAGGTTGGGGATGTTGAGCACCCGAGTGCCGGCCACCGGGTTCTCTCCCACCTGACGTTCCTCCTTCGACGATCTCCCCCGGCCACAGATCCCCGAGCGGCACGCCACCTCGTTGATCTGCGCCGCACAGCCTACGGGCAGCCACCGACAGCCTCGGTCAGGCCCGCACCGCCCGCCCGGTCAGAGTCCAGAACCCGCACCGGCGAGACGTTCACACCACGTGACCGACGCCACGATCACTCCGTGCCCGATTCGCGTCGGGTATAAATCTCTCTCGGTTCTGGGGCATTCGGTGGCATTCACTCCTTATGCTGTATTCGGAGCTGCACTCGGTGTAACTGGCCTTTCGAGGGAGGGCGGCGTGGGCTCGAGCCCCGGCCTGTCCGCCTCCGGCAATCTCGCCCTTGCCACGGCCGCTCTCGCCGGCCTCACGCTGGTCCCCTTCACCGGGCTGGTCGACGCCTCGACCACCCGCACCCTGGCCGACGTCAACCTCGTCCTCGCGGGTTCCCTGGCCACCGCAAGCCTGGCGCACTCCTGGCGCCGCTCCGGCGGCAACAACCTCTGGCGTCCCCTGCTCGCCACCGGCACCGCCCTCTGGACCCTCGCCCAGTTGCTCGACTGCGTCGGCCGCATCCTCGGCGGCCCGGGCGCCCCGCTCACCGCGCTCGTCGGCGCCGGCCGCCTCGCCCTCCCGCTCCTGGCCCTCGCCGCCGTCCTGCGCCTGCCCACCCGGGCACCCCGCGAACCGGAGGCCGACGACGGCAGCCGTCCGGCGCGTCCGTACGCCCTGATCGCCCTCGCGCTCGACACCGTGATCGTGACCGGCTCGCTGCTCCTGCTCACCTGGGTCACGAGCCTCGAGCCGATGGTGGACGCGCCGGGGCACCGACCGCTCGCGCTCGCCGCCCCACCCGCCTACCTGGCGCTGGTCAGCACGGTCGTGCTGACCACCCGCTTCCGCCGGGCCGCCGATCCCCGGGCCTGTGCCCTGCTCGGCGCCGGCCTGGTGACGCTGGCCGTGGCCGGCACCCACCTGGCCCGGCTCCCGGACGCCCCCGGCCGTCTCGTCCCCCTCGGCCTGGTCGCCGGGTTCCTGCTGCTGGCCACCGCGGCGCTGTCCACCGGCCCCGGTCCGCACACCGGCCACCTGCGGAAACTGGCCCGCGTGACCGTCCACGTCCCGGCCGCCCTCGCAGCCCTCGTGCTCACCGTCCACGTCCTCACCGGCCCCACCCCGGATGCGGTCGAGACCGGCACCGGGCTCGGCCTGGCCGCCGCGCTGGTCGCGCGCCGCCTCGTCGCCGGTCTCGACAACGTGCGCCTCGTGCGCGAACTGCGTGAGAGCCACGACCGGCTGCGCGCCCAGGCCTTCAGCGACTCCCTGACCGGCCTGGCCAACCGCGCCCGGTTCGACCAGCGCCTGCGCGCGGCCATCCGCGGCGGCCGTCCGCTCGGGCTGCTGTTCTGCGACCTCGACGACTTCAAGGCCGTCAACGACCGGCTCGGCCACAACGCCGGCGACGACCTGCTGCGCGCCGTCGGCATCCGGCTGCGCGCCTGTGTGCGGCCGGGTGACACCGTGGCGCGACTGGGCGGCGACGAGTTCGCCATCCTGATGGAGGACGCCGACGAGGGGCCGGACGTGATCGGGCGCCGGATCCTGGCCGCTCTCGGGCGGCCGTTCCAGATCGGCCACCGGGGCCGCGAGACCCGGGTGCGGGTCGGGGCCAGCGTCGGGGTGGCGGTGCTCGACCGCGTAGCCCCCGACGCCTCGCCGGAGAGCCTGCTGGCCGGGGTCGACCAGGCGATGTACGCAGCGAAGAGACGAGGCAAGAACCAGTTGGTCACCTTCCGCACCGGTTCCGGCAACGACCGGCCCGACCGTTACCTGCCGCTGCTCGACCCGGCGGCCCCGCCGGCCGAGCGCGCCGGCCCCGCGGCCCCGGCTGACGCGCTTGACCCGGCTGACCCGGCTGACCCGGCTGTCCCGGCTGTCCCCGCGGCTCAGGCCAAAGGCCCCGCCACCGGCAGCATCCCCCCGCCCGGCCTCCCGCTGCCCCAGGTCATGGACCAGACCGGCCCCATCCCCCGTGTCGGCCCCCGCACCGCGCCCGGCGGGCTGACCACCCCGGCCGCTCGGTACCGGGGCTCGGGCCAGGCGAAACCCGAACCGCCCAAGCCCGAACCGTCGCCCGAGGCCGCCCGCGAGGCCGAGAAGGACAAGCTGGTCGCGGCCACCCAACGCGACACCGAGCGCTGGCTCGCCGAGTACCAGGAGGCGGAGCGCCGCTCGGCCGAACGCGACGCCGCCGAGCGCCGGGCCCTGGAGTGGCTGCAGATCGAGGCCGAGGTCCGGGCCGGCACCCGGCCGGAGGCCGAGATCATCCCGATCGGCCGGGCCGTCGACATCATCGGCGAGAAGGCCCGGCGCGCCGCCGAGAAGGCCGAGAAGGCGGAACGGGCCGAGAAGGCGCACAAGGCCGAGTGGATCGAGAAGGACGAGAAGGCCCTCGCCGAGACCCTCGAGCACACCGAGCAGCTCTCGACGCTCTCGTCCGACCACATCGATCTGGTCTACCACCCGGTGCTGGGCCTGAACTCCGGCCGTCTGGAGGCACTCACGGCCTCGGCGCGCTGGCGGCACCCGGTGCACGGCGTGATGGACGCGGACTCGCTGATGTCGGCCGCCGAGCACGCCGGGCTCCGGAGGCCGCTGGAGGAGCGGCTCTTCGACTCGATCGGCGGCGACATCGCCCGGCTGCGCCGGGCCCCGGCCTGGGAGGACCTGGTCGCGCACGTGCCACTGAGCGCCTCCCACCTGACCGACGAGCGGCTGCCGACCGTTCTCGAGCGCACGCTGCGCCGTCACGACCTGCCCGGCCGGGCCCTGCTGCTGCTCATCACCGAGACCTATCCCCTGCCCGACCTGGGCGTGACGGCAGGCATTCTGGAGCGGATCCGCGACCTCGGCACCGGCATCGGCCTGGACGCGTTCGGCACCGGGCCGGTCGGGCTCGAATTCCTGACCCGTCTGCCGGTCACCTCGGTCACGCTGCACGGGTCACTGACCGTGGCCGAGCCACACACCCGGGCCTTCCGGGTGCTCGCGGGCACGGCCGCGATGGTGAACGACCTCGACCTGATGCTGGTGGCCGACGACGTGAACGACCAGGAGCAGGCCGACCGCCTGGCCGGGCTCGGCATCGACCAGGCCCAGGGCCCGCTCTACGGAAAGCCCGTCCCGCTGCCCGATCTGGACCTGATCACGTTGCCGATGAACCCCGCGCGACGGTGAAACCGGTGACGCCGACCGGGAAACCGGAGAACGCCCCACGCGGGGCGTTGGCCGAGATCCAGTCGCCGTGCGGCCTCATCCGGGCCAGCCCGGGCCCGAGGCCCGCCAGCACCACCCCACCCGCACCGAGAGCGGCCCGGGTGGAGGCGAATTCGCCGTCGCCGGGAACGTCCGGGCCGGCGGCGTCACTGCCGATCGCCCGGATCCGGCGGGCCGTGAACAGCCAGGAGACCACCTCCGGCTCCAGGCCCGGTGCGCCGTCTCTCAGCACCACGCAAGCTCCGGGAGGGACGCGACCGAACCGGCGCTCGTAGGTGCGCACGTCGTCCATCATGACCGAAAGGCCCCGAACCGCAAGGACGACCAGCGGCATCAGCGTCCAGCCCTCACCGAGCTGGGTGACCACCGCACCCCCGGTCACGAAGTGCCCCGGCGCGTCGACATGAGTGCCCAGATGCGTTCCCAGACTGGTGATCTGCTCGACCAGGTAACCGGAGCGCTCCACCGTCGTCCACACCCGGTGCTCGAACGGCGGGTCGCCCTCGAAAACCTCGGTCTCGGGCGAGAGGTCGCGCCACAAGGGCACCCGGGTGGCGGTGCGCGGGTCGACACGACGGTATCCGGGCGGAATGGTGGACGCACGACGCAAGCGACGGGGAATCACGGCTCCCAGCATGGCCGGGTGGTGTGCGGAACACCAGCCGGCCACACCGGAGGCCTCAGCTCGCCGACTCGAGGTTGCTGCGCGGGCCGCTGAACCAGTGCTTGACCGAGACGTGCCAGCCCACGAACAGCGCACCCAGCAGCAGGGCGAGCACGATCGGCGCGTAATTGACCGCGGTCCAGGTGAAGTCGTCGTTCAGGGGCCAGCCCGCCGGCGAGAACGGCAGCACGAAGTACACCGAGGTGATCGCGATCTCGGCGACCGCCAGCACGCACAGCCAGCGGTACCTCGGGCCCAGCGTCCACGGGCCGGGTTCCCAGCCGTCACCGGCCTTCCAGCGCAGGTAGATCGGGATCGCGAAGGCCAGGTACAGCCCGATGACGCCGATCGAGACGACCGCGTAGAAGGCCGTGGGCGCACCCGACGGGCTCTCGTACAGCGCGGGCAGGGTCAGCAGCACGGCAGCGGCCCCGGCGGCCAGCACGGCGTTGCGCGGCACCCCCTTCGCGTCGACGGACGCCCACAGCCCGGAACCCGGCACCGCCCGGTCACGGCTGAACGCGAACAGCATCCGCGAGGTCGAGGTCATGCAGGCCGTCGAGCAGTAGATCTGGCCGCTCATGCTGATGAACACGACCAGCTTGAACAGGCCCGGCGACAGCGCACTGGCCAGCACCGCGAGCACACTGCCCCCGCCGTAGGGGTTCACGGCCGGGTCGAAGGAGTTGATGTAGTCGGTGTTCGTCGCCGCGAAGAGGAAGGCCAGCAGCAGGATCCAGCCGCCGATCGCGGAGTACAGGATGGACTGCCAGATCCCCTTGGCGGCCGCGTTCGCCGCGCCCTGCGTCTCCTCGGACAGGTGGGCCGAGGCGTCGTACCCGGTGATCGTGTACTGCGTGAGCAGGAAACCCAGCGGCAGCACGTAGAACCAGAAGGTGCCCTCTCCCAGTCCCGAGTTGTTGATGCGCTCACCGAAGACGAAACCCAGGCTCTGGTGCGAGTCCGGTCCGAAGACGAGCACCAGCACCACGATCGCGGCCCCGAACACGTGCCACCACACCGACACGTTGTTGATGACCGCCAGCAGGTGCGAGCTGAAGATGTTGACCGCGGTGATGAGCAGCATGATCACCGCGAACCAGAAGAACTGCTGGTAGAGGTAGTTCCCGCCGAGGAAGCCGGTGGCGTAGCCGTCGGAGAACAGGTCGATGAAGGTGTTCAGGTAGATCGCGGCGCCGTAGGCCACCGACGCCAGGATCGCCACCAGCCCGACCAGGTTGAGCCACCCGGTGTAGTACCCGGCCTTCGCTCCCCCGAGTTTGGCCGCCCACCAGTAGATCCCGCCCGACGTCGGGTAGGCCGAGACCAGCTCGGCCATGCAGAGACCGATGATCAGGATGAACGCCGAGATGACCGGCCAGCCGATCGAGATCGCGATCGGGCCACCGTTGTTCCAGGCCTGGCCGAACGTGGTGAAGCAGCCGGCCAGGATCGAGATGATGCTGAACGAGATGGCGAAGTTGGAGAAGCCGGACCAGGAGCGGTGCAGCTCCTGCTTGTAACCGAGACGGGCGAGCACGGACTCGTCGTCACCGGGCGTGCTGTCGGGCATCGGAACTCCTCGGTCGTGAGAAGTGCAGGTGAGGCAGGGCGCCCACTGTCGCCCTGCCTCGTTTCCGGTACCAGCACCTATCGGTCACAACCGGATGAAGCGCCGAACGGTAATTGACTGGACCGTTACCCGGCGCACCCGACATGCTCAAGGCCGCACTTACCGCTGGGGTGAGACGGACATGGGAGGTGGACGGTGACGGTGCAGCGCTTGGGAGAGAAGCTCTTCAACTGGGCGAGCATCCTGGAGGACAAGACGAGGGAGCAGGCCGTGCGCACCTCCCAGATGCCCTTCATCTGGCCGCATCTCGCGCTGATGCCCGACGCCCACCTGGGCAAGGGCGCCACCGTGGGCTCGGTGATCCCGACCGACCGGGCGATCATCCCGGCCGCGGTCGGCGTCGACATCGGCTGCGGCATGATCGCGGTGCGGACGCAGTGGACCGAGTCGCAGGTGCGTTCGAAGGGTGAGCTGAGCGCGCTGCGGGTGGCGATCGAGAAGGCGATCCCGCTGTCGGCCGGTGGTTACAACACGGAGTCGCAGGTGCTGGAGGCCGGGGTCGCCGGGCGGCTCGCCGAGCTCGAGGCCAGGGCCGGGAAGGCCGGCTTCGACCCGTCCTCGTACACCGCGAAGTGGAAGCGGCAGCTCGGAAGCCTGGGCTCCGGCAACCATTTCATCGAGGTGACGGCCGACGAGGAGGGCACGGTGTGGCTGTTCCTGCACTCCGGTTCGCGGGGCGTGGGCAACCTGATCGCGCAGAAGCACATCAAGGTCGCGCGGGCCCAGATGGAGAAGTGGCACATCGACCTGCCCGACCTCGACCTGGCCTACCTGGTGGAGGACACCGACGAGTTCTGGTCGTACATCAACGAGATGCGCTGGGCGCAGGACTTCGCGCTCGCCAACCGGGAGGAGATGATGCACCGGCTCATGCTGTGCGTCAGCGATTTCATGGGCTCGGACGTACAGGACCTCGAGCGGATCAACTGCCACCACAACTTCACGCAGCAGGAGAACCACTACGGCAAGAACCTCTGGATCAGCCGGAAGGGCGCGATCCAGGCCGACGCCGGACGGCCGGGCCTGATCCCGGGCTCGATGGGCACGGCCAGCTACGTGGTGGTGGGGCGGGGCAGCAAGCTCTCGCTCAACTCCTCGCCGCACGGTGCGGGGCGGGAGTTCTCGCGGACGGCGGCCCGGAAGCGGTTCGGGATCGAGGATCTCCGGACCGCGATGAAGGGCATCGAGTACCGCGACACCGACGCGTTCATCGACGAGATCCCGGCGGCGTACAAGCCCATCGACCAGGTCATGGCCGATGCCGACGACCTGGTGAAGGTGAAGCACACGCTTCACCAGATCCTGAACGTGAAGGGCGACTGACACCAAACCCACGATGAGGGACGCCGGTTCGCACCGGCGTCCCTCATCGTGCGGTTTGCGGTCGGGTCAGTCGGTGCCCGACTCCATCGCGGCCTGGTCGAGGAGCACGACCTCTTCGGCGTCGACGTCGCGGTTACGGCTGATCCGGTCGGAACCGCCCGGCTCCAGCTCGCCCACGATGCGGGCCTGGCCCTCGAGCTGGCCGAGACCGGCGAACAGCTCGAGCTTCTGGCGGGAGTCGGCGATGTCGAGGTTGCGCATCGTCAGCTGGCCGATGCGGTCGACCGGGCCGAACGCGGCGTCTTCGGTGCGCTCCATCGAGAGCCGGTCGGGGTGGTAGCTCAGGTTCGGGCCGGCCGTGTTGACGATGGTCCAGTCGTCGCCGCGGCGCAGGCGCACGGTGACCTCACCGGTGACGGCGCGCGCGACCCACTGCGTGAGGCTGCTCTGGAGCATGAGCGACTGCGGATCGAGCCAGCGGCCCTCGTACAGCAGGCGGCCGAGGCGGCGCCCCATCGTGTGGTACGAGTCGACGGTGTCTTCGTTGTGGATGGCGTTGACGAGGCGCTCGTAGGTCAGGAAGAGCAGCGCCATGCCGGGCGCCTCGTAGATGCCGCGGCTCTTGGCCTCGATGATGCGGTTCTCGATCTGGTCGGACATGCCCAGACCGTGGCGGCCGCCGATCTCGTTGGCCTTCATCACGAGGTCGACCTGGGAGGCGAACTTCTCGCCGTTGATGGCGACCGGGCGGCCGTTCTCGTAGGTGACCGTGACGTCTTCGGTCTCGATGACGACCGACGGGTCCCAGTGCTTGACGCCCATGATCGGCTCGACGATCTCGAGCGACTCGTCGAGGTGCTCGAGGGTCTTGGCCTCGTGGGTGGCGCCCCAGATGTTGGCGTCGGTGGAGTACGCCTTCTCCTTGCTGGCGCGGTACGGCAGGTCGTGCTCGGTGAGCCACTGCGACATCTCGGCGCGGCCGCCGAGCTCGTCGACGAACTGCGCGTCGAGCCACGGCTTGTAGATGCGCAGCGCCGGGTTGGCCAGCAGGCCGTACCGGTAGAAACGCTCGATGTCGTTGCCCTTGTAGGTCGAGCCGTCGCCCCAGATCGAGACGCCGTCCTCCTTCATGGCCTGCACCAGGAGCGTGCCGGTGACGACGCGGCCCAGCGGCGTGGTGTTGAAGTACGCCTTGCCGCCGGAGCGGATGTGGAAGGCACCGCACGACAGGGCGACCAGGCCGGCCTCGACCAGGGCCTCGCGGCAGTCGATCAGGCGGCCGATCTCGGCGCCGTACTGCTTGGCGCGTCCGGGCAGCGACTCCATGTCGTCCTCGTCGTACTGACCGAGGTCGGCGCTGTAGGCGCAGGGGACGGCACCGTGGTGGCGCATCCACGCGACGGCGACGGAGGTGTCGAGACCACCGGAGAAGGCGATGCCGACTCGGTCACCGACGGGGAGAGCTGTCAATACCTTGGACACGAAAGACAAAGATAGGGCATGTCCCGGGGCTGTTTACGCGCCCGGGACATGCCCCGAAATTCTTCGCCTGAATTGGACCCGATCAGCAGGATTTCGCGTTGTACAGCGAGTTCAGGCCGGCAATCTCGTAGCGGGTGAGACTGGTCGGCGAGCCGACCCCGGAGACCGGGTACATCAGCGCCGACGTGGTGGTGACGTGACCGAGGCCGAGCGAGTGCGCCACCTCGTGCACGATGAGGGCGCCGCGGCCGGGGACGCCGTCGTAACGGCCGTAGCCCGGGTCACCGACCCAGCGGGAGGCGGTGTTGAACCAGACCGTGCCCTTGGTGGCGACGACGCCGTTGCCGCTGGAGCCGCCCAGGCCGTCGGCGTCGGTCTCACCGTCGGGGAAGTGCTTCTTGCCGGCCCAGGTGAGGCTGATGGTGCCGCCCTTGGCGACGCGCTTGAACCGGATGCCGGTGGCGCTGGTGATCCGGTTGAACCCGGACTTGATGTCGACCGCCATGTTCTTGGCCCGCGCCGGCTCGTTCGCGGCGTTGTACGACCAGGTGAGCGTCTTGCAGCGGGCGAAGGGCGGGTTCATCGGCGCCCAGTTGTCGGCGATCCCGGTGGGCACGCGCACCGTCGTGCCGCCCGAGGTGACCGTGACCGCGTAGCCGCCGGGACGGGTCTTGCCGGGGGCCCAGGTGAAGGTGGCCTTCCTCGCCTTCCTGGTGCCGAGCGTCCGCACCGTCTTCGTGCCCTTGACCAGGCGCGCGGTGACGCCGGTCTTCGCCGTGGTCACCGAGACGGTGAGCTTGCGGTCGGAGGCCTTCTCGGAGGCCGGGGCGACCCAGCGCGTGACCTTGCCGATGTGCACGGGCTGGCTGATCGTCTTGTAGCCGATGCCGTAGACCGGGTAGCTGTCGGTCTTGGAACAGCCCACCGCGTAGACCTTCAGGCGGCTCGAGCCCGCCTTGAGGTCGGACAGCGTGACCGGGATCGTGTAGGGCCTCTTCATGTCCTGGCGCGGCACCGACTGCTCGATGATCCCGCAGACCTTGCTCGAGCCGGTGACCTTGACGTTGTACGTCGCGTTCTTCGTCATCGTCGAGGGCCCGGAGACCGTGACCTTCACGGCGGCCGCCTCGTAGTCGGACGCGCCGTAACCCGAGGCCGGCTTGAACACGCCGTTCGGGGTGATCGTGCCGAGCGCGTCGGACTCGTCGGACGGTGCGGCGGTGACGGTGTGCTCGGCGGCCCCGGCGGGAGCCATCGACGCCACGACCACGGCGACGAGAAGACCTCCGATGCCCAGCAGCCTGGGCTTGACGGAGCGTGAACGTCTTGAGTCAGGGACGGTGCTCGGCAATTGCGACTCTCGCTCTCTTCAGCGGCGCGACGGTGTGCTGCGAGCCCGTCGTTCGGCGGCTACGGGTTGGTGAGGCTGTGTACCGACTGTCAACCGGTCGGCGGAGGTCAACCTACCCGCTCGGCGGAGCGAGAAGTGCCCGATCAGGCTAGTTGATCACGCACTTTGCGGTCAGAGAGTCAGCGAGCGCGGGCAGCACGACCCCCAAAGGGGCATCAACCCGGATGTTGCAGTGCGTATCGCCCCGAGTCTCCCCCTGGTTCACGATGGCCACGGGAATGCCCAGCTTTCTCGCGTGCAACACGAACCTGAATCCGGACATGACTTTCAGTGATGAACCCAGGATCAGCAACGACCCGGCGCGGTTCACCAGCTCGAAGCACGTGTCCACGCGCGGACGAGGAACGGTCTCCCCGAAGAACACCACGTCGGGCTTGAGCGGCCCGTCACCGCAGACCTCGCACGGCACCATCGTGAAGGCGTCGAGCTCCTCCTCGGGCAGTTCGGCGTCGCCGTCCGGGTTGACCTGCTCCGCGTGCGCGGTGAAGTCGGGATTGACGGCATGCAGGTCTCGGTCGAGGTCGGCCCGCGAGATCGCCGCGCCGCAGTTCAGGCACAACGCGCGGTCGAGCCCGCCGTGCAGCTCGATGACGCCGGTCGCGCCGGCGGCCTGGTGCAGCCCGTCGACGTTCTGGGTGATGACCCCTTCGAGCAGCCCCTGCCGCTGCAGCGAAGCGACCGCCCGGTGGCCCGAGTTCGGCCGCGCACCGGTCATGTGACGCCAGCCCAGATAGCTGCGGGCCCAGTAGCGGTGTCGAGCCGCCGCGTCGCCCATGAACGTCTGATAGGTCATCGGGGCGTGCCGGCGCAGGGCCGCCCCGGACGGCCCCCGGTAGTCCGGGATCCCCGAGTCGGTCGAGATCCCCGCCCCGCTCAGGATCACGACACCGCCGTCACCGACCAGGTCGACCAGGGCGTCGAAGCCCGCCGTCTCAGCAGTTTCCACGCCAGCTATTAGACGCCCCGCCGCCGCTCGCCGCCCGTACGGGTAGCCGCCCAGCCCCGCCAGCCGCCCAGGTCCGCCCGGCCACCCCAGCCCCGAAGCCCCTCAGTCCCTCAGTCCCTCAGTCCCTCAGTCCCAACGCTCCACTCGCCCCGACCCAACCTCAACCCCACCGACCCGATCCCGCCCGCCCCGACCGACCCGTCCCGACACCCCTCCCTGTCTCAGCAGACCCCACCGTCCTCAAGGCGCCGACTCCCCCTCGACACCCATCTGCCCCCGGTGCACATCCCGTACCGGTGGCCACGGAGACAGGGGCGCCACCCGTCCCGCCAACGACGTTGTGCTGCTTTCGATTATCGATAATCGAAAGCAGCACAACGGGTTTGGCGCCCATGATGGACGTGGTGGTCACCCGGCCCCGTCCCGCACCAGAGGTTTCGGAGGGCTCGCGGCAGCCCCGGCCAGCCCCGGCCAGCCCCGGCCAGCCCCGGCCAGCCCCGGCCAGCCCCGGCCAGCCCCGGCCAGCCCCGGCCAGCCCCGGCCAGCCCCGGCCAGCCCCGGCCAGCCCCGGCCAGCTCCGGCCAGCTCCGGCCAGCTCCGGCCGAAGTCTCACTGGGCGGGCGTTCAGCCAGCGGTCAGCGGTCAGGGCCTCAGCGGAGGGGCAGGCGGCGCAGGGGTTCTCAGCAGCTGGCCGCCGGGTAGAGGAGCTTCAGGCCGGACTTCTCGTAGGCCGTGAGCGTCGAGGGTGAGCCGTTGCTGGAGACCGGGTACATCAGGGCCTTCTTGTTCGTCACGTGGTTCAGGCCCAGGACGTGCCCGAGCTCGTGCAGGATCAGGCCACCGCGGGCCGGGAAGTTGCCGGCGTCGTGCCCGAAGCCGGGCATGCCCACCCAGGTCGAGGCCGAGTTCAGCGTCAGGGCGCCGGAGATCGCGCGGCCACCGCTGACCGTGGAGCCGCCGACACCGGCCGCGTCACTGCCCCCGTCGGGGAACCGGTCGGACCCGCCCCAGTTGACCTCGATCGTGCCGCCGCTCTTGACCTGCTTGAACTTCAGCCCGGTCACCGTGGCGACCCGGCTGAACGCACCCCGCAGGTCCTTCTCGATGCCGGCGGCCCGGGCCGGTTCGCCCTTGGCGTCGTAGTTCCAGGTGAGCGTGTTGCAGCGCGGGAACGGCGAGAGCATCGGGGCCCAGCCGTTGGTGATCGTGGTGCGCAGCTTGACCGTCTTGCCGCCCGAGGTCACCGCCAGCGTGTAGGTGCCCGCCTTCAGGCCCTTCGGGCTGACCGAGTAGGTGGCGCTCTTGCCGGTCTTACGGCCCAGCGACTTCACCGTCGTGGTCCCCCGCAGCAGTTTCGCGCTGACCCCGGACTTCGCCGTCGAGACCTTGAGCCGCACCTTGCGCTGCCCGGCGTCGGAGGAGGCCGGGGCGACCCAGCGGCTGTACTCCCCGACGTGCACCGGCACCGTCAGGGTCTTGGTCGCCGTGCCGTAGACCGGGAAGCTGTTGGTGTCCGAGCACCCGATGGCGGCGATCGAGAGCTTGTTCGTGCCCGCCTTCAGGTTCTGCGGCGAGAAGGTCAGCCTGTAGGGCTTCTTCTTGTCGATCTGGTTGGTCGTGCCCTCCATCACGCCGCACACCCGGGAGTCGCCGGTGACCGTGACCGTGTACGCCGCGGAGGCCGTGACCGTGGCCGGGCCCGCCACCGAGATCTTGATGCCGGCCGCCGAGACCGGGTTCGCCGCCCCCGCGGGCGAGAGCGAGTTGACGGCCACCGGCACCACCACCAGACCACCGAGGCCCGCGGCCAGCAGGGCCCGGCCGCGGCGGGTGCGGAACCAGGAGGGTGTGGGACTCGACACGGTGGGGCTCGCTCTCTTGCGTACGTCAGGTGCTGGCGAACGTATTCGCCGGAAGTTCAGCGAGAGGGAAGAGACGGTCAAGCTCACGTCATGACCGAGCGATGAGACAATGGTGGCGATGCTTCCCCCCGACAACCACGTGCACTCCCAGTTCAGTTGGGACACCCGCAGCAACGGCTCGATGGAACTCACCTGCGCGCGAGCCGTCGAGATCGGCCTGCCCGCGATCGCGTTCACCGAGCACGTCGACTTCACCGCCTGGGGTCACGAAGACCTGCCCCCCGGCGAGAACGTCTCCATCGTGCACCGCGACCGCGTCCAGCCTCTCGACGTCGAGGCCTACCACGCCACGCTCGCCGAGTGTCGCGACAAGTATCCGCAGCTGCGCATCCTTTCCGGTATCGAGACCGGCGAACCTCACCTGTTCGCCGGAAGCGTCGCCGCCGTGCTCCGCTCGGGCGCCTTCGAGCGCGTCCTGGGCTCGCTGCACTCGGTGGTGCACGAGGGCCGCATCCTGTCCCCCGAGCGCATGTTCGCCCTCGGCATCGCCCCCGAAGACACCATGCGCCGCTACTTCGAGGGCATGCTCGACCTGATCAAGGGCTCGGACGTGTTCCAGGTGCTGGCCCACTGCGACTTCCCCCGCCGCTACTGGCCCACCGGCGCCGCCCCCTACGACGAGGCGCTGTTCGAGGAGGAGTACCGAACGGTCTTCCGCGCGCTCGCCACCAGCGGCCGGGCCCTCGAGATCAACACCCGCAGCCCGCTCTGGTCGGTCGACCTCATGCGCTGGTGGTACGAGGAGGGCGGCGAGGCCGTCTCGTTCGGCAGCGACGCCCATGTGCCCTACCGCGTCGGGGCCCAGTTCGAGCTGGCCGTCGACGTGGTCGAGGCCGCGGGCTTCCGGCCGGGGCGCGACCCCTTCGACTTCTGGCGCCGCTGAACCGCTCCGCGCCGCCGAACCGCCATAATGGTGGACGTTTCGGCACCTTGGGTGCCCCGACGCGTCCATCATGGGGTTGGGGATCTTTCGGATGAGCATGAACGTGGCCGTGGTGCAGTCGGTGCCGGACAACGGCGACCTCGACGCCAATCTGCAGCGCACCCGGGAACTGGTCGAGCAGGCCGTCGCGCGGGGCGCCGACCTCGTGCTGTTCCCCGAGCTGTCACTCACCGGCTACGACCTGGCGATCGCGACCGACGAACGCATGTGGTTCAGGCCCGGCGATGCCCGGCTGGCCCCGATCCGGCGGGCCGCCGGCAGCAGCGTGGTCGCGGTCGGCGCGTTCGTGCACGACGGCCCGCGGCGCCTGATCGCCCAGCTCCTGCTGCGGGCCGACGCCCCGGACCTCCTCGCCCCGAAAACCCATCTGCACGGCGCGGAGTCCGACGTGGCCGAGCCCGGCGACGGCCCGCTGATCACCCGGATCGCCGGTCACGACGTGGCTTTCGCGATCTGCTACGACACCGCGTTCCCCGCCCACGCCGAGGCCGCCGCCACCGCGGGCGCCGAGATCTACGTGACGTCAGTGCTGTTCACCGAGGGCGAAGACCTGCCCGGCCGAATGGCCTCCCGCGCAGTCGATCACGGCCTCTTCACCGTCGCGGCCAACCTCGGCGGGCATCAGCTCGGGCAGCGCTCGGCCGGAGACTCGGGCATCTGGGCTCCGGACGGGTCGTGCGTCGCGCGCACGACCGGGGCGGACGAGGAGATCCTGTTCGCCCCGGTCGGCTGAGACGGATCAGTCGTGGCCGTTGTACCAGGTGGTGCAGGTGGTCGGGCGGCTGTTGCCGCTCTTGTAGTTGAAGCAGGCGCGGGTCTGCCAGCCGTTGTGGTTCGAGACCTCGTTGCTCAGAACGGCATTGAACGGACCGCACTGGGTCCACGTGGCCGAGCCGATCTTGCGCTTGTCGATCCAGACGCGGTCGGAGCCACTGCCGTTCTTGATGTAGGCGTGGTCCTCGTCGAAGATCTTTCCGGTGTAGAGCTGGATGGTCCGCCCGCCGGCCTTCGCGCTGCGGACCAGCACGTACGCGTCGAAACCACCCACGATCGTGCCGCAATTGGTGGTGCCGGCCATCCGGATCGGCGCCTGCGTGGCGGCTGACGCGGCTCCGGTCGGCACCAGGGCGGCGGCGACAACCGCTGCGGCGGCGAGCAGTACGCGGGCAGACTGGGCGATCCTCGGGGTACGCATACAGCTCTCCTTGTTCACGGTGACTCGAAAGTCCGACGCCGCGACCGTCTCCGACAGCCAGCAGCGTCGACACACGAGTTCCCCCGCGCCCGATTCCCCCGCGCACACCTGTCTCCGACGGATCTCGTGGCCCCCCACGGCGTCCAGAAACAGGAATATAGCGCCGAATTCCCCCGAACGGAACATTCCCGTGTCGGCCAGATGACCCACGCGAGGCTTCGGCCCCTGCTCGACCACCCGGCCGCGGCCGCGAACGAACGCGCCACGACGGATGCCGGTCGGGGCACCGGCACGCCGCCGAGCACCCCGGCACCTGACGGTGGACGCCGCAGGCGACCACGGCGTCCACCGTTGAAGGGACCTCAGCGCTGCTTCTGCCGCTCCAGCTGCGTCAGATCAGCCTGGCGAGCCACCGGAATACGCTGCCCCCGAACGGGTTCGGGCAGGGCACGGAGGAAGGCGCTGGTGGCGACGACCCCCGCGACCTCGAACCGGCTCTCGCCCGCCAGGTGCGCCTTGGTGGCCCGCTCGACGCCCGGCCAGTTCTTGTCGCCGTAGTCGTCGAGCACCACGATCCCACCCGGGGCGACGATCTTCTCGGCGAAGACCAGGTCGTTCGCGACCCCCTCGGCCGAGTGGTCGCCGTCGATGATGACGACGCCGTACTCGCGGTCGCTGACGGCGGCCTGCACCTTGGGGTCTTCGGAGAAGCCCTTGACCAGCCGCATCCGGTTCGGGTCGACACCGGCCAGGGCCAGGTTCTCGCGCACCACGGTCTCGGTGACCGGCGAGCCGGAGGTGTCGGCCTTGAGCTCCTTGACCTGCAGCTGCACGTCGGCGAGGGGGTCGATGATGGTGAGCCGGTAGTTCAGGCCGACGCGGCTGATCTGCCGGGCCATGCCACCCGAGAAGAGACCGAAAAGGGTTCCGATCTCGAGGATCTCACCGTTCGGCGGATCGAGGAGCGGAGTGGTCGCGAGCTTGCCGAGGATGTTGGGCGCGCCCCCCGCGAGCCGCCCGACACCCCGCAGCTCGAGTTCGAAGAGCGTCCGGTAGGCCTGCACGACCCGGCCGTAGGCGTCGGGCGCCCCGGTGGTCTCGGCGATCTGCGCGGCCAGCGTGCGCAACCGTTCCTCGCTGATCAGCCGGGTGCTGCGGCGCCCCTGGGACCCCAGCAGCAGGTCGACGGCGTAGCCGCCGGTGCGCATCTTCTCCAGCTCGGTGCGCAGCTGCAGCACCTCGGTGCGCAGATCGAGCACCTCGCTGCTCTCGCTGAGAACCTGCCGGGCCCGTTTCCGGGCCAGGCGCTCGATCCGCCGGTCGAGCACGGTCAGAACGGGCTTGAGCGCCCGCGCGGTGGTGTCTTGTGCCCATCTCTGCGCCATGACCCTATGAGATCAGAGGATCACGGCGTGATTTCGGCGACACGGGCGGGCCTCCCCCGAAGACCCGACCCGACATCGGGAGGCAGCCCCCTTTTCAGACGACAGCCGCTGCTTCCCCGTCGTCACCACTGCTCGCACCGGCCACCACGGGCGGCTGCGTCGACCAGGGGAAGTTGATCCACTTGTCGGTCTCGCGCCAGGAGAAGTCGGGCTGAACGATCGTGCGCGGCTTGGTGTAGAGCACGGCCGAGCGCACGGCCGTCGGCTGGTGGTGCCGCAGCAGCTCGAGCACCAGGTGCAGGGTGCGGCCGGAGTCGGCCACGTCGTCGACGACGAGCAGGTTCTTGCCCACGATCGCGTCGGTGTCGAGCAGCGGCTCCAGCAGCACCGGGTCGGGCAGGGTCTCCTCGACGTCGCTGTAGAACTCGACGTTCAGGGTGCCCGCGGCCTTCACGCCCAGCGCGTACGAGATGGCTCCCGCCGGCAGCAGGCCACCGCGGGCGACCGCGATGACCATGTCGGGCTGGAATCCACTGTCGGCGACGGCGCGGGCCAGGTCTCGGCTCGCCTCGCCGAACAGGTCCCAGGTGAGGATCTCGCGTTCCGGGGTGCTCATCCCGCCAATCTACTGGTCAGCGCGATCATGCCCGCAACCAGCTCAGCAGCCTCTCGCCCACCGCCGGGTCGTCGAAGTAGCGGGTGTGCTCGACCCCGGCGTGCGGCTCGAGCAGCAGCGGGCCGGCGACGGGGAACCCGGGCACGTCGGCGAGATGGTGGACGCCCCGGGTCGGCACGACGAGATCGTTGCCTTCGGAGCCGAACACCAGATCGGTGACGCCGTTGCGGCTCACCCGCCGCAGCGGCGAGTGCTCGGGCGGGTCGTAGTCGGAGGCCACCGCGTGGAGTGTGGTTCCGGCGCTGACGGTTTTCAGGTTGAGCCCCCGGGCCAGGTACTCACCGGCCGGGTCCATCGAGGTCAGCCCGTCGAGGCCCTTCACCGCGCCGAGGGCCAGGTGCTTGAGCACGGTCAGCACCGCGTCGAGGGTGTCGGTGACCGGGTTGCCGGGCACGAACTGCAGCAGGTTCGTCATCCGGTCGACGTAGGCGCCCCAGTGCTTGGCGTCGGCCAGAACCGTGCCGGCGTTCGGGGTGGCGACCATGACCAGGCGGCGCACCCCGATGTTGTGCTGGAGGGTGGCGGCGATCTCGCGCCCGACGAGACCTCCCCGGCTGTGGGCGATCACGTCGAGGTTCAGGGTGGCGGTCGCGGGCAGCCGGGAGAGGAACTCACGGGCGTTCGCGGAGGGGTCGGCCGACAGGGTGGGATGGTCGAACGCCAGCACGCGGCCCTGGTAGAGGTCGTGGAGCTGGCTGAACGTGGCGCGGGGCAGGGCGCGGAAGGCCAGGTCGGACCGGCTGAAGGTGCCGTGCAGGAAGAGCAGTGCCGGCCCCTGGGAGAGCTGGGCCCAGTCTTCGGCGTCGAGGCCGCGGCCCTCCGGGTCGGTGTAGTCGTCAGGGGTGAAGGCGCGCAGCAGGTACGGCCGGTGCCCGGCCTCCCAGCGGGTGGCCAGCTGCTCGGCCACGATCGCGGTGCCCCGCTCGAGCAGCGGAAAGGCCAGGACCTTGAGCAGTTTCCGGCCGATCGTCCAGACCAGCCCGCGGTAGCCGGGTTCGGACGGGGTGGCCACGACGGCGCGCGGGATCGAGTACGTCAGGGGCCGGGCGTCGTCGGGACCCTGGGGTTCGGCCGGCAGGTGCCACGACTGGCTGCCGTCCTCGGCGGTGTAGAGCAGGACCTGGGCGAACGAGCGGCCCGGGCTGGGGACCGACAGGGTGATGTCCGGCGCGGCGCCGGCGCGGGCCCCGGCGACCAGGCCGACCTCGGTGTGGCCACTGATCTCGACGGTGAGCTGCTCCATGAACCCGGCCGAGGCCACGGCCCGGGTCAGCTCGTCGGCGCTGCCCTCGCGGGCGCGCAGTCCGGGGCCTCCGGCGGGCAGAACCTCGGCCTGGCCGCTCAGACCGGGGGTGCTCAGCACCACGCCGTCGAGCGTGACCGGGGTGCCGTCGGGGTTGAGAGGCTGTGCCATCACTGCCCTTTCCTGGAGCTGACGCCGTTGCCGGGTGCGTGCACCAGGCGCAGACGGGGGTGCCCGAACAGCTGGAACGAGACCAGCGTGGCGTCGATGCCCGGGGTCTCGCGCCGCACGGCCCGCTCGGTGTAGCGGGCCCGCACCCGCCGCAGGAACTCCGCGACGGTGAGGAGTTCCCGGCTCGCCGGGGCCTCGGGGAAGGCGATGCCGAGGCAGCGCCGGTAGAACTCCTCGGCCAGGCCGGAGGCGGTGCGGTCGTCGATGTTCCAGATCGGTGCCACCACGGCTCCGGCGCCCGCCTCGAGGAAGGCGGCGGCCATGCCGCCGTAGTCGCCGATCATGCGGTTGTCGCCCGCGCCGATCTGGCAGGCGTTGAGGTACACGAACGGGGACGCGGGCAGCCGCCGCCCGCGGATGTGGTTCTCGTGCAGCACGTCCGGAGTGGGTCCGGTCTCCTCGGGCAGGAGCAGCAGGCCGCCCGCCGCGCCGAGCGGGTCGAAGCGCCCGTGCAGCGCGAAGTGCATCAGGTCGACGCCCGGCCGCCCGCCGATCAGGTCGAGCACGTCGGTGAACAGCGGCCGCACCGCCACCACCGACGGCTCCAGCGCCGTGATCAGACGGGCAGCCTCCAGCTCGGCGTGCGGAAGTGTGTCGGCGCCGAGAAGCCCCTCGTAGTGGGCGGTCACGACGGCGGTGGCCCTGACCTCGAGCCGGGCCGAGGGACGCGGCGAGGGCGGCACCACGTCACTGACCAGCCAGCGGCTGATCGCGACGTGCCCACCGAGGAACACCGACTCCTCGTGCTCGCCCCATCGTTTCGGCCCGGCGGCGAGTTCCCACGGAACGTGCGGCTCGTCGCTGAGAATCAGCACGGTCGCGGGATTCTCGGCCGTTCCCCGGGCCGCGGCCTGGTGCAGGGCCCGCCGGATCGGTTCGGGCAGCGAGCGGTAGATCCGGTTTCCGAGCCCCTGCAGCCAGGCGTACAGATCGAGCTGCCCGGCCGTGGTCGCGACCTTGTGACGGGCCTGCGCCCCCAGCTCGTGCGGCGTGGTGCCGGTGCCGCCCTCACCGACGACGACGCCGGCGCGGGGCTCGGTCTGGTCGGTGACGTCGCGGTGATGGCTGTACGCGGTGTAGACGAGCCTCGTGCCGTCGCGGTCGGCGCCCCGCCTCACCACGACCACCAGGTCAGGGCGCTCATGGTCGAGCAGCGGCGCCAGATCGATGCTGCCGCTCATCTTCTCGAGCGGTGACCCGGCATCGGGGGACGCGTCGGTCACCTCCGTCGCCCGCGCCAGGTTCCCGGGTGCCCACGGTGGCATCACCGCGTACGGACGCGTCGCTGCCTCCCCCTCACGGTGCCCGGCCGAGGGAACGCGAAGCCCGTCGCCGCCCAGCCCCGCCCGGTCGTCGGCAAGCCCCGCCGGCCCGGAGAGCCACGGACGTTCGGAAACATCCGGCCGGCCTCCGGCCTGATGCCGGCTCGTCCCCCGGTGCAGTCCGGTGCGGGACCGATGAAGCATCTGTGCCCCCGTATCCGGCGCACCCGACTCCTCGTGAGGTAGCCGGATCTCCCCCACCGGCAACCCGACCTCGGCGGCACCCGTCCCCTGTGCGCGGGCTGAGCCACCCGCGTCACCCGAACCCGCGCCGTCTCCCGAACCCGCGGCGCCGCCCGAACCGTCCGTGTCAGCCAAAGCCGTAGTGCCGCCCAGACCGTCCGCACCCGCACCCGGCCCGACGTCCCGCACCACGCTGAGCGTCTGCCCCTCGGCCGCGATGACGACCGCCCGCGACGCGAACCCGATGAGCGTCCCCTCGCGCACGAAGCTGACGTCGATGCGCCGCACCGACCGCAGCCCGGGCCAGGCCAGGCCCACGAACTTGACCCGCACCGAGGGCCACGGATCGCCCGGTGTGCGGCGCAGCGTGTAGACGCCCGGCTGTTCCTCGTCCGGCACCGGAGCGTCGCGCTCGACCTCGGGCAGCAGCACGAACGCGTGCGGATCGAACTGGAACGCCACCTGCAGCTCGACGACCTCCAGATCCCGCGGCACCTTCACGGTCCGGGGGCCGACCAGTGCCGTGTCCTGGTCCGGCCGCAGCCCCACCGTCACGCTGAACGGAACGCCGGGCGCCTCCCGGTCCGGCGCGTCGAGCCGTGGGTACACCGGCTCCGCCGGACGCTTCGGGACCGGCCGGGAACGGTCGCCCTCCGCCGACGGCCGACCCGTAGCCGGCCCACCTCGAAGCCGACCCGGCGCCCCGGGAACGGACCCCCTGCCCGGGGTCGGCGCCCCGCGCACCGCGTCCGGCGACCGCGTCTCTCCCGGTTCGTCCGCCCCGGAGGTCTCACCGGGCGTCCCCAGACCCCGTGCCCCACCCGACTGCGCCCCACCCGGCTGCGCCCCACCCACCCCTGACCCACTGCCCCGAGGTACGCCCCTCAGCGACCGCGCGTCGTCGACGCGCTCCCACCGCCGCTCCGCTCCGGACGGGCGACCGCTTCCACCCGCCGCCCCCGGACGGTCGCCGAAGTCGATCGCCACCCAGGGTTCCACCGCGCGTCCACCAGCACCCCGGATCCGGAACAACTGCACCGGCGGCGGGAACCCGTCACGCGTGAGGCTGGACAGCAGCACCCGCATGACCGTGGAATCGTCGGGATCCGTGGTGTCGCGCGCCAGTTCGAACAGCACCGTGTATTTCTGCAGCACCGGCATGCGCGCGATGAGCTCGATGAACTGCCCCCGGTGCGCGGTGCCCGGCGGCACCTGCGCCACCCCCAGCGCGCGACGGCCGAAATCCGGCCAGAGTGTGGGCGGCAGTTCCCCCAGAAGACGCACGAGCAGGCGCAATCGGGTCTCGGCGGTCGCGGTCGAAGCGACGTCGAGAAGCTCCACGGCCTCGGCACGGCTCAGCATCGGCAAGTCCCCCATCTTGTCCACGGACAGCTGATCACAAACGGAGGAAAACGCGCAATTAGGTTGACGCGCGAAGTGGTCCGATCAGTGCCAGGGTGGGACGAGCTGAACGTCCGCAAGGAGGAGTTGCCTGATGAACGCCGTTTCCGTCCCCACCGTGAAGCTCCGCTCCGGCCAGGAGATCCCGCAGCTGGGGCTCGGCACCGCGCGCAACGACGACGCGACCACCCGGCGCAACGTGGCCGACGCGATCGGCCTCGGCTACCGGCTCATCGACACCGCGGCCAAGTACGAGAACGAGGTCGGCGTCGGGCAGGGCATCGCCGATGCCGGGATCCCCCGCGACGAGCTCTTCGTGACCACCAAACTGCGGGGCTCCGAGCAGGGCTACGGCTCGACGCTGCAGGCCCTCGACAGCAGCCTCGAGCGTCTCGGCCTGGACTACGTCGACCTGTACCTCATCCACTGGCCGCTGCCCCGCCTCGACCGTTACGTCGATTCCTGGCGGGCGATGGAGGAGGCCGTGGCGCTCGGCAAGGTCCGGGCCATCGGGGTCTCGAACTTCCTGCCCGAGCACCTCGACCGCCTCGCCGCCGAGACCACGACCGTGCCGGTGGTGAACCAGATCGAGATCCACCCGCAGTTCCCCAACCGCGAGCTGATCGCCGAGAACACCCGCCGCGGCATCGTCACCGAGTCGTGGTCGCCGCTGGCCAACGCGAACGACCTGCTGAAGTCCCCGGTCCTCGACGAGATCGCCTCCACGCACGGGTGTTCCGCGGTCCAGGTGGTGCTGGCGTGGCACCTGCACCAGGGCCTCGTCGTGATCCCCAAGGCCTCGCACCCCGACCGCCTGCGCCAGAACCTCGACGTCTTCGACATCCACCTCACCGATGACGACGTCGCCCGCATCGCCACCCTCTCGACCGGCGAGCGCTCCGGCGGCCAGGATCCGGCGACGCACGAGGAGTTCTGACCCACTTCTGCGCGCTTCTGCCCCCTCTGCTCGCTTCCACCTCACGGCACCCCTCAGGCCCCAGCGGTCCTGAGCCCGCGGCGAAGGGTGCGCTGCTTTCGATTATCGATAATCGAAAGCAGCGCCCTTGGCCGCCCGACCACCCCACAATGAGGGACGCGTCGGCCCACCACCCCCGACAGGTCCCCGAACGCTCAGGGCACCGAAAAAGCAAGACCAGCAACGAGAATCGTCAAGCACGACCACGCCCAGATGCCCACATCCAGCGCCACAGACACAAGACGCCCCACCGAACACACCCGGGCAACCAGCACAACCGGCCAAGACCCGGCCGAGCAGGCGGCCGGGCCGGGGCAAGCGGCCAGGCCGAGGCAGGCAGCCAGCCCAGGGCAGGCGAGCAGGCCGAGCTCTCACCTGGGGCAGGCGAAGCGATCAGGCGGGGCTGTCGGCCGGATCGGGGGCCGGCTGGGTCCAGACGGGGGGTTCGCCGGGGGCCAGGTCGGGGTCGTCCACCCGGAAGGTCTTGATCGGGCCCGGACCGGTGTGGGGACCCTCGAAGCGAACCGTCACGCGTCCCAGACCGGTGCCCTGCACCCAGCCCGCTCCCCGCTCGGCGTGCACGATGTCCTGACCGGGCCGCCACTCGGGCACCCCCAGGTCGGGTGGGCGGGGTTCACGCAACTCCGCCGTCCACCCGAAGCCCTTGTTGCCGTAGGCCTCTTCGGCGCCGCCCGACACCTCGGGCGCGACGTCCGCCAGCCGCGACAGCACCAGCACGCCGTCGCCCGTCGTGCCCTCGGCCACCGACACGGCCGCCTCACCCGGCACCACCCCGGCCACCTCACCCGGCACCACCCCGGCCGCACCGGCGGGCACCGGCCTGGCCATCGCCCCAGCCGCCGGCCTGGCCGTCGACTTGGCCGTCGACCTTGCCGCTGCACCGGGCACACTCGGCGTCGCATCGTGGGTCTGATCGCCCGAGTCCCGATCCATGGTGGTCAGGGCCGATTGAGGTGCCGGCGCTGCCCCGGCCGTGATCATCCCGGTCACCGCGCCGGGGAGCTGCTCGTCGGGGTCGTCGCCCAGTTCGGCGAGAAGGTCGGCCAGCAGGTCGGTCTGGGCGAAGTCGGTGAGGCCGGCGACGCCGACGCCGAGCAGGCGCACGCCGTCGCTGACGTCGACGGCGTCGAGCAGGTGACGGATGCTGGCCATGATCTTGTTCAGCGAGTCGGTGGGCTGGTCGAGCGTGAACGAGCGGGTGATCGTGCTGAAGTCGTAGCTGCGCACCTTGATCGTGATGGTGCGGGCACACAGGCCGTCTTTGGTGATGCGGCCGACGACCTTCTCGGCCATGCGACGGGCGTGGGCCATCAGCTCGCGACGGTCGGTCAGGTCGGTGGAGAAGGTCTCTTCGGCGGAGACGGACTTGGCGTCGCGGTCGGGCTCGAGCTCACGGTTGTCGATGCCCAGCGAGTGCTGGTGCACGGCGGCGCCCTGGGCCTGACCGAGGATGCCGATGATCTCTTTCTCGGTGGCGGCCGCGACCTCGCCGACCGTGTGCATGCCGTATTTGTGCAGCCGCTCCTGCGTGGCCGGGCCGATGCCGGGCAGCTTGCGCACCGGCATCGAGGCCAGCAGCTCGCGCTCAGTGCCGGGCGCGACCACGGTGAGCCCGTCGGGCTTGTTGAGGTCGGAGCCGATCTTGGCGATCAGTTTGCTGGTGCCCGCGCCGACGGACGCGGTGAGCCCGGTGGTCTCGCGGATGCGGCGGCGCACGCTCTGTGCGAGTTCGGTGACGCCCTCGACGTCGATGTCGGGCATCGTGGGCGTCAGGTCGACGTAGGCCTCGTCGACCGACATCTGCTCGACCAGCGGCGACAACTCGGCCAGATGCCCCATCACCAGGCGGGACGCCGCCCGGTAGGCCTGGAACCGGGGTGTGAGATAGGCGGCATTGGGGCAGCGGCGACGCGCCTCGACGATCGACATCGCCGAGCCGACCCCGAACTTGCGGGCCTCGTAGGACGCGGTGGAAACCACACCGCGACGGCCGGTTCCACCCACGATGACCGGCTTGCCCCGCAGCGACGGCTTGTGCAGTTGCTCGACGGCGGAGAAGAACGCGTCGAGATCCAGATGCAGGATCACCGGCCGCGTTCTCATACCCACAGTTCTACCCGCCGGGTACGACAATCTTGCCCCCCACACCCGGATAGAGTTGCGCCATGTCTGGCTCGGACATTCCGGACCCCTCTCCCGAGACCCCTCGCAAGCGCCCGACCATGCTGGTCGGCGTCGACGGCTCGGAGAGCTCGCTGCGCGCCCGCGCCTACGCCGTCGGGCTGGCCCGGCGCTCCGACGCGTACCTGATCATGGTCTACGTGCGTCAGCTGAGCACGATGACGGCCTTCGCCCCCGGCCCGGGCACCGCCGCCATCGAGGAGGCCGAAGACGAAGTGGCCGCCGAGCTCCGCCACGAGATGACCCTCCTGGCCGACGAGCCCGGTCCCCCGCTCGACGCCGAGCTGATCGAGTGCACCGGCAGCCCGTTCCAGGCCCTGAGCCAGATCGCCAAGGAACGCCGGGCCGACGGCATCATCGTGGGCGCCTCCAAGCAGGCCGGCCACCGCTTCGTCGGATCCCTCGCCGTGCACCTGGTGCGCAACGCGACCTGCCCGGTCACCGTCGTCCCCTGATCGAAACCCTCACAACCACCATGAGAGACGCGTCGGGTCACCGACGGCGCCCGGGTTCCGGGCCGGGACGACAGCGGCGACCAGCATCCCGGCCGGAGCGCTGAAGCACTTGAAGCACCCGAGACATCATCGGCCCGGGCTGCTGAATCCCTTCGGCACGATCAGGTCGCCGGCACTCAGGTCCCGCACCGACGAGTGCCCGAGACCCAGCACCGCGGAGTCGATCCCGCCGCGCAGGACATCGAGCACGTTCTCCACCCCGGCCTGCCCGTTCGCCGCCAGCCCCCACAGGTAGGCCCGCCCGATCAGCACCGCCCGGGCTCCCAGCGCCAGCGCCTTGACCACGTCGGACCCGCGCCGGATCCCGCCGTCCAGGAGCACCTCCACCTGATCCCCCACCGCCGCCGCGACGGCGGGCAGGCTCCGGATCGACGCGCGCTCGGTGTCCAGGTTGTTACCACCGTGGTTGGACACCGAGATCGCCGTGGCCCCGGCGTCCACGGCCCTCAGGGCGTCGTCCGCCCGCGTGATCCCCTTGACCAGGAACGGCCCGTCCCACTGCGAGCGCAGCCAGGCGATGTCGTCCCAGGTCGGCGGTGGGGTGTTCTTCCAGGTGCCGTACGCCTCGAAGAAGGTCGGGACCCGCTCGCCCGGCCCGGCCAGGTTGGGCACGGTCAGGTCGGGCAGCTGCCCGGCGCGCACCCACGAGGCCAGCCAGCGCGGGCGGCGCAGCACGGCCGGTGCGAGACGCACGGCGGTGGGCAGGTCGATCCGCGTGGGGATCGCGGGCGAACCCCAGTCGCGGCCCTCGGAGAACGACCAGTTGAGGGTGAGCACGAGCCCCACCGCCCCGGCGGCCGCCGCGCGCTCGAGCCCGGCCAGGAGGTGTGCGCGCGAACCCGTCCAGCTCGTCTGGAAAAGCGTGGGCGCCCCGGCGGCCACCACGTCCTCGATCGACCGGCTCGCGAAGGTCGACAGACCCATGACGATGCCGCGCGAGGCAGCCGCGCGGGCGACCGCGACCTCGCCCAGAGGGTGCACCGCCTGCACCCCGGTGGGCGAGATGAGCACGGGCATCGAGAGTTCCTGGCCCATCACGGTGGTTTCCGACGATCGCACCGAAGCAAGTCCGGCCACGTGCGGCGCGAACCCGAGCTCGGCGAAGGCCCGCTGGTTGTCCTCGATCGTGAGCCCGCGTTCGGACCCGGCCAGCAACGCCTTGTAGACGGGGTCGGGCAGCCGGCGGGCGGCGCGCCGCTGGGCCTCGGCCACGCTCTCGAACCAGGGATTCACCGGGTCAGCCTTTCAGGTTTCGCTATATTGTCACCACGTGCCAATATAGGACCAAGGTCAGGCGGTCGATCAGACCTTCAGCGAGTCGGCGCCGGACCTCTCGAAGAGGAGAGAACACATATGGCCAATCCATGGTTCGAGACGGTCGCCGAGGCCCAGCGGCGCGCGAAGAAGCGGCTGCCCAAGTCCGTCTACATGGCCCTCGTCGCGGGTTCCGAGCGTGGCCTGACCGTCGACGACAACCTGAACGCGTTCGGTGAGCTCGGTTTCGCCCCGCACGTGGCCGGTCTGTCGCAGACCCGCGAGCTCAGCACGTCCGTGATGGGCCAGGACCTCGCCCTGCCGGTGATGATCTCCCCCACCGGTGTGCAGGCCGTGCACCCCGAGGGTGAGGTGGCCGTGGCCCGGGCCGCCGCCAACCGCGGCATCACGATGGGCCTGAGCTCGTTCGCCAGCCGCTCCATCGAGGACGTGGCGGCGGTCAACGACAAGACGTTCTTCCAGATGTACTGGGTCGGCACCCGTGAGGTCCTGGTGCAGCGCATGGAGCGCGCCCGCGCCGCCGGGGCCAAGGGCCTGATCATGACCACCGACTGGTCGTTCTCGATGGGCCGCGACTGGGGCTCCCCCGAGATCCCGTCGAAGGTCGACCTGAAGACGGCGATCAAGTTCGCCCCCGAGGTGCTGCGCCGCCCGAAGTGGCTGCTGGAGTTCGGCAAGACCGGCAAGATCCCCGACCTGACCACGCCGAACCTCGCCCCCGCGGGCGGCGGCCCGGCCCCGACCTTCTTCGGCGCCTACGGCGAGTGGTACGGCACCCCGCTCCCGACCTGGGACGACATCGCCTGGCTGCGTGAGCAGTGGGGCGGGGAGTTCATGCTCAAGGGCGTCATGCGGGTGGACGACGCGAAGCGCGCCCGCGACGCCGGCGTCACCGCCATCTCGGTCTCCAACCACGGCGGCAACAACCTCGACGGCACCCCGGCGCCGATCCGGGCCCTGCCCGCGATCGCCGAGGCGGTCGGCAACGACATCGAGGTCGTGCTCGACGGCGGCATCCGCCGCGGCTCCGACGTGGTCAAGGCCGTGGCCCTGGGCGCGAAGGCCGTGATGATCGGCCGCGCGTACCTGTGGGGCCTCGCCGCCAACGGCCAGGCCGGCGTCGAGAACGTCATCGACATCCTGCGCGGCGGTATCGACTCCGCCGTGCTGGGTCTCGGTCACTCCTCGATCCACGACCTGACCGCCGACGACCTGATCGTGCCGGACGGGTTCACCCGTTCGCTCGGTGTCACGCCGCTCACGAAGGCCGTGTAGCACCCCTCGTCGGCCCGGCGGAAACCAGTTCACCGCACTGGTTTCCGCCGGGCACTCCACTGTGTGAGCAACCGTGACCGAAACCGGCAGATTTCATACCCCTGGCGGTTTCGGACAAACCCCGTCGACCCCCTAGGCTTTCGCAGGTGCCCGCCCACCCCGAGCCGCCCGCGTCCCGGCCCTTCCAGGTCGACCTGCGCGGCATCGTCGACCTGCTGAGCCGCAGCATCTACTCCGGCCCGCAGGTGTATCTGCGTGAGCTGTTGCAGAACGGTGTCGACGCGATCACCGCGCGTCAGGCGGTGCCCGGCGCACCCCCCGGGGCGATCCGGATCACCCCCGGCGAGAGCCTCGTCTTCACCGACAACGGCATCGGCCTCACCGCCGCCGAGGTCGGCGAGCTCCTGGCCACGGTCGGGCGCAGCTCCAAGCGCGACGTGCTCGACCTGCCCCGCACCGACCGGCTCGGCCAGTTCGGCATCGGCCTGCTCAGCTGCTTCATGGTCAGCGACGACATCCGGGTCCTGAGCCGCAGCGCCGGCGGCGAGGCCCCGGTGGAGTGGATCGGCAGCGCCGACGGCACCTTCACCGTGCGCGAGCTGCCCCTCGACACCCCGATCGAGGTCGGCACCCAGGTCCACCTGAAACCCCGCCCGGGCGAGGGCGACCTCACCTCCGCCACCGGCGTCCTCGATCTGGCCACCCGCTTCGGCGCCTACCTGCCGGTGCCCGTGCGTGTCGACCTGCCCGGCGGGGGCGAGCAGACCGTCAGCGCCGAACCGCTGTTCGCGCACCCGTTCACGCACCCCTCGCCCGAGCTGATGGCGCTGGGCCGCGACCTGATCGGCGCCGACCCGCTCGACGCGATCCCGCTGCACGTGCCCGCCACCGGCACCCGCGGCACCGCCTTCGTGCTGCCCTTCGCCCCCTCCCCCGGGGCCCGCCAGGCCACCCGTGTCTACCTGCGCGGCATGTTGCTGTCCGAACGGGCCGACGACCTGCTGCCCGAATGGGCGTTCTTCGCCCGCTGCGTGGTCGACACCACCGGGCTGCGGCCCACGGCCAGCCGCGAGGCGCTGATTCAAGACGACGCGCTCGAGGAGACCCGGGCCGAGCTCGGCGCCGCCCTGCGCCGCTGGGTGGCCACGATGGCCAACCGCGACCCGGTGCGCCTGAGCACCTTCCTCAGCGTGCACCACCTGGCGCTGCGCTCGCTGGTGCTGCACGACGACGAGCTGGCCGGTTTCATCGTGCCCTGGCTGCCGATCGAGACCAGCAACGGCCAGACCACCTACCGCGAGCTGCTGCGCCGCGGCGGGCCGCTGCGCTTCGCCGAGACGGTCGACGAGTTCCGCCAGATCGCGGCGATCGCCCGGCCCGACGCCCCGGTGATCAACGGCGGCTACGTCTACGACTCCGACATCCTGCGGCGCCTGCCCGACCTGATCCCCGGCACCGTGGTCGAGACGGTCACCATCACCGACGAGCTGGCCTCGCTCGACGTGCCGCCGCTGGCCGAGCGGCCGTCCGCCCAGCGCCTGCAGGCCCGGGCCGAGGCCGCTCTCCAAGATCTCGACTGCACGGTCCTCGTGCGGTCGTTCGCTCCCGACACCCTCCCCGCACTGCACATCGCCGACGCCGGGGTCCTGCGCCGGCTGCAGCGGCAGCGCGCCAAGGAGGCCGGGAGCGGTATGTGGGCGTCGATTCTGCAGCGCATCGACGACGCCCACGACTCCACCCCCCAGGACCAGGCAGAACCGGTCGGCGCCGCCGGCCAGCTCTGCCTGAACTGGCGCAACCGGCTGGTACGGGCACTGGCCGAGAGCGATGACGATCTGTTGCTGGCCCGTACCGTGAGGGTGGTGCACGTGCAGGCCCTGCTGGCTGCACACCGCCCCCTCCGCGCGGTCGAGCGGGCTTCGCTCACCGACGCGCTGACCGACATCGTGCACCTGAGTGCCGGGCTGGGGGCAGACCTCGGCGAACTGCCGGACGCCCCCGGGGAGAACTGATCATGAACACGACCACGAGCCGCACCGACGGCAAGTCGGCACGGTCCATCGACACGGACGTCCTGCTGGACCGCGTGGAATGTCTCCTCGTGCTCGAGGAGTTCGGTCTGGCCGGGCAGCTGCTCGACCTGATCGCGACGCGCCGGATGCTGCTGAAGACGACCTTCACCGACGAGCAGAACGAGCGGCTGCGGCAGGCCCGGGCCCGGCGGGAAGACCCGCCGGAGCTCGACGAGGCCCTGGCGCCGGTGGTGGCCGTGCCCGACGACATGGAGCCGCTGAAGGTGGCCTCGGTCGTCGACTCGGCGCTGGAGAACCCGGGTCTCAACCGCGGCCAGGTGGCGGCGCTGCTGCGGGCCAAGGCCTGGATGCTGGCCGGCGCCGGGCAGCTCGAGGACATGCTCAACACCGCGGAAGACGCCCTGAAGATCGGTCTCGACCTGGGCGCCCACGGCTTCTGCGTGCAGCTGTCGCGCACCGCCGCGCAGGCCACCCTGGAGCTGCACCGCTATCAGGAGGCCGCCGACCTGTACCGGCTGGCACTGACCGAGGCCGCCGCCGGTGAGCCGATCGTCATCGTCGAGCCGCCCCGGCAGCCGCACGGTGACCTGCTCGGCCTGATCGACTCGCTGCACCTGCTGGGCCGCGCCCGCGGTCGCGCCGGTGACGTGCCCGGCGCCGAGGAGGTGCTGAAAGAGGCCGTGCAGCTGGCCTCCACGCCGCCGGCGTCCGAGCACCCGGCCGTCAGCGCCGCGCGGGCCGAGGTGCTGCACGCCCTGGCCGTGCTGATCAGCGGGGTCGACACCACGCGGGTCGACGAGGCGGTCGAGCACGCGCAGAACTCGGCCGACACCTACTCCAACATCAGCGCCAAGGTCGAGGCCGGCCGCTCACTCACGCTGGCCGCGCGCCTGCTGACCTCGGCCGACCGCCCGGCCGACGCGGTGCCCTACCTGGAGCGGGCCACCGCGGTGCTGGCCGGCGAGCCCGAGCACCTGGTCGGCTGCCTCGACATCCTGGCCGCGACCTACGCCCAGCTGGGCCGCACCGATGACGCCAAGGCCGCCGAGGAGATGTCCGAGCAGATCCGCGGGCTGAAGGAAGAAGCGCGGTAGCCGGCTGGTTCGTCCCCGTAGGACCCTTCTTTTCGACGGCGAAGAAACCCAAGGAGTCAGCGGGATGATTGCGGACCTCGACGATCACGGACGATGCGAAGGGTGACGCTGCCGGCGTCACCCTCGCTGCGGGCTGCCTGGGCGTCAGAGGGCGAACGGACGCGCCGGGCCGGGTGGGTGGGGCCCGTCGGGTCGGTGCGTCCGGGCGGACGGACGCACCGAGAAGGACGGACGCGTCGGGACGGACGGGTGGGCCGGTGAGCGCCGCCCGGAAGCGCCTCGACGAGCTGCTCACCCGGATCGACGCCGCCGGGCCCGGCCCCGCCGGACGTCTGCTCATCGACGAGGCCGTCACCCTGGCCGACGCCGAGGGTCTCGACGAGCTCGGCTACGCCGCCCGGCTGCGCCTGCTCGCCGCGGCCAACCGGGACGGTGACACCGACGCCCAGCTGTCCGCGTTCGCCTGGTGCGTGGGCCGCAACCAGTCCGACCCGCAGCGGTTTCCGCAGCGCGTCGGCGAGCACGACCTGCTGTGGTTCCACAAGCACGTGGTCGGCGCGCTGATGGGCAGCCCGCTGTTCACCCTCGACGACGTCGACGCGGCCCTCGACGCGATGGCCGACGCCTACAACCGGGCCGGCGTGGGCCTGTCCGGGGTGTGGCAGGCCCGGTTCCAGGCCGTCTTCGCGATGGGCCGTCCCGACCGCGCCGCCGGCATGCTGGCCGCGGCCAAGCGCCTGCCCCGCGACCGGTACAGCCACTGCGCCGCCTGTTCCCGCGCCCAGGAGGCCGAGCACCTCTACGCCACCGGTGACGACGAGGGCGGCCTGCGTCTGGCCGACGAGGTGCTCGAACTCGACCTGACCTGCGGTGCCGAACCGGCCAACACGCTCGCCCACGCCCTGCTGCCACTGCTGCGCGCCGGGCGCCCGGCCGATGCCCGCCGCGCCCACCTGCGCGGCTACCGGGCCGCCCGCGGAAACCCCGACAACCTGCGGATGATCGCGCAGCACCTGCGCTTCTGCGCCGTCACCGGCAACGAGGCGCGCGGTCTGGAGATCCTCGAGCAGCACGTGCGCTGGCTCTCCCACGACGGCCTGAACGCCCGCGGCCACCTCGACGTGCTGTCGGCCGCCGTGGTGCTGCTGCGGGCCGCCGGGCGTGCCGGAGCCGGTGAGCAGGTGGTGACCACCGCGTCCGCCATCTCGCTCGAACCGTTCTTCGGCCGCCGCGAAACCCCCTGGACCGTGAACGATCTCATGCACGTGGCCTACGAGCGGGCCGCCGCGATCGCGGCCGCGTTCGACGCGCGCAACGGCAACGCGTTCCACACCGGCCTGCTCGAGGCCGACATCGCGCTGCTCGAGACCTGCCACGACGTGCCGCTGGCCACGCGCCCCACCCTCCCGGCCGCCGTCCCGATCGCCATGGAGGACGAGGGCGACCTGCGTGCCCGCGCGGCCCTGCTGAAGGCCGAGACCGAACGCCGCCTGGCCTCCGACGAACCGGGGCTGGCCCTGACCAGCGCCCAGGAGGCACTGAACGCGGGCCTGGCCCTGGGCGACCGCGAACTGTCCGTGGCCGCAGCCCGTCTCGCGTCGCTGGCGGCCACCACCGTCGGGCAGGACGACGCCGCCGTCGAGTACTGCCGCACCGCCGTGCGCGAGGCCGCGGCCGGTGAACTGGCCGGTGAGGCCGCGTTCCGGCTCGAGCTGGGCGCCGCGCTGTGCCGCGCCGGTGAACCCGACGAGGGCACGCTCGAGATCGAGGAGGCCATCGCCCGGCTGCGCGCCGCCGGGGCCCCGGCCGGCGAACTGGCCGAGGCGCACTACCTGCTCGGGCAGGCCCTGGCCGCGCAGTTCGACGGCGACGGCGCCCGCGACAGCTACCGTAACGCCGTGGCCCTGGCCTCGAACACCGGCGACTGGGCCGCCACCACCCGCTACGGCATGGCGCTGGGCACCCTGCTGTTCGACCGCCGCGACCGCGACTCGCTCAACGTGCTGGCCGGGGCGGTCGAGTCCTCGCGCCGGGCCAGTGACTCGCTGTCGCTGGTGAAGGCCGAGCACCTGCTCGGTCAGGCCCTGGCCCAGATCGCCGGGGTCGAGCCGGCCGAGGCGGTGCTGCGCGAGGCGCTGCGCGAGGCCTCGAACCCGCTGGCCGGGCTGAACCCGGCCGTGGTGTTCGAGCACGCCGACATCCTCGACTCCCTGGCCCGTACCATCGGTGAGAAGGAAGACCGGCTCGACGAGGCCGTGAGCACGGCCCGGGAGTCGGCCGACGCGTTCCGCTCGATCCACGCGGAACCCGAGGCGGGCCGGGCCCTGGTGCTGGCGGCGAGCCTGCTCACCGGCGCGGGCCGTTCCGGTGAGGCACTCCCCCTGCTGCGCCAGGCCGAACCGCTGCTGCGCGAACGGCCGAACCTGCTGCTGGAGTGCCTGACCGGCCTGGCCGCCGCCTACGAACGGCTCGGGCGCACCGCCGACGCCCGGGCGACCGCCGCCCGGGTCGAGCGGGTGCGGCAGGATCAGTACGGCGACCTGGCCTTCATCGACGACCTGGGCTGAGACGACGACCGGGGACTGAGACGACGACCTGACCACGCACGAGAACCGGGGGCCGGAACGACGATGTGGGCCGAACCGGACGACCAGGGCTGAACCACGACGACCGGGGCCGGCGTCCGACCGAGCGCCACCCACGACAGAGCAAGGAGCATCACCGCCATGGACAGCGCCGAGGACCGCATCGCGACCCTCTTCGAGGAGATCGACGTCACGCCCTTCGGCCCGGCCGAACGCGCCCTGATCGACGAGGCGATCGCGCTGGCCGACGAGCACGGGCTCGACGAGAAGGGCTACGAGGCCCGGCTGCGTCTGCTCCCCTCGGCCAGCATGCTCGGTGACACCGACGCCCAGCTGTCGGCGTTCGCCTGGTGCGTGGGCCGCAACGCCGCCGATCCCGTGCGTTTCCCGCTCCGGGTCGGTGGTTTCGACCTGCTCTGGTACCACAAGCACGTGGTCAGCTCGCTGATGGGCAGCCCGCTGTTCTCGCTGGCCGACGTGGAGTCGGCGATCGAGGCGATGGAGCAGCAGTACGTCAAGGAGGGCGTGGGCGTCTCGGGGGTGCTGCAGGCCCGCTTCCAGGCCGCGACCGGTCAGGGCCGTCTCGACGAGGCCGGCACCTGGCTCGGTGAACTCAAGCGCACGCCCCGCGACAACTACAGCCACTGCGAGACCTGTGTGCGCGCCGAGGAGGCCGAGTACCACTACGCCATCGGCAAGGACGCCGACGGCCTGGCCCTCGCCGACGAGATCCTCGAGGCGGGCATGACCTGCGGCGACGAGCCGGAGAACACCATCGCCCAGGCCCTGCTGCCCGCCCTGCGGGCCGGGCGCCTCGACGAGGCCCGCCAGATGCACCTGCGCGGCTACCGGATGGCCCGCACCAACGCCGACCACCTGCCGATGATCGCCCAGCACCTGCGGTTCTGCGCCGTCACCGGCAACGAGGCACGCGGCCTGGAGATCCTCGAACGCCACCTGGGCTGGCTGGTGCACGACGGCCTGAACGCCGAGGCGCACTTCGACGCGCTGAGCGCCGCCGCGGTGCTGCTGGCCGCGGCCGAGCGCGCCGGGGCGGACGCCCAGACCGTGAGCGCCGCCGCCGATCCCAAGCTGGCCGGCCTGTTCGGCGGGCGCGACGAGCCGTGGACCGTGGCGTCGCTGCGCCGGGCCGCCCGCCGGGCCGCCGAGGACCTGGCCGCGAAGTTCGACGAGCGCAACGGGAACACCTGGTACGCCTCCCGTCTGAAGGCCGACGACGCGCTCGCCGAGGTCTCCTACGACCTGCCGGTCGGCGCGACCCGGGTGGCCACCGACGCCGGTCCGGCCGCGCTGCCCGACGACCTCACCGGCCGTCTGACCATGGCCGCCGACCTGCTCTCGATGGACGAGCGAGGTCAGGCGCGGCAGGTCGTCGCGGCCGTCGACGGGCTCGGCGACTCCCCCGGCGGGGAGCCGCTGACCGCCGCCCAGATCGCCGAGATCGCCGGTCTGAAGGCCCGTCTCGAGGCCGCCGGGGAGAGCGACGAGACCCTGGCCGCGATCTTCGAGGCCGCGAGCGACGACGGTCTCGACGCGGCGCTGGCGCTGACCGACACCGCACTGGGCGACCCGGAGCTGGAGCAGGGCAGGGGCCGGGGCAAGCGCGCGGCACTGCTGCGCACCAAGGCCCAGCTGCTGGGCGCGGACGAGCAGTTCGACGCCGGCCTGGCCGCCGCCGACGCCAGCCTGGCGATCGGGCTGCGCCTGGGCGCACGCGAATGGGCCTCCACCACGGCGATTCTCGGCGCGCACCTGGCCCAGGACGCGGGCAAGGCCGACCTCGCGATCGAACGCTGGCGGATCGCGATCCGGGAGGCCGCGCTGGCCGAGCTGCCGCAGGAACTCTCGGCGCGGCTCGAGCTGGGCACGCTGCTGCAGGCCCTGGGCCGCGCCGAGGAGGGCGTGGAGGAGGCCCGGGTGGTGCTGCGGCGTCAGACCGAGACCGGGGCGAGCGACTCCGAGCGGGCCGAGACGCTGCGCCGGATCGGCGCCGGGGCGGTCGCGATGCAGGAGTACCAGGACGCGCTCGACGCCTACCGCGACGCCGTGGCCCTGGCCTCGAAGGGTGAGGACTGGCTGCTGGCCACCCGGGCGGCGCTGTCGCTGGGTGAGCTGATGACCGACGCCGGTGACGAGGACGGGATCGCGGTGATGGCCGGGGCGGTCGAGTCGGCCCGGCACCTGGAAGAAGAAGACCCGATGTGGCTGGTGCGGTCGATGCACATGCACGGGCGGGCGCTGAGTCTGGCCGACGACGACGACCAGGCCGCCGACGTGCTGCGCGAGGCCCTCGACCGGGCCGCGCGGGCCGCCGCCGACGAGCACCCGGCCGCCGCGTTCGAGCACGCCGACCTGCTCGACTCGCTGGCGCGGGCGCTGGGCTCGGACCACCACGACGACGCCGTGCAGGTCGCACAGCAGGCCGCCGCGGAGTTCCTGGAGATCGGGGAGGACGTCCCGGCCGGGCGCGCGCTGATGCTCGCGGCGGGAGTCCTGTTCAACAACGGCCGCGAGGCCGAGGCCCTGCCGTTGATGGAGCGGGCCACCGCGGTGCTGGCCGACCACCCCGACGTGCTCGGTCAGGTGCTCGTGGCGCTGGGTGACGTGTACGAGAAGCTGGGCCGCCACCACGACGCCAAGGTGGCGCGGGACAAGGCCGAACTGGTCGGCTGAACGACGGGCTCACCGGGCCTGCGGCCCGGGGGTCGGTGGCTTGCTCACCGACCCCAGCAGCCGCCACTTCCAGGTCGGCCGCACGGCCCGCACGTGCCCGGCCCTCAGGCTGCCCGCCCACACCCCGGCGCCGTAGGCCGCATCGTCGAGCAGCACCGCCATGCTCCAGCGCACCGGGTCGATGTCGGGTCGCAACCGCAGCCACTCCCGAACGGGGGACGCGGCGGTGAGGGCAAGAGCCGCCAGCAGGCGGCCCTTTCGTTGCGGCCCGGGAACGAGGGCCAGGACCGCCGCGGCCGGGAGCGCGAACTGCGAGGTCCAGCGCCCCATGCCGAAGAACGTCTCGCGCACACCCACAGCCAGCGGTTTCAGCAGGTCGTCACCGCTGCTGCCGGCCTTCTTCAGGGCCAGCCGGGTGTCGGCGTAGCCCGCCGCGAACGTGGCGGCGGCCAGCAGCGGACGGCGCGCCAGCAGGGCCGTCACCGTGGAGACGGGCGCGGCCACCATCACCAACGGCGCCACCTGCCCCGGGTGCCGCTCCTCGAGCTTCGCGGCCGACGTGCCGTAGGCGAACCGCCTGCGCAGCAGCGACTTCCAGCCGGCCGGCTCCTCGTGCCCGATCTGCACCGACGGGTCGTAGCGCACCCGCCAGCCGGCCTCGAGCAGCCGCCAGACCAGGTCGACGTCCTCGCCGTAGCGCAGCGCCTCGTCGAACCCGGCCGGTCCGGACACGTCTTTCAGCGCCGAGACCCGCAGCAGCAGCGCGGCCGTGGGCAGGTACGAGACCCGGCTCATCGGCGCCACCCGGGCCGGCAGCGCCCCCAGGTCGAGCACCGGGCGCGCGGCCGCGAACCGCTCGGCCAGCGACGTGCCGATGCTGCCCCCGGCCACGATCCGGGGCGCCACCGCGGCCAGCAGCGGGTCGTCGAAATGCCCGGCCAGCGCGTCGATCCAGTCGGCGGGCGGCAGGCAGTCCGAGTCCAGGAACGCGACCAGCGGCGTGTTCACCGACCGCAGCGCGATGTTGCGGGCCGGTCCGGGCCCGCCGTTGACCCGCCGCGCGATCAGCCGTGCACCGTGCCTGCGCACCACCTCGGCGACCGCGAGGGGATCCTCCGACGCGTCGTCCACCACCACGACCTCGGCCACGGCCTTCTGCGTGCCGGCGGCCAGGCCGCTCAGGCAGCGGTCGAGTTCGGCCGCCCGGTCCCGCACCGGGACGACCACGGTGACCGTGCCCGCCCGCTCGCCCCGCGCGTCTTCAGGCAGCCCCTCACGCACCGGGTGCACCAGACCGGCGTCGGAGAACCGGCGGGCCAGCTTCGAGGCCGCGGCGGTCGTCACCGAACCGGCCCGCAGTTGCGAGAACGCCTCCTGCCCGGCCGGATTGAGGCGGTACAGGCGGGCGGGTGACCCCCCGAAGACGGTTCCGTCGGGCTTGACCACGACTTCCGGATCGAGCTCGACCGGCATGCCCACCGGCAGTCCCTGAACGTGCCCCGTCGACGTCACGGACCCAGCCTATGCGCCCAGCTTGCCGTACGGCGGATCCCAGGCCACGACCTGCGTGTGCAGCCCGTCGACGAGGCGCTGCACCAGCCGCTCGCCCTCCTCGGCCGAGGCACCGGCCGGGTCGCCGAGCACCCCGTTCTCCGTCACCGCCCTGAGCCCACCGGCGCGGAGCGCGGAGATCAGCTCGCGCACCGGCGTGGTGTTGCCCGCCTCGGCCAGCTCCTCGTAGACCAGCTCCGGGTGCAGGGCCAGCTGCAGCGAGGTCTCGGTGCGACCGGCGTGCGCGTCACCGTCCCACGTCGCCATCCACAGCAGAACGTCGCGGGACTCGGCCCGCAGCTTGCGCACGGCCCGCACCGCGGGCACCGCGTTGCCGCCGTGCGCGTTCACGTACACCTGCCGCCGGTAGGTCTCCCCGGCCGAGCGCCCCAGCTCGAGCAGCATGAACTCGAGGGCCTCCTGCCCGATCGAGATCGTGCCCGCGAAACCGGCGTGCTCCCCGCTCGAGCCGTAGCCGATGGCCGGGGCCAGCGCGACCTGTGGCATCCGCTCGGCCAGGCGCCGGGCGACGGCCACCGCGACGTCGCGGTCGGTGCCCAGTGGCAGGTGGGGGCCGTGCTGCTCGGTCGAGCCGATCGGGACGACGAGAATGCCGCCGGCCGCGGCGTGCTCGGCGATCTGTGGGCTCGTCATGGCGGCCAGGTCGAAGTACGACACGACGGGGAATCTACGCCGCGTCACTTTCCGTACACCTGCCGGGGCTAGCGTCGGCCGGTGACCACTGCTCTGGTAAGGCGTCTCGGCCTGTCCGACGCCGTGATGATCGGCCTCGGCGCGATGATCGGGGCCGGCGTCTTCGCCGCGCTCGCCCCCGCCGCGTCCGCCGCCGGCTCCGGCCTGCTGATCGGCCTGCTCATCGCCGCGGTGGTGGCCTACTGCAACGCCACCTCCTCGGCCCGCCTGGCCGCCCTCTACCCGGCCTCCGGCGGCACCTACGTGTACGGACGCGAACGGCTCGGCCCGTTCTGGGGCTACCTGGCCGGGTGGGCGTTCGTCGTCGGCAAGACCGCCTCCGGCGCGGCCATGGCCTACACCGTCGGCGCCTACGTCTGGCCGGAACAGGCGCACGCCGTGGCGGTCGCGGCGGTCGTCGCCCTGACCACGGTGAATCTCCGGGGCGTGCAGAAATCGGCGCTGGCCACCCGGATCATCGTGGCGATCGTCCTCGCCACCCTCGCCGCCGTGGTGGTGAGCTGCCTGACCGCCGCGACCACCACGTCCCCCCTCCAGACCGCACCGACGGACGGCAACCTGCTCCAGGCCGCCGGGCTGCTCTTCTTCGCCTTCGCCGGCTACGCGCGCATCGCCACGCTCGGCGAGGAGGTTCGCGACCCGGCCCGCACCATTCCCCGCGCCGTGCGGATCGCTCTGGGCATCACCCTGGTCGTCTACGCGACCGTGGCGCTGGCCGTGCTGTCGGTGCTCACGCCCGCCGAGCTCGCCGCCTCCACCGAGCCCCTCACCGACGCCGTGCGCGCCGCCGGCCATCCCGCCCTGGTGCCGGTGGTGAAGGTGGGTGCCGCCGTTGCCGCCCTGGGTTCGCTGCTCGCGCTCGTGCTCGGCGTCTCCCGCACCACCCTGGCCATGGCCCGCGACCACCACCTGCCGCCCGCGCTCGCGGCCGTGCACCCGCGCTACCACGTGCCCCACCGCGCCGAGCTGGCCGTGGGAGTGGTGGTCGCGGTGCTCGCCGCGACCGTGGATCTGCGTGCGGCGATCGGGTTCTCGTCGTTCGGCGTGCTCGTCTACTACGCCGTGGCCAATGCTTCCGCCTGTACGCTGGGACGCCGGTTCGTCCCGGTCGTGGGTCTCGTGGGGTGCGTCGTGGTCGCCTTCGCCCTGCCGGTCGTGAGTGTGGTCAGCGGTCTGGCGGTGCTGGCGCTGGGGGCGCTGATCTACGCGGTGCGCACCCGGCTCGTCCCCTGAGGGAGGACGAGCCGCCTCCCGACCTCCCGGACTCCACGACCTTCACGACCTTCACGACCTTCACGACCTTCACGACCGGAAGATCTGCGACAGCGCCGGCGCCACCTGCCGGTGGTCGCGGATCGTGAACATCCGCCCCCGCCCGACCGCGGCCAGCTCCCGTCCCAGTTGCTCGTCCTTCTCCCCCGACGCGTCGAGCAGCACGTCGAGCCGCGGGAGAAGGGCGGCCGGGCCGCGCGGATCGGGCCCGGCGTTGTGCACGCAGTCCGACAGCAGCAGCACCCGGGCCTCCGGGTTCGGCCGCCGCGACAGCTCCGCGGCCGCCAGCTGCAGCGGGAACCCGACGTTGGTCAGGCCTTTCGCGGGCAGCTTGAGGAGGTCGTCGAGCAGGGCCGAGGCCACGAACGGCTTGCCCAGCGGCAGCAGGATCGACACGTCCGACCAGAACGCGATCACGCCCACGTCGTCGTTGCCCAGCTCACCGGCCAGCGCGCCCACCGTCGCCGCGGCGGTGCGGATGCGCTCGCCCTTCATCGAGCCGGACACGTCCACGACCACCTCGACCGACCGGCGCCGGCGCACCCGCTCCCGCACGACGATGTCCTCGTCCTGCGGAAAGGGCTTCTCGGCCAGCACTTCCAGCGTGCGGTCGAGGTCGATGTCGTCGGCGCCCTCGCGGTAGCGCACGCTCACCAGTTCACCCGTGCCGCGGCGCCGCCCAGTGCCGTGCGGCGGACGGTGCAGCGACAGGCGCGCGGCGATCTGCCGGGCCCGCTGCTTCACCTCGTTCTCGACCGGGTCGTCGTCCGGTTCCAGCGGCACGACCTCGCCGGTGTCGTCCGTCTCCCCGGGCGCCCCCGACCCCTTGGTGAACGCCTTCGCCGCCGCCTTCGTCCCCCGGCCGAGGGCCTGAAGCACCGGCCCGCCGCCTTTCTCGGAGATGCTGAAGACCATCGGCTCGGCGTTCAGGGCCTTGGGCCGGCGTTTCAGCGGCCGTTTCGCTCGACGGGACTGCCCCGGCTTCTCGACCGGGGAGTCCGCGTCGACCGCTCTTCAACCTGGCTCGGCCGCGGCCGGGGTGAGAATGAAGCGGTCTTCCCAGATCTCGCGCACGACGCGCTCGGGCGTGGTGTCGGAGGCCTCGTCGAGGTGCACGCGTCCCGACAGCGCCACCGTCATGGCATCGAGAACGACCTGGGGGTAGGCACTCCCGGGGTCGAGGCGGGTGGTCGAGTCCTCGGCCCGGGTCACGCCGCGCATGGCCGCGAGCTGGTTGGCGATGAGCACCACGTCGATCGCGCCGCGCACACTGCTGCCCTGGCGCAGGTGCGGGTGCCGGCGCGTGGCGCGGCCCACCCAGACCGCGTCGTGCACCAGCAGGTCACCGAGCTTGCCGCCGCCCGAGGTGCGCAGGTCGACGATGCCGATCTCGGCGGCCTCGTCCTGGTAGTTCACCGCCAGACGGCACAGCCGGTCGGTGATCGACGTGGAGAGCCGGGTGGTGCCCACGTTGTCGTACGGGTTCATCGACGCGATCAGCCGGAACGTCGGCACGGCCCTCACCTCGCCCACCCGCGGCACCGCGATACGCCGCTCGGCCAGCGCCGCCAGCAGCGTGTTCAGGGTGTCGTCGGGAGCGCGGTTGAACTCCTCGAGGTACAGGAACCCGCCCTGGCGCATCGCCTCGAGCAGCGGCCCGGCCACGAAATTGTCTTCGGTGTAGTCCTCTTTCAGCACCCGCGCCGGGTTGTGGTGCCCGACCAGCTTGGCCGGGGTCAGGTCGGCGTTGCCCTCGACGTAGAACAGCGGGATGCCCCACTCGTCGGCGATCGCGCGCAGCAGGGTGGTCTTGCCGGTGCCGGGCGGGCCCTCGAGCACCAGGTCGCGGCCCGCGGCCACGGCCGAGAGGATCAGCTCGAGCTCGTGCTCGCGGCCGACCAGGTGGGAGGCGACCCGGTTGCGGGTCTGCGCGACGTCGGGGGCGTTGAGGGTCACGGTCACCATGATTTCAGGGCAGATGGGGGACGTGGTGGTCGGGTCCCCGTGGCCCCCTCACGTCGAGGGGGCCACGGCGAACTACTTGGTCGTGTAACCCGCGTCGACCTTCAGCTCGGTGCCGGTGACGTACCGGGCCTCGTCGGAGGCCAGGAACAGCAGGGCGTTGCTGATGTCGATCGCCTCGACCCAGGGCACGGGCAGACTGTTCGTGGTGCGGAAGACCTCGGCGGCCTGCTCCTGCGTGGGGTGCTCGAGGTGCGGCAGGAACAGCTTGAACGTGGTCTCGTTCAGGATCATCGGGGTGGCCACCCCGGTCGGGTGGATCGTGTTGACCCGGATCGAGTACTCGGCCAGCTCGTTCGACAGGGTGCGGGCCAGGCCCAGCACGGCGTGCTTGCTCGCCGTGTAGGGCGCCACGTTCGGCGTGCCCTTCAGACCGGCCGAGGAGCTGGTGATGATGATCGAGCCGCCCTGGTTCTGCTCGATCAGGAACGGGGTGACGGCCTTGGTCGTGTGCCAGACACCCTTGAGGTTGATGTCGAGCACGTCGTTCCAGTCCGAGTCGCTGACCTCGTGGGTCTTGTCGGAGTGCAGGAAGATGCCCGCGTTCGCGGAAACGATGTCCAGGCGCCCGAACTCGGCGATGCCGGCGTCGGTCGCGGCCTTCAGCGCGTCGTAGTCACGCACGTCGACCTTGGCCGAGAAGATCCGCCGGTCCAGCGCCTCGACCTGCCGCACGGTCTCGGCCAGGTCCTCCTCGGTCGCGCCCGGGTAGAACCGGTCGACACTGGGGATGGACTCGGCGATGTCGAGCGCGATGATGTCCGCGCCCTCCTGCGCCAGCCGGATCGCATGGCTGCGTCCCTGCCCCCGGGCCGCACCGGTGATGAGCGCGACCTTGCCCTCTACACGTCCTGTCACGGTGATCCTCTCCCTACAGCTGGGTGGCGCCGGCGTCGACGGTCATGGCCAGGGCGGTGACGTAGCGGGACTCGTCGCTGGCCAGGAAGAGCACGGCGTTCGACTGGTCCTCGGGCTGCGTGGCCGCGACCGGGTACATGTTGCCGAGCATGACGCCAGGCCCCGGATTGGCCTCGAGCAGCGGGCCGAAAGCGTTGCCCATGGCGCCCATCGGGGTCTCGACGCCGGTCGGGTGCAGGCTGTTGACGCGGATGTGGTGCTGCGCCAGCTCGGCCGCGAAGGTGCGGGCGAGGCCGGTGACCGCGTGCTTGCTGGCCACGTACGGGGTGAGGAAGGGCAGGCCGACCAGACCGGCGACCGAGCTGGTCAGGATGATCGAGCCGCCGCCGTTGCGGATCAGGTGAGGAGCCCCGGCGCGCACCGTGTTCCAGGTACCGGTGATGTTGACGTCGAGCGTGTCCTGCCACTGCTTCTGCGTGACCTTGTCCCAGGCACCCACGTGACAGATACCCGCGTTGCCGACGATGACGTCGAGCTTGCCGAGCTGGGCCACACCGTCGTCGACGGCCTTGGTCAGCGCCTCGCCGTCGCGAATGTCGGTGACGGAGGCGACGATCCGGCGGTCGAGCGCCTCGACCAGCTTCACCGTCTCGGCCAGGTCGTCCTCGGTCGCCGCCGGGTACTCCAGGTCGTCGAACGGGGCGCAGATGTCGACGGCGATGATGTCTGCCCCCTCGGAGGCCAGCTTGAGCGCGTGGCTGCGCCCCTGACCACGGGCTGCTCCGGTGACGAAAGCGACCTTGCCCTCTACTCGTCCTGCCATGGGGGTTACCTCTTCCAACTACGTTGTCAGCGAATGGTTCGCATCCCCTCAGGTCTATTAGTAGCCCGGTCAACTATCGATCGCCTCCCTCGGCGGCGCCGAACGGGAGGTGACCTTCGTCTCTTCGACACTTGTCGAACGCCCCTGGTGGTCAAGGACTTTCGTCTCCCCAGTCGGGAACGACGAAATGGCCCCGGGTCCCGGGGCCTGCGAAAAGTGTTTTCAGGACTAGGAAAACACGAACGCGCGGCAACTCCCCACCGGGAGCTGCCGCGCGTCCATCATTGACTCAGTTGACCTGCGAGCCGGTTTCGAGACCCGCGAGCGGATTCTCGTCGCAGCCGCGCACCGGCGGACGCACCCCCGCCGCGGCGGGATCGAAGCCGGCGAGCGGGTTCTCGTCGCACCCTCGGGCCGGCGGGGCCGAGACCACCCCGGTGACCGGGCGCACGCCGAGTGTCAGCGCCACGGGCTTCTTCTTGTTCTTCTGCGAGCGCAGCGGGTTCTTGTGCGAGTGGTCGCCCATCGGCTTCGGGGTCGCCCCCTCCACCCCCTCGAGCAGCGACTCACCGAAACCGCGCACGCACTCCGGGTCGGGCCCGTCGAGCGGCAGGCCGGTGAAGAACTTGGCCGCCATGCAGCCACCCCGGCAGGAGTCGAAGAACTGGCAGGACGAGCACGCCCCGCCGCTCTGCGGCTGCCGCAGCTCCTGGAAGAGCTCCGAGGTCTGCCACACGCCCTTGAAACCGCCCTCCTCGCGCACGTTCCCGGCGAGGAACTCGTCGTGGATGGCGAACGGGCAGGCGTACACGTCGCCGATCGGGTCGATCAGGCAGACCACGCGACCGGCCCCGCACAGGTTGAGCCCGGGCAGGGCGTCACCGAAAGCGGCCAGGTGGAAGAAGGAGTCGCCGGTGAGGACTTCCTCGCCGTTGGCGACGAGCCAGTCGTACAGCTCCTTCTGCTGCGGTGCGAGCAGGTGCAGCTCGTCCCAGACGTCGGCGCCGCGGCCCGAGGGACGCAGCCGGGTCAGGCGCAGCTGAGCGCCGTACCGGTCGGCGATCGCCTTGAACTCGTCCAGCTGGCCGACGTTCTGGCGGGTGACCACGACCGACAGCTTGAACCCGGAGAATCCGGCGTCCTTCATGTTCTGCATGGCCCGCATGGCGGTGTCGTAACTGCCGGCACCACGTACGTAGTCGTTGACCTCGGCGGTCGCGCCGTCGAGCGAGATCTGCACGTCGACGTAGTCGGAGGCGGCCAGACGCTCGGCGACCTCCTTGTTGATGCGGACACCGTTGGTCGAGAACTTCACGCCGACGTGGTGCGCGGTGGCGTAGTCGACCAGGTGCCAGAAATCCGGTCGCACGGTCGGCTCGCCGCCGCCGATGTTGACGTAGAAGACCTGCATCCGCTCCAGCTCGTCGATGACCGCTTCGGCCTCGGCGGTGGTCAGCTCGCGGGGGTCACGCCGTCCGGAACTCGAAAGGCAGTGCACGCAGGCGAGATTGCAGGCATAGGTGAGTTCCCAGGTGAGGCAGATCGGCGCGTCCAGCCCGAGGGCGAACTTGTCGACGAGCCGACCAGGACTCGGGGTGTTGGGCTTGACAGGGTTCGGGGTGAAACCGGCCGGGGTAGCCGGTTCGAGCACAGCCGTCATGCAGGCTCCTCCGTGGACATCGTCGTCGTCTTCGGGCGGATGAGATCACCGGCCGCGAGGGATCCCAGGGCCCGGCCGAGGACCGGGAGCTGGGAGGGGTCGACCCCCGCCTCCAGACACGCGGTGCGCGCGTCCGGGGCGGTGGCCAGACCGTTGACGACGTCCAGTAGTTGACGGGTCTTCAGGAACGACAGGCGCCGGTTCCCGAAGTGGTACATCAGGGCCCCGAAGGGTTCGGGCCGGATGGAGACGCTGGGGTGCAGCTCCCAGGCGGCGTCGAGATCGAAGCCCTGCGCCGGGGCCTTGGGAGGCACCGACATCCGGTTCTTCTGCTGGGTGTTCGCCATGGTCTGAGGGACGGCCGTCAGTAGACGCCGCACATCCCGTCGATGGAGACCTCTTCGACCAGAAGTTCCTCGACGGCGTCCTGAGCTTCGGCGACGTCCTGGGGAGCGTTCGTGTTGTCCATCGAAACGACCTCTCTTCCACGGTGAACAGCGATGTTCACCGGAGTTTATGACACTCCGTGTCGTAAGCGTCAAGGGTAGTCATCGACATCCGGGGAGTGACCACTGATCGGCCGGGCGGGGGTTGACCGCGGCACCTCGTGGATCAACTCGGTGATTGAATGGCACTCGATGACACGTCCGGCGTGTCACGACACGCGGAGGAGTGTGCGGCGCATGGCAACGGGGTCAGCGGCTCGTTCAGCGGCACCGAACGAGCCGCGCAGCGGGCGGCCCCGGGCCACCAGCCGCCGCACCCTCGAGCGCATCGCCCTGGAACTGTTCTCCGAGCAGGGCTTCGACGCCACCACGGTCGAGCAGATCGCCGACCGGGCCGGGGTCAGCCGGCGCACCTTCTTCCGCTACTTCGACACCAAGGCCGACGTGCTCTGGTCGGAGTTCGACGCCGAGGTGGAGACGCTGCACCGGCTGCTGGGAGAGGCCCCGGCCGGGCAGCCCGTCACCGAGTCGATCCGGCAGGCCGTTCTGGCGGCCAACCACTACGGGGTGGACGACGTGGCCAGCCTGCGCGCGCGCATGCAGGTCATCTCGCACGTCCCGGCGATCAGTGCCGCCTCCACCCAGCACTACGACAACTGGGCCGGCGCCCTGGCCGAGTTCGCCGCCCGCCGTCTCGGGCAGCGCGCCGACGACCTGATCCCCCGGGCCATCGGCTACAGCGCGCTGGGCGTGTGCCGGGCCGCGTTCGACCAGTGGGTGGCCCGGCGCGACGCCGACCTGATCAGCTACCTCGACATCGCCCTGACGGCCTGGCAGTCGGGCTTCGCCGGGCTCGAGGACTCACCCGCTTAGACGTCACCCGAACGGACGCTGCACCGCTGCACGTATGTGCGCACACTGTGTAGACGCCGTCACCGGGTGATTTCGATAACTGTTCTTAACCGTCTGACATGCCGATGCTCCCTCCTGCATTGAGTTCGACCCTCCAGCCATACGGAGGGTCACCTGCTCATCGCGGAGGGTGAAATCAGACTCGTCTTTGATCGCGTGTGTCGTAATTTGGCACAAAATCCATATCAAGCGAGATGTAACGCTCTCCTTGCCCACAGCGATTGAGCGGGCGACGGTCCCCTGTGCAGCAAGCGCGAAGGGTTCACTCATGTCACTGGCCATGCCCTACCCGGCTCGACGTCGCGCCAAAGCCGAATCCACGTCATCGATCACCACCCAGGCCGCGATGCCGGTTCTCGGGCGGCAGGACGCCGCCCCGCCGGGTGAGGTGCCCCTCACCGACCGCACCGAGCAGGTCTGGCACGTCGGGCTCTCGCTGCCCGGGATGTTCCCGTTCCGCGAGGCGAGCTGCCCCTGCCCCAAGACGGCCTGCGGTCTGGTCGTCCCCGACCCCGAGGTGGAATGCCGCCTCCACACCGACGGTGCACGCTTCCTGCAGGTGCACTCCGCCGCCGACTGCGACTTCCCCCGTACCGGGTGGAGGCGCCGGCGCCGCCCGGCTCTGCGCTGACCCTGCGCCGAGCCACTCCCGAAGACCGGTCTGATCGCCGGACGCCGGAACGCGACCCTCCGGGGTCCGGCGATCAGATCCTGGGCCTGTCCCGTGGATCGGGGCCCGACCTTTTCCTCCGGCGGCGGCCTCTGCCGTAAGGTCACCGGGTGACTGACGGCCCGACCACGCTCTCCCTGGAGGATCTCGCTCCCGAGGCCGGTGTCCTGCGGATCTACCGCCAGGTCTTCGCCGTCCTCGCCCGTGAGCACGGCGCGATGATCAGCGACGTCGAGCTGCTCGACATCGACGAGGCGATCCTGTCCGCGTTCGCCGAGGCCGGCAACGAGGGCCTGTCGGTCGAGGCCACCGTCGCCGCCTGCCGCGGCTACGACCAGACCCAGGTCACGCGCCGTTTCGAGGTGTTGCGCGGCTACGGCGCGATCACCCGGGTCGTCGACCACCCCGGCGAGCGCTTCCACCGCGCCGCGTTCGCGCCCTACGTGATGCTGCTGTTCCTGCGCCGCCTGGCCGCCGCCGGTGGCCAGGGCGAGCTGCACCAGCTGCTGGCCCTGGAGGGGCTGAGCATCCGGGCACCCGGTGCCACGCACGACGACGGCCGGGGCTCGGTCAACCGCCTGTCGCGGGTGTTCCGGCTGATGGCCAACCAGCTCTCCAGCCTGACCACCACCAGCCCGGTCGAGGAACTGCGTGAGCACGCCGAGCTGCTGTGGGGCAACCGGGCGCTGATCCGCCAGGCCGAGGACGTGCACGCCCAGGCCCTGGGGCGCTGGCCCGAACTGCACCGCGAGTGTGCCCAGCTGCGCACGTCGCTGGCCGCGTACGCCGACGCCAGCGAGTCGGCCGCGGCCCGGCTGATCGAGCAGGCCGGTTCCACCCGCGCACTGGGACTGCTGCCGGTCGAGACCTGGCGCACGTTCGCGCGCACCGCCGACGCCGAGACGCTGGCCGGGGTGCTCGACGGGCAGGTCTTCGACGCGGTCGCGCCCTGGTTCTCCCCGCAGGCGATGGCGCTGGCCGTCGAGAACGCCTCCACGTCGGGGCCGGTGCGGATGCCCCCGCCGCGGCCGACCGACGCCACCGACGCGCCCACCGAGCGTCCCGTCGCGGGTGACTCCGACCTGCGCGAGTTCACCGACCGGGTGCTGGGCCGACGCGACCGGGTCGGGGTCTCGGAACTGCTCGACGCCGCGGAGGACTGGATGGACGGGCGCCGCACGCTGTCCCTGATGGTCGCCGCTCACCACTCCCCCGAGGTCGACGCGGAGCTGACCTGGGCCGACGGTTTCCGGGTGGATCCGGAGGCGGCGGTGCCGTGGGTCTCGGGCGGCCGGTTCGGCCGGGTCGTGGGGGCTGCGCGTCCGTGAACAGTTCCGACACCGCCCTGTGGTGGGCGCGGGCCCGCGCGCTCGGGCCCGCGCGCTACGAGACCGGCACGCCCGCGCCCGACGGCTTCCTGCGGCTCATGGAGCCGCACGCCGCCGAGGTGTGGCTGCTGCCCGCCCATCCCGGCACGGCCGGGCCGTGGGTGCTCGACGAGATGGGCCTGCCCGGGCCCTCGGTCGAGCAGCCCAACGACACCGCGCGCATGCTCGCCGCCGTGGTGCGCTGCTGCTGGACGGATCCGGAGGCGCCGATCTGGCCCGGGCGCGACGTGGACTGGGAGACCGTCATGTCGGTCTACCGCACGTTCGGCGACCGCGACGAATCCGTCCTGCACCGGGCCGCGACCGGGGCGATCCGGCGTCTGCACGGCGGTGGCTGGGTGCTGTGGGACGAAGACCGGCGTGTGGTGCGTCTGGGGCCGCGCTGTGGCACATGGGTGAACGCCGACCTCACGGTGCTGCGCGAGCTGTACCGCAGTCTGCCGTTGCCGCAGGAGCCCGAGGAGGACGTCGACGAGCCCGAGAGCCTCACGACGCACGACGCGGTCGCCGAAGCGTCTGCGGCGCCTGAGGTTTCCCTTGAGGACGCGGTGGTCGCCGAGGCGCTCGACGCACCTGAGGTTCCGGTTGACGTGCCGGCCGAGGATCCGGCTGACGTGCCGGCGGAGGCTCCGGCTGACGTTCCGGTCGAGGCTCCGGCTGACGTTCCGGTCGAGGCTCCGGACGACGTTCTGGCTGACGACGAGGAGGTGCGGCCGTGACCGAGATGGCCGAGACGCATCCGGCGTTCACGGCGGCCGTGGCCGACCTGTCCGAGCGGCACCGTGACGAGGTGCTGGCCGCCTACGCCGCGGTCGAGCACAGCTGGCAGCCGCTGCACGAGTCGCAGATGCTCGCCCTGCGCGACGCCACCCTGCGCCGGGCGCTGCAGCAGATGCTGCACCCGCTGGGCCGCACGCTGGTGAAGGTCGGCCCGCACCTGTGGACGTCCGGCTACCGCGACGACGTCGCCCGCGAACTGAGCGAGGAGACGCTCGCATCGCTGCCGCTGGTCGACCGGGCGGTGTTCGTGCTGATCCTGATCCACTCGGTGGCGATCCCGCGCAGCCAGGGCCTGATCGATCTGGACACCTGGATCTCGAACCAGCCCACGTCGATGGACGAGCTGAACCGCTACTCCAAGCTCCCCCGCACCGCGGTGCGCACCGCGCTCGCGCGACTGCGCGCGTCCGGGCTCGTGCAGATCGCCCCCGACCGGCGCCCGCCCCAGACCCGTTCCAGCAGTAGCCAGAACGCGGGTGCGTCGTACCTGCCCGGACCGCAGCTGGCCCGGCTGACCCCCGCGGCCCGGCGGCGGCTGCAGGAGGAACTGATCCTCGCGGCCGGGGCGGACACCCCTCTGGCCGCCGCGATCCGGGCGCGCCGCGCCCGTCCGTCCGAGGACGGCGTCCTCAAGCCCGAGAACCTGACTGAGACAACGGAAGAGACCACGTGAGCACGCCAGCCCTGATCGACCGCAACGACCCGACCGACATCGTCGGCGCGCGGGTGCTGGTGGGCGTCCAGATGGTCGACATCTCGCGACTGTCGGCCCATCCGGTGCCGCTGACCAACGGCGGCCTGATCACCGTGGCCGGGCAGGGGCCGAAAGACAGCAACGGCGCGGGCAAGTCGTCGTTCATCGCGGCCCTGAGCCTGCTGCACGCCGACGAGCAGTGGCGTCTGGCCGGCGGCGCCCCGGGTGCGGCCGAGCTGCTGTTCACCGCGGAACTGGCCGCGCAGGAGGCGAAGTGGGCGAACGCCGACCACGGTTTCGTCATCGGGGTGTACGCCGACTCCGCCTCGCAGACGCTCGAGGAACTCGAGGCCGGCGCGCTCACGGTCTGGCTGCGCATCAACCGCAAGTCGCCCTACCTGAGCCTGCGCTGGACCCGCGGGCTGCACGTGCCCCACGGCTCCAACGACGCCGAGCGCGCGGCCGGCGTCGAGGGTCTGTGGAACCGGCTGCCGCACTCCAACGGGCGCGACGACTTCCACGCGGGACGCCTCGCCCGGGTCCTGTACGGCGGCCAGGTGCGCTGTGTCTCGTTCCTCTCCACCTCCGTCCGCGCGTCCCCCGCCGCCAATCTCCTGGCCCAGCCCCTGAACGAGCTGTCGCCGTGGCGCATGTTCGACGCCGTCGCCACCCTGACCGGCCTGGACCGCGAGCTCGAGCAGGAGCAGGCGCTGCGCTCGGGTGAGCACGCGCGGCGCACCGACGTCGCCGAGGCCGAGCACGACCTGGCCACCTGGCAGCGCGAGATGGAAGGCGTGGAAGCCGGTATCAGGCGCCGGGACGTGGCCCGGCAGGTACTGGGTCAGGCCCGCGAGGCGTGGCGCTCACGCTGTGCGCGCCACGTGGTGGACGGCCTGGAGCGGCTGGCCGAGATCCGCCGCAACCTCGGTGACGTGCGCGGCGGCCAGGCCGAGGCCCGTGAGCGCCTGGCCGAGAACGAGGCCCGGATGGAGGAACTCGGCAACGACGACGGTCTGCAGGAGACGTTCCGGGCGACCGAGCGGCTGCGCAACGAGCTGCGGGAGCGGCGCAGCAACGCCGACACCCAGGCCCGGATGAACCTGCGCTCGGTCGAGGAACTGGGCGCGAAACTGCGTGACCTCAAGGAGGCCGCGCGCGCCGCCGACGGCCGCGACGTGACGAAGGCCCGCGAGGAGGTCGCCGCCGCGCAGGAACTGCTGGAGTCGATCCTCTCGCGCCGGGGTGCCGCCGAGGACGCGGTGGCCTCGGCCGCCCGCCAGATCAAGGCCGCCGAGGCCGGTGACGACGTGGCCGCCGCCGAGCTGAAACTGCTGCAGAGCGTGGGAATCCCGGCGGCCAGCGTGGTCGACGTGCTGGCCCTGACCGAGGCGCAGCGCGCGGTCTGGGAGCCGCGGCTGGTGCCCTACCGGCACGCCGTGGCCGTGCCGCGGGCCCACGCCGAGAAGGCGACCGCGGTGCTCGCGGACGCGCCGGGCTCGGTGATCGTGCTGGCCGACGGGCAGCCGTCGGGAGACCTCCCGAACAGCACCACCGACGAGTTCGGCCTGGCGACGTTCCTGAAGGCACTGGCGGAGCGGGCCGGTTCGTCGCAGGCCCGGGTCGACGAGCAGGCCGGTGTGATCGTCGTGGCCGGGTTCGACCGTCCCCTGACGGGCCGCGACGCCCGGGTGCGCGCCGCCCACGAGCAGCACGAGATGACGCGCGAGATGCTGGCCGGGATCGGCGCGCAGCTGGAACGCGCCCGCGGCAGGCTGTCCACGGCGAACTCGCGGCTGGAGGGCGCGAAGGCGGCGCAGCGGGTCGAGGACGCCGAGATCGAGATCGAGCGGCTGCGGGAGCAGGCCGGTGAGCTGCAGGAGGCCCTCGAGGATCTGCTCGGCCCGCTGGAGGACGCCGAGGCCGCGCACACCCGCGCCGCGGTGGACCGCCAGACCCGGCAGGACAAGATCGACCAGCTGCGCGGTGAGGTGAACCGCAGCCGGGCCGAGGTGAAGCAGGCCGACGACATCGCCGAGAAGCTCGAGAACGAGCTGCGGTCGGTCGATGTCGACGCGCGGGCGGTGGCCTGGGGCGCGACGTCGGGCTCGGCCGAGGAGCACCTGCTGACGCTGCCCGAGGACGAGGCCCGGCGAAGCACGGTGGACTGGAACAACCTGGTGGCCAATCACCTTCGTGACGTGCTGCGGCGCTGCTTCCCGGACAACACCGCGGCCCAGGAGTACCCGGCGGAGCTGCGGGAGCTGGTGTTCGAGCAGAAGTGGCCGCACATCACGCTCGAGGCCCAGGTGCCGCTCATCCCCGACCTGACCCGGTCACTGCGCACCCATCTGGACGTCACGGCGCAGCAGGACGCGCACGACCAGGCGATGATCGACCAGCAGCGGGCCCAGCGCCGCGCCGACCTGGAGGCGGCCCGGGCCGGGCTGTCGGAGTCCGAGCAGACCACGCGGGCGCACCGGGCCGTGCTCGCGCAGGGCATCAAGGCCAAGCTGAAACTGGTGGCCGACGAGTTCGACCGGCTCGACCGGGAGTACGGAGGGTACGGCGCCGGGCTGGACTACCCCGAGCCCGAGCCGCCGACCGAGCCGGACAAGCCGTGGCGCTGGAGCCTGACGCCGCGCTGGCGCCGGGCCGAGAACCAGCGGATGTCGAGCTACAACCTGCGGGCGAACACGGCGCAGATGGACGAGAAGGCCGTGAAGCTCGTCTGTGCGGCGGCGCTGGCGGGAGGCAACGACCGTCCGCTGCTGCTGATCCTCGACGAGCTGGGCCGCAACCTGGGCAAGCAGCACCGTCGCGAGGCCGTGGCCCTGTTCGAGCGGATCGGCCGCGACCGCAACATCACGGTGATCGGCGCCCTGCAGGACGACATGGAGCGCTACGCGATCGAGGCGTCCAACCTCTACATCAAGCTGCGCCGCTCGTCGGACGCGGTGGCCTACAACGACCCGCCGATCGTGCTGGGCGACGACGAGAACCGTTCGCGCGTCGAGCTTCTGCGCGAGTGGATGAGCGCCTACCGGCCGACGGCGAAGAACATCGACGTGCGCGAGGACGAGCTCGACCTCGGGTAGGCACGACACGCGGGGGCCAGGTCCGTGATCCCCGGCCCCCGGCCCTGGCCCCGGCCCCGGCTCCGGCCCCGGCTCCGGCTCCGGCCAGGGCCTCACCGACTCGCCGGCCGCCCGTCACCGCCGGGCACCGGTTCGTCGAAGGCCCGCTCGAACGCGCTCGCCAGCACCGCATAGCCGTGCTCGTTGGGATGGAACAGATCGGGCGACAGCTTGCCGCGCCAGGCCCATCCCGTACCCGTACGGCGTAGCTCCGCCACCCGCACCCGGCCGGCGGCCCGATCGACGACCGCGTTGAGCCCGGCTGCCTGCGGGTTGGGCAGCGTGCCCACCGCCGTCCCGTCCGGGAGCCGGTCGAGCAACCGCCGGACGTCACCCGGCAACGCGGACCGGAACTGCGCCCGCAACAGGTCGTTCGAGCCGATCAGCAGGGTGACCCGGCCGATCTCCAGGCCCGGACCGCTCGCGATCCTCACCGCGGCCGGCCACTGCCGGTCGATCACGTCCGCGACCCGGGCCCCACTGAAACTCAGGTTCAGCAGACGGAACTCGTCCCCACGCGTCCGCCATCGGGAAGCCAGCTGCCCCACGTACCCGAGCATCGGGTCGGGCGCACCGATGCCCTGGGTCATGCTGTCGCCCAGCGCGACCCACAGCGGTCCCGACCCCTGCGACAGCTCCCGGGCATTCGCCGAACGCCAGGCCTCCGCGAACGGGCCCACCTGGTCCTGCACCGACCGCACGCGCCGCGAGAGACGGCTCAGGGCCGCGAGCAGCGCCCCCGGCGGGCGGCCACTGAGGTTGTCGTAGTCGAGGGCGGTCACGAACAGCGTTGTACCGCGATCACGAGCAGGACGCAGAAGACCCCCCTATACCGTTTCGGCATAGGGGGGTCCTTGTCTCTCCGCCCGAAAAGTGCGGAACCGGGACGGTTACGAGAGCGCGGCGTGAGCCTCGTGCACGGCCTGGATCTTGTCGAACGACTTCGGCTTCACCGGCGTCGCATCGGTGTCCGCGACCGACGTCCGGGCCAGCTTCGTGGTCGCCGACAGGTCCGGGCGCCCGGCCGTGAAGAGCCAGGTGTCGAACAGCGAGTCCAGCTGTTGCCCGGAGATCTTCTCGGCCAGCGCGATGAACTCGCCCGTGGTGCCGTCGCCGTACCGGTGCGACGCCAGCCAGGTCCGCAGCAGCTCGAAGAACGCCTCGTCACCGATCTGCACCCGCAGCGCCTGAACCGTCAGGGCCCCACGGTCGTACACGGCACCGTCGAACACCTTGTCGGCACCGGGATCGCCGGGCAGGACCTGCCAGAACGGGTCGTCCTCGGGGTAACTGGCGTAGGTGTAGTCGAACAGTTCCTGCGGGGTGCCCTCCCCCTCGTGGTCCGACCAGAGCCACTCGGCGTAGCTGGCGAAACCCTCGTTCAGCCAGATGTCCCTCCACTGACCGAGCGACACCGAGTCCCCGAACCACTGGTGCGCCAGCTCGTGCGCCACCACGTAGGTGTTGCCGCCGCGACGCCAGAACCGCCCGTCGTAGACCGGCCGGGTCTGTGTCTCCAGCGCGAACCCGAGGGCCGCCGGCGGAGCCACCACACCCCCCTGTGCCTCGAACGGGTAGTCGCCGAACCAGTTCTCCTCGGTCTCGATGACCTCGTTGGTGCGGTTGACGCTCGCCCGGGCCGCCCCGTCGAACTCACCCAGAGACGTCGAGTACGCGTTGACGATCGGCGAACCGTCGGCCGCGGTGTCGGACTCGATGTCGTAGTGCCCGACGGCCAGGAAGGTCAGGTAGGTCGCCTGCGGTTTGGCCGAGCGCCAGGACCAGCGGTCCCAGCCGTTGAGCTCCTTGACCGGCCCACCGGTGAGGGTGCCGTTGCTGATGGCCTGCACGTCGTCGGGCACCAGCACCGACACGTCGTAGGTGGCCTTGTCGGTCGGGTGGTCGTTGCTCGGGAACCACCACCAGGCGCTCTCCGGCTCGTTCACCGCCAGGGCCCCGTCACTCGTGCGCGTCCAGCCGGTGAACCCGGAAACCTTCACCGAGGAGGGAATCCCGGCGTACTGCACCACGACCGTCAGGTCGCCGCCCTTGGGGATGGCCCGGGCCGGCGTCACGACCAGCTCGTGCGCCCCCTCACGGTGGAACGTGGCGGCCCGGTTGTTGACCCGCACCGAGGTCACGTCGAGCGCGAAATCGAGGTTGAAACGGGACAGTTCCTGGGTGGTTTCGGCCAGGATCGTGGTGGTGCCGGTGAGCTGGTCGGTTTTCGGCTGGTAACGCAGCCGCACGTCGTAGTGCCCGACGTCGTAGCCGCCGTTGCCGTAGTCGGGGAAGTAGACGTCCCCCACCCCCGGCGAGCCCGGCGTCGCGGCCGCGTCGGCCACCCCGGAGCCCAGTGTCAACGCGACGGCGGTGGCTGTCGCGGTCATGACCGTTCGGATCGATCCTCTTCGCATGGTCGAGAAATCCGTTCGTCAGGGTTGACTCGATTCTCGTCCCGATGGGGGACGCGGACATTCTGCACAAATATGGTCGAAAATGACACCCCCTCCCTGGCGTCGACCTCCCCGAAGGATGCCGCGAGCGACCTCGCCGACGGGCGGGTTTCGCCAGTCCAGGGGCGCATGTAGGGCCAATCGCGGCAATGCACTCAGCCCCGGCAATCGGTACGGAAGGCAGTACGATCCACCGATGCGGGGAAGGAGCACATCTCAATCGTGGTGAACACCGGTTCGACCAAGCCGCAGAAGACCGCGCTGCTGCTGGCGCAGCGCATCGTGCGGGACATCGAGCAGCAGGGGCTCGGCCCGGGGCAGAAGCTGCCCCCCGAGCGCTCGATGATGCACTCGTACGAGACAGGTCGCGGCACGCTGCGGGAATCGCTGAGATTCCTGGAGCTGCAAGGAGTGTTGACCCTCAAACCGGGCCCCGGAGGCGGGCCCGTGATCCAGAAACCGACCGCCGGCAACCTGGCCACCACCCTGGCCCTGGTGCTGCAGTTCGACGACGCCCGGCACCGGGTGATCACCGAGGCCCGCTCGGCACTGGAGCCGCTGATGGCCCGCCTGGCCGCCCGGCGCGCCACCCCGACCCGGTTGCTGGAGCTGCAGCAGACGCTCGCCGACATGGAGGAGGGCCTCGACGACACCCCGGCGTACCTCGACGCGAATCGCCGTTTCCACCAGGCCATCGCCTGGTCGAGCGACAATTCGCTGTTCGGGTTCCTGCTCGGCGCCATCGACCTCACCGATCACACTGTGAGCGTCGAACAGCCGATCCGCCGCCGCCAGAGCGTACTTCGGGCCCATCACCGCATCTACGAGGCGATCGCCCAGGGCCGGCCCGAGGTGGCCTCCGAGGAGATGACCGCCCACATGGACGAGGACCAGGCCTGGGCCGAGAAGAAGCACCCGGAGGTGCGGGAACAGCACATCACCTGGCCGTAGGCCGGTTACAGCAGATGCCGCAGATAGGACTGCGGTGCGTCCAGGTACCGGCGCCAGTGCTCCACGATCAGCAGGTCCTCCCAGGCCACCGACGCGATGCCGTTGGCGCTGAACTCGTAGATCGCCGCTCCCGGGGTGCTCGCCAGGATCGGTGAGTGGGTCGCGCAGACCACCTGGGCCCCGGTGCGTCCCAGCCGGTGCAGCAGCTCGACGAGCCGCAGCGAGGAGCTGAACGACAGCGCCGACTCCGGCTCGTCGAGCACGTAGAAGCCCGGGCGGGCGAACATCGCGTCGAACACGGTCAGGAAGCCCTCACCGTGGCTCATCGTGTCGGTGTCGCCCTCCCAGTACCCGGGCCAGCCACTGCGCGCGGACATCATCCCCATCGCCGTCTCGCCGCGCAGGAAGAACCCGCTGCGAGCCTTGCGCGGGCCCGAGCGCATGTTCTGCCCGGCCGGCGACGTGGAGAGTTTCAGCGCCTCGCCCAGGATCGACATCTCGCGGTGCGAGGCGTATTTCGTGCCCGCCTTGCCCCCGTGCGGATCCAGGCCGAACGATTCCGCCAGGGCCTCGGCCACCGTCGACTTGCCGGACCCGTTCTCCCCCACCAGGAACGTGACCGGCCGCGTGAACGTCAGACCCTGCTCGGCCAGGTCGGTGACCGCGGGAACCGTGTACGGCCAGGTGTCCAGATCGGCATTCTCGACGTACGCGCGACGCACCAGCACGCAGGCCATTCTAGCGAATCCGGTTCACCGACCCCGGCCGGAGTTCTCACGCCCCGACGAACGTGAGCACGAACGTCACCGCAGCGCCGTTCTCGTCGTGCCGGAACTCCACCGACCCCGTCGCCCCCTCGAGTTCGCCCGTGCCGCAACCAGGAACGACGTTCCCGAACGACGTCCCCACCCCGCCGCCCACGATGCCGCCGTGCTGATAGACCAGGGCACCCGAACGTCCGTCGACGGAACCCTCGAAACGCTCACTGGCGACGTACCCCTGACCGCCCTCGGACCGGGCCGCCAGCAGCCGGGCCACACTGGTACCGGTGACCGCTCCGGAGAACTCCTTCTCCACCAGCACCTGGCTGAGCGTCTGCCCCTCGGCCGGTTCCTGATAGACCTCCGCGTCCCAGCGCTTGATCTCGAACGATGCCACGATCTCCGTCATGGGCACGACGCTAAGGACCTGAACGGCGTTCGTCTTGAAGATTCGCGTCAGCCCGTCCGGTGCTGGTCCCGGGCCGGCACCAGCGGGATCGACAGCAGCGGCATCACCGCCACCAGCGCGAACGCCAGCGGGTATCCGGCCAGCGCGATCAGCGCCCCGATCCCCGGCCCCACCGCCGAGGCCGCGACATACTGCCCGGTGTTCTGGATCCCGACCGCCTTGCCCGACCACGACGACCCGGCCGCCTCGACGATCGACGTGAACGCCAGCCCGTTGTCGGCCACGCTGACCGTGGTCGCCACGATCAGCAGGATCCCCGAGACCAGGCCCCGGTCAAGGGCGCTCGTCACGGCCAGCGCCAGCATGACCAGCACGCAGCTCACCGCCACGAGCCGCAGGACGCGCACCCGGCTTCCGACCCGGTCGCTGGCGGAACCCACCAGGATCCGGCCGATTCCGCCGGTGAACTGCGCGATCGCGATCATCAACCCGGCCGCCGTCGGGTCCCAGCCCTGCCCGACCGTCAGCCAGACCAGCCCGAACGTGCTCAGCGTGAACTGCGGCACGACCAGCAGGAGCGAGACCAGGTGGATGCGAGCCAGAAAACGGTTGCCCCGATAGGGATTCGGGTCGACGGGGCTCGCGGGTGCGTCGCGGTCCGTCCCCAGGCCCGAGGACGCGTGTACGTCACCTTTCGCTCCCGGGCGTGAGGACGCGGGTCCGCTGCGGTCCGCGGCCAGGCCGGCGGACGCGCGCAGCGGGGTTCCCGGGTCCGTCTGTGCCTGCGCGGCGGGCCCGTTCGCGATCCCGACCGCACACGCGAAGGCCAGAACGCCCAGGCAGATCCCGGCCAGCAGCAGCGGCGCCCCGGTGCCGAACCGGCCGGCCAGCGGCGGCACGACCAGCGCCGCGACGGCCACCCCCAGCGGCTGCGACATCTGCCGGATCCCCATGGCCAGCCCCCGCCGCGAGCGCGGGAACCAGGCCGCGACGATCTTGCCGCTCGTGGCACTGGTGCAGGCCGTGGCCCCGCCGCCCAGGAGCAGCAGCCCGGCCAGCCACCACAGGTCGTCGACGGGTGCCGCGACCAGGGCGAAACCCGAGCTCAGCGCCAGTCCGGCGACCAGCACCCAGCGTTCGGCATACCGGTCGGCCAGTACTCCCCACAGCACCAGGGTGAACACCAGCCCGATGTTGGGGGCGGCGGCCAGCCATCCCGCACTGGCCAGCGACTCCCCCCGCTCGACGTGCAGCAACGGGATCAGGTAGGCCGGGATGCTGGTCAGCAGCACGCCCGCGGCCTGGGCCGCGACCCCGAGGCCGAGCATGCGCCAGGCAGCACGGGGCACGGTCTCGGCGGGTGGGGCGTTCATCGGGATCTCCTTGCGGTACCGTAATGGCGTACCCAATTGGTATACCAAAGGATCTCGACATGACAACCGCCGCCGAGGCCACGCCCTACTCCGTCCTGAGGGCGGCGATCCTGTCGCTGAAACTCATGCCCGGCGAGAAACTCAGTGAGCGGGGGCTGGAATCGATGCTGAAGGCCTCCCGCACCCCGATCCGCGCAGCGCTGATGAGCCTGGCCAACGAGGGGCTCACCCAGCGGGCCGGCCGCGGCTGGCAGGTCACCCCGATCGACCTGGCCGAGGTCCGCGCGGTGATGGAGTACCGGGAGGCGCTGGAGTCCGCGTCGGTGCGCCTGGCCGTCGAGCGCGCCGAGGCCGAAGAGCTCGACGCCCTGGGCGATCTCGCCCGCTCACACAGTGACGACGAGGAGACCGTGCTGCGTGAGGGCGGTGACTTCCACGTGGCCCTGGCCCGGCTCTCGCGCAACCGGTTCCTGGCCGACGGCATGAGCGGGGCCCTGACCCGCCTCAGCCGCACCCGATGGCTGGAGGTGCAGTCGGCCACCTCCCGGGCCCAGGCCCAAGACGAGCACCTGGCCATCATCGCCGCGGTCACCGACCGGGACGCGGAACTGGCCGCCGAGCGCGTCGTCTCGCACTGCCGGGGCACCCGCGAGCGCCTGCTCAGTCACCTCGACGGCGAGAGGCGGCGGCTGCGGGGCCGGGGATTCTCGATCATCGAGTCGTCGACCGCGCCGCAGCCTCTCTAGCGCCGGGCCGAACAAGCCCGCGGCCGATCGCCACACCCGCGAGCAGCACCAGCCCGGCCACCTGCAGCCAGAGTCCGGGCAGACCGTGGATCCGGAGCTCCACGCGGCCGGCCGCGAGCAGGTCGCGCAGGTCCTGGCTCAGCAGGGGCAGCACCCGATCGGTGCGCAGCTGCAGCACGAGCAGGAACACCGACCCGGCCAGCGCAGCCGCGACCCCGCCGAAACCCGCCACCACGAGCGATGTCCGAGCCATGGATCCGGCGACGACCACCACGAACACGGCCACCAGCATCGTGAGCAGCAGTGACGTCGCCGACCACCCGGACTGCTCACCGAGGCTGCAGCACCGGCTGCGCGCGACCTCGATCCCCCCACGGATGTCCTGGCTCTCCACGCTGGTCACGAGGATCTCGCGGCTGGGCAGGGCGGATCCGACGGCCCCGATCAGCACCGCACCGGCCGCAGCCAGGATCCAGGCCCCGGTGCCCGTCGTGAAGCGCACTCCCGCGGCGCCGACCGCGACCAGACCGGCAACCAGCAGCAGTGCGGTCGAGGCGAACGAGATGAGCTGCCCCGGGCCGAGGGTGCTGCGCGAGGCCACCAGCGCCTCGATGTCGTTGAGGTACGCCGGGAGCCAGACCAGGGTGACGGCGCTGAGGAGCACGGCCCCGGTCGGCCGGGTGGAGCGCGCCACCGTCAGCCCGGCCCCCAGCCCCCACGCCACCAGGGTCGGGAGGTTGAACCAGACGGTGACGGCGTCTTCGATCAGCCGCGTGCCCTCACCGTCGTACGGCACGAACAGAGCCAGCAGCGCCCCGACCGCCCCGAGGACGGCGACGACGGACGCGAGCCGGCCGGCCAGATCCGCCGGCGAGGACTTCGTGGCCCGGGGCACGGTGCCGATGACGGTGGCGTCCTGCTCCCACGCCTGGGCCGGTCGGGGCGCGTGTCCCGCCGGCGCCGACGGTTGCGGAGGATCCGGCACCGGCGCGGCGCAGCGGGCGCAGAACCGCCAGGTGTTCTCCAGCGGTGCCCCGCACCGCGTGCAGTGTCGCACGGCCCGTCCTCCTCAGCTCCGCCCCGATCGCCCCGATTCTGGCATTCGATCGTGACCCGCTGAAGAGGCACTGAAGGGATGTGGCGGCCCACGGTCACTGACGCACACCGCGTCCAGATCGACAGATGCCCGATGGTGGACGCGCCGGGCTCAGGGGGCGCCCGCGTCCAGTTCCCGTCGGATCACGGTGAGCACGTCGTCCATCCCCTGGACGAACTCGGCGAACCGGCCCGTGGGCATGTCACCGAAAAGCTGCCCGGCGAGAACCTTCTGCCCCTTCCGCAGATCGGCCACGGTCTCCGATCCCTTGGCCGTGAACGTCACCAGCGTCGCCCGCCGGTCGCCCGGATGCGGCTCCCGCGTCACGAAACCGGTCTCCACCAGTCCGTCGACGATCCCCGTCACGTTGCGCGCCGTCACCCCCAGCGCCTGCGCCAGCGCCCGCTGCGACGATGGGCCGAGCTCGGCCAGCACCCACAGCGCGTGCGTGCGGGCGGCCGTCAGCCCCCGCCGCTCGAAATCCCGCCGCATGTCGGCATTCAGCAGCACGACCAGCTCGAGCAGCTTGTCCAGGGCGTCTTCCGGGCCGGCCGTCACCGGACGGGATCTTTGCGATACTGCCTCGCCAGCGCCAGCAGCGCCTGCGGATCATCGGCCCAGAACCGCAGCGACGTGATCTCCTCGTCGCGGTCGGGCAGGCTCACCACCACCGGCTCCCGCAGCTCCACGTGCAGGTTGGTCTGGCTGGTGACCGCGACGTGCAGCACCCCGCCGAGCATCTGGAACGTCTTCGACGTGTCGAGATTCGTGACCTGGAGCGAGATCCCGGCCATGTCCGCCCAGCCGAGACGCGCACTGAACATCACCCCGTTGCGCACGACCAGCCCGTCCGGCCCGGCCTCGTGCGGGTTCACCTTCATGCTCGCCAGCATCCCGAGCATGAAGATCACACCCCACAGGCCCAGCACCAGCAGGATCACCCGCGCGACCGGCCAGCGGTGCAGCAGGAAGTCGACGCCGATCGTCTCGGCCGCCGACACCCCGATGAACGCCCAGTACAGCGCCACCGTCGGCATCGTGTAGGCGAACGCCGTGGCACCGGCCGACGTCCGTGGCCTGCGAAAGATCCAGCGGTACAGGCTCACCCACCCACCGGCCTCCATCCGGCCGGCCCGGGCCATCAGCGACGTGGTCATACCGGCACTGTAGGCGATAGTGAAGCACCTACACAATGTCCTACCTACACGACTCACAAATTTCAGATGCTTCGAACCCGTCAGCATCACCCACGCCCTGGGCGCCGCCGAGATCGAGGCCGAGCCCGAGCGCACCGTCACCCTCGGCCAGGGCTCCATTGAGACCGCGATCGCCCTCGGCACCGTGCCCGTCGGTATCGAGGAGTACCCCTGGGGCAGCGACGACACCGGGTACATGCCGTGGATCTACGAGGCGGTGACGAAGAAGGGCGCCGCGCTGCCGAAGCAGTTCACCGGCGCCACCGAGCTCGACATGGAGTCGATCGTCGACCGCGAGCCCGACCTGATCCTGGCGCCCTGGTCGAGTGTCACCCAGGAGCAGTACGACGTGCTCAAGGACATCGCATCCACCATCGCGTACCCCGAGGTGGCCTGGACCATCACCTGGGACGAGCAGATCCGCACCATCGGCCGGGCCCTGGGCCAGGCCGACGACGCCGAGAAGCTGATCACCACGATCAACACCCCGCTGAGTGAGCGTCGAGCTGAGGGACGCGGCAGCCCAGCTGGCCGCGTACCTGACGTTCACCGTGCCCGACGGCGAGTTCACCGCCGTCATCAGGCCGAACGGCTGCGGCAGGTCCACCCTGCTCGAGGCCCTCGCCCGGGTGCTGCGGCCCGACGCCGGGCGGGTCCTGCTCGACGGCGCCGACGTGCGCTCCCTGCGTCCCAAAGCCTTTGCCCGGCAGGTCGCCTCACTCCCCCAGCACCCGATCGCCCCGGAGTCGCTGCGGGTGCGCGACCTGGTCGCGCGGGGCCGGCATCCCTACCACTCGCTGCTGCGGCAGTGGCTACCGGGGGACGCGGCGGTGGTCGAGGAGGCCATGGCCGCCACCGGGGTGGACGGGCTGGGCGACCGGCTGCTGACCGACCTGTCCGGGGGCCAGTAGTCACGCATGTTGCGCACCCGGTGCCAGGCCCGGGTGCCCTCGGTGACGTGGGGCAGCGTCTGCTCGGCCAGTGTGAGCCGGCTGGCCAGATACTGCTGCTCGGCCGCCAGGAAGCCGGCCCAGACGTCTTCGTCCATCACGCTGTAGTGCGATCGCTCGCCCGCACGCCGCACGAAACCCCGCTCGACCAGCGCCCGCGTGTAACCCGACACCGAACCGGCACTGACGCCCAGCTGCTCGGCGAGCTCGCTCGGGCTGACCCCCTCGGACTCGTCGACCAGCAGGTAACCCACGATCAGCCCTTCGATGCGGGAGGCACCGGTGGCCGCCAGGAGTCGGCGAAACGTTCGACGAACTGCCGGGACTGGGGATCGTGCATGACAACAGTATTCCAGTCCGGCAGGGTGGGGGCATGACTGGTTCGCAGGCATTGCAGGGCAAGGTTGCTCTCGTGGCCGGAGCGACGCGAGGGGCGGGCCGCGGCATCGCCGTCGAGCTCGGCGCCGCCGGGGCCACCGTCTACTGCACCGGGCGCACCACGCGCGAGAAACCCTCGGAGTACGGCCGTCCCGAGACGATCGAGGAGACCGCCGAACTCGTCACGGCCGCCGGCGGCACCGGGATCGCCGTGCCCACCGACCATCTCGACCACGCGGCCGTCGAGGCGCTGGTCGCCACGATCCGCTCCGGGCCCGGCCGGCTCGACGTGCTGGTCAACGACATCTGGGGCGGTGAGAACCTTTTCGAGTGGAACAAGCCGGTCTGGGAGCACGACCTGACCAACGGCCTGCGCCTGCTGCACCTGGCCATCGACACCCACCTGGTCACCGCGCACTTCGCCCTGCCGCTGCTCATCGAGAACCCGGGCGGGCTGCTGGTCGAGGTCACCGACGGCACGGCCGAGTACAACGCCACGAACTACCGCCTCAACCCGTTCTACGACCTGGCCAAGGTCGGCGTGAACCGGATGGGCTGGTCACACGCCCAAGACCTGAAAAAGCACGGTGCCACCTCGGTTTCGCTCAGCCCGGGCTGGATGCGGTCCGAGATCATGCTCGACGCCTACGAGGTGGGTGAGCAGAACTGGCGTGACGCCCTGGCCAAGGAGGCGCACTTCGAGATCTCCGAGACCCCGCGCTACACCGGCCGGGCCGTGGCCGCGCTGGCCGCCGATCCGGAGAGGGCGCGCTGGAACGGTCAGTCCCTGTCCAGCGGGCAGCTCGCGCAGGAGTACGGGTTCACCGACCTCGACGGGTCGCAGCCGGACGCGTGGCGCTACCTGGTGGAGGTGCAGGACCCGGGCAGGCCGGCCGACGTGACCGGGTACCGGTAGTCACGTCCGGAAAACTTCTGGGAGCCGATGCAACCCCGCTCATTTCCGGTTCCGTCGTTCCAGACATGAGCAAGCAGGAGAAAGCATGAGGGACGAGGAGTTCCTGGCCTTCGTCGCCGAACGCCGGGGCCACCTGGTGCGGACCGCCGTGCTGCTGACGGCGGGCGACCGGCACCTGGCCGAGGACCTCACGCAGACCACGCTGACGCAGCTGTACGTGCGGTGGGCGGCCTTCCGGGCCGCGCGCAATCCCGACGCGTACGTCCGCCGATGCCTGGTGAACGCCCTGATCGACGAGAAGCGCCGGCCCTGGCACCGGGAGCAGGTCACGGAGGAGATCCCCGACTCCGTGTCGTCGTTCATGCCGTTCGAGGACGCCGACCCGGACGTGCGCACGGAGGCGCTGTACGCCGGGTTGCGGGAGCTGCCGCCCCGGATGCGTGCGGTGCTCGTGCTGCGGTACTTCCACGACCTGAACGTCGAGGAGACCGCGGAGGCTCTGTCCTGCTCCGGCGGGACGGTCAAGAGCCAGGCCGCACGCGCCCTCACGAAGCTGCGCCGGGGAATGTCCGCGCGGCTGTCCCCCACCCCTCTGCGTCCGAATGGAGCCTTTCGTGCCTGACCTGCGCGCTCTGATGAACGAAGCCGTTGCTGACCTCCCCGAGGAGATGACCAGAGTGACCCCCGAGACGCTCGAGACCGACCTCGCCCGCGCCCAGCAGGGCCAGGCCCGTGAGCGTTCCGCCCGCACCCGCCGTTTCCTGATCCCGATCGGCATCGCCGCCGCGGCGGCCGGCATCGTCACGGTGACGATGCTGAACGGCGGTTCCGCCGACCCCGAGGCTCCCGTCCAGGCCGGGGCGCCCACCTCGTCCTCCAGCAGTGACACCACCGACCTGGCCATCTCCCTGGTGTCGTACTCGGGCAAGCAGCCGGTCGGCTTCACCATCGACAAGGTGCCGGACGGCTGGGAGGTGCAGGCCGTCAACACCAGCGAGCTGCTCGTGGCGCCGCCCGGCGCCAACCAGGACCCGAGCAACTACGAGGGCAAGATCTACGTCAGTCTCAGCCCCGACCTGTCGCTGGACGATCTCAAGGACAAGCGCTCGATCAAGGTCGGCGACGCCACCGGAACGCTGTACCTCATGGGCAGCGGCTGGGACATGGAGAAGGGCGAGGGCATCTACGGGCCCGACTCCTCGACCGGTCTGGTGCTGCCCGGTGACCTGACGTTCCAGTTCCCGGCCGAGCTGAAGTGGGACGACGCCACGATCGCCGAGTTCGCCGCGGGTGTGCACAGCACCGACGACGCGGTTCCGGGCCTCGGCTGACTGATCTGACCGTCGCACCAGCCGCTTCCACGATCGCGACGTGGAGGCGGCCGGTGGTGTTCGGGGTGCGTCACATCATGCCGGGCTCGCGTCACGGTCATGAACTCCTCAAATGCCGTATACAGCCTTGACGGGTGCTTCGTGGGGGCAACAGGCTCGTGGGCGAGCCTTCCCTGAATCAAGCTCACGAGGAGTCCCGTGTCCCCCGCAACACACACCGGCCGGCTGCGCAGCCGCTGGTCCCTGACCGTCCTGATGGCGTCCGTGCTCGCCCTGATCGCGGGCTTCATGGCCTACACCCAGATGGGTTCGGCCAGCGCCGTGAACAGCTCCGCGGCCGAGGAGTCGGAGGAGCTGCCCACCTCCGACACCCCCGACTTCGGCGAGAACGTCAAGATCTTCGACCCGGGCACGTCCGCGGCCACGATCCAGGCGGCCGTCGACGAGGCCTTCGACGCGCAGGAGAACAACCCCACCGCGCAGTTCGGCGACCAGCGCTACGCCTTCCTGTTCAAACCCGGTACCTACGGACGTGTCTGGGCGAACCTGGGTTTCTACACCTCGGTCGCGGGCCTGGGTCTGAACCCCGACGACGTCACGATCAACGGCGCGATCAACGTGGACTCCGGGTGGAACTACGGCGACACCGCCAACGCCACCCAGAACTTCTGGCGCAGCGTGGAGAACCTGGCGATCGCGCCCGAGGACGGCACCAACCGCTGGGCCGTCTCGCAGGCCGCGCCGATGCGCCGCGTGCACGTCAAGGGCAACCTGACGCTCGCCCCGTCGAACCAGGACAACGGCCAGGGCTACGCCAGCGGCGGCTACCTCGCCGACAGCCAGGTCGACGGCACGGTCTCGTCCGGCTCGCAGCAGCAGTGGTACACCCGCGACAGTGACATCGGCGCCTGGGAGGGCGGGGTCTGGAACATGACCTACTCCGGTGTGAAGGGCGCTCCGGCCAACGCGTTCCCGGACAAGCCGCACACCACGCTCGAGACCACGCCGACCACGCGGGAGAAGCCGTACCTGTACGTCGACTCCGACGACAAGTACCAGGTGTTCGTGCCGGCCCTGCAGCACGACTCGTCCGGCACGAGCTGGCCGGACACCAAGGGCACGTCGATCCCGATGAGCAAGTTCTACGTGGCCAAGCCCGGTGACAGCGCGGCCCGCATCAACGCGGCGCTCGAGCAGGGCCTGAACCTGTTCTTCACCCCCGGCACCTACGAGCTCGACGAGACCGTCAAGGTCACCCGGCCCGACACGGTCGTCACCGGCATCGGTTTCCCGACGCTGATCCCCACCGCGGGCAACACCGCGCTGAGTGTCGCTGACGTGGACGGGGTCTCGGTCAGCGGCCTGACCTTCGACGCGGGCACGACCAACAGCGACACCCTGATGACGGTCGGCACCGCCGGTTCGCACACCGATCACGCCGAGAACCCGGCCAGCATCCAGGACGTGTTCTTCCGGATCGGCTCGAGCGTCCAGGGCAAGGCGACCACCACCCTGGCCGTGAACAGCGACGACACGATCATCGACCACATCTGGGCCTGGCGTGCCGACCACGGTGGCGCGGCCACGGGCTGGGACGTGAACACCGGCGACACGGGGCTTCTCGTGAACGGTGACGACGTGCTGGCCACCGGCCTGTTCGTCGAGCACTACCAGAAGGACGAGGTGGTCTGGAACGGTGACCGCGGCGAGACGATCTTCTTCCAGAACGAGAAGCCGTACGACGTGCCCGATCAGAAGTCGTGGATGAACGGCTCCCAGAACGGTTACGCCGCCTACAAGGTCGCCGACGACGTGACCGAACACCAGCTCTGGGGCGGGGGCTCGTATGCGTTCTTCAACAGCAACCCCGACGTGAAGCTCGACCACAGCTTCGAGGTGCCGGACAAGGAAGGCGTCAGCCTGCACAGCATCCTGACGGTCTCCCTCGGTGACGTCGGCACGATCAGCAACGTCGTCAACAACACCGGCGGCGCCGTGCCGAACCCGGCCGGCAACACGACGCCGCGCAACGTGGTGTCGTACCCGTAACCGCAGCACCGTCCGGCCCCGCGCGTCCATTCGTGCGGGGCCGGTCTCTTTTGCCCGGTGCGATGACTTGGGCGGCTCGCCGACGTCCTAGTTCGTGACCGATCCGAGAAGCCGGAGGAACCTCGCCATGGACACCACCGCCGTTTCCCCACGCCTGTCCCCGCTCGTGCGCACCGGTGTGCTGGCCACGCTCGTCGCCGTGGTCGTCAACACCCTCGCGGCCGGGCTCGCCCTGGCGCTGGGGGTGGACTTCGAGCTGCCCGACGGTGGTGAGTCCATCCCGCTGCCCGGCTTCGCCATGATGACCGGCATCTTCTCGCTGATCGGCGTGGCCCTCGCCGCGGGGCTGGCGCGCTGGAGTCCTCGTCCTGCGGCACATTTCCTGGGGACGACGGTGGTGCTGACGGCGATCTCGCTGGTGCCGCCGTTCCTCGTGAACGGCAACGCGGGCACGGTCATCGCCCTGATCGCACTGCACCTGATTCCGGCGGCGGTGATGATTCCGGTGCTGACGCGGAGCCTGCGGGTCTTTCCGGCGCGGCGGTGAAGTGGTTGTTCAGCAGCGATCCAGAGCGCGAAGCCAGTCTGGAAGCTCGAGCCGGATCTCTGATCGGAGTGTGCGTGAACCTGAAACGTATGGCAGTCGCCCTGACCTCGGTGCTCCTGGCCACCGCCGGAACGGTCGCCGGCGCGCAGTCGGCCCAGGCCGTGGCTGAGGTGAATGTTCGGCTCTGCAACAGCAACCCCCAGGTCACCTTTCACGTCAACGACCTGACCAGGGGATTTGCCGTCTACAGCGGAAGGGCCGACACCTGCGTCGCCACGAAACTCTACGCGGGTGACGTCTTCTCGGTTCAGGTGCACGCCCTGCTGAACCCGGCCCTGGTGCGGCAGGCGTCGGGCGGCGGCAACGTCATCTCGGGCAGTTGCGGCAGCAATACTCATGTGCTGCTGGTGCGGGGAACCACCTACACCGACGCCACATACATCTACGCCTGCTGATCCGCACTATTCTCGGTCGGCAAACGCAGAAGTGGCGGCCCGCGCCGCTCCAGCCTTTTTCAGGCTGGGCGGGGGCCGCCACTTCTGTCTTTCAATGATTGTCCGGCGATGTCCTACTCTCCCACACCGTAACCAGTGCAGTACCATCGGCGCAGGCAGGCTTAGCTTCCGGGTTCGGAATGAGACCGGGCGTTTCCCTGCCGCTATGATCGCCGTAACTCTACCGGCACAACCAGCCACCCTCGTGGGTGGGCGTGGTCGTTTCCCGTGAACCGCATAGTGGACGTGAACAATCTTTACGCGCTCAACTCAACGAGTGAGTGAGTAAGTCATCGGCATATTAGTACCGGTCAGCTTCACAAGTCTTCAGTCCTTGCTTCCACATCCGGCCTATCAACCCAGTAGTCTAGCTGGGAGCCTCTCACACCTCGAGGGTGCATGGAAACCTCATCTTGAAGCGAGCTTCCCGCTTAGATGCCTTCAGCGGTTATCCCTTCCGAACGTAGCTAACCAGCGGTGCCCTTGGCAGGACAACTGGCACACCAGAGGTTCGTCCGTCCCGGTCCTCTCGTACTAGGGACAGCCCTTCTCAAGTTTCCAACGCGCGCAGCGGATAGGGACCGAACTGTCTCACGACGTTCTAAACCCAGCTCGCGTACCGCTTTAATGGGCGAACAGCCCAACCCTTGGGACCTACTCCAGCCCCAGGATGCGACGAGCCGACATCGAGGTGCCAAACCATGCCGTCGATATGGACTCTTGGGCAAGATCAGCCTGTTATCCCCGGGGTACCTTTTATCCGTTGAGCGACAGCGCTTCCACAAGCCACTGCCGGATCACTAGTCCCGACTTTCGTCCCTGCTCGACCTGTCGGTCTCACAGTCAAGCTCCCTTGTGCACTTACACTCGACACCTGATTGCCAACCAGGCTGAGGGAACCTTTGGGCGCCTCCGTTACTCTTTAGGAGGCAACCGCCCCAGTTAAACTACCCACCAGGCACTGTCCCTGATCCGGATCACGGACCAAAGTTAGACATCCAGAACGACCAGAGTGGTATTTCAACGTCGACTCCACCAACACTAGCGTGCCGGCTTCACAGTCTCCCACCTATCCTACACAAGCCGTACCGAACACCAATACCAAGCTATAGTAAAGGTCCCGGGGTCTTTCCGTCCTGCTGCGCGTAACGAGCATCTTTACTCGTAGTGCAATTTCGCCGAGTTCGCGGTTGAGACAGCGGAGAAGTCGTTACGCCATTCGTGCAGGTCGGAACTTACCCGACAAGGAATTTCGCTACCTTAGGATGGTTATAGTTACCACCGCCGTTTACTGGCGCTTAAGTTCTCAGCTTCGCCCCGAAAGGCTGACCGGTCCCCTTAACGTTCCAGCACCGGGCAGGCGTCAGTCCGTATACATCGTCTTGCGACTTCGCACGGACCTGTGTTTTTAGTAAACAGTCGCTTCTCCCTGGTCTCTGCGGCCCTCAAACGCTCACCGGAGCAAGTCCAGGTCACGCCTCAGGCCCCCCTTCTCCCGAAGTTACGGGGGCATTTTGCCGAGTTCCTTAACCACGATTCACTCGATCGCCTTAGTATTCTCTACCTGACCACCTGAGTCGGTTTAGGGTACGGGCGGCTCGAACCTCGCTAGATGCTTTTCTCGACAGCATAGGATCACCCACTTCCCGCCAATGCGGTCATCATCACATCTCAGGCTCATCATCAAAGAAAGAACTGCGGATTTGCCTACAGCTCGCCCTACATGCTTAAACGTGGACAACCATCGCCACGCGGAGGCTACCTTCCTGTGTCACACCATCGCTTAACTACTACCAGTCCAGGTCACAGGCTCAACTCCTTCGGCCCGAAAGCCGGCAGAGCATCACGAGTTTAGTATCGCTGGGTTCGCTATGGGCGGTTCTACGCCGGTACGGGAATATCAACCCGTTGTCCATCGACTACGCCTGTCGGCCTCGCCTTAGGTCCCGACTTACCCAGGGCGGATTAGCCTGGCCCTGGAACCCTTGGTCATTCGGCGGACGGGTTTCTCACCCGTCTTTCGCTACTCATGCCTGCATTCTCACTCGTGTGGCGTCCACGCCTGGGTCACCCCGACGCTTCACTCGCCACACGACGCTCCCCTACCCATCTGTTCCCCTGAAAGCCGGATCAAGCCGGTCTAGGGTCATGAACAAATGCCACAGCTTCGGCGGTGTACTTGAGCCCCGCTACATTGTCGGCGCGGAATCACTTGACCAGTGAGCTATTACGCACTCTTTAAAGGGTGGCTGCTTCTAAGCCAACCTCCTGGTTGTCACAGCAACTCCACATCCTTTCCCACTTAGCACACGCTTAGGGGCCTTAGCTGGTGATCTGGGCTGTTTCCCTCTCGACTACGAAGCTTATCCCCCGCAGTCTCACTGCCACGCTCTCACTTACCGGCATTCGGAGTTTGGCTGACGTCAGTAACCTTGTAGGGCCCATTAGCCATCCAGTAGCTCTACCTCCGGCAAGAAACACGCAACGCTGCACCTAAATGCATTTCGGGGAGAACCAGCTATCACGGAGTTTGATTGGCCTTTCACCCCTACCCACAGCTCATCCCCCAGGTTTTCAACCCTGGTGGGTTCGGTCCTCCACGCGGTCTTACCCGCGCTTCAACCTGGCCATGGGTAGATCACTCCGCTTCGGGTCTAGAGCATGCGACTGATTCGCCCTGTTCGGACTCGCTTTCGCTACGGCTACCCCACACGGGTTAACCTCGCCACACACCACTAACTCGCAGGCTCATTCTTCAAAAGGCACGCCGTCACCCCGCAAGGCTCCGACGGATTGTAGGCACACGGTTTCAGGTACTATTTCACTCCCCTCCCGGGGTACTTTTCATCTTTCCCTCACGGTACTAGTCCGCTATCGGTCACCAGGGAGTATTTAGGCTTAGCAGGTGGTCCTGCCAGATTCACACGAGATTCCACGAGCCCCGTGCTACTTGGGAAACCATTAAGTGAGACCATGACATTTCGTCTACGGGACTAACACCCTCTACGGTCGCCCATTCAATGACGTTCGACTATGACATGATTTTCTGACTCACCCGACACTCGACAGCGCGCCGAAAACAGCTCCCACAACCCCGGACATGCAACGCCTGTCAGCTATCACACACGCCCGGTTTGGCCTCATCCGCTTTCGCTCGCCACTACTCACGGAATCACTGTTGTTTTCTCTTCCTGACGGTACTGAGATGTTTCACTTCCCGTCGTGCCCTCCCAACACCCTATATATTCAGGTGCAGGTGACTGGACTTGCCTCCAGCCGGGTTACCCCATTCGGAAATCCTCGAATCACAGCTCGGTTGCCAGCTCCTCGAGGCTTATCGCAGGCTCCTACGTCCTTCATCGGCTCCTGGTGCCAAGACATCCACCGTGTGCCCTTAAAAACTTACCAACACACCCCACCCACAAAGGGCAGGATGCACTCGGAAAAATTAAGCACAGAATTAAAGATGCTCACGTCCACTATGCAGTTCACAAGCAACGAACACACACAACCCTCAAGCTCACCAATTACCCCACCGCCGGCACGAGACCCGCTGCGAGGCACTGTGATGAAGGACTGTCATGCCTTCGGACGCAGACCCTCACAGGCCCACTTCCTAAGTTCACGGCCCACCAAGTCCGAAGACTCACTGGCCCGCTCCCTCAGGACCCAACAGTGCATCCCCATCTCCGCCCCGGAGATGAGAGCCAACCGATGTTCCACCCTGAGCAGTCACCCCAGAACCAGGCCAGCCACGAATATGACCGGCTCACTGTCTGGGCAATGACATTCCTCTGAGCCTCACGAAGAGACTTGAGTGCTCCTTAGAAAGGAGGTGATCCAGCCGCACCTTCCGGTACGGCTACCTTGTTACGACTTCGTCCTAATCGCCAGTCCCACCTTCGACGACTCCCTCCCTTACGGGTTAGGCCATCGGCTTCGGGTGTTACCGACTTTCATGACGTGACGGGCGGTGTGTACAAGGCCCGGGAACGTATTCACCGCAGCGTTGCTGATCTGCGATTACTAGCGACTCCGACTTCACGGGGTCGAGTTGCAGACCCCGATCCGAACTGAGACCAGCTTTTTGGGATTCGCTCCACCTCACGGTCTCGCAGCCCTTTGTACTGGCCATTGTAGCATGCGTGAAGCCCAAGACATAAGGGGCATGATGATTTGACGTCATCCCCACCTTCCTCCGAGTTGACCCCGGCAGTCTCCCATGAGTCCCCACCATAACGTGCTGGCAACATGGAACGAGGGTTGCGCTCGTTGCGGGACTTAACCCAACATCTCACGACACGAGCTGACGACAACCATGCACCACCTGTGAGGCGCCCTTGCGGACCCCGTATCTCTACGAGTTTTCACCCCATGTCAAGCCTTGGTAAGGTTCTTCGCGTTGCATCGAATTAATCCGCATGCTCCGCCGCTTGTGCGGGCCCCCGTCAATTCCTTTGAGTTTTAGCCTTGCGGCCGTACTCCCCAGGCGGGGCGCTTAATGCGTTAGCTGCGGCGCAGAACACGTGGAATGTGCCCCACACCTAGCGCCCAACGTTTACGGCATGGACTACCAGGGTATCTAATCCTGTTCGCTCCCCATGCTTTCGCTCCTCAGCGTCAGTAGTGGCCCAGAGACCCGCCTTCGCCACCGGTGTTCCTCCTGATATCTGCGCATTTCACCGCTACACCAGGAATTCCAGTCTCCCCTACCACACTCTAGCCTGCCCGTACCCACTGCACGCCCAGAGTTAAGCCCTAGGTTTTCACAGCAGACGCGACAGACCGCCTACGAGCTCTTTACGCCCAATAATTCCGGACAACGCTTGCACCCTACGTATTACCGCGGCTGCTGGCACGTAGTTAGCCGGTGCTTCTTCTGCAGGTACCGTCACTTGCGCTTCTTCCCTGCTGAAAGAGGTTTACGACCCGAAGGCCTTCATCCCTCACGCGGCGTCGCTGCGTCAGGCTTTCGCCCATTGCGCAATATTCCCCACTGCTGCCTCCCGTAGGAGTCTGGGCCGTGTCTCAGTCCCAGTGTGGCCGGTCGCCCTCTCAGGCCGGCTACCCGTCGTCGCCTTGGTAGGCCATTACCCCACCAACAAGCTGATAGGCCGCGAGCTCATCCCTGACCGAAAAACTTTCCACACACAGACCATGCAGCCATGTGTCATATCCGGTATTAGCCACCGTTTCCCGTGGTTATCCCAGAGTCAGAGGCAGATTACTCACGTGTTACTCACCCGTTCGCCACTGATCCCCTCCGAAGAGGTTCACCGTTCGACTTGCATGTGTTAAGCACGCCGCCAGCGTTCGTCCTGAGCCAGGATCAAACTCTCCGTAAATAAACTTTCTAACGAAAGCCATTGCGAAGTGTTGCAAGAATCCTGACCAACAACTCCGATCCCGTTACCCAGACCACCGACGGGGGTCGATGACCTGCAGAACCGAAGACCATTAGCCAGAGACCATCCCAATCGGGACAATCATTTGGCATCGGTTGTTCAGATGCACTGTTGAGTTCTCAAGGAGCGGACGCTCAGAACTTCCTGCCTTTCGGCGTTCCGTCCTGGCGACGTGTTAAACATTAGAGCGTTTCCAGCGCCCCGGTCAAATCCGCCATTCCAGCGAATTTCACCGAAGATAGAGCTCTCCCCTCAATCGGCAGGACATGGCGAATAGAGCCCACCCGCAAGGGCGCGCCAGCATCTACTCATGCCTTGATCAAAGAGGAAGGTTCACGACCCAGGACCGGCCACTTGGTGTCCGGTGCTCCTGCGGTGCTCGCTGTTCACGGCTGTGACCGGCGAAAAACCCTTGGAGAACATTACCAGCGTTCTGACGCGCCGGTGACCATCGGCACGCGACGCCGGTCACAGTCCGGAATCGGTAGCTCGACGCCTCCACGCCCCTCAACCCTCCCGGCAACCCTCCCGGTTCAGGACGCTGCATCACGATGACGCGTCCCTTACCCACGCGTCCCACCACCACGCGTCCCCTCCCAGGTATCCGCACCACGTCCCGCTACACGCACGCACTACATGCATCCCGCACCCACGAGTCGGTTACGCATCCCCGCCACGCACCCCTACACGGCACCCTCCACACGCCAGCCACACGCCAGCCACACGCAGTGACGACCGCAGTAACGACCGCACTGGCGACCCGACCGGCACCCGTACCGCCCCCGGGTGGCGACCGGGGCGTCCCTCATTGGGGGTTGTCAGCAGAAGGCACCGCAGCGCAGCCAGGCACGAGATTCGCGGTGCTTTCGATTATCGATAATCGAAAGCACCGCGGATTTCCCTGGGGCCAGGTCGCGCGACGGGTATGAACCACGGGACCACGAAACCGAGGGACCGAGGGCCCACAAACCGAGGGCTGCAGGGCCGAGGGCTGCAGGGCCGAGGGCTGCAGGGCTGCAAGGCGGAAAAGCCAAGTGCGGCGGAGCCGCAGGGCCGAGGGGCCGCGGGCCGAGGAGCCGCAGGGCCGCGTGGCCAAGGAGCCGCGGGCCCAGGGACCGCGGGCCGCGAAAGTCAGGCGTCGCCGGCTCGCCTCGCGTGGGCGGTGAGCGTCAGGGAGCTCGGCCGGTTCGGCGGCGCTCTAGTTCGTCGGCGAGCGCGGTGACGATCGCTGTCCACAGGCGGGGTTGGGCGGTGGTGGCGATGTCCTCGGCGAGGCGGGAGCCCAGACTGGCGGCGAAGTCGGCGCTGAACCGGTCGAGTCCGGGTTCGGGCTTCGGCGGGGGTTTCTGGTTGCCCTGCAGAGAGGGGACGTCGAGCGGCTGGGTCTGTCCGAGCACGGGGAGAACGTCGCCGCTGTGCACGACCGTGAGGTGTTTGGTGGTGCGGGTGAGGGCGACGTAGAGCAGGCGCAGGCCGTGGGCGCCCTCGACGGCGATGGACGTGGGTTCGACCACGACGACGGCCTCGAACTCGAGGCCCTTGGCGTCGGTGGCGCCGACCAGGTTGATGCTGGCGCCGAGGGTTCCGCCGCGGGTGTCCTGGTAGTGGACGTCGTGCTGGTTGAGGACCTCGACGACGGCAGCGCGTTGCTCGTCGGCGCAGATGATGCCGACGAAGAGCCCTCGGGCGGCGTATTCGCGCGCGGCGCGAACGGTTTCGGGGCCGAGGTCACCGGCCGGGACCTCGCGCAGGTCGGGTTCGGCGGGGCCGATGCGCACGACCTGGGGTGCTTCGACGTTCGGGGCGGAGTGGGGCAGGAGCTGGGCGGCGAGGGCGTAGACCTGCTGGGGGACGCGGTAGCCGAGTTTGAGGGGTGCGATCGCGGCGGGGTGGCGGTGGCGCAGGGCGGTGACGACGTCGTCCCAGCTGTCGCGGGCCGCGGGGCCGGTGGACTGGGCCAGGTCGCCGAGCACGGTGTAGGAGCCGCTGCGGCTACGGCGGCGCACGGATCGCAGCTGCATGCCGGACAGGTCCTGGGCCTCGTCGAGCACGATATGGCCGTACTGGGTGACGCTGCCGGTCAGGAGCATGTCGGCCTCGTCGAGCAGGGCGACGTCGGCGGTGCTCCAGCCTTCGTCGGAGACCCGGTCGGAGGCGGGGCGGAACAGGTGGGCGACCTCGGCGGCGGTGAAGTGCTCGCCGGCGGCGGACAGGAGCCGGTCGCGGGAGCCGAACAGGTCGCGCAGGAACACCTGCGGGGTGAGTGAGGGCCACAGCCGTTCGAGGGCGGCCTCGATCACGGCGGCACTGGCCTGGGTGCCGCGGCGGGCTCGGGCGGTGGTGGCGGCGGTGAGCCAGCTGCGCATCGCGGTGCGGCCCGCGCCGTAACTACTGGCCTGGTTGATGGAGCGGCGCAGGGCGTCTTCGACCTCAGGACGGAAGAAGGAGGCGACGGTGCCGACGTCCAGTTGTGCGGCTCGTTCGGGGAAACGGATGCGCTGGACGAGGCCGCGCATGAGCAGTTGCTGCATGCGGGGCTCTCCCTTGATGCGGGTGACCTCGGGGTGTTCCTGGCGACCGGTGCCGGGCTGCGGGCCGAGGCCGCGCAGGTCGCGGTGCTCGACCTGGTGGTCGCCGAGACCGGGCAGGACCTGGCGGATGTAACGGGTGAAGGTGGGGTTGGGGCCGACGACGAGGACGTCGGAGGGGGCGAGCTGGTCGGCGTGGTTGAACAGGAGCCAGGAGACCCGGTGCAGTCCGACGACCGTTTTCCCGGTGCCCGGGCCGCCCTGGACGATCAGGAGCTGCTCGAGCGGTGCGCGCACCAGTTCGTACTGCATGGCGTGGATGGTCTGGACGATGTCGCGCATCTCGCCGGTGCGTGCGGCGTCGAGTTCACGCAGGACCGCGTCGTCGATGCCCTCGTTCTCGAGGGCGGTGAGGTCGTCGACGCGGGCGGCCAGATCGGCGAAGACGACGTCGTCGAAGCTGAGGATGCGGTTGCGCTCGACCTCGAACGTACGCTTGCGCACGACGCCTTTCGGGTCGTCGTAGGTAGCGGTGAAGTAGGGGGACGCGCCGGGGGCCTTCCAGCTGATGACGAGCAGCTCGCCCTCGTCGTCGCGGATGACGCGCTTGCCGACGTAGTAGAGCTCGCCGTCGTCGGAGTCGAAGCGGCCCATGGCGACGGCCTCGTCAGGGTCACCGAGCTGGTCGAGGTGCTCTCGGGCGGCCCGGCCGACGGCCACGGCGGCCTTGCCCCCGACCGCGGCGGCCGCGGCGCCGCCGAGGGTCTGGCGGCTGCGTTCGCGGGCGTCCCAGGCGACGTCGAAGTACTTCTGTTCCCGCGAGATCTCTTCCTGATCGGCGGATTCGACGCTCATCCGGCTGGTCCTCCCCGTACGCGCGGCCTGGCCGGCCGCGACAGCAGGTCGGGCTCTGCGCCCGGGCCGTCAGGGGGCCGGGGCCATCATCGCTCACACCGGGTGTGCAGATCTACCGAATTCGTCAGATACCGCTTACTTGACCTTGGCCAGCCAGGCGACCACGTCGTCCTCAGGCAGGAGACCCTCGACGCGCAGAAGGGGCGCCATCAACGGGTACTGACGGCCGGTGTTCCAGGTGCGCGTGTACGGTTCGGGCTCGAGAACGACCACGCGCACGCCGTCGAGACAGGGGATGTCGGCAGGGGTGCCCTCGTTCCAGATCCACTCGCCGTTCGCGTCGACCATGTTCCAGCTGCCGCGGATCCCGCCGTCGGGCTGCAGGTCCTCCCCCGTGCCGGCGGCGGCGACCTCGACGACGCTCGGGGCGCGGCCGGGCAGCAGGCCTTCGGCCGGGTCACCGATGAGCGCGGCGGCCAGCAGGGTCAGCAGCTGGAAGTTGTCGCCGATCCCGCCGATCCTCACCCGGTAGCCGCGGCCGGTGCCGGCGAAGCCGCGGTCGAGGACGATCAGCGGCTCGTCGTCCAGAACGACCAGGAGCTTGAACAGCCACTCGGCGCTGCCGAAGATCTCGCGCACCGCGCCGACCGCCGCGGTCAGCCGCTCGCGCTGCGGAAGGTGGGTGCGGACGTCGGCGCGCTGGCACAGGAACAGGACCGGCTGGATCCAGGCGTTGCCGGAGTACCAGGCCTGCGTCAGCATCTGGATGTCGCGTTCGTCGAGGCCGAGGTCGTCGGCGGCGCCGGCGAGACGTTCGAGGGTGCGGTCTTCCTGCTCGTGGTCGTCGGGACGCGGCAGTTCGCCGGGGTAGAGCTGCGTGAAACGTACTGCGGTCTCCATGACTTCGATGGCGCGGTCGACCAGGACCGGCATCACCGCACGGGGGTCGGTGGCCAGGTCGGCCATGCCGCCGACGAGCTGGGCCACCTCGCCGCCCATCGCGTAGGGCAGGTGCAGGGCGGGTTCCATCCGCGTGATGGCGGCCTGGATGTCCTCGGGGGGTGGACGCGGGGGTCGCCTGGGCGATGGCGGCCAGGGCGCTGTCGAAGGCTTCGAAATCGCGCGCGTCGATGGCTCGCCGGAGCTCATCGACGTGGGCTGCGAGGGTGGTCATGGGAGGGATCCTATTGATCCCTTTTGAGATCTATGCACCCTCAGAACGACGGCGCGGTCAGGCCGGACGAGCAGGCACGGGCCGGTTCGGCACCGACTGCCGAGTGTCCCAGTGGGTGCTGGCCATCCTGCGTTCGGCGATCGTGAGCAACTCGAACACCTCACGGGCCAAGTACCCGGTCGTCTTCCTGTCCACCTGCTTGCGCGACAGGATGCTGGCTTCGGCCAGGTCCTGCAGGGCCCGGTTCGCGGCCCCGAACGAGATTCCCAGCAACCGCTCGGCGCTGGCCGCTGTGACCAGTGGCGCTTCCGACAACAGCCCAAGCAGCCGCGCAGCCGCAGAGTCGGCCCGAGGACGATCCCGGGTGCCTCGTGCCTGGCGGTGCCGTGTCAAACGCTGGTCCCGGTCGCTGCGGAGCTCGCCCAGCTCCTCGGCGAACGTAGCCGCCTGCTCCACCGCAATCTGAACGGCCTCCAGAAACATCCTGATCCAGGCACCGGTGCCGGCCTGCGCCGCCTCACCGAACGCCGGGCCGTCGTAGCGGTATGCCGTGAGCGTGGAAACGTAGGCGTCCGAGCGGGTCAGCATCACCAGGCTGACGGGCAGAACCGCTCCGCGCACCAGCCCTCGGCGAGCGAGCACGGTATGGATCAGGGCCCGGCCGACCCTTCCGTTGCCCTGGTGAGGGCCTGCGCCCGGCCCGGCTCGCCGCCGCGCCCTCTCCCCTGTTCTGGCAGCTGTCCCGGAGCCGCATCCCGCCGATCCCCGCCGACGACGAGCAGCGCTTCCTCGCCGACTTCTACCCGCAGCTGGCCCGCCACGTCGAGGTCGTCTCCCCCGACGGCTCTTTCACGCCGCCGCAGACCCAACCGCCCGTCCTCGAGCTGACCGTCACACCCCTCGGCGATCACCGCATGCGCCTGGAATGGGCGTGGGCCTACCGCCTGGGTGACGCCACGCGACACGAACCCCTCCAGGTCTCCCCCTCCTCCCCCGGGCGCGACACCGGTGCCGAGCAACGCGTCCTCCATGAGGTTCTGCCCCTGCTCACCGGGCTGACCCAGCGCACGGCCGCGGGACTGATGCCTGCACCCACCACGGTTCAGGGGCTCGAGACCGCACGACTCATGAGCGAGCTGATCCCGCAGCTACGCAGCCGGCCCGACGTCGACGTGCGCCTGGCCGTGGCCGACGTCCTCGACTACCGGCAGGCCGAAGACGCACCGGTCATCACCTTCGCGCCGTCAGGCAACACCGGTTCGCACGACTGGTTCGACCTCTCGGTCACCGTCACCGTCGAAGACCACGTCATCCCGTTCAACCAGCTCTTCGTCGCCCTCGCCCAGGAACAGAGCGAACTGCTGCTCGACAACGGCGTCTGGTTCACGCTCGAGCGCGACGAGTTCCGCCGTCTGGCCGTGCTCATCGCAGAATCGCGCGAGCTCCTCGACGCCCCCGCCGACACCGTCCGTCTCAGTCGCTTCCACGCCGGCCTGTGGGACGAACTCGAGCAACTGGGCATCATCGACGCCCAGGCCAGCAGCTGGCGCGAGTCCGTGCAGGCGCTGAGCGCGCTCGCCGAGCTTCCCGACCACAAGCCTCCCGCCGGTCTGGACGCCACCCTGCGCCCGTACCAGGAAGACGGATTCCGCTGGCTGGCGACCATCTTCGACCATCGACTCGGCGGCGTGCTGGCCGACGACATGGGTCTGGGCAAGACCCTGCAGACGCTGGCTCTCTTTCAGCACTCGCGTGAGAAGAGCGGCGAGGAGCGGCCGTTCCTGGTCGTCGCGCCCACCAGCGTGGTGCCGAACTGGGCCGCCGAAGCCGCCCGCTTCACCCCTTCGCTCGGGGTGACGACCATCTCGGCAACCGCAGCGCGCCGCGGTCACGACGTGGCCGAAGCGGTTCGAGGGATGGACGTGGTGGTCACCTCGTACACGCTGTTCCGGCTGGAGTTCACTCAGTACTGTCAAATCGACTGGGCCGGGCTGGTTCTCGATGAGGCCCAGGCCGTCAAGAACCGCCAGAGCGCGGGCTACCGCAGCGCGCGCGAACTGCAGGCCGACTTCAAGCTCGCCATCACGGGCACGCCGATGGAGAACAACCTGATGGAGCTGTGGTCGTTGTTCTCGATCACCTCCCCCGGCCTGTTCCCCCGCCCCGACCGGTTCTCGGACTACTACCGCAAGCCCATCGAGCGTCAGGAAGCACCCGAGCGCCTCGAGCAGTTGCGGCGCCGCATCGCACCCCTGATGCTGCGGCGCAAGAAGGAGGTGGTCGCGGCCGACCTCCCTGAAAGGCAGGAGCAGATCATGGAACTGGAGCTGCTGCCCCGCCACCGCACGATCTACCAGAAGTACCTGCAGCGCGAACGGCAGAAGGTGCTCGGGCTGCTCGGCGACCTGAACCGGAACCGCTTCGAGATCTTCCGCTCGCTCACCCTCCTGCGCCAGGCCGCCCTGGCCGCCGGGCTGGTCGACCCGGCTCACGACAACGTCCCCAGCACCAAACTCGACGCCCTGCTCGAGCAGCTGACCGACATCGCCGCCGAAGGCCACCGGGTGCTGGTGTTCAGCCAGTTCACCCGCTTCCTCGAACGCGCGGCCGACCGGCTGCAACAGGCCGGGCTCGCCTACGACTACCTCGACGGCAAGACCCGCAACCGCGCTCGCGTGATCTCCGGGTTCCGCACAGGCACCGCGCCGGTGTTCCTGATCAGCCTGAAAGCCGGTGGCTCGGGCCTGAACCTGACCGAGGCCGACTACGTCTTCCTGCTCGATCCCTGGTGGAACCCGGCCGTGGAGGCCCAGGCGGTCGACCGTGCCCACCGCATCGGCCAGACCCGCAAGGTCATGGTCTACCGGCTGGTCGCGAAAGACACGATCGAGGAGAAGGTCATGGCGCTCAAGGCCCGTAAGAGTGCTCTGGCCGACAGCGTTCTCGACGGTGACGAGATGAGCTCGGCGGCGCTCACGGCTGACGACATCCGTGACCTGCTGGCATGAGCCCTGCCGTCTCGGAGTGATGCGCCCTGCGGGAGGAGGAACGGAGCGAAGCGTCTTCTGAGGTCGATCGCCTCAGTCCTCCCACAACCACAGGCTCTCCGGCAGTCGTGCCGGTTTCTGTAGCATCGCGCCCACGATCAAGAACCAGCTCCCCCGAAAGGAACCACGCATGCACGGAAGACGCGTCGTTCTGGCCATCGCCACGGCCGGCTCAGCTCTCCTGGGCCTCACCGCCTGCACGACCGAGGCCGAGAGCGTCAACGACAACCTGAGCAAGGACGCCGACAACTTCAAGGTCGCCCGCAGGATCACCTTCGTCAACGGCATCACCGACAAGGTCATCCTGGAGGCCCAGGGGCTCTGCTCGGTCGATCCCGGCGACGCCAACCGCATGTTCGTCACCTGCAAGGACAACAACGGCGAGTACGTCCGGCACTCACTCGGCAAGAGCGACAACGTGTTCTGGTTCGTCGAGCAGCTCGAGGCCACGGACACCTCGACCAGCGCCTACCGCTTCGTCATGCGGCCCGACTCGCTGATTCCTGAGGCCAGCGTCGAGTCCAGCGAATAGTCTCGCTGTGTCCATGAACCGGCCGTCGCGGATACCGTTCCGCGACGGCTTCAGCGGCCTGCGCCGGTACCCCACGGACTTCACACCGCGCGCCATCTGCTCGGGGCTACATCTTGCAAGATTGAGGACGCGTCGGTCGGGTCACCGGGGAATCTCCCAGGTCGTGACGGTCAGGTTCACGGCATTGTCCTTGGTCACCGAATTGACGACGATGCGGGCCATCTTGGTCCGGGCGGGTTCGTTGACAGCCCCGAGCCCGTTCGTCACGGCGCACAGCACCAGGTCCTGACTGACCTCGACCTCGGAATCGACCGGTGAGAGCTGGATTTCCTGGGCGCACTCGTCGGGCGTCACCGTCGGCGACTTGCCCAGGGCGACGTCGTTCAGCTGGAAGCTCAGCTTCGGCTGAGCGAGGCCCGTGCGGAACGAGACGTCATAGGCCTCGTTGGTCGCGTTGACGAGCGGCTGGTCCAGATCGACATACCTGGTCTCCCCGCCCACCAACCGCATCTGCACGTCTTCCCGCACGAGACTGTACGACGCACCCGGCGACGGCAGGGTCGTCACCAGAGGCTCTTCGGAGGCGCTCGCGGTCACGTCTTGGGCTGGAGTGACCTCGACCGTGGTGGCCTGCGGTTCGGCAGTCGCCCCCTCGGTACTCGCCGCGGCGGGGGTCCGCTGGGGCTCGGCCACCACTGTGGTTCCCGCCCGGCCGTACGCGAGTACCGCGACCACCAGGGAAACACCCGACACAATGGTCGCCAGCAGGGCCCAGACCAGCGGATTACGAATCTTGGACAGCACGGAGTTCCCCCACCTCGTTGTCCCTGAAGTTCTCACCTTCCGGTGAAACCAGATGATAGAAGTGAAGTCGGGCGCGCGCAGGCATTCTTCACATTGCGCACGAGGGACGCGGCACGAACCATCCAGGGGGATGAACCGGAATGGCGACTCGCAGCGCGCGTGACCGGCCGGCCGAGTTCTGGATAGCGGTCATCGGTTGCGTGGCCGGTGTGATCGGAGCCGCCGCGGCCGTGGCCGTCTTCGTGATCCCGGCCGCGACCGGCGAAGACCCCTCCCCGCCCCCGACCACCGGGGAGACCACCCCTCCCCCGACCACCCCGGCGTCCACTCTCAGCACCGAAGCCAGCACAGACGTCCGCTATCTGGTCGATCTGAAACCAAGTGCGGGAGCGGGCTTTCTGGAGACAACAGGCCAGGACCTGAGCATCTCGTGCCCGACGAATCAGTCCGACGACGTCGAGCACGAGGTCACCTATACGCTGCCCACCGAATACACCCAGCTCACCACCGACATGACGGTCGGCGGCGAGGCGGATGCGGAGGCCACCGCGTCTCTTCAGCTGTTCGTGCAGCGACGCGTCGACCGCAACGACGCCCAGACCCAGGCCGGTGACGCCCTGGTGCTCAAACAGGGTGCCAGAGGCGCTTTTACACGACCGCTGGGCGGCGCCACCACGTTGACGCTCCGAGTTCGCTGCACATCGCGGGATCAGGTGGTCAAGCTGGCCGGGCCGCGGGTGACGCGATGAGCCCTACGCCGTTGTGAGCGCCATTCCTGAACTCTGCGGCGTCGCGGCTGCTTGTCGATCACCTCGGATCGAAGCGGTCAGGCCTGAGCCGACGGGCATCGTCCAGTCCGAGCCATTCGAGCCTGCCGCTCAGCGCAGCCGCTTCGAGCATCACGGCCCCAGCAGACCCAGCGGCACTACCGCGATCCCGTCCGGACGACGGTAGGCGGCCGGTCCTGTTGTCAGCACAACCGCGTCAACAAGCTGTTCGCCCAATTCTTCTCGCAGCCACAGCAGGTGCTTCACATCCTCGTAGCCGATGTCACCAGCGAGCTTGACCTCGAAAGCCACCACGGCGCGGTCCAGGTCACGCTCGACGATCAGGTCGACCTCCCGCCGTCCCGAGTCCAGACGCAGGTGCGAGACCGACGCCGGCACGACTTCCGCGAAAACCCTGACACTCATGGTGGCCAGCGACTCGAACAACTGCCCCAGGTACGTGCCGTCTTCAGGCGTGAAGGCCTGTCCCGCACCACGTAGCAGGCTCGCCCGGGTCGCCCCGACGAGGCGAGCAGCCAACGCCGGATCCACCAGGTGATGTTTGGGTGCCTGGGTAAGCCGCTTGAGGTGGTTGCGGCTGGGAATCCAGGGCGGCACCTCGTCGAGAATGCGCAATCGCGTGAGTGTGTCGATGTACGGAAGGGTCGTCGAACGAGCGGGTTTACTCGCGGACCCGCCGCTCGTGGCGTCGCGAATCTTGTCCCAGTTGGTGGTCGTGGAGGCGGCCGCCGCATAGGCGCGCAGCCAGGCCATGAGAGTGGCAGGCCGCCGGACGTTGTGCCCGCCTTCGCTCATGTCACGATCGACGATGCGTTCAACGTAACCGTCGAGCTGGATCTGCAGCGCTCTTGCCGGGAGATGCTGCAGACCGGGAAACCCCGACCTCAGTATCAGGTCGGCGTAGTCCTTCAGACCGAGGACCGAGGCCCCCGCGACGGGAGCGTCGAAGGTGCCCTCGAACAAGGAGGACAAGCTGACGCTCGGAGCGCTCACTCCGCGTTCGGGAAGGGTCAGTGGGCGCATCCGGACCGTGGTGATCCGGCCGGCCCCGGAGTGCGAGCCCGGAGGCGGCGCCGAACCCGTGAGCAAGAACCGACCCGGTTCAGCATCCTCGTCGACAGCATCTCGAACCGCGTCGAAGACACTGGGAACACGCTGGTATTCATCGAGGAGGACCGGTGCCGGACCATCCAGTGCGACCTGCGGATCAGCGTTGACGACGGAAGCCTGGGCCGGACGACTGAGACGCCAGACAGTCTCGGCACGTTGCAGGGCCGTCGCGGTCTTACCGACAGCCTTCGGACCGTCGAGCAGGATCGCCGGAAGGGACGGAAGCAGTTCGTCCAGCAGGTCGTCCACCACGCGGCGCACGTAGCCCGACCTGAAGTCGTGCGTCGACTCGACCTCGCCACCCATCCTCTGCCCCCAAGCAGCTACGCTACATTTCAACCACCTTCTACACTACCATTCGCGCACGTCGCACGATCGGTTTGCGCCACGGCCTCACCGACATCCTGGGCAAGCGCCAAGGATGGACGCCTCTCGTCTCGCCTCCCAGCCACCCGGTCGAAGAACTCCGCCGTTGTCAGCAGATCCCTCGCGACCGCCAGGGCAGCGCGATAGTGGTCCAGCCGTCATTGTCGGGCCGGCAGATTTGGAGCATGGGCAATCCCTCTCGCGTTCGGAGCAGTTCCATTGAGGACGCGCCGGTCGGCTCGATCGCGCCAGTCACCCACGGAGTCAAGGACTTTCGCGGAACGTCTGCAGCAGACTCCAGGCGAAAGTTTCACCGTGGCAACCTCATCGGTACCGGACTTCCGGGAGCTCAGGCCGAATGCGCGCTGTGCGGAGGAACCCTGCCCGAGGATCTGCTCGTGGCCGCGCACATAAAGCCGCGATCACAATGCTCCGAGGCCGAGCGCCTCGACATCCCGAGCATCGCCATGACTGCCTGCCTGCTCGGGTGCGATGCCTTGTACGAGCACGGATACATCACGGTGAGCGCCGCCGGCACCATCCAGGCGGGAAAGAGGTCAGGGCCGCCCACCCTCGGCAACCTGATCGGGCGGCCCGTGGCTTCACACGTCGACAACCGCATCGAGTACTTCGCCTGGCATCGCAGCAGCCACCAGGAGCCACCGTCACGAACGGTACCTGCCCTCTCCTGCTGGCCCACTTCTTCATTCGCAGTGGATGTGAAGAAGCACCTCGGGAACGACGCCATGGTGGACGAGGTGCGGCTCTTCCCTTCCCGACCCGAGACTGCCCTGAATCTGCGCACGGCACTCGCCGAGAGGGCTACGATCGATCCGTTTTTGGACGGTGCACCGAGCCTGCACCGAAAATCGGATTGTCCGATAAGAATCAGGGCTCTCCGTACGGTGTTTGCATGCATCCTTCGCCGGCACTTCCGGACATGTACACGCTTCTGTACAGGTCCTCACCCCACGCGACCAGCATCTCCATGGCCGAAGCGCGCGCCAACCTGCGCGAGTTGCTCGACAACGTGAAGGCGAGCCACGCACGCTATCGAATCACTCGCAACGGGGAAGCGGATGCAGTTCTGATGTCTGTCGACGAGCTGGAGGCTCTCGAAGAGACCCTCGACATTCTCAGTGACCCCGACGAGGTCGCCGCTATCCGCGAGGGCCTCACGGACTTCGAGGAAGGCAATGTGTTCACCATCGCCGAAGTCCGCAAGGAGCTCGGTCCGTGACCTACAAGGTCGTCCTGGCAGGCTCCGCGAAACGCGACCTGGCAAGCTTCCGGAGAAAGTCCTACCTGCGGCCCTGGAGTTCATCGAGGGCCCTCTGACCGAAAACCCCCGCCTGATCGGTAAACCAGTCATCGGTGACCTGCACGGCTTATTCACGGCTCGACTCGATACGTTCAAGATCGTCTACCGCATCACCGAAGCGCTGATCGAAGTGCATGTTGTTCGCGTGAGACACCCCCGCGATGCCTACAGACCGAGCTGAATCGCCCGAGCGGCAAGCGGACTGCTGCGAAGGCCTTCTCATACGCCTCAGGTTGTCCATTCAGTTCGTTCTCGCGCTGCTCACCAGTCGGTCAGGCCCTCACCGAGAGACAATGGCCTGACACACGAGACACCAGGGAGCACGGAATGGCACGAACGAACGGGTCGGCTGCGCGGGGACGGCAGAGCACGGGCCATGGGAGCGCCGACTCATCAGAGCCAGAAGCGCCGGCATCGACTCAGCCGGGTCCGGGGGAACGCGGCCTGCGGATGAGCCAGATGGTCGACACCGAGTACCGCCTGCTCGGCGCTCAGCTTCGCGCCGGCCGGCTGCCGGAGGCCGTGAGGACCTCACGGCGGCTCACCGAACTGGTGGGATCGTTGCGGAACCTCCAGCCCCCGGCTGGACATCGCACGACAACGGCGCCGGCAGCTACCAAGGGCCCCAAGACCGCCCGGCCCCGCAAAGACGGCGGCCGGACGGGCACGACCCCGTAAGAAGACGCTGCCCGCCTGTCATCCGTCACGGGCGGGCGTCCGGCTCCGGAGTGAGGTCACTCGCGAGATCACGGCGCCGATGGTGCAGCGACACTTCGCTCCCCGTCACACGATCGAACCAGTCGGCCACTGCCAGCAGCCCGGCAGCGACCACTCCCTCCTCTGACCAACATGCTCTCGTGCCCCATCTCACAGCCGCTGGCCGTCGGACCCCGGTAGCGTGTTCGGCTCGTCGAGCAAGGCAGGAAAAGGGCAATGCGGGTTGATCCAGCGGATTTGCGAACGGCAAGCGTCAACGCCGCGACGGCGGTGACCGCAGTGATGAGCCTTGACCCGGAACCCGCGTTGACATCGGCCGGCGGAGCAATCGAGGGAGCCCTCAGCAGCACGGCTCTGGCGCAGGTCTCAGCCCGGTGGACGCAGGAATTGTCGTCCTGGTGCACCGCAGCCCGCAGCTACGAGGAGGGCCTGAACCTCGCCGCGGACCGCTATCAGAACACCGATAGGAGCGCGGCGGACTCCCACCGCGGTCATCTACCGGTGGGCATGTGAGCCTGACCTGGAGCCAGGTCAGCAGCTGGAGCACGGACGAACTGGACAGCGCGGAGCGGTACCTGCGCGACATGCAAGAAAAGCTGACCGACGCGGGCCTGGACCTGAACGAGCCTTTCGAGACCTGGCAGGGCGAGGCGTCGAGCGGAGCACGCGTTCAGCAGCTGGCTCTGCGCGAGGCGCTCGAAGACCGGGTGTCGGAGATCGCGGCCGTTCGCCAGGGACTGCGGGATTTTTCGGACGCGGTCCGCGGTGTTCAGGGCCTGGTCACTGATGCCCTGACATACGCGTCCTCAAAGGGCCTTTCGATCAGAACCGATGGGACGGTGGTCGACCATCAGGGCCTCTTGTTACCGGTTCCGGCCACGCACGACTCGGATCTGATCAGGGAGGATCGTGAGCGGGTGGTCGAAGAATGCGTTGCCCTGGTGGAGGAGGCTCTCCGCCGGGCCGACTACACCGATCAGGCCTTTCTCGGGAAGCTGCAGTCGACCGTTCTCAATGGCTGGCTCGCCGGCCAGGATGCGTCGAGCTTCAAGAATGCTGACGACCGGGGACGCGAAGCAGGCGATCTGGGGCCCTACCGTCCCCCCGTCGACAGCGCCTCGGAGGCGCAGAACGCGGCCTGGTGGAAGAGCCTGACCGAGGACGAGCAGGAGAGCATTCTCCGACAGCACCCTGAGTGGCTCGGTAACCGCGACGGCCTGCCGGCGGACGTGCGTGACCGGGCGAACCGTCGACGTCTGCCCATGCTCCAGGCCGAGAACGATCAGGTCATCGACCGCCTCATGCGCGATCACGGGGTCACTGATCCCAGGCTCCTCAGCGTCTTCCCGGACATGAAGAAGGCGATCGAGGTGCGGGACTCTCTCACCGCATTGAGCAAGGTGGACACGAACCACCAGATCATCGGGATCCAGGCCGGGGAGAGATTCGACCACGTGCAGGCGACCCGGACCTCACTGCACTGGGGCATTCATACGGTTCCCTCACCACCGGACTCGCCCTGCAGCAAGCCACGGGCGTGGATGCCGCAGTCATTTTCGGCTCGCCTGGTATCGGCACGTCCGACGCCGGGGACCTCAAGGTCCCTTCCGACATGCTGTCCAACTCGAAGGCGGACGGCGACTGGGCCGCCAAGTCAGGTCTCTTCGGGGGTAATCCAGACAGGAATCCAGACATCACGCAGCTGGAGACCGGCGCGGCGACAAACACGTACGGGGAGTCACTGTCCGGGTCGGACGGGCACAGCGAGTACCAGGTGAACGGATCGACGAGCCAGTGGAACAACGCGGCCGCTATCGCTGGCCATCCCGAAGACCGCATCAAGCGATAGGCGCTCCGTTGTGAGAACAGCACTTTTCCGTAAGCAAGCGCTGCACTGGTGGGGAGGCGCGCTCCTCGCTGGACTGCTCGTCACTGGCTGCGAAGGAGACACGGAGAGAGGCTTGGCAATGACAGACACGTCCGAGGCCGACGCCCATCGGATTCTGGAGTCCCGCCCGACGATCGATGCGGCGGAGATCGACTACAAGGCCTTGATCACCGAGATACGAGACGTCTTCAGCGATCTCGCCCCTGACCTGACCTGGCCGGAAGGCGAGATCGAACCCTACGAGGGCGGCACCTTCTGCGAAGACCCCTTCGCCAACCTCAGCGATGCGTGGTCCCGGATCTACCGTGGGCCGTCCGAGGGGGCGATCCGGGATGATCAGTGGCCGGCGGCCGAGAAACGGATCCTGAGTGTCGCGAAGGACTACGGCTTCACGGAAGTCGTGTCGAAGAGCCATCGTCCCGGGCTGCACATACTCAGCATCAAGGGGAAATGGGGCGAGATCCTGGACATCTCGAGCGCGGCCAACACAACGCTGACGCTCTACGGGGGTTGCTTCATCGATCCGGACAAGACGCCGTGGACCCTGGCTGATCCTCCGCCAAGCGCCACGAGACTCCACAGAACCGGCCGGAGCCGCGCCCGAGGAGCGGGAACGTCCGGACGCTCGAAGACCCGTTTCAGCGCGCACCCGGATCGTCGGCCCTGGTAACTCCTGAGGCGCCCGTCACCATTGGGACTAAACTCCCGGCATGTTCGATTTCCGGTCACCCGCACGCCCGACCAGCCCGATCGAAGGGCTCCTCGCGTGCCGGTGAACAGGCAGAACGTCAGGGCCCTGATCTCGGCCTTCCTGCCCCTGCGCCGCAAGGAGCTCGGCGTCCTGCTCGCCAGTCTGTCGGAGGACGAGGTCGAGGACGATCTGCGGGTCGCCGTCGCGGCCGCGGGCGGCAGCGTCGTGTTCCACCTGTTCGTGGACACGGAGGAGCCGTACGACTGGAGCCGGTTCCACAAGATGATGATGCGCCGGCTGCGTCAGCTGCCCGACCAGGACCTGTGGAAGGTCGAGGCCGTCGTGCAGGGGCTGTCGGGCGACACCCGGGCCTTCGAGGGCGTGTCCGACGACGATCGGCTGCAGATCTCGCTCGCCGTGCTCGAGTCGGCCGCCGCCCTGGTTCCCGAGGACGAGCTCGCTCAGCTCGCCGAACGGGCTGCGATGCGGGCGCTCGCGATGGAGAACGTGTTCCTGGCTGGGCGCTGATCGTTGGCTCCTCGAACACCATTTTGGAGAACCGGCCCTCCATCCCGTAAGCTTCCACAGGTCCACGACGGGAACAACCGCCGTGAGTCGCAGGCCCCCATCGTCTAGCGGCCTAGGACGCCGCCCTCTCAAGGCGGTAGCACGGGTTCAAATCCCGTTGGGGGTACGCATCACGTAAGGCCCTGTAGCGCAGTTGGTTAGCGCGCCGCCCTGTCAAGGCGGAGGTCGCGGGTTCAAGTCCCGTCAGGGTCGCAGTATCGCTTCAGAAGGCCGGGCCCCATCCCATCGGGCCCGGCCTTCTACGTTCAGGCGCAGCTGCCATCAGGCCACGTCACCCCATCGCCGCGAGACTTCTGCGCCGAAACGACCATAGTTACCCTTTGCGCCACTATCCGGCCATCTGCGCCGGGGACAGTCGGGCCGTCCACCCCCGAATCTGTCTGGAGATCTCATGGCCCAGCCTGAAGGCCGGATCCCTGTCACGCGCCGCACCCTCCTGCGGGGCGCCGTCGCCGCTCCGGCCGTCACCCCGCTCCTGGGTGCCGCGAGCGCCGACGCGACCACCACGTCCAAAAGCAGTTTCGACACCACCACCGATCGCTTCGCGATCGCCGTTCTGCCTGACACGCAGTACCTTTTCGACGCCGACAGCTCCGACCCGGAGCCGCTGCGGGCCACGTTCCGCTACCTGGTCCAGGAGCGGGCGGACGCGAACATCGCGTTCATGACGCACCTCGGCGACATCACCGAGCACGGCACCGACGCCGAGATCAAGCTGGCGTCGAAGACGTTCACGATGATCGACGACAAGGTGCCGTACAGCGTCCTGGCCGGCAATCACGACATCGACGGCTCGCTCGACGACCAGCGCGGCGACTCCCCCTACCTGCAGGCTTTCGGGCCGAAGCGGTTCCGCAAGCAGAAGACGTACGGCGGCAGCTCCCCTGACGGGTACAACAGCTTCCACGTGATCACGGCCGCCGGACGGCAGTGGCTGATCCTGGCCCTCGACTGGCGTGCCTCCGACAAGGGCCTGGCCTGGGCGCAGTCGGTGCTCGACGCGCACCCGCACACCCCGGTCGTGCTGACCACCCACGACCTCGTGGCGGCGGACGACGACGGCCGGGCCGAGCTCTCCGGCAACGGGCAGCGGTTGTGGGACAAGCTGATCCGCGGCAACGACCAGATCTTCCTCACCCTGAACGGCCACTACTGGCCGCCCGGACGCACCGTGCTGACCAACGACGCCGGCCACCCCGTCCACGCGCACATCACGAACTACCAGGACCGCTACTACGGCGGCGCCGGCATGATCCGGATGTACTCGTTCGACCTGGCCCGCAACGTGATCGACGTCGAGACCTTCTCCCCCTGGTTCCTCGACGCCGCCCCGGACAGGCGCACCCAGCTGGGTGCCGAGACCATCGAACTGACCGGCCCGACCGACCGTTTCAGCGTCGAGTTCGACTTCGGCGAGCGGTTCCCGTCCAAACCGCAGGCGTCCCGTCCGGCCTCGGCCGTGCTGACCCGGGGAACGGTGGCGTACTGGCGCTTCGACAAAGAAGGGCTCGGCGCCACGGGAACCGTGAAGGCGGGAACCGTCGCGAAGGACCTCACCGGCAAGGGCAACGACCTGACCGTGCGCATCCTGCACAACAGCAGCGCCGACGTGCTGACCTGGTCGGACGAGCACCACGAGGGCCAGCCCGCCCACGCCAGCCTGCGGTTCGACGGCGGCCAGAACCCGAACCGCGGCGCCGTGCTGGAGACCGGGGCCAGGGCGCCGATCAACAGCCTGACGTTCCAGGACGGGTACACCATCGAGGCGTACCTGAAACTGCCCGACCCGTTCGAGGGTTCGCACGCGTGGATGGGCATCCTCAGCTGGGAGGGTCGCGCCGGGGACGCGGGCAAGACCAACGGCTACTCGCAGGACGAGGCTCCGGTGTCGCTCAACGTGTCCGGCGAGCGCTTCCTTCAGTATGCGGTGTATCCGCACGTGCAGAACGCGCAGCCGACGTCGTGGAGCCACGCGATCCCGGTGGGTCGATGGACACACGTGGCGATCGTGAACGACGGGAAGCGCACGATCGTCTACGTGGACGGGTCGCCGATCGCGCGGAACCCGAGCCAGGCGTCCACCGGTATCGCGACGCTGGGCAAGCCGTTCGCGCTGGGGGGCACGCAGTCGTCGGAGACGTTCGGGCAGGGGTACTACGGCTGGCTGGGTGACGTGCGCATCGTCAGCCGGGCGCTGAGACCGCGGGAGTTCATGACGCCGGCCTGAGCTGCTCGAGGACGCGCCGGGCCGGCTTTCGGGGAGGCCGGCCCGTCAGTTCTCGAAGACGTTCATGGCCCGATCGAGCAGTTCGGCGAGGGGAACGGCGCCGTCGCACGCGCGCCACGTGTGGTGCGCGGCGTTGAGGCTCTCGATCGCGCAGGCCACCATCATCCGGGGACGCGGGTCCTGCTCGGCGGGGATGTCACCGGTCATGCGGGCGGCCACGGCGGGGATGAGCAGGCGCTGCCATTCGCCCTGCTTCTCGCGCTGGCGGGACTTCATCGTGGGGTTGGCCTCGAGCATGCTCTCGAAGTCCAGACGACGCTGGACGTCAGCCTCGTGGATGTCGGTGACGAGGCCCAGCGCCCGGTGCAGCGAGCGCCACGGGTGCTCGTCGGCGGGCCGGGCGGAAAAGGCCTGCAGCAGGCGGGGTCCGAGCTCGTCGATCCAGGTGAGCACGACGTCTTCCTTGGTGCCGAAGTAGCGGAAGAACGTGGTGCGGGACAGCCCGGCCTCGGCGGCGATCTGGTCGACCGTGGTGTTGGAACAGCCCTGCTCGGCGAACAGCCGTGTGGCGATGCTGGCGACCTCGTCGCGCATGGCCCGCCGGGTGCGTTCGCGCAGTGTCCCGGTGGCGCGCGGGTTGTCCACGTCGTCACTCATGTCCCACAGCTTACTCGGTACCAGGGTGGTACTCAGTGCCAGTTGGGGTTAGAGTCCCTTTCGTTGACCGCGTGCCAGAGCCGCCATGCGTCATCCCCCGGCCCTCGAAGCAAGAAGGAATCCCGTGACGCACGCATCCGAGAAGCTCTTCAGCCCGGTCACCCTCGGAGCCGTCGAGCTGAGCAACCGCATGGTCATGGCGCCACTCACGCGCGTGCGCGCCGGTGAGTCCGGCGTCCCCAACGACCTGCACGTCGAGTACTACAGCCAGCGGGCGTCGCTCGGGCTGATCGTCACCGAGGGCACCTTCCCGATCCTCGAGGGACGCTCCTGGATCGGTCAGCCGGGCATCGAGACGGCCGAGCAGATCGCGGGCTGGCGCCGGGTGGCCGACGCCGTGCACGCGGCGGGCGGGCGCATCGTGCTGCAGATCATGCACGGCGGACGCATCTCGCACCCGTCACTGACGGGTACCGGCCGAACCGTGGCCCCGAGCGCGATCGCGGCCCCCGGCGAGGTCCGGGTCGCCGACGGCAGCAAGGCCGAACTGCCGGTTCCGGCCGCCCTGACGCTCGACGAGATCCGGGGTGTCGTCGACGGTTTCGTCACGGCGTCCCGCAACGCGATCGAAGCCGGCCTGGACGGCGTCGAGATCCACAGCGCCAACGGCTATCTCGTGCACCAGTTCCTCGCGACCACGTCGAACACGCGCACGGACGCGTACGGCGGCAGCCCGGCGAACCGGGCCCGTCTGTCGGTGGAGATCCTGACCGCGGTCGCGGCCGCGATCGGGGCCGACCGCACGGGCCTGCGGATCTCCCCCGAGCACAACATCCAGGGCGTGATCGAGGATGACGCCGAGGACCTGGCCGCCACCTACACGGCGCTCGCCGAGGGGCTGGCACCGCTGGGGCTCGCGTTCGTCGACATCCTGCACGCCGACCCGACCGGCGACCTGGTGCAGCAGTTCCGCAAGAGCGTGCAGGCGCCGGTCATCGTCAACAGCGGCTTCGGCGTGGTCACCACCCGTCAGGAGGCGTTCGACCTGATCGAGGGCGGGCACGCCGAGGCGGTGGCCATCGGGCGCCCGGTGATCGCGAACCCCGACCTGGCTGTGCGCTGGGCCCGTGACGCGGCCGAGAACGCGCCGGACGCGAGCACGTTCTACGGCGACAGTGCGGCCGGTTACACCGACTACCCCACCCTGGACTGACCGCGGCCGTGTTCCGGGGCCCAGTCGGCGTCCCGGAACCGGGCGGCCTCCACCCACCAAGATCCGCTCCCAATCGCGTCCGTCAACCTGCCACAATGCCGTGTCAGTGACGATTGGCCCGACATGTCACCTGGGAGCACGCACGTGGAGAGCAACAACCCGACGCCGCATCGGCCGACCGTCGAGTACCACCTGGACGAGCCGCAGGAGGTGGCACCCTCCCCGGGGAGCCACGTGCGCCTCGGCGGTCTCGGGGTCACGGTGTGGTCGATCGTGGCCGTGGTCGCGGTGCTCGTCGGGGGTGTCTTCGCTGTTCAGTGGGCCACCCGTTCCGACGACTCGTCCTCCCAGAACTCGTCGCTGGCCGGTCTGGACGTGCGGATCCCGCAGCCGAACGCAACCGCGTCCGACGCTCCCAGCCCGTCCGCGCACCCCTCGGCGACCACGTCGGCCAAGGCGACCGTGTCGTCCACCATCGCCGCCACCCCGCAGGGACAACCGTCGGTGACTGCGCCCACGAGCGGTAGTGGCGGGCAGGCCCCGAGCGGTTCGGGCGATTCGGCCGGCTCTGGTCAGCAGGCACCGGTCGACCGGCCGACGACGAGCGCGCCGGTGAGCGAGGCGCCCGTCGAGACGACCCCCGAGGACGAAGAGCCGGATCCGGTGGACGCACCGAATCCCCTGCTCGACCTCATCGCCGGGCATCTCGCGAAAGTCAGCAGCCAGGGCTGGAATCTGGTCGCCGGCAACATCACCGACGGCGACCCGGAGACGTACTGGGAGGGTGGTCTGGGCTTCCCGCAGACGGTGACGGTCGATCTCGGCGAAAGTGCTTCGGTGGGGCGACTTGTGCTGTCGTTGCCGCCCAATATGGGCTGGCACAGCCGTACTCAGACGATCGCGGTTCAGGGCAGCCCGGACGGCCGGTCGTTCTCGACGCTCAAGAGCGCGGCGACGTACACGTTCGACGGCAAGGCCAACCAGGTCACCATCACGTTCACGCCGCAGGAGACGCGGCATCTGCGGCTGCGGTTCACCGGTGGGGTCGGGTGGTGGACGGCTCAGCTGTCGGGGTTGTCGGCACACGCGTCGTGAGGGATGTGGTGCTTTCGGTCATCGATGACCGAAAGCACCACACCCGCGCGCCTCAGGGCCTTTCGTCGTCCGACAGGATCGCGAACTGCAACGAGTCCCGCCAGCCGTCACGCAGTTTCATGTGCCGGCGGCTGAGCCCCTCGCACTGCAGACCGACCTTGCGCAGCACGGCCTCCGACGCCTTGTTCTCCGGGTCGCAGGTGGCCTCGATCCGGTTCAGGCCGAAATGCTCGAACGCCCAGGTCACCAGCGCACGGGCCGCCTCGGTGGCATACCCCTGGCCCCACACGTCGCGCCGGTAGACGTAACCGAACTCGGCACGCCGGTGCTGCTCGCTCAGCAACCGCAGCTCGATGCCACCGATGACCTCACCGGTCTCCGCGAGCGTCACCAGCTGGTTGAACGAGGTGCGCGCCGGGTCGGCCAGGACCGCGAGCTGCTCCTCGACGAACCTCTGGCTCTCGGCCGGGGTGTTCGGACCCCAGACCATGAAGCGGCAGACCTCCGGGTCACCGGCGTAAGCGTGCACACCCGCGGCGTCGTCAGGGGTGACGTTTCTCAGTATCAGCCGGGCGGTGCGCAATTCGCTCATGGCCGAACGGTAGCCAATGGTGGACGGTGTGGTCGCCTGAGTTTTCAGTTGGAGATGTCCGCGGGGTCGAGATGGTCGACCCGGTTCACCCATTCCGTGATCGCTTCGTCGGGGCCGAGCCGCAGTGACAGGTGACCGGCATTGTCCACCCGAAAACGCCGCCACGGCTCGGTTTCCAGACCCAGGGCGGCGGCGAGAACGAACTGGGCGAAGAACTGGTGACTGACCACCACGACCACGTCGTCGGCCTGATGGGCCCGGAACAGCGTGGTGAGCATGCGGCGGGCACGGGGCAGGGCCTCGTCGGGACTGACCTCGAAACCGCCTGACCAGGGCTGGTCGTCGGCCGGGAACAGACCGGGCGGCGCCTGCACGGCGCCGCCGAGGATCTGCAGCTCGGGCAGTGTCGCACCGGGCCGCGCCGAGCGGGTGCCGACGCTCAGGTCGATGTTCTGGATACCGCCGACCTCGTAGGCGTCGGGCTGCAGCACGACGGGCAGGCCGCTGACCTCGGCCAGCGGACGGGCCGTCGCCACGGCGCGGGACATCGGGCTGGCGTACAGGTGCGTCGGGGCGAAGGGCAGACGCCCGGCCTTCAGTGCCTCACCGAGCGCCTGGGCCTGCCGGGTGCCGAGGTCGGTCAGCAGCGGGTCGGGCACGCGACCGCGGTAGACGGAGAGCTCCTCGGCGATCCGGTCGGCTTCGTCGTCGGGCTCCTCGCGGGGCTGCGCCTGCTGCCGGGCGGTCGCCGCGATGAACGCGGCGTTGTTGGCGGACTGACCGTGCCGCACCAGAACCAGCTGCATGCCGGCAAGTCAAGCACAGCCGGCGCCGGCCGGGCGGCGAAATCCGGCCCGGCGGCGATGTACTCAGCCGCAGACCGATCCGCCCAGGCCCGTTCCGCGCCCACCGGCGAACACGGCGGGGCAGATCGCGACCCGGCCCGCCCGGCCTGCCCGGCCGAGGGCCGTGATCAGGCGGCCGAAGTGCGTCATCACCGCACCGATGTCACCCGATCCCGGATCAGCGCCGGTCAACCGGGCCGGTCGCCACCCGGACGTCGGCGGCCGTGCTCGGCGTAGAGGCTGAGGCCGGCCTCCTGCGCGCGCCAGGCCACCTCCAGACGCCGGGCGAGGCGGTCGACGACGAGGCCGGGCAGGTCGGCGAGCTCGACGAAGCGGGCCTCGCTGATCTCGTTACCGTCCACCACCAGGGCGTCGGCCTCGGCGGGGCGCAGGACGCCGCCGTCGAAGACGAAGAGGAGCTTGTCGCCGTGGGGCGGGGCGGGGGCCCAGTCGACGACGAGAAGACGGCCGGTGGGGCGGTCGAGGCCGATCTCCTCGCGGAGCTCGCGGGCACAGGCGGCGGCCGGGCTCTCGTCCGGCTCGACGAAACCGCCGGGCACCTCCCACCCGTCCTTGTAGGTGGGTTTCACCAGGAGCAGGCGAGTACCGCCGTCGGTGATGAGGGCCCCGGCGCCGGTGACCGGGCGGGCGACGGGAGGCAGCGACATGCTCCGACCGTAACCTGGATCACATTCATCGGGGCGCGTTCGTGACAACCGGAACGGTGCCTTCGAGCGTGTTGTCGGTCAGGTGGGGCCGGCCGGGGGAACGGGACCGGCCCCACCCGAAGATCCCGCCCGGCGACCGGCCGGATCGGTACAATTCCGGCGCGGCTCGCGAGATCGACGACAGGGCAACACCACCGCCGCCGGAGACATCGCAGCCGAAGGAGCAGTCCCCTGAGCATCAGCGCCCGGCACCTGAACAAGGAGTTCGACGGGGTCCACGCCGTGAACGACCTGTCGTTCGACGTGCATCCGGGCGGCGTCACCGGCTTCCTGGGCCCGAACGGCGCCGGCAAGTCGACCACCATGCGCCTGATGCTCGGCCTGGTGCGGGGCGAGGGCGTCACCACGTTCGGCGGTCGCCGCATCGACCAGCTCCACCAGCCTCTGCGCACCGTCGGGGCCATGCTCGACCCGACCGCGCACAACCCGCGGCGCAGCGCCCGGGCTCACGTGCGCATCTTCACCGCGGCGGCCGGAATGAAGCCCCGCCGGGCCGACGAGGTGCTCGCCCTGGTCGGCCTGAGCGACGTGGCTTCCCATCCCAGCGGCGCGTTCTCCCTCGGCATGCAGCAGCGCCTGGCCCTGGCGGCGGCGCTGGCCGGCGACCCCGAATACCTGGTCCTCGACGAGCCGGCCAACGGTCTCGACCCGCAGGGCATCCGCTGGCTCCGCGACTTCCTCACCGCCCTGACCGACGAGGGCCGCACCGTGCTGCTGTCGTCGCACCAACTGGCCGAGATGGCGCAGACCGCCGACCAGCTCATCGTCCTGGGCCGCGGCCGCATCCTCACCGAGGGCCGGCTCAGCGAGTTCGTCGGGCAGTTCTCGCGCCGCGGCGTGCTGGTGCGCTCACCCCAGATCGAGCGCCTGGCCGAGTGCCTGCAGGTCAACGGTTTCGGCCCGTTCTCCGCCGAGGGCGCCGACGGCCTGGTGATCGACGGCGAGGCCGGCACCGAGCAGATCGGGGAGCTGGCCGCGCACTACGGCGTGGTGCTGCACGAGCTCACGGCCCGCACGTCGACGCTCGAGGAGGCCTTTCTGCACGCCACCGCCGGCAGCGTCGACTTCGAGGCCTTCTCGTGAGCGCGACGCTGGCCATGGAGACCCGCCGCATGACCACCCTGCCCGCGGTCTGGTACCTGGCCCTGATCGCGATCGGCCTGGGGGCACTGGTGTCCGCGTTCGTCGCCTCGACCCCCGATCCGGGCCCCCTCAGCATCGAGAACACCCATCGGGTGCTGACGGGCGGTTCGTCGTCGTCGCTGCTGTCGTTCGTCGGGCTGCCCCTGCTGTTCGCCGCACTGACCTCGGTGACCGAAGACACCCGTCACAAGCTGGCTTCCGTGCTCCTGGTCGCCCAGCCGCGGCGCGCCCGTCTGATGGCCGCGCGCCTGGTGCTGCTCACCGGCATCGCTCTCGTCGCGGGCCTGGTCCAGATGCCGTTGTCTCTGCTGGTCAGCGTGATCCTCGGCCGCATCCCGGAGCCGAGCGCGATCCCCGCCGCGGTTCCCGGCCACCTGCTCGCGCTCGTCGCCCTGACCTGGGCCGGCGCGGCCCTGGGCTGGATCACCGGCTCGGCGGCGGCCGCGGTCGGGGTGGTGCTGGCCGATCTGCTGTTCATCGAGCCGATGGCCGCGGTCGCCGGAAACTTCTACTCGCGCAACGACCTCGAGAACTACACGCGTTATCTGCCGTTCACCGCGGCCCGCGACGCTGTCACCCTCGACCCGGTAGGGCTCATCACCACCACCCTCTACGTCACGTTGCTGCTGACCGGTGCCTGGCTGATGGTGCGCACCCGCGACTACTGAGCTCAGTGGGCCGACTGGAAGCCGAGCTTGACCAGCATCTCCATGATTTCCATGGCCTCGTCGGCGTTCTCGATCGGCACCGTGCTCGGGTAGGGCTTGCAGATCAGGTCGACCCCGACCTCCGACCACCGCCGGGTGAGCACCTCGCCCTGCACGATGATCGCCCGGTCGGGCCGCTGCGTCGTGGCGATGAAGGTCTCCCCCGTGCTGGCGGCGTTGACCCCCATGATCTCGACGTCCTTGCCCATCAGGGCCACCAGGTCTCCCGGCCGGGGCACCTCCGAATACGGCTCGGCCAAGGGCTGGTAGAACGCGCTGTTTCGCGGCGAGCCGTCGTGCGCGACGTACTCCACGACGACCTGAACGGACATCTGACGCTCAGTCATATTCGGTAGCCTAGCGTTGCCGGCAGGGTGAGTGGGCGAGGTCGAGGCCCAGCGAACGCCAGTCTTCGTCGGCGAAGTCCCCGGACAGGTCCGCGCAGATCCGGGCGACCGCCTCGTCCGGATCGAGGGTCCAGACCCCGGCCAGGCCGTCGGCACCGGTGCTGTAGAGCGTCGTGCCGTCGGCCGAGAACGCGACCCGGTTGACGCCGAGTGTGTGGCCCGTCAGCTCCGCGCGCAGTTCGCCCGTGACCGGGTCCCACAACCGCACCACGTCGTCCGCGCTCGAGATGCTGGCGACGGTGGCACCGTCGGGCGAGAAGGCCAGGTCGCGAACGGAACCCGAGTGGTGGCCGAAGGTCTTGGTCAGGGCCCCGGTGCGGGTGTCGAAGAGCCGGATGCGCCCGTTCGCACCGGCCAGGGCGATCGTCGCACCGCCGGGGGCGAACGCGGTGCGGGTCGCACCCTCGTTACGCGGCAGATCGATGGTCCGGTACGGCTTCCCGTCCGGGTCGGCCAGGTCGGTCAGGTGGTACAGCAGCACCCGGGCCTGCTCGCCGCTGGATCCGTCGACGGAGTCGAGGAGCACGGCGACGTCGTCACCGTCGGGGCTCGGCGTCATCGTGATTCCGTAGCGGTCGCGGAACGTGTGGGTCGCGACCGGTTCGAGGGTCGAGGCGTTCCAGACCTGCACCCGCGAGGGCACCTTCAGGTCGTCGGCGACCTTCAGGATCGGGCCGGTGCCTGCGACCAGCAGGGAGTCGGTGAGCACCAGGTCGGGCACCTGCCGGCCCGGCCCGGCGTTCAGCGTGGCCCGCCGGCGACCGTCCGCGCCGAGCACCATGATGTCTCCGGTGTCGCTGCCCGAGGCGACGGCACCGTCGCGTGCCCCGGCCAGCGCCAGGATCGTGCCCCGGCCCTGGGCCAGCTTTCGGGCCGGCTGCCCCGGACCACCCACCTTCCAGACGGCACCGGCCTCGTCACCGACGACGAACCGGTTGTCCTGCGCCCGGACGGCGACGAGGCCGGTCTCCGACGGATGCACCCACTCGGTGTTCCAGCGGATCAGCATCGTGCTCGTCTGGCCCGCCGCGGCCAGGAGCGGGCCGTCGTCCATCGCGGCCACGTCGAAGATGGCCCCGGCCCCCCGGTCGGCCGAGGAACCGAGGAACGCCGAGCCTGACCACTGCCGCCGGTCCAGCTCCCAGACGCGTACGTAGCCGCCGCCGGAGATCAGCACGAAACGGCCGCTGGGCGAGTAGGTCACGCTCGAGACGGCGGCGATCTCCACGTCCGCGGTGGCGATCTTGCCGTGGGAGGCTCCGGTGCGCGCATCCCGCAGCACGACCTCGTCGGAGTCCCCGAATCCCACGGCCAGCTCGCCCCGGCGGGAGAAGTCGATGCGTGACGGGGCGCCGGACGTCGCCGCGAAGTGCGAGACGACCCGCCCGGAGCTCAGATCGAGCAGTTTCACCTCGGTGTCGCGACCGGGCAGGTGGCGCACGGTGACGGCCAGCCGCTGATCGGCGCGGCTCACGGCCAGCCCGGAGACGATCCGGTCGGCTGCGAGCGTCAGATGAAGGCGCTGCCGCTCGCCGTCGGTCACGCTCCAGCTCCCGACCTCGAAGAGCTCGTCGCGCGAGGTCATCAGCACCATCGAGGAGTCCGAGTCCCAGGCCGTGAAGAAGTGCGCCGGGAACGTGCGCACCTGACGACCGGAGGCGACCTGCCAGATCCGCACCTCCTGACCGGCACCGGCCGAGACCATCGACCCGTCCGGGGAGAAGTCGATCTGCCAGATCGTGCCCTCCAGAGTGCCCAGGTCGTGGGCGATCTCGTGGGTCTGGTTGTCCCACAGCCGCACCGAGCCGTCCTGCCCACCAGTCACGGTCCAGCGCCCGTCAGGGCTCAGGGCGACCTGGTTCTGCCAGCTCCGGGTGGCCAGCGCTCCCGCGTGCTCGAGCATCTGGGCGCTCAGCAGCGCACTGCGGGCCTCCTGGGTGTGGGACTCACCCCAGCCGTGCACCGCCAGCAGCTTCGCCCGGCGCGGATCGGTGCCCGCGAGCTGCGCCGACTGGGCCGCGAACCGCTGCGACTGCGCCATCGCCGTCTGCCGCCGGGCCGCCTGCCCCTGCGAATAGGCGTATCCACCGGCGGTGATCGCGGCGACGAGAAGCACGACGAGGGACGCGGCGAGGCGCCTCAGCCGCCGGGTGCGGGTGCGTTCGGTGGTGAGTTCGTGCTGGGCCGCGCCCACCGACGTCTCGATGAACTGCCGCTGCTGCCAGGTGAGGTCGTCGCGCTCGGCCGCCCAGTCCTGGGCCGCCGTCAGCCGCGCTCCCCGGTACAGGGCGCCCGGGTCGTGCGCGTTCGCGGCCCAGTAGTCGGCGGCCTCGGTGAGTTGCTGCTGCAGCTGCAGGTTCTCACGTTCGGCGGCGACCCAGCCGGCCAGGCGGGGCCAGGCCCAGAGCAGGGCCTCGTGCGAGATCTGCACACTGCCCGCGTCGGCCGTCATCAGCCGCCGCTCGATCATCCAGGTCAGCCAGCGACCGGCCGGCTCGGGACGGGGCACCGCGCGGCGCGTCACCTCGCGCCCGGTGACGACCACACCCCGCAGCAGCAGATGCCGCAGCTCGCGTCGCTCGGGGACGGTCAGGCGCTCCCAGACCTCTTCTGCCTCCTGCGTCACCGCGCCACTGATGCCACCGCTGGAGCGGTAGGCGTCGACGGTCAGGTCGCCCGGGGCCACGCGCCGGTCCCAGGTGGCCCTGAGCGCGTGGGCCAGCAGCGGCAGCGAGCCCGGGTCGTACGTGCCCTCGCCACCCACCCCGAGGTCGGCCAGCAGCAGTTCGACCAGCGCCGGTTCGACGCCCACCCCGACCCGCCCGGCCGGCTGCAGCACGGCCTGGCGCAGCCCCTCGGGCGTCATCGGCCCCAGCACCACCTGGTCGCCGGGAAGGTGCCCGGCCAGCTGGTGCAGGCGCACGCACCGCTCGTAGAAATCGGCCCGCACCGAGATCAGCACCAGCGCCGGCGCCGCGTTCACCAGGGCGGTCACGAACTCGTCGCGGTGCTGCTCGCTGACGGTCGCGGTGTCGAAGACCTGCTCGAACTGGTCGACCACGATCAGCAGCTGCCCGGGGGTGGAGGCGGTGAAGGCGCCGAAGTGCTCGGGCTTGCCGAGCAGGGAGTCGATGCCGGAGGCCGCCCCGACCCGCCCGGCCAGCTCGAGCAGGGGACGCACCCGGCGGGAACTCGTCGCGTCCGGCGCGTCCGTACGCCCGGTCGGGGTCATGACCACGACCTCCCAGGCCCGGGCCCCGGCCCGCTGGGCCTCCTCGCGGCGCAGCGCGGGCACGACCCCCGCCCGCAGCAGCGAGGACTTGCCCACCCCGGACACCCCGACCAGCAGCAGCGGGCCCCGCGGCGCGTGGGCGGCCTGCGTGATGCGCCCGACGAGCTCGTTGACGACATCGGCCCGGCCGGTGAAGAAGTCCGCGTCGCGCGCCTGAAAACTGTTCAGGCCCGGGTAGGGACAGACCTCGAGGCCGGGCCGCACGAGGGCCCCGTCGGCCGGGACGGCCCCGGCCGCGCCCCGCCGCACGCTGGTGACCAGATCGGCGAACAGGCCGGTCATGGCGACCAGCTGCTCGTGGGCGCGGTCGTTCTCCTGCCGCTGCTGGGCGCTGTGCGCGGCCAGTTCGTGCTGGAGAGTGCCGAGCGAACGGACGACGTGCTCACGGAAGCGCTCGAAGTCACCTCCCAGCCCGGAGACCGCGATCAGCACCTCGCGGGCGACGCCGGCCGAGGACTCCCCCGACTGCTGCAGCGCCGCCTGCACGGTCGTCTCGACCGCGCCCACCGCCTCCAGGAGGGTGGCGACATCGGCCCGCAGCGCCTGGGACGTCTCCAGCCGGGCCGCCAGCTCCTGCTGCAGCGCCTGGCTCCACTCCTGCTCGGAGGCATCGTCTTTCAGCCGTTCGGCGGCCGAGGCCAGGGCGTCGGGCAGGAACCCGCTGCTGAGCCCGCTCACCCCCTGGAACACCGCCGCGAGGTCGCCGCCGGCGGCCGAGACGACCAGCGGCGCGATCGACGAGGCGGTCAGCCCGGCCACGAGCGCCCACGGCCCGGCGGCCCGGGTCGCGTCACCGGCCCCCAGCATCCAGCGCCGGATCCCGCCGCGCGCGGCCTCCTTCGCGGCCTCGGCCCCCGGGGAAGACGCGCCGCCGGCCTCGACCACCCGCAGGTCGTCGAGGCCCTCGCGCTGACGCTCGTCCTGGCCCTGACTCAACGCCCACCCCCGTCACGCACCGGTCCCCCGACCGGCAAGATCCACATTGTCCCAGCCGACGGGGCACACCGCGAGGGTTTTCGATCAACCCGCCTCCAGCGGTGGACGACGTGGTCTCACGAAAGCACCACGCCGTCCACCTTTTCACTCCGAAGGCTCTCTCACCCCACCAGGAGAGTGCGCAGCTCGGTGATGCGCCCGCCCGCGATCGTGGCGATGTCGATGCCACGGGCCGCGGGCTCACCCCCCTCGGGCCCGAACGTCCAGGCCAGCGCTGCCTGCCCGGCCCCCTCGTAGAGAGGCCCGGCCTCGGCGAACACGAAGGTCGCGGGCACCTTGCCCAGCAGCTCGGCCGCCTTGGCGACCACCGCGTCCACACCGGTCACCGAACCCTCCGGATCGGTGAACACCACATCGTCGGCATACGTGCGCCCGGCGCTCTCGAGACGCGCCGCCGCGTCCCGCTGCCCGAACACCCCGAGAAGGTTCGCCCTCATCAGTGCCGCCACCACGTCGTCCGTCATCTTCCCTCTCCCGCAGCCGTCACTCTCAGATCTGACTCGCGCCACCGTCGACGTAGATCTCCGAGCCGGTGACGAAACTACTGCCCGCACCGGCCAGGAACAGCACGGTGTCGGCGATCTCCTCGGGTGCCCCGAGACGGGCCATCGGCACCCCGGAGGCCAGGCCGTCGAGCAGCGCGTCGGCCCCGGCCTCGTCGGCGGCCAGCCCGCGCAGGCCGGGCGTCCCGATCGGCCCGGGCGCGATCGCGTTCACCCGGATCCGGCGTCCCACCAGCTCGGCCGCCCAGGAACGGGTGAACGAGCGCAGAGCGGCCTTGGTCGCGGCGTACACGCTGAACGACGGGCTGCCCTTCACGTCGATGTTGGAGCTGGTGATGATCACCGACGCCCCCTCGTTCAGCAGCGGAAGCGCCTTCTGCACGGTGAAGATCGTGCCCCCGACGTTGGTGTTGAAGGTGGTCGCGTAGTGCTCCCAGGTGATGTCGGGGAGTGCGGCGAACTCACCGCCACCGGCGTTGGCGAACAGCACGTCCAGCCCCCGCCCGTGCTCACGGACCACCCGCACCACCTCGTCGAGCGCCTCCAGATCGCTGACGTCGGCCTGGACACCGATGGCCCCGATCTGCGCGGCCACCCCCTCGAGCACGTCCTTGCGGCGGCCGGTGATGAAGACGGTCGCCCCCTCCCGCACCAGCCTGCGCGCGGACGCCAGGCCGATGCCGGAGGTCGCGCCGGTCACCAGTGCGGTCTTGCCGTCGAGCTGTCCCATGATCCGCTCCCTTATCTGTATCGCTCGGTACAGATATCGAGAACCACGGCCGGGACGGGTTTTATTTCTGTACCGATCGATTAAGGTGTGACCATGACGACACAGGGCCGACCCCGCGGCTTCGACGCCGACGAGGCCCTCGACCGGGCGATCGAGGTGTTCTGGGCCCAGGGCTTCGAGGGCACCTCCCTCACCGACCTGACCACGGCGATGAACATCAACCGCCCGAGCCTGTACGCGGCGTTCGGCAACAAGGAAGAGCTGTTCCGCCGCGCCGTGGGCCGCTACGCCGAGGTCGACATGGCCTATGCGGCAGCGGCCCTGCTCGAACCCACCGGCCGGGAGGTGATCGAGCGGTTCCTGCGCGACAACGTGAAAGCCCTCACCCGGCCCGGCAAACCAGCCGGGTGCCTGTCGATCCAGGGCGGGCTGTCCGGGTCTCCCGAGATCACCACGTTCCTGGCCGACAGCCGCCGGGGCGGCGAACAGGCCCTGGCCCGGCGCCTGGCCACCGCGGTGACCGACGGCGACCTGCCCGCGGCCACCGACCCCGACGCCCTGGCCCGCTACGTCATGGTGGTCAGCGAGGGCAATGCGGTGCACGCCGCCGCCGGGGCCAGCCGCGCACAGCTGCACGCGACGGTCGACCTGGCCCTCCGGGCACTCCCCTAGGCCCTGGTCTCCACCGTGCCGGCGGGGGACGCGCTCGCGGCCAGGGCAGCGACGGCCGCGGGGAAGGCCTGCGGGTCGAGCTTGAGTGCGGAACGCAGCCAGGCGGTGGAGATCTCGCGGACCAGGGCGACGACGGCGGGGTTCTCGTCGGTGGTCGCGGCGACCTGGTAGCCACTGATGCCGCCGAGCGAGTGCTCGGCCCCGAAGAGGGTGAGCAGGGCCTGGGCGCCGGGACTGAGCGTGTAGGGCTCGGTGAACCACTCCGGGCCGCGCACCTCGGACAGGAACGACTGGTCGTGGTCACCGGCGACGACGAGCGTCGGGGTGTCCAGGTCCTCGAAGGTCAGGTTCATGAACGGGAAGGCCTGGGCCGCGAAGGCGGTCAGGTTCTCACCACCGAGCCCCGGGGTGGCGAGCAGGATGCCGGCCCGGACGCGAGGGTCGGTCATGACCTCCCCGTCGACCACCCGGGCCCCCAGGGGGAAGCTCACCGTGGTGCCGCCCCAGGAGTGGCCGGCCACGGCGATCCGGTCGTGGTCGATGCGGCCGGCCAGACCGGGCACGGCCGCCTCGACAACCCCCAGATGGTCGATCGTGCCGGTGACGTCGTTCACCCGGTGGCGCCAGACGTGCGGCTGACGGGGGTCGTCGGGAGCCAGGCCCAGGGTGGCCGAGTCGAGGTGGGTCGGCTGGATCACGACGAAACCGGCTGCCGCCCAGTGGTCGACGAGAGGGCCGTAGCCCCTCATCGATTCGGAGTATCCGTGCGACAGGACGATCACCGGCAGGCCGGATCCGTCGGCCGGGGCGGTGACCCGCACCTGGAGCGGCTCACCGCGATCGGGGTCGGACGGGAGGACGACCGGGGTCAGGGAGATGGTGGACATGTTCAGCCTTCTTCGACGGAGGGATAACCGGAACCGCGTTCCACACCATAAGGAACGTGGTTCCGGTTAGCAAGTGCCCCCCGGGTCAGAGCCGGCGGACGGTGAAGTCCTGCCCCACCCCACTGCCGCTCAGCAGCGTGCCGACCCGTCCACTGAGCACGTAGGCCCCGCGCGGCGTCATCGTCACCGTCGTCGGGCCGGCGACCGGCCACGGTGACACCTGGCGCTTCACCTTCGCGCTGCGCCAGCGGTCGTGACTGGACAGGACGGTGACGGCATCCACTCCTCCACCGACGCCGACGGCCTCGCCGATCGCGTTGGTGACGACCACCAGGTCGCCGGAGTCGGTCAGGATCATGCCGTCGGTCCCGATCAGCGGCTTCTCGAGCTCGACCTCCCGCATGCGCCGCGGGCGCTCCAGCGGGATCCGGTACAGCACGCCGGTGTCGTAGCGGGCCACCAGCAGGTAGCCGCGCGGGTCGTACACGATGCCGTTGGCCCCGACCACCGCCGCCTCGAACCGCGGGTCGTCGAGGAGCGTCGAGATCCGGCCCCGGGGGGTGACTTTCATGATCCGGGTGGTCACCGAGTTGGTCACGTACGCGTTGCCGTCGTCGTCGAGGGTGAGGTCGTTGGCGAACGTGCGGGCGCCGCCCGGATCGACGTCCACCCGGCGCAGCACCTTGCCGGTGTCGAGCGCGAACACGGCCACGGCCGAGACCGGCGGCAGCCCGGTGTCGATCTGCTGGCGCACCCAGAAATCGCTGTAGGCCACCAGCGCCCGGTTGCGGGCGGCGTCGACCCGGATGCCGAGGGTGGACGCGGCGGCGAGCGGGGCGACGAGTTCGGTCACTTTTCCGCGGGTGGTCACCACCGAGACCGAACCGAAGCGCGCCGAGCCGACCAGGAACGCCGAACGGGTCGGGTCCCAGGCGATGCCCTCGGGGTACAGTTCGGGCGCGGTGACGGTGAACTCGTCCGGAATCCGGTGCTTCCCGGACAGCCCCGGAGCCACCGGTGCCGAGGTCGCCCGGGCGGGGGCCGTCGCGAGCGGCACGGCGAGGGCGGAGGCGGCGGCACCGGCGGCGGCACGCGCGAGAACCGACCGCCGGGACAGCGAATTTTCCGGCATGGGTGCCCCTTTCGACAGGCTCGGAGGGATTCCGAGGCTGACCCGACCGTAGTGCCCGTTCTGCCCGCGGCGCAGCGGTTCGGCATGTGCTCTAGGGGGTGGCGATGCCTCCAAGGACGGATTGCCGGGCCTGCGGCACCGGTGTTTTCGTGATGACATGCAGGCAGAGGCATCTCCAGAGGCACTGACCGACCAGCCGTTGCTCTTCTCCCGCACCGTGGACCGGCAGATGATCCACCGGGCGGCCGTCTCCGAGGTCTTCGTCACCGACGTGCGGGCCGTCACCGACCGGTTGTGCCGGGTGGGCGTCCAGTTGCCCTGTTCGCACTCGTATTACAGCGATCACTGTCAGGACGTGCCTCTGGCCGACGTGCTGCTGGTGCTCGAGGCGTGCCGCCAGGCCGCGATCGGCGGGGCGCACGTGGTCACCGGGATCCCGGTGGGTGAGTCGATGCTGGTGAACCGGTTCGAGATCACCGTCGGCCGGCCGGAACTGCTGCGGCTGGACGGCGATCCGCTCGATCTGACCCTGTCCACGCGCTATCTCGGGGAACCGCGCCGATCGGGGCGGGTGCGCAACGGGGGTGTGGAGCAGAACGTCTTCCTGGGTGACGTCGAGATCGGCCGGCACACCATGGACGTGACGTTCGTGCGCGGCAGCCAGCACGCGGCACTGCGCCGGGTGCAGCGCGGTTCCGAACCGCCCTCCACCCGCGATCTGGACGTCCCCGATCCGTCGGGCCAGGCGTCCCCACTTCGGGTCGGACGCCTGCACCCGCACAACGTGGTGCTGACCGACCCCGTGGAGCGCGACGGCCTGATCGGCGCCCGGGTCACGCCTCACCCGGGCAACCGCGGGCTGTTCGACCACGCCTACGACCACCTGCCGGCGATGACCCTCACCGAGGCCGCCCGGCAGATCGCCCTGGCCGGGCACCGGGAATGTTTGCATGCGGCCGGTTTCCGCGCGGTCTTCCACCGGTTCGCCGAACTGGACGCACCCGTCACGGTGACCGCTCCCACGGGCGCATCGAGGCCCGGGCCCGCCGGGGCGCCCCGTCATGTCGAGGTGCCCTGTCTTTTCGAACAGGACGGCGAGCTCGTCGCCGAGATCACCGTCACCCTCACCACCGTGGAGTTCCCATGAGCGAGAGCCCGACCACCGTTCCCTACCGCCGGGCGGTGTGGACCGACTTCGGCGGTGTGCTGACACCGGCGATGCACCAGACCTGGGGCGCCTTCTGTGCTCGGCTGAAGGTGGATCCGCAGGTGCTGATGAGTGCGGTCAGCACCGTCAGCAGCCGTTACGGCACCCAGGATTTCATGGAGCCGCTCGACACGCCGCTGGTCGGCGAGCGCGAGTGGCTGGCGCAGATCGGTGCCGTGCTGCGGGCTCAGGGGGTGGTGATCGATTCGCCGGACTCGCTCGGGCCGATCTGGTTCGACCGGCGCGAGACCAATCACCGCTGGGCGGAACGCCTGCGGGGCGCCCGGGCGGCCGGGCACTTCGTCGGTGTGCTGTCGAACATGGTGCCGGCCTGGGACGAGCACTGGCGCCGGATGCTGCCCGTGGAGGCGATGTTCGACGACGTGGTGCTGTCTTTCGAGGTCGGTGCCCGCAAGCCCGACCCGGCGATCTTCGCATTGGCGGCGCGCCGGGCCGGGCTGCCGCCGGGTCAGTGCGTGCTCGTCGACGACCTGGAACGCAACTGTGCCGGGGCGCTGGCGGCGGGATGGTCGGCGATCCAGTTCCGTAGCGCCGACCAGGCGGTCATCGAGCTCGACGCGCTGCTGGCGTCGCCGCCGGTCGAGGCCGTTCAGGAGGTGGCGGTATGAGCCGCTCGGTTCTGGTCACCGGCGGGAACCGGGGTATCGGGCTGGCCGTCGCGCGGGCCCTGGCGGACGCCGGTGACAAGGTCGCCGTCACCTACCGCACCGGTGAGCCGCCCGACGGGCTGTTCGGGGTGCGGTGCGACGTCACCGACGACGCCTCGGTCCGGGAGGCGGTCGAGGCCGTGCGGATTCAGCAGGGCGCGGTGCAGGTGCTGGTCTCCAACGCCGGGATCACCCGCGACTCGCTGCTGATGCGCATGAGTGACGACGACTTCGCCGCCGTGCTCGACACCAACCTGCTCGGTGCCGTGCGGATGACCCGGGCGGTGCTGAACGACATGGTGCTCGCGCGCTGGGGCCGGCTGGTCTACGTCTCCTCGATCACCGGTCTGTCCGGGGCGCCGGGGCAGACGAACTACGGCGCGTCGAAGGCCGGGCTGATCGGGTTCGCCCGGTCGGTGGCCAAGGAGTTCGGGCGCCGTCACATCACCGCCAACGTGGTGACGCCGGGCCTGATCAGGACCGAGATGTCCACCGCCGTCAGCGAGAAGCGCTGGACGGCGCTGGTCGGGGAGACGGTGCTGGGCCGGGCCGGTGAGCCCGGTGAGGTCGCCGCCGTCGTGCGTTTCCTGTGCGGGGACGACGCGGGGTACGTCACCGGGGCCACGCTTCCGGTCACCGGCGGCGCGGGAATGGGACAGTGACAACCACTTTCAGGGGAGAAGACATGCCAGTTGCAGACGCCGGACAGCTGACACCGGAGCAGATCACCGCACTGCCGGAGGTCGTGCAGATCGCGATCGGGGTGGGCCGGGCCTTCGGGAGCCTCGACCAGGTCCTGGCACACCGTTACATCGCCGCCGACTTCGTCGACCACGAGGCCTCGCCCGGGGTCGGGGGTGGACCGGAGGGGTACCTGGCCACGGCCCGGTACATGCACTCGGCGTTCTCGCAGGCCTCGTGGACGCCCGAGGACCTGTTCTTCGCCGACGACAAGTTCACCGTGCGGGTGACCTTCAGCGGGGTGCACACCGGTGACTTCCTCGGGGTCGCCCCCACCGGGCGGGAGGTGCGGGTGCAGCACCTGCACGTCTACCGGGTCAGCGCGGGCAAGGTGGTGGAGCACTGGGGGGCCCGCGACGAGCTGACGCTGCTGCGGCAGATCGGTGCGTTCAGCCCGAGTCACCCGGACCCGGCGGCGGCTGCCGCTTCGCTCGTGTCCTGACGTCCGGTGGTGACGAGGGGCGCCCGGCTGATGAGCCGGGCGCCCCTCGTCATGGGTGGTCAGCTGAAGGCTGCGGCCGGGCGCCAGGTGCGGCCCGACCGGGCCGCCGGGATCAGGTCGGCCGCGATACCCCGGTTCACCGCGTCCAGACGTGAGCTGGCCCCGAGCTTGCGGAAGACGTTACGCATGTGCCGTTTCACGGTGCCCTCGGTGATCGACAGGCGGCTGGCGATCTGCCGGTTGCTGAGGGCCTGCCCCACCAGGGTGAGCACCTCCAGTTCCCGCTGCGAGAGCGGGCCGCTGTCACCGCCGTCGGCGTCGCTGACGCCCACCGCGACCGGCCGTGAGATCGTGACCGTCACCTGTGGCTCGTTCTCGTGCGCGGCCGAGCGGATCGCGCCGACCAGGTTGGCCCGGCTCACGCTCTTGTGCAGGTAGGCCGCGACGCCGGCCTGCAGCATCTGGCGGATCAGCTGCTGGTCGTCGTGCATGGTCAGCACGATCACCCGCGAGCGCGGGGCCACGTGCCGCAGCCGGCGCACGGTCTCGACCGGGAAGTGGCCCGGCATCTCGACGTCGAGGAGCACGACGGAGGGCTGGGTCTGCCGGGCCAGGGCCACGGCACTGGTGCCGTCGCCGGTGTCGCCGACCACGGGAAGTCCCTCCAGCTGGAGGATCTCGCGCATCGTCTCGCGCAGCAGGCGGTGGTCGTCGACGATCAGGATGCCGTTCATGGTCTGTCCTCGTTCCCGTGCAGAGGGATGGTGACACGGGTGCGGGTGCCGCGGCCGGGGGTGCTGGCCAGTTCGAAGGTGCCCCCCAGCAGTTCGGCACGCTCGCGCATCCCGGTGAGTCCGTGGCCGCCGGTGCGGGAGCGGCCCGGGTCGAAGCCGATGCCGTCGTCGTCGACGAGGGCCGAGACCTCGTCGGGGCCGATGACGATGCGCACCCGCACCTGGGTGGCGTGGCCGTGGGTGATCGCGTTGCGCAGACCCTCCCGGCAGATCAGGTGGATCTCGTCGTGCTCGGCCGGGCCGAGGTACGACTGGCAGCCGCTGACCTGCACGTCCACCCGGGCGGAGGGGGCGGTGGCGGCGACGAACGCCTCCAGGGCCTGGCGCAGGTCGGCGACGGCGGGCTGGGCGCGCAGGTCACGCAGCAGCCGGCGGGTGCCGTCGAGCACCTCGTGCAGCACCTCCTGGGCCGCGGCCAGTTCGTGTTCGGCCGCCGGGTGCTCCCGCTCCCGGTAGAGCCGGTGCAGTTCCAGGTGACGCTGGGCCAGGCTGACGTTCGCGCCGACGAAGTCGTGCAGTTCGCGGGCCAGGTGACGGCGGTCGGCCAGGCGCCAGTCCTGCTGACGTTCGGCCAGGCGGCCCAGGTAGGAGGTGATGAGGACGTGGGCGCGGTCGGCGACGCCGGTCTGCGCCGAGCGCAGGGCGACCCGGGCCAGCTCGGGGGCCAGCGGGGTGTTCTCCAGGACCTCGGCGATGCTCTCGCACAGCACCGCCCCGGCCCGCACCGCGTCGGCCACGTCGATACCGCTGTCGGCCATCCGGGGCCCGAGGCCGGCGACGGTGCGCCCGGCGTCGGGGGCGACGTACACCCTCCCGGACCGGATGCTGCGGACGCAGTCGGCCACGACCGGGGCCACCAGACGGCTGAACGACTTCCAGACCATCACGTCGCCGGTCAGGGGACTGCCCGCCCGCAGGAGCCGCGACGAGCAGACCTCGATCACCCGCATCACCGGCAGATGCTCGTGCTGGTGTTCGTGCCGGTTCTCGTGTTCGTGCCGGTTCTCGTGTTCGTGCCGGTTCTCGTGTTCGTGTTCATCCGGGCCCACCGCGGGTTCGTGCCCGGGTGCCAGGATCTCCGTCGCCGATCTGTCCGAGAACCCCATGACCATGACGACTGCTGCCTCCCCCACGGCGGTTCCTCCGCCTGCGCCGGAACTCCTGACCGGTCGGTCACGGCTCCCCCGACCCCGCACTCCGTCCGATCCGATCCGATCCGGGCTGCCCGCATGCTCTGCGCCAGAACCACATTCGGATGATGAGGACGGGTTCTTCTACCAGAGCCGCGCCGTGATCAATCGAGACGTGGATACCCCGAAAGATACATGCGGCATCAAGCAGATCCCCTGGTAGCGGTGACAGTGAGGTCTCCGCCGTGTGCCGTGGAGCCTGGGACCACCCGGGCCCGCCCGACGTGGTCGACGATGCTGGCGACGAGGCGCTCGACCACGCTCGGCTCCTCGGGTTGCCCCGGCCGGTCGGGTGCGTCCTGGAAATAGAAGTGACCACCCGGAAAGGCCTGCACCCCGGCGAACCGCTCCGTGTGCCGGGCCCAGTTCGCGGCCTGGGAGGGATCGGCGATCGGGTCGTCACTGCCGCAGTACGCGGCGAGCGCACACCGGAGCACGGCGGGACTCGTTGCCGGACGCCAGGTCTCGGCCGCCTGAAGATCAGCCCGGACAATGGGTTCCACGCGACGCCAGAGCAGATGGTCTTCCAGGACGCGTGCGGGCAGACCGCCCATCCGGTGCAGAGCGCGGCGTAATTCACCGGCTGGTAACGAGTACAGTGGTGGAGCGTCGCGAGTGATCGAGTGATGCGGGCCCGGGTGCGCCGAGACGCCGATCCAGGCGGGCAGTGGGCCGTCTGCGCTCTGCAGCCGGGTGACCGCGTCGAAGGCCATGAGCGCGCCCATGCTGTGCCCGAAAAGCGCATAGGGGACGGGCCGATCGGCGTCGTCCGCCTCCTGTCGTCCTGCCGACTCGAGGCTGGCCGCTAGGTGAGAACTCGGCCCGGCGCGAGAAGTGAGCACGGACTGAGAACTCGGCAGGTCACTGAGGCTCGGCACGGTGCTCGAGTCGGGCACACCACTGGGGCTCGACACAACGCCAGGGCTCGACCTGCTACCGGGCCTCGACACGGTGCCGGAGCCCGACACATCATCGGAGCTCCCCCCGGGTTGGACGCTCACCCCGGGTGCAGCGCTTCCCACGAGTGCGGTGCTTCCCACGAGTGCGGTGCTTCCCACGAGTCGGCCACCTACCAGGGGTCCGGCGCTTCCCACAGGTGCGGCGCTTTTCCCGGGTCCGGCGCTTCCTCCGGGGCCAGCGCTTCCCACGAGTCGGCCACCTACCACGGGTCCGGCGCCTCCCACAGGTGCGGCGCTTCCGCCGGGTCCGGCGCTTCCCCCGGGCGCGGCGCTTCCCCCAGGCGCGGCGCTTCCCCCAGGCGCGGCGCTTCCCCCAGGCGCGGCGCTTCCCCCAGGCGCGGCGCTTCCCCCAGGCGCGGCGCTTCCCCCAGGCGCGGCGCTTCCCACGAGTCGGCCACTTACCACGGGTGCGGCGCCTCCCACAGGTGCGGCGCTTCCCCCGGGTACGGCGCTTCCCACGAGTGCGGCGCTTCCCACGAGTCGGCCACCTACCACGGGTCCGACGCTTCCCCCAGGTGCGGAAGCTCCCCCGGGTACGGCAATTCCCCCGGATACGGCGCCTCCCCCGGGTTGGGCACTTGCCGCCCGACCCGGCCCGGCGTGTTGCGACAGCAGGTGCCCCGCGAGTTCAGCTCCCAGCGGCGCCATTTCACGCACCAGGTCGGGTGTCGCCGCCTTGGACCGTCCCGGCGCGACCACGAGGCAGATCTCCCAGTCCGGCGGAAAGTGTTCCAGCCAGGGCCGGAACGTGGTGTGCGAACCGCCCGCGTGGTGCAGCAGATAGAGGCGCATCGTGGGTGTCGCCGTGTCGGGGCGGTTCCTGAGCACGGTCAGGAACCGCCCCGACACCAACGGTTCGAGCTGGGTTCGGGGCCGGGGCGTCCGGCCGGATCGCACGGCCGTCTCGGACCGGCCAGCCCCGGCCTGGATGCCGGACAGGGCCGGGAAGCCAGACGGCGTCGGTGAACCGCACGGCACCGCCGAACCCGACGACGTCAGCGAACCAGACGGCATCGGCGAGCGGGGCGGCGTCGGCGACTGTGGTGGCGTCGGCGAGCGGGGCGGCATCGGCGAGTGCGGCGGCATCGGCGAGCGGGGCGGGCTCGGGCGCGCCGTCACGGCCGCACGCCGCCCGGTGCCGCTCCGCGTACCGGCACCACACCGGGCACCGGCGAGGACTCCACGCCGGACACCGCAACCGGCGCAGCTGGCGCAGCCGGCGCATCGGCGAACTCCGCCGCCGGGCGCCGGATCAGGAGGCCCAGCACGCCGCCGATCGTCACCACGACGACGCCCCACCACAGGGCCGGTTCCAGGCCGGCGACGAAGGCCTCGGCCGCGTCACCCCGCCCGGCCTCGGCGAAATCGGTGGTGGCGTGCACGAACACGGTGGTGAGCACGGCGACGCCGAGCGCCCCGCCGAACTCGCGCACGGTGTTGTTCACCCCGGAGGCCTTGTTGTGGTCGGAGTCGCGCACCGAGCCGATGACCGTGGCCGGGTTGGCGGCGAAGACCATGCCCATACCGACACCGGCCAGGATCATCGCGGGCAGCATGCGCCCGTAGGTCAGGTCGGGCGACGCGATGAGCGCGATCCAGCCCAGGGCCGCGGCCTGCAGGAACATGCCGATCGCCTGCAGCACCCCACCACCGAACCGGTCGACCAGCGCCGTGGTGATCGGCACGACCACCATCGGCGCCGCCGTCCAGGGCAGCGTGCGCACCCCGGCCTCGAGCGGCGAGCTGCCCAGCGGCCCCTGCAGGAACTGGGCCAGGAAGAAGATCGAGCCGAAGACCCCGAAGTACATCGCGAAGGCCACGACGTTGCTGACCATGAAGGCCGGCTGGCGGTACATCCGCGGCGGGATCAGCGGCCGCGGCGACCTGGACTCGCGCACCCCGAAGGCCACGAACAGCAGCACCGCGGCGGCCAGATAGACCGAGGCCGGGCCCCAGCCGTTGTCGGCGGCGTGCACGATGCCCCACACCGCCACGACCACCGCCCCGACGACCGTCACCAGGCTGGCGACGTTGAGTTCCTGCTCCTCGCCGTGACTCTCGTCGATGGCCCAGAGCACCAGCGGCACCGCGAGCAGGCCGATCGGCACGTTCAGCCAGAAGATCCAGTGCCAGTCGAGACCGGAGATGACCAGCCCTCCGGCCAGGGGCCCGATCGCGATGCCGATGCCGTTGACCGCCCCCCAGACCCCCACGGCCAGGTTGCGCTGCTCACGACGCACGGCGGCCACGGCCAGGGTGAGCGAGACCGGCAGGATCAGGCCCGCGCCCGCCCCCTGCACGACGCGCCCGGCCACCAGCCAGCCGACCGACGTCGACATCGCGCACAACGCCGAGCTGACCGTGAAAATGACGATGCCCCAGAGAAACACACGACGGCGGCCGATGCGGTCGCCGAGCACCGCCCCGGCCAGCAGGGCACCGGCGAAGGGCAGCGTGTAGCCGTTGACGACCCACTGCAGCTGCGACTCCGAGGTGCTGAAGTCGTCGGCGATCGTGGACAGGGCCGTGGTCACGACCAGGTTGTCGAGCGAACCCATGAACATGGGCAGCGACGCGGCCAGGAGTGCCCAGACCACACCTCGGCTCTTGTCGGACATTCCAGCCTCCCGGTCTCGGTCGATCTCAATGATCCGGTGGACGGCGCCGCCACCTCGGGCAGCACCGCTATCGATAGTAGCGCTATCAGTACAGCCCGGAAGGCGGCTCCCGCCCGATCGGGTGACTGCCCCTAGGGGCGGGCGGAGACGGCTTCCTGCGCGATCCGGCGCATCGCGGCCATCGCCGCGTCGCCCAGCAGCGTGCCCAGCACGACACCCTCGACCTTCTCGTCGGTGTCGCCCAGGCTCGCGATGACGCCCAGCTCGGCCTCGGCCAGCAGGGCCGCCGCCTGCGCGTAACGGTCGAGCAGGCCGAGCAGTTCGTGCTGCTCCAGACCCCGGTAGGTGGCCACGATCTGCACCAGCTGCCGCCAGCCCGGGTTGCCGCGCTTGGCCGCCACGTCACCCCAGCCGTGCCGCTCGGCCAGCTTGGCCACTTCGTCCTCGGCCAGCCGGCGGTCGGCCTCGGAGGTGTTGTCACCCACCTCGCGGCTGACCGCGCTCTGCGCGACGCCGAGCATGCTGTGCAGGTCGCCGCCCGGGGTGTCGACCGCGCCGAGGATCTCGCGGGTGGCGGCGATCGAGAGTCCCCCGACCTCGAGCAGGGCCCGGATCAGCCGGACCCGGCGCACGTGGGCATCGGTGTACCGCACCTGGTTCGCGCTGATCCGCTCCCCCACGGGCAGCATGCCCTCGCGCAGGTAGTACTTGATGCTCGGCACCGGGACCCCGGACAGCCGGGCCAGTTCACCGATCCGCATCCCGGCAGAATAGCCGTCAGGCCGGACGGCGCAGCAGGACCGCCCCCACGTTTCCGTCCAGCCCCACCGAGGTGACCAGCGCGAAAGGGGCCACCGGGAGCGATGCCTCACCGACGCGTCCCCAAATCGCCAGCACCGCCGCCACCTGCATCGCACCCGAGGCGCTGTAGCAGTCGCCGATCACGTCCGACACCCGGATGAGCTGGGGCGACGAGGCCTCGCCGAGCACCCGGCGAACCGCCTCGAGCTCGGCCGAGCGAGTGCCGAGCTGCGATCCCGCGCCCAGCGACACCAGGCCCACCCGCATCGGGTCGATCCCCCGAAGAGCCCGTTCGGCGCAACGGCTCAGGGCGTCGGTGAGGCCGATGGTGGACGACGTGCGCACCGACGGTGCGAACCCCACCTCCGCGGCGGTCACCTCGGCCAGAACCGTCCCGGAGCCCCCGGATTCACCGTCCGGGTGCCGCTCGAGCACCAGCAGCGCGCAGCCCTCGCCGAGCACCGCCCCGGGTTCCAGCGTGCCCGAGGCCCGCCAGCCCCACAGCAGGTGCGGACTCAGCTCCTCGACCCCGCCCGCCAGCACCCGGTCGGCCTGCCCGGTGCGCAACGCGTTCAGTCCCCAGCGCAACGCGGCGGGTGAGGACGCGTGCCCGGTGGCCAGGGTCGCGTTCACGGCCCGGTAGCCGTTCCGGACCGCGATCTGCCCGGCGCACGAGTTCATCACCGCGTTCGGGAACCGCGACGGGACGTACGCCGCCTCCCCGCCCGCCGCGGCCGAGAGCTCGACGATCGAGCGCACGCTGCCCGTACTCGTGCCCACCACCACACCCACCTGATCGGCCCCGACGCCGCCGGGGGCCGCGTCCGCCGCGAGCCGGGCCGCGACCAGGCCGAAGCCGACCATCCGGTCGAGCCGTCGCGTGCCCTTACGCCCCACGTGGTCGGCCACCCGCAGGTCACCGACCGTACGGATCGCCACGTCGGGCAGCTGCCCGGCGTCGGGGGCGAAGGGCACCGCGTGCCCCGGTTCCCCGGAAGCGATCAGGTCGGCCAGCGCCGTCAGGCCGGTGCCCGCGGGCGACACCACCCCGCAGCCGGAGATCACCGTCGTCATCGCACCCTCCCCAGAACGACGACGGCGTTGTTGCCGCCGAAGGCCAGCCCGTGGTTCTGCGCGATGTCCACCCGGGCCGGGCGGGCCGTGCCCGTCGGCAGGTCCAGGCCCTCGCCGAGCGCCGGATCGACCTTCTCGAGCGTCGCGGTCGGCGGCACGAAACCCTGGTGGATCGCCATGCAGCAGATCACCGACCCCAGGCCGCTCGAGGCGCCCATGGTGTGCCCGAGCATCGACTTGATCGAACTGACCGGCGGCGGAGCATCGCCGAAAACCTCCCGCAGCGCCAGGATCTCGGCCTCGTCACTGGCGATCGTGCCGGTGCCGTGCGCGCACACGTAGTCGACCTGCTCCGGACGCACCCCGGCACTGGCGTGCGCGTTGCGGTAGCAGCGGGCGATCGAGGAGACGTCCGGGTGCACCATGTGCGCGGCGTCGCAGCTCAGGCCGTAGCCCAGCACCTCGGCGTAGATCCGCGCCCCGCGGGCCACGGCGTGGTCCAGCGGTTCCAGCAGCAGGCTCACGCCGCCCTCGGCCGGCACGATGCCCGAGCGGTCGAGGTCGAACGGGCGCTCGACCTCCGACACGATGCCCATCATCGAGAACCCGTGGTGCGTGGTGCGGCTGACCGAGTCGGCACCCCCGGCCAGGAAGAAGTCGGCCTGCCCGGTCCGGATCAGGTCGAAACCGTAGCCCAGCGCGTAGTTGCTGGCCGAGCAGGCCGTGCCGAACGTGAGGGCCTCACCGTGCAGCCCGAGTTCGGTGCTGACCGCGGCCGCCAGCTGCCCGGCCCCCGCGGCCCGCACCTGGCGCCCGCTCATCCCCGGCCCGCCCGAGAGCGACCAGCGCTGCGCCATCTCGTACTGCAGGCTCGGTTCCCCACTGGCCGTGCCCACGCCCGACCCCGTCGTGCCCGCGCTCAGCCGCTCGGGATCGATGCCCGAGTCCCCGACCGCCAGCCGGGCCGCCGCGGCCGCGAACTGGGCGCTGCGTCCCCACTCGTGCGGCCGCAGGGTCCGCAGGATCCGGCCGGGCTCGAAATCCCTCACCTCACCGGCGTTCCGGGCCTCGTAGCGGGAGGCGTCGAAACTCGAGATCGGGGACACGCCGCTGCGCCCGGCCCGGACCGACGCGGTGAAGTCCCGCACCCCGATACCGAGGCTGCTCACCACGCCGAGCCCGGTCACGGCCACCCGACGGAGAGGTTCAGGCATGCGCGGGCACGCCCAGGGTGCCGATCACGGCGAGAACCTGCCCGAAGGTGGACATCTCGGCGATGCGCTCGTTCGGCACCAGGATGCCGGCCTCGTTCTCGAAGCGGGCCACCATGGCCAGCAGGGCCAGCGAGTCGGCGTCGTAGTCGTCCTCGAAGCGGGCCGCCTCGTCCAGCTCCTCCGGCTCGATCTCCAGTTCCTCCACGACGATCCGGCGCACGGTCCGATACAGGTCTTCGGTGCTCACAGGAGTCCTCCAGCAGGACGGTCAACGGTGTTCGGTTGCCGGAACCGTAGGCCGCGCAAGGCTGTCCGCAACAGGCTTTCGATCTTTGGAACCGGCCGGTTGCCCGAAAGTGGTATCGCCTTCCCCTGCCGGGGGCACCCGGCGCCCCGGCAGAATCACCACCAGGAACCGCTTTCGACTCGGGGAGGGACGATGACCGCAGCCGCGGTGATCGAGGCGATCGGGCACTACCTGCCCGGGCGCCGCGAGAGCAACGACGAACTGGCGTTGCGGATGGACACCAGCGACGAGTGGATCCGCACCCGTACCGGCATTCTCGGCCGCGCCCGCGCCGAACCCGGGCAGGCCACCTCCGACCTGGCCGTCGAGGCCGGGCGGCACGCGCTGCAGCACACCGGTGCGTCCGTCGACACGGTCGTCGTGGCCACCACCACGCCCGACCGGAAGTGCCCGGCCACCGCGCCGGTCGTGGCCGACCGGCTGGGGCTGGGCCGCGTCACCTCGTTCGACCTGAACTCGGCCTGCACCGGGTTCCTGGCCGGGATGAGTGTGGCCTCCGGCCTGGTCGCCACCGGTGCCGCGCGCGGCGTGCTGCTGATCGGCGCCGAGAAATACTCCACCATCGTGTATCCGGACGACCGCGGCACGGCTCCCATCTTCGGTGACGGCGCCGCGGCGATGGTGCTGCGCGCCGGCACCCCGGACGAGCCGGGGGCGATCGGCGCGGTGCACCTGAGTTCCGACGGCTCGCTCTGGGAACTCGCCCACGTGCGGGCCGGGGGCAGCCTGCGTCCCGTTCCCGACCCGGACGACCCGCACGACGCGTACCTGCGGATGAACGGCCGCGCCACCTACCGGCACGCCGTCGCCGAGATGGCCGCGTCGTGCCGGCTCGCCCTGGCCGCCCGGGGGCTGGCCGCGCACGACGTCGACCGGCTCGTGGCCCACCAGGCGAACGTGCGCATCCTGCAAGAGGTCGCGCGGGAACTCGGCATTCCCGGGGAACGGTCGGTGGTGGACCTCACCGACATCGGCAACACCGCCGCCGCGTCGATCCCGATGGCGCTGAGCCGGGCCCACGCGGCCGGCACTCTCACCGGCCGGGAACGGCTCCTTCTCACCGCCTTCGGCGCGGGCGCGAGCTGGGGCGCCACGGTCGTCACCTGGCCGCACCTGAAACCACACCCGGCACCACACCTGGCACCGCACCCGGCACCACACCGGCAAGTCCACCCCACGACGGAAGAGGTCAACCCGTGACGCTCACCCTGCCCGCCTTGTTCGCCGATCTCGAACAGCTCTCCGACCAGCTCGATCTCGACCTCGGCACGGTGACCCCGCAGGCCGGGGTGCGGCTCGAGGACGACCTCGGCATGGACTCCCTGAGCATGATGGACCTGCTCGTCTTCCTGGAACGCAAGTACCGGGTGGCGGTGCCCAACGACCGTCTGGGCGACGTGGTCACCGCCGGCGACGTGGTCGACCTCGTGAACCAGTTCGTGCCCGCCGGGGTGCCCCGATGACCGCCACCGTCGCACCGCGCGCGCTGGCCCCCGAACCCGGCCGGTTCCAGGACTTCTGCGCCGGCGACCTGGCCTGGGCCCCACCGGCCGACGGGGACACCGTCTACGACGAGGCACACCCGCTGTGGCAGCGCTTCACCGCCGCCGGGCTGGCCAACTGGTGGCTGCCCACGCGCTACGGCGGACGCGGCCTGACGCTGGGCGAGTCGCTCGAACCGGTCGCCGAACTGGCCTATCACTGCCCGGGATTCGCGTTCACCGCGGCACTGTCGATCCTCGGCTCCCGGATGCTCGAGCTGTACGGCAACCCGCTGGTGGCCGAGTCGTTCCTGACCGAGATGGCCCGGGACGGCTCGTTCTGCGCCACGCTGGGCAGCGAGACCGGCGCCGGCAGCGAGCTGGCGCGCACCGAGACGACCTTCCGCCGTCAGGGCGAGCGGATCGTGCTCAACGGCAGCAAGGCGTTCTCGACCAACCTCGCGGCCGCCCGCTACTACCTGGTGCTGGCCCGGAACGAGACGAACGACAAGGAGTTCGCGGTGGTGCTGGTCCCGGCCGGCACCCCGGGCCTCACCATCGGCCCGCGCTGGCGCATGTCCGGCCTCCAGGGCACCGCGACCTCCCCGGCCACGCTGGAGAACTGCTCGGTGCCGGCCATCTACTCGCTGCGCGGCAACGGGTTGCGGGTGCTCGAGGTCGGGCTGAACGGCAGCCGGATCCTGATGTCGGCCATCGCCGTCGGGATCGCCCGGCGGGTGCGGGATCTGGGCATGGACTACGCCCGGGCCAAGGAGGTGGCCGGGCGCCCGCTGCTGCAGCACCCGGTGTTCGCCGCCCGGATGGGCCAGCTGGAGGCCGATCTGGAGAGCATGAAGAGCGTGTGCCAGCGCGCCGCGTCCGACTACGACGCTCTCGCCGCATCATCGGCCCCGGCCGCCGCGTTCTACCGGCACGGCGTGATCAAGTCTGCCATCATGGCGAAAATGCACTGCGGACAGACCGGCTGGCGCCTGGTGTCCACGGCCTCCGAGGGTTTCGGCGGGCTGGGGTACACCGAGAGTCATCCGGTGCAGCGGTGCCTGCGCGACATCCGCCACGTCTCCATCGTGGAGGGTGGGGACGACGTCCTGCGAGAACTCATGTACAGCCGTTACGTGAAACGTTCGTCACAGCGCGGCTGACCGATCCGGAGGCTGACATGCCGTTCGACCTTTCCCGGCGCTCCCTGCTCCTGGGCACCGCCGGTGTCCCGCTGCTGAGCGCACTGCCGTTCGCCGCCTCGAGCGCGGCCGCGAGCACCCGCCACACCGTCTGCTCATGTGCGGTCTGGGGTGCCTCGGCCGCGGCCGGGGGTGCCCGCTGCCCGGCCGGTTCCACTCCCGCGCACCGCTTCTCGGCGAGTTTCGCGCCGTCCTGACCACCACAACGGGGGACGTCGCGGTCACCGTGACCACGACGTCCCCCATTGAGCTGTGGGTCTCAGTTCTTGTCGACCGCGGCCCAGTGCCGCTTCAGCTCGGCCGCACCGGCCTCGGGCTGCTCCAGCGGCCACCAGTGGTCGGAGTCGAGCGCCACGAAACGGGACCGGGTGCGGGCGGCGAGCCTCACACCCCACTCCGGCGTCTGGTAGCGGTCGCGCGCGCCCCACATCACCAGCCCCGGAGGCAGTTCCGCGTCCTCGGCGGGCCACCAGTCCCCCAGGTAGACGCTGGAGCGGTAGAACGCGAGACCGGCGTCGAACATCGTGCGGTCGTAGTACTCGGCCGTGACCGGCGCGTGCGCGGCGGGCACCCCGGCCTCGGTGAGCCCGATGACCTGGTACTTGCGTGGGTAGGCCAGGTACTCGTCGCGGGCCGCCTCGCCCAGCGTGGTGGTCTGCCAGACCCGGGCGTTGTGGTGCCAGGGCCAGTCCGGGTGCGTGGTCGAGGTCAGGGCCCAGCTGCGCACCAGTTCCGGGTTCTCGATCAGGACGCTGTGCAGCACCATGCCGCCGACGTCGTGGGCCACCACGTGCGGGGGCCGGGAGAACTTCTTCAGCTCGGCCGTCAGCCAGGCCGCCAGGTCCCAGCGGGTGCCGGTCAGCCCGCGGGGCATCGCCCGGCCGTGGCCGGGCAGGTCGGGGGCCACCGTGTCGTAGCCCTTCAGCTGGGCACGCACCGGGTCCCAGACCCGGTGCGTGTCCGGATAGCCGTGGATGAACAACACTTTCGCCGTCATGCGATCCCCCTCGCGCCACGGGCGCCCTGTGCGCCGCGCCCCCAGTGTTCTCCGCCGCGGCCCGGCGCGGGGGCCACCCGCCCGGAGTTGTACCTAAAGTGGTGCCGGGCTGGAGGCGGCCAGGGTGAGGGCGTGCTCGGCCAGCGTGATGAGCACCTCCTTGCACGAGGCCCGGTCGCGTACGTCGCACATCACCACCGGCACCCAGCGCTCCAGGTCGAGCGCCTCGCGCACCTCGTCGGCGTCGTAGTCCTCGCTGCCGTCGAACCGGTTGACCCCGATCACGAACGGCAGGCCCCGGCTCTCGAAGTAGTCCACGGCCGGGAAGCAGCTGCCCAGACGGCGGGTGTCCGCCAGCACGACGGCCCCGATGGCGCCCTCGGCCAGCTCCTCCCACATGAACCAGAACCGGTCCTGGCCGGGTGTGCCGAACAGGTAGAGCACCAGTTCCGGGCTGATCGTGATGCGCCCGAAGTCCAGGGCCACGGTGGTGGTCGACTTCGACTCCACGCCGGCCAGATCGTCCACCCCGCGGCTCATCTCGGTGATCACCTCCTCGGTGCGCAGCGGGGGGATCTCGGAGATCGTGCCGACCATGGTGGTCTTGCCGACGCCGAAACCGCCGGCCACCAGGAGCTTGACGGACGAGCCACGCATCACCGGCTCAGAGCTTTCGAATGCCATTGATCACCGCTTGGAGGACGTGGATGTCGGGGGTCACGGCCGATCGGAACGCGACCAGTTTCTTGTCGATCAGATCCCCGAGGAGGATCTTGGTGACGGACAGGGGCAGCCGCAGCCCGGCCGAGATCTCGGCGACGGACGCGGGCTGCTGCACCAGCTCCAGGATCTGCAGGCACTCGTCGTCGAGCGCCAGGGCCTGGGCCCGGCTGACCGGGCCCAGCGCCACGACCAGCGCGATGATCTCGAGGTCGGCCTGGCGGCTGGTGGTGCGGCCCCCGGTCATCGCGTACGGCCTGACCAGAGGCCCGGCCGCGTCGTCGAACCAGGTGCCGTCGGACCCGCTCACCGGCGTCCGGCCTCCACGCCCGTCTCGGCCCGCGGCTGCGAGCTGAGATAGGTCCCGACCTTGGTGACCAGCAGGTTCATCTCGTACGCGACCATGCCCAGGTCCGAGGCCACGTCGGCCAGCAGGGCCAGGCAGGCGCCCTCACCGGCGGCGGTCACGATGAAGAAGAAGTTGTCCATCTCCACCATCGTCTGGCGCACGTTGCCGCCGCCGAAGTGCCGGCCGGTGCCGCGGGCCAGGCTCTGGAACCCGGACGCGACCGCGGCCAGGTGCTCGCCCTCGTCGCGCCCGACCGCCCGGGAGCGGCCGATGAGCAGCCCGTCCGACGACAGCACGATCGCCTGCTCGACACCGGGCAGACGCCGGATCAGGTCGTCCACCAGCCAGTCGAGGCCCTGCCGGGAAGTGTTCTCGCTCATCTCGTTCATCCGCTCGATCGTGATGTTCGTTGCCATGGGAGTTTTCAGCCGGTCTCGTCGCCGAATCCGGGCTGCCCGCCCCGGCCGCGGCGGGTGCCCGACTGGAACGCGACCATGGTGCTGCGGGCCCGTTCGGGGGCGACCGTCGGATGGGCGCCGGTCGCCGTCGGCACCGGCGGGGCGGCCGCGGGTTCACGCAGCCGGTCGGACAGGTGCGCCTGCCGGGTGCGCCGGGGCAGGTCGGGACGGCCGGCGTGGGCACCGTTCCGGGTGGTGTCGCGGGCGGTTTCGCGAACGTTCTCGCGCGGGGTCTCGCGGCGGGGCGGGTGGGCGGCCTGCGGGACACGGGGCATCGGGGCTGCGGTCACGACCGGGGTCGGGGCGGTGTCCCGACCGGTGCGGCGGCCTTCGGGCTGGTGGCCGACGCTCTCGCGGTCCTGGGGGTCGCGGTGGTCGAAGTAGGGGTTCGGGCCGGTGTTTCCGTTCGGGTGGCCCCCGGCGGTCCGGGCCGGGAACACCGGCGGGCGCACGACCTCCGACAGCGCGGGTTCCGGTTGCGCTGGTTCCGGGTGGGCGGGTTCCGGTTGGGCGGGGCGGGGATTCACTGCTTGCGGACGCCCGGTCCGGCGAACGCCGTCGGCCTCCGGTGGGGTGCCCACCCCGTTCCCGGACGGGCCGCTCGAGCCGACCACCGTGAGACGGGACCGTCCGGTCCCGCCCGCCGGGGCCAGCTCCCCGTGGAAGGCCATGCGCTCGTGGATGGAGTTCATCGAGCGGTCGGTGACCGGGGCGTCCTCAAGCGGGTTCGGCCCTGCTTCAGCCTTGGTGTCGAGCAGCTCGTTGGGCAGGAGCACGACCACGCGGGTGCCGCCGTAGGCCGGTGAGGGCGTGAGCGTGACGCGGATGCCGTTCTTGCGGGCCAACTGACCGACCACGAACATGCCCAGGCGGGGCTCCTCGCGCAACGCCATCACGTGGAACTCGGGCGGACGGGTCATCATCTCGTTGAGCTGCTGCAGCTGCTGGGGCGGG